>NZ_OZ221631.1:5200000-7118414 GCF_965119365.1 Pseudomonas medicaginis
TGAACAGATGATCGCTGACCTCCCCCGCCGGCAAAATCACGTCGCCGGCACGGAAGGTCTGCAGGGTCATGTTCTGGCTGAACGTGTCTTTCTCGTCCTGGCGCAAGGTGGAGAAAATATTCGAGCTTTCCAGCAACGCCCGGGGCCGCGACACATCCTTGGCCGTGGCGCTTTCGCTGGTGGACAGCAGGCTCACGCCCGACGCCTGCAAATGCCTGAACGCCAGGTCGAACAATTGGTTGCGCACCGTGCGCTTCTGGGCCATGGAGGCGACGAACCCGCTGATTTCATACTCCGCCCCACCGCTGCCGCTGCTTTTGAGGGCGACGCTGGGTGCCGGGCTGGCAAGCAGGAGACGACAGCCGATCATGGCCCGTTCCAACGCGTCGATCACGGTTTGTGGCCGTGCGTGAGGGCTGACCTGCACGCTGATGGACAAGCCATGGACATCGCTGGGGCGACTGAAATTGATGACCTTGGCCTTAGCCGCCAACGAGTTGGGGATCACCGCCATGCTGCCCTGGGCGGTTTGCAAACGCGTGGCCCGCCAGTCGATGTCAGTGACCCGGCCTTCGGTGCCGTCGATGGAAATCCAGTCATCGAGCTGATAGGGCTTGGTGGTGTTGAGCACGATCCCCGAGAACACGTCGCTGAGGGTGCTCTGCAAGGCCAGGCCGACGATGATCGCCACCGCGCCGGACGTTGCCAGCACGCCTTTGACCGGCAAATCCAGTACGTAGGCCATTGCGGCGATGACGGCGATCAGGAAAATCACCGCGCCGAGCAAATCCTGCAACAGCCGCCCGGTATGGCCGACCCGTTGCATCATCGCCGCGCCGATCAGCACCGTCAGGGTTCGCGCGGCGAACAGCCACCAGGCGATCTGCAGGCCGGTCGCAGCCAGGTGCCGAGGCACATCGTCGCTCCATGGGGCCGGCATCATAGGGTTGAGGCCTTCGTTGAACAGCAGCACGCTGAACAGCGAAAAAATCACCAGCCTTGCGCCGACTTTCCAATAGATCCGATCCGCACTGACCAGGCGCCACATCAACAGGTCGAGCACCAGCAGCGCCAGGGCACAGAGCAGCGGGTGCTCGGAGATCAGAAACAGCATCGGGACAGCTCCAGGAGGGCGATTGGCGAAGATTGGCACAGATTGAAGAAGCTGTAGAGATCCCTACAGATCCCATGCAGATCCCCTTTGTGGGAGCGAGCTTGCTCGCGATGGCGGTCTGACAGTCAACCCATCATTGAATGTCCTACCGCTATCGCGAGCAAGCTCGCTCCCACAATGGGTTCTGGGTGGCTGTTGTTTCGCGTCAATCGTCCATCCGGCCAAAACGCCCGGAGTGGAAATCGTTGAAGGCCTGGTGGATTTCCTGCTCGCTGTTCATCACGAATGGACCATGGCCGACGATGGGTTCGTCGATCGGCTCGCCACTGAGCAGCAGCACCACTGCATCATTGTTGGTTTGCAGGCTCAATTGGTCGCCAGCCCGGTCGAACAGGGCCATCTGCCCGGCCTCGATCCGTTCGCGGCCATTGGCCTGTACCGAACCCCGCAGCACCACCAATGCAGTGTTACGGCCTTCATGCAGGTCAAGGGTGAGGTTTTTATCGGCATTCAAGCGGATGTCCCAGACGTCGATGGGGGTGAAGGTCCGCGCCGGACCTTGCTGCCCTTCGAAGCGACCGGCGATCAGACGCAGGCTGCCGGCGTTGTCCTTCAGGGCAATGTTCGGAATGTCGCCCTTGAGGATCGTCTGGTATCCGGCCGGGGCCATTTTGTCCTTGGCGGGCAAGTTGACCCACAGTTGGACCATCTCCATGAACCCGCCCTGGCGGGCGAAGGCTTCGGAGTGGAACTCTTCGTGGATGATGCCGGACGCGGCGGTCATCCATTGCACGTCACCAGGGCCAATCTTGCCGCCGCTGCCGGTGGAATCACGGTGCTCCAGTTCGCCCTGGTAGACGATGGTCACGGTTTCGAACCCCCGATGCGGGTGCTGGCCGACGCCTCTACGCTGGGTGGTCGGCGTGAATTCGGTGGGGGCGGCGTGGTCCAGCAGCAGGAAGGGGCTGATGTGCTTGCCCAGGTTGTCGTAGGAAAACAGCGTGCGCACCTGGAAGCCATCGCCGACCCAATGGGGCCGTGGGCTGGTGTAGAGGCCGATGATATTTTTCATGCCGTGTCTCCAAAATCAGGTACTGCGATTTGATGGACACAGCTTAGAACCGACACCTTTGCAGCACCAGACTGCAAAAATCGGCTTTAGCGTTCTATCTGGAGAACAATGAAGCCCCTAGAAAACTGCATATCACCACAGTCACCCTGTGGGAGCAGGTTTGTGGTGTCACTCATTCAAAGGTGATTGCGCTTGGCAAACTCCGACAACCCCACCAAGGATTGCAGGCCGAGCTTTTCCAACAGGCGCGTCTTGTAGGTGCTGACGGTTTTTGGACTCAGGTACAGGCTTTCGGCGATATCCTTGCCACGCATGCCCATGGCCAGCATGCGCAAGATGGACAACTCGCGGGTGGAGAGGCTTTCCAGGGCCTGCTGTTCGCTGCGTTGCTGAAAATCCAGCCGGACGGACATCTGGGGAAAATAGGCATAACCGGACTTCAACGCCTGGATGGCCTTGGTCAGTTCCTTGAGGTCACTTTTCTTGGTCACAAAGCCCCGGGCTCCGGCCGAAATGCAGCGGTTGCAGAAGTGCTGCGCATCCTGGGAGGTAAACACCAGCACGCTGCATTCCGGAAACTGGGCCATGATCCAGACCAGCAGGTCCAGGCCATCGAAACCATTCATCACCAGGTCAAGGATCACCAAGTCTGGCGCGCTCTCCTTGATGAGGGCCCTGGCATCGGCCGCGCCGCTGGCATCCCGGATATGGGTGAACGCCTCATTCTGGCAAATGAGCCGCAACGCCCCTCGTATGACAGGGTGGTCATCCACGATCAACACATCTTTCAAGACAGTTCCCCAAAACAATACAAACGGCGCCGGCGCCGTGACCGCACCGGACTCTTGCACAAGCGCCAGGCCCCGCCACCTGTCAGACCTGACAGTGCAGACCAACGGTCTGGTTCAGTGTCCATGCCCCTGTCTGAGGGGACGCCCCCACGCGTGCAGCGGCTCATGGGCCTGAGGATCAACCCGCTCCATCAAGCGTCGCAGTGCAACCAGGTCAGGCAGTGGCGCCTGACTCAAGTGCAGGTTTGATCGACGCGCCACTGGCACCGGCGACGGACTGGTCGGTTGCGCGTTGTAAATCATCCCGTGGCGAACCTGTGGGTTATAGACAACAAAATCGTGCAGATCCAGTGCACCACCGGCCAGTTGGGCGTTGACGACAATCAGGTCGAACGGCTCGCTGCCGTACTCCACCAGCGTGAGCAATTCCTGCAAATGGCTCACGGGGACAATCCGGTAGTAGCCCTGTTGGTTGAACAGACGTTCCAGCACGATTCGATGGGTATGTTGGGTGTCGGCAATCAGGATACGGAGTGCTTTGTTCGACATGGCAAGCTTTCCAATAGCAATGCGCCAGGTAGGCACCGGCTCAAGAACATTAAGGGCGCTCAGGCTAGAGGAAGCATTTGAAGGGCGATGTAGGACTATTCCTAAAATAAGGACAGACGCAGCCCTTGTAGAGAAGGAATTTATCTCTGCGAAGGACCTAGAGAGCCACTTGGCGGCCCCGCGGGAGCCAGCGCCCTCGCCCTATAGGCCTCGATTCGTTCAGCCAGGTGTTCGATGGCTTGGTGAAGGCCTTCCACGGCTTCGGTGAGCAGCACCGCATCGTTACCTCGGCAAGCGCTTTCCAGCGCCTCGCAGGCGGCGATCAGGCGTTGCGCCTGGATGATCCGCGCGCCCCCCTTGATCCGGTGCGCCAGGTCCGCCAGGCCCGGCAAGTCCTGTCGGGAGAACAAATGCTGCAGTCGCACCCGATCTTCGGCATTGCTGCTGACCAGTTCCTCCAGCAACGCCCCCATGGCGCGCGCGTCACCAGCGGTCAGTTGTTCCAGGCCGGCCAAGTCGACGCCATCGCCGGGATCGGCCCCCGGTGCATCCGGCGTGAGCGAAACCAGGCACGCATTGAGTTCCCGAAGGCCGATGGGCTTGAACAGGCAATCGTCCATCCCGGCCTCGGCGCAACGCTCCTTTTCCTCAGGCTGGGCGTTAGCCGTGAAACCCAGGATCACCCCGGGTGGCAGGTTGCGGTCGCGCTCTTCGTCGCGAATGGCCCGGGCCAGTTCGTAGCCACTCATCAAGGGCATGTTGCAGTCGGTGATGACCACATCGAAGTGTTCGCTGCGCCAGGCCTGCAGGCCGTCGACCCCGTTCGGTGCCTCCTGGACACGATGACCCAGGTAGCCCAATTGCTGGGACAGCAGCAAGCGGTTGGCCGGGTAGTCGTCGACCACCAGGATGCGCAGCGCCCGGCCCGGCAGCAGCACCTCGTCCTGGGTCGGTGGCGCCGCTGGCAGCACGTCGAGCACGGCCAAGTCCAGCCGGACTTCGACTTGCGTGCCCTCCCCTGGCACGCTGCGCAACACCAGGGTGCCGCCCATCATTTCGCACAACGTGCGGCTGATGACCAACCCCAACCCGGAACCGCTGCGCGCCGATTGGGGGTGATGGCCGGCCTGGGTAAAGGGGCTGAACAGGCGGCGCTGATCCTCGGGGGAAATACCGCAACCGGTGTCCTCGACCCGCAGGCAAATGCCGAGGTGCCTGTTTTCAGCGTCCAGCTCGCCACGCAAACTCAGACGCACGTCCCCCTGCTCGGTGAACTTGATGGCGTTGCTCAACAGATTCGAGACGATCTGCTTGAAGCGCAATGGGTCGATCAACACGTCCCGGTCGGCCCCGGCATCCAGCGCCCAGTGCAAGCGCAGGTGTTTCTGCCAGGCCAGGCCCTCGAATATCCGCGCCACCGACTCGATCAACGTGTGCAGATTGGCCCGTTGCGGCGCCAGCGACAGCTTGCCCGACTCGATGCGGGCGATGTCGAGGATGTCGCCGATCAAGTCCAGCATGCCATGGGCGGCACCCGACGCGACTTCGATGGCGAATCGGTCCACGACACCCTGGTCGGCTTTTTTCAGGGCCAGCTCCAGCAGGCCGATCACCGCATTCATCGGCGTGCGGATCTCATGGCTCATGGTCGCTACGAAGGTGGTCTTGGCCCGATTGGCCTCGTCGGCGCTTTCCTTGGCCACGCGCAACTGTTCCAGCAGGCGCCGCAGATAAATGCCCCAGCCCAAGGCCACCAGCAACAGCAGCGCAGCAATGGTGAACCCTTGGAGGATCGTGGTGCGGTTGCGCAGCCAATAACTGTCGTCGATCACCACCTCACTGCGCCAGCGGTTGGTCAGCTCGTCCATTTCTTCCGGGGTGATGCTCAACAGCGCCTTGTCCAGGATCGAGTAAAGCTCCAATGCGCCCCGGTTCGTCGCCAAGGCTACGCGGGCGGGCACGGTGCCCACGGTGCTGGTGACTTGCAGCGTGTCGCGGTACTGGCGGGAAATCATGTAGCGGGCGCTGATCAGCGGGTTGATCGCCGCGTCTGCCGTGCCGGCGGCGACCATGGCCATGGCATCGGCGGCATTCTGCGCCGTCACCAACTGCACGCGGGGAAACTGCTCCAGCAGGAACTCGCGCAGCACGTTGCCGCGCACCAGCGCCACGCGCTGGCCCGCCATCTGGTCCAAGGTCAGCGCCTTGGCCCTGATCGGCACCACCAGCACGAAGGGGTTCGCCAGGTATGGCCGGGTAAAACGTAACTCGTCCTCGAGTTCGGTGCTGGGTATGGCGGTCGCCAAGACATCGGCCTTGCCGCTCTTGATCTGCCCGATCAAATCGTCAACCGAGTCGCCCCGTTGCACATCGAATTTCAAACCGGTGCGCAAACTGACCCGGGCCAGCACGTCGGCGCCAATACCCCGCAGGTGGTCTTGTTCGTCGAAAAACGTCAGCGGCAGGAAGTTTTCGTTGACTGCGACCTTGACCCGCGGATGGGCATCCAGCCAGCGCTGTTCGCTGACGCTGAAATGCAGCGCCTGCTGACCGGGTATGCTCGCACCACCGGCGCTCCAACGCCGCAGGATGATCATGCGCTCGCTGGCGGGAATGGCGTGCAGCGCGGCGTTGACGATACGCAACACCCGCGCATTGTCGCGATGGACCGCAAAGGCGAACGGCTGCACTTCCAGGCGCGAGAAATCGGCCAGCTGGACATTGTTCAGGTAATTCTTGCCGATCAGGTAGTTGGAACTGATCGAATCCCCCAGGTAGACGTCGGCCTGACCAAACGCCACGGCACCGATGGCGCTCAAGGTCGAGGGGAACAGCCGCAAGGAAGCGTCGGGATAAAACGCCTCGACCGTCTCCGGCGGCAAGTAGTGATAAAGCATTGCCACCCGCATGCCCGCCAGGTCCGTGGGCAAGTCCTGGCTGTCGTCGATGCGGGCCACGAGGGTGGGCAAGTCATCGGCATAGGCCTGGGACATCGCCAGGTCCGGATCGGCGGCTTCGAAGCCGTTGGCGGTGCCCAGCAGGTCGATTTCACCGCCGCGCAGGGCCTGGAGCACTTCGACGTGGGACGGATAGCGCTGGACCTGCACCTTGACGTGCAGGAGCTGCCCCAGCAATTGCGCGTAATCGGCGGTCAGGCCTTCGTAGTCGCGACCATTGCCGGTGATGCTGAAAGGCGCATAGTCCGGTGCCGAGGCGCCCAGCAGCAACGTGCCCTTCTGGCGCAGCCAGGCCCAGTCGGCGGCATCCAGGGACACCGAGTAATCATCCACGTTGGAGCGCCCGAGCACCTGCAACGACTCAGGGGTCGCGTCCACCGGTGGCGCCACACTCAATGAGCCCAGCAACAGCGTCACCAGGCCTGTGCGTAGAAGCAGCATCATCTGGTCAGGGTGTTTCGCTTGGCGTAGTCGGCCCGGCTCACACCGACTGCACATCAGTCAGGGTGGACCGGCTGAGGGGTTCAGACTGCCAATACGAGGGAACAGCGAACCGAGCCTTTCAAACAGCAGGAGGCTGTGAAGTGAGTGTAGGAAATTTCTGAAGAATTTCCTGCGCGTGACCAGACCGGGCCTATGGCCTGTTGGAGCGAGCTTGCTCGCGAAGGCGTAGTGTCAGTCACTTCAATATTGGCTGAACTGACGCCATCGCGAGCAAGCTCGCTCCCACAGGGGTTGCGTTGGCTGATGGATTTCCTGCGAGTGACTCGCTCCCACAGGGCCTATACGGCGGCGAGCAAGCGATCGCGTACCGGACGAGCCTGCCCGCGAGGGTACTCCTGCTCATACAGCGAGCCGGCGATCTCATCGGCACGCACTGGCAGGATCGACAGCAGCGTATCGCTCAGGCCATGGCTGGCCTGGCAGAAGCCCTGCATGTAGATCGCCGTCTTGCAGCGCTCGTCGGTGATCAGCTTGTAATTGCGATCCACCTCGAAATCCCCCAGGTACTGCGCCAGCGGCTCCAGCAGGGTACGGTGCATCTGCCGCTCGTAACCGGTGGCCAGCACCACCGCGTCGTAACGGCGTACGGTCAGTTCGCCAGTGGCGTTGTTGCGCACGGCCAATTCCACGCCGGCGTCGGTGGCCGTGGCTTTCTCCACCGTGGTGAGGGTGCGGAACGCATGGCGGGCGATGCCGGAGACTTTCTGGCGATAGAAAATCCCGTAGATGCGTTCGATCAGGTCGATGTCCACCACCGAATAGTTGGTGTTGTGGTACTCGTTGACCAGGCGCTCGCGCTCGCCGTGGGGTTGTTGGAACACCAGGTCGGTGAATTCCGGCGAGAACACTTCGTTGACGAACGGGCTGTCGTCCGCCGGCTTGAGGGCTGAGCCGCGCAGGATCATATCGACCTGTACCGAAGGGAAGCTGTCGTTCAGGTCGATGAAGGCTTCGGCCGCGCTCTGCCCGCCACCGATGATGGCGATCTTCATCGGCTGGCCACTGATGCACGGCCGGGTCGCCATGCGCTCCAGGTACTGGGAATGGTGGAACACCCGCGCGTCATCCTTGAAGGCCTTGAACGCCTCGGGAATTCGCGCCGTGCCACCGGTACTGACCACCAGCGAGCGAGTAGTGCGGACCACCTCTTCGCCCTGGGCATCCCGGGAGATCACCCGCAGCGCTTCGACCTGCTGATTGTGCAGCACCGGTTCGATGCGCAGCACTTCTTCGCCATAGCGGCTCTGTTCGGTGAAATGCCCGGCCACCCAGCGCAGATAGTCGTTGAACTCCATGCGGCACGGATAGAAGGTGCCGAGGTTGATGAAGTCCACCAGGCGGCCATGGTGCTTGAGGTAATTGACGAACGAATACGGACTGGTGGGGTTGCGCAGGGTCACCAGGTCCTTGAGGAAGGAAATCTGCAACTCGCTCTGGGTCACCAGGGTGTTGCCGTGCCAGCGGTAATCTGCCTGCTTGTCGAGGAACAGCACGTCCAGTTCACCCTGGACCGGCCCCCGCTCCTGCAGCGCGATGGCCAGCGCCAGGTTCGAAGGGCCGAAGCCAATGCCGATCAAGTCGTGAACGATGGGCGATGCAATTGCCTGTGTCATGTCCAGTGTCCTCTGGAAAAGCCCCTCAACAGGGCACGAAAAGCCTGGGGAACCTGACCGGCACTGAAGGCGCCGGCAAGTCGTCTGTTGAGAGGAACGAGGACAGTGAAAAAAAATTTACCGCCGGGTGACCGGCGACGATTGAATCAGGGGGCGTCCCACTGACGCACGCGAACGCGGCAGTGCTTCATGGCGTTGACGATGTGCTTTTCCACCAGGGCCCGGGAAATGCCCAGGCGCTCGGCGATTTGCGGATGGGACAGGCCTTCGAGCTTGCGCAGCAGGAAACTCTCGCGGCACAGCGGCGGCAACTCGGCCAGGGCACGCTGCAGCATGTCCAGGCGCTGGCCATGGTCGAGGCTGGTGTGGGGCGATGGGGTGAAGAAGCGTTCTTCGCTGTCCAGCACATCCAGGGATTCGACCTGGCGCAGGACGTTGCGTCGGTGCCCGTCGATCACCAGGTTCAGCGCCGTACGGTAGAGGAACGCCCGCGGTTGTTCGATAGGGGTGTCGCTGGCACGCTCCAGCACTCGCACATAGGCGTCATGCACCACATCCTCGGCCGCCTGGCGGTTGCCTAGCCTGGCGTTCAGGAAACACACCAGCTCGCGATAGTAGTTTTCCAACATGACTCCCGTGCGCAATGGCTGCGCCAGCTATCCCTGTGTCACCCGACATGCCTGAAAAGGGCATAGCACGATAGTGGCAAATTCAATAGCGTAATTTATAGTAATTCTCATATAGATTTAAAGCGTTGGTTTGTATAAGGGTTGATTCGTCTCCCCTCGGCTATGGCGAAGCATGGCTTTTGTGGCGAGGGGATTTATCCCCGCTGGGCTGCGAAGCGGCCCCAAACCAGTCCACTCAATACATCTGATACACCGAGGCGCTGGCTTTGGAGGGCTGCTTGGCAGCCCAGCGGGGATAAATCCCCTCGCCACACCATCACCTGACTTGGTTATCGCGCTGCCCTTCCGCCCACTGCGACCAAGTGTTTCAAACCAGTAAATTCCAGCCCCAAGCGCTCGTCTACCAAAACAGCCTCCCGTCCCTTCCCCCCTGCGACGGGCCCGATATCACCGGCCGGAACCCTGCATGAAACATCCCCGCCCTACCCGACGCGTCTGGCTTCTCACCTTCGCCCTGCTTCCGGCCGTAGCCTTCGCCGCCTGGCAAGCGGTCGCGCCCAGCCGTGCGCCCCTGGTCACCGCGCCCGTCACCCGTGGCGATATCGAAAACAGCGTCACCGCCCTGGGCACGTTGCAGCCGCGGCGTTATGTCGACGTCGGCGCCCAGGCATCCGGGCAGATCCAGAAGATTCATGTGGAAGCCGGCGACGAGGTGCGCGAAGGCCAGTTGCTGGTGGAAATCGACCCGTCCACGCAAAAAGCCCGGCTCGACGCCGGGCGTTTTTCAATCGAGAACCTCAAGGCCCAGCTTCAGGAACAGCGCGCCCAGCACGACCTGGCCCAGCAGAAGTTCCGCCGCCAGCAGCAGCTCAAGGCCGGCGGCGCCACCCGCGAGGAAGACGTGCAGACTGCCCAGGCCGAAGTGCGGGCGACCCAGGCGCGCATCGACATGTTCCAGGCCCAGATCCGCCAGGCCCAGGCTAGCCTGCGCAGCGACGAGGCCGAACTGGGCTACACGCGCATCTATGCGCCGATGAGCGGCACCGTGGTCGCCGTCGGTGCCCGGGAAGGCCAGACCCTCAACGCCCAGCAGCAAACCCCGTTGATCCTGCGCATCGCCCGTCTATCACCGATGACCGTCTGGGCCGAAGTCTCGGAAGCGGACATCGGCCACGTCAAGCCGGGCATGACCGCCTACTTCACCACCTTGGCCGGCGGCAACCGTCGCTGGAGCAGCACCGTTCGCCAGATCCTCCCGGTGCCGCCACGCCCGCTGGAGGCCAGCCAGGGCGGCAGCCCCACCGGAGGCCGCAGCGGCAGCGAGCGGGTGGTGCTCTACACCGTGTTGCTCGACGTCGACAACGCCGACCGCGCGCTGATGACCGACATGACCGCCCAGGTATTTTTCGTCGCCGCCCAGGCCAAAGACGTGCTGACCGTGCCCATCGCCGCCCTGCGGGACGCCGGCCAGGTACAAGTGCTGGCCGATAACGGCGACGTCCAGCCACGCACCGTTCGCACCGGCGTCAGCGATCGTCTGCGCACGCAGATTGTCGACGGCCTGAGCGAAGGCGACCGGGTGCTGATCGGCCCGGCCAGCGGCAGCGGAGGCTGAATGGACACGCCCCTGATCGAACTGCGGGACATTCGCAAGGCCTACGGCGGTGGCGACAGCCCCCGGGTGGAGGTGCTGCGCGGCATCGACTTGTCCATTCACGCTGGGGAATTCCTGGCGATTGTCGGCGCGTCCGGCTCCGGCAAATCCACCTTGATGAACATCCTCGGTTGCCTCGACCGCCCCACCAGCGGCGAGTACCGTTTCGCCGGCGAAGACGTCGCCAATCTGGGCAGCGATGAACTGGCCTGGCTGCGGCGCGAAGCGTTCGGTTTCGTGTTCCAGGGCTATCACCTGATCCCCTCCGGCACTGCTCAGGAAAACGTCGAAATGCCGGCCATCTACGCCGGCACCTCCGCCGCCGAGCGCCACGCCCGGGCCAGTGCCCTGCTCGACCGCCTGGGCCTGGCCAGCCGCACAGGCAATCGTCCACATCAGTTGTCCGGTGGTCAGCAGCAACGGGTGTCGATTGCCCGGGCCTTGATGAATGGCGGCCACATCATCCTCGCCGACGAACCCACCGGCGCCCTCGACAGCCAGAGCGGCATCGAGGTCATGGCCTTGCTCGACGAACTGGCGAGCCAGGGCCACGTGGTGATCCTGATCACCCACGACCGCGAAGTGGCGGCCCGGGCCAAGCGCATCATCGAGATCCGCGATGGGCTGATCATCAGTGACAGCGCCAGCTCTTTGCCAAGCGACGTGCCAGCCAACCCAAAGGCCCTGCAAGCCGTGGACCTGCGCCAGCGCCTGAGCGCCGGCAGCGAACACAACGGCGCCTGGAAAGGTGAGCTGGTGGACGCGGTGCAGGCGGCGTGGCGGGTGATGTGGATCAATCGCTTCCGCACCGCCCTGACCTTGCTTGGCATCGTCATCGGCGTGGCCTCGGTGGTGGTGATGCTGGCCGTGGGCGAAGGCAGCAAGCGCCAGGTCATGGCCCAGATGGGCGCGTTCGGCTCGAACATCATCTACCTCAACGGCAGCGCACCCTCGCCGCGAGCCGCCAAGGGCATCATCAGCGAATTCGACTTGGCCGCCCTCGCCAACCTGCCCGAAGTGCAGCGCATCATGCCGGTCAACGGTGCCGAAGCCAGCGTGCGTTTCGGCAACCTCGACCACACCAGCTACGTCGGCGGCAACGACACCAACTTCCCGACCATCTTCAATTGGCCGGTGGCCGAAGGCAGTTACTTCAGCGACGCCGACGAACGAAGTGCGGCGGCGGTGGCGGTGATCGGCCACAAGGTCCGGCAAAAGCTGCTCAAGGATGTCGCCAACCCCATCGGCCGCTACATCCTGATCGAGAACATGCCGTTCCAGGTGGTCGGCGTCCTGGCGGAAAAAGGCGCCAGCTCCGGGGATTCGGACGCCGACAATCGCATTGCCGTGCCCTATTCCGCCGCCAGCGTCCGGTTGTTCGGCACGCGCCATCCCGAATACGTGGTGATCGCCGCCCGGGACGCGGGCAAGGTCAAGGAAGCCGAACAGGCGGTCTCCCGCACCCTGTTGCGCCTGCACGACGGCAAGCAGGATTTCGAGCTGACCAACAACGCCGCGATGATCCAGGCCGAGGCGCGCACCCAGGGCGCGCTGTCGCTGATGCTCGGGGCCATTGCGGCGATTTCGCTGTTGGTGGGTGGCATCGGCGTGATGAACATCATGCTCATGACCGTGCGCGAACGCACCCGCGAGATCGGTATCCGCATGGCCACCGGCGCCCGGCAGCGGGACATCCTGCGCCAGTTCCTCACCGAAGCGGTGATGCTCTCGGTGGTCGGCGGGCTCGCCGGTATCGGCCTGGCCTTGCTGGTGGGTGGCGCCTTGCTGTTGGGCAAGATTGCCGTGGCCTTCGAATGGCTGGCGGTGTTCGGTGCCTTTGGCTGCGCCCTGGCCACCGGCGTCGTCTTCGGCTTCATGCCGGCCCGCAAGGCCGCCCGCCTCGACCCGGTCGCGGCCCTCACCAGTGAATGATCCTTATCCCATGAAAGCGCCCCTGACCCTCCTGGCCGCCAGCCTGTTGCTGGCGGCCTGCGCCACCCCTGAATCGGCATCGGACAGCGGCATCCAGCCGCCACCGACCTGGCAGCAGCTCGATACGCCCGGCGCCCAAGCGGTAAACCTGCAATGGTGGACGCACTTCGGCAGCCCACAGTTGAACCGGCTGATCGAACAGGCGCGCCGGGACAGCCACGACCTGGCCGCCGCCATGGCCCGGGTGCGCCAGGCCCAGGCCAGTGCGGTGATCGCTGGCGCGCCGTTGCTGCCGGCGGTCACGGCCGGGCTCAACGGCAATCGCCAGGAATTGTTGCGCGGCAAGGGCTACAGCCAGCTGGACGTAGACCGGGACAACCGCACCATCGACTACTACGACGCCAACCTCAGCGCCACCTATGAGCTGGATTTCTGGGGCGGCAAGCGGGCGGCCCGGGACAGTGCGCTGAGCACGCTGTCGGCCAGCCAGTTCGACCGCGCGACCGTGGAGTTGACCCTGCTCAGCGGCGTCGCCAACAGCTATACCCAGGCGTTGTCCCTGGGCGAGCAACAACGCATCGCCGAACAGAACCTGGACAACGCCCAACGCGTGCTCGACCTGGTGCAGACCCGCTACGACGCCGGCAGCGCCACGGCCCTGGAACTGTCCCAGCAGAAAAGCCTGGTGGCGGCCCAGCAACGCCGCTTGCCCCAGGTGCAGCGACAGGCCCGGGAAGCGTTGATCACCCTGGCGACGCTGCTGGGGCAACCGGTGCAATCGGTCAGGCTCGACGACGATAGTTTCGACCGTCTGCACTGGCCGGCCATCGATGCCGGCGTGCCCAGCGACCTGCTGCGCCGCCGCCCGGACATCGCCGCCGCCGAAGCCCGCCTCGCCGCCGCCCAGGCTGACATCACCGTGGCCCGCGCCGCCATGCTGCCCACCATGACACTCGGCCTGAGCCTCGCCACCGGCGCCGACATCGCCGACCAGTTGCTGCGTAACAACGTCTACAACCTCACCGCCGGCCTGACCGCCCCGATCTTCAACAACGGCCGCCTGAGTGCCGAACGGGACCGAGCCACCGCCCGCCAAGAGGAACTGCTGGAACTCTATCGCGCCGCCATCATCAACGGCTTCGCCGACGTCGAAAAAGCCCTCAACGGCATCCACGGTCTCGACCAGCAACGGCAATGGCAAAGCGAAGAACTGCACCAGGCCCAGACCGCCTTCGACATCGCCCAGCGCCGCTACCAGGCCGGCGCCGAAGACCTGCTCACCGTGCTGGAAACCCAACGCACGCTGTACGTCGCCCAGGACATGAACGTGCAGTTAAGGCTGGCGCGGGTGCAGGCGAGCGTGGCGCTGTACAAGGCGTTGGGTGGGGGTTGGCGGGTGATGTAACGCCCTCCAACTCCTCAAGCCAAGCCACACACCTGTGGCGAGGGGATTTATCCCCGCTGGGCTGCGCAGCAGCCCCAAAACCAGCGTATTCAAAGCAACTGACACACCGAGTCGTTGGTTAAGGGGGGCTGCTTCGCAGCCCAGCGGGGATAAATCCCCTCGCCACAACTGCGTTCGCTTCAGTGCTGTTGAGGCTGCAATGTAGGACGTCCGAGCCAGGCTACATCGTCTTGCGCCGTTACCTACAACTGCGCCAGAATCCGCCGGCTTGTGCGCCTGGCTCGTGGCTTTTACTGTTTCCGGGTCGCTGATTTCAGCGATCGGGTTTGGTAGCCCGCGAGTCAACTAGGCGCAAGCGCCACCTCCTACAGACGCTCTCTCGGTGTCTGTTCCATGGTGGCCGTGCGCAGGGCGTCTTCGGGCGCGCCGGGTTCCTAGTGCTCCGGTCTACCAACCCGCGTACGGCCGCCACCCAATCGTTTGGTAGCGATGGTGTCGGCTCCTGAAAATGAATACTAGGAGTTACGCCATGTTCAAGATCACCCCCAATCCCCCCGAAGACGAGTCCAAAAAACTCAACGATGCCGCCGACCGCGCCCTCGCCTTCTACCTCGACCCCAAACCCGAAAAACCCAACCCACCACCGGGCCAGTTGTTCACCGTGGCAGAAGGCGCGGACATGGAATGCCTGCTGGCCAACCTCAGCGAGACCCTCGCTTCGGTCAACGTCATGGCAAGTGAGCAGGCCTTTGAACTGGAAGGCCCGCGGCGCCATTTTGCGCTGGGCATCCAGCAAATGATCGAGTTGGCAGAGCTGTTGGCGAACCGCGCCCTGGACATCGCCGCGCCGCGCTAAACGCACTCAAGCCAAGTGACACCTGTGGCGAGGGGATTTATCCCCGCTGGGCTGCGCAGCAGCCCCAAACCGGCTCACTCAATACCCCTGACACACCGAGGTGCCGGCTCTGGGGGCTGCTTCGCAGCCCAGCGGGGATAAATCCCCTCGCCACAATGGTGTTCATCCCACTAGGAAGGGTTACACCGGCTTGGATTTGAGATTGCGCGCATACCACGGTCGTTGCGGCACGCGGCGCAACAGTTCGGAGAGTTTTTTGTCATCGCTGCCGAAGGTGATGCGCAACGCCAGTTTCATGGTTTCCGGGTCCATTTCCACCGAACGGCCAACCTGCAGCCCCGGCGTGGTGCTGCAACCGTGGGTGTCCGGGCCTAGCCAGGGGTCGGCGATTTCGACCCAGCGACCCGGGGCGAACCAGGGCACGCCGTTGACCTCGAGCCGGCTCACTTCCCCGGGGTGGAAACGCTCGTGGGCGCGAAACCAGTCTTCGAGGCGGTCGTCGATCCAGCCGTGGAAGGCCCAGAACACCGGGTTCACGTGGGAGGAAAACGGATCGCCGAGAAAGTCGTTTTCCGGGGCGTACCAGCGCTGGGCGAAGTCCGCCGGGTCGCGGGCGAACGGCACCGGGTGGCCGTTGGACGGGTCGCGCGGCACCGAGGCCCAGCGCATGTGCAGCCAATCGTGCAGGCCCAGCTCCACTTCCGAGCCAAACTGACCCAGGGTCAGCTTCGACAGGTAGCGCGGGTCTCGGTAACGCGATTCCCAGACCTGGAAATTGCTGTGGTAGGTCTCGGCGGTCTTGATGTCGCTGACCCACTGGGCATACTGCTCGTCGCCATCGGCGAGCCAGGTCGGCGGCAAGGCCGTGCCATCGTGGTTATCGAGGTAGCGGGCGAACCCCAGGCGGTCACGTTCCAGCTCCGGTTGCGGCAAGGGAAAGCGCGGCCACGACGGTAGCGGCTGGAACGAGCGCGCCTTGCCGAGCATGTGCCGGTGCATGAACAAGAAGTCCACGCCCGAGCCGTTGCGATCCTTGCGTTTGCCGCGAGCATCACGCTCCTGGTCCCGTGGACCGGGCTGCCAGCCGATGCCGCGCAGGGCATTGCGCTTGTCTTCGTCCAGGGTGTGCCATTTGTCCCGGGTGGCATGCCAGAGCTGGTGGAACAGCCGATGCTCGGGCGACACCAGCCAGGCCAGCAGCGCCGGACTCAGCGGCGTGCGCTCCCGCGCCTCGGGGAAGCGCTGCTTGACGGCGATGAAATGATTGTCCTGCTCAGGCAACGCCAAGGGACGGTCCAGGCGCAACACCCGGCCGCTGAGGGTGGCGCTGCCGGCATTGCCGAAACCGGCCCATACTTCGTCCAGGGTCATGATGAATTCATAGTCCGGCGCGGCGTGCTGAGCCCCCATCAACCGCCAGCTCAGTTGCTTCGGGTCGGTTCCGGCCAGGTCGCCCAATACCCGATAACGCGGCTCATCGGCACCGCGCAAGCGTTCGGCGCTGTCGAGGTAACCCACCAGGCCACGGCCCCTCTGGCCGATATCGAGGAAGACCTGCAGATCGTCCTGGGGCAAGCCTTCGAGACCGGCGTCGCGGCCGGTGAAACGGATCGTCCAGATGCCCCGCAACGTATCGGCCCGGCGCTGGCCCGCTACGTCCGCCACGTCGAACGAGGCCTCGCCGGGGGTGATGGTCGGGTCCGGTCGGGTCAGTTCGCGATGCCCGTAATACACCGCAGGCACGGCGGCACCGGTCAGCGCCAGGCCTGCCATGAACCATCGTCGAGAAATCGTCATTGCCTTACCTGTGTCCAGCCCTGGAGCGGGCTTTATCCAAGCTAGAACGAGGGGTGGGATGACAAATTTATAGGGAGGCTGTGAGGGCCTCATCGCGAGCAAGCTCGCTCCCACAATGAATTTGAGTACATTCCCAAAAGTCAGGTTGGTTTCAAGGCCGCCTTCGCGAGCAAGCTCGCTCCCACAATTTGGAATGCGCTCATCTGTGGGAGCGAGCTTGCTCGCGATGGCGGCCCCGAGAACGCCTAAATTTCCCGCCCGATCACTCGTTCTCCCCAGATAGCAAAGGCCCCCGTGCCTGTCCTTCCAAGGCAAACCTGACTGAGATCGGCAATGACAACACCTCGTTCGAAAAAGGCTCTTTTCATCGGCCTGCCCCTGGCCCTGGCGCTCGCCGTGGGTGGTGGCCTGGCGGCCTGGGACCATTGGTGGCGGGACAACCCCGGCTACCCGGTCAAGGTGATGAAAGAGGCCAGGGAACTGCACGAGCGCCTGCTGTCCTTCGACAGCCACATCACCGTGCCGCTGGATTTCGGCACCGCCGGCAACGAAGCCGACAAGGACGGCAGCGGCCAGTTCGACCTGGTCAAAGCCAACCGTGGACAACTGTCCGGCGCGGCCCTGACGGTGTTCGGCTGGCCGGAGTTGTGGAACGGGCCCAACGCGCCGCACAAGCCCACCGCCGGTTTTGTCGAGGAGGCGCGCAACCAGCAGGAAGTGCGCTACAAGATCATCACCGGCCTGGTCCGGGACTTTCCCAACCAGGTCGCCATCGCCTACACCCCGGATGATTTCCGTCGCCTGCACGGCGAAGGCAAGTTCGCGATCTTCATCAGCATGCTCAACGCCTATCCCCTGGGCCACGACCTGAGCCTGCTGGACCTGTGGACAGCGCGGGGCATGCGCATGTTCGGCTTCAGCTACATCGGCAACAACGACTGGGCCGACTCCTCCCGCCCGCTGCCGTTCTTCAACGACTCGCCCGACGCCCTCGGCGGCCTGTCGGACATCGGCAAGCAAGCGGTGACGCGCCTGAACGACCTGGGCGTGATCATCGACGTGTCGCAGATGTCGACCCAGGCCCTGGAGCAAGTCGCGCAACTGAGCCGCACGCCCCTGGTAGCCTCCCATTCGGCACCTCGGGCGATGGTGGACATACCACGCAACCTCAGCGACAAGGAACTGCAACTGATCAAGGCCAGTGGCGGCGTGGTGCAGATCGTCGGCTTCTCCCAGTACCTGCGGCCGCTGACGCAAAAGACCCAGGACAAACTCAATGCCTTGCGCGAGCGTTTTGGCCTGCAACCGCTGCCCAACCTGGCGATGGCGTTGATGCCCGGCGACCCGATCATCGCCGCCTGGCCGGAACAGAAGTTCGGCGAGTACGCCGGCCAGCTCTACGGCATCCTCGAAGAAGAACCCAAGGCCAGCCTCAAGGACCTGGGGGACGCCATCGACTACACCGTGCGCAAGATCGGCATCGACCACGTCGGCATCAGCTCGGACTTCAACGAGGGCGGCGGCGTGAAAGGCTGGGAGAACGTCGGCGACATCCGCAACGTCACCGCCGAACTGCTGACCCGCGGCTACTCCGAAGCCGACATCGCCAAACTGTGGGGCGGCAATTTCCTGCGGGTCTGGGATCAGGTGCAGAAAGCCGCACGCCCCGCCATCGCCTCGACCCAGAAGACCGTCCAGCCATGAATGAACGTCGCACCTTCCTGAAACAGGCCGGCATCCTCGCCGCCGGCCTGCCCTTGGCTGCCAGCCTGCCCACCACGGCCAGCGCCGCGCCTCTGCCGCCGCTGCCCAAGAACAAATGGGCACAACTGCGCTCGCTGTTCAATCAGGACCCGGACTATCTGCACTTCTCCAATTTTCTGGTCACCACCCACCCGCGCCCGGTAAGCGAGGCCATCGAAACACACCGCGCCGCCCTGGACAAAAACCCGGGGCTGTTGATGGACTGGGACCTGGGGGTCACCGAAGAGCGCGAGGAAAACGTGCGCACCTGGGCCGGCCGCTACCTGCAAGCGACGCCCAAGCAGATCGCCCTCACCGGCAGTACCACCGAAGGCCTGTCGATGATCTACGGCGGCGTCCATGTGGCGGCCGACCAGGAAATCCTCACCACCGCCCACGAACACTACGCCACCCACACCATTCTCGATTTGCGCACCCAGCGTGACGGCACCCGGGTGCGCAAGATCAAGTTGTTCGAAAACGCCCACAACGCCAGCCACGAAGAGATCCTCACGGCCATCGACCGCAACATCCGCCCCGAAACCCGGGTGCTGGGCATGACCTGGGTGCATTCGGGCAGCGGCGTGAAGCTGCCCATCGACAAGATCGGCGCGCTGGTGGACAAGCACAACCAGGGCCGCAGCGAGGCACAGCGCATCGTGTACGTGGTGGACGGCGTCCACGGTTTTGGCGTCGAAGACCTGAGCTTCCCGGCGATGAACTGCGACTTCTTCATCGCCGGCACCCACAAGTGGATGTTCGGCCCACGGGGCACGGGCCTGGTGTGCAGCCGCAGCGAAAAGCTCAAGTACGTCACGCCGATCATCCCGACCTTCTCCGAGGCCACGGCGTTTTCCACCACCATGACGCCGGGCGGCTACCACGCCTTCGAGCATCGCTGGGCGGCGGACGAAGCCTTCAAGCTGCACCTGCAACTGGGCAAGGCCGAGGTGCAGGCGCGCATCCACGCCCTCAACACCTACCTGAAAAAACAGCTGGTGGCATTGCCGCAGATCGAACTGGTCACGCCCCTGAGCCCAGACCTGTCCGCCGGCTTCACCTTCTTCCGGGTCAAGGGTCGCGAGAGCGACGAGGTGGCCGCCTACCTGATGAAGAACCGGGTGATCGCCGACGCAGTGCACCGCGATGCGGGGCCGGTGGTCCGCACCGCACCGGGGCTGCTCAACACCGAAGCCGAGATCGATCGCTTCATGGGGTTGCTGGGCAAGACACTCTGAACCTGACTTATCGAGAGAGACGGATGAACAGTTTTTCGTTGAAGCTACTCCCGGCACTGGCCTTCGCCGCCCTGCTGCCCTCCGGCGCCCAGGCCTCGCAACCGGGCCAGGTGTTCCGTGACTGCAAGGACTGCCCGGAAATGGTCGTGCTGCCCACCGGCACCTTCCAGATGGGCACCCCGGACGACGAAGTGGGACGCGAGCCCGACGAAGGCCCGCTGCACCCGGTGACGTTTGCCAAGCCTGTGGCGATCAGTCGCTTCCAGGTGCTCAAGGGCGAATGGTTCGCCTACCTGCGCGACACCGGCTACACCATGCCCGATGGCGATGAGCGTCCCGGTCGAGCGTGCAAGGCCGGCATCCCGGACTACCAAGGCAGCGACCCGCGCAAGCAATACACCGACCGGCACCCGGCGGTGTGCATGGACTTCGACGAGGCCAATGCCTACGTGGCGTGGTTGTCGAAAAAAACCGGCAAACAATATCGGTTGGTCAGTGAGTCGCTGCGCGAATACGCCGCACGCGGCGGCAGCACCGGGCCGTTCCCCTTCCCGTTCGATGAAGGCAAGGAGTACAGCATCGCCCAGCACGCCAACACCTACGGCGCCGCGGACGGCTACAACTTCACCGCCCCGGCCGGCAGCTTCGCGCCCAACGCCTTCGGCGTGTACGACATGCACGGCAACGTCTACGAGTGGACGGCCGATTGCTACAACGAGAACTATGTAGGCGCCCCGAGCGACGGCAGCGCCTGGCTGACCGGCAAGTGCGAATTCAAACGCATCCGCGGCAACGACTGGGGTGAAGCGCCGGTGTTCTCCCGCTCCGGCAACCGCAACGCGTTGGTGCCGGGCAATCGGGGGGACTGGATCGGTTTTCGGGTGGCGCGGGATATGTAAATCAGCAGCCCCACCCCAATACCCTGTGGCGAGGGGATTTATCCCCGTTGGGCTGCGAAGCAGCCCCAATGAATATGGCCTGGATATTCCTGACTGACCGGTGTCGCCTGTTTGGGGGCTGCTTCGCGCCCCAGCGGGGATAAATCCCCTCGCCACAACAGTGTTCCTCCGGCTATCCGCCGTTAAATCCCCTCCAGCACCAACCGTCTTACAGACAGGCGCGCCTGCGCTCTAAAGCCCTCCCGGCAACCACCCGCGATGGCCTTCGCCCTTTTCATCTAGCAGGGAAACCTCCATGAGCCAACCAAAACGCGGGGTGATCAATGAATTGTTCACCCTGCTCAAACCCTTCCGGCTGATTGTCATCGGCGCCATCCTGCTGGGCATGGTCGGTGGCCTGAGCGTGACCGTGCTGCTGGCGACCATCAATAAGGTGCTGCACGCCGAAGGCGGGCTGAGCCACACCGTGGTAGGCGTGTTCGCCGGGTTGTGCCTGCTGGCCCTGGTCAGTTCCATCTGTTCCGACATCGGCACCAACTACGTCGGCCAGAAGATCATCGCCAAGCTGCGCAAGGAGCTGGGGGAAAAAGTCCTGTCGGCGCCCATCCAGCAGATCGAACGCTACCGCAGCCATCGCCTGATCCCGGTGCTGACCCACGACGTCGACACCATCAGCGATTTCGCCTTCGCCTTCGCCCCCCTGGCCATTTCCCTGACCGTCACCCTCGGCTGCATGGGTTACCTGGCCATGCTGTCGTGGCCGATGTTCCTGATGATGGTCGTGGCGATTGTCATCGGCACCGTGGTCCAGTACATCGCCCGCGGTCGTGGGATCAAGGGCTTCATGGAGGCGCGCGATTCCGAGGACGAATTGCAGAAGCACTACAACGCCATCGCCGAAGGCGCCAAGGAACTGCGCATCCATCGCCCTCGTCGGCAACGCATGTTCGTCTCGGGCATCGAACACACCGCCGACAAGATCTGTGACACGCAGATCCGCTCGGTGAACATTTTCGTGATCGCCAAGACCTTCGGCTCGATGCTGTTCTTCGTGGTGATCGGCCTGGCCCTGGCCTTGCAATCGCTGTGGCCGAGCGCCGACAAGGCGGTGATGAGTGGTTTCGTGCTGGTGTTGCTGTACATGAAAGGTCCGCTGGAACACCTGATCGGCACCCTGCCGATCGTCAGCCGCGCCCAGATCGCCTTCCGCCGCATCGCCGAATTGTCGGAACAGTTTTCATCCCCGGAACCGCACCTGTTGCTCAACGACCAGGGCCAGCCGAAAACCCCGGTGCAAACGCTGGAACTGAGCAATGTGACCTACAGCTTCCCGGCGGTGGAAGGCGCCACGCCGTTCCGCCTGGGACCGGTGAACCTGAAGATCGATCAGGGCGACATCGTGTTCATCGTGGGTGAAAACGGTTGCGGCAAGACCACGCTGATCAAGCTGCTGCTGGGCCTGTACGCGCCGCAGCAGGGGGAAATCCGCCTCAATGACCACGTGGTGACGGCCGTGACCCGCGACGATTATCGCCAGTTGTTCACGACGATTTTTGCCGACTACTACCTGTTCGACGACATCGTCCAGGGCGACACCCATATCCCGGACGACGCCAATAAATACCTGCAGCGCCTGGAGATCGCCCACAAGGTTAGCGTGCGCGACGGTGCCTTCACCACCACCGACCTGTCCACCGGCCAGCGCAAGCGCCTGGCACTGGTCAATGCGTGGCTGGAAGAACGCCCGGTGCTGGTCTTCGACGAATGGGCCGCCGACCAGGACCCGACCTTCCGGCGGATTTTCTACACCGAGCTGCTGCCGGACCTCAAGCGCCTGGGCAAGACCATCATCGTGATTTCCCACGACGACCGTTACTTCGACGTGGCCGACCAATTGGTGCGCATGGAAGCCGGTCGCGTCATCACCGAACTGCAATCTGCGTAAATAATCACGATTCTCATTCTGGTTTTTTCTGGGTCGTGCGTCCTAATTAAGAATTGATGACAACTACACCCCTATTAAAACTAAAACCTGCAAGAGTGAAACACATGCCAGCAACTCCGGGGATTCCACGTTTTACCAAGGCACTGATCATGCGCCGCCTGCTGCAACCAGGCTTCAGCGCCACCGCATTCAGCCTGGCATTGGCCATGCCATTCAGCGCACAGGTCCAGGCACAGGAAGTCGATCTCAACATTCCGGCGCAGTCGCTGGCGAGTGCCCTGCAGGCATTGAGCAATCAATCGAACATGCAAGTGCTCTACAGCGCCGATGATGTCCAGGGCCTGCGCAGCCAACCGGTCAGCGGCCGGTTGACAGCAGCGCAAGCGTTGTCGCAGATGCTGGTGGGGACCGGCGTCATGTTCACCATCCAGGGCAACACGGCCAGCGTGCGTGCCAGGACAGCGGGGAATTCGCTGGAACTGGGCGCCACGACCATCACCGGTAAATCCGCGGAAACCGCCTACGGACCGGTGGACGGCTACGTCGCCACCCGCAGCGCCACCGGCACCAAGACCGACACGCCGATCCTGGAGATCCCCCAGACCATCAACGTGGTCACCGCCGAGCAGGTCGCCACCCAAGGCGCACGCAACCTGACCCAGGCCTTGCGCTACACGCCGGGCCTGAACACCGGTGGCTTCACCGACCGCAACGCCATCGCCGACGAAATCACCAGCCGGGGGTTCTCGCCCACACCGCTGTACCTTGATGGGGCTTACCTGCCCTATGCCGGCAGCCTCGGCGGTGCCCCGCAAATCGACCCGTACACCCTGGAGCGCATCGAAGTGCTCAAGGGCCCTTCGTCGGTGCTGTACGGGCAGAACCAGCCCGGCGGCCTGATCAACATGGTCTCCAAGCGCCCGACCACGGAACAGCGCAGCCAGATCAAGCTGGGCGCGGGCAGCTACAGCCGGGTCAACGGCGCATTCGACACCAGCGGTCCGATCGACGACCAGAAGGAATTCAGCTACCGCGTCATCGGCGTGGCGAAAAAAGGCAACCAACAGGTCGATCACACCCACAGCGAACGCATGCTGCTGGCACCGAGCCTGACCTGGGCGCCCAACGACGACACCTCGCTGACCGTGCTGGCGCAGATCCAGCGCGACGACGGTCTGGAGGACTATCAGGCGCTGCCGCGGATCGGTTCCCTGGAGCGCGGCCCCAACGGCCAGCGGATCGACCGGGATTTCTTCTCCGGTGACTCGAGGTGGAACGACTACAAGCGTGACCAGTTCATCTTGGGCTACGATTTCAGCCACAACATCACCGATGACCTGAAATTCCGCTCCACTGCGCGTTATACCGATGTGCGCGACCAGTACCGGGGCTTCTACCTGCGCAGCTTCGTCACCACCGGTGGCGTCACTGACCAGACCCAGGCCAACCGCGTAAAACTCGACTGGCAACAGCACAACACCGCCTACACCGTCGATAACAACGTGGAGTACAAATTCAATACCGGCGCCCTGGAACACACCACCCTGGCGGGCGTGGACTATCGTCATTTCAACCGTAAGTACGATGGTTACAACGCCTACAACGTTGCGCCGATCGACCTGTACGGCAATAACAACAACTACGACACCAGCAGCGTAACCCCAACGCTGGACACCAAGTGGGACAACACCGTTCGCCAGACCGGCGTCTACCTGCAAGACCAGATCAAGCTGGACAAGTGGATCCTGACCGTGGGCGGCCGCCAGGACTGGGCCGAAGTGGACAACAAGGACTTGCTGGCGGGCACTGTTTCCTCACTGCGCGATAACAAGTTCACCGGCCGGGTGGGCCTGACCTATGTCACCGATTTCGGCCTGGCGCCGTACATCAGCTACTCGGAATCCTTCCTGCCGACCACGGGCACGGACGCTAGCGGCGAAGCCTTCAAGCCGACCGAAGGCGAACAATACGAAGTGGGCGTGAAGTACCAGCCGTTCGACAAGACGATGATCACCGCCTCGGTGTTCCAGATCAAACAGAAGAACCTGGTCACCGCCGACCCCGCCGATCCGCAGAACTCGATCCAGTCGGGCCAGGTGCGTTCACGGGGCGTTGAACTGGAAGTCAAATCCACCCTCGACAACATCGACGTCATGGCCGCCGCCACCTACCTCGACTCGTTCTACACCAAGGACAACTACGGCAACGAGGGCAACCGTAGCGAGCAACAGGCACCGTTCTCCGCCACGCTGTGGGTCGACTACCACTTCACCCAGGCCGTGCTCAATGGCCTGACCTTCGGCGCAGGCGCCCGCCACACCGGCCGCAAGCCGGGCGACGCGGCCAACTCGTTCGACGTCCCGGCCTTCACCGTGTTCGACACCACCATCAGCTATGACATGGGCAAGGCCACCTCGAGCCTGCGTGGCGTCACCACCAGCCTGAACGTGCAGAACGTCTTCGACCGCGAGTACGTGTCCCACTGCAACTACTCGTTCGGCTGCTACTACGGCCAGGAACGCGTGGCCTCGCTGGACGTGACCTACGACTTCTAAGCGACACCCCACAAAAAAAACCGGGCCTGGCCCGGTTTTTTTGTGCCTGCCAATCCTGAAACCACCCACAGAGGATGTGTGGCAGATGCCAATCCTGAGCCCACCCAAAACAACTGTGGGAGCGAGCTTGCTCGCGATGGCGGTGGATCAGCAAAATAATCTTGGCTGACACTCCGCTATCGCGAGCAAGCTCGCTCCCACAAGGGATTGTGGTATTTCAGGCAGTGAGTGCAGTCCGCAAGGCTTGGCTCAATTGCGCGTACACCTCGTCAATCTCCGGCACCACGCTCCGCAAGCGCAGGTAGTCGTGGATCAGGCCGGTGTATTCGATCAGTTCCACGCTCACCCCCTGTTCCTGCAAACGCCGGGCATAGGCACGCCCTTCGTCGAGCAGCGGGTCATGGCCGGCCAGAGCGATCAGGGCCGGCGCCAGGCCGGGGCAGCCGGGCGCCAGCAATGGCGAGAAACGCCAGTCCAGGCGATCGGTGGGCTCATTGGCGTAGTGCCGGTAGAACCACTCCAGGGTTTCGCTCTCCAGCAGATACCCTTCGCCGAACAGCTCGGTGGACGGGCTGCTGGTGGACGCATCGGTCACCGGATAACAAAGCAATTGAAAGCACGGCTGGATCGCCAGGGACGCAGGTTCCAGGGCTGCTTGAAGCGCAAGCACCGTCGCCAGGGTCGCGCCGACGCTGTCGCCGCCGAACGCCACGCGGCTGACGTCCAGGCCTTCGGTGTGGGCCCGCCGTGCCAGCCAGTCGAGGGCGTCGGCGCCGTCGTTCAGCGGGGTCGGGAAGGTGTGTTCCGGGGCCAGGCGATAGCCCACCGACAACACCGCGCACGGTGTCCGGGCGCAGAATTCGCGGCAGACGCCGTCGTGGGATGCCAGGCTGCCGACCACATAGCCGCCGCCGTGAAAATACACCAGCACCGGCAGCGCCTGGGCCGAAGCCGTGGCGGGACGATACAGACGCAGCGCCAGCGTCGCGCCGTCACGGGCGGTGAATGCATGAGCAGCGCACTGCACATCCGCCGGAGCGTCCCAGCGCAATTGCCCGGTGGTGCGCTCGAACGCCTCGCGGGCCTGGGCCGGCGTCGACAGGTGAAACGGCCCGGGGCCGTCGGCCTGGCTTTCTTCGGCCAGGTCGAGGAAGGCGTTGAGTTCTGGATGCAGGGACATCGCAGGGGTTCCTTATGAAAAACCATGGGTAAAAGATGAGCCAGGACTGCCCCCCTCTTTGGCGAGGGGATTTATCTCCGTTGGGTCGCGAAGCGGCCCCAATCCTGGCGACTCGGTCAACCTGACAGATCGTCTTTCGATTTATTGGGGCTGCTGCGCAGCCCAACGGGGATAAATCCCCTCGCCACAGGGGCGATGCCCGGCTTGAGATTCAGGCCGCCTGCGCCACGCAGTGCTCGATCAACACTTCCAGTTCCTCCTGGTACGCGCGCATCAAGCCCTCGACGGTCTCGGCACGGTAGCGGCGGGTGCTGAAGATGCAGCGCAGCGCCAGTCGCCCGTCGTACACCTGCCCCACCACTTCCAGCCAGTTGCCCAGCGCGGCATGGGGGCTGTAGCAGCTGCCGTAGCTTTCCGCCGCCGGCACCAGCAACGCCTTGTCGTCGAAGCTCTGGTCGAACTGCCCCAGGTAGTTGAACGTTACCCGTGCCTGGGGCGCGTGGCCCAAGGTGGTGGCCATCGGTTCGCCGCTCATGTAGCGCAACACGCCATAGCCCAATCCCTTGTTTGGCACCGCGGCCAACTGCCGTTGCACCGCCCGCACCGATGTGCCGATGTCGGCTTCATGGCTCGGGGTCAGGCGCACCGGGAACATGCTGGTGAACCAGCCCAGGCTGCGGCTCAGGTCGATGTCCTTGACCAGGTCCTCGCGACCATGCCCCTCCAGTTGGATCAGCACCGACGGCTGCTGGCTCCAGCGGCACAAGACACGGCTCAGCGCCGCCAGCAACACATCGTTGATCTGCGTCTGGTAGACCGCCGGCACCTGTTTGAGCAACTGCTGGGTGTGCTGCTCCGACAGGCTCAAATGCGCCACCGACTGATACTGCACCTGGTTCTTGCCCCGCAGGTTGTCACACGGCAACTCGCTGCCCGGCTGGTCGATCTGCTCCAGCCACCAGGCTTTTTCCTGCGCCGGATAGTCCCGCGCATAGGCTTGCAGGCCCTCGGCCCAGGCCCGGTAGCTACTGGTGCGAATCGGCAGGTTCGGCGTCTGGCCGTCGCTGTAGGCCGCATAAGCCGTCTGCAAATCCTGCAGCAGCAAACGCCACGACACCGTGTCGATGACCAGGTGATGAATCACCATCAGCACGCGAACTTCACCGCTGCCCAGGGTCACATGCGCCGTGCGCCACACCGGCCCGTCGTGCACATCAAGACTGCGTTGCACCTGTTCGGCGTACAACTCCAGCTCAGCTTCATCGGCCACGCTGTGCTGCCACAGCAAAGGCTCGTCGGCCCACTGGGCCTGCATCTCCTCCAACGCCTGGTAATGCTGCAGGTGACGCCCGCCAACCTCACTGAAACGCAGGCGCAAGGCATCGTGCTGCTGCATCATGCCGCGCAAGGCCAATTCCAGCGCCGTCAGGTTCAACCCCTGGCGGGCCCGCAGCATCAACGCCTGGTTGTAATGATGGGGCTCGCTCATGCGCTGGTCGAACCACCATTGCTGGATCGGAATCAGGTTGAACTGCCCTTCGGCGGCCACCTGGGTCACGTCCTCGACCGTTACGGCAAACGTGTTCGAACGCTGGTCGAAAATCGCCTCGATGGTCTGGCCGCGCATCAGGTCCCGCAGCTTGAGCTCCATCTTCAGCTCCCCATGGTTGCGCACCCGCGAGACCACTTGCAGGCTGAGGATCGAGTCACCGCCCAACTCGAAGAAATTGTCGGTGATGCCCACCCGCTCGACTTGCAACACCTCGGCCCAGATTTCGGCCAGCAGTTGCTCATCGCGGTTACGCCCCGGCACATACTCGGCCCCCTTGAACTCCGGCTCCGGCAAGGCCTGGCGATCGAGCTTGCCGTTCGGGGTGACCGGCAACGCCTCCAGGCAGATCACCTGGGCCGGCACCATGTAGTCCGGCAGTTGCGCCCGCAGCTCGGCCTTGAGCCGATCGCCGATGGCCACGCCGTCGGGGGTGACCACGTAGCCGATCAGCTGCTTGCCCGAGGCACTGTCGCGGGCGATCACCACCGCATCGCTGACGTCGTCCAGTTGCCGCAGGCTGGCCTCCACTTCCCCCAGTTCAATGCGGAACCCCCGCACCTTGATCTGGTGGTCGATACGGCCGACGTAATCGAGCACGCCGTCGACGCGCTGGCGTACCAGGTCGCCGCTGCGGTACAGGCGATCACCCGGCTGGCCGAACGGATCCGGCACGAAGCGCTCGGCACTCAGGTCCGGGCGACGGTGATAACCCCGGGCGATACCCGCGCCACCGATGTACAACTCGCCGGCAATGCCCGGCGGCAACGGGTTGAGGTTGTCGTCCAGCACATACAAGGCGCGCTCACCCACCGCACGCCCGATCGGCGCGTAGGCGGCTTCGCAACGTTCGCTGGCCGGCACCTTCCACAGCATCGGCGTGACCACGGTTTCAGTCGGGCCGTAGCCGTTGGTGAAGAATTGCGGACGCAGCGCCGCCTTCACTTGCTCGAAGGTCTGGTCCGGCACCGCATCGCCGCCGAAGCAGTACACCCGCACAGGCGGTGGCGCCAGTGGGCTGTTGGCGGCGTATTCGGCCAGTTGCTTGAGGTAGGCCGGCGGGAAGCAGGCGATGGTAATGCCGTGGCGGTGCAAGGCGTCGAAGGTCTGCTCCGGCGTCCACAGCGCGCCGTCGCGAATCACCAGGGTACCGCCGCTGAACAGCGTGCTCAGCCAGCGTTCATGGGCGCCGTCGAAGGCGAACGACATGAAATGCAGTTCGCGGGTGTGTTCGTCCATGTCGTACAGCCCGGCGATGGCCTGGCAATGCATGCTCATCGACCCGTGCGCCACGGCGACACCTTTGGGTCGACCGGTGGAACCCGAGGTGTAGATCAGGTAGGCCAGGTTGCCGCCGAGCAAACCGCTGTGGGGCGGCAAATCGCTGTAGCCACGGCTGTCGAAACCGTCGATGGCCAGGCGCGCCAGACCGTCGAGCTGCGGCAGGCGCGCCTGCACCCGACTGTGGGTCAGCAACAGTGCCATGGCCGAATCTTCGATCATGAACGCCAGGCGCTCGGGTGGATAATCGATGTCCAGCGGCACATACGCCGAACCGCTTTTCATCACCGCCAGCAGCGTCACGACCATGTCCACCGAACGCTCCAGGGCGACGCCGACCACCACTTCCGGGCCAGCGCCGAGTTCGATCAAGCGGTGGGCCAGGCGGTTGGCGCGACGCTCCAGTTCGCCATAGTCCAGCGAGTCGTCGCCACACACCAGCGCCGTGGCCTGCGGACGCGACTGGGCATGCCGGCCAATCAGCTCCGGCAGCAACTGCGCCTGATAGCAGGCGTTCAGCGCCGCACTCCATTGTGCAAAGGCCTGCCACTGTTCCAGCGACAAGCGCTGCAGGTTGCCCAGGCACGCGTGGGGCGCATGGATCATCGCCTCCAAGGTGTCTTCCAGGGTCCGGCGGATTCGTTCCACCGCTTCGACGCTGAAGGCGTTGCGCAGGAACAGGTACTCGATGGACAGCGTTTCACCCAGGTTGACCGCCAGGTCCATCGGGAAGTTGGTCACGTCATGATTGCGCGACTCGCCGAAGCTCAGGCCGGTGTCCCGCTGGTCGCCCAGGCGTTCGTCGATGGGGTAGTTCTCGAACACGATGATGCTGTCGAACAAACCCTGCCCGCCCAGGCCCGACCAACGTTGGATATCCGCCAGTGGCGCATGGGAATGCTCACGCAGGTCCAGGTTGTAGGCCTGCAACTGTTGCAACCATTGATCCAGCGGCTGCTCGGGGTCCAGGGTCTGGATCACCGGCAAGGTGTTGATGAACAGGCCGAGGATGTTGTCGGCGTTGACCAGCCCCGCCGGACGCCCGGCGACGGTGGCGCCGAAGACCACGGTGTTCTGCCCGGTGAAGCGTTGCAGCAACAGCAGCCATGCCCCTTGGATCAAGGTATTGGGTGTGATCTGCAAGGCGCGGCAGGCCTGTTGCAGGCGAGCGGTCTGCGCCACGTCCCAGCGCGAATACAGCGCCTCGTGCCCCGGCAGTGCCTCGACATGCCGCGGGAACATTGCCTGGTTGAGGGAGGTCGCCTGTTCCAAGGTGTCGAGGCGGCTGCGCCAGAAGCGTTCCAGTGCATTCTGGTCCTGGCGGTGCAGCCATTCGATGAACTCGCGGTAGCGACCATTGCGGCTTGGCACCTGCCCATGGGCGTAGAACTGCAACACCTCACCGAACAACCGCGAACTGCTCCAGCCGTCCATGAGGATGTGATGGCAGGTCCAGATCATCTGATAGCGATCGTCTTCCAGGCGCAGCAACAACACCCGTTGCAAAGGCGCGCGGCTCAGGTCGAAACCGGCCAGGTAGTCGGCGGTCGCCCGGGCACTGATCGCCTGCTCGCTGATGTCCTGTCCACGCCAGTCTTCAATCTGCAACGGCAACTCGACATGGCGATGGACGATTTGCACCGGCGCGCTCAGGCCATCCTGCCAGTGAAAACTGGTGCGCAGGATGTCCTCGCGCTCGATCACCGACGTCCAGGCCCGGGCGAAACGCTCGGTGTCCAGGCCATGCACCGGCAGGCTGATCTGGTTGATGTACAAGCCGGAACTGTCGTCGGCCAGGGTGTGGAACAGCATGCCGTCCTGCATCGGCGACAGCGGATAGATGTCCTCCACCTGCGCCACGGGCACCGGCAGGCCATTGAGTTGCGCCTGGCTCAGGCGCGCCAGCGGGAAGTCCGAAGGTGTCAGGCCCAAGTGCCCGTCGGTGCAGCAGTGATCAATCAGTTGTTGCAACGCCACGGCATAGGCATCGGCCAACGACTGGAGCGTGGCCGCGTCGAAAACATCGCCACTGAAGGTCCAGTCGAGGGTCAACTGGCCGTTGAAGATCCGGCCATCGATGGTCAGCCAGTTGCCCAGCGCCACGTCATCGCCGTGCCCCGCACCACTGCCCTCTTCACTCGGCACGAACAGCGCCTGCTCATCGAAGCTCTGGTCGAACTGCCCCAGGTAGTTGAAAGTGATGCGCGCTGGCGACAGTTTTGCCAACCGCTGCTGGACCGCTTCGGCCCCGAGGTAACGCAGGACGCCGTAGCCCAGGCCCTTGTTCGGCACCGCCCGCAGTTGTTCCTTGATCCGCTTGATCGACTCGGCGGGGTCGCTGGCCGGCGTCAGCAACACCGGGAACAGGCTGGTGAACCAACCGACGGTGCGACTCAGGTCGATGCCCTCGAACAATTCTTCACGGCCATGGCCTTCGAGCTGCACCAGGCAGGCCGGTTGCCCGGTCCATTGGCAGACCACTTGCGCCAGTGCGCTGAGCAGCAAATCGTTGACCTGGGTGCGATAGGCCGTCGGCGCCTGCTTGAGCAAACGCTGGGTCTGTGTGGCGTCCAGGCGTGTGCTCACCGAACGGCCATGGGCCGCCGCCTGGCTGCCCTCGGGACGGGCTCGTGGCAACGGCGGCAGGGGCTGGTCCAGTTGCCCGACCCAGTAATCCAGTTCCTTGTTCAGGGTTTCGCTGTGGGCGTAGTCCTGCAACTGAGCGGCCCAAGCCTTGAACGCCGTGGACTTGCCCGGCAAGGCCGGCGCCTGGTTCGCCCGCAGTTGGCGGTAGACGTTTTGCAGGTCTTCCAGCAGCACTCGCCACGACACGCCGTCCATGACCAGGTGATGAATCGCCAGGTGCAGACGCGAACTGCCGTCCTGCACCGCGATCAGGCTGCAGCGCAGCAATGGGCCATGTTGCAGGTCGAGGCTGCGTTGGGCCTGGTCGGCGATGGCGATGATCTCGGCGGCGTCCTGCGTGGTGCGCTGCCAGATCTCCAGCGGCGGCTTATCCACGGCCTGATGGCTGGCGCGCCAGCGGCCATCGTCGGCCTGGGTGAACCGCAGGCGCAGGGCATCGTGGTGGGCCACCACGTGCTGGAGGGCCTGTTGCAGATGGGCGATGTCCAAGGGTTCGCGCGGGGTCAGCAGGACTGATTGGTTCCAGTGGTCGCGGTGCGGGATATCATTGGCGAAAAACCAATGCTGCATCGGTACCAGTAGGCTGTCGCCGGTGACCGGGCCTTGGTCGGCCACGCCTTCATCGGCCGCCGTGGCGACCCGCGCCAGGGCCTGGATGTTCTGGTGCAGGAACAGGTCCTTGGGGGTCAGGCCGATGCCTTGGGCACGCGCCCGACTGACCACCTGGATCGAGTTGATCGAGTCGCCGCCCAAGGCGAAGAAGTTATCGGCGGTGCCCACCCGCTCGACGCCGAGCACCCCTTGCCAGATGTCCACCAGTGCCCGCTCGATGGCGTTGACCGGAGCCGTGAATGCTTCCTGGCGCTCGGCCAGGTCCGGTGCCGGCAGCGCCTTGCGGTCGAGTTTGCCGTTCGGGCTCAGCGGCATGTGTTCCAGGCGGGTCAGGTGCGTCGGCACCATGTGCTCCGGCAGGTTCAGGCGCAAATGGGCCAGCAGCGCTTCGCGCAACAGCGGCCAGTCGCTGGCCTCACCGGCCTGGACGACCACGTAGGCGCTCAGCACCTTGCCGCTGCGGCTGTCCTGGGCCACCACCACCGCTTCTCGCACCGCCGCATGTTCAAGCAGGCGCGCTTCGATCTCACCCAATTCGATGCGGAACCCGCGGATCTTCACCTGATGGTCGATCCGACCGATGTAGTCGATCACCCCGTCCGGGCGATAGCGCGCCAGGTCACCGGTTCGGTACAGCCGCTCGCCGGTCACGAACGGGCTGGCGACGAAACGCTCGGCGGTCAGTTCGGGACGGCGGTGATAACCGCGGGCCAGGCCCTGGCCGCTGAGGTACAGCTCGCCGTTGACGCCGCTCGGCACCGGGTTCAGTTCATCGTCGAGGACGTACGTCATCAGGTTGGCAATCGGCTCGCCAATCGGCACCGCATCGCGTCCTTCGTCGCGGCAAGTCCAATGGGTCACGTCGATGGCCGCTTCGGTCGGGCCGTACAGGTTATACAGCCGGGCATTGGGCAACTTGGCGAACACCTGTTGCTGTGCATCTACCGGCAGGGCTTCGCCGCTGCAGACGATGCGGGTCAGGCGGGTGCAACGACTGACGTTGGCATCCAGCACGAACGCCTGCAGCATCGATGGCACGAAATGCAGGGTGGTGATGCTTTCCCGTTCGATCAGGCTGACCAGCTTCTGCGGATCGCGATGATCGCCCGGTGCCGCGACGACCAGGCGCACGCCGGTCATCAACGGCCAGAAAAACTCCCAGACCGATACATCGAAACTGAACGGCGTCTTCTGCAAAACGCTGTCGCCGGCCTCCAGGCCATAGGCCTGTTGCATCCAGCACAAGCGGTTGGTCAACGCACCATGGCTGTTGCCGGCGCCCTTGGGCTTGCCGGTGGAGCCGGAGGTGTAGATCACATAGGCCAGGTTCTGCGCCACGGCCCGGGCAGGCGGATTGTCGGTGGCCTTGTCCCGCAACCAGTCGTCGTCCCCATCCAGCAGCAACGTGGTGACACCGCCCCCTCCTGTGGGAGCGAGCTTGCTCGCGATAAGGCCCTCACCGTCAACATCAATATTGACTGAACCACCGCTATCGCGAGCAAGCCCGCTCCCACAGGTCAGCAGCAACTCGATGCCGCTGTCCTCGATCATGTAGGCCAGGCGCTCCGGCGGGTATTCCGGGTCCAGCGGCACGTAGGCGCCACCGGCCTTGAGGATCGCCAGCAGCCCGACCACCATTTCCACACTGCGCTGCACCGAGATGCCCACCAGCACATCCGGGCCGACGCCGCGCTCGATCAAGGCGTGGGCCAACCGGTTGGCCCGGGCGTTGAGCTGGGCATAGCTCAGCGATTGCCCTTCGAACACCAGTGCCTCGGCGTGGGGGTCACGCTCGACCTGGGCTTCGATCAAATGATGGACCGGGAGGTGGTTCGGGTAGTCGGCGTAGGTGCGGTTCCAGTCCTCGACGATCAGGCGCCGCTGCGCGCCGTCCAGCATCGGCAGCTCGGCGATGCGCTGGGTCGGGTGGGCGACAATGGCGCGCAACAGGTTCAGCCAATGCTCACCCAGGCGGGCGATGGTACTCGGTTCGAACAGGTCGCTGGCATAGGTCAGCGCGGCGCTGAGGCCATCGGCGTACTCGAAGGTGTCCAGGGTCAGGTCGAACTGGGCGGTGCCCGAGTCCCAGGTCAGTTGCTCCAGGCTCAGGCCCGGCAACGCCGACAGGTCCCGGCGGGCATCGCTGGCATGGTTGAACATCACCTGGAACAGTGGCGTGTGGCTCAGGTTGCGCGCCGGTTCCAACCGCTCCACCAGTTGTTCGAACGGCAGGTCCTGGTGAGCCTGGGCGCCGAGGGCCCGTTGCTTGACCTGATCGAGCAACTGGTCGAATCGCAGGTTGCCGTCGATGTCGGCCTTGAGCACCTGGGTGTTGACGAAGAAGCCCAGCAGACGCTCGGTTTCCACCCGGTTGCGGTTGGCGATCGGCACGCCGACGCGGATGTCGTCCTGGCCGCTGTAGCGGTGCAGCAAGGTCTGGAAGCCGGCGAGCAAGAGCATGAACAGCGTACTGTTGTGTTGCTGGGCCAAGCGCTTGAGGCCTTCGGCCAGGGCCGGTTCGATGACGATGGGCAGCCGTGCGCCACGATAGCTTTGCTGGGCCGGACGCGGATGGTCGGTCGGCAGCTCGAGAATCGGTTGCTCGCCGCCCAACTGCTCGATCCAGTAGTCGAGTTGACGCTGCTGCTCCCCCGCCGCCAGCCATTGCCGCTGCCAGTGGCCGTAGTCGGCGTACTGGATCGGCAGCGGTGCCAGCGCCACGGGCTGGCCCTGGCTGAAACCTGCGTACAACTGCAGCAGGTCGTCGACCATGATCTGCATCGACCAGGCGTCGGACACGATGTGGTGCTGGGTCAGGATCAGCACATGGTCCTCAGCGCCCAGTTGCAGCCACTTGACCCGCAGCAACGGACCGCGCTGCAAATCGAACAGTTGCCGGGTTTCGACTTCGATCAAGCCGCGCAAGGTACGTTCATCGACGCTGGCTTCGAACGATTCCACCGCCAGGGCCAGCGGCGCTGGTTCGTCGATCACTTGCAGAGGACGCTCATTGTCGAGCACGAAGCGGGTACGCAGGCTCTCGTGACGCGCCACCAGCGCATCGAAGCTCTGTTGCAGCGCGGCACGGTCGAGGGCGCCGCGCAAACGCAGGGCCGTCGGAATGTGGTAGGCACTGCTGGTGGGTTCCAGTTGCCAGAGGAACCACTGCCGTTGCTGGGCGAACGAGAGCGCCAGCGGCTGGTCGCGAGGAATGCGTGGGATGCCCGGCTCATCGTGCGCCGATGCCGTCCCCATGGCCTCGACAAACGCTCGCAGGCTGTTATGGGCAAACAACAGGCGCAACGGGACCTGGATATTCAGTTGCTGGCGAATCCGCGACATCACCTGGGTGGCGAGCAAGGAATGGCCGCCCAGTTCGAAGAAGTTGTCGTCCAGGCCCACCCGCGGCACCTTGAGGATATCGGCCCAGATCGTCGCCACCGCCTGCTGCACGGGTGTCTGCGGCGCGGCATAGGTTTTCTGCCACTGGCTGGCATCGGGCTTGGGCAACTGCTTGCGATCCAGCTTGCCGTTGGGTGTCAACGGCAAGCGTGGCAACAACACCATGTGGGCCGGCACCATGTAGTCGGGCAGGTTGACCTTGAGCCGGGCCGTGAGGCTGTCGCGCAAAGCGCTCTGGGCGGCGTCCAGATCATTCAGTTCGGCGGTTGGAACGATGTACGCCACCAACGCCTGGCCGCCCGGTGCCTCCTGGGCCAGTACCGCCGCTTCGCGCACGCTGTCCTGTTCCAGCAGGCGCGCTTCGATTTCTCCCAGTTCGATGCGGAACCCGCGAATCTTCACCTGATGATCGATGCGCCCAAGGTATTCGAGGATGCCGTCGGCACGCTGGCGCGCCAGGTCACCGGTGCGATACAGGCGCTCGCCGGCGACAAATGGATGGGGCACGAAACGTTCGGCGGTCAGCGCCGGACGCTGGAAATAACCACGGGCCAGCCCCTGGCCGCCGATCAGCAATTCACCGGCCACGCCATAGGGCACCGGCATCAGGTCGGCGCCGACGATGTACAGCGCCGTGTTGTCGATGGGGCCGCCCAGCCAGGGTTGCGCGGCCTGGGTTTGCAACGGGTGCAAGGCCGACCAGATGGTGGTTTCCGTCGGGCCGTAGAGGTTCCACACTTCACCGCCGAGGGCGAGCATGCGCACGGCCAGTTCCTGGGGCAGCGCCTCGCCACCGCACAAGCATTTGCAGCCGCGCAGCCCGTCGGCGCTTTCGTTGTCCAGCAACATGCGCCAGGTCGACGGCGTGGCTTGCACCACGTTGACCTGCTCGGCCTCGATCAGCGCCAACACCGCGCAGGGGTCCTGGGCGACGTGCTGGCCGGTCAGCACGATGCACGCGCCGACCATCAGCGGCACGTAGATTTCCAGGCCGAAAATGTCGAACGAGAACGTGGTCAGCGACAACGCCCGGTCCTGGACCGTCATGCCCGGCGCCTGGGCCATGCTCGCGACGAAGTTGGTCAGCGCGCCGTGGCGTACCATCACACCCTTGGGCTTGCCGGTGGAGCCGGAGGTGTAGATCGCGTAGGCCAGGTGCTCCGCATCCAGGTCCGTCGCCGGTGCCTCGCTGGCATAGCCGTCGAGCCAGTCACCCTCTTGGTCCAACACCAACGTATTCACACCACCGAACCCTGTGGGAGCGAGCTTGCTCGCGATAGCGTCGGCACACTCGACATCATCATTGACTGAACCACCGCCATCGCGAGCAAGCTCGCTCCCACAGGACAGCGATAACGGGTCGAGCAGCGAACTTTGGGTCAGCAGCAACTCGATGCCGCTGTCTTCGATCATGTAGGCCAGGCGCTCCTGGGGGAACGCCGGGTCCAGCGGCAGGTAGGCGCCGCCGGCCTTGAGGATCGCCAGCAGGCCCACCAGCATGTGCGCGCTGCGTTCCACGGCAATGCCGACCAGGACATCGGGGCCCACGCCGAGGCTTTGCAGCTTTCCCGCCAACTGATTGGCCCGGGCATTGAGTTGACCGTAGCTCCAGCGCTCGCCGTCGATCACCAGCGCCGGGGCGTCCGGGGTGCGCGCCGCTTGTCTTTCGAATAGTCGATGAACAAAACCCGCCTCGGGCGCGGGCATCGGGGGGCGCTGGCTGTTGTCGAGCTGGGCCTGGCGCTCGGCCGCGTCGAGCAACGGTAATTCACCGATGCGCTGCGCCGGGTCGGCTACGATCGCCCGCAACAGGTTCTGCCAATGCCCGGCCAGGCGCGCGATTGTCTCGGCGCCAAACAGGTCGGTGGCATAGATCAGCCCTGCCGAAAGCCCTTCACTGTGCTCCACGGTTTCCAGGGTCAGGTCGAATTGCGCCGTGTGCGAATCCCAGCGCAGTTCCTCGACTTTCAACGTACCGACCGGTCCCTCGCCCGCCGGGCCTTGGGTCCGGTGGTTGAACATCACTTGGAACAGCGGGCTGTGGCTCAGGTTGCGCTCAGGCTGCAACGCCTCGACCAGTTGCTCGAACGGCAGCTCCTGGTGAGCCTGGGCGCCCAAGGCTGTCTGTTTCACTTGTTGCAGCAAGGCGCCAAACGAATCCTGGCTCTGGACATCGCTGTCGAGCACCTGGGTGTTGACGAAAAAGCCGATCAGGCGCTCGGTCTCGACCCGGTTGCGGTTGGCCGTCGGCACGCCGACGCGAATATCGTTCTGGCCGCTGTAGCGATGCAGCAGCGCCTGGAACGAGGCCAGCAGGAGCATGAACAGGCTGACGCCTTCGCGCTGGGCCATGTGCTTGAGGTCGCCGGCCAGTGCCGCGTCGATGGCCAGTTCCAGCCGCGCGCCGCGATAACTCATCACCGCCGGACGCGGAAAGTCGGTTGGCAGTTCCAGCACCGGTTGCTGGCCGCCCAGGCGTGCAATCCAGTATGCCAACTGACGCTCGCGCTCGCCTGCTTCCATCCAGTGTCGCTGCCAGATGGCGTAGTCGGTGTACTGGATCGGCAGTGCCGGCAGTTCCGGCGCGCGGCCCTGGCTGAAGGCGGCGTAGCCGTTGACCAGTTCCTCGACCATCACCTGCATCGACCAGCCATCGGCAACGATGTGGTGCAAGGTCACGATCAACACATGATCATCCGCCGCCAACCGCAGCAGGCGCGTGCGCAGCAGCGGCCCCTGTTGCAGGTCGAAGAGCTGGCGGGTTTCCCCTTCGATCAACTGGCGCAGCTGCGTCTGGTCCGGCAACCATTCCAAGGTGTCTGCCTGCAAACGCACCGGTGCCGCCGCGTGCACCTGCTGCACGACCTGCTCGCCATGGGTCTGGAAGGTGGTGCGCAGGCTCTCGTGACGGGCCACCAACGCCGTGAAACTCTGCTCCAGCGCAGCGATGTCCAGCGGCCCGCGCAAGCGCAGGGCCGTAGGCATGTGGTAGGCCGCGCTCTCGGGGTCCAGCTGCCAGAGGAACCATTGGCGCTCCTGGGCAAAGGACAACGACAGTGTGTCGAACTCGGCACTGACAGGCGGGATCGGCAAGTTCGCCGGGGAAACGTTCTCTTCGAGCATCTTCTGCAAGTACAAGCGACGTTTTTCCAGCGGCAGCGTTATGAAGCGCCTGGCAATACGTTGTGCGACAGCGGTGTCCATCAAACCTCCTCAAATTCATCGAGCAGCGCTTCAAGCTTGCTCAATTTCGACGTACTCATGGGTTCGCCGGCAGGCTCGAGTTGCGCCACGAACGCGCCGAGTACCGGGAATTGGAAAATCAGTTGCGGGGTCAAGGTCAGGCCCAGTTCCAGTTGCAGGCGCGAGACCACGCTCACCACCAGCAACGAATGCCCGCCCAGCTCGAAGAAGTCGTCGCCCAGCCCGACCTGCTCGACCTTGAGCACGTCTTGCCAGACGGCCGCGACCCGGCATTCGAGGTCGCTCTGCGGTGCCAGGTATGCCGGTTGCAGGGCACGGGTGTCCGGTGCCGGCAAGGCCTTGCGATCGAGCTTGCCGTTGGGGGTCAGCGGCAAGCGGTCGAGGAAGACCCAATGGGTCGGCACCATGAAGTCCGGCACCTGGGCCGCCAGTCGCGCCTTGAGCCGCTCGCCCAGGCTGCCCTGGTCGAGAGGGCTGTCCTGGCCGACCAGATAGGCCACCAGGTTCGGCCCGCTCACGTCGTCCCGCGCCAGCACCACCGCATCGCGCACATCGGCATCGGCCTGCAGGCGCGCTTCGATTTCCCCCAACTCGATGCGCAGGCCACGGATCTTCACTTGGTGGTCGATCCGGCCGAGGTACTCGATCACCCCGTCGGCGCCATAACGGGCCAGGTCACCGGTGCGATACAGGCGGCCACCTGGGGTTGGCGCGAACGGATCGGGAATGAAGCGCTCGGCGCTCAGTGCCGGTCGTTGGTGGTAACCACGGGCCAGGGAATCACCGGCGATGTGCAACTCGCCGACGGCGCCCACGGCGCAAGGCTGTAACGCCGCGTCCAGCACGTAGGTGCGCACGTTATCAATGGGACGGCCAATGGCGATGATCCGCTCGGCGTCGTCTTCGCTGCCCCGCACCACGGCATGGCTGCTGGTGTCGATGGTCGCTTCGGTCGGGCCATACAGGTTGCGCAGTTCGCCATCGAACAGCGCCATGACCTGGCGCGACAGGTGCGCGCTGAGGGCTTCGCCACCGCACAGCAGCAGGCGCAGGGAGGCCAGTTGCTCGCGGGTCGCCAGTGGCAGCAAGGCCTGCAACAGCGAGGGCGCCATTTGCAGCACGCTGATGCGCCACCGCGCCACGTCGGCCCAGAGGGTGGTCAGGTCGAGGTTCAGGTGCGGGCTGGCGAGCACCAGTTGCGCGCCGCTGATCAACGGCAGCCAGAACTCCCAGACCGAGGCATCGAAACTGATCGCGGTTTTTTGCAGGACGCGGTCGGCGGCCGTCAGTTTCAGGCAACCTTGCATCCACGCCATGTGGTTGCTCAGGGCGGCATGACGAAGGGTCACGCCCTTGGGCTTGCCGGTGGAGCCAGAGGTGTAGATCACATAAGCGAGGTTATCGCCGTCGATGGCCACGCCAGGGTCGCGCTCGCTGTAGCCAGCCAGCCATTGACCGGGCTGATCCAACAGCAGCGCGGTCACGGCAGCGTCGCCGAACAGCGGCAGCACATCGGTCTCGGTGAGCAGCAAGGCGATGCCGCTGTCCTCGACCATGTACGCCAGGCGATCCCGGGGATAGGCTGGGTCCAGTGGCACGTAGGCGCCGCCGGCCTTGAGCACCGCCAGCAAGCCGACCACCATCTGCACGCTGCGCGACAGCGCAAGGCCCACCAGCACGTCGGGGCCGATGCCGCGCTCGATCAAGCCATGGGCCAGGCGATTGGCCCGGGCATTGAGTTGGGCGTAGGTGAGCGTCTCCTGCTCGCTGACCAGGGCGACCGCATCGGGCGTGCTTCGGGCCTGGGCCTCGATCCATTGATGAACCGGGCGCCGAGGCGGTTCCACCACCGAGGTGGCATTCCAGTCGTGCAGCAGCCTGTCGCGGGTCACCTCATCCAGCCGTTGGATGTCGCCCACGCAACCACCGGCCGGCAGGCTCACCATCTGCGCGAGCACGTGTGCCACCTGCTCAGCCAGGCGCTCGACGGTGTGTGTAGGGAAGGCAGCATGGGCATAGGTGAAGTGCAGACTCAGGATGTCAGTTAGATTGACGGCCAGGGTCAATGGGAAATTAGTCTGTTCCTGGCTGGCCACGCTGCCGAAGCTCAAGCCTGAGGGCGCCTGCTCTTGCAGGGCCTGGGACACGGGGTAGTTTTCGAACACCAGCAAGGTGTCGAACAAACCGTCACCGCCCTGCCCGGCCCAGCGCTGGATCTCGAACAGCGGCGTGTGCTCGTGCTCGCGCATGGCCACGTTCTGACCCTGGAGCTGTTGCAGCAGTGCGCTCACCGCTTGCTCCGGGCGCGGGCTGGCGATCACCGGCAGGGTGTTGATGAACAGGCCGATCTGCTGCTCGACCCCCTTGAGCTCGCTCGGACGCCCCGACACGGTGGCGCCGAAGGCCACGGTGGCGTGCCCGGTGTAGTGCTGCAGCAGCAACAGCCAGGTCGCCTGGACGACGGTATTGAGCGTCACCTTCTGCTGGCGGGCGAACTCGCTCAGGCGTTGGGTCTGCTGGGGCGTCAAGTCGTGATAGTGGCTGGCGTGGCTGCTTTGCGATGCCGATTGCAACGGCGCGACACGGGCCTCGGCCAGACGGGTCGGCGCCTCCAGGCTTTGCAATTGCGTCAGCCAGAAGCTTTCACTGGCCTGGGCGTCGCGGCCTTGCAGCCAGGCGATGTAGTCCCGATACCGCCCGGCCTGGCGTGGCAGGGCCTGGCCGTCGTAGCGCTGCAACACCTCGCCGAGCAACTGCGAGTTGCTCCAGCCGTCCATCAAAATGTGGTGATGGGTATAGATCAGGTGATATCGCTGCTCAGCGGTGCGCACCAGCACCAGGCGCAGCAACGGGGCGCAGGCCAGGTCGAAACCCTGCTCGCGCTCGGCGTCCGCCAGTTCGGCCAGGGCCTGGCTGACATCGGCGCGGGCGCTCCAGTCCAGCGAGGTGAACGGCACGCGCACCTGCTTGTGCACCACCTGCACCGGGCGCTCGCTGCCCTGCCAGATAAAACTGCTGCGCAGGCTGTCATGGGCATCGACCGCCGCTTGCCAGGCCGCCTCGAAACGCCGTGGGTCGAGGCCTTCGATGTCCAGGCACATCTGGTTGATGTACTGGCCACTGCCCGCTTCGTACAGGCTGTGGAACAACATGCCTTGCTGCATCGGCGCCAGCGGGTAAAGGTCTTCCACCCCGCGCGCCGACAACGCCAGGCCATCGAGTTGCGCCTGGGTCAGGCCGGCCAGGGGGAAATCCGTCGGCGTCACGCCCTGGCTCGTCGGGTCGCAGCAATGGGCGATCAACAGCGCCAGCTCACGGGCGTAGTCATCGGCCAATCCCTGGATGGTCGCCGGCTCGAATTGTTGCGCACTGAACGTCCAGCCCAACCGCAGCGCGCCATCGAACACCTGGCCGTTGAGCGTCAGCCAATTGCCCAGGGTGGTCAGCGGGCTTTGTTCGTCACCGGCGCTTTCGCTGGCCGGGCTGAACAAGGCACCTTGGTCCTGATCGAAACTGCCATCGAACTGGCCGAGGTAGTTGAAGGTGATGCGCGGCACCGGCAACGCCTCCAGGGCCGCCCGACTGGCGTCGTCGCCCAGGTAACGCAGCGCACCGAAGCCCACGCCTTTGTCGGGAATCGTCCGCAGCCCTTGCTTGATCGACTTGATCGAATCCGCCAGTTTCACGGCCGGCGACAACCGGACCGGGAACAGGCTGGTGAACCACCCCACTGTGCGGGTCAGGTCGACATTGGCGAACAGCTCTTCGCGGCCATGGCCTTCGAGCTGGAGCAACAGGCTGTCGTGGCCGGTCCAGCGGCAGATCACCCGGGCCAGGGCCGTGAGCAACAGGTCGTTGACCTGGGTGCGATAGGCCGCTGGCGCCTCTTGCAGCAACTGCCGGGTCAAGTGCGCGTCCAGTCGTGTGTGAACGGTGACGGCCTCGCGGTTTTGCCCGATCACCTCGGGGTCGAGGCACGGCAGGTCGGTCGGTGCGTCGTGCAGTTGCCCTTGCCAGTAGGCCAATTGCTGCTGCAGTTGCGCGCTGCGCGCATGGGCCTGCAACTGCTCGGCAAAGGCCTTGACCGAACTGGTCTTGGTCGGCAGTTGCAGCGCTTGGCCGGCGAGCAACTGCTGGTAGGCGGTTTGCAGGTCGTCGAACAGAATCCGCCACGACACGCCGTCCACCGCCAGGTGATGGATCACCAGCAACAGGCGTTGGCTGCCATCGGCCAAGGTCGCCAGGACGCCGCGCAGCAGCGGCCCGCCTTGCAGGTCCAGGCTGCGCTGGGCCTGGTTGGCCAGTTCTTCCAGGGCCACCGCGCCAGCCACTTCGCGTTGCCACAGCAACCCATCGACCGCCCAGGCCTGATGTTGCGCCGCCACCTCACGGTGCTCGGCGCGCCACCCTTCGGCGGTTTCACTGAAGGACAAACGCAAGGCGTCGTGGTGCAGCACCAACGCCTGCAAGGCCTGCTCCACCACGGACGCTTGCAACGCTCTGGCCGGCTTCAGCAACACCGACTGGTTGTAGTGGTGACGCTCGGCAATCGCCTCGTCGAAAAACGCCTGCTGGATCGGCAACAGCGGTGTCGACCCTTGGCTCGGCGCCTGATCGATAGCCTGCTCTTGCCCACCGGTCTGGGCGACGCTCGCCAGTGCCTGCACGGTCTGGTGCTGGAACAAGTCCTTGGGGGTAAAGCGGATGCCCGCCTGACGGGCGCGGCTGACCACCTGGATGGAGACAATCGAGTCACCGCCCAACTCGAAGAAGTTGTCGCTAAGCCCTACCCGCTCCACCTTGAGCACGTCCTGCCAGATCGCCGCGATCTGTTGTTCCAGTTCACTTTGCGGCGCCACGTAGTCCTGCTGCACCTGGCTGGCGTCGGCGGCCGGCAAGGCCTTGCGGTCGAGCTTGCCGTTGGCGGTCAGTGGCCATTGTTCGAGGAACAGCAGGTGCGTCGGCACCATGTAGTCCGGCAGCTCGGCCTTGAGCTGGGCCTTGATCCGGTCACGCAAACCGGCTTGCTCCTCGTGGGGGTCTGCCGGGATCACATAGCCCACCAGTTGCTGGCCGCTCGGCCCTTCCTGGGCCAATACCAGCGCTTCACGCACCGCTGCCAGGGCGTTCAGGCGCGCTTCGATCTCACCCAGTTCGATGCGGAAACCACGGATCTTCACTTGATGGTCGATGCGGCCGACGTACTCGATGACGCCATCGCTGCGGTACTGCGCCAGGTCGCCGGTGCGGTACAAGCGTGCGCCGCTGTCGCCAAACGGGTCGGGAATGAACCGCAACGCAGTGAGGTCGCCACGCTTCAGGTAACCCCGGGCCAGGCCAGCGCGGCCGACGTACAACTCACCGATGCAGCCCTTCGGCACCGGGTTCAAATCACCGTCCAGCAAGTACCACGACAAGTCGGCAATCGGCTCGCCAATCGGGCTGCTGGCGTCCTGTTCCAGGTCCGCCAGCGACAGTGGACGGTAAGTCACGTGCACGGTGGTTTCGGTGATGCCGTACATGTTGATCAATTGCGGGGCCGCGTCGCCGAACTTGTCGAACCACGGGCGCAGGGCCTTGACGTCCAGCGCCTCGCCGCCGAACACCACGTAGCGCAGGGCGTTGGCCCGGTCATCGGCGCAAGCCTCGTGCATCAATTGCTTGAATGCCGAAGGCGTCTGGTTGAGCACCGTCACCCCGGCCTCACAGAGCAGTTCGTGGAACTGCTGCGGTGAACGGCTGACGTCGTAGGGCACGATCAACAGCTCGCCGCCGTGGAGCAGCGCACCAAAAATCTCCCACACCGAGAAGTCGAACGCGTAGGAATGGAACAGGCTCCAGACATCCTGCGGACCAAACTGGAACCACGGCTCGGTGGCCTCGAACAGGCGCAGCACGTTGTGGTGTGGCAGCAAGGTGCCCTTGGGGTTGCCGGTGGAACCGGAGGTGTAGATAACGTAGGCGAGGTTCGCCGCGTCCATCACTACGTGCGGATCGCTGTCGGCGAAGGCGCTGACGTCGGCGTCCAGCAGCAGCGCCTGCACGCCGTCCGGCACCGGCAATTGATCGACCAGGGCCGCTTGGGTCAGCAGCAAACGGATGCCGCTGTCCTGCATCATGTAGGCCAAGCGATCCTGGGGATAAGTCGGGTCCAGCGGCACATAGGCACCGCCGGCCTTGAGGATTGCCAACAGGCCCACCAGCATGTCGAAACCGCGCTCGGCCGCCAATCCCACCAGCACATCCGGACCGACACCGTGGGCGATCAACTGATGGGCGCGGCGGTTGGCCCGGGCGTTGAGTTCACCGTAGGTCAGGGTTTGGGCGTTGAAACGCAGCGCGACGGCATCGGGACGCAAACGCGCCTGTTCGGCAATGCGCCGATGCAGGCACCCCTCGCCCGGGACGCTGCGCGGGGCCGGGTTCCATTGGCCGATGTGTTGCTGTTGCTCGGCGGCCGTCAGCAGCGGCAGTTCACCGATGCGTTGGCGGGGATCGGCGACGATGCCGTGCAGCAGGTTCAGCCAGTGCTCAGCCAGGCGTTGCACAGTGCAGGCATCGAACAAGTCAGTGGCATAGGTCAGCGCCGCACCGAGTTCACCCTCGGCTTCCAGGGTGTCGAGGGTCAGGTCGAACTGGGCGGTCTGGCTTTCCCAGTCCTGGGCCTTGATGACCAGCCCAGGCAACGCCGGCAGTGCCTGGCGAGCCACGTTCTGGTGGTTGTACAGCACCTGGAACAACGGGCTGTGGCTCAGGTTGCGCTCAGGCCGCAGTGCTTCGACCAGTTGCTCGAACGGCAGGTCCTGATGGGCCTCGGCGCCGATGGCCGCCTGTTTGACCTGCGCCAGCAACGCACTGAAGCGCTGCTGCGGATCGACCTCCGCCTTGAGCACCTGGGTGTTGACGAAAAAGCCAATCAGGTCTTCGGTTTCCACCCGGTTGCGGTTGGCGATGGGCACGCCGACACGAATGTCCGACTGGCCGCTGTAGCGGTGCAGCAAGGCCTGGAACGACGCCAGCAAAACCATGAACAACGTGCTGCCTTCGCGCTGGGCCAGTTGTCGCAGTTGTTGGCCCAGGGCCTGGGGCAGGTCGATAGCCAGGCGTGCGCCGGCAAAGCTCTGCCGGGGCGGGCGCGGTCGGTCGGTGGGCAGCGCCAGCAACGGCTGCTCGCCCCCCAGCACATCGGTCCAGTACGCCAGTTGCCGTTCCCGTTCGCCGGCGTCCATCCACTGACGCTGCCACACCGCGTAATCGGCATACTGGATCGGCAGCTCGGCCGATGCCGGGGACTCACCCTGGCTGTACGCGGCATACCCCTGGATCAGCTCCTGCACCAGCAATTGCATCGACCAGCCATCGGAAACGATGTGGTGTTGGGTCAGCACCAGCACATGCTCGTCGGCCGCCACCCGCAGCAGGCCGACCCGCAGCAGCGGACCGTTTTGCAGGTCGAATGGCTGGGCGATCTGCTGGCGGACAAAGGCCTGGATCTGTTCATTGCCGCCGTCGAGAACCTGCGGGATCACCACCGGGTTCATCTGTCCGTGAATGACTTGGAACGCTTGCTCATCGACCTGGACGAAGGTGGTGCGCAGGCTTTCGTGGCGCTGCACCAGGGCAGCGAAACTCTGTTGCAAAGCCTCCAGGTCCAGGGCGCCCTGGATCCGTAGCGCCGCCGGAATGTGGTACGCCGCGCTGCGGGGCTCCATCTGCCAGAGGAACCACTGGCGTTGCTGGGCGTAGGACAGTGGCCGTTGCGCCTGGTCCCGGGAAAGACGCGGGATGCTCGCGGGCCGCGCCACGTCGCTGCCCACCAGTGCGGCCACACAAGCCTCAAGGCTGGCGTTCTCGAACAACTGGCGCAGTTGCAGGTTCAGGCCCAAGGCCTGGCGAATGCGCGAGACCATCTGTGTCGCCAGCAGCGAATGGCCGCCCAGTTCGAAGAAACTATCGCTAAGCCCTACCCGCTCCACCTTGAGCACGTCCTGCCAGATCGCCGCGATCTGTTGTTCCAGTTCACTTCGTGGCGCCACGTAGTCCTGCTGGACCTGGCTGGCATCGGCGGTCGGCAAGGCCTTGCGGTCGAGCTTGCCGTTGGCGGTCAGTGGCCATTGTTCGAGGAACAGCAGGTGCGTCGGCACCATGTAGTCCGGCAGCTCGGCCTTGAGCTCGCTCTTGATCCGGTCACGCAAACCGGCTTGCTCCTCGTGGGGGGCTGCCGGGATCACATAACCCACCAGTTGCTGGCCGCTCGGCCCTTCCTGGGCCAATACCAGCGCTTCACGCACCGCTGCCAGGGCGTTCAGGCGCGCTTCGATCTCGCCCAGTTCGATGCGGAAACCACGGATTTTCACTTGGTGGTCGATGCGGCCGACGTACTCGATGACGCCATCGCTGCGGTACTGCGCCAGGTCGCCGGTGCGGTACAAGCGTGCGCCGCTGTCGCCGAACGGGTCGGGAATGAACCGCAACGCAGTGAGATCGCCACGCTTCAGATAACCCCGGGCCAGGCCGGCGCGGCCGACGTACAACTCACCGATGCAGCCCTTCGGCACCGGGTTCAAATCACCGTCCAGCAAGTACCACGACAAGTCGGCAATCGGCTCGCCAATCGGGCTGCTGGCGTCCTGTTCCAGGTCCGCCAGCGACAGCGGACGGTAGGTCACGTGCACAGTGGTTTCGGTGATGCCGTACATGTTGATCAACTGCGGGGCCGCGTCGCCGAACTTTTCGAACCACGGGCGCAGGGCCTTGACGTCCAGCGCCTCGCCGCCGAACACCACGTAGCGCAGGGCGTTGGCCCGGTCATCGGCGCAAGCCTCGTGCATCAATTGCTTGAATGCCGAAGGCGTCTGGTTGAGCACCGTCACTCCGGCCTCACAGAGCAGTTCGTGGAACTGCTGCGGCGAACGGCTGACGTCGTACGGCACGATCAACAGCTCGCCACCGTGGAGCAGCGCACCAAAAATCTCCCACACCGAGAAGTCGAACGCGTAGGAATGGAACAGGCTCCAGACATCCTGCGGACCAAACTGGAACCACGGCTCGGTGGCCTCGAACAGGCGCAGCACGTTGTGGTGCGGCAGCAAGGTGCCTTTCGGATTACCGGTGGAACCGGAGGTGTAGATCACGTAGGCGAGGTTCGACGCATCCATCGTCACCAATGGATCACTGTCGGCGAAGGCGCTGACGTCGGCGTCCAGCAGCAGCGCCTGCACGCCGTCCGGCACCGGCAATTGATCGACCAGGGCCGCTTGGGACAGCAACAGTTGAATGCCACTGTCCTGCATCATGTAGGCCAAGCGATCCTGGGGATAAGTCGGGTCCAGCGGCACATAGGCACCGCCGGCCTTGAGGATTGCCAGCAGGCCCACCAGCATGTCGAAACCGCGCTCGGCCGCCAATCCCACCAGCACATCCGGACCGACACCGTGGGCGATCAACTGATGGGCGCGGCGGTTGGCCTGGGCGTTGAGTTCACCGTAGGTCAGGGTTTGGGCGTTGAAACGCAGCGCGACGGCATCAGGACGCAAGCGCCCCTGTTCGGCAATGCGCTGATGCAGGCACCCCTCGCCCGGGAAGCTGCGCGGGGCCGGGTTCCATTGGCCGATGTGTTGCCGTTGCTCGGCGGCGGTCAGCAGCGGCAGTTCACCGATGCGTTGGCGGGGATCGGCGACGATGCCGTGCAGCAGGTTCAGCCAGTGCTCAGCCAGGCGTTGCACGGTGCAGGCATCGAACAGGTCGGTGGCGTAACTCAGGGACCCGGCCAGCTCACCGTCGGTCTCGTGGGTGTCGAGGGTCAAGTCGAACTGGGCGGTGTGGGAACGCCAATCCAGGCTCTCGACCTGCAACCCCGGCAGTTGCAGGGCTTGAGCCGCGCCGCTGCTCTGGTGGTTGAACATCACTTGGAACAGCGGGCTGTGGCTCGCCTGTCGCTGCGGCGCCAGTGCCTGCACCAACTGCTCGAACGGCAGGTCCTGATGGGCTTGCGCCCCCAGCGAAGCCTGCTTGACCTGCGCCAGCAATTGCTCGAAAGGCAAGTCGCCCCGCACCTGGGCATTGAGCACCTGGGTGTTGACGAAAAAGCCGATCAGGCCTTCGGTTTCCGGGCGATTGCGGTTGGCGACCGGTACGCCGACGCGGATATCCGACTGGCCGCTGTAGCGGTGCAGCAAGGCCTGGAACGACGCCAGCAAGACCATGAACAGCGTCGAGGCTTCGCCCTGGGCCAGGTGTTTCAGACCCTGGGTCAACCCGGCGTCGAAGCGCAGGTCCAGGCGTGCGCCGCGATGGCTCTGCACCGCCGGGCGCGGGCGGTCCGTCGGCAACGGCAGAACGTCGCCGCCATCGCCCAGCCGTTCGGTCCAGTAGGTCAGTTGCCGCTCCAACTCGCCGGCCTCCATCCATTTGCGTTGCCAGATCGCATAGTCGGCGTATTGGATCGGCAAGGGTGCCAGGGTCGGCGCCTGACCGCTGCGGTGGGCGGCGTAGAGTTGGACCAGGTCGTTGACCATGATCCGAGCGGACGCGCCATCGCAAATGATGTGGTGCTGGGTCAGCACCAGCACACGGTCGTCCGCTGCCAGTTGCAGCAGCTTGATCCGCAGCAGTGGCCCTTGTTGCAGGTCGAACAGCCCGGCGATTTCATCGTCGATCAGGGCTTTGAGCGCGGACTCGTCCACCACCACCGGCTCGATCGCCAGGCTCATACGCGCCAGCACCACTTGTCGGGGCCCTTGCTCGCTGTCGACGAACACCGTGCGCAACACGTCGTGACGGGCCAGCAAGGCGTCGAAGCTGCGTTGCAGCGCAGGCAGGTCGAGGGCGCCGCGCAGGCGCAGCGCCGTAGGCACATGGTAGGCGGCGCTGTGGCGGTCCAGTTGCCAGAGGAACCACTGGCGCTCCTGGGCGTAGGACAGGTCGAGGGTCTCGAACTCGTCGCGCATCGCCGGGATCGGCAACGTCGCCAGGCTCATGTTTTTGCTGTGCAGCTTGTGCAGGAACGCTTGCCGTTGGGCGAGCGGTAAACGGATGAAACGCTGAACCAGAGACAGGTTATCGAGCTGAGTCATTCAAAGGGTCTCCAGGTCTGCCAGGAAGTCATGCATCTCACTCAGGTCTGCGCTGGAGTGAGGGGTCAGGTGGGCCGCCAGTTGTGCGGCGTAGTCGGCCAGGGACGTGGTGCTGAACAGCAAGTCCAGGGGCACCGCGGCGCCCTGTTCCATTTGCAGGCGCGCCGTCGCTTGCGTCGCCAACAGGGAATGCCCTCCCAGTTCAAAGAAGTTGTCGTCGCGCCCTACCCGTTCAAGCTTGAGCACGTCTTGCCAGATGTCGGCGATGCCCTGTTCGAGCGCGCCTTGTGGCGCGACGTAGGCACGCAGCAGTTGCTGGGCGTCCGGCAGTGGCAAGGCCTTGCGGTCGAGCTTGCCGTTGGGGGTCAACGGCAAGCGTTCGAGCAGCAGCCAGTGCGCCGGCATCATGTAGTCGGGCAGCAAGGGCGCGAGCCGCGCCTTGAGGGCTTCGCGCAGGGCCGTCGGTTCGGCAGTCTCTGGATGGGCGGCCACCAGGTACGCCACCAACTGCAGGCCGCCCGGCCCTGGTTGTGGCTCCACCACGGCTTCGCGGATCGCTTCCTGGGCCAGCAGGCAGGCTTCGATTTCCCCCAGTTCGATGCGGAAGCCGCGGATCTTCACCTGATGGTCGACCCGGCCGATGTACTCGATCACGCCGTCGCCACGCTGGCGCGCCAGGTCACCAGTGCGGTACACCCGCGCGCCCTTGCCGAACGGGTCCGGCAGGAATCGCTCGGCGGTAAGCGCTGGGCGGTCGTGGTAACCCCGGGCCAGGCCATCGCCGCCAATCAACAGTTCGCCGATCAGCCCGACCGGGTTCGGCGCGAAGTGATCGCCGACGATGTACAGCGACGTGTTGGCAATCGGCCGGCCGAGGTACGGCACGCGTTGTTCTTGAGTCAAGCGGTAGGCCGCCGACCAGATGGTGGTTTCGGTCGGGCCATACAGGTTCCAGACCTCGCCAGCGACATCGAGCAACCGCTCGGCAAGGTCCTCGGCCAACGCCTCGCCACCGCACAGGCATTTGCGCCCGGCCAACAAACCGGACGCCGGGTGGTCGAGCAACATGCGCCAGGTCGATGGCGTGGCCTGGACCACACTGACCTGTTGCCGGTCGATGGTCTTGAGCAGCGCCTCGGGGTCGTGGGCACTCTGCTTGTCCACCAGTACCACGCAGGCACCGCTCAACAGTGCGCCGTAAAGTTCCAGGCCGAAGATGTCGAACGAGAACGTGGTCAGCGACAGCACCCGATCACTGGCGGCGATGCCCGGTTCACGGGCCATGCTGGCGACAAAATTGACCAGTGCCTCATGACGCACCATCACACCCTTGGGCTTGCCGGTGGACCCCGAGGTGTAGATGGCGTAGGCCAGGTGCTCCGCATCCAGGCCCGCCGCCGGCGCCTCGCAGGCATAACCGTCGAGCCAGCCACCCTCCTGATCCAACACCAATGTCTTAACGCCACCACCGAACCCTGTGGGAGCGAGCTTGCTCGCGATAGCGTCGGCACACTCGACATCATCATTGACTGAACCACCGCCATCGCGAGCAAGCTCGCTCCCACAGGACAGCGGTAGCTGGTCGAGCAGCGAACTTTGGGTCAGCAGCAGCTCGATGCCGCTGTCTTCGATCATGTAGGCCAGGCGATCCTGGGGGAACGCCGGGTCCAGTGGCAGGTAGGCGCCACCGGCCTTGAGGATCGCCAGCAAGGCGACAATCATGTCCACGCCACGCTCCAGCGCCACACCGACCAACCGATCGGGCCCCACGCCTTGTTCGATCAAGCGATGGGCCAGGCGGTTGGCCCGGACATTGAGTTCGGCATAGCTCAGCACCTGATCGGCGAACACTAGCGCCGTGGCATCTGGCGTTTGGCGGGCCTGGGCCTCGAACAGCCGATGGACGCAGCGCACCTGCGGATAATCCGCCGCGGTGGCGTTCCAGCCTTGCACCTGCTGGCGGGTTTCGCGCTCGTCGAGCACGCTCAGTTCGCCCAGGGGACGTTGCCCGGCGTCGATCATTTGCAGCAGCAAGCGTTGCAGGTGCACGCCGATCTGCTCGACCGAGGCCTCGGTGAAACGAGCGCACTGGTAGCTGAACTGCACCGCCAGCTCGGCACCGAGGCTGACCAGCAGGGTCAGCGGGTAATTGGTCTGTTCCAGGTTGTCCACGGCACCGAAACGCAAACCTTCAGGCGCACCGTGCGCCAAGGCTTCGGAAATCGGGTAGTTCTCGAATACCAGGATGTTGTCGAACAAGGCTTCGCCGCCCAGGCCGGCCCAGCGCTGGATGTCGAACAGCGCCGTTTGCTCGAACTCGCGCAAGGCCAGGTTCTGCGCCTGGACGCAGTGCAACCAGTCACTCAGGCCCTGTTCCGGACGCGGGCTGGCAATGACCGGCAAGGTGTTGATGAACAGGCCGATCTGGCCTTCGACGCCCACCAGGTCCGCCGGCCGCCCCGCCACCGTCGCACCGAACGCCACACTGGCCTTGCCAGTGTAGCGTTGCAACAGCAACAGCCAGGCCGCTTGCACCAGGGTGTTGACGGTGACTTTGGCCTCGCGGGCGAACTCGGACAGGCGTCGGGTCTGCATCCCATCCAACTGCATGCGGTGATGGCCGTACAGCTTCGCCGAGACGTCCTGTGCCGGACGCGTAAACGCCTGGGCCAGGCGCACCGGTTCATCCAGCGCGCGCAACTGTTGCGTCCAGAACCCTTCGCCGAGGCGCGCGTCCTGGCGTTGCAACCAGGCGATGTAATCGCGATAACGGCCAGCCGGGCGTGCCACGCTGTCGCCGCGGTAGTGCTGCAACACTTCGCCAAGCAACTGCGCGCTGCTCCAGCCATCCATCAGGATGTGATGGTTGGTGTAGATCAGGTGATGCCGATCCGTACCGGTGCGCACCAGCACCAGGCGCATCAACGGCGCCAGGGTCAGGTCCACACCTTGCGCCCGTTCTTCATCGGCGAGGGTTTGCAAGGCGTCGTCGATCTCCGTCCGCCCGTTCCAGTCCAGCACACGGAACGGCACCTCGACCTGGCGCTGGACGATTTGCACCGGCTGCTCCAGGTCACCCTGCCAGAAGAACCCGGTGCGCAGAATGTCATGGGCATCGACCACCGCCTGCCAGGCGGCGCGGAAACGCTGCGGATCGACGCCCTCCACGTCAAGGCGCATCTGGTTGATGTAATCGCCACTGCCGTGCCCGAGCAAGGAATGAAACAGCATGCCCTGTTGCATCGGCGACAGCGGGTAGATGTCGTCGACAGCCTGAGGTTCTCGGACCAATGCGTCCAATTGCGCCTGGGACAGCCGCGCCAGCGGGAAGTCCGACGGCGTCACGCCACGGTGCTGGCTGTCGCAGCAATGGCGGATGAGTGCGGTGAGTTCTTGCAGGTAGTCGTCGGCCAGGCGCTGGATGGTCGCGACGTTGAACAGGTCGCCGCTGAAGGTCCAGCTCAAGTCCAGCTCGCCGCCGAAGACTTTGCCGTCCAGCGCCAGCGGACTGCCCAGCGGACCCTGCATGTTCAGCTCTTCACCGCCATGTTCGTCGGTGGGCACGAACAGGACATCGTCAGCCGCGGCGAAACTGCCGTCGAACTGGCCGAGGTAGTTGAAGGTCAGTTGCGGCGTTGGCAGAGCCTGCAACGCTTGTCGCGCCGGCCCATCGCCCAGGTGCGCCAGGGCGCCGAAACCGATGCCCTTGTGGGGGATGGCGCGCAGCTGTTCCTTGATCTGCTTCAGCGAAGCACCGAGCTCGGCAGCGGGTGTCAAACGGGCTGGGAACAGGCTGGTGAACCAGCCGACCGTGCGGGTCAGGTCGATGTGTTCGAACAGTTCTTCGCGGCCGTGGCCTTCGAGTTGCACCACCACGTTGTCAGCGCCGGTCCAGCGCACCATCACCCGCGCCAGGGCGGTGAGCAACAGGTCATTGACCTGGGTGCGATAGGCCGCCGGGGCGTGCTGCAACAGTTGCCGGGTGAGGGACTTGTCCAGTGACGTGCGGACAGTCACGGCCTGACCCTGTTGCTGCCCGCCCTGGGGGTTATCCCATGGCAATGCCGTGCAGGCGCCTTGCAACTGCTGCTGCCAGAATTCCAGTTCGGCCTGCAGGGATTCACTGCGGGCATAGCCCTGCAATGCTTCGGCCCAGGCTTGGATCGCGCTGGTCTTGGCCGGTAGCTGCACGATGGTGCCGGTCAGTGCCTGCCGATAAGCCGTTTGCAGGTCTTCGACGAGGATCCGCCAAGACACCCCGTCGACCACCAGGTGATGCACGATCAGCAGCAGACGCTGGGTGCCATCGGCGAGGTTCGCCAGCACCGCGCGGATCAGCGAGCCGCCGTCCAGTTGCAGGCTGCGCTGGGCCTGATCGCCCAGGGCTTGCAGCGCGGCGAGATCGGCGACGTCGGCTTGCCAGACAATCCCGTCGGCCACCCCGTCACGGTAGCGTGCCGTCCAGCCTCCGGCCTGCTCGATGAAGGCCAGGCGCAGGCTGTCGTGGTGCGCGACCAGGGCATCCAAGGCCTGCTCCAGCGCCTGGGCATCCAGCACCTGGGTCGGCTTGAGCATCACCGACTGGTTCCAGTGATGACGGTCAGGAATCGCCTGGGCGAAGAACCACTGGTGAATCGGCAGCAGCGCGGTTTCGCCGGTGACCGGTCGTTGGTCGATCGCTTGCAGCGCTGCGCCCGTCCGGGCCACCGCCGCCAGCGCCTCGATGGTCTGGTGCTGGAACAAGTCCTTGGGCGTGAAGTGGATACCGGCCTGGCGAGCGCGGCTGACCACCTGGATCGAGACGATGGAATCACCGCCCAGTTCGAAGAAGTTGTCCCGCAGGCCCACTTGCGCAAGCTTGAGCACGTCCTGCCAGATCGACACCAGTTGCTGTTCCAACGGGCTGCGCGGTGCCACGTAGGTTTGCTGCAATTGGCTGACGTCGGGCTTGGGCAGGTTCTTGCGGTCGAGCTTGCCGTTGGGGGTCAGCGGCAGGCGTTCGAGCAGCAGTAGATAGGCCGGGACCATGTGCGCCGGCAAGGTCGCCTTGAGTTGTTCACGCAGATGCTCGGCGAAATCCTCCCGCACCGGTTTATCGGCCACCACATAAGCCACCAGACGCTTGCCGTTGCCAGCAGCCCCTTCCTGGGCCACCACCACCGCTTCGCGAACGCCGTCCAGGGCTTGCAGGCTGGCTTCGACTTCACCCAGTTCGATGCGGAAGCCGCGAATCTTCACCTGGTTGTCGATGCGGTCCAGGTAATCGAAGGTGCCATCGACGCGTTGGCGCACCAGGTCGCCGGTGCGGTACAGCAAGCCACCGCTGCGGCTGAACGGGTCGGCGACAAACCGTTCGGCCGTCAGGCCCGGACGGTTCAGATAACCCCGCGCCAGCCCGGTGCCGCCCAGGTACAGTTCACCGGCCATGCCTTGGGGCAGCAGGTTCAAGTCGGCGTCGAGCACGTAGGCGCTGCGGTCGCCGATGCGGCTGCCGATGGGTGCATAGGCGGCGCCACACGCCACGTCGCGGCCGGCTTTCCAGATCAACGGGGTGACCACGGTTTCGGTCGGGCCGTAGCCGTTGATGATGTAGTCCGGATCGAGGGCGCGCTTGACCCGTTCGAAGCTGGCATTGGGCACCGCATCGCCGCCGAAGCAGTAGATGCGCACCTTCGGCGGGTTGCCCTCGCGCTCGGCGTGCTCGGCCAGTTGTTGCAGGTACACCGGCGGGAACGCCACCACGGTCACGCCGTGCTCGCGCATCGCGTTGCAGGTCTGCTCCGGGGTCCACAGGCTGTCGTCACGGATCAGCAGCGAAGCGCCGTGGGTCAGGCTGGTGAGCCAGCGCTCATGGGCACCGTCGAAGGCGAAGGACATGAAGTGGAATTCGCAATCGCTGCCCTGCATTTCATAGCGCTCACCGATGGCCTGGCAGTGCATCGCCAGTGGACCGTGGGCCACGCTCACGCCTTTGGGGTTGCCGGTGGAGCCGGAGGTGTAGATCACGTAGGCCAGGTTCTGCGGATCGACCTGAACGGATGGCGCCTCCAGCGGCTGCAGGCTCAAGTCCAGGCGATCGAGCTCCAGCACCTGGGCGGCACCTTCCAGCGGCAGTTGTGCCGAGACCCGGGAATCGGTGAGCAACAACGCCAGCCCCGAATCCTCGATCAGGTACACCAGGCGTTCTCGTGGGTAACTGGTGTCCAGCGGCACATAGGCCGCGCCGGCCTTGAGTACCGCCAGCAGCGCGACGATCACCCCTTCGCTGCGCGGCAGGGCCACGCCAACCCGGGTCTCCGGGACCACGCCACGGGCAATCAAGGCGTGGGCCAACTGGTTGGCGCGCCGGTCGATCTCGCCATAGCTGAAACGCTGGCCGTCAAAGATCACCGCCGTAGCCTGGGGCTTGTGCGCCGCCAGATCGGCGATGCGCTGATGCACGGTGATGTCGGTCGGGTACGGCTGCGGATGATTGGCGGCCTGTTGCCGGGCCTGTTCCTCGGCACTGACCAGGGCGATTTGCCCAAGGTTGCGCGCCGCCGACTCGGCGAAGCGTTCCAACAAATGCAATAGCTGCGCACTGATGCCGTCGATGGCCGCCGTGCTGAAATGCGCCCGGTCGAAACTGTAGTGCAACGCCAGCGTCTCGCCGAGGGTCACCGCCACGCTCAACGGGTAATGGGTTTGTTCCAGGTGGCTGACTTCACCAAACACCGCGCCCTGCCCGGCACCTTCTGCCAGGGCCTGGGCAATCGGGTAGTTCTCGAACACCAGGATGTTGTCGAACAGCGCCTCGCCGCCCTGGCCGGCCCAGCGCTGGATGTCCGCCAACGGCGTGTGCTCGAACTCCCGCAGGCTCAGGTTCTGTGCCTGCACGGCTTGCAGCCAGGCACCGACCGACTGGTCCGGACGTGGCGCGGCGATCACCGGCAAGGTATTGATGAACAGGCCAACCTGTTGCTCGATGCCCGGCAAATCCGCCGGACGTCCGGCCACGGTGGCACCGAAGGCGACGCTGTCATGGCCGGTGTAGCGTTGCAGCAACAACAGCCACGCCGCTTGCACCAGGGTGTTGAGGGTGACTTTCTGTTGGCGGGCGAACTGTTCCAAGGCCTGGGTGCGGGTCGCGTCCAGGGTCTGGAAGTGATCGCCATGGCCACTGTGGATTTCGCTGGCGGACATGACGCGCGCCAACCGCGTCGGCTCTTGCAGGGTCGCCAACTGACCGGTCCAGAACGCCTCGCTCAGTTGAGCGTCCTGGCGTTGCAGCCAGGCGATGTAGTCGCGATAACGCCCGACATTGGCCTTGGGCAAGCGACCGCTGTAGCGCTGCAATACTTCACCCAGCAATTGGGCGTTGCTCCAGCCGTCCATCAGGATGTGGTGGTGGGTGTAGATCAGGTGCCAGCGCTCGGCCTCGGTCTGCACCAGCACCAGGCGCAGCAACGGTGCCCGGGCCAGGTCGAAACCCTGCCGGCGCTCGGCGGCGGCGCGTTCATCCAGGGCTTCGCTGAGGCTTTCGCGTTCACGCCAATCCAACAGCGTGAACGGCAACTCGACCTGGCGATGGACCATCTGCAACGGTTGCTCGAGATCGCCCTGCCAGACAAAACCACTGCGCAGGATGTCCTGGGCGTCGAGGGTGGCCTGCCAGGCGTCGGCGAAGCGCTGTGGATCGAGGCCCTGCACGCCCACGCGCAACTGGTTGATGTATTCCCCCGCCGCCTGCTCGTACAAGGTGTGGAACAGCAAGCCCTGCTGCATGGGCGACAGCGGATAGAGGTCGTCCAACTGCCCGGCGGCCACCGGCAGGCTGTCGAGTTGCGCCTGGCGGATGCGGGCCAGGGGGAAGTCCGATGGCGTGGCCTGTGGCGTTTCCAGCGCGCAGCAGTGTTTGATCAACGCCCTCAGTTCAGCGAGGTAGTCAGCGGCCAGTGTCTCGATGGTCCGCTGCTTGAACATCCGATCGCTGAACCCCCAGTTCAGGGACAGCTCGCCGCCATAGACCTGGCCTTCCACCGTCAACCAATTCGCCAGCGGTGCCCGGGCATGTTGCGCCGCGCCACTGCCTTCGCTAGAGGGAACAAACAGCGCGCCGTCGTCGAACTGCCGGTCGAATTGGCCCAGGTAGTTGAAGGTGATACGCGGTGCCGGCAAGGCCGCCAGTTCGGCACGCACCGCCGGTTCGCCCAGGTAGCGCAGCACGCCATAGCCCAGGCCCTTGTCCGGCACGGCGCGCAGTTGTTCCTTGATGGCCTTGACCGACGCACTCAATGCCGGCGCCGGGCTGAGGTTGACCGGGAAAAGGCTGGTGAACCAGCCGACGGTGCGGGTCAGATCAACGCCATCGAACAGCGCTTCACGGCCATGGCCTTCGAGCTGGATCAGGGTGCTGTCCTGGCCAGTCCAACGGCACACCGCACGGGCCAGGGCCGTCAGCAGCAGGTCATTGACCTGGGTGCGATAGGCCTTGGGCGCCTGTTGCAGCAGTTGGCGGGTCTGTTCGGCGTCCAGTCGCACCTGGACCTTGCGCTCGTCACACGCCAGCAGCAGGCGCTCGGGGTAATCGCACGGCAAGCCGTTGCCGGCCGGCGCCTGACCTTGGGCGCGCCAGTAATCGAGGCTGCCCATGAAACCATCGAGATGCCCGTGCAGGTGCGCGGCCCATTGTCCATAAGCGCTGGTCTTGGCCGGCACCTGGATCGCCTGGCCGGCCTGCAGTTGGCGGTAGAACTGTTGCAGATCGTCCAGCAACACGCGCCAGGAAACACCGTCCACCACCAGGTGATGGATCGCCAGCAACAAGCGCTGGCTGCCGTCGACCATGTCCACCAGCAACGCCCGCAACAGTGGCCCGTCTTCCAGGTCGAGACTGCGCTGGGCGTCGTCGCACAGGGCGTTGAGTTGTTCGACCGAGGTCGCCTGGCGCTGCCACAACAAACTGGCCGCCGACGGCTCGGCATAGGCTTGCTGCCATTGGCCGTTCACCTGGGTAAAGCGCAGGCGCAGGCTGTCATGGTGCTCAGCCAAGCGGGCCAGGGCCGCCGCCAATGCCACGGCATCAAGGTGTTCGCCAGGCACCAGCAGCAGCGACTGGTTCCAGTGTTGCCGCTCGGGAATGTCGCGCTCGAAAAACCACTGCTGCACAGGCGTCAACGGCACCGCGCCGCGTGCCAGGCCCTGATCGATCGCCTGGCTGTCGCCCTGGCGCGCTACGAGCGCCAGGCTGCGCAGGGTCTGGTGCTGGAACAAGGCCTTGGGACTGAGCACGATCCCGGCTTGCCGCGCACGGCTGACCACTTGCATGGCGACGATGGAATCACCGCCCAGCTCGAAGAAGTTGTCTTCCAGGCCGATGCTGTCGAGGTTCAACACGTCCTGCCAGATCGCCGCCAGGGCTTTTTCCATTGGGCTGTGGGGCGCGACGAATTCACGCTGCTGTTCGCTGCCATCGACGGCCGGCAACGCCTTGCGGTCGAGCTTGCCGTTGGGGGTCAGCGGCAGTTGTGGGAGGAACATCAGATAGGCCGGTACCATGTAGTCCGGCAGGTGTTCGCGCAAGGCAGCCTTGAGGGTTTCGCGCAATTGCACCTGGCCCTCGGCCTCGGTCAGCACCGCGGCCTCGCTCGGGACGATGAAGGCCACCAGTTGCTGACCGTGCTCGCCGTCCTGGGCCAGCACCGCCAATTCGCGCACCCGAGATTGTTGCAACAGGCGCGCTTCGATTTCCCCCAGTTCGATACGGAAGCCGCGGACCTTGACCTGATGGTCGATGCGACCGACGTATTGCAAGGCGCCGTCGGCCTGGTAACGGGCCAGGTCGCCGGTGCGATACAAGCGTTCGCCACAAGTGGAAAACGGGTTTGGCACATACTTCTCGGCAGTCATCGCGGCACGGCCGAGGTAACCACGGGTGATGCCCGCGCCGCTCAGGTACAGCTCCGCCGAGACGCCTTGGGGCACCGGTTGCAGGTCGGCGTCCAGCAGGTAGCTGGCGGTGTGCTTGAGGGGCCGGCCGATATTCGCCGTACCGCCGGCGGTGCGCCGGGTCCAGGTGGAATAGGTGGTGTCTTCCGAGGGGCCATAAAGATCGTACACATGCTCTACCCCCTGTGGGAGCGAGCTTGCTCGCGATGGCGCCCTGTCAGTTGGCCCATGGGGGGCTGACCCGCCGCTATCGCGAGCAAGCTCGCTCCCACAGGAAGAGGATTGTTGGTACAGCGCATCCACCAGGCTCTGCTTCAGTGGCTCACCGGCCAGGTTGATGATGCGCACACTGGCCGGGATTTCACCGCTGCGCTGCAACGCGGCAATCGCCGAGGGCACCGTGTTGATCAGCCGCACCTGATCCCGGGCCGGCAATTGCGGCAACTCCAGGGCATTGCGGGCGATGATCAGCGAGCCGCCGTTGGCCAGGGTCACGAACAGTTCCCACACCGACAAATCGAAGCACACCGACGTGGAGGCGAGTACGCCCTGGATGTCGTCGCGGCTGTAGACCGATCGGGACCAATCGATCAGCGCCAGCACATTGCGATGGGCAATCGCTACGCCCTTGGGCTTACCGGTGGAGCCGGAGGTGTAGATCACGTAGGCGAGGTTGTCTGGCGTGACGAGGGTGATCGGTGCACTGAGTGGGTACTGCCCCAGCTCGATCCGATCCAGCATCAGCACGGCGGTTTCGGCCGGCACGTTCAGCGTCGCCGCCACCGCCTGTTCGGTCAGCAAGACCCGGGCGCGGCTGTCATCGAGCATGTAGGCCACGCGCTCGGCCGGGTAGTCCGGGTCCAGCGGCACGTAGGCCCCGCCGGCCTTGAGTACCGCCAGCAAGGCGATCAGCAGGTGCTCGGAGCGCGGCATCGCCACACCTACCCGCACTTCCGGGCCCACGCCCAATTCGATGAGTTTATGGGCCAGGCGATTGGCGCGGCCGTCGAGTTCGCTGTAGCTCAGTCGGATGTTGGCGAAGGTCACCGCCAGTGCATCCGGCGCAGCCAGGGCCTGGCGGGCGATCATCTGGTGGATGCACAGCGTCTGCTCGAACGGCGTATCCACCGGGTTCCAGTCATGGATCAGGCGCTGGTACTCATCGGCTTCAAGCAACGGCAACTCAGCGACGAGCGCGCGGCTGTCGGCAACCATGCCTTGCAGCAGTCGCGTCCAGTGCCCGGCCATGCGTTCGACCGTGGCGGCATCGAACAGATCGTTGGCATAGGTCAGCGCCGCGTGCAGTTTGCCGGCCTTTTCCCAGGTGTCGAGGGTCAGGTCGAACTGTGTGGTGCGGCTCTGCCATTCCAGCATCGACAACTCCAGCCCCGACGCCGTGCGGATGCTGGCGATGTCGGCCACTTGTGGCTGGTGGTTGTACATCACCTGGAACAGCGGTGTATGGCTGAGGCTGCGCTCCAGTTTCAGGGCTTCCACCAACCGTTCGAACGGCAGGTCCTGATGGGCCTGGGCGCCGAGGGCGGCTTCCTTGACCGTGCGCAGCAGCTCATCGACACGGGTCTGGCCGCCGAGCTCGGTGCGCAATACCTGTGTGTTGACGAAGAAGCCGATCAGCCCTTCGGTTTCGGCGCGGTTGCGGTTGGCGATGGGCACGCCGACACGGATATCGGTGTGGCCGGTGTAGCGATGCAGCAGCACGTTGAAGGCACCGAGCAGGAGCATGAACAGGGTGATGTTGTGCTGCTGGGCGGTGGCGCGCAGTTGCTCGGCCAGTGCCGGCTCCACAGCGAACTCAAAGCGCGTGCCGCGATAGCTGGGCATCGCCGGGCGTGGGTGATCGATGGGCAGCTCCAGCACGGGATGCTCATTGCCCAATTGTGCCTGCCAATATTCGAGTTGACGCGCCTGCTCGCCGGCCTCCAGCCAACGGCGTTGCCACAGGGCGTAGTCGCTGTACTGGATCGGCAAGTCGGCCAACTGCGGTGCAACGCCGGCCTCATGGGCGTCGTAGAAACGGATGAACTCATCGATCAGTACGTTCATCGACCAGCCGTCTGAAACGATGTGGTGCAAGGTCAACAGCAGCACATGTTCCTGCTCATCGAGCTTGAGCAATTCGACCCGCAGCAAGGGCCCACAGGCCAGGTCGAACGGCCGCATCGACTGGGCCTCGGCAGCCAGGCGAACCGCCTGCTCGCGCTCGGCGGCCGGCATGGCACTGAAGTCTGCGTGGTCGATCACCAGGGGCGCACTGGCTGGCACTTGCAGCAGGCGGTCATCGGCCTGGCGCTGGAACACCGTGCGCAGGGTTTCATGACGGGCTACCAGGCTGGCGAAAGCTTGCTCCAGGGCCGGCAGGCTCAAGACACCCCTGAGCCGCACCGCCCCGGGCAGGTTGTAGGCACCGCTGTCCGGCTCCAACTGCCAAAGGAACCACATGCGCTGCTGGGCATAGGACAACGCCTGGCGATCCTCGGCCTCGACGCCCTGGGGGATAGGAAAACCGCTGAACTGCACGCCCTCCTTGTCCAGCGCGGCCAGGAACATCCGGCGCTTGTCCAGGGGCAACCCGATAAACCGGCGAGCAAGTTTCAAGGCGTCTTCAGCATTCATTTCTGGGGTATCCGGAATCAGTGGGCACAAGGCACAAAGGCAAGTCGTCCCTATGAAACGAATGCAAACCGGAAAAATTAGCGCTTGAGAATAGGTGTCAGGAAGAGCATCCCGACAGGCAACAGACCGCCCACCGTGTGGCGAGGAGACTTATCCCCGGCGGGTCGCGCAGCGGCCCCTGGAACCTGTCACCGGGGAGCATCAGGTTGATTGAGATTGTCCTTGAGAGGGCTGCTTCGCAGCCCGGCGGGGATCAATCACCTCGCCACAGCAGGTTATTTGTGCATCAGCGCATCAGGCACTGATCGCCAACCCATGCCGCCGATGATGCACGCTCAACTGATCCTTGATCAGCCGCAGCACCTTGGCCTCGTGCTCATGGATGAAAAAGTGCCCGCCCGCCAGCATGTCCACCGAGAAGCTGCCCGTGGTTTCCTGGCGCCAGCCCATCAGTTGTTCGGTGGTGGCCTTGTCGGTGGTGCCGCCGAGCACATGCACCGGGCAACCGAGCGGTGGGCGCACCCGCGGCTGGAAACGTCCGCACAGCAGGAAGTCCGCCCGCAGGATCGGCAGGGTCAGGGCCATCAGCTCTTCATTGGCCAGGATCTCCTCGCTCGTGCCGTTGAGGGTGCGCAACTGCTCGATCAACTCAGCGTCGGTTTTCGCCTTGGCGAAACCGCGGTCGTAGTCGGCCCGCATCGTCGGGGCAGCGGTGCCCGAGGCAAACAGTGCCACCGGCTCCGGGCAGCCGAGCTCACGCAGGGCATGGGCAATGTCGCAGGCCAGCAGCGCGCCGAGGCTGTGACCGAACACGGCGTAAGGGGCCTTGAGCGTCGGGCGCAGCTCCCGCGCCAGTTGCATCGCCAACGGGCCCATGTCGGTGTGCAGCGGCTCGTCGAAGCGCGCCCCGCGCCCCGGCAACTCCACCGGTTGCACGTGCAGCCATTGCGGCAACGTGCGTCGCCAGCGGCTGTACACCATCGCGCTGGCGCCGGAATAAGGCAGGCACAGCAGGGTCAGTTGGGTCACTGCGGTTTTCTCCAATCGGTCGTGTAGGGAAGATAACGAAATCGTAACCCACAGAATTAGTCAAAACCGTGACGTTCGCTCTCTTTTCTTCGCCCGACCTTATACTGGCGGCACCTCGAATCACGCCACCGCACAGGAGAACGCCATGGGCTGGTCCGCCAAGCAATACGTCACCTTCGAACAGGAACGCACCCGTCCGTCCCGGGACCTGCTCGCCGCCATTCCTGCCGTGCAGGCCCGTACGGTGATCGACCTGGGGTGCGGCCCGGGCAATTCCACCGAACTGTTGGTGGCGCATTTCCACGGTGCCACGGTGCGCGGCCTGGACAGTTCCAGCGACATGGTCGACGCCGCCCGCAAACGCTTGCCCGCCGTGGAATTCGACACCGCGGACATCGGCCAATGGGATGAACCCGGGCCGTTCGACGTGATCTTCGCCAACGCGGTACTACAATGGCTGCCCGACCACACCACCCTGCTGCCCTCGCTGATGGGCAAACTCGCCCCCGGCGGCAGCCTGGCGATCCAGATGCCCGACACCCTGCACCAACCCTCCCACCGCTTGATGCGGGAAATCGCCGCCAACGGTCCCTGGGCCAGTCTCCTGGCCGGGGCGGCGGATTCCCGTACCGAGGTGGAGGATCCCAGCACGTATTACTCGATCCTCAAGCCCCACTGCAGCCGCGTCGATGTGTGGCGCACCACCTACCATCATCCGTTGGCCGGCGGCGCCGCAGGCGTGGTGGAGTGGTTCAAGGGCAGCGGCTTGCGGCCGTTTCTCGAACCGCTGGACGAGGCGCAACGCGAGCAGTACCTGGCGCACTACCTCAAGGCGATCGAACGGGCTTACCCAGCCCTGGACGACGGGACCGTGCTGCTGCCGTTTCCCCGGGTGTTCATGGTCGCGACGCGCTAGGGCGATGGTCGATGACGCAGCGACGAGGGCCTAAATTTCTGATCCGGGCTCTCGTTACCTGCTAAGACCAAAAACCCGCAAGAGTGACCGCCGTGGACCTGCAAACCATCCTGGGCAAGCTGTTCGCCAATGCCGGCGCCGTCGGTATCGATGGCGTCTTCCAATTCGTGTTCGGCCCGCACCAGGCGTACTGGTCCGAGGTCAAGGCCAGCAGCCGCACCGAGGCGGGCCGCCACGCCAGCCCCGATGTGACCATCGAGGTGGCGGAAAAGGACTTCCTCGGGATCATGGCCGGCATGGCCAATGTCGAGGAACTGTTCGCCAGCGGTCGCCTGAAGATCGGTGGCAACATGGGCCTGGCGACGTTGCTGCCGCAGATCATCGACCATGCCCGGCATGGCGGTGGCGTGGTGGAAAGGGTCGACATGAACAAGCGCTACCCCACCCCGCCGCGCTTCAGCGAAAAACTCACCGCCAGCCTGCCGACCCAACGCAACGTCGAGCGTCGTCCTTTCAGGGAGCTGTCGGTGCAAGAGTTTCAAGCGCGCTATTTACCCCACGGCATTCCGCTGGTCATCGGCGATGCGTTGCAGGACTGGCCGTTGTTCAAGCTCAGCCGCGAAGAATCCCTGGTGCATTTTGCCGAGCTGCAAGGCATCACCCGCCACGGCGACTACGTGAAGAAGACCTTCTCCACCGAGCGGGATTTCCGCTCCACGTCCATGGCCGACTTCATCGCCTCCCTCGACAGCCCGGCGACCAAGGGCGCGGACGGCGAACCGCCGGCCTACATGGGCAACAACATCCTGCCGGCGCAACTGATGGAGCAGATCAAGTACCCGCCCTACTTCGACCCCTCGCTGTTCATCCCACCGCGCATCTGGATCGGCCCCAAGGGCACCCTGACGCCGCTGCACCGCGATGACACCGACAACCTGTTCGCCCAGGTCTGGGGCCAGAAAACCTTTACCCTCGCCGCGCCCCATCACCGCGAAGCGCTGGGCACCTGGTCCACGGCGCCCCAAGGCGGGCTGGACGGCTGTGATTTCAACCCGGACGCGCCGGACTACCAGCGCTTCCCCCACGCCCGGGACGTGACCTTCATGCGCGTGACGCTGGAGGCTGGCGATTTGCTGTTTTTACCGGAAGGCTGGTTCCATCAGGTGGAGTCGGTGTCCACCTCGTTGTCGGTGAATTTCTGGGTGAATTCGGGGCGGGGTTGGTAACAGCCGAACACCGCTTTCGTGGCGAGGGATTTATCTGTGGCGAGGGGATTTATCCCCGCTAGGCTGCGCAGCAGCCCCAAAACCTGGCAACGGTGATGTGTCAGGCGGTTTGAATGGGGGCCGCTTCGCGCCCCAGCGGGGATAAATCCCCTCGCCACAGATTTTGTGTTCGGCATGGGTGGCGTGTTCAGTGGATTGTGAAGATCGCTTCACCCAAATGAACTCTGCACGCCTCACGCCAGTCAGCAGGTTAGGCCCTCCATTCAAGGTGCTAGACCATGCAGATATCCCTCGCCCGACAGGTTGCCCTGGTCACCGGCGCCAGCTCCGGCATTGGCGCAGGCGCGGCCAAGGCGTTGGCAGACGCGGGGGCCGCCGTGGTGCTCAACTACCACTCCAGCGCCGGTCCGGCACTGGAGCTGGCCCGTGAAATCAACGCCAACGGCGGCCGCGCCATCGCCGTGGGTGCCGATGTGTCGAAGGAACAAGACGTCGAGCAACTGTTCGCCCAGGCCCTCGAAGCCTTTGGCACGCTGGACATCCTGGTGGCCAACTCCGGCCTGCAAAAGGACGCCGCCGCCGTCGACATGAGCCTGGAGGACTGGAACACCGTGATCGGCACCAACCTCACCGGCCAGTTCCTCTGCGCCCGTACCGCCCTGCGGATCTTCAACCGCCAGGGCATTCGCCGGGGCGTGTCCCGGGCCGCCGGCAAGATCATCCACATGAGTTCGGTGCACCAGCGCATTCCCTGGGCCGGCCACGTCAATTACGCCGCGTCCAAGGGCGGTGTCGATCTGCTGATGCAGAGCCTGGCCCAGGAAACCAGCCACCAGCGCATCCGCATCAACAGCATCGCCCCCGGTGCCATCCGCACCGCCATCAATCGTGAAGCCACCGAGGGCGAGCAGGAACAGAAACTGCTGGAACTGATTCCTTACGGTCGCGTCGGCGATGTGGAGGACGTCGCCAACGCGGTGGTCTGGCTGGCCTCGGACTTGTCCGATTATGTGGTGGGTACCACCTTGTTCATCGATGGCGGGATGAGCCTTTATCCGGGGTTTCGTGGCAATGGCTGACCATGACGAACCGCAAAGCCCCATCGAAAACCACGGCATCATCGGCGACATGCGCAGCGCCGCGCTGGTCAACGACCGCGGCAGCGTCGATTTTTTCTGCTGGCCGGAATTCGACAGCCCGTCGATCTTCTGCTCGCTGCTGGACACCCCCGAAGCAGGGATTTTCCAACTCGCCCCAGACCTGCCTGATGCCCGTCGCCAACAAATCTACTTGCCCGACACCAACGTCTTGCAAACCCGCTGGCTGAGCGATGGCGTGGTGGTGGAAGTCACCGACCTGCTGCCCATCGGCGACAGCGAGGATGATTGGCCGGTGTTGATGCGCAAGGTGCACATGACCGTCGGCAGCGCGACGTTTCGCATGCGCTGCGCGGTGCGGCATGACTACGCCCGGGCCGCGACAGTCGCGCGCCTGGATGGCAGTCACGTCTGCTTCACCGCGCCGGGGCAACCGAGCCTGCGCTTGCGCGCCGATCCGCCCATGATGCTGGACGGCAACGCAGCCGTGGCCGAATTCACCCTCGAACAGGGCCAGAGCGCTGAGTTCCTGCTGGGCGGCATCGATGACCCGCGGCTCCAGGACGATGTCAGTGCGATTTGCCTGGAACGGACCCTGGCGTTCTGGCGCGGCTGGATCGGCCAATCCAACTATCGCGGGCGCTGGCGGGAAATGGTCAACCGCTCGGCCCTGGCGCTGAAACTGCTGACCTCACGCAAACATGGCGCCATCCTCGCGGCCGCCACCTTCGGCTTGCCGGAAACCCGTGGGGGTGAGCGAAACTGGGATTACCGCTACACCTGGATCCGCGACGCCTCGTTCACCGTCTATGCGTTCATGCGCCTGGGCTTCGTCGAAGAAGCCAACGCCTACATGCGCTTTTTGCGCGGTCGAGTCAGCGACTGCTGTGATCAGCCGACCAAACTCAACATCCTGTACGGCCTGGATGGCCGTCTGGAGTTGCCGGAAACCGAATTGCCGCACCTGAGCGGTTTCGGTGGGGCGCAGCCGGTGCGCATCGGCAACCTCGCCTACCAACAGGTGCAGTTGGATATCTTTGGCGAGCTGATGGACGCGGTGTACCTGGTCAATAAATACGGCGAAGCCATCTCCCATCAAGGCTGGAAACACACCGTCGACGTAGTCGACCAGGTGTGCAAGGTCTGGCAGGACAAGGACGTGGGCATCTGGGAAATGCGCGGCGACAAGCAGCACTTCCTGCATTCGCGGTTGATGTGCTGGGTCGCCGTCGACCGCGCCATCCGGTTGGCCGAAAAGCGCTCCCTGCCCGCCCCGTTCGCCCGTTGGGACGAGACCCGCCAGGCCATTTACCAAGACATCTGGACAAATTTCTGGAACGAGGAACACCAACACTTCATCCAGCGCCAAGGCAGCACTGCCCTGGACGGTTCGATGTTGTTGATGCCTCTGGTGCGCTTCGTCAGCGCCCGCGACCCACGCTGGCTGTCCACCCTGAACGCCATTGAAAAAAGCCTGGTGCGCGACGGCATGGTGTACCGCTACCGCAACGACGACAGCCCCATCGACGGCCTCAGCGGCACCGAAGGCTCATTCGCCGCCTGCTCGTTCTGGTACGTCGAATGCCTGGCCCGCGCCGGCCGCGTTGAAAAAGCCCAGCTGGAATTCGAACAACTGCTGCGCTACGCCAACCCGCTGGGGCTGTACGCCGAAGAGTTCGACAGCCACGGGTATCACCTGGGCAACACGCCCCAGGCCTTGACCCACCTGGCCTTGATCAGCGCAGCGAGCTTCCTGGACCGCAAGTTGAGCGGGGAGAAGACTCATTGGCAGCCGTGAGCCGGGCTGCCTTGGCTTTAGAGTGAACAAATCCCTTTTCTTGTAGGACCTCCACACCATTGTGGTGGGGATTGATCTGTGGCGAGGGGATTTATCCCCGCTGGGCTGCGAAGCAGCCCCTGTCATCAACGCCTCAGTGCATCAGGCAGATAACATTGGCTGTCTAGGGGCCTGCTGCGCAGCCCAGCGGGGATAAATCCCCTCGCCACAAAAAGCATTGCGCCCGCTAGCGTGTGGGCTCGGCCAATTCGATGTCATCCAAGCGCGGTTGGCCAGCAACGTACCCAGTTCAATCAACTGCTGAATGCCCAACGCGACATGCCGTCGAGAGCCTTCCAGCTCGAACGCCAAGTCACTGACCATCGCATTGGCCGAGGCCAGGGTTTCGCTGAGGCTGGTCAGCACCGATTCGGTATCGATGCCTGGAACCACTGAAAACACCTGGCCCTCCTGGGTGTCGGGCTTGGCCGACGTCGGCGGCGACAAGTGAAGATTCAACGCCCGGTCGGCGGCTTCGCGGAGTTTTTTTGTGTCGAGGGCGGTGTAGGAAGAGAGGTCTTCGGCCCGTGGGGGGTTGGGGGTGATCTTGACCATGACGTGAATCTCCATTCGAAAGTGGAGTTCGCCATTTCCGCGACCAAGCAGAAGGGTGGCGAACTGTACGCGGGTTGGTCGACCAGGGAATGGAAACCCGGCAGGGCCCGAAGCCCTCCCACGCACAGTCAGCCATAAAGCAGACAGCCGCTCGCGCGGCACCGTGCGCCATTCTAAACCTGGGCGACCAAACCCGGTCGCTGATTTTGCAGCGACGGACAAAGCCTATCCCCACCCTTTCCGAACCGACAACCGCCGCGACTCGTCGGAAAATTCCGGTTCGCCTATTTTCTTGTAGGAACTCCACACCATTGTGGCGAGGGGATTTATCTGTGGCGAGGGGATTTATCCCCGCTGGGCTGCAAAGCAGCCCCTCTCATCAGCGCATCAGGCAGATAGCGTTGGCTGTTTAGGGGGCTGCTGCGCAGCCAGCGCGGATGAAATCCCCTCGCCACAAAAGCGATCACCGCCACTTCCCCCTCTATCGTCACAGCCGTTACAGGTTGCCAGCCCCGAAAACCCCTCCTAAGATCGATGCACTCACGGGTGCAGCGGAGCTGCCCGATAAAAACCCGACTCAAGGATCTGACATGACCCATATCAAACGCCCCATCGCCACCCCACCCCGAACAGGCCTGACCCGCGAAGACCTCTGGGAAGGCCAGGATCGGGGCCTGATCAAATGCTGGGAAATCGGCCGCGACCGGGCAGTGAGGTTTCCCGAACTGGCGCAACGTTGCCTGGCCGGTGAGTTGCCGGTGCTGGGCTGGAAAGGGGGCGTCAGCCGCAGCCTGAAGAAAAACGAAAAATTCGGTTGCCTCAAATACCTCGCCCAGTGGCAGGGCCTGCGCAATGAAGACCTGGACATCGACCTGACCCAGGAGCGCACCCTGACCTGTTCCAGCACGAACATGATCGTGACGTTCACCCCGGATCGGGCCAAATACGTCAACCAGGAACCTGCCTGAACGCAACCACACACTGCCAGAGGTCGACATGAACGTTGAACCCAAGGTCAACTTCGCCGTCACGCCGTTGCTGCGCATCGCCTACGAAGAGCACGGCCCTTCCAGTGGCGTCCCCATCATCCTGCTGCACGGTTTTCCTTACGACCCCAGGGCGTTCGATGAAATCGCGCCGGCCCTGGCCCTGCGTGGCTACCGGGTCATCGTGCCCTACCTGCGCGGCTACGGCCCGACCCGCTTCAACAACCCGGCCATCCTACGTTCCGGCCAGCAAGCGGCGTTGGCCCAGGACCTGCTGGACCTGATGCACGTACTCTCCATCCCCCAAGCGGCGCTGTGCGGCTACGACTGGGGCGGTCGGGCGGCGTGTATCGTCGCGGCCCTGTGGCCCGAGCGTGTGCGCTGCCTGGTGACCGGCGATGGCTACAACTTGCAGGACATTCCACGTTCCACGCAGCCGCTGGACCCGGAAACCGAACATCGCCTGTGGTACCAGTATTACTTTCACACAGCCCGAGGCGTCGAAGGGCTGACCCGGAACCGACGTGAACTGTGTGGGTTGCTCTGGCGCCTGTGGTCACCGACCTGGGCACGAGGCGCCGAACGGTACCCCCTCAGCGCCGCGTCGTTCGACAACCCGGACTTTGTCGACGTGGTGATCCACTCCTACCGTCACCGCTTCATGTATGCACCGGGCGACCCGACGCTGGAGTGGATGGAGGAACGGCTGGCGGCACAACCAGCCATCCCCGTGCCGAGCATTTCCCTGTGCGGCGCCGACGACGGCGTGGGACCCGCGCCAGAACACGATGAAGACGCCGAGCATTTCACCGGTTTCTATGAGCGCCGAGTGCTCGCCGGTGTCGGCCACAACATTCCCCAGGAAGCCCCCGAGGCCACGCTCAAGGCATTGCTGGATCTGCTTGAGGACTGACGGCGAATCGCTCGCGATAAGCCTGGGGCGTCACCCCCATGGCCCGCAGGAAACTTCGGCGCAGGGTTTCTTCGCTGCCGAAGCCACATTGCACCGCGACTCGCTTGATCGACACCGCGGTGTCGGCCAACAGCCGGCGAGCGGTTTCCACGCGAATCAACTCCACGGACCGCGCCGGGGTCTGGCCGGTATCGGCGCGGTAATGCCGCACAAAACTGCGCTCGCTCATGCCCACCTCGGCGGCCAGGCTCGACAGGCCCAGGTCACGGGTAAGGTTTTCGGCGATCCAGGCATGCAGGTCATCAAACCGACTGCCTTGTTTTTGCAATGACAGGGTCACGCTGAACTGCGATTGCCCGCCAGGACGCTTGAGGAACACCACCAGGTGTCGGGCGACCTCCAGCGCCACCGCACGACCCAGGTCCTCCTCGACCAGCGCCAGGGCCAGGTCGATGCCGGCCGTGACCCCGGCCGAAGTCCAGACTGGACCGTCGTTGATGAAAATCGGGTTGGGTTCGACCCGCACCTGCGGATGTTGCTCGGCCAGTTGTTCGCAGCGGGTCCAGTGCGTCACCACGCGCCGCCCGTCCAGCCAACCGCTGGCGGCCAGCAGGAACGCCCCGGTGCACACCGACGCCACTCGCCGCGAACGCTGGCCGTGATCCTTGACCCAGGCCACCAGTGCCGGGTCCTTCGCCGCGTCGTACACGCCCCAGCCACCGGCGATCAACAGCGTGTCGCTGCCTTCGCTTGGCAACGGCTCGGCCATCAGCGCCAACCCTGCCGAGGACATTATCGCCCCGCCCCCAGCGGCAATGACCGTCGGCGTGTACGGCAACGGCAAACCTTGCTGGCGGGCCAGGTCGTTGGCCGAGGCAAAGACCTGCAAGGGCCCGGTGACATCCAGCACTTGCACGTTGGCGAAGGCCAGGACATGAATGGTTTTCGGGGGGTTGGGCATATTGGCGTGATTCGTGGGCTTATTGGCGTATACGCCAGAGCCTACGGATCTAAAGTGAAACCGTCCACCCCTCGGGCATCATCCAAAAGGAGCACGCGACATGACGTTGCAGATCGGTTTGCTGTTATTCCCCCAAGTCCAGCAGTTGGACCTGACCGGCCCTTATGACGTACTGGCCTCTTTGCCGGACGTGAAGGTCCACCTGGTCTGGAAGGACCTGGCCCCGGTCACCGCCAGCACCGGCCTGGTGTTGCTGCCCACCACCACATTCGAAGACTGCCCGAAGCTCGACGTGATCTGCGTTCCCGGCGGGACCGGCGTCGGGCCCCTGATGGAAGACGAGCAGACGCTGGCCTTTATCAAGCGGCAGGCCGCCGAGGCGAAATACATCACGTCCGTGTGCACTGGCTCGCTGGTGCTCGGTGCTGCGGGTCTGTTGCAAGGCAAGCGCGCCACCACCCACTGGGCCTATCACAGCCTGCTGCCAACCCTGGGCGCGACGCCGGTCAACGACCGCGTGGTCCGCGACGGCAACCTGCTCACCGGTGGCGGCATCACGGCCGGGATCGACTTTGCCCTGACCCTGGCGGCCGAACTGTTCGACCGGGACACCGCCGAGCTGGTCCAGCTGCAACTTGAATACGCCCCTGCACCACCGTTCAACGCCGGCAGCCCGGACACCGCGCCGACGCGCGTCCTGGAAGAAGCAAATCGGCGTGCGGCCGAGTCGCTCCGAGTGCGCTCGCAAATCACCCAGCGTGCTGCGGCGCGGCTGGAACAGGCGTAGCGCTGAGTCCCAACCAGGCATGATTGTTGTGTGGGAGCAAAGCTTGCTCCCACACAGCCCACCCTGGACTCATCATCCCTCCTGGCGATACAACACCATCCCCGCGTGATACAGCACACCCTCACGAAAATCCCCATCGGCGGTGAAACCGGTGTCGTCGTGGTATTCGATGTGGTCATCCTGCAACCAGTAGTCGCCCTGGTAAGCGCTTTCACGCAAACCTCGCGCTTCGTCATAGCGTCCGCCCGGCAGCAGCCGATGGCGAATCACGCCATCAGCCGTCACCCACAGGCCGACAAATTTGTCCTGGTCTCCAAAGGCCTTTCTCATGAGACATCTCTCCTGTCGGGTAAAACGCGGTTCAAAACGGGCTGGCGGTGGGCCGCACGATCAGTTCGCTGACGTCTACGTCTGCCGGTTGTTCGATGGCGTAGGCGATCGCCCGGGCGATGGCTTCAGCCGGGATGGCGATTTTGCGGAACTCACGCATTTCGGCACGTCCTCCTTCATCGGAAATGCTCTCGGCCAGTTCCGACTCGGTCACACCAGGGGAAATCACCGTCACCCGTACATCTCCTCCGACCTCCTGGCGCAAGCCCTCGGAAATCGCCCGCACGGCATACTTGGTGGCGCAATACACGGCAGCAGTCGGGCTGACGGCGTAGGCACCGATGGACGCGATGTTGATGAACTGACCGCTGCGCTGGCGCTGCATCAGCGGCAGGCCGGCGGCGATGCCGTGGAGCACGCCACGGATGTTGACGTCGATCATGCGGTCCCACTCCTCGACTTTCAGCGCCTCGAGCTTGGAGAGCGGCATGACCCCGGCGTTATTGATGATCACATCGACCCTGCCGAAACGCTGGACAGCGAAGTCGATCAGGTTCTGGACATCGTCGCGGCGGGTCACGTCCACCGCTTTGCAGACAGCCTGCTGACCGGCAGTTTCGAGTTCCTGCACCAGTGCTTGCAGACGATCGATGCGCCGGGCGCCAAGCACGACACGGGCACCGCGAGCCGCGAGCAACCGCGCCGCAGCTTCACCAATCCCGCTGCTGGCGCCGGTGATGACCACTACTTTGTTTTGAATATCGGACATGATGGTTTCCTCGTCTGGATGTGTGGCTCCCGGTGGGAGCGTTTTGACAGGTCCAGATTAGGGAACCCACCGAGGCCGGGGTTAGCCGGATACTCCTGCGCACTTGCACGATCCTGTAGCGATGAATCCGACGCTGGCCGACAGCCGCGCAATCGGTTTTACTAACGCGGCCCATTCATTTGGCCAGGGAGGTTGATCGGCATGTCGGTATCCACGTCCATCCACATTTCCCCAGACGAGGGCGTCAATCAGCGTCGCGCCGAACTGGCGAGCCTGATGATGCGTTTTGCGCCGGGATTCGGTGTCCACTCGACGGCCATCGAGGCCCTGCACCTGATCCGCAGCGACCAGCCAACCGAGGCGCTGCACACCGTGCACAAGCCTGGTTTATGCGTGATTGTCGAAGGGCGCAAAGAGGTGCGCCTGGCGGACGAATGCTACGTGTATGACCCGCTAAATTACCTCGTCGTCTCGGTGACCTTGCCGTTGGCCGGCCAGGTGATTGAAGCCAGCCCCGAGCGCCCCTATCTGTGCATCCGCCTGGACATCGATCCGGCACAGATCTGCCGCCTGATTGCCGACGCCAGCCCTATCGGCGTGCCGGCCGAAAGAAGCGGGCGCGGGCTGTTCCTGGATCGCATTGATGCGCCATTGCTCGACGCGGTGTTGCGCCTGCTGCGGCTGTTGGACAGCCCGGACGATATCGCCACCCTCGCGCCGTTGGCCCAACAGGAGATCTTCTACCGGCTGCTGCGTGGCGCCCAAGGCCAGCGCTTGCACGAAATCGCCATTCCCGACACCCAGACTCATCGCATCAGCCGTGCCATCGAATGGCTCAATACCCATTACGCCGAACCACTTAGCATCGACCGCCTGGCACAAATGATCAATCTCAGCCCTTCGGCCCTGCATCACCGTTTCAAAGCCGTCACCGCCATGAGCCCGCTGCAATACCAGAAACAGTTGCGCCTGCAGGAAGCTCGGCGCTTGTTGTTGGCGGAGAACAGCGACGTTTCAGCAATCGGCTACAAGATGGGGTATGAAAGCCCTTCGCAGTTCAGCCGTGAATACAGCCGCCTGTTTGGCGCCTCCCCAAGCAAGGACATCGCTCGTTTGCGTGCCCAGGCACTGCAAGCCAGTAGCGCCTGATCCTGCACACAAACAGGATCAGGCAAAACCAGGGCAGTATCCGTCTAACGCCCACCACCGTCTCGCCTCTAATTTGAACCCATGCAGCAAGACAACCGTCGCCGCTGCAACGGGTTCAGCAGATCACGACATCTGAACGACCCGGCACTCACCCCTGATATGACCGGAGTCTCTACCATGAAAACGCTCAACACCTTGATCGCCGTTACCACCTTCGCCCTGAGCGTCAGTGCGTTTGCCTTGCCGAGCCAGCAGCAAGACCGCTTCTTTACCCAGGCTAGCGATTACCAGCAGCCTGTGGCCGCTGATGGTGCGGATCGGACGCCTGGGGGTCAGGCCTTGGCTGCTGATGGGTCCGATCGCACCATGACCCGGCGCCTGGCATGATCAGGCCACTTTTTCGCAGACGAAAAAAAACCCGCCTAGGCGGGTTTTTTGAGGACCAATTTGACTCCCTGTCCGGCATTCCATGCCTGGTCCAATCATCCATGACCCTGAGCACTCCCTGTACCCAGTGGATGAACATAGATTAGGCCTACCGGCGGCGTGGAAAAAGACGAGAAAGCAGCAACGGCATGTAAGCCTTTCGCTATAGGACTCTTTCCTGCCTTTCAGCGGGCGAAAAAAAACCCGCCGAAGCGGGTTTTTCCAAGACCATTACGACTCCCTGTCGATAGCTAATCCTTGCATGGTCGATCGTCCCTGATCCTGAGCACTTCCTGTGCTTCAGTGGATAGGTTCAGATTACGCCTCGGATCCAAAATGAAATAGACGACATAGCTACCATCTCGTGTAAGACATTCGCTATACCTGCCCCTCCGAAAACCCTTAGTCCCTCAGCAGTCCCCGATCAAGACTTGCTCAGGAAGGCTTCAATGTTGGTCATCTGCTCGTCCCAGCCACGGCTGTCCATGCGAAAGGCCTTGAGCCGGCGAGCCTCGGGAATGTTGTTGAAACCCGACTCCACGACTTTGAGCAAGGTCCCGCCATCCATGTCTTCGAGTTCGAATTGCACCCGGGTTTCGGACTCTTGGGAATAATCCACCTGCGGCTCGACAGCGTAAGGATGCCAGCGAAACGAGAAGACCCGCTCGGGCTCCACCCGGTCCACCGCGACGTCCCAGACAAGGTGTTCGTAACCTGGATAAGTAATTTGCCCCTGGGTACGTTCACCTGCCACAAACCGTTTCCCCTCAAGAGCGACACCGAACCATTGACCGAAGGCTTCGGCATTGGCCAGGGCGCGCCAGACTTGAGAGCGCGGGGCCTTGAGCAGGATCTTTCTTTCAATGCGGTCGGATGAATGCATGAGTCACCTCCTGTGCTTCAACAGTAGGCTTGTAAGACCACAAGGCCAACCGGAAAGTTGTATCAGACCGTGGTTTAGCGTTCGCCAAAATTAAAACAGCACGGCGCGATGTAAACTCCCTCGGTGTTTCAACCCCTCAAGGAGAGACCTGACATGTCCCTACGCTTGCTTCTGGCTCTGACGTCGCTGTTTTTTGTCACCGTTGCCCAGGCTGACGACTGCGCCAACGCCACCACTCAAGGCGAAATGAACCAATGCGCAGCCAAAGAAAACAAGGCCGCCGACAACGAGCTGAACAGCTTATACAAGCAGATCACCACACGACTGAAGGACAATCCCGAGGCCAAGAAAATGCTGGTCAAGGCTCAACGTGCCTGGATAGGTTTCCGTGACGCCGAATGCGACTTTTCCGCCTCCGGGGTCGAGGGCGGCAGCGTCTACCCGCTGATCTACAGCAACTGCATCACCGTCCAGACTAAAGCCCGGGTCGAGGCATTCAAGACCTATCTCAAGTGCAAGGAAGGGGATCTGAGCTGCCCTGTACCTGAGGCTTAGGGCCGGTTGCAAAAAAAGGATGACCTCTACAGGTCATCCTTTTTTTGGCCAAAGCTTTTGTTTCAGGAAAAAACAAAACCCCTACCTGCATCAGCAGATAGGGGTTTCGGAATTTAATCTTGACGATGACCTACTCTCACATGGGGAAACCCCACACTACCATCGGCGATGCATCGTTTCACTGCTGAGTTCGGGATGGGATCAGGTGGTTCCAATGCTCTATGGTCGTCAAGAAATTCGGTAGCCAGCGCGTACCTTGCGGTCACGTTCCAGCGAATGGGTATGCGATAGTTTGTGTGTTGTCGCTGACGTTCTCGAACTTTCGGTTCGTTTCGTCTTCACACACCGCAATCTGGTCTCTTTCGAGTTCACAAATTGCTTGGGTGTTATATGGTCAAGCCTCACGGGCAATTAGTACAGGTTAGCTCAACGCCTCACAGCGCTTACACACCCTGCCTATCAACGTCGTAGTCTTCGACGGCCCTTCAGGGGACTCAAGGTCCCAGTGAGATCTCATCTTGAGGCAAGTTTCCCGCTTAGATGCTTTCAGCGGTTATCTTTTCCGAACATAGCTACCCGGCAATGCCACTGGCGTGACAACCGGAACACCAGAGGTTCGTCCACTCCGGTCCTCTCGTACTAGGAGCAGCCCCTCTCAAATCTCAAACGTCCACGGCAGATAGGGACCGAACTGTCTCACGACGTTCTAAACCCAGCTCGCGTACCACTTTAAATGGCGAACAGCCATACCCTTGGGACCGGCTTCAGCCCCAGGATGTGATGAGCCGACATCGAGGTGCCAAACACCGCCGTCGATATGAACTCTTGGGCGGTATCAGCCTGTTATCCCCGGAGTACCTTTTATCCGTTGAGCGATGGCCCTTCCATACAGAACCACCGGATCACTAAGACCTACTTTCGTACCTGCTCGACGTGTCTGTCTCGCAGTCAAGCGCGCTTTTGCCTTTATACTCTACGACCGATTTCCGACCGGTCTGAGCGCACCTTCGTACTCCTCCGTTACTCTTTAGGAGGAGACCGCCCCAGTCAAACTACCCACCATACACTGTCCTCGATCCGGATAACGGACCTGAGTTAGAACCTCAAAGTTGCCAGGGTGGTATTTCAAGGATGGCTCCACGCAGACTGGCGTCCACGCTTCAAAGCCTCCCACCTATCCTACACAAGCAAATTCAAAGTCCAGTGCAAAGCTATAGTAAAGGTTCACGGGGTCTTTCCGTCTAGCCGCGGATACACTGCATCTTCACAGCGATTTCAATTTCACTGAGTCTCGGGTGGAGACAGCGCCGCCATCGTTACGCCATTCGTGCAGGTCGGAACTTACCCGACAAGGAATTTCGCTACCTTAGGACCGTTATAGTTACGGCCGCCGTTTACCGGGGCTTCGATCAAGAGCTTCGCGTTAGCTAACCCCATCAATTAACCTTCCGGCACCGGGCAGGCGTCACACCCTATACGTCCACTTTCGTGTTTGCAGAGTGCTGTGTTTTTAATAAACAGTCGCAGCGGCCTGGTATCTTCGACCGGCGTGGGCTTACGCAGCAAGTGCTTCACCCTCACCGGCGCACCTTCTCCCGAAGTTACGGTGCCATTTTGCCTAGTTCCTTCACCCGAGTTCTCTCAAGCGCCTTGGTATTCTCTACCCAACCACCTGTGTCGGTTTGGGGTACGGTTCCTGGTTACCTGAAGCTTAGAAGCTTTTCTTGGAAGCATGGCATCAACCACTTCGTCACCCAAAGGGTAACTCGTCATCAGCTCTCGGCCTTGAAACCCCGGATTTACCTAAGATTTCAGCCTACCACCTTAAACTTGGACAACCAACGCCAAGCTGGCCTAGCCTTCTCCGTCCCTCCATCGCAATAACCAGAAGTACAGGAATATTAACCTGTTTTCCATCGACTACGCTTTTCAGCCTCGCCTTAGGGACCGACTAACCCTGCGTCGATTAACGTTGCGCAGGAAACCTTGGTCTTTCGGCGTGGGTGTTTTTCACACCCATTGTCGTTACTCATGTCAGCATTCGCACTTCTGATACCTCCAGCAAGCTTCTCAACTCACCTTCACAGGCTTACAGAACGCTCCTCTACCGCATCACTTACGTGATACCCGTAGCTTCGGTGTATGGTTTGAGCCCCGTTACATCTTCCGCGCAGGCCGACTCGACTAGTGAGCTATTACGCTTTCTTTAAAGGGTGGCTGCTTCTAAGCCAACCTCCTAGCTGTCTAAGCCTTCCCACATCGTTTCCCACTTAACCATAACTTTGGGACCTTAGCTGACGGTCTGGGTTGTTTCCCTTTTCACGACGGACGTTAGCACCCGCCGTGTGTCTCCCATGCTCGGCACTTGTAGGTATTCGGAGTTTGCATCGGTTTGGTAAGTCGGGATGACCCCCTAGCCGAAACAGTGCTCTACCCCCTACAGTGATACATGAGGCGCTACCTAAATAGCTTTCGAGGAGAACCAGCTATCTCCGAGCTTGATTAGCCTTTCACTCCGATCCACAGGTCATCCGCTAACTTTTCAACGGTAGTCGGTTCGGTCCTCCAGTCAGTGTTACCTAACCTTCAACCTGCCCATGGATAGATCGCCCGGTTTCGGGTCTATTCCCAGCGACTAGACGCCCTATTAAGACTCGCTTTCGCTACGCCTCCCCTATTCGGTTAAGCTCGCCACTGAAAATAAGTCGCTGACCCATTATACAAAAGGTACGCAGTCACCCAACAAAGTGGGCTCCCACTGCTTGTACGCATACGGTTTCAGGATCTATTTCACTCCCCTCTCCGGGGTTCTTTTCGCCTTTCCCTCACGGTACTAGTTCACTATCGGTCAGTCAGTAGTATTTAGCCTTGGAGGATGGTCCCCCCATATTCAGACAAAGTTTCTCGTGCTCCGTCCTACTCGATTTCACTTCTAAGATCCTTTCGCGTACAGGGCTATCACCCACTATGGCCGCACTTTCCAGAGCGTTCCGCTAAAATCAAAGAAGCTTAAGGGCTAGTCCCCGTTCGCTCGCCACTACTAAGGGAATCTCGGTTGATTTCTTTTCCTCAGGGTACTTAGATGTTTCAGTTCCCCTGGTTCGCTTCTTGCACCTATGTATTCAGTACAAGATAACCATCTTATGATGGCTGGGTTCCCCCATTCAGACATCTCCGGATCACAGTCTGTTTGCCGACTCCCCGAAGCTTTTCGCAGGCTACCACGTCTTTCATCGCCTCTGACTGCCAAGGCATCCACCGTATGCGCTTCTTCACTTGACCATATAACCCCAAGCAATCTGGTTATACTGTGAAGACGACATTCGCCGAAAATTCGATCTTGCTCAACGAGCAACTCACAAATTTTACCTTAGCCTGATCCGTTACCAGTGAAAGTAACGTTCAGTCTATCTTTCTATCACATACCCAAATTTTTAAAGAACGAACTAGTCAAAGACTAGAAATCAACATTCACCATCGAACCGATGGAATGCTCATTTCTAAGCTTTATACAATCGAAGCAGTAGTGGTGGAGCCAAGCGGGATCGAACCGCTGACCTCCTGCGTGCAAGGCAGGCGCTCTCCCAGCTGAGCTATGGCCCCATAACAAAATTGGTGGGTCTGGGCAGATTCGAACTGCCGACCTCACCCTTATCAGGGGTGCGCTCTAACCAACTGAGCTACAGACCCAATTTCGAGCTTGTAACTGTTAGCTGTGAGCTATCAGCTTGGAGCTTAAAGCTGCTTCTATCGTCTTCTTCAATGAATCAAGCAATTCGTGTGGGAGCTCATGGAGCAGCTGCGGTCGTCGATTAAGGAGGTGATCCAGCCGCAGGTTCCCCTACGGCTACCTTGTTACGACTTCACCCCAGTCATGAATCACACCGTGGTAACCGTCCTCCCGAAGGTTAGACTAGCTACTTCTGGTGCAACCCACTCCCATGGTGTGACGGGCGGTGTGTACAAGGCCCGGGAACGTATTCACCGCGACATTCTGATTCGCGATTACTAGCGATTCCGACTTCACGCAGTCGAGTTGCAGACTGCGATCCGGACTACGATCGGTTTTGTGGGATTAGCTCCACCTCGCGGCTTGGCAACCCTCTGTACCGACCATTGTAGCACGTGTGTAGCCCAGGCCGTAAGGGCCATGATGACTTGACGTCATCCCCACCTTCCTCCGGTTTGTCACCGGCAGTCTCCTTAGAGTGCCCACCATAACGTGCTGGTAACTAAGGACAAGGGTTGCGCTCGTTACGGGACTTAACCCAACATCTCACGACACGAGCTGACGACAGCCATGCAGCACCTGTCTCAATGCTCCCGAAGGCACCAATCCATCTCTGGAAAGTTCATTGGATGTCAAGGCCTGGTAAGGTTCTTCGCGTTGCTTCGAATTAAACCACATGCTCCACCGCTTGTGCGGGCCCCCGTCAATTCATTTGAGTTTTAACCTTGCGGCCGTACTCCCCAGGCGGTCAACTTAATGCGTTAGCTGCGCCACTAAGAGCTCAAGGCTCCCAACGGCTAGTTGACATCGTTTACGGCGTGGACTACCAGGGTATCTAATCCTGTTTGCTCCCCACGCTTTCGCACCTCAGTGTCAGTATCAGTCCAGGTGGTCGCCTTCGCCACTGGTGTTCCTTCCTATATCTACGCATTTCACCGCTACACAGGAAATTCCACCACCCTCTACCATACTCTAGCTCGACAGTTTTGAATGCAGTTCCCAGGTTGAGCCCGGGGCTTTCACATCCAACTTAACGAACCACCTACGCGCGCTTTACGCCCAGTAATTCCGATTAACGCTTGCACCCTCTGTATTACCGCGGCTGCTGGCACAGAGTTAGCCGGTGCTTATTCTGTCGGTAACGTCAAAATTGCAGAGTATTAATCTACAACCCTTCCTCCCAACTTAAAGTGCTTTACAATCCGAAGACCTTCTTCACACACGCGGCATGGCTGGATCAGGCTTTCGCCCATTGTCCAATATTCCCCACTGCTGCCTCCCGTAGGAGTCTGGACCGTGTCTCAGTTCCAGTGTGACTGATCATCCTCTCAGACCAGTTACGGATCGTCGCCTTGGTGAGCCATTACCCCACCAACTAGCTAATCCGACCTAGGCTCATCTGATAGCGCAAGGCCCGAAGGTCCCCTGCTTTCTCCCGTAGGACGTATGCGGTATTAGCGTCCGTTTCCGAGCGTTATCCCCCACTACCAGGCAGATTCCTAGGCATTACTCACCCGTCCGCCGCTCTCAAGAGGTGCAAGCACCTCTCTACCGCTCGACTTGCATGTGTTAGGCCTGCCGCCAGCGTTCAATCTGAGCCATGATCAAACTCTTCAGTTCAAACATCTTTGGGTTTTGAGAAAACCCTAAACTTGGCTCAGCAATCGTTGGTTACATCTTTGATTTCTCGCGGAGCAACTTGTGATGCTGATAATCTGTTGACTAGCAGTCTGACTCCACAAGCACCCACACGAATTGCTTGATTCAGTTGTTAAAGAGCGGTTGGTTGATTCTTTCGTCTCAACCGAGGCGCGCATTCTACAGCGCCCCGTGCATCTGTCAAGCGGTTATTTTAAGAAGTTTTCAAAGTTTCACTTCGTAAACCTCAACAACTTCAACCACTTGCGCTTCCGATCTCTCGTTAGCGGGAGGCGAATTCTACAGCGTTACTCGCTGCTGTCAACACCTCTTTTTCACCGCTTTCGACCGAGAAGATCGAACCGCCGATAGAGCCAAACCACACCGCTCTATCCGCTCCTTCCAGGCCTCGATGAACTGAAGCCCCGCACCCTCGAAACCTACTTAACTAATTGAATATCAAGGAGTTTTCCGTTTCGACTGCGCCGGAAGTGGGGCGAATTATAGACGTCCAGAATCTGCCGTCAACACTTAATTTCGCTTTTCTATCGTTAACCAGGCATGGCACTTAAATAGGGCTCGTATATAGACGAATTCGCTGCATATGCGCAATATACTGCTCAACGCTACCTCCTCCCGCCTTTATTCTGGACGACACTTCGTAATGACGCCCTCTCCACATCGCAGCCTGGCCTCCACCCTGTACCCGGTTGCCTTGCTATTAATAGCCATGGCTTCCATTCAATCAGGAGCCTCTCTCGCCAAAAGCATGTTCCCCGTAGTGGGTGCACAAGGCACCACAACACTGCGACTCATTTTTGCCAGCCTCATCATGCTGCTACTGCTACGCCCCTGGCGTGCCAAGCTCACCGCCCAATCCCTGCGCACAGTGATCGTCTACGGGATGGCGCTCGGCGGTATGAACTTCCTCTTCTATATGTCAGTTCGCACCGTTCCGCTGGGCATCGCCGTTGCACTCGAATTCACAGGCCCTCTGGCAGTTGCCATTTACGCCTCACGCCGGGCAATCGACTTTCTCTGGATCGCCCTGGCGGTGGCTGGCCTGTTGTTGCTCATACCGACCGGCGCGACCAGTGCCGGCATCGACCTGCTTGGGGCCGGCTACGCCCTGGGTGCCGGTTTCTGCTGGGCGCTGTACATCCTGTTTGGCCAGAAGGCCGGTGCGGACAATGGCGTACAAACCGCCGCATTGGGGGTCATGATCGCGGCCCTGTTCGTCGCCCCTATCGGCATCTTCCACGCCGGCGCCGCACTGCTCACACCAAGCCTGATTCCAATCGCCATCGGTGTCGCCATCCTGTCCACAGCCCTGCCCTACACATTGGAAATGATCTCCCTGACTCGAATGCCCGCCCGCACCTTCGGTACCCTGATGAGCGTCGAACCGGCAATCGCGGCCTTGTCGGGGCTCGTCTTTCTCCAGGAGTACTTGTCCCTGGCCCAGTGGATGGCCATTACCTGCATCATCCTCGCGTCGGTCGGCGCAACGCTGACCATGACCAACACCGCGAAGCCCGCCGTCGCGGCAGATTGAAGCAGGATTTCACGAAGGTCTGGTATTTGCTGCGCATTTAGGCCATGTTTAAGCCAGTAACCTAATGTCAGACATGGATTTTTTCATACAGGACGTCATGAACGCTTCACGCAAGAGCGAACACAATCGTACGTGGACACAAGATCCACGGCGATTATAAGGACGGGAATGAAACGAATTTTGATACTGATCGCCGTACTTGCAGTAGCGGGCTGTGCGGCGACATCGAAAACTGAAGTCAAGCGCGGCAAAAAAGGCCTGCACATCAACTGCTCCGGCCTCTCCTCATCCTGGGACCAGTGCGCTGCCAGCGCAGCCAACTCGTGCGCTCCCAAGGGTTACAAGGTCATTGCCAAATCTGGCGATGCCGTCGAAGAACCCGGGGATTATCCCTTCGGACTCAACCCCGCCGGCTATACGAGCCGCAGCATGATCGTCATCTGCAAATAAGCAGCTTCAATCGAGCTCTTGTTCGGCGATTCGACGACTGATTTCCTCATGACTGGACCTGAGGACGTCACGCTGGACCTGCGGCGTGACCAGCATCCGCGCAACAACCAACGCCCCCACGCATTGGGACAGGATGGCCCAGGCCAGGCTGTCGCTTCCCAGTATCCGCGCCCAGCTTTCGTGCAGACGACAGATCCATGCTTGCGCCGCCTCCTTCACTTGGACATCCGATCGCGCGATCTCGGCGCCCAGTACCGGCAGTGCGCACCCCGCCTCGGGCTGCTCGACATGGCTCATGCTCAAGTACTGCTTAAGACAGCGCTCCAGTTTGATTGAGTCCATGGCGCCATCGCCACTCAGGCGATCCAGGCTCTGAGCTAACTCCCGCTCAACGATGGCCTTGAAAAGCTCGTCCTTGGACGAGAAGTGGCTATAGAACGCACCGCCGCTCAGACCGATCGCTTTCATCAGGCCGTCGACACCGACCGTAGAGAAACCCGATTTCTTGGCGGACACCGCACTGCTGGCGAGCAGCTTCTCGCGGGTTTCCATTTTGTGATTGGCCGAATAACGCATGGTCTTGCCCCTGATCGCTCACCTTGACGCTTGCCGGATCTTAGCATAACGTCCGTTTAGCTAACGATCGTTTACCAATGAGGCTGCCCCATGAATAACAAGAAGGTCGTACTGGTTGTCGGCGCGGGCGATGCCACTGGCGGAGCGATTGCCAAACGCTTTGCGCAGGAAGGCTTTGTGGCCTGTGTTACCCGTCGCAGCGCCGACAAACTCGAGCCGCTGGTCAATGGCATACGCGCCGAAGGCGGCGAAGCCCACGGGTTTGCCTGTGATGCACGCAAAGAAGACGACGTGATCGCACTCATCGAGCAAATCGAGAGCCAGATAGGTCCGATTGAAGCCTTTGTGTTCAACATCGGTGCCAACGTCCCCTGCAGCATCCTCGAGGAAACCGCACGCAAATACTTCAAGATTTGGGAAATGGCCTGTTTCTCTGGTTTTCTCAATGCACGGGAGGTGGCCAAGCGCATGGTCAAGCGCCAGCGCGGGACGATTCTGTTTACCGGAGCAACGGCGGGATTACGTGGCGCCTCGGGGTTCGCCGCATTCGCGGGCGCCAAACACGGCATCCGTGCACTGGCCCAAAGCATGGCCCGTGAGCTGGGACCGCTGAATATCCACGTGGCCCATGTGGTGGTGGACGGCGCGATCGACACCGACTTCATCCGCGACAATTTCCCGGAAAAATATGCCACCAAGGATCAGGACGGCATCCTGAACCCCGAACACATCGCCGACAATTACTGGTATCTGCACAGCCAACCCCGCGACGCCTGGACCTTCGAACTGGACCTGCGTCCCTGGAGCGAACGCTGGTAACCCCCTCACAACAACAAGAGAGCAGATCCCATGAGCAAATCGGTGGAGTTTTACTTCGATTTCGGCAGCCCGACCACGTACCTGGCCTACACCCAGTTGCCGACACTGTGCGCGCAGACCAACAGCCAACTGATCTATCGCCCGATGTTATTGGGTGGCGTCTTCAAGGCAACCGGCAATGCATCACCGGCGACAGTGCCGGCCAAGAATCCTTACCTGTTCAAGGATCTGAATCGCTTCGCCAAGCGCTACGGGGTCGCCTTCAAGTTCAATCCACACTTCCCCATCAATACACTGCAACTGATGCGCGCGGTGACTGGCATGCAATTGCGCCAACCTGAGCGCTTCGAGGCCTTCGTCGATTGCCTGTTCCGCGCCTTCTGGGTGGATGCCCGCAACCTCAATGACCCGACGACTGTCGCAGCGGTCCTGAACGAAGGCGGTTTCGACGCCGACGATGTGCTGGCCTTGACGAACGACGAGCAGGTCAAGCAAGCACTCAAGACCGCCACTGAAGAAGCCATCGCACGGGGCGTGTTCGGCGCCCCGAGCATGTTTGTCGGCAACGAGCTGTTCTTCGGCCAGGATCGGCTGGACTTCGTCCGTGAAGCCCTCGCCTGATCCCCTAGATCAAATCGCCATCGTCCGGGTGTTGAGCCATTGCAGTGCGTCACCGTCCAGCAACGGGCTCAATCGGCGCTGAACCTCGGCGTGGTAGGCGTTGAACCAGTCTTTTTCGTCCTGGGTCAGCAGCGAAGGTTCCAGACAGCGGGTGTCGATCGGGCACAGGGTCAGGGTTTCGAACTCAAGGAACTCACCGAACTCGCTGCGTCCGGCTTCACGGTTCAACACCAGGTTCTCGATGCGCACACCCCAGCGCCCGGGACGATAAGTGCCCGGTTCGATCGAGGTGATCATGCCGGCCTGCATCGCCGTTTGCGGCGCGGCGGCGGCTTGATAGGCAATCACCTGCGGGCCTTCGTGGACATTGAGGAAATAGCCGACGCCATGACCGGTGCCATGGCCGTAATCCACCTGCTCCGCCCAGATCGGTGCGCGGGCGATGGCATCGAGCAACGGCGAAAGAATGCCCCGCGGGAATTTGGCCCGGGACAGGGCAATCACGCCCTTGAGCACGCGCGTGCAATCACGTTTCTGCTCAGCGGTGGGTGTGCCGACCGGCACCATGCGAGTGATGTCGGTGGTGCCCCCCAAGTACTGGCCGCCGGAATCGATCAGCAACAGGCCATCACCTTCGATGACCGCATGGGCTTCTTCCGTGGCGTGGTAATGAGGCATCGCGCCGTTGGCGTTATAGGCGGCAATGGTGTTGAAGCTCAGGGAGACAAAGTCCGGCCGGCGCGTGCGGGCGGCGGTCAGGTGCTCGTCGATGGTCAACTCGGTGATGCGCTCGCGCCCCCAGGCCCCTTCCAGCCAGGCGAAGAACTCACAGAGCGCCGCGCCATCCTGTTCCATGGCCCGCCGGATGTGCTCGGCGTCGGCCAGGCTTTTACGGGACTTGGCCAATGTCGTTGGATTGAGGCCTTCGACCCGCTTCACGCCGCTGCCCAGGTTATCCAGCAAGCCGACCGTCACCCGCGCCGGATCGATCTGCAGGCTCGCGCCATCCGGCACTTCACGCAACGCGGCGGCAGCTTCGCTGTAGTCGCGCAGGGTCACGCCGTCCTGTTCAAGAACGGCACGCAGCGGTGCGTCAACCTTGTCCAGGGCCACGAAGAGCATTGCCTGTTGCTGGCTGATCAACGCAAACGAAACGAATACCGGGTTGAATGACACATCCGCGCCGCGGAGGTTGAATAACCAGGCGATGTCATCCAGCGTGGCGATGAAGTGCCAGTCGGCACCACGCTCCCGAAGGGATTCGCGCAACTTGGCGAGCTTTTCGACGCGGCTGACGGTCGCCTGGGGCGGCAAATGGGCGTAGACCGGTTGATCCGGCAAGCTTGGGCGATCGGTCCAGACTTCGTTGAGCAGGTCGATGTCGGTGCGCAACCGCGCGCCGCGCTCCTCGAGCTTTCCGCCCAGGGTACGGGCCGATGCCACGGCCATGACCGCACCATCGACCGCAACGACCCCGCCTTCAGGCGTTTGCTCGGCCAACCAGTCCAAGGGACCGGGCTGGCCCGGTATGAGCTTGACCAACTCTATACCGCTGCCCTCCAGCTCCTTGGTGGCCTGCTCCCAATAACGGCTATCGGCCCAGACGCCAGCGAAACTGCCGGTCACGATCAAGGTGCCCACCGAGCCATGGAAACCCGACAGCCATTGCCGACCCTGCCAATAGCCCGGCAGGTATTCGGACAGGTGCGGGTCGGCCGATGGCACCAGCAGCGCATGGATACCCTCTCGGCTCATCAGTTGGCGGATTCGGGCCAGGCGCTGGGGAACCAGTCCGTGGGGTAAAGGCTCGGTGCTCATTGTTTCTCCTGCTCATTGAAATTGTTGTTCGATGCCGAGGACGGCCTATGGGCTCGTGGCCCAGAACGCCGGCGCAATCGCACACGCCGCCTTGATCAGCCGCACCGCCTCGTCGATATCCTGCTCGGTGGTAAAGCGCCCCAGGCTCAAGCGAATGGTACGCCCGGCCGCACGGGCATCGTGCCCCAGGGCCAGCAGCACGTGGGACGGGGTGTTCTGTGCCGAATTGCAGGCCGAGGTCGCGGAAAATGCAATCGATGCGCCCAGCAATGCCGGATTGAACTCGCCTTCGTTGAAGGTCAGGCTCAGCGTGTGGGGAATCCGGCGGCTCGCACTGCCATTCATCCGCACACCGGGCAACGCCAGCAGCGGCTCGAGCAAACGATTGCGCAACCGGGCGATCTTAGCGTGCTCGTCGTCGAATACCGCGGCTGCCAATTCGAATGCGGCGCCCATGGCTGCAATCTGGTGGGTCGCCAGGGTTCCGGAGCGCAAGCCGCCTTCATGTCCACCGCCATGAATCTGCGCCGACAGCCGTGACCGGGCACGGCCGCCAACGTAAAGCGCACCGATGCCCTTGGGGCCGTAGACCTTATGCGCGGAAAACGACATCAGGTCCACCGGCCAGGCCGACAGGTCGATCTGTACCTTGCCCGCGCCTTGGGCCGCGTCCACATGGAACAGTGCACCGTGTTCGCGGACAATCTCGCCAATGGCGATGACGTCGTTGACGGTACCCAGCTCGTTGTTCACCAGCATCAGCGACACCAGGAACGTGTCTTCACGCAACGCCTCGCGAACCGCTTGCGGACTGATCAGGCCTTCGGCGTCCGGCTTCAGCCAGGTGACCGCGACGCCGCTGTCTTCAAGTTGGCGCGCCGTATCGAGAATCGCCTTGTGCTCGATCAGGCTGGTGATGACATGGCCGGCGCAACCAGTGCGTGCCTGAGCCACCCCTTTGAGGGCAAGGTTGTTGGATTCGGTGGCGCCGGAAGTCCAGACGATCTCTTCGGGCTGGGCTCCCACCAATTGCGCCACCTGTTGGCGAGCACGCTCCACCGAGCACCGGGCCTCCTGGCCGAAGGCATGGGAACTGGACGCCGGGTTGCCGAAGTTGCCGTCAAAACCCAGACACTCGACCATGACCCGGATGACCCGCTCATCCACCGGCGTGGTGGCGGCATAATCGAAATACAAAGGACGTTTATTCATAGGAAACTCGCAGAGCCCGCTCCGGAACCAGGCGCCCTCGTTGGATTCGAGACTAGCAATACCTGATCAAAGACCTTAAAGAAGTCGAACTTCGTTTAAAAGTGCGTAGGAACGCTCCTGAACAGCGAGCTTAGCAGGCATCGCGTCGAAGCTCAGCCCTCAACTGATGCTTTCGAGCAACAACGGATACATCGAAGCGACCAGCAACAGCGCCATGCCCCAGTTGAACAGGCGCAACCAGCGACGATCCCGCAACAGGTTGCGCAACAGGCTGCCACACACCACCCACAAGCTCACGCTTGGCAAATTGATCAAGGCAAACACCGCCGCAATCACCAGCACGTTGAAGAAATAACCCTGGAGTGGCGTGTAGGTACTGATGGCACCGATGGCCATGATCCAGGCCTTGGGATTGACCCATTGGAACGCCGCTGCCCCCCAATAGCTGATCGGGGTATTGTTCCCCGACTGGCTGTCCGAAACCGGGCCGGAGTGGGCGATTTTCCACGCCAGGTACAACAAGTAGGCCGCGCCGATGTAACGCAGCGCGGTATAGAGCAGTGGATAAGTCTGGAACACCGCGCCCAGGCCAAGGCCTACCGCCAGCACCAGGGAAAAGAAGCCGCAGGTTATGCCCAGCATGTGAGGAATGGTGCGGTTGAAACCGAAATTGACACCCGAGGCCAACAACATGGTGTTGTTAGGGCCTGGCGTGATCGAGGTCACCAGGGCAAACAGGGCGAAGCCCAGCAGCAGGTCAAGCGAAAGGGTCATGTCGGGGCAGTCCATCAGGGGCGGTCAGTCAAGTCATGACCCTACCCCACGTCCTGGCGCAAACCCACGGACAGTTGCGCAAAACTTTGAGCGGTACAGTCTCTCAGCTTGGCCGGCCAGGCTGTTGCACTACCTGCTCGGCACTCATCTGGCCCTGATCGTCGTACCCCACGTTTTTCTGCGACGAACCGAGCAGCTCGGCTTTCTTCGCGTGGTATTCATCGAACGAGAGGCCACGGCGATTCAAGGCTTCAAGGGCCAGCTCGCGAGTCTCATCGACGGTGTAGGGACGCAGCTCCGGGGAAGAACTGGCGCAGCCGCCCAGCAGGGTGGCGGTCAATAGCAGCAAAGCGACAAAGGTACGGTTCATGGCGGGTGTCCGGTGTTCTGGAGTTGGGCGATGAACACAGGCTACCCGCCGGCCCTGCACGGCAGAAATCAACCCTTTCGATAGTGGGTATTGCCTGCCTGGATCCGCCGTTGCGCTTAATCGACCAACTGGCAATGAAGCGCGTTGTCCAGGCTGCGCTCGATGTTGCGCAGCACCTGGAACGAACCGAACGTCACGGCTTTGGCTCGGTGAGCCTGGATCAACCGCCAGAAACCCTGCTCGTCACTTTCGAAACCTCGCAGCGCCGCCTCGCCCGCCTCGCGGGTCTGCCATTGCAAATAATTGAGCACGCGCCGACCGTCGTCGCTGGCCTGGATGCTGGCACTCAGCAAGCCCTGGTGGTCCCGGGCCAGGCGCTCGGTCTGTTCCGACAAGGCGGCGACCAGCGCCTGCTGCCATTGAGGTTCGATGTGGAATTCCATCAACTGAGTGAAACTGCGATTGTTCCTTGGCGTTTGCATGAAAGGTCCCCTATGCAGGTCAGGCGGATCTTGCGACCCGAAGGCGTACAGGGTAAAACCTCCAGTTAACTTGAGGTCAAGCAGAGAATTGAAACGATGACGCAGATCGATGTCCACAAGGAGCTCACCGTCGGCCAAGTGGCCGCTCGCAGCGGCGTGGCGGTCACGGCCCTGCACTTCTACGAATCCAAGGGATTGATCAAAAGCACGCGTAACCCGGGCAACCAACGTCGCTACTCACGAGCGGTCTTGCGTCGCGTGGCGCTGATCAAGGTCGCCCAACGCCTGGGCATTCCTTTGGCGGAAATCGGCGAGGCGTTGAAAAATCTGCCGGACAACCGTGCGCCAACGGCCGCCGACTGGCAGACCTTGTCGGCGCAGTGGAGCCGGGACCTGGATGAGCGCATCAACCAATTGGTGGCGCTGCGTGATCGACTCAATGGCTGCATCGGCTGCGGATGCCTGTCGATGGAGGCTTGTCCGTTGCGCAATCAGGGCGACGTGCTAGGCCAACACGGACCGGGGGCTCATCTGCTGGAACAGCCCTGAAGCGTTCGTCGGCCCCCGCGCCCAGCCAGGGTCGCTGGCCTATAGTGGAGGGGCGCAAATCGACGAAGACTCTCTTCGCCTCCCATAACCAAAGGAGAAACGTCATGGGCGTCAATGCCATTCCCGAAGGCTTTCATAACATCACGCCCTACCTGGGCATTCAAAAAGCCGCCGAAGCCATCGACTTCTACAAAAAAGCCTTCAATGCCACCGAGGTCATGCGCCTGGCCATGCCCGACGGCGGCATCGGACATGCCGAACTGCGGATCAACGGTTATCCGATCATGCTCGGCACACCTTGCGATCAAGGCCCGCTGAGCAACCCGGACCAATCGCCCTCGGTGGGTCTGCATCTCTATGTCGAGGACGTGGACAGCGCATTTGCCCAGGCCATTGCGGCCGGTGGCACAGTGATTTCCGAGGTCAAGGACCAGTTTTACGGCGATCGTAGCGGCACCTTGAAAGATCCCTATGGGCACCTGTGGTTCCTGGCGACGCACAAGGAGGACCTGAGCCAGGAACAGATCGAGCAACGGGCCAGGGAGATGTTCCAACAAGGCTGACCTTGCCTGTGGCCAGGGTGCATGCTCCCTGGCCACAATAGACAGTGAAACTAAACGCGAAACATTTTCTTTCATCTTCCCCTTCGGGATTTTGCTCGCTCGTTCGTCTTAATTAGATGCAGCAGGCCGCGTCGGCAAAAGCCACGGCCTGCCTTTTTGGATTCATGGTGTTGCGAAGCCCGCAATACGGAACCTTTCATCGAATCAAGACGTTCAATCATGTCGAAGAAATCCCGCTCCAAACTCTGGTTCCTGGTCCATAGCTGGCTGGCATTGCCCATCTGGTTCTTCGTGCTCATCGTCTGTGTCACCGGCACCCTGGCAGTGGTCAGCCAGGAGATCGTCTGGCTGGTCAACCCCGACATGCGAGCCAGCAAGCCCTCGGACGACGCCCCGCTACTCAGCTATGACCAAGTGATCGCCGCGATCAAGCAGGCCCAGCCGCAAACCCAGGTGCAAAGCATCGTGCGTCCGGACGAGTCGCATTTTGCGTTGGAAGTCGGCGTGACCTACCCCGACGGACGCCCCGACACGGTCTACGTCAACCCGTACAGCGGCGTTATCCAGGGCTCGGCGCCGACATTCAACTTCCAGGCGTTCACCCGCGCCCTGCATGGCTGGTGGCTGGTGCCGTTCACCAACGGCTACAGCTGGGGCTGGTACCTGGTGTCGTTCCTGGGCCTGCCCTTGCTCGCGTCCCTGGTGACCGGGCTGGTGGTCTACAAGCGATTCTGGAAAGGCTTCTTCCGTCCGACCCTGCGAATTCGCCATGGCGCACGGATTTTCTGGGGCGACTTCCACCGGCTCAGCGGTATCTGGTCGATCTGGTTCATCGCGGTCATCTCTGTCACCGGCACCTGGTTCCTGATCCAGGCCTTGCTGGGCGACAACCAGATCTCCATTTCCAGCGAACCGGTCATCCCGGTGGTGGCCCGTGAAAACGTGCCGTTGTCCGTCGACGGCCAGGCGCCACCGCAGGTGAACCTGGACCGGGCCATTGAAATCGCCCAACAACGCATCCCGGGACTGGAAGCGAGTTTCATCAGCCTGCCCGGCAATGCCTACAGCCACTTGGAAATCGGCGGCCGCGGTTGGTATCCGCTGATGTTCCAGACCGCCACCATCAACCCCTACAACGGCGACGTGGCGGCCTCACGGCTGCTGTCGGACCGCACGACCCTGGAGTTCGTCACCGAATCCATGCGCCCCTTGCACACCGGGGACTTCGGCGGTCTCTGGATCAAGCTCATCTGGTTTTTCTTCGGGTTGATCCTGAGCATGATGGTCCTCAGCGGGCTGCTGATCTGGACCAAACGCACCGCCCTGGCCACCGCCAATGCCTTCAAGCGTAGCCAGAAACCCACCCGTGGGGCCCGAATCGCCCAGGCCCTGCAGCCGTCGGTCCCCCGTGAATCGTCGGAGGGCAGTCTGTGAATCCGTCCAATACCGCTTCATCACCGTCACGCCTGAGCCTGTTCTGGCATAAATGGCGGTTCCATCTCAACGTGTTGCTGCTGCTGATCCCCCTGGGGTTCATGCCCAAATACCTCTCCGAAGCGGCTCTGTTTCGTGGTGATGCCGGGCTTGGCGAGCGGGAGGTCGGAGAAGTCCAGGTCGGTCCCTGGAGCCTGCGCCTGGCGGAGTTTCGCAACGAAGCCCCACGCGTCCAGGGCCCTGCCGGCCCCATGAAGCATTTCAATGCGGCCCTGTGCGAACGCTGTATCGGCCAGGTCAAGGCCACCTACCTGCGCATCGGCAAGCCCCGTAGCCTGAGGGCCGCCGGGGTGATTTTCTTCGGCTCGCCCTATCGCATGGGCGCCTTGTTGCCGGTCCCGCCAAAGACCCGGCCCGATGCCGAACTGTGGATAACCCTCGAAGGCTGGGACGGTTCGATGCATCAGGCCTCTATTCCCCTGAACCAGGCCTCCCCGGCCACCGTTACCTGGCTGAAGAACCAAGGAGCCCAACCATGACCCTCCGTGCTTTATCCAAGGGCTTGGCGCTGCTGCTCTGCGCAGGCGCAAGCAGCACTGTCCTGGCCCACAATCCGATGTGCGAGTGCAAGGCCATCGACGCCGAGCAGATCCAATGCACCGGTGGCTTTTCCGACGGCAGCGGTGCGCCTGGGGTGACCCTGGACGTGATCGGTTATGACGAGACCATCCTCGTCCCGGGCAAGCTCGGCGCCGACTCGAAGCTGACCTTCAAGAAACCGGACGCTGAATTCTACGTGCTCTTCGACGCCGGCCCCGGCCACGTGGTGGAAATCGACCAAGCCGACATCGAGGCCCCATGAGCAACGCCACGACTCAAGTCATCCGCCCTGCCGGCGCGGGCCATGAAACCCTGTACGTGTTGCTGCTGTGCCTGGTCATCGTGCTGGTGGCCGGGTCCGTGGTGGCCTGGCATGGCAAAGCCGAAGACGCCCCTCGCCTGGCCTCGAACCAGCTCGACGCCCGCCGCGACCTCAGCGCCGCCGAGCAAGGCATCTATGCCGACCTGCGGGTGACCCTGGATGAAATCCGCTTGCTGCGCGAAGACCAGCAAACCCTGCCCGCCCCGCAAACCCTCGCCGAAGAGGGCTTCGCGCCGTTCGCCCAGGACGCCAGCTCCGTTAGCCGGGGCGGTCACGCCTGGCAACTACTGGAAGGCCGGGCCTACTTCGGCGCCAGTGCCAATCCGTCGGTGGCCGGTTCGTTTCTGATGCGCATCGGCGAAGCGTCCGACGCCGCCCCGGACATCTGGCTCAACCGCGGCACGGGCCTCGCGATGCCCACCACGCTGGACGACGCGGCATTGGCCGCCGCCGGCTGGCAACAGATCGTCGCGCAATTCGATGCCGGTGTAACCCGCCAGCACCGGCACTGACCCCACGCCTTCACTCGAGAGAAGACCGCTTGCCCATGCCTATTGCATCCCAACGCCGTCCCTTGCTGCGCCTGCTGTTGATCGGCCTGCTGGCCTGCCTGTTCACCTCGCCGGTGAGCGCCGAAACAGCCAAGCGCCTGCGTATCGGCATCACCTTGCACCCGTATTACAGCTACGTGGCCAACATCGTCGGCGACAAGGCCGAGGTCGTGCCGCTGATCCCGGCCGGTTTCAACCCCCACGCCTATGAACCTCGGGCCGAAGACATCAAGCGTATCGGCGGCCTCGACGTCATCGTGCTCAACGGCGTGGGGCACGACGATTTCGCCGACCGCATGATCGCCGCCAGCGAAACTCCGAATGTGAAGGTGATCGAAGCCAACGAAAACGTGCCCCTGCTGGCCGCCACCGGCACCGCCGCCCGAGGCGCGGGCAAGGTTGTGAACCCGCACACCTTCCTGTCCATCAGTGCCTCCATCGCCCAGGTCAATAACATCGCCCGGGAATTGGGCAAGCTCGATCCGGACAATGCCAAGGCCTATACCCAGAACGCTCGCGCCTACGGCAAGCGCCTGCGGCAGATGCGCGCCGCCGCCCTGGCGAAGCTGACCCAGGCCCCCAATGCCGAGTTGCGGGTCGCCACGGTGCATGCCGCCTACGACTACCTGTTGCGCGAATTCGGCCTGGAAGTGACCGCCGTGGTCGAGCCGGCCCATGGCATCGAACCGAGCCCCAGCCAATTGAAGAAAACCATCGACCAATTGCGGGAGCTGGACGTGAAGGTGATCTTTTCGGAAATGGATTTCCCCTCCACCTACGTCGATACCATCCAGCGTGAATCGGGCGTAAAGCTGTACCCCCTCTCGCACATCTCCTACGGTGACTACAGCGCCGAGAAGTACGAAAAGGAAATGGCCGGTAACCTCGACACCGTGGTCCGGGCCATCCAGGAGTCCGGCGCATGACCGTCCAGGAAACCCTCACTCTGCAGCACGTTGGCCCCTTGATCGAGTTCGCCGACGTCAGCCTGAACCTGGGCCGTACCACCATTCTGGACAGCGTGGCATTCCAGGTGGAGCCCGGCAGCATCCATGCACTGGTCGGCCCCAATGGCGGCGGCAAGAGTTCGCTGATCAAGACCTTGCTGGGGCAGATGCCGCACCAGGGACGCTTGAGCCTGCAATGGCCGGGTGAACCCGGGGTGATCGGCTACGTGCCCCAGGCGCTGGAATTCGACCGGGGCCTGCCCATGACGGTGGATGATTTCATGGCGGCGATGTGTCAGCGGCGACCGGCCTTTCTCGGTTTGAGCAAACATTACGCCGGCGCCATTGGCCTGGCCCTGGAGCGGGTCGGCATGCAAGACAAGCGCAAGCGACGCATGGGCGCGCTGTCCGGCGGCGAGCGCCAGCGGGTGTTGCTGGCCCAGGGGTTGATTCCCTCACCGCAATTGCTGGTGCTGGATGAACCGATGTCGGCCCTGGACGAAGCCGGCATCCAGGTGTTCGAACGGTTGCTGCAGGACTGGCGCCAGGCCGGGATCACCGTGCTATGGATCGAACATGACCTGGAAGCCGTCGGGCGCCTGGCCGACCGTGTCACCGGCCTGAATCGCCGGGTGCTGTTCGACGGCCCGCCACGCCAGACCCTGACCCCGGAGCGGCTGTTGACGCTGTTTTCCACCCATCCACGAACGAACGGGAGCGCGGCCTGATGAGTTATGAAGCCTTTCGCTTGATGGTCCAGGGCTGGGCCTCGGCCGGTTACCTGCCTGAAGCGCTGGCCTACGGGTTCGTGGTCAACGCGTTGCTGGCCGGGCTGTTGATCGGCCCTGTGCTGGGCGGTCTCGGCACGCTGGTGGTGGTCAAGCGCTTCGCGTTTTTCTCCGAGGCGGTGGGCCACGCGGCGCTGACCGGCGTGGCCGTCGGCATCCTGCTCGGCGAACCCTACACTGGGCCTTACGGCAGCCTGTTCGGGTACTGCCTGCTGTTCGGCATCCTGCTCAATTACCTGCGCAACCGCACCGGCCTGGCGCCCGACACGCTGATCGGCGTCTTCCTGTCGGTATCCCTGGCCCTGGGTGCCAGCCTGCTGTTGATCCTGGCGGGCAAGATCAACGTGCACATCCTGGAAAACGTACTGTTCGGCTCGGTGCTGACGGTCAACGGCAACGACCTGTTGGTGTTGGCGGTGGTTGGCTCGCTGGTGATGGCCCTGGCCTTGCCGCTGTACAACCGCATCATGCTCGCCAGCTTCAACCCGCAACTGGCGGCGGTGCGTGGGGTCGCGGTCAAGACCCTGGACTACCTGTTCGTGGTCCTGGTGACGTTGATCACCGTGGCGGCGGTAAAAGTCATCGGCGCCATCCTGGTGGGTGCGTTGCTGGTGATTCCAGCGGCGGCGGCGCGCTTGCTCAGTCAATCGTTGAAAGGTTTTTTCTGGTGTTCCGTGCTGATCGCCACCGTCAGCACCCTGTGCGGGATCCTCGCGCCGATTGTGTTCGACCTGCCGATTCCATCCGGTGCCGCGATCATTCTGGTGGCCGGCATCGCTTTCGCCCTGAGCGCCATCGCCCGTGGCGTCGTCCCCAGCCTCAAAGGGAATCTTGGATAAATGGTTTTTTCATTGCGACAACTGACCCTGGCCGTCGCGCTGTGCGGCGTGGCCGTTACCTCGTCATTCGCCAACGAAAAGGTCCGTCTGCTGGCCTCGTTGCCCGTCACCTACGGATTGGGCGAGGCCTTGCTCAAGGGCACCGAGGTCAGTCTGGAGCGGGCCGCGCCCGCCAACCTGCCCGGCACCCGCCAGAGCGCGTACTTCAGTGGCCGTGGCGCGCCGGCCTTGAGCAAGCTGGCCAGCGATGCCGACGGGGTGATCGGCCTGCGTTCGCTATGGCCCGACGATCCGCTGTACCCCATGGCCCGACGCAGCAATATCCGCATCGTCGAGATCGACGCCGCGCGCCCGGTGGACGGCGCCCTGCCCGGTATCGCCGTGCAACCGGGCATGGCCGACGGCCTGGCGAGCCAGCCGTGGATGGCCAGCCATAACCTGGGACGCATGGCCGACGTGATCGCCGCCGACCTGGTGCGCCTGGCCCCGGCGGACAAACCGAAGATCGACGCCAACCTGGCGACCCTCAAGCAGCGCCTGCTCAAACTCAGCGCCGACAGCGAAAAACGCCTCGCCAGCGCCGATAACATGAGCGTGGTCAGCCTGAGCGAGCATTTCGGCTACCTGATCAGCGGGCTCAACCTGGACGCCATCAGCACCGATACCCGGCCCGATGCCGAATGGACAGCCGAGGCCCTCAAGCAATTGAGTACGACGTTGAAGGACAACGACGTGGCGCTGGTGCTCCATCATCGCCAGCCTTCGGATGCGCTGAAGGCAGCCATTGCCGAGGGCGGCAGCCAGCTGCTGGTATTGAGCACCGATGGCGCCGACCCGGTGGCGGAGCTGGAGAGTAATGCAGAGCGGGTCGTCACGGCGCTGACGGGAGGCTGACAACAATCCATGTGGGAGCGAGCTTGCTCGCGATGAGGCCAGCACATACAACATCCATGTCAGCTGACACATCGCCATCGCGAGCAAGCTCGCTCCCACAGTTTTTTCGACTCAGTTCAGGACATCCCCCGGCACCCGCACGAACCCTTCCATCAACACCCGCGCACTGCGGCTCATGATGGCTTTTTTCACGGTCCATTCGCCGTTGACCTGGCTGGCCTCGGCGCCGACGCGAAGCGTGCCGGACGGGTGGCCGAAACGCACCGCGTTGCGCTCGACGCCACCGGCCGCGAGGTTGACCACTGTGCCGGAAATAGCGGCGGCCGTGCCGATGGCGACCGCTGCCGTGCCCATCATGGCGTGGTGCAGCTTGCCCATGGACAGCGCCCGCACCAACAGGTCGACGTCCCCGGCCGCGACGGCTTTTCCGCTGGATGAAACGTAGTCCGCTGGCGGCGCGACAAACGCCACTTTCGGTGTGTGCTGGCGCTGGGCTGCTTCGTCCAGGTGCTTGATCAAGCCCATGCGCAGGGCACCGTGGGCGCGAATGGTTTCGAACATGGCCAACGCCTTGGGGTCACCGTTGATGGCGCCCTGCAATTCGGTGCCGATGTGACCGACGTCCCGGGCATTGATGAAAATCGTCGGGATCCCGGCGTTGATCAGCGTCGCCTTGAAGGTGCCGACACCGGGCACTTCCAAGTCGTCCACCAGGTTGCCGGTGGGAAACATCGAGCCCCCACCGCCCTCTTCTTCTGCCGCCGGGTCCATGAATTCCAATTGCACTTCGGCCGCGGGAAAGGTCACGCCATCGAGTTCGAAGTCCCCGGTTTCCTGCACTGCGCCGTCAGTGATCGGCACATGGGCGATGATGGTCTTGCCGATGTTGGCCTGCCAGATGCGCACCACCGCGACCCCGTTTTGCGGGATCCGACCGGCATCCACCAAGCCACTGCTGATGGCGAACGAACCGACCGCCGCCGACAGGTTGCCGCAGTTACCGCTCCAATCCACGAACGGCTTGTCGATGGACACCTGACCGAACAGGTAATCGACATCGTGGTCGGCTCGGGTGCTCTTGGACAGGATCACGGTCTTGCTGGTGCTGGACGTCGCGCCGCCCATGCCATCGATCTGCTTTTCGTACGGGTCGGGGCTGCCGATCACCCGCAGCAACAGGGCATCCCGGGCGGTGCCTGGGACTCGGGCCGCTTCGGGCAGGTCTTGCAGGTTGAAGAACACACCTTTGCTGGTGCCGCCACGCATATAGGTAGCGGGAATTCTGATTTGCGGTGCGTGAGCCATGATGCTCCTCAAGCGGACACCCCGGGTGTCCGCAGTTGTGATTTAGACGGCAACTGCCGATTCAAGGAAGTCCTGGGCAAAGCGTTGCAGCACGCCCCCGGCTTCGTAGATCGACACTTCTTCGGCGGTATCGAGGCGGCAGGTCACCGGCACATCGACGCGTTCACCGTTCTTGCGCGTGATGACCAACGTCAGCGTCGCACGCGGGGTGCGCTCGCCGATCACGTCATAGACTTCGCTGCCGTCGATGCCCAGGGTCTTGCGGTCCGTGCCGGGTTTGAACTCCAGTGGCAACACGCCCATGCCCACCAGGTTGGTGCGGTGGATACGTTCGAAACCTTCGGCGGCAATCGCCTCGACACCGGCCAGGCGCACGCCCTTGGCCGCCCAGTCCCGGGACGAACCCTGGCCGTAGTCGGCGCCGGCAATGATGATCAGCGGCTGCTTGCGCTCCATGTAGGTCTCGATGGCTTCCCACATGCGCATGACCTTGCCTTCCGGCTCGACCCGGGCCAGGGAGCCCTGCTTGACCTTGCCGTTTTCCTGGACCATTTCGTTGAACAGTTTCGGGTTGGCGAAGGTGGCGCGTTGCGCGGTCAGGTGGTCGCCGCGGTGGGTCGCGTAGGAGTTGAAGTCCTCTTCCGGCAGGCCCATTTTCGCCAGGTACTCACCCGCGGCACTGTCCAGCATGATGGCGTTGGACGGCGACAGGTGGTCGGTGGTGATGTTGTCCGGCAGCACCGCCAGCGGGCGCATGCCCTTGAGCGGTCGTGCACCGGCCAGCGCTCCTTCCCAATACGGCGGACGACGGATGTAGGTGCTTTGTGGGCGCCAGTCGTACAGCGGCGTCACTTTCGGCCCGGTGTCTTCCTGGATGGCGAACATTGGGATGTACACCTGGCGGAATTGCTCCGGTTTCACCGAAGCCTTGACCACCGCCTCGATTTCTTCGTCGCTCGGCCAGATGTCCTTGAGGCGGATTTCCCGGCCGTCCACCACGCCCAGCACATCCTTCTCGATGTCGAAGCGGATGGTCCCGGCAATGGCATAAGCGACCACCAGCGGTGGCGAGGCGAGGAATGCCTGCTTGGCGTACGGATGGATACGTCCGTCGAAGTTGCGGTTGCCCGACAACACGGCGGTGGCGTACAGGTCGCGGTCGATGATTTCCTGTTGGATCACCGGGTCCAGCGCGCCAGACATGCCGTTGCAGGTGGTGCAGGCGAACGCCACCACGCCGAAGCCCAGTTGCTCCAGCTCTTTGGTCAGGCCCGCTTCATCCAGGTACAGCGCCACGGTTTTCGAGCCCGGTGCCAGGGACGACTTGACCCATGGCTTGCGGACCAGGCCCAGGCGGTTGGCGTTGCGCGCCAGCAGGCCCGCCGCAATCACGTTGCGCGGGTTACTGGTGTTGGTGCAACTGGTGATGGCGGCGATGATCACCGCGCCGTCAGGCATTTGTCCCGGCACATCGTCCCACTGCCCGGAAATGCCTTTGGCGGCCAGATCCGACACCGCGACACGGGCGTGCGGGTTGCTGGGACCTGCCATGTTGCGCACCACCGACGACAGGTCGAAGGTCAGGCCACGCTCGTATTGCGCGCCCTTGAGCTTGTCGGCCCACAGGCCTGCCTGCTTGGCGTAGGTCTCGACCAGTCGCACCTGGTCGTCTTCACGGCCAGTGAGCTTCAGGTAATCGATGGTTTGCTGGTCGATATAGAACATCGCCGCCGTAGCACCGTATTCCGGGGCCATGTTGGAAATGGTCGCGCGGTCGCCCAAGGTCAGGGCGCTGGCGCCTTCGCCGAAAAACTCCAGCCACGCCCCCACGACTTTTTGCTTGCGCAGGAATTCGGTCAGCGCCAGCACCATGTCGGTGGCGGTGATGCCCGGTTGCAGCTTGCCCGTCAGCTCGACGCCGATGATCTCCGGCAGGCGCATCCACGAGGCGCGACCGAGCATGACGCTTTCGGCTTCCAGGCCACCGACGCCAATGGCGATCACCCCCAGGGCATCAACGTGGGGCGTGTGGCTGTCAGTGCCCACGCAAGTGTCGGGGAAGGCCACGCCGTCACGCTGCTGGATCACCGGGGACATTTTTTCCAGGTTGATCTGGTGCATGATCCCGTTGCCCGGCGGAATCACATCGACGTTCTTGAAGGCCTTCTTGGTCCAGTTGATAAAGTGAAAGCGGTCTTCGTTGCGCCGGTCTTCGATGGCGCGGTTCTTGGCGAAGGCTTGCGGGTCGGAACCACCGCTTTCCACCGCCAGGGAGTGATCGACGATCAATTGGGTTGGCACCACCGGGTTGACCTGCGCCGGGTCACCGCCCTGCAAGGCGATGGCGTCGCGCAGGCCGGCCAGGTCCACCAGGGCGGTCTGGCCGAGGATGTCATGGCAGACCACGCGGGCCGGGAACCACGGGAAGTCCAGGTCGCGCTTGCGCTCGATCAGTTGCAGCAGCGACTCGCTCAACGTGGCCGGGGCGCAACGACGCACCAGGTTTTCCGCCAGCACGCGGGAGGTATACGGCAGGCCGTCATAGGCGCCGGGGCGGATGGCATCCACCGCCTCGCGAACGTCGAAGTAATCCAGCGAAGTGCCGGGCAGCGGTTTGCGAAATTCTGTGTTCATCGTCAGGACTCGGTCACGGTGGTTTCAGAAGGGTTGGCGCCAGACTTGAAGCGACCCCGGCCACTGTGGGAGCGAGCTTGCTCGCGATAGCGGTATATCAGTCGACATTAATGTTGAATGTCAGTACGCAATCGCGAGCAAGCTCGCTCCCACAGGGTTTCGGGGGTATCCAGTTCCGGCGGCTAGAACCCTCCAGCTCAGCGTTGTTCGATTGGCACGAACTTGCGCTGTTCGACGCCGGTGTATTCGGCGCTCGGTCGGATGATGCGGTTGTTGGCGCGTTGTTCGAACACGTGGGCCGCCCAGCCGGTCAGGCGCGAGCAGACGAAGATGGGGGTGAACAGCTTGGTCGGGATGCCCATGAAATGGTACGCCGAGGCATGGTAGAAATCGGCGTTGGGAAACAGCTTCTTCTGCTCCCACATGGTCTTGTCGATGGCTTCGGAGACCGGGAACAGCACCGTGTCGCCCACTTCGTCGGCGAGTTTTTTCGACCAGCCCTTGATCACCTCGTTGCGCGGGTCGTTGTCCTTATAGATCGCGTGGCCGAAGCCCATGATCTTGTCCTTGCGCGCGAGCATGCCGAGGGTGCCTTCGATGGCCTCCTGCGGTGAACTGAAGCGTTCGATCATATCCATCGCCGCTTCGTTGGCACCGCCATGCAACGGGCCGCGCAGCGAGCCGATGGCGGCGGTGATGCAGGAAAACAGGTCCGACAACGTGGAGGCGCAGACCCGGGCGGTGAAGGTCGACGCGTTGAATTCGTGCTCGGCGTAGAGGATCAGCGAGACATTCATCACCTTGACGTGCAACTCGCTCGGTTTTTTCCCATGCAGCAGATGCAGGAAGTGGCCGCCGATGGAAACTTCGTTGGTCACGCATTCGATGCGCTGGCCTTCGTGGCTGAAGCGATACCAGTAGCACATGATCGCCGGGAATGCGGCCAGCAGGCGGTCGGTCTTGTCATGCTGCTCGGAAAAATTTTCCTCGGGTTCCAGGTTGCCGAGGAACGAGCAGCCGGTGCGCATCACGTCCATCGGGTGGGCCTCGGCGGGAATGCGCTCCAGCACTTCCTTCAAGGCTTGGGGCAAGTCGCGCAACTGGCGCAGTTTACCGGTGTAGGCGTCCAGCTGTTCCTGGGTCGGCAGCTCGCCGTACAGCAGCAGATAGGCCACTTCTTCAAATTGCGCATCCGCCGCCAGGTCGCGAACGTCGTAGCCGCGATAGGTCAGGCCGGCGCCCGATTGGCCCACGGTGGACAATGCGGTTTGCCCGGCCACCTGGCCACGGAGCCCGGCGCCACTGAGTACTTTTGCTTCGGCCATTTGCTGTCTCCATTTTCTTGAATTTGTAGGGGAGTCTCGCCTTACTTCTTCGCTGCGAACAACGCATCGAGCTTCTGCTCGAAGGTGTGGTAGTCGATGCGATCGTAAAGCTCCATGCGGGTCTGCATGGTGTCGATGACATTCTGTTGCGTACCGTCGCGGCGGATCGCGGTGTAGACGTTCTCGGCCGCCTTGTTCATGGCCCGGAAGGCCGACAGCGGGTACAACACCAGGGACACGTCGGCACCGGCCAGCTGTTCGGTGGTGTACAGCGGGGTCGCGCCGAATTCGGTAATGTTGGCCAGGATCGGCGCTTTCACGCGGCTGGCGAACAATTTGTACATCTCCAGTTCGGTGATGGCTTCGGGGAAAATCATGTCGGCACCGGCCTCGATGCACGCGGCGGCGCGGTCCAGGGCCGATTCCAAGCCCTCCACCGCCAGGGCATCGGTACGGGCCATGATCACGAAACTGTCATCGGTGCGGGCATCGACGGCGGCCTTGATGCGATCGACCATTTCCTGCTGCGAGACGATTTCCTTGTTCGGACGATGGCCGCAACGCTTGGCGCCGACCTGATCCTCGATGTGAATCGCCGCGGCGCCGAACTTGATCATCGACTTGACCGTGCGCGCCACGTTGAACGCCGAGGAACCGAACCCGGTGTCCACGTCCACCAACAATGGCAGGTCGCACACATCGGTGATACGCCGCACATCGGTCAGCACGTCATCCAGGCCGGTGATGCCCAGGTCCGGCACGCCGAGGGAACCGGCCGCCACGCCGCCGCCCGACAGGTAGATCGCCTTGAAACCGGCGCGCTTGGCCAGCAGCGCGTGGTTGGCGTTGATCGTGCCCACCACTTGCAGCGGATGCTCGGTGGCGACCGCATCGCGGAAACGCTGGCCTGGCGTGCTCTTGCTGGAACTCATGACTCACCTCGTTCAGTGGCGGCGCTGTCCTGGAAATGACGCGCAATGTTGCGTTTGGACGCACCGATGTGTCGGCGCATCAATAATTCAGCCAGTTCGCCGTCACGGTCGGCGATGGCGTCGAGAATCCTGTGGTGCTCGGCAAAGGCCTGGCGCGGACGGTTGGGCGTGGTCGAGAACTGGATGCGGTACATGCGCACCAGTTGGTATAGCTCGCCGCACAGCATCTGCGTCAGGGTACGGTTGCCGCTGCCCTGGATGATCCGGTAATGAAAGTCGAAATCGCCTTCCTGCTGGTAATAACCGACACCGGCCTGGAATGCCGCATCGCGCTCGTGGGTTTCCAGGACCCGGCGCAGTTCGTCGATTTCTTCCAGGGTCATGCGTTCGGCCGCCAGGCGGCAGGCCATGCCTTCGAGGGACTCACGGATTTCGTAGAGCTCCAGCAGCTCGGCGTGGCTCAGCGATACCACCCGGGCACCGACATGGGGCACCCGCACCAGCAGGCGCTGGCCCTCCAGGCGGTGGATGGCCTCGCGCAACGGCCCGCGGCTGATGCCGTAGGTGCGCGCCAGCTCGGGCTCGGAAATTTTGCTGCCAGGGGCAATCTCGCCCTTGACGATGGCGGCCTGGATACGCCGGAAGACGTTCTCGGACAGGGTCTCCGACTCGTCCTGAACCATCACCGGGGCTTCGAGCTGATCGAGCATATTGTCGACACCTTGCAAATCAATATGGCAAAAACTAACCAATGACTGCCTTTACGTCAAAACAAAATTCAACATTGTCGACAATCGTCTAATAACGCCTTGGCGATAGCCCGTTTGCATAAGGATTCGTAGCCTCTGGCCAGCGGTGGCGTCAGAAAACCACCGTGCTAGAATGCCGCGGTTATACGCCGCTCTCCTTCTTGTAGAGAAAGGCTGCCTAGGGAGCTTGTGCAGTAATGCCAGGGCCTGAACCGATGAACGGAACGCTGCGCACCAGGATCTATGACACTCAAGCCCTTATCTGCTGCTTTCTATTTCATGTGCCTGCCAGGGCTTGCCGTGGCGGGTGAAAAAACCGTGTACGGCCTCAACGAATACGCCGCCCTGCAGGGCATCGACCTGGAGGTCGCGGCCAAGCTCGACACCGGCGCCAAGACCGCGTCCCTCAGCGCCCGGGACATCAAGCGTTTCAAGCGCGATGGCGAATCCTGGGTACGTTTTTACCTGGCCATCGACGCGGCCCACTCGCACCCCATCGAACGTCCACTGGCCCGGGTCAGCAAGATCAAGCGCCGCGCCGGTGACTACGACCCGGAAGAAGGCAAGAAATACACGGCCCGGCCGGTCATCGAACTGGACATCTGCATGGGCTCGGCCCTGCGCAGCATCGAAGTGAACCTGACCGACCGCAGCGCCTTCCAATACCCGCTGCTGATCGGTTCCGAAGCGCTCAAGCGCTTCGACGCACTGGTCGACCCCAGTCTCAAATACGCTGCCGGCAAACCCGCCTGCGCCAATGCCGCTCAAACCGCAGAGTAATTCCAATGCGCTCCCTTACCCTCCATCTGAAAATGCTGATCGCCATCCTGGTGGTGCTGGGCCTCTCGGTAACGGCCTATCAGATTTTCGTGCTCGGCATCCCGGTCACCGAAGACGCCACCGACGACCTGTGGAACATCGACGCCAAGGTCGAATTCGTGGCCAACGCCAAGGATCCGGTCAAGATCCAGATGTTCGTGCCGCCCCTGAGCCGCGACTACGTGAGCCTCAACGAGAGTTTCATTTCCAATAATTACGGTGTGGCGGTGAACCGGGTGGATGGTAACCGCAAGGTCACGTGGTCGGCCCGTCGCGCCAAGGGCAACCAGACCCTGTATTACCGCCTGGTGCTGACCAAGCGCTACAGCGCCGAGAAAACCAAGCTCAAGGGCCCGACCTTCCGCGACAGCATCGCCGTCGAAGGCCCGGAGAAGCTGGCCGCCGAAGCCCTGCTCGCGCCGATTCGCCAGCACTCGGCCGACGTCGAGACGTTCATCAGCGAAGCGATCAAGCGGGTCAACAACCTCAACGACGACAACGTCAAGCTGTTGCTGGCTGGCGATCCGTCCTCGGCCAACAAGGCGCGCATCGTCGAATTGGTGCTGTCCATTGCCCACGTGCCGGTGGAAAAGGTCCATACCATCCGCCTGGTGGCCGACCAGCCGCAGACGCCCGAGCTGTGGCTGCGCAGTTTCAACGGCACCGACTGGCTGTATTTCAACCCCGATTCCGGCGAACAGGGCCTGCCCACCGACCGCCTGCTGTGGTGGACCGGCGATGAAAACCTGATCACCGTCGATGGCGGCAAGAAAGCCACCGTCACCTTCAGCATGAACAACAGCGAAATGAACGCCATTCGACTGGCCAAGCTGACGGACGAAAACACAGACGCCAACTTCCTCGAATACTCGCTCTACGGCTTGCCGCTGCAAACCCAGCAAACCTTCATGATCATGGTGATGATCCCGATCGGCGTGCTGGTGATCCTCGTGCTGCGCAACCTGATCGGCCTGCAAACCCTCGGCACCTTCACCCCGGTGCTGATCGCCCTGGCCTTCCGTGAAACCCAGTTGGGCTTCGGCATCATTCTGTTCACGGTGATCACCACCCTGGGCCTCTCGCTGCGTTCATACCTGGAGCACCTCAAGCTGCAAATGCTGCCAAGGCTCTCGGTGGTGCTGACGTTCGTGGTGGTGCTGATCGCCGCCATCAGCCTCTTCAGCCATAAGCTGGGCCTGGAGCGCGGCCTTTCAGTGGCGCTGTTCCCGATGGTGATCCTGACCATGACCATCGAACGCCTGTCCATCACCTGGGAAGAACGCGGCGCCGGCCACGCGATGAAAGTCGCCATCGGCACCTTGTTCGCCGCGTCCCTGGCGCACCTGATCATGAGCGTGCCGGAACTGGTGTACTTCGTGTTCACCTTCCCGGCGATCCTGTTGATCCTGGTGGGCTTCATGCTGGCCATGGGTCGTTATCGCGGCTATCGCCTGACCGAGCTGGTTCGGTTCAAGGCCTTCCTCAAGGCAGACTCCTGATGTTCGGCTTCTGGAAGACCTGGAAGGCCCTGGAGGCCCGGGGCATCATGGGCATCAACCGGCGTAATGCCGACTACGTGCTCAAGTACAACAAACGCAGCCTGTACCCCATCGTCGATGACAAGATCATCACCAAGGAACGGGCCATCGCCGCCGGCATCCATGTGCCGGAGCTGTATGGGGTGATCTCCACCGAGAAGGAAATCGACAAGCTCGACGAGATCATCGGCGGGCGCACCGACTTCGTGATCAAACCGGCCCAAGGCGCCGGCGGCGACGGCATCATCGTCATCGCCGACCGCTTCGAAGGCCGCTATCGCACGGTGTCCGGCAAGATCATCAGCCATGAGGAAATCGAGCACCATGTGTCCAGCATCCTCACCGGTTTGTATTCCCTGGGCGGGCACCGTGACCGGGCGCTGATCGAATACCGCGTGGTGCCGGACCAGATCTTCAAGAGCATCAGCTACGAGGGCGTGCCGGACATCCGCATCATCGTGCTGATGGGCTATCCGGTGATGGCCATGCTGCGCTTGCCGACCCGTCAGTCCGGCGGCAAAGCCAACCTGCACCAGGGCGCCATCGGCGTGGGCGTCGACCTTGCCACGGGCCTGACCCTGCGCGGCACCTGGCTGAACAACATCATCACCAAACACCCCGACACCACCAACGCGGTGGACGGCGTGCAACTGCCCTATTGGGACGGCTTCATGAAGCTGGCCGCCGGTTGTTATGAACTGTGCGGGCTGGGCTACATCGGCGTCGACATGGTACTGGACCAGGAAAAAGGCCCGTTGATCCTGGAACTGAACGCCCGGCCGGGCCTGAACATCCAGATCGCCAACGACTGCGGTCTGACCCTGCGCACCCATGCAGTGGAAGCCCACTTGGAAGAACTCAAGGCCCGGGGCGTTACCGAAACCGTGGAAGAGCGCGTGGCGTTTGCCCAGGCGTTGTTTGGGCATATTCCGCCGGTTGAAGGCTGATCCCTCTAACCTGCACAATACAAATTGTCTGGACCGGAACATGCCGGACCTGTGGCGAGGGGATTTATCCCCGCTGGGTTGCGAAGCAACCCTAAAACCTATCACCTCGGTGCCTCAGGCTGACCGCATCATGCCTGTTTGGGGTTGCTGCACAACCCAGCGGGGCGGTGCGACGTTTCGCTAAATCCCCTCGCCACAAAGTGTTCACACCCGAATATTTTCGATAGCCCCCATACTTGCTCATCTCCGACATCCCTCTAGGAGCAAATCCTACAGGGGATTACAATCGCTCCCCCGCCTGAACGGCTGACCTGCCCCGCCCATGCCAACCTGCTCCGTACACCCGCTGCCCTACCGCGCCAACCCTGCCGAGTATTTCGCGGCGATCCGCCATGCCCCCGGCAGCGTGCTGCTCGACAGCGGCCGGCCGAGCGCCGAGCGCGGGCGTTACGACCTGCTCAGTGCCTGGCCACTGGCGCAACTGGCGGTATTGCCGGACGAGAGCGGCAGCGCTTTCCTGCAACGCCTGCGCATTCATCTGACGCAACTGGGCGACGCGGTACTGCCGGCCACGGTGCAATTACCTTTCGCCGGCGGCCTGATTGGCTACTTGAGCTATGACTTCGGCCGACACCTCGAAACGCTGCCGTCCCATGCCCAGGACGACCTGCAACTGCCCGACGCGCGTTTTGGCGTGTACGACTGGGCGCTGGTCAGCGACCATCAGGCGGGCACCAGCCAACTGGTGTTCCACCCCCATTGTGGCGAAGGTGAACGCCAGCGCCTGATCGCGCTGTTCAGCCAGCCCGCCCCGGCGACGGCGCCCGGCTTCAGACTTGAAAGCCCGATGGCTCCCGACCTCAGTGCCGATGAATATCGGCAGGCAATCGAGCGCATCCACAGTTATATCCAGGCCGGCGACTGCTACCAGGTCAACTTTGCCCAACGCTTTCGCGCCTCCTGCCAGGGCGATGCCTGGGCTGCTTACCAGGCGCTGCGGACGGCGTGTCCGACGCCGTTTTCCGGTTTCCAGAGCCTGCCGGAGGGCGGCGCGGTGCTGAGCCTGTCCCCAGAACGCTTCGTCAAGGTCAGCGAAGGCCAGGTGGAAACCCGGCCGATCAAGGGCACCCGGCCCCGCGGCACAACACCCAGCGAAGACGCGGCCCACGCCGCCGAACTGCTGGCCAGCCCCAAGGACCGGGCGGAAAACCTGATGATTGTCGACCTGCTGCGCAACGACCTGGGCCGCACCTGTCGCATCGGCTCGGTGCGGGTGCCGGAGCTGTTCAGCCTGGAAAGCTACCCGAACGTGCATCACCTGGTCAGCAGCGTGACCGGCGAACTGGCCGACGACAAGGACGCCCTGGACCTGATCGCCGGCAGCTTCCCCGGCGGCTCGATCACCGGCGCGCCGAAAATCCGTGCCATGCAGATCATCGACGAACTCGAACCGACCCGCCGCGGGTTGTATTGCGGGTCGTTGCTGTACCTGGATGTGCGCGGGGAAATGGACAGCTCCATCGCCATCCGCAGTTTACTGGTCAAGGATGGGCAGGTGTGCTGCTGGGGCGGTGGCGGGATTGTCGCGGACTCGGACTGGGAGGCCGAGTATCAGGAGTCGATTACCAAGGTGAAGGTGCTGCTGGAAACCTTGCAGAACCTCTGAACAGACCCCAGGCCAGGCACAAGACCTTGTGGGAGCGAGCTTGCTCGCGATTGCGTTGGGCCAGCAGCCTTTGTGCAAACTGACACACCGCTATCGCGAGCAAGCTCGCTCCCACAGGGGTTGGGTTACAGGCTCAGGCTGCGGTTCGAAGCCTTGAGGAATTCCTGCTTCAACTCGGCAAAGCTATGCACCGCCGGGAATTGCGGGAATTCACGAATCACGTTTTCAGGCGCATGGAAGAGAATCCCGGCGTCGGCCTCACCCAGCATCGTGGTGTCGTTGTAGGAATCCCCCGCCGCAATCACCCGGTAGTACAGGCTCTTGAAGGCCAGGACCGACTGGCGCTTGGGATCTTTCTGACGCAACTGGTAGCCAGTCACCCGCCCGCTGTCATCGGTCATCAAGCGATGGCAGAGCAATGTCGGGAAGCCCAACTGGCGCATCAATGGCTGGGAAAACTCGTAGAACGTGTCGGACAGAATCACCACCTGGAAGCGCTCGCGCAGCCAGTCGACGAACTCGATGGCGCCGTCCAGCGGCTTGAGGGTGGCGATGACTTCCTGGATGTCGGAAAGCTTGAGGCCGTGTTCATCGAGGATGCGCAACCGTTGCTTCATCAGCACGTCGTAGTCGGGAATGTCCCGAGTGGTCGCCCTGAGGGAGTCAATCCCGGTTTTTTCAGCGAAGGCGATCCAGATCTCCGGGACCAGTACACCTTCCAGGTCGAGACAGGCAATTTCCACAAGACACTCCCATTTTTTCTGATGTTTATCGGTTGAGCGAACAAAAGGCCTGCCGACTCTAGCCATTCGTCGAAGCCCGCGCAACGCACAGGAACGCGCCAGTCTCGACAGCTTTTGTTACCATAGCCCCATATAGAGCGCCCAGCGCCACCGACCTGTAGGAAACCGCCCTGATGAGCCCATCGTTTGACGTCGTGGAACTCGCCACGACCTATGCCAACAAGTCCCCGCAGGACATCCTCAAACTGGCCTTCGCCGAATTCGGCGACGAGCTATGGATATCTTTCAGCGGCGCCGAAGACGTGGTGCTGGTGGACATGGCCTGGAAACTGAACAAGAACGTCAAGGTGTTCAGCCTCGACACCGGTCGCCTGCACCCGGAGACCTATCGTTTCATCGACCAAGTGCGCGAGCATTACAAGATCGACATCGAACTGGTCTCGCCGGACTACACGAAACTTGAACCCTTCGTGAAGGAAAAAGGCCTGTTCAGTTTCTACAAGGACGGTCACGGCGAATGCTGCGGCATCCGCAAGATCGAGCCGTTGCGCCGCAAGCTGACCGATGTCCGCGCCTGGGCTACCGGCCAGCGCCGTGACCAGAGCCCCGGCACCCGCAGCCAGGTGGCGGTGTTGGAAATCGACACGGCGTTTTCCACCCCGGAGCGCACCCTGTACAAGTTCAACCCCCTGTCGCAGATGACCAGCGAAGAAGTCTGGGGTTACATCCGCATGCTGGAGCTGCCTTACAACAGCCTGCATGAGCGCGGCTTCATCAGCATCGGCTGTGAACCCTGCACCCGCCCGGTGCTGCCGAACCAGCACGAGCGCGAAGGCCGCTGGTGGTGGGAAGAAGCCACGCAGAAAGAATGCGGGCTGCACGCCGGGAACATCATCGCCAAATCCAAGACCGTCTAAGCGCTCGCCACTCTCTGTACACAAAAATGTCACCACAAGTGGCATTTTTGTGTGCACTTATGTCGTTACTGCCCCAAAAAGTTACACCCAATTCCCTACCCCACCTGGCTTCCTTTCTCCACTGGCGTTCGCCCCAAAAAAAATACCTGTTTAAACGGTCAGCTTTAAATCTCCGTATTTCAGCTAGTTATTCAAATACCATAACAAAACGAAATTAGTGTCACGCTGGATAGATCCGTAAGTGGCATAAATATGGCTAGAGTCGACAAGTGTTTTGTATACAACATTTATAAAACATACACACACTTTAGATCCGCAAGCCTGAAGCGCCCTATCCCGTACAGGCTGCAGATGCCCCGTAACCAATGATGCTCGCCCGCCGCGACGAAGATTTGTCGAGCCCCGCGCTCATGCACAGTCATCGCAGCGCCGAGAATCAGGAGCCTGCCGGAATGCGTACAAGTCCCTCCAATAACATCGCGCTGGATCTGCCCTCCTCCACCACTGCCCCCGATGACAACGCCGCAGCCTCCCTGGCCCTGAGCCCGAGGCTGCACAACAAGGACCTGGCGCCGACAAAGGCCGAAGGTCGCCGCTGGGGTCGCTACAGCATCTTTGCCCTGTGGACCAACGACGTGCACAACATCGCCAACTATTCCTTCGCCATCGGCCTCTATGCCCTGGGGCTGGGTGGCTGGCAGATCTTGCTGTCCCTGGGGATAGGCGCGGCACTGGTGTATGGTTTCATGAACCTGTCCGGCTACATGGGCCAGAAAACCGGGGTGCCGTTCCCGGTGATCAGCCGGATCAGCTTCGGAATCCACGGCGCACAGATTCCTGCGTTGATCAGGGCGGTCATCGCCATTGCCTGGTTCGGGATCCAGACCTATCTGGCGTCGGTGGTGTTCCGCGTGTTGCTGGTGGCAATCCATCCGGGCTTCGCCGACTACGACCGCGACTTGATCCTCGGCCTGTCGAGCCTGGGTTGGGTGTGTTTCGTGGCGATCTGGTTCGTGCAACTGGTGATCCTGGCCTACGGCATGGAGACGGTGCGCCGGTATGAAGGTTTCGCCGGTCCGGTGATCCTGGTGACCGTCGCAGCCCTGGCCGGTTGGATGTACACCCAGGCCGGTGCCACCATTGCCTGGTCGATCCGCGAGCCGCTGACCGGTGGCGAAATGTGGCGCAATATCTTTGCCGGCGGCGCGCTGTGGCTGTCGATCTACGGCACCTTGATCCTCAATTTCTGCGACTTCGCCCGCTCCTCGCCGTGCCGCCGAACCATCATCGTCGGCAATTTCTGGGGCCTGCCGGTGAACATCCTGGTGTTTGCCGGGATTACCATCCTGCTCTGCGGTGCGCAGTTCCAGATCAACGGGCAAATCATCGAAAGCCCGACCCAAGTCGTCGCCTCGATTCCCAACACGTTCCTTCTGGTGCTGGGCTGCCTGGCCTTCCTGATCGTCACCGTGGCGGTGAACATCATGGCCAATTTCGTCGCCCCGGCGTTCGTGCTCAGCAACCTGGCCCCCAAATACCTGACCTTCCGCCGCGCCGGGCTGATCAGCGCCGCCATTGCCGTGCTGATCCTGCCCTGGAACCTCTACAACAGCCCGCTGGTGATCGTGTATTTCCTGTCCGGCCTCGGCGCCCTGCTCGGGCCGCTGTACGGCGTGATCATGGTCGACTATTGGCTGCTGCGAAAGGGCCGCATCAATGTGCCGCAGCTGTATAGCGAGGACCCAAACGGTGCGTACTTCTACAGCAATGGGGTCAACCTGCGGGCGGTGGCGGCGTTCATTCCGGCGGCGCTGATCGCGATTATCCTGGCCCTGGTGCCCGGTTTTGACGCCGTCTCACCGTTTTCCTGGCTGATTGGCGCTTCGATTGCAGGGTTGTTGTACCTGATCATCGCCAAGCGCGAACTGTATTACGAAGACGTCAGCGGCGAATCCATCGCTGTGGATAACGTTCATCATTGATCCCTCAAACGGCCCGGCCGGTACGGGTCGCTTACTTTCATGCATCAAGGAGGACAGCTCATGCGAATTCTCGTGATCAACGTCAACACCACCGAATCCATCACCCAGGCCATCGCTCGCCAGGCCCAGGCCGTGGCCGCGCCGGGCACCGAGATCGTCGGGCTCACGCCGCATTTCGGCGCGGACTCCATCGAGGGCAATTTTGAAAGCTACCTGGCGGCCATTGCGGTGATGGACCGGGTGATGTCCTACGACCAGCCGTTCGACGCGGTGATCCAGGCCGGCTACGGCGAGCATGGCCGCGAAGGTCTGCAAGAACTGCTGAACGTGCCAGTGGTGGATATCACCGATGCCGGCGCCAGTACCGCCATGTTCCTCGGTCACGCTTATTCGGTGGTCACCACCCTGGACCGCACCGTGCCGCTGATCGAAGACCGACTCAAGCTGTCCGGTTTGTTCGACCGCTGCGCCTCGGTGCGGGCCAGCGGCCTGGCGGTGCTGGAACTGGAGCAGGACCCACAACGGGCGGTTGAAGCCATCGTACGGCAGGCTGAACTGGCGGTCAGCCAGGACAAGGCCGAAGTGATCTGCCTGGGCTGCGGTGGCATGGCCGGGCTCGATGAGCAGATCCGCCAGCGCACCGGGGTGCCGGTGGTCGATGGGGTGACGGCAGCGGTGACCATTGCTGAATCGCTGGTGCGGCTGGGGTTGTCGACGTCGAAAGTGCGCACCTACGCGACGCCTCGACCCAAGACCATCATCGGCTGGCCGGGGCGGTTTGGGCGGTGAGTTCACGGCTTTAGACCGAAGTGTCCCGAATCGCGAGCAAGCTCGCTCCCACAGTTTTTTGTGTCGTGTGCACATGCTGTGAACACCCGTAAACCCATGTGGGAGCGAGCTTGCTCGCGATTGGAGCCAACTCGATCCAAGCCTGGCTCAAACCGCACTAAACCGCCGCGCCAACCCCTGCTCGGCAAACTGCTCGATGATGAAATCCACAAACGCCCGGGTCTTGCCTGGCAACAGCTTGTGTTCGGCGTAGTAGATGGAGATGTTGCCGTCATCGACGTACCAGTCCGGCAGCACTCGCTGCAACGCGCCGGACTCCAGATAGGGCACGGCCACCGGCATGCTCACCAGCCCGATGCCCAGTCCTTGGGCCGCGGCCGCGCAGTCGGCTTCCGAGTCGCTCATGGTCATGCGTGTCTTGAGCATGAGCGGGCTGTGTTGCTGGGTACGGTTGGTCAGTTGCCAGGAGCGCACGCGTCCGGTTTGTGGCGAGCGAATCAGGATGCCTTGGTGCTGCGCCAGATCCTCCGGCTCTGCCAACCCGGCATGGGTTTGCAGATAGTCCGTGGATGCCACCAGCACCCGATGCGCCACCGTCAATTTGCGCGCCACCACCCCCTGGGGCAACTCGAAACCGCCGCCGATGGCGGCATCGAAGCCCTGGCCGATCAGGTCCACTTGGCGATTATCGAAATGCCAGTCCGGGTTGATCGCCGGATAACGTCGCAGAAATTCCCCCAGCAATGGCACGACATACAATCGACCGAACGCCGTGCCCATGCTCACCTTCAGCGTCCCCGCCGGTTGCCCACCGGCGCTGGCCAAGTTGGCGACGGCGTTCTGGATGGTGTTGAAGCTGCTGCCGACTTCCCTCAGGAACAACTGGCCGGCTTCGGTCAACCTCAGGCTGCGGGTGCTGCGCTGGAACAGACGTACGCCCATTCGCGCCTCCAGCTTGGCGACGCTTTTACCCACCGCGGCCGGGGTCACGCTCAGACGTCGCGCCGCCTCGGCAAAGCTGCCGACTTCGGCGCTGCGCACGAAGCATTCGATACTGTTGAAGGTCTCCATGAGCCCCACTCTAAACTTTTGGTTTAGACAGACTATAGCAATGACGGTCTACACAGCCCACGGCACCTTCTTGATACTCGCTCCATCACCGCGGCATCTCGCCCCGGCACTTTTTGGAGATCATCATGAGTAACCAAGCACTGAGCGGTAAAGTCGCCTTGATCCAGGGCGGTTCTCGCGGCATCGGCGCCGCCATCGTCAAACGCCTGGCAGCAGAAGGCGCCGCCGTGGCCTTCACCTACGTCAGCTCTGGCGCAAAATCTGAAGAGCTGCAGAACAGCATCACCGCAGCAGGCGGCAAGGCCCTGGCGATCAAGGCGGACAGCGCCGACGCCGAGGCCATCCGTAACGCCGTCGCGGCCACCGTCGAGGCTTTTGGCCGGTTGGACATCCTGGTCAACAATGCTGGCGTGCTGGCGATGGGGCCGCTGGATGAATTCAAACTCGAAGATTTCGACCAGACCCTGGCCATCAACGTGCGCAGCGTGTTCATCGCCACCCAGGCGGCAGCACGGCACATGGGTGAAGGGGGTCGGGTCATCAACATCGGCAGCACCAACGCCGACCGCATGCCCTTCGCCGGCGGCGGGCCTTACGCCATGAGCAAAGCCGCGCTGGTGGGCCTGACCAAAGGCCTGGCCCGCGACCTCGGCCCGCGTGGCATCACCGTCAACAACGTGCAGCCCGGCCCGGTGGACACTGACATGAACCCGGCCGACAGCGACTTCGCCTCCAGCCTGTTGTCGCTGATGGCCGTCGGGCGCTACGGCAACGTCGATGAAATCGCCAGTTTCGTCGCCTACCTGGCAGGGCCGGAAGCCGGTTACATCACCGGTGCCAGCCTGACCATCGACGGCGGTTTCGGCGCCTGATCCCGGCATGAAAAAACGCCGGTCATGGTTTTAACCATGACCGGCGTTTTGCTGTGTAGCACGACAGTGTCAGGCCCACTCCAACTCCGGTAAACCGCAAAGACTCGGCTGGAACATTTTCAAGGAGCGGATGATCCCGTCGGCATGGACGTATTTTTCGTCCGCCATGGCCGAATCCGGAATGGCAATGGCGGTCATGCCGGCGGCTTTCGCGGCGGTTACGCCGAACGGCGAATCCTCGAACACCAGGCAATCGCGCGGATCGACACCCAGGCGCCGGGCAGCAGTAAGGAAGATATCCGGCGCTGGTTTCGCCGCGCCAACCTCAGGGTCGTCCGCCGTCACGATGAAGTCGAACAGTGCGAACCAGTCGCGGTGCAAGGTGGTTTTCAGTGCGAACGTAGGGCTCGACGAACTGGTGCCCACCGCAATCGGAACGTTGTGGGCCTTCAAATGCCGCACCAGTTCCTCGGCGCCGGGCATCCCCAGGGCGTGAGGAAAACGCTCGCGCATCAAGGGCTCGCGGATGACCAGGAACTCTTCGGGGGTGATCGGCAATTCCAGCGCCTGGACGACGTAATTGGCCAGGTCCACGGCACCGCGCCCGATGATGTTCTGCTTGACGCTCCAATCGAACGTGCGTCCGTAGCGCTCGGCGATGATGGACGTGACCTCGGTGTAGATCCCCTCGGTGTCCAGCAACAGCCCATCCATGTCGAAAATCACAGCTTTGATCGGGCCAAACTCTTTCAGCGGTGCATTCATCGCATCTGATCCGTTATCAACACAACATTCCAGGGATGGCTCAGGTGCGGCCAGGGCAGTGTGTTCGCCTTAAAGGATTCAGCAGGATAACGAAGGGGGCTTGGAACCGGCAATGGGAAATCTGAGGATGAGCTTTGTGGCGAGGGCGTTTGCTCCCTCGCCACTAGCGTAAGTTGATGATGGGGGTTACTGACCGGAGCCGCCCGACCCCGAGCCACTGCCGCCCGAGCTGCCACCGCTGTCGCTGGTACCCGTGCCACCGTTGGTCCCACCGCCCGCGTCGGCACCCCCCATCGTGCTGCCACCACTCATCGAACCGCTGCCCGTGCCGGGGCTGGTGCTGCCGCTGGCATCGCCGCCATTGCCGCCGCCAATAGAGCCCGGAGGCAGGGCGTTACCGCTGGCGCCGGATTTGGAGCCAGCTTCCATTTCCGAGGACGGTGGCATCCCGCCCTTGTCCACGGGGGGCGTGCCGCTCGAAGATTGTGCAAAAGCGGTCAATGAACTGACAGAAAGAATCCAGGCGAGTGTCAGCGCTGTCATGTTGGACTTCATCATGGTGAGTCTCCTTTTCAAGGTACTTACCTGATGTCTGGCCCCCATGGCGGAGCGATGGTGCCACTGAATCGACAGGCGGCCCTGCCGATCAGCTCGGCTTGCCGGAGGCATCGTCGCCGGCGATGTCCGGATCATCCGGCGTCGCCTCGACATCTGCATCGTCGCTGGGCACCTGCTCGACGTCCGCCTCGTCGTCGGGTGGCCGCTGGTCGCGACTCAGGGAGTTGGTGGGCGAAGGCAGCGGGTATTCCGGGGTTTCATCCTCCTCGATCAAGGGAACCTGAGCGTCATCCATCAGGGACCCGGGGTCTTCATTGCCCGGGTCATTGACGACAGGCGTGCCCGAGGAGTCGTTCTCGTCCTTGTCTTGCGTTTGCGGCGTCATGGTACACCTCGCAATCGGTGATGGATGTATGAGTTCGAAGCGGGGGGATGGCAATCGTTCCGGAGATTTTGATTTGCCGTTCTGGGGGATATGTTTCAGTGGGAGTGTATATCCATTTCTTCGATAACGGCCGCAGGCCAGAATGCCGGCCCAGGCGAAAGTAACCAAAGCGCTTGTGCTCGCGATGACGGCGGTACATTCAATATCGCCATTGCCTGGGCCACCGCCTTCGCGAGCAAGCTCGCTCCCACAGGTTTTTGTGGCGTGTGCAGATGCTGCGAACACCCGCGATCCCCTGTGGGAGCGAGCTTGCTCGCGATAGCGGTAGTGCTGTCACATAGAGCCTGGGCCTGCCTGCAGCTCTTGCCTTGGGTACTAGACCTCGACGCCCCTTCAACCCAAAAAAGCGCAAAAAAAACGGCGCTTCCCATCTCTGAAAGAAGCGCCGTTTTTTCAAGCGAATAGCATCACGGCACAAGGCCGGGTCTATTCATCCAAGCATTCGCTTAACGATGCTTTTTCTTATGCTTGTGCTTCTTGCCACCGGAGTGACCGTCGTTGTCATTGGACAGATTGCTGCCCAATGCGCCACCCGCCGCGCCGCCGATGCCTGCGCCGATGGTAGAGCCGGTGGAGCCGCCCAGGCGGTTACCGACAATCGAACCACCGGCCGACCCCAGGCCTCCGCCAATGGCCGCTTCGGTGCGGCTGCCCTTGCGAGCGCCCACCGCACTGCCGGCTGCGCCGCCAACGCCCGCGCCAATCGCGGCGCCGGTGCTGCCGCCCATCTGCTGGCCGACCACGTTGCCCAACACACCGCCCAGACCACCGCCGACTGCAGCGGTACCGTCACCGGCAGCCATCGCGCCCTGGGCAACCACCAGCCCCAGTACCAAGGTGGACAAAGTCAAACGCATGATAGAAACCTCAAGAAATGCCGCATCGGGAAAAAAGGCCGGTGCGCGCGGGCGCGAGTTTACGCCACACAGCGTCAGCCATGACGGTTGGACAACGAAACGGCGTTTGATTTTATGACAGACAAAAAAAAGCCCGCTGGGGAAACGGGCAGGTACTGCTTTCTAACGGATGAGCTTAGAGTACGTACCTGCTTGTGAAAGAAACGTGAAAGAAATCGCCAGTTGAGAAAAGAAGCAAAATATTAATGTAAAAGCCGAAATGTTCCCCATGGCGAGGAGGCTTGCCTTGACCGGGCAGGCGCGCCAGGGCAAAGCGCTCATAAAAAAGGGCTGCCATGCAGCCCGGCGGGAGCAAGCTCCCCTGTCACTTCTTGACCGGCACCCGGGGCAAGAACTTGGCCTTCTCCCCTCGCTGCACTTTTGCCACCTTCGTCCTGATGGACTTGATCGGCTCGTCGCCAAAGTCTGCGTGGTAGGTCGACTGGCCACACTGCAGCCCTTCATTGATCGGATACGCGGCTCCGTGGTCCTCGCTGTACGCTGCTCCCATAACCTTTCCCCTTTCATCGAGGTCCATACCGGCAACAACCGGTTGCCTGACAATATCGACCTTCACGACAGTGAGACTAGTCGGTCATCAACAGACTGTTGATTCCAAAACACACTTCACCGACGAATGGAACTCGCTGTTTCAAAAAGGAAACACTCATTCAGCGCCCAGCATCGTCCGGTTCAAAACCCGAGAAACCTGATCAGCTGAATAAGGTTTGGCCAAGAACTCGAAACCCTCATGCCCCCTGTGGGCCAACTCTTCGCTGTAGCCGGAAGTGAGCACCACGGGCAGGTCCGGGCGACGCTCGCGCAGCGCCCTGGCCAAGGCAATACCACTGGTGCCCGGCATCACCACATCAGAGAATATCGCGTCGAATGCCATCGCATCCGGGCCGACCATTTCCAGCGCTTCTTCGGCATTGGTCGCCCAGGCGGTTTCGTAGCCCAGGTCCTGGAGGATCTGGTTGGCAAAACGCCCCACCTCCAAGTTGTCTTCCACGATCAACACCCGGCGCTTGCCCTTTTCCAGCACCAGGTGCGCGACTTCCTCCCTGACCGGCTCGTGGGTCTGTTCGGGCTCCACTTCCGGAAGGTACAAAGTGAACACCGTGCCCTCGCCCATCACGGTCGAAACATCGACGTTGCCACCGGACTGCTTGGCAAAACCGAACACCTGGGACAAGCCCAGCCCCGTGCCCTTGCCCACTTCCTTGGTGGTGAAAAAAGGTTCGAAGATGTGCTCGAGCACCTGCGAGTCGATACCCGTGCCGGTGTCGGCCAGGGCAATGGCGGCAAAGGATTGGCCGGCCCCGGCATGACCACGGATCGGCGGCATGCCACCGCCGCAACTGAGCCGAAGCCACAGCGTGCCCTGACCGTTCATGGCATCCCGGGCATTGAGGGCCATGTTGATGAGCGCCGTCTCGAACTGGCTCAAATCCGCGCGGATGTAACAGGGCCGATCGCACAACTCGACGTTGACCTGGATCCGCGCCCCGGTGACGGTTTGCAGCATGTCCCCCAGGCTCTGCACTTGCTTGCCCACATCGATGACTTGCGGCTTCAACGGTTGGCGCCGGGCAAACGCGAGCAACTGGCTGGTCAACTTGGAGGCGCGCTCCACCGTCTCGGAAACCGCCGTCATGTAGCGTTGCCGACGGTCCTCGGACAGGTTGGGCATGCGCAGGAAGTCGACCGAAGAACGGATGATCGTCAGCAGGTTGTTGAAGTCATGGGCCACGCCCCCGGTGAGCTGGCCGATGGCTTCGAGCTTTTGCGACTGATGCAGCGCCGCCTCGGTCTGCTTCAAGCGCGTCGTGCGCTCCTCGACCCGCTCCTCCAGCGTCGCGTTCAATTCCGCCAGGGCCGCCAGGCCTTCACGCACGGCGGCGTCGGCACGGGCGCGCTCGATGTGGGCCCAGGATCGCTCGGTGACCTCCATCAGCAGCGCGAGGTCGTAGGATGACCAGACCCGCGGCGCCTTGTCGTGGATGGCCATCAGCGCGGTCAATCGCCCGCCCTTGATCAACGGCACGCAGATGGTGGCGGCGATGCCAATGGCCTGGAACGTCGCCGCTTCCTCCGGCGCCAGCTCCTTGAGGTTATCGTTGATCACCAGCGGCTTGCCGGCCCGCAGATTAGTGACCGCCAGTCGGCCAAAATCAGCCAGTCGATAATGCCCGAGGATATGGGGCGAACCCACCCTGGCCCAATCACCACGAATGGTGAAGCCGTCCTCGTCCTCATCCATGTCCGCGTAGGCACAATTGGACAGGTTCAGGTGCGCCGCCAGGATTCGTGTGGTGGCTGCCATGATGCTCTGCGGGTCGGTGGCGTTCGCCACGGCATTGCCGATGGCATCGAGCACCGCCAGCCGCTGGGTCATGAACACCGTGGAAGTGGTCTCGGTCACCGTATCCAGCATACCCACCACCGTGCCGAACTGGTCGCGGATGGGGCTGTAGCAGAACGTGAAATAAGCCTGCTCAGGACCACCGCCGCGCTCGATGACCAGGGGGAAGTTCTCTATAAAGGTCGCTTGCCCATCGAAGGCGCCCTGCACGATCGGCCCGATATCGCTCCAGACCTCCCGCCACACCTCATCGAACCGCCGCCCCAGCGCCTCGGGCTTGCTGCCGAGGATCGGCAGGAACGCGTCGTTGTACAACGTGATCAGTTCCGGCCCCCACACGATGGCCTGGGGAAAGTGCGAGTCAAGGCTCAGCGCCACGGTGGTCTTCAACACATCAGGCCACTGCGAAGGCAGCCCGAGCGGCGTGTCCCCCCAAGGATGGCGCCGAACCCGTTCAGCCATTTCTCCAGAGCTCTGAAGCCAATCTGTCATTGCGTTCGATCCTTCTGAGACGCCAATACCAACGAGGGGGAAACGCTTGTGACCCCAGGCAGGGCCGTATTATCCCGCGACGGGTGGGAATGCGCGATTGGATTGTGGGAGGCGTCGGGGGGCAAATGAGCGGTAACGGGCAGATACGGGCGATGAGGCTACAGAAATATCCTACATATCGTTGGGATTTAGCCCGATGTAAGTGAGGGGCTTGCTCAGTTGTAAGACATATAGCTCAGATGCTTACGGCTATGGCAACGTCCTACAGATGATTGGGAATCCCCTTCGCTATCAATCCCTTGCGTATTTTTTGCGGCGGCGACTATAGTCTTCGCGTCGCCCAGATGGTGGCCGGGTTTGGCGACCCGCAGTGGGATGCAAAAGCGCTTGCTTTGTTGCAGGCGTTCTTGCATCTGTAGAGTTGTCGTTATGGCAGCTGTACGCGGGAGACCTTCGGGTCTGCCGGCTTCCACTCCGGTTCGCCAACCTGCGTACAGTTGCCACCTTTCGTTTGGCGACGATTAGGTGGTGAAACTTTTCCAGTGGAGCTTACTTATGAATCAATACATGGGCCTTACCAGCAACGCCGACGACCAACCGCTCTACGTCGACACCACCGCCCCGCTACACATCCTGCTCGACTCAGCCGCCTACCGAATCCGTGCCGCCACCCAGTTCCTGGAGAACCTGGCGATGCGTGATGAATTGACCATCGATCCCGCAACCCTCCAGGACCTCGCACAACTGTGCTGCATCCCACTGCGTGATGGGTGCGACGTGATGGATGTGATTGCCCGAAGATTGGATGCGGCACCGGCAGGTTCCACCCTATAAACCTGCCCGCCGACAACCTGTGGCGAGGGAGCTTGCTCCCGCTGGGCTGCGCAGCAGCCCCTCGCCACGGGTACATCGTTTTTGTAAGTACACCGAATTACAACGGTACCGCGAAATGTTGAAACGCCAGAGCCACTGATCGAAACAGCACGTCACGGACACGGTTTTATCCATAGCCCGTGGAGACAGAAAAACGACCCCATGCTATGGTTTTGCCGTAAGTAGAGGACTTTCCAATGACCCAAACAGCTACTGCTAGCGTCGCGACTCAGGTCCGAAAGCTTGCTAAAGCCCACAATGTCACGGCTGAACATGATGGTATGAGCCGTATGGCTGCGACCATCACTCGTCTGGCTGGAGATGTCGTCGAGTTGGATGGCATCGAACAGTTGCTCGTCAATCTCAAGAGAAAAGGCGTTCTGAGTAAGTCGGAGATTCTGACGCTCCAAGGCGAGTACCTTCAGGAGAAAAGACGCGCCAAGAAACGTAGCGCATGAGTTTTGATCCGTTCGGTGATTTCGAAACAGCAGGGTATCTTCAAAACTCATTACGACTTAAAGACCCTATTGAAGTAAAAGAATCTGAGCACCTTTCCTTCGAGGCAAGTATCGAAGATGCCCTTGCTTGTCTGGCGAAAAAAAGTCCCATTACCTTCCAGAAAGTGCTCAAAGTTCACAAGATTTTATTTTCAGGCTTTTATCCTTGGGCCGGGAAAGATCGAAACGAGTTAGTACCTCACTTGGCCGTCTTCAAGGGTTCCCATAACGATCCCCGCAGTACAGCTTTCGAGCGCCCGGAACTCATCAAGAGGTCTGTCGACTATGCACTTGAACTGGCGGCCGATAAGAAATACTTCAGAGAGCATCCTGGCGAGGTGATGGGTCAACTGGCTTTCGCGCACCCCTTTCTTGACGGCAATGGACGTACGATTCTATTAGTCTTCATGGAGCTCTGTTATCGAGCCAAGTTCGCTATCGATTGGTCAAAAACAAACAAAGACGATTACCTACGAGCGCTCAGCGATGAGATCCGAGCGCCTGGCCAAGGGCATCTCGACAACTACCTGAAACCATTCAGAGTATCCATATCCAGCCGTGACGAGTGGCCGGAAACCATCAGTGGTATCAGAGGCCTGGATGGGCTGGACAAAGAAGACATCACGTACGAAAGCCTGGACAACCCAGAAGTCCAGCAAATTTATAAGACACACAGGGTAAAACCTCTCGCCCCTTAGCCTTCTACGTGCCCGAAGTGCTTACGACGACACCACCGCCCCGCTACACATCCTGCTCGACTCAGCCGCCTACCGAATCCGTGCCGCCACCCAGTTCCTGGAGAACCTGGCGATGCGTGATGAATTGACCATCGATCCCGCAACCCTTCAGGACCTCGCACAGCTGTGCTGCATTCCACTGCGTGATGGGTGCGACGTGATGGATGTGATTGCCCGAAGATTGGATGCGGCACCGGCAGGTACCACGTTATAAGCCCGACGCTGTGGCGAAAGCATGAACTAATCAAACCCCATCACCTGAAGACACTGAACCTGTGGCGAGGGGATTTATCCCCGTTGGGCTGCGCAGCAGCCCCAAAAAAAGCGCGACCTACCTGGCACACTACGGTGGCTGAGTTCAGGGCTGCTTCGCACCCCAACGGGGATAAATCCCCTCGCCACGGTCCATCATTTTTCTTGCGGGAGTAGCCTTACGGTAGTCCTACTTTTGGTTTGCATACTAGCCTTCCAAAGGTCCGCCCAAAGAAGTCGAAAAACCATGCCTGACCGCAAACAACTCCACCAAGACGGCTACACCCTGCTCCGTCAAGCAATCCCGAACGAGTGGCTGGCTGGCTTGCGCAGCGTGTTCGATGCAGGTGTGCGGCCGTCGGATCAATGGCCAGTGCCCCGTGGCATGGACTGGCGCTATTCGATGCTGGACGATGATTCGAAGATCCAGTCTGTATGTCGTCTACCCCAGCTACTGTCGGTGGCAGGTGAGCTGATCGGCGAGCGATTCTTCCTCTCCCAAGTGGAAGGACGTGAGCCCCTGGCCGGCAACGGCCACCAACAATTGCACCGCGACTTGTCGGCCCAACGACCAGGCGACATCGCCATCGCCCTGGCTTTTTTCGACGACTACGGCCCCGAGAACGGCGCGACACGGATCGTCCCCGGCAGCCACCGCCCCGAGCCGGATGCCCCACTCTTCGACTTCAATGACGAGTCAGGCGCCATACAGCTTTCAGGCTCTGCCGGTGACATCCTGGTGTTCGATGTCGATCTGGTGCATGGGGGCAGCCTGAACGTGATCGGCGCACGCCGTCGTTCCATTCTGATCAGCTATTTCTCGGAGTCGCTCTACGCGTCACACCTGGAAACCGTGGCGCTGCGCAATATTCGTATGGACACCCGCGATCGATTCGCACCGTCGGAGTTTGCTTTCGGGACTAGTTTCTCGGATTGATGAAAGTGATGCGCAGCGGTTCGAATCTGAGCTTTAATGCCCGTGCTTATCGCCCCCCATTCGTCTGATCAAGGAAGAAACGACATTGAAAACAGCTTTCGGCGCCCTGTTGTTGGCTTGCCTGACAACTACTGCATTTGCTGACGAAAACCCCATCGGTTTCCAATCTTCCACCCTGCCGGATCCGCACAATGGCCGCGCACTGGAGATGGTCGTCTGGTACCCCAGCGCAACGACCGAAATCCCGCAACTGATCGCCGATAACGCGGTGTTTGTCGGCGCGCCTGCTGTGCGCAACGCGCCGCCAACGGCCGGCGAACATCCATTCGTGGTGCTCTCTCACGGATACAGGGGTAACTGGAGCAACCAGCTCTGGCTGGCCAGTTCGTTGGCCCAGAAGGGTTACATCGTCGCCGCCATCAACCACCCCGGCAGCACCACCCATGACCGCAGCCCCCAAGCAGCGGCGCAGTTATGGCAGCGGCCGGTTGACCTGCGCCGAGCCATCGATGCAGTCACGACCCAACCTGGAAAATTTGGTCGGGTCGCCAATGGCCGAATTGCAGCCGTGGGCCATTCGCTCGGCGGCTGGACGGCCCTGGAGATCGGCGGCGCTCGCTTCGACCCTGAGCGCTTCGCCCAAGACTGCAGACAAAAAAGGCAGTTTGTAACCGATGGTACTGACTCGCTGCGGCTTAACGAAAATGCCGTGGCAGGCATTTGGCATTCATGAAGGATTCTGACTGATGGCACGCGTGGGTTTGATACTGACACCCGGTTTTGCGGACTGGGAATATGCTTTCATCGCTGGAACTGCGTCCCCTTTTTACGGGATCGACGTCAGGTTTTTCGCTCCTGCTACGTGGGTTATGAAGGAAATGAGTTTTATCGACGCAGCCCAGTAGCTGTGGTTGCGGACCGCATCATCACTGCTCCAGGCCCTGCCTCCGTGAGCTTCACCTGCGCAGTGTTCGAAGGTGCCGGGTTATCTTCAGAGATCATTTCCCAGTTCAGGTCGATGTTGGCAGCGGAACATGGGCAAGCGCTTAGCCCTACGTGAGCGTCTGTCGAAGTCACATACCCGACCCGGCCGGATTTGTTTTATGGAAGTAAAAGTAAATCCCCCTTTTTCATCCCTTTTCCCACAGGCATGCTCGGCACATTAAGCCCGACTTTCACACGGTCCAGCGCCACGATTGTCTTGAACCAGGTAACGTTGGAATTTTCGGCAAACAATCGCCGCGCCAACGCCTGGTACTCGTTCATGCTGGCAACGGTTAATACCAGGACGAAATCCACTTCGCCGGTGACGTAGTAGCACTGCTGAACTTCGGGCACCGCGAAGTGTGCCTTCATCGCCTCCAGTGCCTCGATGCTGGTGCGCTCTGCCATCACTTCAACAATGATCGTGATCGGCCGTCCTACGGCGGTGGGATCCACGATGGCTACGTTGCCGGTGATGACGCCCCCCGCTTCCATCCGCTTGATACGGCGCTGAACGGCGGCCGTGGAAAGATTGACCTGCTCGGCCATGAGGCGCAGCGGCATCGTGTTGTCGTGCTGGACGAGGTCCAAGATGGCACGGTCGAACTTGTCCAACGATTCAAGTGCTACGTCAGTTTTGGCCATGGTAAACCCGTGAGAAATTTTCTCGAAAACTAACAGAAAACCGCACCCCTTTATCTAGCCGAGAGAAATATTATCTTGCCAGCAGTCTGCGTACGCAGCCTTAGTCGCAACACACACAGGATATTATTGGCATGCTCGCACTGTTCCATCTTTCCCCTGTCCTGTTGGTTACAGCCATGCTCGTCGGGCTGCGCCGGCCACCCATGCATGCCGCCATTGCAGGCACTGCATTAGTCTTGGTGCTCTGGCTCGCTGGCGCTGCCGACGCGTGGCGCCTAGGCAGTATGGTGGCCGCTGCTCAAGATACGGCCGTGCTGTTTGCAAGTACGGCTTTCGTGATCGTCCCAGGTCTGGTCTTCGTGATTTTTATCGAGCGCATGGGCGTCAACCTGGCGCTTAGCCAATGGGTGCGGTCGCTGGGGCTTGGACGCGGCGATCAAGTCGTGTTTATCGTTCTTGGACTGGCACCGTTGCTCGAAGCGATGACCGGCTTCGGCGTGTCGTTGATCGCCACGGTGCCCCTGCTGCTCAGTCTCTTCGAACGTCGGATCGCGCTACGAATAGCACTGACCGGCATGGCAATCATGCCCTGGGGAACGCTGGGCCTGGCATCGGTTATTGGTGCTTCGTTGGTTCACCTGGACGCACCCGCGCTGGCATCAACCTCAGCACTGACCAGCGCACCGGTTTTTTTGGCCCTCAGTGCAATCGCGCTATTTCTTGCAGGCGTTCGTGACCCGCGGGAATGGAGGGCGTTGGGCGCTTTCTGGCTGCTGTTTGTGGGCGTGCTCTACAGTGCCAGTCGGTGGCTGGGGCCGGAAGTGGCCGGCGTTGCCGCGGGCCTGGTGACGGCCGCAGCGGTACTCTCTGCTGGGCTGTGGCGCCTGCACCGCAACGATAGCGAGCGCGGTGCAGTGCAATGGCCGCGTCAGGCATGGCCGTATCTGGTGCTGATTGCCTGCATTGTCGCGTTGAAGATGGTGTGGGCGATCACCTCTTGGCAGGATCACTGGGTTGTACAGGGCGCCCAGGTCACCTGGAAGCCACTCGCCTCACCTGGCCTGGCACTGGCTCTGGTGCTGATCGGGCTAGGGTTTCACACGCGCCACACACAACGCCAGACAGCACTCGACGTCAGCATGCCTGCTGCGCTGGTGGCGCGGGCGAAGCGACCACTGTTGACCATTTTCTTCTTCCTCGCGATGTCGCAGATGATGGTGAAGGCCGGCTTCCTCGCGGGTTTGATGCAAATGCTGGCGGGTCTGTCGCCCGCCGCCGCGACGTCGCTGGTTGCCCTGTTTGGCGCGCTGTCAGGCTACATGACTGGGTCGAATGTTGGCGGCAACGCGATCTTCATGCCGGCCATCGCCATGTTGCCCGAATCCTCTCGCCTGTTGTTGGCCGCAGTCCAGAACAGCTCGGCAGGGCATGCAGCACTGGGCTCGCTGTCGGTGGTCATGCTGATCCTGGGACTTGCGAAGACCCAGGCCAAGGAGGAAGGCGAACTGGTAAGGTTTGGCTTCACGCTGGTCTGTCTCAATACCGCGTTAGTCGCGTTGGGCGCGGCGTTGTTGAGTGGATGGTTTGGATAGCAGGGTATTGGCAGATGGGTCCCCAATGAGCAACGTGCGACTTAGCGACTTAGCGACTGCAATGACTACCATGAGTCGGGTTGCAGCCCTTCTTCACTTTTTCATTTTTGAAGCGCAGGAGAAACGATGACGGATTCGCCAGAAGAGAGCGGTCTAATCCCGGCCAGCACACACGGCGATCTAGACGTGGCTGACGGCACGGGTTTCACCGCCTGGGCTCGCGTCTGGGCGGAGCTTGGCGTCGTATGCGCGTCACGAGAGACGTACGAAGAACTCATTCGACATTACTGCGAGCCGCACCGCGCCTACCATAACCTCCAGCATCTGCAGGAATGCCTCCAGGTGCGACGACTCGTCAACGCGGCCTGCCAGGCCCCCGCCGAAATCGACCTCGCGCTGTGGTTCCATGACGCGATCTACGACCCCCTTCGCAGCGACAACGAACTGCGCAGTGCGCAATGGTTGGACGACGTGGCACGTGACAGTGGCCTGGACGATGAAACGCGACGCAGGCTTTACGATCTGGTGATGGTGACGCGACACGACGGCGCCCCGGCGTCGGCAGACGAAGCGGTGTTGGTGGACACGGACCTGGCGATCCTTGGTACGTCGTTCGAACGGTTCGAGGAATACGACCAACAAATTCGCCGCGAGTACCCGTTTGTGCCTCTGCCTATGTACCGCCAAAAACGGCGCCAGGTCCTTGAAGGCTTCCTGGCGCGCGAGCGCATCTATACGACCGCAGCGTACTTAGACGCATTCGAGCAGCAGGCACGCGCAAATCTTGCACGCGCCATCGACCGTCTCGACTGAAGCCTGGATTCAAGCGGCGAAGGGATGACTTACTCCCCTGACTGCACTCTCTTCATGGCTTCGAGAAGCTGGTCCTCAAAGTACTCGCTCCCCTCTCGTTCCTGCTCTTTTATGCGGCGCTTTGCTTTTATAAGCATCTGCGTGACAGCGATGTCCTGATTCAAAAAAGTGGCAACCATCAGGTCGGTCAAATTTGCTAAAGGGGTATCCCAGGCCGCCCTGCAACGCTGCATCAGACCTGCTTACCTATTCACATTCACCACCAAACGGCCTCGAACTTTACCGTTGAGCAACTCATGGGCAGCCGGTATGGCCTCACTCAGACCAATCTCGCGGGTAATTTCATCCAGTTGCACAAGATCCAAGTCAGTGCAAAGCCGATCCCAGGCTTCGACACGCTCTTTATAAGGACGTGTCACGCTGTTGATACCCAGCAGGCTCACACCACGCAAGATAAAAGGAGCTATAGTCGACGGAAAGTCCATGCCTTGAGCTAGGCCGCATGCGGCAACCAAACCATCTGCGCGAGTACCCGCGCATACGTTAGCGAGGGTATGACTACCGACTGAATCGATCGCCGCAGCCCAACGCTCTTTTGCCAATGCGCGTCCCGGGCTGGATAACTCGGCACGCTCAATGATGGTCGTTGCACCTAGACGTTTCAGATACTCGCCTTCCTCAGGTCGGCCCGTTGCAGCGATCACTGAATAGCCTTTACGTGCAAGCAATGCGATGGCAAAGCTACCTACTCCACCATTGGCACCCGTTACCAAAACCTCTCCACATGCTGGCGTCAGACCGTGGCGCTCCAACGCTATCAAGCAGAGCATTGCGGTATAGCCTGCTGTTCCGATTGCCATTGCCTGGCGTTCGCTTAACGCTTCAGGAAGAGGAATCAGCCAGTCACCATTGAGTTTTGCTTTCTGCGCCAATCCCCCCCAGTGCCCTTCACCTACGCCCCATCCATTAAGCAGAACCCGATCACCAGCCTTATATGCAGGGTGATTGCTGGTTTCAATGGTTCCCGCCAGATCAATACCGGGAATCATTGGAAACCTACGAACGACCGGGCTACTGCCACTGATAGCCAGTCCATCTTTGTAGTTCAGTGTGCTGTAGGCGACACGAACAGTGACATCTCCATCTGGAAGCTGCGCATCCTCCAGCTCGATCAAGTTTGCTCGATAAAAATCTGCGTCTTTATCGACAAGAATTGCCTTAAACATTGCTTGCTCCTTATTTAGACCGATCGTCTATTAAATGGCGAAAAATCACCGCGTAATGCCGGCGAGAAATCCATCAATGAACACATCCAGTGGCCGCACCTCCTGTACCAGCCTGGCGCGTAAAACCGCGCCTTCCCAGCCAATCCAGAAAAAGGCCGCTAGTGCCTCACAGTCACTATCTGCGTGTATCTGCCCTTGGCTGACCGCCTGCCGCAAACAGATAGCCAGACGATTCTGCCAATCAAGCAAAATGTCCTCCAATTCATTACGAAAGCTTTCGGGCAGGACAACAATCTCCTGCCCAAGATTTCCAACCAGACAGCCCCGACGAAACTCATGCCTGGTCATGCCCGATTTGGCGTCCTCGACAAATTTTTGGAGGCGCTGGAGGGGAAGCTCTGTTTCATCCAGCAACCAGCGATCCAGTTTCCCGGCAAAGTAATCGGCATAACGACGCAACACCGCCTGCCCAAAGGCTTCCTTACTCTCGAAGTAGTGATAGAACGAGCCCTTGGGCACACTGATCCGTCTTAGAACAGTGTCGATCCCGGTGGCAGCAAAACCTTGCTCGGTCAGTACCTCCATGCCACAACGAAGCAAAATCTCTAGTGTTTCCGCGTGCTCACGGGCGACTTTTGGCGGGCGGCCTCGACGGGCCTGTGGTTTAGAAATAGTCATAATGGAATATTAGACCGATCGTCTTTAAATTCAACAAAAAATAAAAATCATCCGAAGGCTACCGATTTGGCAGGTGTAACAAGTTGGTCAAGATGAGGCTGTAGGGCGGTTACTGTCTTTAGGTCTGGCGTACCTTCATACAAAGGAGGCACGCCAGACTATTAGTTGACCGTCAGCAATGAATCGTCACTTCATGGTCGGCATGGAGAATTCGGCGCCTTCACGTACGCCTGCAGATGGCCAGCGCTGAGTAACGGTCTTACGTTTGGTGTAGAAGCGAACTGCATCTGGACCGTATGCATGCAGATCTCCAAACAGCGAACGCTTCCATCCGCCGAAGCTGTGATAAGCCACCGGCACCGGTAGCGGCACGTTGATGCCGACCATGCCGACTTTGATGTTGTCCGAGAAGTAACGCGCCGCTTCGCCATCGCGCGTGAAGATGCAGGTGCCGTTGCCGTACTCATGAGCATCAATCAGTTCCATGGCTTCCTGCATGCTGTTAACGCGCACCACTTGCAGCACCGGGCCAAAAATTTCTTCCTTGTAGCTGAGCATGTCCGCGTTGACGTTATCGATCAGTGTGCCGCCGACAAAGAAACCGTTCTCATAACCGGCTACCTTTGGATTGCGGCCGTCGACCACGATCGTTGCGCCCTGTTCTTCGGCGCTGTTGATATAGCCCATAACCTTCTGCTGATGCGCTTTGGTGATCACTGGACCGAAGTCGTTGCTCTTTTCCGAGTAGGCGCCGACTTTCAGCGATTGCATGGCTTTTTGCATTTTCTCCACCAGTGCATCGGCAGCGACATCACCCACGGCCACGGCTACCGACAAAGCCATGCAGCGCTCGCCGGAGGAACCAAAGGCAGCACCGAGCAGTTGGTTGACTGCGTTATCCATATCGGCATCGGGCATCACGATGGCGTGGTTTTTAGCACCACCCAACGCCTGGCAGCGCTTACCGTTGGCGTTGGCCGTTTTGTAGATGTATTCCGCAATCGGGGTCGAACCCACAAAACTGACTGCCATAACGCGTTCGTCGTTGAGCAACGTATCCACCGCTACTTTGTCGCCGTTTACTACGTTCATCACGCCGTCAGGCAGACCGGCTTGCTGTAGCAACTGAGCAATAAATAGAGTCGAGCTAGGGTCGCGCTCAGACGGCTTGAGGATGAAGCAGTTACCGCAGACGATGGCCATCGGGAACATCCACAGCGGCACCATCGCCGGGAAGTTGAACGGGGTGATACCGGCAACCACACCGAGCGGCTGAAACTCACTCCACGAGTCGATATTGGGTCCGACGTTTTTGCTGTGCTCCCCCTTGAGCAACTCAGGCGCACCGCAGGCGTATTCAACGTTTTCGATACCGCGCTGCAGCTCGCCCAAGGCATCGTGAGAGATCTTGCCGTGCTCTTCACCAATCATTTGCGCGATGCGATCAGCGTTCTGCTCGAGCAATTCCTTGAAACGGAACATCACCCGCGCACGCTTGATCGGCGGGGTGTTACGCCAGGCTGGGAAAGCAGCTTCGGCAGCAGCGATGGCGGCCTCGACGGTTTGCTTCGACGCTAGGGCAACCTGCTTTTCAGCTTGCCCGGTGGATGGGTTGAATACGTCCTGAAGGCGCTCGGCATCGGTACTGAGTTGGCCGTTAATAAGATGACCTACGATGTTCATGCACTTACTCCTGATGTGTTGATGTCGCGGCAATAGGCCGCTAAACGCTTAGAAAAATCGCTTACCAGAGGCTGCGGTAGATCTCGACCATCTGTTCCACCGTGGGAACGAGCGGGTTGTTTCCCGGCGAACCGGATGCCAGCGCTTGTTGCGCCATGGTTGGCATGAGCTCGAAGAAGCGCTCTCGGTTGATGCCGAATTGTTCCGGAGTCGGCACTTGCAGCTCGTCGTTGAGTGACTTCAGCTCAGTTAGCAGCTTGGCGTTGGCGGCATCGGTGCTGTCTTGCGCGGTAGCGACGCCCATGGCGCGCGCGCAGTCGGCATAGCGCTCGGCGGCTGCCGGGATCGAGAACGCGGTGACGCTTGGTAACAGCATGGCGTTGGACAACCCATGGGGTACATGAAAGAACGCACCGATAGGTCGACTCATGCCATGCACTAGCGCTACCGATGCACTGGAGAAGGCCACGCCCGCGAGGGTTGAGCCGAGCATCAGCGCTTCGCGCGCCGCATTGTCTTGGCCGCTGTGGAACACACGACGCAGGTTTGGGCCGATCAACCTCATGGCCGCCAGCGCTTGGCTGTCACTGTAAAGATTGGCTTTCTGGCTGACGTAGGCTTCGATGGCATGAGTCAAAGCATCAATGCCGGTATCGGCGGTTACCCGGGGTGGCAGACTAAGGGTCAGGGTGTAGTCGACCAGTGCGGCTACGGGCATAAAACCGATGCCGACGCAGAGCATTTTTTCGTCGGTCTTCTCGTCCGTGATTATGGTGAAACGCGTCACCTCAGAACCAGTACCGGCGGTAGTCGGCACAGCAATGATCGGCAAACCGGACTCGGTGACGTTGCGCGGAAACTTATAGTCGCGCATTTCACCGCCGAGTTTGGCCAAGATACCGATGGCTTTGGCGCTGTCGATTGGGCTGCCACCGCCGAGGGCGATGATGCTGTCGTAATCGCCGGAGCGAGCCTTTTTTACACCGGCCTGGATCGAATCAACGGTAGGCTCGGGAACGGTGTCAGCGAATATTTCCGCGGTCATTCCGCTCATTGCCAAAGTCGTCTGAATACGCTCTGCGTAACCTAGCTGCACCATCATTTTATCTGTGATCAACAACGGTCGCGAACAGCCAAGGCTGGTGAGCACATTGGGGATCGCCTCGCTGGCGCCGGCACCGAGCTGCATGATTCGAGGCAGAATCACTTGATTAGACATATCAACTCCAGTTTTCTCAGGCATGAATCGTCCCCTAGGTACAGACAGGCCGACCCATGCGTCATTTCAAAAAAGTTGGGTGCCGTGTAGGTAGTTGTGGCACCCGGTTGGTTACTAGGGTTGTGACCCCAACGGTGCTGCAGGATTAGGCGTGGCACCGAATGGCTGAGTAATGAGGTCTGGAGCTGGCATTCCCTGAGCAGGTAATGCAGGGCCATCGACAATCAGTACCGGTGAACTCAGGCGTGTACCAAAATCCTGCTTGAGCATGCGTAGCAGCGACCAAGCAAGGATCGCCAGCACGGGAATAAGCGGCAAAGCAACGATGATAGTTGAGGTTTGCACCGCCTTGAGGCCACCAACCTTGATCAAGCCAATACCGACTATCGCTAGCAACAATGCCCAGGTAATGCGGATCCAGCGGCGTGGTTCCTCATATCCGGACAACTTGTTCGACGTGACCGAAGCCAGCACATAAGCCGCCGAGTCAAGAGTTGTGGCGAGAAACACGAAACACAGCAGGACAAATCCGGCGATGATCACATTGGCCATCGGCATGGTTTTTAGGATCGCAAGTACGGTCGCCGGAATACCTTGCTGGTTGAGGATGGCGCTGACATCCAGCACTCCGGACAGCTGCAGATCAAGGGCATAACCGCCCCATACCGCAAAGAACACCCAGCAACCCAAACTGCCCCAGATCAACTCAGCGAACACCAACTCACGGATTGTTCTGCCACGAGAAATACGAGCAACAAACAGTCCCATCATGGGCGCATAGGCAATCCACCAAGCCCAGTAAAATATAGTCCAATCTTGAGGGAAGCTTCCCTTGGCTATCGGGTCGGTCCACAAGCTCATATGAATGAAGTTGTTGACCATTAAACCGACACTGTTGGACCAGCCGTTAACGATGAACAGTGTCGGGCCGATCGCCAGCACGAACAGCAAAAGCAGCACGGCCAAATAGACGTTGATATCGCTGAGAAGCTTGATGCCTTTACTCAGGCCAAACCAAACACTGGCACCGAACATGGCAGTCCACAGGCCAAGAATAAGCATGTCGAAACCAAACGACGGCTGCAGGTCGAACACATCGGAGGCCAAGGTCGAGACCAACGGTACAGCCAGGCCCAGCGAGGTGCCAACGCCGCCGACGATGCCGAACACCACCACGGTGTCGAGCAGGGTTCCCAGCCAGCCATCCGCCTTATCGCCCAATACCCCGCGAGCTGCAACTGACAGGCGCACGCCTGGCTGACGACGGACATACATGGAGTAGGCAATCGGAATCGCCGGCAGGCAGTAGAAGGCCCAAGGTGTGAGCCCCCAGTGGAACTGCCCATAGGCCAGTGCCCACTCGGCGGCTTCCTTGCTTTTGGCGGCGATGCCTAGCGGCGGGCCATCGAAGTAGTAGATCGGCTCAACCCAGGCCCAGTTGGCGATGGCAATACCGATGCCGCCACAGAAAATCATGGCAATCCAACTGAAGTAGGAAAACTCGGGCAAATCTTCCGCGCGCCCCAAGCGCACGTTGCCATAGCGGCCTAATGCGAGCCACAGCAGAAACAGCACCGCACCCAGGCCGCTAAGCAAATAGAGCCAGCCAAAGTTACCGGTGGCAAAACCGAATAACTGTTTGATGATCAGGTTGCCTGATTCGGGAAACACAACCAGTGGGATGGTGATGCCGAGAATGACCGCAATCGAAGGCCAGAACACTCGTCCATCGAGGGCTGAGCCGTTGTGTATGTTACTCATCGTGAAAACTCTCCTCTTGTAGGCTGACTGCGCTGACGTTTATCAAGCAGTTGCCTGGGTCGTAGTCCGCGGATGCGAATTGCCTACTAGCCGTGGTTGCTCTGTATGCATAAGCGTTGCGGGCCACAAAAGGAGCGGCGGGTGTTTGGCACAGCTTTTTTATATTTATTAGTCATGGTGGTTCTCGTTTAGGTCACTTCAGGGTGGTAGCGCTCTGACGTACAAGGCAGTTGTATTCCAGAGCGCCCTTATGATTCTTTTACTTAGCTCGGCAGATACTCCTCACTCCAGCTTTCGCCGATGCTTTTGCTCGCGATGAGTGCGTCAATTTGGGTTTCGCTGTAGCCAAAGTCGCGAAGAACTCTGCGTGTCGAGGTGCCAAACTTCTCCGCTGGCGACAGTGCGCGAATAGGGGCAAGACGTGTGCGAATGGCAAATGGATCAAGCTGTGTGACGCAGTGGCCGCTCGGGTGATCGGCATATACGCTGAACGAATAACTTCCGTTGTCGGTGCCAGGTAGGCCATCTGCAGGACGGCTGTAGCGTTGACGCAGGTTGTCGAGGTTGTCAGGCGCAGCTGCCGCAATATCGACGGTCTGTAGACGGCTCTGCCAAGTTGCTGAAGTTGCGGACATCAACGCGCGCTTAAGAAAAGCGGCGCGATCATTTGACTCGACCAGGCCCGCTAAGCCCTCTACGCGCGCCAAACGCTCCAATTCACCCACATGACTGTCCAGGTACAGCCAGTCGTCTGAGGTGCGATAAAAACGTGACAAGTCGCTATAGCCCACAGCATCTCGGCCGGCCGGCTCGTCGAAAGGCGCGCGACCGGCATAGTCGAAGCAGAACGGGATCTGCACCAGGTTGCCAAGTGATGCCAACGAGGTGCGTGCTCGACTGACTCGGCCAGTGACCGCTTTTTGATAGAGCGCGGTGGAAATACCTAACGCGGCAGCGAAGCCGCACATGACATCGATAGTGCCAACATGAGCATGCTCCTCTGGGGTCTGCATACCTCCGCCAAAACGCAGCATGATGCCGGTAGTTGCTTGAATCAGGTCGTCGTACCCCAAGTAGTCGGTACGTGGCCCGCGACGAGGACCACCGAAACAGTCCAATTGGCAGAAGATGACGCCAGGATTTACTGCCTGCAGGCTAGCCTCGTCCAAGCCCAGCGGGGCGAGCTGACGATCTGGAGCGTTCATTACGATGATATCGACCGAACGCACCAAGTTATTGAATACTTCGCGCCCATCAGGCTGGTTCAGGTCAACCAGAATGCTCTGCTTGCCCCGTGCCGACGACATACCGAAGACCACCGTATTCCACGGGTCGTAGTTCGGCGTGGTCGGATCGAGCTTGATTACGTCGGCACCAAAGCGGCCAAGAAATGACGTGGAGTGTGGTCCGGCGATTACATTGGTCAGATCGAGGATGCGCACACCCTCTAGCCAGCCGCCGACCTTTTCTGCTGGTGCAGGAAGAGGTGCTGTAGCGCATGCTTCGATAGCGGCTAGGGCTTCCTGAAAATTAACAGTGCGTCGTGCTTGAGGCGCCAACATTTGATCCGCACTGTCTTCCAGCCAGGAAATTGCACCGGGCTGCTTCATCACGCCGTACTGCGGATCGTCGACATCGACGACCAGACCGGCTGTGTTGGCATGCTCATCGTGCAACCACTCTTGGGTCGTGCGATGTGGCGCGCCAGGGAACTGGCCTTCACCAAATATTTTTTCCCACTCAGCGGCTGTTTTAGTAAGGAACACCTCCTTCATACGCACCGAGATGCGCTTTGCCCAATGCTCCGGCAACGGGTAGACACCGAGGGACGCATCGCCCTCCCACTGGGCCAGTGGCAGGTAAGGGTCTTCTACTTTAGGCAAGCCTGCAGCCAGCATTTCTTCGTACAGTCCCATGGCTTGCAGACAGCGTTTAGCGTGCGAGCGATGAGATGGACAAACTGCGTAGAATTTACGGCCATCGGCACATTCATAGGTGCGGTAGAACGGATCGAGATACTCCTGAAGATCCTCGTAGCTGAGGTTCATGGGCAGGTTCTCGGCGCGCCGACGCTCGATTTCCTTCTCACGCAAGGTCTTGTAGCGCAGTGGATAATCGTCGATCTTGATCGAGTTGTATGACAGGCCTTCCATCACTGCGGCTGCCAAAGGAACCTCGATTTCATCCCCCATGCCGCTGCGTTGGCGTGCTTGCAGGGCTAGTACCACGGAAGAAACTGCGAGCATGGTGCCGTAAGACGATGCTAGCGGCAGGGGCGAAAAGCTTGGGTTAATACCCATCAGTACGCGGTTCTGGCCCATATCGGTAAACACCCCGGAGGCCGAGGCAATGATCGACTCGAAGGCGCGCCAGTCACGACGCAACTCATCGTTTGTAGCAAAACCAGGAATGGATAGCGTGATCAACTCAGGGCGCTGGCGGCGTAATACGGCAAAATCGATGCCTAGTCGTTGCATGACTCCTGGGCGGAAGTTCTCGATCAAAATATCGGCACTGGCGATCAGCGCCATAGCGTTCTTCAGGCCCTCGGCTGACTTGAGGTCGAGTTGTAAGCAGTGCTTGTTGCGGTTGAGCACCGCGTTGGCCGGGCTGTCCCATAGCGGCCCGGACGGAGGATCGATATGAATGACCGTGGCACCAAGATCCGCAAGGATCATAGCCACCGCAGGGCCCGCAATGTATTGACCAAAGTCGATGACTTTGACGTTACGCAGGGGTAATTGACTCAGCTGTCCCATGATTCACCATCACTTTTCAAAGCGCGCTGAAACGCGTGCTTTTATTGTTTTTGTGGTTTGTCGTCGAGTGCCTCGCGAGATACTGGCGCAAGGTCTAGGTGACGATCTGGGCACAACTTTCGGGCAATTACAGGAATAGGAAAAGCAATATAAAGAGACCCGGCGGGTCTGTTTTATTTATGGCAACGCCGCTTTTCTTATACGCACAATCTCTGACATACCGCGTTTTTGGGCGCGACGACACAGCCTGCGTAGGGGGAGTGAAATAGTTACCGGCCACACGCCATAACGCACGTTTCACGTGCCTTGATGAGATGTTTGGTTGTTTTTTTCAGCGTCAATTGCTGCGTTTCGCAGCCTCAGCTTCGGCAATGAGCCAAGCGATAAATGCAGCTGCCTGTGGGTTAGCAGTACTGTGTGGGGAGTACACCAAGTAGAACGCTTCATGGGTGGTGAAACGCTGTTTGAAAGGGGCGACCAGAGTGCCCTCAGCAAGCTTTTGTTCAACCAGTGACGAGCGAGCCAAAGCGACCCCTTGGCCCAACTCTGCCACTTTAAGGGCAGAGATCAGTGTGTCGAATTGCAACCCTTGGGAAGAATCTACGTGCTCTGATCCAGCCTTCTTCAGCCAATATCCCCATCCTTCTTCATATCCGAGGACGTGAAGCAACTCATGGTGGGCAAGGTCGTTGGGGGTGTTTAGCGGTTTTTGTTCCGTGGCCAACGAGGGAGCACATACCGGCACCAGCAAGTCCCAGGTGAGTCTCTCCGCTTTCAGCCCTGCCCACTGACCATGGCCGTGACGGATTTCCAAGTCGGCCTCGACATCAACCTCAGATACCCAAATATTGCTGGTGATATGAAGATTTATCTCCGGATGCAGCTTGCGAAAGTCTGGCAGACGTATCGCCAACCAGTGAATGAAAAACACCAGATTGACCCGTACTGTCAGTACTCTTTTATGTCCTTGCCCGAAAATCTCATCTGTAGCAGCCGCCAGTCGCTCGACAGCTTCATGCACTGCCGGCAGATAGGCTTGCCCTGCTTCGCTAAGCTCCAATCCCTTTGGCCGGCGCTTGAAAAGAACAGCCCCCAACTTAGACTCGAGTCCTTTGATCTGCTGACTGATAGCAGCCTGAGTAAGATTCAACTCCTGCGCGGCAAGGGTAAAACTGAGATGCCTGGCAGCAGACTCAAATGCCCGCAACCAGTTGAGTGGGGGCAAGTTTTTTTTCATTGAGGGGAGATCTCCAGCCAGGGCAAGTTATCAGTACGACACAGCAGCCCAAATTGTTTCATGAGAATGGAGTAAGCCGGATAGTAAACTGAATCTGCTCTGATTTGGTAGGCACTCAATGGCTGCTTTTGGCCCAGAGTGTGTAAAAACGCTTTGACCTCATCGTTTTGGATCATCGACCTTCGTTGGCTGAGCGATCGCACGGTCAATGCTGCGGGTCGCATCGGTCGCGACCTGGAACACGTCAACGCTGTTTTTACAGCCTCTGGGATGGGCCAAAATCAACCTTTTTCAGGCCGTCAGCGCTTTTATCAAACCGTTGGCACCGATGATTTTCATAACCCGTTTCAAGTCGTAGACGAGCACATTCAAGCTCATCTCCGCGCTCACCCCAGCTAACTTTCGCGTTAGGAAGTGCGTTGCACCCATCCATTGTTTGAGCGTCCCGAAGGGATGCTCAACCGTCCGTTTTCGGACTCGCATCATCTCTGGTGCTTTGCTCAGCCGAAGCTGCATTTCCTCCAATACGGCTTCATGCTCCCAACGTCGAACTCGTCGCTCTGTGCTTGGTGTGCACTGTGCTTTTAACGCGCAGCCCTGGCATTTTGAACTCCAGTAGCGATGCAACTTCAGGCCTTTTTCAACGTTGGAATAGCGCCAGATCAGCGCCTCTCCAGCCGGGCAAATGTATTGGTTTTTTGCCGTGTCATAGATGAACGCATCGTTATTGAAACGCCCGTCAGCCTTGGCTCCAGATGTCATCGGCTTGGGCACGTAGGCGGTGATGCCAGCATCGTGACAAGCCAGGATTTGTTCGCTTTTGAAGTAACCTCGGTCAGCCACTACCGACAACGTTTCTGACGCTATGGCCTCGCGGGCCTGCTTGGCCATTGAGCTGAGTTGATCGCGGTCGGAACCGACGTTGGAAACCTCATGTGCAACGATCAAATGGTGCTGCGTATCGACCGCTGTCTGCACGTTGTAGCCGACGATTCCCGTGCCGCGCGTCATCATGGAGCGGGCGTCTGGATCGGTCAGTGAGACCTGTTTATCCGGCGATTCATTGAGCTGGATTTCGATCGCCTGAAGCTCCTTCATTTGAGTTTTGAGCTTGGCGATTTTCTCTTCCAGCCGCATGGCACTGGACTCTGAAGCTGTGGGTTCTTGCCGATCGGCAGCATCGAGTGCCGTCAGGTAGCGGTTGATACTCGATTCGATTTCTTCCATTCGCCGCTTCAGTTTGGCGCTGGTGAAATTGCGGTCGCGATTGTTGACTGCCTTGAACTTACTGCCGTCGATGGCGACCAGATTTTCTCCGAATAGTCCCAGTTGCTGACACAGCACGACGAACTGGCGACAGACGCCCCGGATGGCCTTGCTGTTGTCTTTTCGGAAGTTAGCGATGGTCTTGAAGTCGGGCATCAACCGCCCGGTCAGCCACATCAGCTCGACGTTGCGTTGGACTTCTCGTTCCAGGCGTCGACTCGACTGGATGCGGTTGAGATAACCGTAAATGTAGATCTTCAGCAGGATCGCTGGGTGGTAAGCAGGCCGGCCTGTGTCGGCTGGGATAGCACCGTCAAAACCCAAAGAGACCAGGTCGAGTTCATCGACAAAGACATCGACTACGCGCACCGGGTTGGTATCGCTGACATAGTCGTCGAGGCTCTCGGGAAGTAAGGTGCCTTGGCCTCGATGTTCACCTTGGATAAAGCGCTTCATGGGCGATCCCTGCGATGAAATCCTCAGAAATCATAGCAAGGGTTAGCGAAGGCGTTTTTACACACTCTGGGCCGGTTAGCGACGGTCTGACTTCGACCGTCGCTATGCATGATCAAACCTTAGTCTGTTCCGCCTGAACCGCCCGCAGGTTCTTCGTCCTACGATAGATCAGTGATGCCTTCGTTCGTCTCATTGTATGGGTGCCATACATGGCTGGATCAAGCCCTACGGCTTTCACCTAGGCTTTGACGATACGACCGTATTGACGAGTGGATAGATGGTCTGAAGTATGTGGCCGGTTAGGAAAAAGGCAGTCCTCGCTGCGTAGCTGGGCCCGATGTATCCAGGCCGCGAGAGCAGACCGTGTTTGCTCAGTGATCTCAAACTGCACAGGCTGCTGCGTTTTCTGCTGCATCACCATGGCTCGTGATGATACGTGCTCGCCATGAGAGACATCGCGCACGCGGGGCTTGGTTAAGCGATGGCCAGATCGAAGAGGGCCAGGTCTCGGGTTTTTTCCGCAATTTGAAGCCTTACTCGAATGGCCCGGATATCTCTCAGTCGGAGTGGGGGGCTGCCCGACAAGTTTTCCTTGTTCCAGGGCTGACGGCTGCAGGTAGCGATGATGTTCATGACAAGTCCTCCACGTGTGGAAGCACGAGGATGGCTGATCAGAGCAACGGTCGCTAACCGGCCAAGAGCAGTCACTCAGCGTCTACAAAACGGAGGGCGATTCACAGGTCGTTTTCTTTACTCAACAAAACCGTTGCTATGAGGGAAAGATGCTAATTGGTTAGTCTTACGATCAAGAAGGCGAATTCAAGGAGCACTTCGGGTGATCAAACCACTAATGCTGTTACGCCGAGGCTTCGCCTCCATGCGCTGGCGCACCAGGGTCACGTTATGGATTGCGGCGACCATTGCCGGCCTGCTGGTAGTGGCTTTTGCAAGGCTGGCGGACATAGCCCTGGCGCAGTTTGCTCAACAGACCAGTGAGCGAGTGTGGCTTCCTGTTATTTACACCCCACTAATCGGCATGCTCGTAGTGTGGCTGACAACGCGCTTTTTCGTAGGTGCACAAGGCAGCGGGATTCCGCAAGTAATCGCAGCAACACGCCTTGCTCGTCAAGGTAAGCCAATAAACAAGCTGGTTTCGCTGCGCATTGCTTTCGCCAAGATAGGCCTTGGTACTCTGGCGCTGACGGGCGGCTTTTCGGCAGGGCGTGAAGGCCCCTCAGTTCAGGTTGCAGCATCCATCATGTACTTCTTTCACCGCTTCTTGCCGAATGCGCGAATTGTACGCAGCGAGGATCTTATTTTGGCGGGAGGTGCAGCGGGTATTGCGGCTGCATTCAATACGCCGCTGGCCGGTATCGCCTTTGCCGTTGAGGAACTGGGCAGAAAGCTGGAAACTCGTACCAGCGGTGTTCTTCTGAGCACCATCATTCTGTCTGGGATGGTTGCCATTGCCTTACAAGGAAACTACAACTATTTCGGACATTTTGGCATTCAGGATATCAACTCCGACATAGTCATCCCGGCACTGGTGATAGGGATCGGATGTGGGTTATTGGGTGGGCTATTCAGCCGAATGTTGTTATGGCCACAGCGTCACCCAAATTTCATCATCTGGAATTGGCGAGGCCTGCACCCGGTTTGGTTTGCCGGCATCTGTGGATTGATCGTCGCAATATTGGGTTGGTTGAGTGGCGGAATGTCTTTCGGTAGTGGCTACGACATTACCTCCCAGGTCATCGCATCCGAAGTAGTCCTGCCATGGCACGTCCCCATCACTCGCTTCCTCGCGACCGTAGTGACCTACTTCTCTGGTATTCCAGGAGGAATTTTCGCCCCCTCGCTCGCTGTAGGGGCCGCAGTCGGCGCCAATACCGCAGAGCTATTTCACCTGGCTGCGCAGCCCACTATCGCACTCTGCATGGTTGGTTTTCTGGCTGCCGTTACTCAGTCACCAATCACCTCGGCAATCATTGTGATGGAGATGATCGATAGCCACAGTATGGTAATCAGTCTCATGGCGGTCGCTTTGATTGCCAAGGCTGTCAGTTCAAGAATGGGCCCTGAGTTGTATCAGCAATTGGCGCGAGATTTTCTCGAAAGTGCAGAACCTGCGGCAGCGCCGAAGAACTCAGCTCGATAGGCCTTATCGTGTCATCGTTCTAGCCAACGAGCTCAGTTGATCCTTCTCATGCTGCAGAGTTAACGTGGTGTCGGCACGAGTGATCAGAAGAACCGCGTGCCTGTCGGATGCATCCTTGAAGATCGCAGGGTTTATTTCAGCAAGACTGATTAGAGCTTTTAACAGGCGCAGGTTAACTTCCAGCAAAGCTGCACCGTCCCTGCTGATCGGGGCAAAAAAATCATCGAACAGGTCATCTACCGTCAATCCTCGGAGAAAGACCTGTTTACAGCCTTTATCTGTTTGCGAGCCTGTCACGCGAGGCTTGCTCCAGCAGGTTAAAGTTCTCACTCCCCGTCCAATGACATCAATGGCAGTCCCTGGGTCGTTTACTGCTGGCGACAAGGCGCGAGAAGCGATTTCCGAGAGCACGCAAAGTCCGAAGCGGGGATCATTTTCAAAGGTTCTCCGGATGCCTATGGTCAGAGCCGCTAGAACCCTCTTTCTTACAGCATCGCTATCTACGGCCAATGTGTTGCCCGAGCTCACGATGTGCAGGAGCGGCATTCCCTCGTGCACAAATGTCCCAGGAAGTACCTCTAGATAAATCTGGATTTGTTCATCCTTCGCGATAGCTCCAAGTGCGCTCACGTCGATATGTTGCACGTAGCCAGTTACCTCACTATTTGCTGTGACTGCGCCAGGTGGTAGCAACAGTTCGGTTGGGTACGCTGAGCCGCCTAAGTAGGGCCACTGGACTCGCTGAGTGATTGCCTCTATAGCAGCTTTCTCGACTCGGTCGATGGTTTCTCCCACCCTTCCGAGTTTGGACAGGTGATCGATCCAGCGCAGAAGGGTGTAAACGATCAGGATGACCACAATAATCGTGACTGCGAACAGCAATACTCGACCTTGCGTGCCATAGGCGCCCGTGCTCAACGCGATGATCCCTACCAGGCTAAAGAGGAATGAGCCTATAAACGTGGCAAGGGCATTTTGGGTTGTAGTGTCTTCCATCACCAAAGTGGTGGCGCGTGGCGTCACTCCGCTGCTAGCGGCCCCATAAGCGGTGACCATCGTGCTTAACGAGAAGGTCGTAACGGCCAACATGCTGGAGGCAATGATCCCCAGAATCTTGTCCACTGCGTCCGCGCCGATACGCGCTGGCAATGATTCTGGGATGAAGTCTTTGAATACAACAGCGAACAGCGCCGTAGCTACCCCTAGAAGGGAGAATAGGGAGGCTCTGAACCACAGCCGTTTAGTGAGTTGATTCGTGACCCAACGCCAACGGGCGATCATGTGCAATCCTTCAGTGAATACGTCAATAGAGTCGCAGAAGGGGCGGAAGTTTTATTCGACTATAGGCCGACGCAGGAGATGAACAGCAAGACGCTCAAGTTATCTGATTTTGAGTTGATAAAAGTCAATAGTGGGACATCAAGCCGACGTCCGCTATTGGCCGGTTAGCAACCGTTGCTCTGATCAGCCATCCTCGTGTTTCCACACGTGGAGGACTTGTCATGAACATCATCGCTATCTGCAGCCGTCAGCCCTGGAACAAAGGAAAACTGGTCGGGCAGCCCCCCACTCCGACTGAGAGATATCTGGGCCATTCGAGTAAGGCTTCAAATTGCGGAAAAAACCCGAGACCTGGCTCTCTTCGATCTGGCCATCGCTTAACCAAGCCCCGCGTGCGCGATGTCTCTCATGGAGAGCACGTATCATCACGAGCCATGGTGATGCAGCAGAAAACGCAGCAGCCTGTGCAGTTTGAGATCACTGAGCAAACACGGTCTGCTCTCGCGGCCTGGATACATCGGGCCCAGCTACGCAGCGAGGACTGCCTTTTTCCTAGCCGGCCACATACTTCAGACCATCTATCCACTCGTCAATACGGTCGTATCGTCAAAGGCTACTTCAGGCCTTTTTCAACGCAGGAGTAGTGCCAGATCAGCGCCTCCCCAGCCGGGCGAATGTATTCGTTTTTTGTCGCGTCATAGACGAAGGCATCGTTATTGAAACGCCCGTCAGCCTTGGCTCCAGAGGTCATCGGTTTGGGCACATAGGCGGTGATGCCGGCATCGTGACAACCCAGGATTTGTTCGCTTTTGAAATAACCTCGGTCCGCCACCACCGACAACGTTTCTGCGGCTATCGCCTCGCGGGCCTGCTTGGCCATTGAGCTGAGTTGATCGCGGTCGGAACCGACGTTGGTCACCTCATGTGCAACGATCAAATGGTGCTGAGTATCGACCGCTGTCTGCACGTTGTAGCCGACGATTCCTGTGCCGCGCGTCATCATGGAACGGGCGTCTGGATCGGTCAGTGAGACCTGTTTATCCGGCGATTCATTGAGCTGGATTTCGATCGCCTGAAGCTCCTTCATTTGAGTTTTGAGCTTGGCGATTTTCTCTTCCAGCCGCCCGGCACTGGGCTCGGAAGCCTTGAGTTCTTGCCGATCGGCAGCGAGTGCCGCCAAGTAACGGTTGATACTCGACTCAATTTCTTCCATGCGCCGCTTCAGTTTGGCGCTGGTGAAATTGCGGTCGCGGTTGTTGACTGCTTTGAATTTACTGCCATCAATGGCGACCAGATGTTCTCCAAACAGACCTAACTGCTGACACAGCACAACGAACTGGCGACAGACGCCTCGGATGGCCTTGCTGTTGTCTTTTCGGAAGTTGGCGATGATCTTGAAATCCGGCATCAAACGTCCGGTCAACCACATCAACTCGACGTTGCCTTGAGCTTCTCGTTCCAGCCGCCGGCTCGATTGAATGCGGTTTAGATAGCCGTAGATGTATATCTTTAACAGGATCGCGGGGTGGTAAGCCGGCCGTCCAGTATCGGCTGGAATGGCACCTTCAAAACCTAGATTGACCAGGTCAAGTTCGTCGACGAAGACCTCGACTACACGCACCGGATTGGTATCGCTGACGTAATCGTCGAGGCTCTCGGGGAGCAAGGTGCTCTGACCGCGATATTCGCCTTGAATGAAGCGTTTCATCAGGCAATTCCTGCGTTAAAATCTCCAGCAATCATACACGCGATGACATTTATGAAAGCGCCGAGAATGACTAAGGCACATGCCTCTCACAGGGCTCGAAAGCTAGTGGAACTTGGCTGGACTGTTAAACATGAATTCAAGGCTGACAACGAAACATACGAGTGGTACTTGGAATGGGAGCACTTTGAAGAGCCTCCATTACTTTCCTCACAAGATAATTGGGATAAACCCAGCCACGAGCGCTCCTGTGACTGATTAAGGTTGGCAGATTTAACGTTGCAGATCTAAGCACGATAGATGCGTTTTTACACAGTCTCGGCCGACTGCAGCCCTTCGCGGTCGGCGGCTTTCGGCCATGAATCGATCATCACGGCCCTACAAAACTGGAGCGATTCACTGCACCGAATACTGCTCCATAAATAAAGAAACTCAATAGCTGAGAAGTGTAGAGGCAGCGGGTCATCCTCGCCCGGAATCTGCTGGGAAATCTGCGCAATCGGGAGCTGGAGCAGGCAGCTAGGGGCATTGTCACCGGAACAGGCCTGGAGCACCGCCCAAAGTCGGATGGGTAGCGCGTGGCCGGCATCTACTGACGTCGCATCATGCTCGGCCAGTAGGTGCGGGGTTCTCGCTCGTGTGGTGGAAGCCGGCGATCAAGCAACCGGGCAGCAGCTCGCCGCGACAGTGCGCGGCGGCAGAGTTTCATGGAAGAGCGGACGCCAGCGGGGCCATCAGTGAGACGAGTTTCCATCTTTTAGGAGCAATTCTTTTGCCATCTCCATTGCCTGCTCACGTGAAGCAGCAAGAAGCATAGGGTAGCCCCAGAACTTGGCAAAGACGACCGCAAATGCTTTGTAACCAAGACGTTTTGCCGAGTGAGGTTCAACCAAGATCATAGCCAGGATCGACTTCCGCAATTCAATCTTGTGCTTTTTCATCCAGAGGGCAGTGCGTTTCTTGTCTTCCGGCGAGTGCTCATGGTCTTCGGCGGGTGCGGTATCAGTCAAAAGTACAAAAGGCTCCCCGCGCCGCAAATTGGCCTCCAATTCGTCGAAGTCCTTCTGGTGATCATGTCCGGACTCTTGCGTAAGATTCATCCAGACAAAAGGGAAGTCAGAACTATTCACCGACATGGCCGACTCCTTTGCTTTTGATGCAACGCCAGGTGGCTGCAAGGGCGAATATGCCTGGCAACGTAATGAAGAACACTGCCGAAAAGGCAATGTGCCAACCGTCGCGCAACCCGTCGGAGATTCCCCCGAGGGTATTCAGGACGACAAGCAGACTGCCGAGGACCAAGGCCCCCCCCTGAGCCCTGCGCGTTCCTATCAGGGCGAGAAGCACCGTTACGATCCAAGAGCCATAGAATGCGGAAAACACCCACAGTATGTCGGGTTCAAAGGTAATCGACGGTGTCGCTCCGTGCGCTCTCACAAAGTCGTTGACGTAAAAGAACAACTGGAAGGTGACAAAAAGTATGGCACCAGCGGCTGTCGTCAACCAGAACAAGGCCACTTTGTTTGGGTTGTTCATGGCCAGGTCTTGGGCGGGGTGTAGCGTAGGCTGAAGGGGCATGGGAGCTTTCTCGATAATCAATGGCTGTTGTATGTCTGCGGATTTCCAACGGTTGAAGCGTTCGCCTGCGGTAAATCAATACCTATAGTCCAGCGTCACCATCAAGTTGCGTGGTGCGCCATAACCTACGGTGTCAAAATCGCCCTTCTGCAACGCATACTTCTTGTCGAACACGTTGTTGACGTTGACTGCTGCGGTAATCTGCTTCGTGATGGCGTAACGCCCTAACAGTGATACCAGGGCATAAGAACCCTGTTCCCCGCCTAATGAACTGGTGCCGGTGTTGGGCGCTTGGTAGAAGCGGCTTTGCCATTTGACGCCTCCGCCTAGCGTCAACTTGCTCCACTCTCCGGGCAACTGGTAGGTACTGAAAAGCTGGGCTGTGGTGCGGGGTATTTGCGAATTCAAGCGGACGCCATCACCATCTTGCACAGTGAAATGGGCGATACCCGCATAGATGTTCCAGCCACGCGCCAGCTCGCCCTGCAAGTCCAACTCGACCCCGCGCGACTTCGTCCCATCCGCGCCCATATAGGCTTGGGCACCAGCTGGCGTATAGGTCCCTGCGACCATCTGTGCTGCGTTGTCCAGCTCGGTCTCGAACAAGGCCAACGAGGCATTCAGACGCCCGTCCATGTAAGCGCCTTTGAGTCCGACTTCCTTGGTTTTTCCCTTTGACGGCGTGAGCACGTTGCCCCGGCTGTCGCGATAGTCGGTTTGCGGATTGAATATGCCCGTGTAGCTCACGTAGGCCGAATAGGTCTTGTCGATGTCGTAGATCAAGCCAGCATAAGGAGTGAATTCACTGCTCTTCTTGTAGTGCAACGACGAGCCGCCGACGACGTCGTCGATTTCGTAGTTGCTGAAGCGGCCGCCTACAATGAGTTTCAGAGGCTCGGTCAGCGAGAACCGGGCTGCGCTATAGACACCGCTCTGTTTGATTAGGGTGCGGGTCGGAATCGAAGCCATGGCATCGAAGTTGGGCCGGGGATAGGCTGGGCTCAGTTCATAGACGTTGACCGGCGTAAAGCCTGCATAGAACGGAGCGATATCTTCCTGGCTGGCGGTGCGGCGCGAACTCGTCGCCCCCACCACCAGGTCATGCTGGCGGCCAAGCAGTTCGAAGGGGCCGCTCGCCATCACGTCGAAGGTGTTTTGACGGCTGCGACCTTCGGACGCCAGTGCCACCGGATAAGCCCCGTTGGGATAGGAACCCAGCCCCGTGGCGCGATCAGGGCGGCCGATCAGGCCGAGTAGTTCGGCATCGTATTCGGTGCGGTACTGGTTAGCGACGGCCCGGAGGTTCCAGCCGTTGTCGAAGCGGTGCTCGATCTCGGCAAACGCCGTCTTCAGGGTGTTGTCCCAATGGCTCCAGTTCTGTGCGTAGTTCTTGGAGCGTGAATACTCCGCCTGCGTGCCGTCGCTGAACCATAGCGGTAAACCTCCCCAGGTGGAGCCCTTCGGCGTGATGTCCTGGTAGTCATAGCCCAGGCTCACCGTCGTGTCTGGTGTCAGATCTGCCTCGATGATGCCGTAGAACGCCTTCCTCTGCGGCTTGTACCCATCGATGTACGAGTTTCCTTCCTGGGACGTCCCGACCATGCGGGCGCGGATACGGCCATCCTCGGTCAACGGAGTCGATACGTCGGCCATTTCCCGGTGGGTATCCCAGCTCCCCGCACCGAGCGAGGCGGACGCCGAGAATTCGCGGGTTGGCCGTTTGCGCACCAAGTTGATGGCGGCCGAGGGATTGCCGGTGCCGGTCAGCAAGCCGGAGCCGCCGCGCACTACCTCGACACGATCATAGAACGCGGTATCGATGGAACCGATGCCGCTCCCATTGACGATGTTGCCGACGACGGTGGGTATGCCGTCGTACTGAACGTTGTTGATCAAGAAACCACGCGAATAGAAACTCGTCCGTTCGCTGTCGGACTGGTACGAAGAGACGCCCGTGGTGTTCTCCAGTACGCCCTGCACCGAATTCAATTGCTGGTCGTCCATGCGCTGGCGGGTGATCACCGTCACCGACTGCGGTATTTCCCGCAACGAAAGCGGCAGGTGCGTCGCCGCCGACGTCTGGCCCGTGGTGTAGGAGCCAGTACCTTCGGTGGTCGCCGTATCCATGGGGGCCGTTACGGTGATGGCCGGCAAGACTATCTCCTCTTGAGACTTCTCCCCGACCTTGGTTTGAATCTGCCCGGGCTCGGCGGCGAATGCGCCCTGCGCGCTAATGAGAACTGCCGCCGCAACTGCCGAGCCCAGCACGGTGCGGGGCGCACTCTTGATTACGCCCTTGTACGGCCCATCCAGATGAGGATAGCGATCAGGCTCTGCGCGCATATCAATTGGCCAACGGGACTTCCCAACAGTTGCGATGATGAACATCAACAATACTCATTTGTATTTAGATGCTTCATTTAACAATAGAGACAGCAGGGAGTGATGGCGAAACCAGGCCAGATTGTTATTCATTTAGGCCAAGTAGGATGTCATTTTGGCGCGAGGATGGTTTTCGTTGAAGACCTGGCGTTGCGTGAACACCTGCAGTCGCTGGCATCCGAGGAAGGCTTTGCTCTCGACGAGGAGTCAATCTTCACCATCACCACGACGTTGCGAGATATCGGCAACTTCGCAAGGAAGGACCACAGGCGAAGGTGAACGGCCGGTGGTCCCGAACCAAGATAGCCTGATGCATCAGGGTGAGATTTCATTGGGGAGCATAATGCCGGGCACGGAAGCGAGCTCTGCGCCGCTGATGCGATCCGATAGGTATCGTGCCGGAGGTTTGCCCATGGCCTTGCGGAACATGGTTATGAACCCACTGGCGTTTTCGTACCCCAGCTCCAATGCCACCGTTTGCACGCTTTCGCCCTTGGTCAAACGTTGAAGCGCAAGGATCACGTGCAACTGCCGACGCCAGCCCCCAAAGCTCATTCCAATTTCATGCAGCAAAAGACGGCTCATGCTTCGCTCGCTCATACCAATTCGAGTAGCCCAATCGGCCTTCGAGGTCTTGTCCGTAGGGTCGGCCAACATCATTTCCACGAGACGGCACAATCGGGGATCACGCGGCATGGGCAGATGTAAGTCTTCCACGGGGGCCGCCACCAACTCATCGAGCAACGCGGCAATCAACCGGTCTTCTCGTCCACCCTGCGCGTATGACTCAGGAAAACCGGCCACTTTCAGTAGCAACTCGCGTAGCAATGGCGATACCGAAATCGTGCAACAGGTTTTCGGAAGGTCCGGTGCTGCGTCTGGCTCAACGAACAGGCAATAGCATTCCGTTTCACCCGATCCCCACGCCGCGTGTGGCAAGTCTCCCGGTATCCATATGGCGCACTGCGGCGGAACGATCCAGACACCGTCTTCAATTTCGCAGTTGAGAATGCCACGTAGTGAGTAGATCAACTGCGCCTTGCGGTGCTGATGCCTCGCGTTTTCCCAGTCCCTTGTTACCGATGTGGCACTTAATGCCACAACGGCTCGCGAGACGCTGTCGACGTCCCAAGGCACTGTTAGATCGGAGATTGCAATGCTGGACATGTTGTCTCGTAGAGCCTCGGATGGAAGATGAGACTTTGGCCTAATCGGAAAATATAATTCAAATTGGGTATCCCCCTTCTTTCATTTTTGAAGCGCAGGAGAAACGATGACGAACTCGCCAGGAGGGAGCGCTCGGGAATATCCGCGGTTTCAACGAACCATTCCATTTCGAAACCGTTGCCCATTCCTTCCGTATCATCGAAAGGATCGGACAGGCCTCGTCGTCCTGAGCTCCAGGGGCTTTCGATGAAGCAAAGAGCTTCTTGAAGAAACTCATGGGCGTTCCTTGCTGGGTTTTTGCTCGGCTTCACCGGTGTCAATGAGTGCTGATCCGATGGCAGCTGTTGAGCCAATAGTGGCGTGTTGGCGTTGGGATGAAAACGCAGGCAGGCACTTGCGGGCTGTTTCGACGAAAGGCGTGACAATCAGGCTATACACCGTCAGGTAACGCTGGTGGTCCTGTTCTCCGGTGCCGAAACGCAAGTGCTCGGGCTGCGAGCGGGTGACATAGAGCGTGCCGAACATCCAGTCCCACAGCGACAGGTTGACGCCGAAATTGCGGTTGAAATGGCGCGGTGCATCGCTGTGGTGGATCTGGTGCTGGGCCGGACTGTTCAGCACATGTTCCAGCACCGGGCCAAAGGACAACCAGACATGGGTGTGACGCAAGTTGGCCGCCAGGCTATTGAAGATGAACACCAGGTACGTCACGCCGAACAGCGTGTAGCGACTGATCTCACCACCACAGACATACCAGAAGCCTCCCGCGAAGAGGCCCAGGCAGGCGGTGATGCCGAGCTTCTCGACGATCTTTTCCACAAAATGCACCCGACTGGCCGTAGCCGGCACCAGCACGGGCGCCGAGTGATGAACCTTGTGAAACGCCCAGAGCCAGCGCGAATGAAACGCCCGGTGCGCCCAGTAGTGGACGAAGTCCTTCACCAGGAACACCCCAAGCCCATAAAGCAACGCGAGCGAAAAATTCTCACCGAGGCGCGGACGCGCGCCCCAGAGGTTGCTGAAAAAAGCCAGGTAATCCCCGGAGCGCAGGATGTACGGATCGACCAGATGAACAATGGGCAACACCAAGGCAATCTTGAGAATCGCCCGGACGAAGTAGTAGCGATAGTCCAGCAGTGCCGAACGGTGCAGATGCACCTGATTGCCGCCAATGAATTGCCAGAACGAACGGGCATCGGTCAGGCCGCGGTGTTTTCTGTAACGGAACAGGCCGTAGGCGACACCGTAGGAGGCGCAGAGAAACAGGACCCCGAGACGGCCGTTCAGGTTGAAAATGCCGAGGAACTGCTGGGTGACGGGTGCGATGACCCATGCGCTCAGGTGTTGATAGACAAGGGAAAACGCATCCACGAAGGCCGGTCTCTGTCGAAGGAACGGCATTGTAAATCAGTCGCGTTGGGATGAGCTTGGGTTTTCAGATAGGTATGATCAGTCGCCTGGACCGACAACTCCATAGGATGAATATGACATTGACAGTCGAAAGCTTGGTCAGGATAGCAATGACCAACCCAATCAATGCGCAAATCACTTCGCGCTTGCCTTCGCTCGGTTTGAATCAATGCATGCTCACCGCTGGCTGCCTGTTCCAAGCTGTCTGGAATCATCAGTCGCAACGGCCACCGGCATGGGGCGTGAAGGATTACGACGTTTTTTACTTCGACCCTGATCTGTCTTGGGAAGCCGAGAATGAAGTCATCAACACCGCCCAGCGTGTCTTCCAGGACCTCGACGTCAACATCGAGATCAAGAATCAGGCTCGCGTCCACCTTTGGTACGGCCAGCGGTTTGGCAAGCCTTATCCTCAACTTCAGTCGGCCAGGGACGGCATTGATCGTTACTTGGTTGCGGGTACGTGTATTGGACTGGATGTTGAAACAAGTGAAGTGTATGCGCCCTACGGGCTCGACGATGTCGAGCAAGGCATTCTTCGTATCAATCCAAAGAACTCCCAGCCCGATTTGTTCGATGAGAAGGCGAAAAGTTATCAGGCTCGCTGGCCGTGGCTCAGGATAATGGATGACCTTCGCTGATCCCACTCACTCCAAGAGCGAAGCCGACTTGAGCAGATCGTAAAGCCCCTCAGGTACCAGGGGTGATATAGCCGTGAAACTGGCACTGGAGCACCACGTTGCCTTGAATGATGCGCCGTCGCTTTCAAAGCCTTCCAACCAGGTTTTGTCGTAGAGGTCGGCGTCGTCAAACCTTGCATCGTAGACTTGGACAATCTCGTGCCCAGGCTTGCCGGCGTAGGTAAAAATGCTTTCCAAGGTGCCAATCAGTCGAAGATCACTGATCGAGGCACCCAGCTCCTCTTGCACTTCTCGGACGATGGCATCGCGACTTCTTTCGCCAAATTCGATACCGCCACCAATCGGACGAAAAAGCGTCTGGTTTTTATTGGCATCGTAGAACTGGTTGACCAGTATTTTTCCATCATGATGAAAGATACAAAGAGCGAGGGGGCGAATGCGTTGCTCCGACATGAATAAAACTTCCTTTTGATTTAATGATGCACAACGTCCTGCCAATCCCAGGGATTGAAACACATACCGACTCAGCCCTGACTCATCGTCCCCGAAAAACTCGCCTCCACCGGCCCGATAAGAAAGACCGCGCCCACGCCATCCCATTGAACCGTCACGCGGCCGCCATCACATTCAACCTCGACGGTATCGTCCAGCAAACCACGACGAATCCCATTAACAACCGCGCCACACGAACAGGATCCCGAACCCAGCGCAATACCCGCCCCGCGTTCCCAGATGCGCAAGCGAATATGTGTGCGATCAATGATCTGGACGAAATGAACGTTGGTCTTGAGTGGAAATAGCGCGTTGGTTTCAATGGCCGGGCCGATGGTCGCGATATCAACGGTTGCCAGATCATCGACAAAATAGGTGCAGTGCGGATTTCCCATGCTGCAGGCGGCTGGACTGCCGGCAAGTGGCAACACGGCGGTGTCCAGTGCTTGGGCCAAAGGAATGTCCGACCAGCCGAAAAGCGGCACACCCATGTCGACGGAAATATCGCCGGTTGGGGTGCGCTCGCACGTGAGCAGACCACGGTTAGTGCGCAACGCCACCGAAGCCACATTTGCTTCGCGCATCAGCATATCCGCCGCACCCCGCGTCGCACTGCCACAAACGTCCAGCGCGGAGCCATCCGCGTTCCAGAACATCACGCGCGCATCGGCATCGTCGCAATCGAGCAACACCGCGAGTTGGTTGAAGCCCACCCCCCGGTTCCGATCCCCCATTCGCTGGGCCATGGCACTCGTCACCGGGTTGGCCGAATTTCGCGAATCGACAATCACGAAGTCATCGCCATTGGCATGCATCTTTTGAAACTTCAGCGGCATGCAAACGCCCTGCTGGAGATGGAAATGGAATTACCGTCGGGGTCTTTGGCGTTGGAAAAAGAGTAACCGTCCGCCCTGTGCGTAGCGCCAAATTTCAGGCCCTGGGCCATGCACTTGGCCTTGAAACCCTCGACATCCTGGAGATCAAAGACAAGCTTTACGGTGACTTGCCCTGTTTTAACGGCCTTCCCTGCCGGATGAACCATCAGGATCGCGCCACCGTTTGCAGGACGCAATTCGGTGACGCGGTCATCGACTTTTCTTTCACTGGTAAAACTGAAATGACGCTCATAAAAATCGCAGGTCGCTTGAACGTCCCGGACATACAGCATGATTCGATTGAGTGACGGTTGCATGTGTTCTTCCTTGATCATTATTGGTGTTGCGCCTGCTCATATGCCTTAGTCATTACCTCCCAGGTCTTCGCGTCGGCAGGAATCAGATGCTCGATACGCAATGAGCTCATCGTGATGTCGAGCGGCATGCCGAAGGTTGTGAACGTTGACATGAACTTCAGCTCTCCATGGGGAGAGTCGACTCGCGTCAGCAACAGCGGAGGCAGCTCGTTAACCCGCGCCGCAGAGCTTTGTGGGGCCGGCAGGCTCTTCAGAATCTCAGCCAACGCAGGATTACTCAAGGCTTCCCGAGATGCCCGTTGCCAGGTCACTAATCTTATTTCCTCGGCGTTACTCAAATGATCGCCCAAGCCACCGGGTTGCAGCAGTGTCACCAAGAGGTTGAGCCCATCAGCTGCATCCCTGGCAAGACCCACCAGATCGAACAGAACACCCGCGCTGGTGTTGGCTGCAAGGATGTCCCATTGGGCACCCAGAACAATCGCCGGAGCGGGGTTATTGGCGTGAAGGACATGATTAATGGCATCACGTACCACTTCCATTGACGAAGACGTGAGCGGCGTCGTTTCGTAGCGTGGGGCATAGCCACTGGCAATGAAGATGTCGTTGCATCGCTCCAAAGGTACATCCAAGGCAGTCAACAAGTTATGCAGAGTGCCAGGGCTTGGCTTGGCGCGCCCCGTCTCGATGCAACTAAGGTGACGCTGGGATAACCCGGTTATCAGTGCACAGTCCAACTGACTCAGTCCGGCCTGTTGGCGCAAGTGACGCAGTTGCGCACCGGCTGAGGTTGGTGGCGTTGTTCGAGAAAAAGGTCGACTGGTCATCCGTTGACTCTGGCATTGCGGGTGAGTGGCGTCCATGACCTCAGAGGTCATTGAAACCATGACGGCCATATCACTAGCCTACCTCTATTGACCAATGAACGAGTCCAAGGAGGTAAAGTGAAAAGACCCTACGTTGCACTTGTCGCGCTGCTGTTTTTTTCAATGTACACGGCCAGTACTGTGATTCTCGCCGAACAATCGCTCCTGGAATTCGGCGTCAGGCTCATGTCTAGCCCAGACACCGCGCAAGTAGTCATCGATCTCTATCTGCTCGCTTGCATGGCGTGCATTTGGATGTACAGGGACACTCGCTCGAAAGGCAGGTCGTTCATGTCGTTGCTGCCCTACATACTGATCACGGCCATCTTCGTATCAATCGGTCCACTGTTATACATCGTCGTTAACGGATTTGGACGCCAATCATCATCGGTGACGTCTACTCACCCCCATCCGCCTTTTTCTCAAGCCACGCCTCACGCGTCATCTCCCAAACCTCCTTGAGCAACGCCCCACAAACAAAATCCCCCTGCTGCGTCCCGATCATGCGCATGCCTTCGCGCTCCGAAACCCTGCGCGAAGCCAGGTTGCCCACCGCCTTGGGCACCTGCATGACGGGGCGTTCCAGGGTTTCGAACCAATAGGCATTGATCACTTCACAAGCCTCGCGCATATAGCCCTTCCCCTGCCACGGCGGCGCCAACCAGAACCCTCGATTGTTGCCGGGCTGGTCGTACAGGCTGATGCTGCCGATGCTCTGCGTCGGCGCTTCGGCAATACGGATCATCCAGTGCCACTCGCGTCCGGCTGCAATAGCCGGGAGTACATGGTCGCGCACGTACGTCAGCGCGCCGTCATCCGGGTAAGGCCAGGGCACGCGGCTGTCCAGGTAACGGACCACTTCCCAATGGGGAAATAGCTGCTGGATCGCCGGTGCATCCGTCAGTTCAAGGGGTGTGAGGATGAGGCGTCGGGTTTGGAACGTGGGGATGGGGCTCATGATGAAACTCCTTTTTCAACGTTATGGCGTCCTTGGAAAACCCTCCACGCTAAAAGTTATCCGTCGCCCTGCACAGTTTGCTGTCCTTCAAGAATGAACGGGGAAGTTGCGTCGTTGCCGCAGGCAGTTGCTTGAGCCTTACCTCACACTCATAACGCCCCGCAGCGTCCAGTTGGTAATCCTCCCCTGCCTTAGGGACAAAGCTGAACATGTTGTAGCATTGGGCACCGATGTAATGAAAAGCAATGGGCTGCCCGGCGGGCACCAGCAGCTCAGTCATGACCGTGGAAGATGGGTGTTTGTCGTCATCCGGCATGCCCAGGCTTTCGCCGTTGCGATTGGCGTAGCCATCGCGGAACGCCACCATGACCCCGGCGCCCGGCAGGCGGAAGTCCACACAATCGGACTTGGGTACGGCCCTGACCATGCCATCGCTGATCACCCGCAAGCGTGCGGTCTCACCACCGTCTGGCGTTGAGTAAGGGGTGGAGAAAGAGCGGACATCCGACAGCGCTCCGCAGCCGGTGAGCAGGGTCAGTAAGGTGAGATTCCAGGCATGTCGCAGGACGCGGGACGTCGTACGCGGGCAAATGTCAGTTCGGGCGTTTAGGGGGCGTGACGATTGGCTCACGATGATGCTCCATGCGGGTCAGATATCCAGGGCCAACGACGGTCGAGAGGAACGCGATGCCAGCGCGAGATTTTATAGAGGGTTCGGGGATTGGCTGCAATGGCCGATGTATCGGGGCGCGTGTCATCCGAAGTTCCTGTGGATCGACAACCAACCCTGCCCCTTGATCAGCAGATGATTGCCCTACCCCTTATCCGGCTCTTTGGCTGTCTTTCTGCGGCCGTTCGAAGTCATTACTTTGTATTCACCGGCACTGGCTTCTTCCACTGAATATGCGGTCAGGGAGTCCTCGTGCAAAACGTAATGACCTGAAACGCTAACGGAAAGAGGGACAGTTTCGATATGAGCCGCCACCTTTGCTGAGGTCGCGGTCAAGAAAGCACTCGGCTCCATCGCAAACCGCTCCGCCAGCGCATATGCCATCTTGTGACTGATAATCCTATCGCCATTGAGCACTTTGGACACCGCCGTTTTATCACCGATTTCAGGGAGGTCTGAACCGGTGAGCCCGAGCGTCTCCATCAGGTCCTTGATCAATTGCACAGACGTGCAGGTCGCCTCAAAAGCGGCAGGGGGTCTTGATGCCATGTACAAACTCACTGCGCAGGCGATCCAGTACCGCATGTAGCTCGCCAAGCGTTGCGATCACGGTTTGAAAGTCGTTACGGGCTGCGCTCATCGTCTTACCCCTTTGTTTCTTGCATACCAGCCCGGCTCCTGGCCGAATCGCAAACGTTGCCGCGCTCCCGTTTGCCAATCGCTACCACCAGAATGACAATCCGCTCTTCCTCAATGCGGTACACCAGTCGATACCCAGCCCCACGCAACTTGATCTTGTAGCAATCCTTCATTCCATGAAGCGCGTCGGCTGGCACTCGCGGGTTGCCCTGCCGGGACTGGAGTTTTTTCAGAAGCTGCAGACGGATTGCACCGTCAGTTTTCTAAGCTCCTTGAGTGCCTTCGGATCCCACTCGACATCATAATCAACGCCCATTGACGATATCAGCCTCAGCCTCGCCAATGAGCTCATCAAGGGACATCCGAACAGGTGTTTCATTGGCCTCGATGCGTGCCTTTACCACTTGCGCCAGTTCCAGCTCCTCCAAGCGATCAACCATCGCCTCGTAGACACTTGCCGGGACCATGTAACCCATAACACGGTTATGGTTCAACACGGCCACTGGCGCGCCGTTGGCGCCGCTCAGGACGGATGAGGGGTTCTTTTTGAGTTCGGATACGCTGACGGCCACATCAGCCAAAATGATTTGCATGGAGGCGGCTCCCGCTTAAATAGGTCGTTATTTTGGTCTTTATTGGCTGACCGAGCAAGCACAGCCGTTGCACACCTGAGACCTACCTTCCGCCCCCTAGCTCAACAGAGCACATTCATCGGTTTGGCCCGCGAAGCCGCAACTCTTGCGCTTCACCCCGTCACACACCCCTGCGGCACCTTCCCAGCAAAACTATCCACCAGACTCGCCACCACCATCTCCCCCATCCGCGTGCGGGTCTGCAACGTCGCGCTCGCCCGGTGGGGTTGCAGCACCACCTGCTCATTGCCAAACAACGCCTCGGGCACATGCGGCTCATCGACAAACACATCCAGCGCCGCACCGGCGATTTCACCAGAACTCAGCGCCGCCACCAGGTCGGCCTCGTTGACCAGTTTGCCCCGCGCCACATTGATCAGATACCCGCCCTGGCCCAAGGCACGCAGCACCTCGGCATTGATGATGGCTTCCGCCTTGTCGGCAGCGGCCGCGAGGATCAGGGCGTCACTGTCGCGGGCCAGTTGCTTGAGGTCGGCGACGAAAGTGTGGTTCACGTCGCTCATGGGTTGCAGGTCGGTGTAGCTGATCGGGCAACCGAACGCGGCGGCGCGGGTTGCCACGGCGCGACCGACCCGCCCCATGCCGACGATGCCGATGCGCATACCGGACACCTGACGGGCCAGCGGCAGCGGAGACAGTGGCGTCGGGCTCTGGGGCCATCGGCCGGAGCGCACGTAGCGATCACCGGTGCACAAGCCGCGACACACGGCAATCAATAAACCGATTGCCAAGTCGGCGACATCTTCGGTCAACGCACCGACGGTGGCCGTGACACGGACTCCGCGATCCCGGGCGTAAGCCAAGTCCACCGCATCGGTGCCCACGCCGTTGACCGCCACCACTTCCAGCTTGGGCAGTCGGGCCATGAGCGCCTGGCTGATGCCGGTATGCCCTCCAGTGATCACACCGCGAATATTGGCACCGTGTTCTTGCAGATAGACTTGTTTGTCGGCCTGTTCGAAATAGCGCCGCACCGTGAACAGCTCGTTGAGCCGGGCGTTGATTTCAGGGATCAGGATCGGGCTGAGTTGCAAGACTTCTGGCTTCATGTAGACCTCGTAACGGAATGGAAAAGACAGGCTCAACCGCGGCCAGCAAACGGCATGGCCGTGGCCATGACGGTCATGTTCAGGACGTTGGCCGACAACGGCAGGCCGGCGATGTAGCGCACCGCATCGGCGACATGCTTGACGTCCACCATCGGCTCCACCGCGATGCTGCCGTTGGCCTGGCGTACGCCCTTGGTCATGCGCACGGACATCTCCGTGAGGGCGTTGCCGATGTCGATCTGGCTGCAGGCGATGTTGTATTCGCGTCCGTCCAGGGCCAGGGATTTGGTCAACCCCAGCACCGCGTGTTTGCTGGCGGTGTAGGCGCTGCTGAACGGTCGTGGGGTGTGGGCCGAGATCGAACCGTTGTTAATGATCCGTCCACCCTGGGGCTGCTGCCGGCGCATCAGGCCGAAGGCACCGCGGGCGCAAAGGAAAACGCCGTTGAGGTTGGTGTCGATCACGTTTCGCCACTGCTCGAACGTCAGCTCATCCAGCGGCACGGCGGGCGCGTTGACCCCGGCGTTGTTGAACACGACGTCCAGGCGTCCGTAGGCCTCGGCGATGGCGGCAAACAGTGCATCGACACTGGCCGGATCGCGCACATCGGTGGGTACCGCCAAGGCTTCGCGTCCCTCGCAGGCCGCCAACTCGACCAATGTCTGCAAGGGCTCGGGGCGGCGCCCGGCCAGCACCAACGTGTAACCGTCTGCTATCAGGCCCAGGGCCACCGCTCGGCCAATCCCGCTGCCGGCGCCAGTCACCAGAGCCACTTTCAATGTGTTGGACATGTGGATTCTCCCTTCTCGAATTCAGTCAGATAAACGCGGACCGACGCGCATTTCCAGTTCGCCGATGCCATCGATGCCCGCCGTGATGACATCGCCCGGCTGCAGCACATCGACGCCTGCCGGGCTACCGGTCATGATCAGGTCGCCAGCCCGCAGCGCCACCGATTGGGAGATACGGGCGATCACTTCACTGACCGACCAGATCTGGCTGTCGAGGCTGTCGCGCTGGCGCTCCTGGCCGTTCACGTTCAGCCACAACTCGCCATCGGGGTGCCCCGCCCGGGAGACCGGCACGATGGCGGTCATTGGCGCGGCGCCGTCGAACACCTTGGCGCCCTCCCACGGCAAACCGTTGCGCTTGGCCATGCGCTGGACATCACGCCGGGTCAGATCCAGACCCGCCGCGTAGCCCCACACATAAGCCAGCGCCTGGCTCTCAGGGATGTTGGCGCCGCCCTCACCGATGGCCACGACCAATTCGATTTCGTGAACGAACTCCTCGGTCACCGATGGAAACGTCATCCCACCCGTCGCTTCCACTACGCAACTGGCAGGTTTCATGAAGAACACCGGCGGCACGCGGGATTCACCCTGGGTATCAGGCCAAGGGTAATTACGCCCCACGCAAAAGACCCGGCCGACGGGAAAACGCTGAGGGGTGCCGACAACCGGCAAGGTCACTGGCAGGTCCGGGGTAAAGACATATTCGGGCATGTTCATCCTGATAAAAGTCCTGTTGGAAGGGTCAGCGTACGGCGGCAATCCTTGGCGAAGTTGGAGGAATGCCGCCTCGTGTTGGAGAAAAACGGTTTTTTCCGGGCTCAGCGCGCCTTGAGTTCAATGCGATACAAACGGCCGAGCAGCAACGAGTAGGACAAGGTGCCGATCAGCGCCACGCCGCCGATGAACCAGAAGGCCAAGGCGAATGAGCCGGTCTTGTGGACGATTGCGCCAATCACGATGGGGGTGACAATCCCGCCGATGTTGGCCGCCAGGCTGGTGATCCCGCCGGTCAGCCCGATCAGTTCCTTGGGCGCCACTTCCGACACTGCCGCCCACGAGGACGACGCGATGCCCTGGGCGAAGAAGGCAATCGTCAGCACGGCAATGCAGATCACATTCGAATCGGTGAAATTCACCAGCACGATGGACATGCCCAGCATCGACCCGACCACCAAGGGCAACTTGCGGGCGAAGGACAGCGAGTAGCCGCGACGGATCAGCAGGTCGGACACAATCCCGGCGAGCAAGATGCCCACCGTCGCGCCCACGAACGGCAGCACGGCGAAGATCCCGGCCTTGATCATGGTCAGCTGACGCTCTTCGATCAGGTACGTGGGGAACCAGGTGAGAAAGAAGTACAGCGCCGACGTGCTGGCGAACTTGCCGATGCAAATCGCCCAGACCTGCCGATAGCTGAACAGCTCGGCGATCTGCCGCCAGTTGAAGCGGGTGCGCTCCTGGCTGCTCTTGACCAGCCCTCCCCCGGCTTCGATGTACTTGAGTTCTTCCTTGCTGACTTTCTTGCAGTTCATCGGGTCGCGATACAGGAACAGCCAGGCCACACCGAAGACGATGCCAAGTGCGCCGGTGCTGTAGAACACATGGCGCCAGTCGTAGGTGGTCGCCAGCCAAAGCAGCGCACCGGTAAACAGCGCCGTGCCCAAGTACTGGCCGCAAACATAAATGCTGCTGGCCAGGCCCCGTTCACGCGCCGGGAACCACACCGTGACCGCCCGGCTGTTGGCCGGAAACGCTGGCGCTTCCATCGCGCCGACGGCCAGGCGCAGACCGAATAGCGAAGCGAAGCCCGTGGCAAAGCCCTGGCACACGGTGACGGTCGACCAACTGATCAGCGACACCCCATAGGTGAACCGGGAACCGAAGCGATCGGCGATGAACCCGGCGGGCACCAGGGCAATGGCGTAGGTCCAGGCAAACGCCGAAAAAATCAGGCCCATCTCGATCTTGTCCAGGCCCAGGTCCTTGGCGAGGAACGGCGCGGCAATCGAGATATTCACCCGGTCGATGTAGTTGATGATCGTCGCGATCAGCAGCAACGACAGCATGAACCAACGCCGCCGCGACGGCAGACGCTCTGGCACTGCGGCGTCCCGGACGCCGGCAACCACCGGTGTTGCGGCGGTCTGGGAGGTGTGGGAATTCGACATGAGTGGACCTCGTTATTGTTAGAAGCGTCGAAATGTTTACGAGCAGCCGAAATCAATGCCCTCGATGCCGGGGCAGAACAATCGCTACTGAAATGAGGGGTACGAACAGCCGGTGTCAGGTGTTCGAAGAGGCCTTGCAACAGGGTCTGTTGCAGGAGCGGTCGGGAGGGTCAGCGTGAAGCAGAAACAGGTTCATGATGTGCGCACCTTTTGATTGTTTTTGGATGGAGGATCGGGTTGCGTGGCCCAACAGTGGTCGTACAACAACTCAAAATCAACCGAGCTGTTAGATCATTTTTCCCGTTTAAAACCGCGCAAAAGGAACCTGTCCAAAAAAATCAGATTGGTGATTTTTTTCAGACTATTGCCAAACTCAAAATAACTATTTGTTTTTAAACAATAAATTAACAAGATAAAACTTATCGTTTTTGGACAGGCGCCCTCCATTTTCGAGAGACAGAAAATTCACGCCGACAGTCTCGTCATCGTATGACTTCTTGAAAATCATCAAGGTGCACAGTCACAATCGTCATCACCGTCATGCACCGCAAAGGATTCCCAGGAGATGTCATCACCGAGCCGAGTCCCCACCTACGTCATGCAGCAACGCAGCGAATTGACGGATTTCTACATCCGCGACAAAAAGGGCCGACGCGCCGAAACCAGCCCGCACCGCCACGAATACTTCCAGATCCAGATCAACCTTGGCGGCGACACCGTGCAACACATTGGCAACGTCGAACGTCCGTTTCCGCGCAACACCCTGGCCTTCATCCTGCCCCACCGCGTGCACATGATTTTGCACCCGGCCGAGAGCAACTTCATGGTGATCAATTTTTCCCAGACGTTCCTGCTGCCGCATCTGCAGTGCGACCCGATGGACCTGGAAGAGGTCTCGATTCTGCTGGCGCCGGAACTGTCACCGTTCCGTTTCCAGGAACACTTGGACTTCATTCTGGGGGATGAGGATTTCGCTAAAGCCTGCGCGCTGATCGAACAGATGCGTGGCCTGGACCAGAATCGTCAGTTCGGCACCCGCGAGATGCTCAAGGGCTTGTTGCTGCAACTGATCGGCAGCGTCTGCGCCTTGTACGCCGAGCCGCTCAAGCGCCTGGCCGAAGAGAACGCCGCCGAAGTCAGCCGACGCGATGCGCTGGGCCGGATGTCCGAGTACCTGCGCAAGAACATCGCCGACCCCGACCTCAACCTGATCAAGGTGGCAGCAGCGACCTACCTGTCACCGACGTACCTGACCCACTGGCTGCGCAAGGAAATCGGCAAGACCTTCACCGAACTGGTGCTCGAACGTCGGATGCATGCCGCGCGCAATTACTTACTCAATGGCACCCGCCCCGTGGGCGAAGTGGCGAGGTTGTGCGGGTTTGCCGACGAGGCCTATTTTTCCAGGCGTTTTCGCCAGATACATGGACAGCCGCCGGGGCAGTTCAGGCGACAGCAGTTGAATCCGGACAGTCCGCAGTTGCCGTTGAACAATGGCTAGTAGCCCGTGTGGCTAATTCGTGTACTCAACTTCGGCGCCATGAGCCGGCATCGCTAGGTTATCTATACTGGCTCCCCGGATGAAAATCAGAGCGTGAACAATGGCCCTCACCCCCCATCAAAACCCTCCAGTCACTCTGGTCCCCGCTCAACAAAGCGACTCAGACGCTCTGGTGGATATTCGAATCGAGGCCATGCGCGAAAGTCTGGAGCGTGTGGGGCGATTTGACCCGGTGCGGGCGCGCGAGCGGTTTCTTGGAGGTTTTGAACCTCGCTATACACGCCACATCGAGGTATCGGGAAAGAGGGTTGGGTTCGTGGTGGTCAAGCCTTTCGACAATGAACTCTTGCTTGACCACTTGTATGTCAGGCCCTGCGTGCAAGGCTCAGGAATAGGCGCTGCTGTTCTCGATCATATTTTCAAGGAAGCGGACGCGAGCGCGCTCCCGCTCAGGGTGGGTGCCCTTAAGGAAAGCGCCTCGAATCGCTTTTACCTCCGCCACGGTTTCCAATTTTTCGAAAGCAGTGAGTTCGACAATTATTATGTTCGGCAGAGCGCTTGCACGGCGGACCCGGCTCGCTAGCTGGCTATCGACACAGTCACCGTAGAATCAATACCGCCGCCACCGCAATCACGGCCACCACACCAAAGACCATCCGCGCGATCCACGGCGCGGTGAGCCAGACGCCGGTCACCCCGGCAATCTGGCCCACGTTCTTCTCGGTCAGGCGGAAACTCGGCTCCCGGAAAGGATTGCCGCAATGTGGGCAGGCGTAGGCCTTGTCGGAAATTCGGGAAGCGCATTCAGGGCAATCAATCAGACTCATTGTGCGACCTCAGGGAGAGACGACTTGGGGTACTGACAAAGACCACGCATTTCCGGTTTTTGTTCTGAATCGAGTAAAGCTTTTGGAGAGCACGCTACGGAAAAGCGAACTGCTTCACAGCCAACAAGATAGCCCAGCCACTACTGTGGGAGTTTTACGCGCCGGATAAGATCGTTCAGCACGTAGGTGTCCAGGAAGGCTGTGACTTCAATGATCTGACCATTCTTGAGGGTCATGTGCCACAGGTAGGTGTTGTTGTAGGGTTTTTGATCAAGCGCCGTGGCCGTGCCGTTCCACAGAACAACCACGACATCATTCTGAGCAACGATGCTCTGCACCGTGGGGACAATCGGTGTTGCCAGCCGCGCAGTAATCGGCCGCACGACTTCGGCCAACTCAGCCTTGCTGTTATAGACACCGGAAACAGGGCTCGTCCCGGCCACGGTCCATTTCGCATTGGGCGCCAGCAGATCGAACGCCGTGCCTTTGCCCTGCTGCCAGTTAGTGAACGCCTGGCGGACCAGAGTCGCATTCGCGTGCTGGGTGTTTTCCGAAGCCCAGACGTTGTTCGTAAACAATATTAAAGACAGCGCAAGAGCCTGGACCCGCCAAGCAAAATTCATCCATCTGGTCATGATGTTCTCTCACAGCAATGCGGTTGATAAGACACTCCTCCAGGAGGACCTTAACGGCATGTGCCCAGAAACCTTTGCCCGATACTGCTGTGAGGTTGCCTGATTCTGTCCAGTGGCGAGGGTTCCACTGGCAGCCGTTCATCAAGCAATTTGCCGTGCCTTTCCGCCTTCAGTCTTAGCGACCTTCTTGCCCCGGTGCTCAATATCCCACCCTCACCGGGAAGCTATCGCGCGCCTGGGGCCATTGCCCCTGTCGTCATTTTTTCAGACGGCAGAAACCACAAGACCCCTGGTTTTCTTGGAAAACCAGGGGTCTTGTGTATATCGAATGTGGCGGTGAAGGAGAGATTCGAAAGCACCCGATTGCGATTTTCGCGAAGTCGTCCCCCGGTTTATAAGGGTTTCAGGGCGATAGTTAGCGTGCAAGCGTTCCCATGGCAGTCCCATGGAGTCTGTGCAGCAACAGGAAGCGAGCTGCAATATAGGGCTTTATGCGTTTTTTTGGGAACGGCGTCGGAAATGAGTCATTTTGGCAGCTCAATCCTCTGATCCACTTGAAGGGCTTGATTTCACTGGGCCTGTACAGGATTGATGCAAGGTGATTTTTAAGTAATGTAGAAGTAAGGCAATTACCTTTTGAGGAAGTAATCTTTCTTTTTATTCATATTTTATAAATCAATCACTTACGACGATATTACCCTTTTTCTTACTCAAAATCACTTTACGAGGTAATCCATCAAAGCCAATGAATACGGGCTTTTGTCGGTGTAACAGTTTCGGAATTACCACATTACCGACTGCGTTCCTGAAAGTCGGCGTCGGATGGTTACTCGTATCTGGCAACAAGCCACGTCTGGGAACACACCGTGCGGCCCCCCAACCTTTGCAGGCATTCGCAGGCTTTTTGGCCTCCACGATCATCACGGCAACGCCCGAGCTTAGCCGCGCTCAGCCATGTGCAGGACTGCGGAAAAAAAGACCCATTTAGACCGGAGGCGTGGTGGGGGGATGACGGCGCGCGCCAAAAGGAGACATGCAAAAAAATCCACGCGCACGAATTCGGCCGATTTGAGCACCCGTTCATATCTAGTTATCCGTCGCGACCGGTATAATCGCCGACTGGTAACCTAGGTCATGCTCAACGTAAACATATTCAGCGCAACCCTCTAAGCACACCTACTGAAGGATCAGACATGAGCACTTCCGATAATCCGGAGTTGGAGGCAGCAAAAGACTACAGGGCGCAGCAGCAGAAGCATTTCAAAACCGATGATAGCTACCGACTGCGCCTTGAGCCCGACCAATTGGATGCCGCCGTTGAATTCATCAAGAAACAATTCCCTGACACGGTACTGCCTGATTTGCGGCAGAACATCCTCAGTAAAATGGGGGCTAAAGTAGCGCCCGAGGACGACCCGCTCACGCACATCAGTTTTGAGTCGGAAGCCCGTGAAATCGAGAAAGTCATCTCAGGGCTTGGCCTTTCACTGCGTAGCGGTGTTTCCGTGGGCATCCTGCACGGGGACCATCTGGAGGCCATGCAGATGCCCGTGATAAGCACCCAGGCGAGTGTGATCATGATGACTAGGCACCTGACCACATTGATCTATCGCTTGGCGAAACTATTCGCTCGCACTGTAATTATGGGCCCGACTAATGGGGACGTCATAGAGATGATCTGGGATGCAAAACCAGTGATGAAATCTTTGATGGCCGACACCGAGCTTCGCAGAGACTGGGGCATGTTCTTTCTGGACTACTGCACGAACCCAAAAACACCGGACATCGGTCGCTCCATAAAGATCACGGGAGACCGTCAAATTCACTTAATCGGTGACATTGATGAGGCCATGACTTGGTTTGTACTTGCTCATGAGTACAGCCATCACGTGCTTGAGCATTCTTGGGGAGGGACTGCGGGGGCAGGAGGTGAAGCGTCATCAATTTCCCAAGCTAAGGAAACCGAGGCCGATGTTTTAGGCTCAGTCATATGCATGTTGTTGGGACAGAATAATCCCCGCGGCCCCAACCACTGCGCTAAAACCAATGTTGGCGCAGTCCTCATCCTATCTGTTCTTGATTTTATCAAGCGCGGATATCAAATCATGCTCACCGGAGATGAAAAAGGTTATCGGAAAGATCAGAAGCATCCACCGTTGGCAGATCGTCTAGCTACCATCGCTAATGTTACACGCGAATTTATAGAAAGCCATTGCCCAGGCGAACAGGAGGGACTAGACGCGTACCTCAAGCAACAGGCCGACGTTGCTGAGTTAATCGGTGCAATCTGGTCAGATAATCGCAGCTTCCTGCTGCATGCGTATGCAGTAGGTAAGCGTGGTGTTGCAGATCACCAGGATTGGCTGCCAAGTTAAAATGGCTGAAGCAGCACCTCCCCTACCAACGGAGCATCACGAGCCAAGCTCCTTCGTCTAGCAACAAATCGCCTTGCAATCAGTGAAAACCTGAAGACTGATGTTTGCCCGCTACAGGTATTAATACCTCGTAGCTTCGAACATCTGTCACTCCATGACAGCCTCGATCGGCAAACGAGTCTTGAATTTAACGATGGATTTAAAGCAACACCTAGTGCGCTTTCTAGCAACACATACGAGAGGTGGCACACAGCTTTCTCAATCACCTTGCGCGAACCGATAGATTGAATTAATAAAATTCTTGGGCAGCACTTAGACGATTATCCAATCGAATGTGTCATCATCGAAAAGCATTGGAGGTTTCCCGTAGCCTCCCTGAGTGATCCCATTTTGCGTCTCCTTGGTGGGCTACCAAGCGACGTAGAACCACAGGAAAGTGGAAACAGCAAGGAGCTCAGCATGTTGAACCAACATTTCTCCTCCAAAAATTTCATGCGCCTTCTGACCAGACAAGACATTTTCAAGTATGACATGGGCGCTGGAGGCGATGATTATCGTGCAAAATTAGCCACAGTTGAGGAGTCGATATCAAAATCAACATATACATTTTCAGATTTTAAAAAAAATGTAATGGCGCATGGAGAAGTCTTTTCCCCCCAGAACATAACGGATGAATTCGCGCTAAGAAAGCTCAACGACAACATAAAACGTGTTTTCAACATAAAAACAACCGACAGAAATAGCATACTTCCTCAGATCAAAGTTCTACTGGCTGAAAGTTGCGAGTTCTGGTTGCAAAAATTAGATATTACAAAATTTTTCGAATCTATACCGCGCGCGAAAGCATTAGACCTTGCCTATAAAGATCATAGGCTTTCATTTGAATCAAAGAAAATTCTTGAGAAGCTATTTTCCAATCTTGAGTTATGTAAATACGCAGGCTTACCTAGAGGAATTTCGTTAAGCTCCACGTTATCTGAATTATATATGAGAGAGTTTGATGCGTCATGCCGCTCACTACCTGGCTGCTATTTTTACACTAGATACGTTGATGATATTTTTATGCTGTTTTGTGAGGACCCAGGTGATATTGCAAAAAATATATATTTACCGGACGGACTATCGTTCCATTCCAAAAAATGCGTTTCCTTGCACCACTCTCATAGGGGCCCCGTCAGCACAAGTGACGGAGGATCTAGTGTTACGTATCTAGGGTACGAATTCAACTTTTTGAGTGAAAGCAAAGACAAGCCAACAACATTACAGGTCGGGATAGCAACAAAGAAAATAAAAAAAATAAAGACCCGAATAATGCTAGCACTATTTGAATTTTGCAAAACAAAAGACTTTGCCCTGCTCAAGTCTCGATTAACGTTCTTGGCAAGCAACTACAACATAGGAAAAGATCCAGCGAGAGGAAAATTGTATGCGGGCGTACATTTTAATCATTTACTGATTGATAAGGAGCGTCATTGTGATCTTATTGGCATCGATATTTTTTTGCAAAAAGCATTATGCAGCAAGAGCGGCTCACTGGGGCGGAGACTCTGGCCTCTCCTATCAGTTAATGAGCGCCGTGAACTCTTAAAAATATCACTCATGCAAGGTTTTCAACAAAAAATTGTAAGACCTTTTAAGCCTGAGCACCTTATGGAAATCAAGAGAGTTTGGGGCCATGTATAAACCCGCCAATAACAAAGTCCGCATTAGGAAGAACGACGAATATCGAGCAATACTAACCGAAACACTTCCTTATGAAGTACCAATGCTATTCTCAAACGAGGGCTTATACCTAGCAGCTAAAGATGGACTAATTGAAAAACTAAAATCCGAGCACGGGTTAGATATCTTTAAAAGCCAGCCGACAATCCCCTATAAATATAAAATTCGAAAAAACTCTTTTGAGTCTCGCGGCCTAGCTATTATGCATCCTGCACAGCAACTCGAAACAGGTATTTTTTATTCTCAATATGACCACCTTATTGTAGGACTATGTCAGCGAAGCCCCTTTTCCCTAAGGGCTCCAGCTTCTATAGCAAGCTACTATGTCGAACGCTCCCGTGCTACTGGCAACGCTTCGGCCGAGGACATTCAGATAGAAACTGATGGATTTGAAGCAGTTCCAAACACCGGCACTTCCTACTTTGCTTATAAAAAATTTCCATTTCTTTTCCGATTTTACGACTCCCTGGAGTTTTTGAGGTTGGAGAAGAAATTCAAACTTTTAACCATGATGGACATCTCTGACTGTTTTAATCGAATCTATACTCATACCATCGCTTGGGCAGTGAAAAATAAGGGCCACGCGAAGAGAAACAAGTCACAAAACTCTTTTGAAAATCGTTTTGACAAGCTTATTCAGAATGCCAATCATGGTGAGACAGCAGGCATTATCATTGGCCCTGAAATATCCAGAATTTTTGCGGAAATCATACTTCAACAGATAGATCTGGATATAGTAAATCGCTGCACTAAACTTGGGTTACGCTTAGACATTGACTATTCAATAAGAAGATATGTTGATGACTACTTCATTTACACAACTCAGCTTAGCGTTCAGGACACCTTAAAAAAACTCATCCCCGATGCGCTTTCAGAATATAAACTCGCTGTAAATCACGCTAAAACAACTGACACCGTTCGCCCCTATATTACAAACACATCAATTTCTCGCCACAACATCTCTCTTAATGTGGCTGCATTTTTTAATAAATATGTAGAAATCAAATCAGAAACAAGTGAGGACACGGGAAAAAGTTCCACTATTATTCACCTCAAAGAAATTGATAATGTTACAGCAGCAGTTGTGCAAACAATCGCAGCCATAAAACGTTCCATTAGCGAGACTGGCTCCTATGATGCGACTGCAAACTACTTCCTAGGGATATTCAAGAAATTTCTATCTCGAATGGTAAGAAAAAAAATAAGATCGAATAAGCCTGACCCTGCTAATGATCTTTATTTTTTTCTTACCGCAGTTATTGATATCGTTTTTTTCTATTACTCCATGACTTTACGGGTGAGACAGACGTATCAAATATCAGAAATAATACTCACAATATCCAAAATAATGAAACCCCTTCCAGCCGACCTTCAGGACTCGCTTATCAGAAAAGTCGTGGAAGAATCACGCTTAATCATACAGCAAGCAAACTCTGACTTTCCAGAGCATAAAATAGAGGTAATGAATCTATTGATCGTGCTTCGGAGCTTTGGTGACGCCTACATATTCGATTCGAAGTTTTTATCTCAAATATTTAACTTAAAAATCGATTCAGAAAACGAAATCACTCTAAGAAGTAATTTTGACTACTTTCAGCTAGTCTTTCTAATATCTTACGTAGGTGGGGTTCCTAATCTAGAAAAAATGGTCCGCGCTGCAGTCAGTTTCTCCACGGAGCGATTCGCACTTAAACACTGGGCGGACGAAGCGGAGAATGTTTTTTTATTTTTCGATCTATTATCATGCCCGCACGTGTCAGCTTTAGAGAAACACAACATTGCCAAACGTGTACTAAAGCACGTATCAGAAAAAAACTTAAATGACCGCACCAAAAAACTATTGGAAGACGTTAGTAATAGGACATGGTTTTTTGGTTGGAATAAAACAGCAGATCTTGGAATGGTTTTGAAGAAAAAGGAATTGCGTACCCCATACTAATTGGATAGGATTGAGCTGGGAACATGCAGGTCAGCTTGACCCAGGCCAGAGCTTACGAGATATCTGCGAATACGTTGAGTAAAACTCGAAGGCGGTTGCAAACCGTCATCGAACATGAAAGGCGCACCTAGACCATCTGAGCAACCAATATGGCGCCTGGCACCATGGAGGTTGCTGGTCGAAGGACACACGATGGGCCGTGCGTGTTCCCCCCTTCGGGGTGTCCCCTTTAAGCTATCCGGATGACATAGATAAAGAATCCAAGACCTAGGAATCGTACTTTTCCTATGAAGGCGCTGGATAAAAGTTAAAGGTTGCCAAAATAGCCCTGGCCCATAGGCGCGGCTCCTCATTTCTCGGAGCATCCCCTAGCCCACCGTTCCTAATCCGGTCCAGTACCTTCGTGGCGTCGTCTGGCTGAGAAGTTGCAAATTAGGTCGTCAGTGCTCTCTCAGCAGGTACAGCCTCATTACATCACCTCTCCTTACTGTAAGTCCCTACAAATGGCATCCACCGGATGCTGATTTTGAAGCTATGATATCACCCAGCGCCAGCGTAAACTGGTAAAAAGTGACTACTATGGTTATAACATGATCACTACTGACAATAGTCTCCGAGCTGGTAAAAGAATAACACTTGCCTGGTGGAACACTAGCCTTGCTCCATCAGGAAAAAGTAGAGGCAGTGAAGACCTCAGAAAAAATGCCGTTGAAGTAATTGTATATCTACTTACAACTTCTAAAGTCGACTTCATGGCTCTTGGTGAAATCTCATCAGAGGACTATGAGTATCTACAATCTATTAAATTGTTGAATAACTTAGAGTTTCGATCTGGCGTGTCAAATATAGGAAAATCACAATTTGACATCTGTTATATTTATAACCCGCAAAAAATAATCATACTAAACACAGAAAACATTACATCAGAAAAAGGGACAAGCACTCTTAAAATCGCTCAGCGAATAGACATTTTAGAGAAAGACACTGGCACCGTATTCAATATCTTTGCGTCACACTGGCCTAGCAGACTCTGGTGTCATAAAAACCATGCCGACAGAGATGTTCTTGGTATTCGGTTACGTGACGAAGTTGATAAAATTCTCAACGTAAGCTTAACGCCACCTCACATAATACTTCTCGGCGATTATAATGATGAACCATTCGATCAATCCTTGAGCGCTCAAGTAATGGCGACGAGAGACATCGACTTGGTGCATAGGCGAGAGCATTTATTTTACAACCCCTACTGGAGCCAAATGGGCCAAGGAAAAGTTGGTCAATCGTTTAAAGGGGGCAGCTATTACTATAAAAGTGGGACAACTACAAGGTGGCACACTTTCGATCAGATAATTTATTCGCACGCTTTTGTTTCTGCAAAAGAGTGGAGGCTAGCGGATGACAATACTCATCTAAGCGACGTCCCCGGATTAGCGGAGCTCGTCGTTAGCACAAAATCAAAATTTGACCACATACCAGTGTATGGAATAATTGAGAAGGTAGTTAATAATGGCCAACTTTAAGAGTGCTTTTGATCAGGGACTCAAAGCGGCAGCGGACGCGGCGGCAATCATTTCCGAGATAAACGCTATATTCGATCAAATGAATGCAGAAGTCTCTGCAGCGAGCGATGGCAAGGTAAATATCAAACGCGAAACTCGAAGAGAAGGCGGCGCTATGGCTGCTCTATTAGGGCTCGGAGTTTTTTCTAGCAAAACTCCACCCAAAGAAATTGAATACATCACCTATATAGTTGCTTTCAACCCGCTAGCGAATACCGATAACAAATCTGACATTGGAGAGATTGACATCCATAAACGAGGCTATCCTTGCCAGATAAAGTTTGGCGGCGATAAATATTTGTGTGAAGACAAAAAATCACTCGAAAGAATTTTAGCACTGATGCTCACAGACCCAGAAGTTGGAAAGGAGCTCTACAGACTTATCAACCTCCCTGTAGGCTCCAATGAGCAATCGTAATAATCTACTCAGCTCGGCGCTGCAGCACGCAGCGCCGCAGGTCAAATTTAGGGCCCTTGCGTCCATCTAATCGATCTGGAATTTTAGTATTTCTTGCCCGGCCCAATCATTAAGTTGAGTCATTCTCGCCTGAATGGGGCCCAATTCGTTTGTAATGAAAATCCGCGCTGCTTCGTTAATCGCCCCAAACCCACCCGCGTTCTGCGGCACGATGCCCATCAACTGTGGTGGAATGCGCAGGCTCGCCAATACATCATCACGGGTCTGATTCTTTATCGAGTTGAATTCATCCTTGGCCGCCACCTCGCTTACCGGTATCAATTGGATGCCGTCCTTCTTGCCAGTGGGCGAATAGACAAACAGATTCCGAAAATTCCCCGGCCCCTTCGACTCCTTCAGCGCTTTACGTAAAGCGTCGATATCCGCCTCAGTTTGCGCTGCATCGGTCATGTACAAGATAAATCCTGCATGACTCCCATTCTCGTAATACTTACGTCGAAACAGCGTCGCCGACTCATTGAGAAGCGCCGATTGCAACGCACTGATCCACTCCGGCATCCCATAAATCTCCTGGTGCAAATTCGCCTCGCGCAAGTGGAAGATACTGCCCGGTTCAAACGCGTGCTCGTTCTTCCAGCCCTGCACCTGATAGAACTGCCCCTCCGGCCCAGCGCGCATGTACTTCGCCAACGACGGCACCAGTTGCCGTGTGTTGCCCAGCACCGAACGTCGTTTCTCCAGGTATCCATTCCCCAGGCACAGGAAATCTAGGGCAAACTGTTCAAAAGCCGCCCGGGACAGCATCGGATGCGGGATAAACGTTTTGCTCAGCAGGTTGCGCTTGAACATCAACCCCGAATGCAAATGCACGCTCGCCCCCACAGACCGGGCGAGGCCGTTAAGCGACAACGGCGGCTCATACCACCGTCCGTTGAACCAACACTCCAAGTAATCGAACACCTCCCGCCCCCCCAGCACCGGCGTCGGATCCCCGAAGCTGAACACCTGAGTACCCGCACTGGGGGCGTCAAGGGTGGCCGGCAGTAGCGCTTGGCTAGCGAGTTGTTCGATCATGTGAAAATCTCCATTCGCCCGGTATTGACAGCGGTCTGCCCTTCAAGCGGTTCGTTGTGCAATGCGTGGAAGAGCGCCCAGGCCAGGTCGGCATGGCCGGTGTTGTCGTTGCGTCCCGCGGTGTAAGTGAACTGGCGGCCACCTGCAGTGATGGTCTTGCGGATAGCCATCAACGACTGCGCCATATCAGTCCAGCCGGCGTCGAACTCCAGCCGCCCCTTGTGGATGACGTCATAGGCTTTGAGCACCAGGCGGGTTTTCACCTCAGGCGAATAGCTGAAGGTGGTCACCGCGGGGAAGAACTGGCGCACCAGTTGGGCCACGCCACTGCCCAAACCGGTGACGTCGATGCCGATGTAGGTCACCCAGTAACGGACGCATACAGCCTTGATGGCGGCAGCCTGGGCGGCGAAGTCCATACCGCGAAACTGATGGCGCTCGAGCACGCGGAATTTACCGCCCGGTACCATCGGCGGCGCGACCACCACCAAGCCGGAACAGTCGCCCGTCTCGGCCGGGTCATAGCCGACCCACACCTGTCGATCTCCGAACGGACGCAGGGCAAACGGCTTATAGTCCTCGCCCCACTCTACCCAGCTATCGACCATGCACGACTGCAACAACGCCAGCGGAAAGATGCTCGCCCCGTCGTCAACAAACTCACACATCAACAAATTGGCGAACGCTTCGGGGCTGTACTCCCGGCGCAGTTCCTCGATGTCGAACAGATCGCACCCGCCCCGCTCGGCGTCCAATAACGTGACGATCTGCCGCCACAGTCGATCCTCGCAGAACCGCCCCTGCTGGAGCGCGCCGTGGGTCACATTAACCTTGGTGTGCTGCGCGGCGGGCTTGCCCTTGTTGAAGCGCTCGCCCGTCCAGAAGGTGTACGCTTCGTGGGCCATGCTCGACGGAGTCGAGAAGTAGGTCTTGCGCCACTTCTTGTGCATCGCCATGCCCGAGGCGACCTTGTTCAACTCCTCGAATTTGAAGGTCCAGAAAAACTCATCGAAGTAGAAATTGCCGTGATATCCCTGGGCAGTGCGGGCGTTGGTACCCAGGAAAAACAGCTCCGCGCCGTTGGGCAGCACAATCGGGTCGCCGGTCAGTTCTACGCCGATGACCTCCCGAGCGAAGGCCTGGATGTAGCCACGGAACAGGTAGGCCTGGTTCTTCGAGGCCGACAGAAAAATCTGATTACGCCCAGTGTCCAGAGCGTCGATGAACGCCTCACGGGCGAAGTAGTACGTTGCGCCGATTTGCCGGCTCTTGAGGATGACGCGGGTACGCTGGTTGCCAGCCCGATACCAGTCTTTCTGGTAATCAAAACAGCCATCGATGAAGGCCTCACGCAACAGCTCGACCTGGTCTTCGCTGATGTCATTCTTGGCGGCTTTTTTCTTCGGCCCTTCGTTGCGTTTGGCAAGGTTCGGGTTGAGATCGGTTTCGGTACCTCCGCCCTGGTAGCGTTGAATCCTGGCCTGGCGCTCAAGCTGCCTGTGAAGCAGGTCGATTTCCTTAAAGTCGCCACCAGTTTTATTGTCCTTGAGGATCAGTTGCACCAGGCGCGCCTCCAGGGCGCCGCCAATGCGTTCGACGTTGTCCGCTCGGTCCCACTCGTCGCGGGCCTTCCAGCTGTGCAGCGTTTTTTCTTTTTGGCCGGTGGCTTCGGCAATCTCGCAGACGCGCCAGCCCATCCAGTAGAGAAACTTGGATTGGCGTCGGGGATCGATGGGTAGCAAGGCAGTCGTCATGACCGGATCCTGCCGCCCATGGCTGCGACTCAATAGCGCCGCCCCTTGTGCCCTCCCCGCCTACAGTCCCGCGTCATTGCCGCCGCGCGCGCCCGTGACGACCATGCCCTCATTGCAGCGCCCCGCACTGAGGATCCCCAGCATGAAGAAGTACCGCAGCAACTGGTTCCGCGTCGCCGTCGAAGGCGCCACATCGGACAAACGCACCATCAAACGCAGTTGGCTGGAACAGGCCGCCAAGAACTTCAACCCAAGCACCTACGGCGCTCGAATCTGGCTTGAACATTTCCGAAGCCTGCTGCCAGACAGCCCGTTCAAAGCCTACGGCGACGTGCTGGCTGTCAAGACCGAAGAGGTCGACGTCAACGGCCAAACCAAGCTGGCTCTATTCGCTAAGGTCGAGCCCACCAACGACCTGATCGCCATGAACAAGGCCAAGCAGAAGATCTACACCTCCGTCGAGATCGACGAGAGCTTTGCCGACACAGGCGAGGCCTACATCGTTGGCCTCGCCGTGACCGACTCACCCGCCAGCCTGGGCACCGACGTCCTGGCGTTCTCAGCGCAGAAGCCCGAATCCAGCCCCTTCCAGGATCGTCACTATTCGGAAACTTCCATGTTCACCGAAGCGGTCGAGACCGAGCTGAAATTTGAAGAATTCGAAGAGAAGCCGAGCATCGGCGCCCAGCTCTTCACCAAAGTGCAAACCCTCTTGACCGGCAAACAGGTCAAGGATGACAGCGAGTTCACCCAAATAGGCGAAGCAGTCGAAGCCATCGCCGAACACGTCAAGGAGCTGCCCGACCAACTGACCGCCGAGAAGCAATTCTCCAAGGGGCTACAAACCCGACTCGATCAAGTCAGCACCGAACTGACCGAGCTGAAAAACCAGCTCTCCACCACCCAGGATCCCAACCAGAAAACGCGCCCGCAGGTATCCGGCGGCGGTAACCAGGTCATGACCGACTGCTGACTCATCAAGGACGATCAATATGCGTAACGACACCCGAGTACTGTTCAACGCCTACCTGCAGCAACTGTCGCAACTGCATGGAGTGGCTGACGTCACCACCAAATTCACCGCAGACCCCAGCGTTGCTCAGACGCTGGAAACCCGCATCCAAGAGTCCAGCGCCTTTCTCAGCGCCATCAACATTTACGGCGTGTCGGAACAATCCGGGGAGAAGATCGGGATCAGCATCGACGGCACCATTGCCAGCACCACCGACACCACTATCAAAGACCGTGAACCACGCGATCCGAGCGGCCTGGACGACCGCGGGTACAACTGCACCCAAACCAACTTCGACACCGGCATTCGCTACCAGAAGCTGGACCAGTGGGCCAAGTTCAAAGACTTCCAAGCGCGCATTCGCGACGCCATTATCAAGGCCCAGGCCCTCAACCGAATCATGATCGGTTGGAACGGCATCAGCCGCGCCGCGACATCCAATCCAACCATCAACAAACTGCTGCAAGACGTGAACATCGGTTGGCTGCAAAAGATGCGCGAGGAAAACCCTGCCCGGGTCATGACCGAAGTGAAAGACGGCAGCGGTAAAATCGAAATCGGTTCCAACAAGGACTTCGCAAACATCGACGCCCTGGTCGTCAGCATGGTCAACGAGTTCATCGAACCCTGGTATCAGGAAGACACCGAGCTGGTGGTGATTTGTGGTCGCCAACTGCTGGCCGACAAGTACTTCCCCATCATCAACACAGTGCAGGCACCAACTGAAGTGTTGGCTGCCGACATCGTCACCAGTCAAAAGCGCCTTGGCAACCTGCCGGCCGTGCGCGTACCACACTTCCCGGCCAGCGGCCTGATGGTCACCCGCCTCGACAACCTGTCGCTGTACTGGCAGGAAGGCACCCGCCGCCGCACCGTCGTCGACAACGCCAAGCGCGACCGCATCGAAAACTTCGAGTCGGTCAACGAAAGCTACGTCATCGAAGACCTGGGCTGCGCCGCCCTGGCCGAAAACATCACCCTGAGCTGAGGGGCCACCATGACCAACCCCTGCCGTCACCACTTTGAACGTGTAACGGCTGCCGTGGAAGCGGCAGCTACAGACCCTACCCAAACCATGGCCGGCGCCACAGCGTACGAGCATCAGCTCAATCAGCTGCTGCAAGACCGCCTGCGCCTGAAACAGGTCCAGTCCAACCAGGGCAAGGCCGAACTCAAACGCCAGCTACTGCCGAGCTACGAATCCTACGTGCAAGGTGTGCTGGAAGGTGGCAAAGGCGCTCAGGACGAAGTGATGACCACCGTCATGGTCTGGCGCTTCGATGCCGGCGACTTCACTGGTGGGCTCGATATCGCGACCTATGTGCTGAAGTACAAAATGGTGATGCCGGATCGGTTCGCCCGCACCTTGGGATGCCTGGTCGCTGAAGAGGTCGCCACAGCGGCCTTCAAGGCTCAGAAAATCGGCGAACTGTTCGACCTGGCCATCCTGCATCGCACCGCCGAACTCACCGACGCCGAAGACATGCCCGACCAGGCCCGCGCCAAGCTGTTTCTCGCCATGGGCCGCGCCACACTGGAAGGCATCACCGAAGAGGCGCCAGACCAACCCTGCCAGCTTCAGGTCGGTGTGGATTTGCTGAAAAAAGCCATCGCCCTGCACGACGCCTGCGGTGGCAAGAAAGATCTGGAGCGGGCCGAACGCCTGCTCAACAAACTTGCCGGCTCTGCCGGCTAACCGAGCGTCCCCACGCACCCCGCCGGCTCGGGGCGGATCGGCCAGGCCGTACCTGAACGTGAAGCCCCGACCACCGGCGACCTATCTTTGAGTGCTGTTCCATGAGCGGATTTATAGCCGGCGGCACCGTCGCCAGCGGCCATATCAACACCGATGCCTTTTGGCCCGCGATCGACTTGGATCAGTTGCGTGCCACGCTGAGGATCGATGCCAGCGTCACCGCGCCACGTTTGGAAACCGCAGCCATCGCCGCTGCTATCAGCGTCAACCGAGAGCTGAGCGAATGGCGTTCCATGCAACAAGCTGCAGGCCACACGAAATTGGATAATGTGCCCGGAGAACGGGTCAATGACGTGCCAATCTTGGTGCACCTCTACCGCCGCGCTGTCGAGGCCGCTACAGGTGCAGAGATCTGCGAGCGTTACCGCTCCTATGACACCACCCACAGCGGCAACCAGAACGCTGACACTCTAACTCCTAGCATCGACGACTACCGCCGCGACCAGCGCTGGGCCGTGCGCGACTTCCTGGGTATCAACCGCACCACGGTGGAGTTGATCTGATGTCTATCACTATCCGAGCCGTTCAAAACGACACCGTCGACGCCCTTTGCTGGCGTCACTACGGCCGCACCGCTGGGGTGACCGAAGCGGTACTCAACACCAACCCTGGCCTTGCCAGCTATGGCCCTATCTTGCCCCAAGGCTTGGCCGTACAAATGCCCGAGGTCCAGACGATAGCCCCACAGCGGCAGATGGTGAATCTATGGGATTGATCCACAGCAACGAGATTTCACATCCATGAACAAACCCGAGAGCCTTCGCACTCATCTGCTCACCACCATTGCTGAGCTCAAACACAACCCCGACCGACTGTTGATCTTCATCGACAACGGCAAGATCCGCTGCACCGCGGCGGCCAGCCTGTCCTTCGAGTACAACTTTGACTTGCAGATTATCCTCACCGACTTTGCCGGTCATCCTGATACAGTCATGCTACCGCTATTGGGATGGGTGAGCGTGAATCAATCCGAGCTGCTGGAGAACTTGGATAAATCTAACGACGGCATCCGGTTCGAGGCCGACCTTCTGGATAACAGCAAGGTGGACCTCAGCCTAACCCTGCCGCTGACCGAGCGCGTGGTCGTGGGAAAAGACGCTGACGGCAAAACCACAACTTGCCACTCTGGCGAACCCTCGCACGTAAAAAATGACTTAATCAAAATGTCCGTGACTAAGAGGTAAAGATAGTAATGCGTGACGCCCAAATGAGCGATCGACTGAATGCATTAGAAGATTGGGCCGCCAACCTATTGGGCCAACTTGAATTGAGGCCTCGCAACGAACTCATCCGGACTCTGGGCAGAGAGATACTGCGAAGCCAGAAGCAGCGAATTGTTGCCCAGCAAAACCCGGACAGCACTCCGTACGCACCGCGTAAGAAGCAACATGTTCGTGATAAATATGGACGCGTGAAGCGGAGTCTCAAGATGTTTAAGAAATTGAACACGAGAAGATATTTGAAGGTGCAAGGCAATGAGAGACTGATTAGCATTGGATTCATTGGGCGAATCGCCCGCATCGCCAAAGTGCATCAGTTTGGTTTGAGAGACAACGCGAACAAAAGGGGCCTGAAAACAACCTATAAACGCAGAGAGATTTTGGGAGTTACCAACACGGATATAAGCCTGGTACGCGACAGCATACTCAATCACCTATCACAAGCAAAATCGAAAACCCACTAACTATTTTCATACTTTAACATAAAAGCTTCAATCATGGGTTTGAAATCGTTTAATACTTCAGCATGTATCACGTACCCCAAGTTCATCATAACCTGCACCACTGGAACCTGAGCTCTCTCTGAGTTACTTAATATGGAAACCGGCACCTCTATATCGACCATCTGACCTTGAGCATTCACCATAGGGCCACCCCAAAGCGTGCCTAATAATTTAGCTCGAGTTCCGGGCGTATAACCCCCCTCTTTATCCCTATATAAACCATCCTCAAATAAAAAAACAGGAGAACCACTAGACCCTGGATAACAGGCTGCATCAATTACAAACTGACGTAAACCGTTCCATGATTTCAAAGGGTGAGAGGCCGTCAACCCCCGCCTAGTGATCGGCCTATTATTTACTTGATCCCAAATTCCGCTAGGGTAACCGACCATTACAACTGTCTCAACAGGCCTAATAATCGGAGCAAGTTCTTGATCCACCAGCCATCCGTCAGTTATGAATACGTTTTTTACTCCATATCCTTTCTTTATACTGTTCAGGACCGTGCCCAACAGAATAACACAGAGATCGATTGAATCATCCGGATGGTGAAGAGTTACATTATTTAGATCGCCGATCACGACCGGAAATTTCTCTTCACCTTCCGCATCGCCATCCTCACCTACAAACGTACCTTGCTTGATGACATGAAACTCCGTTTTCAGAGTATTCGCGCCCGCGACAACATGCTTATTAGTCACAACCACCGGGTAAATATCATCTCCGCATATATATAAATACAAATACCCCGTACCGACGCTAGACGTATTAGGGCCGCTACACTCGAGCCTGACGGTTGTCAATGATATCTGTGTTGCCGGATTCATAAAACGTACCACCCCAGTAGTTAAATTGACAATAAACGGTTAACAAATCATTGTGTCGGAGGCGTATTTTTTGGGTTACCTTCCACTGGCTTTTGGTCATCGTTAGATTTGGATTGATAACCGGGGATAGAGAATGTATTAATCAAAACATTGCGCTTCTCAGTCAAGGCGAGAATAGCGTCCGTGAGAGCCTTCTTCTTTAGCGGATCACTTGAAAAATTCGAATCATTTAAAAGTGCCTTATTGGTCGCAATTGCACTATCAAGCCGCTTAATAGAACTATCCAAGTCCAGAGTTTGGGTGCCAGATTTTTCATTGGCTCTGCTCAGGATCCTAGAGATCGCAATAGGTATCGAACACATTTCATGATAACCAATAGCATCCGCAATTGCTGCTGAAGCACTGTACTGATTAATATCCGATGCCTGCATGCCGGCAATACGAATTATCTCAGTCTTACGCATACCCTGAATTTCTTTGGCGACTGTCGGAATTAATTCCCCTCCATACATCTCATTATTGATGGAGGATCTCATTTCGTTAGTAACTGCAGAGGTACCCGCCAAATTTTGCGCTGCTCTGCCGCCAACTATAGCAGCCGCTGCTGCCGTGGCCGTTGTGATAGTACTATACCAAACATTTGTTACTGCCCGCCGCCCATAAATGGACGAGATAAAATCACCGCAATAAATATCAGATATCGCAAGCAACTTAAGCTGCTCGGCATTCCGATCTGTAGAATTCTTTATTCTCCCAAGGATAACTTCTGTCTCTTCAACTTTAACCTCAGAGACTTCCATGATCGGATCTGCACGATTCGGTGGAATGAAGTGTGTTGGGCGATTTGAACAAGCAGCCGTAAACGTTACAGCAGAGACTAAAAATAGTCTTCCTAAATGCTGAAGGTCGGACAACCCGATCATATGATCTTTCATTTGAAGCTCCTTGTCCGCTCAGAGAGTGGCGTTCTGCCATAGCCTAGTAGTGGATATATAGCAGCGAATAGCCATTACGCCAGAAGAAAGGAAAATAAAATTTTGACCTACACAGCGCGTCACTCCACGTTGTGATTCCGGCCCCTACAAAGTAGTAAGGCTGATACCGAGCGCATGTGACGCCACCATCGACGTCATGAACAACCTACCCACCCTTACCCGCCAAATCGAAAACCTCATCCGCTATGGCACCATCGCCGCCGTCCAGATGAAGCCCCCACGCGTGCAAGTCAAAACCGGAACGCTGACCACAGCGTGGCTACCCTGGATCGCCTTACGAGCCGGCGCCGACCGCGAGTGGAATCCTCCGACAGAAAACGAACAGGTCCTGCTCTTCAGTCCTTCCGGTCAACTCTCCAATGGCGTAGTCCTAACCGGCCTATTCAGCGACCACCTCCCAGCCAACGGCGACCGTGAAGGCCTGCACCGTTACACCTACCGGGACGGCACGGTGATTGAGTACGACAGCATCGCCCACCACCTCAACGCCACCCTCACCGATGGCGGCAGCACCACTCTGACCAGCCCCGGCGGAATCAACCTAATCGGCGACATTACGCACGAGGGCAATTACACCCAAACCGGCAACCACAAAATCACCGGAAAGGTCACCGTCTCGGCGGACGTGGTTGCAGCCGGCATCAGCTTGGTAAACCACCCGCACAGCGGCGTCACGCCTGGCAGTGGCATGACGGGGAAGCCCGTATGAACCGATATACCGGCGCGTCTCTCACCACTGAAGAAAGCATCGCCCAATCAATGAGCGACATCCTCAGCACGCGACTCGGTACCCGGGTCATGCGCCGCGAATACGGCAGCCTGTTACCCGACCTGGTGGACCATCCGTTCAACGACATCACCCGCTTACAGGTCTACGCAGCCACCGTCATGGCGCTGATGCGCTGGGAGCCGCGCATCAGCCTCAGCCGCGTGCTGTTTCTCGGTGCCACGTTGCAAGGCCGGGCGTCATTGGACATCGAAGGCAGCATCGTCGACAGCAACCAGCCGCTGAGCCTGAGCGTACCCCTGCATTTAGGAGGTAGCGCATGAGTTCGTTTGTCGCCATTGACTTGAGCCAGCTCCCAGCGCCGCAGGTGGTCGAACAGATCGATTACGAGCAGATCCTCTCCGAGCGCAAGGCCTACGCCATCAGCCTATGGCCCGTCGAAGAGCGCGCCGAGATTGCTGCGCGCCTCAACCTGGAATCGGAGCCGTTAACCAAACTGCTCCAGGAGAATGCCTACCGCGAAATGGTCTGGCGTCAACGGGTCAATGAAGCCTCTACGGCAAACATGCTCGCCCTCGCCAGAGGCACCGACCTGGACAACCTGGCCGCGAACTACAACGTCAGGCGCTTGGTCATTCAGGCCGCCAAGCCGTCCGTCATGCCACCGATTCCGCTGCAGATGGAGAGTGACGACAGCCTGCGGGAACGGGCGCAGATGGCGTGGGAAGGACTGAGCACCGCGGGCCCGCGCAACAGCTATATCTTTCATGCCCGGTCTGCTGACGGCCAAGTCGCCGACGCCACTGCCGAGAGCCCATTGCCGGCTGAAGCGGTGGTGACGGTGCAATCGATACTCGGCGACGGCACCGCCCCACCCACCCTGCTCGCCGCCGTCAAAACCTACCTCAGCGACGATGACCGACGCCCTGTAGGCGACCGATTGACCGTGCAAAGCGCCAAGGTCATTCCTTACCAGGTCAAGGCCAAACTGTTCCCATCATCCTCCGGACCTGAAAACGAGCTGAGTATGACGGCCGCAAACGCGAAGCTATTCAGCTTTGTGCACCAACGACGTCGCTTGGGCCTGGAAGTGTCTGAATCGATCATTCACGCCTCGCTGCATGTCGAGGGCGTGCGCAAAGTCGTGCTGCAGGATTGGGTCGATATCGTCGCAACGCCCTATGAGGCGCCTTATTGCACGAGCATTGAACTGGCATGGGGCGTTGAATGATCGCCGACACGCCGCTGTTGCCAAGCAATTCGACACCGCTGGAGAGGCAAGCAGCGCAAGCCCTGGCCCAAATTCAGCGCGTCCCGATTCCGTTGCGCACCCTGTACAACCCCGACCTATGCCCATTGCCGCTACTGCCTTACCTGGCCTGGGCCTTCTCAGTAGACCGCTGGGACAGCCAGTGGAGCGAAGCGGCCAAGCGTGCCGCCATCCGCAGCGCGTATTACATCCATTCGCGCAAAGGCACCCTCGGTTCGCTCCGCCGCGTGGTGGAGCCGCTGGGGTATTTGATCGACGTCGTGGAGTGGTGGCAGACCGAGCCGGAAGGCCCACGCGCCACTTTCACCCTGAAGATCGGCGTACTCGACAGCGGCATCACTGAAGCGATGTATCGCGAACTGGTCTGGCTCATCGACGACGCCAAGCCTCTCACCCGACACCTGATCGGCCTCGACATCATTCTGCAAACCCAACTGAACATTTTCCTCGGCGTCGCGCTCGACGACGGCGATGAAATCGACGTGTACCCCTGGAGCAATGCCGACATTGATGTGGGCATCCAGGGGTACACCAACATGAGCCTCTACACCCTCGACGAACTGGATGTGTATTCCCATGGTGGATGAGAAAACGATATTCGGCGGCCTGTTGACCGCCCTTGGCGCCGCCAAGAAAACCAACTGCGACGCGCTCGGTATTCCTTGGGAGCCCAAGTACATGCTGATTGGTGATGCCAACGGCACCGACCCGGTGCCGAGCCCGTCGCAGACGCGATTGATTAACCAGGTCTACCGGGCCCAACTGAATCAGTTGCACGTATCGCCTACGGACCCGAATGTCCTCATAGCGGAGCTGGTACTGCCCCCAGATGTGGGCGGTTGGTGGATCCGTGAATTGGCGCTTGAAGACAAGGACGGTGTGTTTTGCGCCGTGGGGAATGCGGCGCCCAGCTATAAGCCCTTGCTGACACAGGGCACGGGCCGTAACCAAGTGGTGCGCATGCACATCATTACCCGCGGTACGGGCAACGTTCAGCTCAAGATCGACCCGTCTGTTGTCCTGGCAACCCGAGCCTACGCCGAAGGCCTGGCTGTTCGCGCCAGCCAGGCCGAGGCCGAAGCGGGCACTGAAAACAGTAAACTCGTGACCCCGCTACGAGTGTTTCAGGCCATCGCCAAGGTCTTGAAGCAGGCAACGGAAAATACCTTTGGTTGGGCGAAAATTGCCACGCAGCCGCAGGTCACCAACGGAAAAGACGACAGCACCATCATCACGCCTAAGAAGCTGCGCAATGCACAGGCGACTCAGGCGGAAGCAGAGTCCGGTACTGATACCAACAAAATCATGACGCCCTTGAGCACCTATCAGGCGATCCGCTCAGCCAGTGCGACCGAGACGCTTCGAGGCGTGCTTCGCGTAGGGACTCAATCAGAAGTGAATGCGGGGACTCTGAACACCGTCATCGTCACACCCGCGAAGATGAGAGCCGGCTTCAGCTACAGCCTTACCAGCAATGGCTACATCATGTTCCCTTCATGGCTGTTCGGCTTCACCTTCATGTGGGGAACGACAACGTCCAACGCATCGGGGATCGGCAAAACGGCGTTTCCACTCGCGTTCCCAAATGTCTGTTGGCAGGTGGTGGGCACAGGTCGTGCGATTAACCCGTCGCTTGTTGGGATCTTGGGAGGTGCAGGCGCACCCACACGGACGGGATGTAACTGGTATTCGTCCTTTAATGGACGTGCGGGTGTACTGGCGATCGATTGGATCGCCATTGGCCGATAAAGGAACCTAACATGCGTCGATTTTACAGCCCCTCAACCGGTAGTACTTACCTGGATAGCATCCACGCAGAGACGCCAGAAGACGCGGTCTTCATTACTGAGGATCGCTTCCTAAGAGTCATCGCTAACCCCGAACCGGGCAAGATTCGCAGTCACGATCATGAAGGGTTACCGATCCTGATCGATCCACCACCGGCAACCGCAGAAGAGCTGGCATCGGCTGAGCGCATGTGGCGAGACGCCAGGATTGAAAGCGTGCGGTGGTTGCGCGAGCGACATCAGGACGAAGTGGATTCAGCGCGGCCAACGACACTCACTGGCGACCAATTACGAGAGCTGTTGGATTATGTTCAGGCCTTGCGCGACTGGCCGCAAACGCCTTACTTCCCCAACTTGGAGAGAAGGCCTGTAGCCCCCCTCTGGATAGCTGGACTGAGAACATAAACAGCGGCTTTGTTTACGATTCTTTCAACCTGAGTACCGATCCTTACAGACACATACCCAGTAACACCGAGTGCTAGCCCGGAGGCTACGTCACCTTGCGCCATTACCTACAACTAAGCCAGAATCCGCCGGCTTGTGTGTCCTGGTCCGTACCGGTAGCTTGATTTCCGTCACTGCTCATCAGTGATCGGGTTTAGCGACCCGAACTATAGGCACATATGCGTCCATGCTTCGTTGCGGGGTCTGACTGCAATTACGTTATGGCGGCTGTATGTAGGAGACCTTCGGGTCTGCCGGGTGCCTATGTCCGGTTCGCTAACCTGCGTGCAGTCGCCACCACCCTGTTTAGCGACAGGTCTTGGCGGCTCCCATTCCTCATAGGAGCGTCATCATGTTCAAAGTTACACCCAATCCTCCGGATTCGGATCCCACCTCCTCCTACTCAAGCCTCGATCCGGAAAAATTCCACGAAGCCACTGAGCGGGCACTCAACTTCTATTTGAAGCCAGAACAGGCCAAACCCAAGAAAGCTTCGCCCGCGGGTCAGCTCTTCACTGTCGTCGATGGCGTCGACACTGAAAGCCTGCTCGCCAACCTCAGCGAAAACCTAGCCTCCGCCAATGCCATGATCAACGACTTAGCATTCGATCTTGAAGGCTCTCGTCGGCATGTTGCGCTGGGTATCCTGCAAGTGATCGAGGTGAGTGAACTGCTGGCGAATCGGGCGCTGGATATCACCGATCCACGTGAGCAGTAGCCCGTAATCGAAAGGGCTGGCCGGCACTTGTAGACGCCCCAACTACACGCCCGCCGGCTCGCCCAATCGCTGCGAGCGCGGCAGCCTGTGCAAATGTCATCCAAACACTGCACAGGCACCCCATGACCGATTATCTCCATGGCGTGCGGGTCATCGAACTCAACGACGGCACCCGCCCCATTCGCTCCATCCCCACCGCGGTCATCGGCCTGGTCTGCACGGCCGACGACGCCGATGCAGGCATCTTCCCCTTCGACACGCCGGTCCTGCTAACCAACGTTCAAACCGCCATCGGCAAAGCCGGTACCACGGGCACCCTGGCGTCCTGCCTACAGGCCATAGCCGACCAGACCAGGCCCTACACCATTGTCGTGCGCGTGAAGGAAGGCGCCACCGAGGAAGAGACCACCAGCGCCCTGATCGGCACCACCACCGCCGAAGGCAAATACACCGGCCTGAAAGCCCTGCTCGCCGCCAAGGCCCGCGTCGGCATGGTGCCGCGCATCCTGGGTGTACCAGGCCTCGACAGCCTGCCGGTGGCCACCGCCCTGATTTCCATCGCTCAGCAGGTGCGAGGTTTCGCCTACGTCAGCGCTTGGGACTGCAAAAACAAGGAAGAGGTGGTCGCCTATCGAGCCAACTTCGGCGCACGGGAAGCGATGGTCATCTGGCCCGAATTCCAGCACTGGAACCCCGCCACTAACGGAATAGTAACCGCCTCGGCGGTGGCCCGCGCCCTGGGTCTGCGGGCCAAGATCGATCAGGAAGTGGGTTGGCACAAGACCCTGTCCAACGTCGCCGTCAACGGCGTGACCGGCATCAGCGCCGACGTGTTCTGGGACCTGCAAAACCCCGCCACCGACGCCAACTACCTCAACAGCCATGACGTCACCACGCTCATCAACCAGGGCGGCTTTCGCTTCTGGGGCAGCCGTACCACCAGCAACGACCCGCTGTTCGCCTTCGAAAACTACACCCGCACGGCACAGATCCTCGCCGACACCATGGCCGAGGCGCATATGTGGGCGGTGGATAAGCCACTGCATGCGTCCCTGGTGCGCGACATCATCGAAGGGATCAATGCCAAGTTCCGCGCGCTGATCGGCGCGGGCTATTTGATCGGCGGCAAGTGCTGGTATCCGGACGACGTCAATGACAAGGACACCCTCAAGGCCGGCAAGCTGTTCCTCGACTACGACTACACACCCGTACCGCCGCTGGAAGACCTCACGCTGCGCCAGCGCATCACCGACCGCTATTTGATGGACTTCGCCAACAAGATCAATAGCTGAACCGCGCAACGGAGAGCCCTGCCATGGCCATGCCCCGCAAACTCAAGAACCTCAACCTGTTCAACGACGCCAACAGCTACCTGGGCGTGGTCAAGACCGTCACCCTGCCCCCGCTCGGCCGCAAGATGGAAGGCTATCGCGGCGGTGGTATGAACGGCCCGGTCAAGGCTGATCTCGGCTTCTCGGACGACGGCATTCAGTTCGAATGGAAGACCGGCGGCCTGGATTTGATCGCCCTTAAACAGTTCGGCGCCGTCAATGCGTCGGGCGTTGCATTGCGCTTTTCCGGCGCGTTCCAGCAGGACGACACCGAGGCCGTCAGCGCCGTGGAGATCGTCATGCGTGGGCGCCACGAAACCATTGAGATGGGTGAAGCGCAGCCCGGCGAAGACACCGAACACAGCATCACCACCACCTGCAGCTATTACAAGTTGATCGTCGACAACGAAGAGATCATCGAAATCGACCTGCTCAATTTCATCGAGATCGTCAACGGCGTAGACCTGCTGGACAAGCAACGTCAAGCCCTCGGCATCTGACCCCGCCCCACCGCCCTTGGAACCTGACATGAAGACTGAAGAGACCCTCGAAGCCCTGCCCCCGGCAGATGAAAACACCGTCACCCTGGACACGCCCATCCTCCGTGGCAAGAGCGTCATCGAGCGCATCACCCTGCGTAAACCACAGTCCGGTGAGTTGCGCGGCGTGCACCTGGTGGATCTGTTGAACATGGACGTCGCCACCCTGTTCAAGATCCTGCCGCGCATCAGTTCCCCGACCATCACCGCGCCGGAAGCCGCCGCCCTTGACCCGGCCGACCTGCTCGCCTGCGCAGCAAAATTGCCGGTTTTTTGTTGCAGAAGTCGGCGAAGACGGACACCTGCCTCGTTGCGTAGAAGACGCCATGGCCGACCTGGCCGTGGTTTTCCATTGGGCGCCGGCCGACATGGATGGGCTGGGCTTGCATGAACTGATGGCGTGGCGCGAGCGCGCCCGGGTACGGAGTGCCACTGATGGCGAATGACTTGAAACTGCGCGTATTGCTGGGCGCGATCGACAAAGCCAGCGGCCCGTTGAAGGCCATCGACAAACGCAGCCACGCCACCGCTCGCGCCTTGAAAGAAACCCGCGACCGTCTCAAGGCACTCAACGCGCAACAGCACGATATCAGCGCCTGGCGGGCACAGCGGTCGGCCGCTTTGCGGACCGAGCAGGCGCTCGACGCTGCACGGGTAAAGGTTAACGCGTTAAGCCGACAGTTCGCCGCGACCGGCGCGCCCACCAAAGCCATGGCGAAAGAATTTCAGGCTGCCGTCAGGGCCGCGCAAGCCCTCAAAGAGCAGCATCGAAAACAAAGCGAACAGCTCCAGGTACTGCGCACTCGATTGAGCAGTGCAGGCATCAGCACCCAGCACCTGTCACGCGACGAACGCCAACTGCGCGAACAGATCGGCGCCACCAATGCGAGCCTGAACGCACAGCACAAACAACTGACATTGTTGACCGGACAACATCGCCGACTCAGCGCCGCTCGGGCCTCGATGGACGCGTCTCGGCGCAGCGCTGGCGAGTTGACCGGCAAGGGAGCTGTTGCGACGGCCGGTGGCGGTTCGGTCTTGTATGCGGGGGCGCGGATGCTGTCGCCGGGCATCGATTTCGATGCGAGCATGAGCCGGGTGCAGGCTATCACCCGTCTGGATGAGCAAGCCGAAGCGCTCAATGCCTTGCGATCCCAAGCTCGGTACCTGGGCGGCGCAACTCAATTCACCGCGGGCCAGGCGGCAGATGCACAAGGTTATCTCGGCATGGCGGGGTTCGAGCCCATCGCCATCCAGACCGCTATGCCCGGTATGCTCAACCTGGCGATGGCCGGCGGCACTGAGCTGGCTCAGACCGCTGATATCGCCTCGAACATTCTCTCGGGACTCGGCCTGACCGCCCATGAAATGGATCGCCTGGGCGATGTATTAGTGGGCACCTTCACCCGCTCGAACACCACGCTTCAAATGCTCGGCGACACCATGAAATACGCCGCCCCCATGGCGAAGACGTATGGCGTGGAATTGGAAGTTACCGCGGCGATGGCCGGCAAACTCGGCGATGCCGGCCTGCAAGGCAGCATGGGCGGCACAGCGCTCAGCTCAATCATGAACCGCTTGGCCGCCCCGCCCAAAGGCGCGGAAAAGGCTTTGCACCAATTGAGCATCGTCACCGCCGACGCTGCCGGCAATCTGCGGCCCCTGCCCGACTTGCTGAAAGAGATCCACGACAAAACCCGCGCCTTGGGCACCGCCGAAAAAGGCGGCCTGTTGAAAGCCATCGCCGGTGAGGAAGCGGTCAAGGGCATGGCGCAACTGGTCGAACAAGCCGGCACCGGCGAATTGCAGACACTCATCGCCAGCCTGCGTCAGAGCCAGGGCGAATCGGCCCGCACCGCCAACGTCATGGCCGATAACCTCAAGGGAGACCTGACCACACTCAGCAGCGCCTGGCAGGACCTGGGCATCGAGTTGCAAGACCAGCAGAACGGACCGCTCAGAGAACTCGTTCAGTCCGTCACGTCAGTGGTACGGGCCATTAAATCCTGGGCCCGTGAGCATCCAAAGCTCGCGGCGAGTCTGGTTAAAACCGTCGCCATCCTGGCCGCGCTGGCAGTGATGGTAGGCGGTTTGATGTTGGCGGTAGCGAGTGTGCTGCTGCCGTTCGCGGCGCTGCGTTATCTTCTGGTTCTGCTGGGCTTTCGGCTGCCGGGACTGATTGGTTTGCTGTCGATGTTGGGGCGTACCGTGTTGCCGTTCATAGCCAAGTCGCTGCTGCTCGTCGGGCGCGCCTTAATGCTCAATCCGATTGGGCTGGCTATTACCGCCATCGCTGGCGCTGCCTACCTGTTGTACGAGCATTGGGAGGCCGTGACAGGCTATTTGACCGGCGCCTGGCGCGAGATCCAGGCAGGCTTCGATAATGGCCTTGGCGGCATTCTGAAAGTGCTGGCCGACTTCAGTCCGATCGGGCTGATCTACCAGGCGTTCGCCGCGGTGATGAAATACCTGGGCGTTGATCTGCCCAATCGCTTCACCGCCTTCGGCGGGCTGATGATCGATGGCCTGGTCGAAGGGCTGACGGCCGGCATGGGGAAACTCAAGGATGTGGTGGACCGCCTCGGCATTCGGACGATCGACGCCTTCAAGGACACGCTGGGCATCCATAGCCCATCGCGAGTCTTTGCCGAGTTGGGCAGTTTCACGGTCGATGGACTCGCCCAGGGCCTAACGTTACGCGCCGACGAGCCGTTGCGTGCCATGACGGCCTTGGGGAAACGGCTCATCGAGGTCGGGCGTCTGCCGTCGACACAATCATTGACCATCGATGACCGTGCGCCGATCGGCCAGCCGCCGGCCCGTTATTTCGATAGCCACGACACCTACGCCATCCATGTGCATACCACGCCCAGCATGGACGCCAACGCGGTCGCTCGGACGGTGCGAGCTGAGTTGGCCCGGCATCAGAACGAGCAAGCCGCTCGACGCCGTAGCCGCCTTTCGGACCTGGAGTGATCGACCATGATGCTTGCCTTGGGCATGTTCGTGTTCAGCCTCTCCACCGCCGCCTACCAGGAACTGCAACGTCAGACCGAGTGGCGCCACGCGAGCAACAGCCGCGTAGGTGCGGCCCCGGCGCGACAGTTCGTGGGACGTGGTGACGACACCATTACCCTGCCCGGCATGATCTTGCCGGAGCTGGCCGGCAGCGCCTTGAGCCTCGACGCCCTGCGCCTGATGGCGAACACCGGCAAGGCTTGGCCGATGGTAGAGGGCAGTGGCCGGATCTACGGCCTGTGGGTCATCGAGCGCTTGAACGAAACCAAAACGCTGTTCTTTCGCGACGGCACGCCACGGCGAATCGAATTCACCCTCAGCCTCAAGCGCATCGATGATGACCGTATCGACCTGCTCGGCGCCGCCACCCGTGTCGGCGTCAGCATCATGAGGGGGCTCTTATGATTGACACTGTTCTCTCGCGGGTCACGGGTTATGTGGACCAGCACGACGCAGCCTATCCAGTGCCCGCGTTCCGCATCACCGTCGATGGCAATGACATCGCCCCACTCATCAGCCCTCGGCTGATGCAACTGGAGCTCACCGACAATCGCGGCATTGAGGCCGACCAACTCAGCCTCACCCTGAGCGACCATGACGGGCTGCTGGCTATCCCGCCCAAGGGCGCCGTCATCTGGTTATGGTTGGGTTGGAGCGATACAGGACTGGTGAACAAGGGCAGCTACACCGTCGATGAAACTGAGCACAGCGGCGCGCCGGATGTGTTGCACATCCGCGCCCGCTCGGCTGATCTACGCAAAGGTCTGAAAATCAAACGCGAACGCAGCTGGAGCAACACCACGCTCGGCGCCGTCCTGGGTGCCATCGCGTTGGGCAATGGCCTCACCGCCACCGTTTCGAATGCCCTGGGCGGACTGCCCATCCTGCAGTTGGATCAGGCCAACGAGTCCGACGCCAACCTGATCAGCCGCTTGGGCGAGGAATTCGATGCGGTGGCCACCGTCAAAGCGGGGTGCCTGGTGTGTCTGCCGACCGGTGGCGGCAAGAGCGCCAGTGGTGCTGACCTGCCCCACATAAACCTCACACGAAGCGACGGCGACCAGCACCGCTACCTGCAGGCCGACCGCGACAGCTACGACGGCGTACGTGCTTATTTCTACGACGTGAACAGCGCCAAAAAACAGGAAGCTGTTGCCGGCGGCGGTGAAGACCTCAAAGACCTGCGCCATACCTACAGCGACCGCCAATCCGCGCTGCGTGCTGCTCGATCTGAGTTCAACCGCTTGCAACGCGGCAGCGCGACGCTCAGCTACACCCTGGCTCGCGGCCGGCCTGATCTGATCCCGGAATTGACCTACACGCTCAAGGGCGTGAAGCCGGAGATTGACGCGATCATCTGGTACGGCGGCAACGTGCAACACAGCCTCAGTCCGTTGGATGGATACACGGTGCGCCTGGAGCTTGAAAGCAAGTTGCCGGAGGACACGGTTGAGGGCTTGGCGGAAGAAAGCACCAGCGACTTCACCGGGGTCATCGCCTACTACCGCGACAGAAGAAGCGGGAACGAAAAGAGCGTAACGGCGGGAGACCAGGCCAAGCCGAGACGATTGCGATGGTTGTACGCCACGGAGACGACAGCAAAGCGGGCCGCTGATCGGGCATGGCGCCGGATGCAGACAGAGAAACAATGACCTTACGGGCATCCCTTCAAGGACGATTTCATGCAAGACATACGGTGCGGCCACTGCTGCCGCAAACTCGCCGCCGTCAGCGGCTTCGATGAACTACAGATCAAGTGCCCGCGTTGCCGGACACTCAACCACCTGAAGGCCCAGAGCCTCCCCCAAGCGTGCCGCGAGCATCCAGAACAACGAGTTCCTGAATGCAGCAACCCACCCTTGGCAGCCTGTTCGCAGGCATAGGAGGCTTTGATGTCGGATTTGAAAACGCGGGATACCGCAGTGCCTGGCAAGTTGAACTCAACCCGATCAACCGGGCTGTGCTTGCCGATCGATTTCCCCATGCGCGCCAGTTCGAGGACGTGCGCACCTGCGGCGCCCACAACCTCACCCCGGTCGACGTCCTTACCGCCGGTTTCCCCTGCCAGGACATCAGCATCGCCGGATGCAGGGAAAGCAACCAGGCCACCCGAGGACTACGCGGCGAACGCAGCGGCCTGTTTTGGGAAGTCATACGCATCCTCAAAGAAATACAACCTCGCTGGGTGGTCCTTGAGAACGTCGTTAACCTGCTCGCTGTCAACGATAGCCAAGACTTTGAGACAGTCATCCGGGCCCTTGCGGATTGCGGGTATGTGGGATTTTGGCGAGTGCTTAATGCTCAATATTTCGGAGTCCCCCAGCAACGTCGTCGAATATTCCTGGTCGCCGGTTATCGACGCATGCCCCCCTTCCAGTTCCTGGCTGACGCCGCGCCAGTGGACGCAATACCTCCAGCGTCTCGCTCGATCCAATGGCCACGCCCCGCGGATGCCTGGGCTGCCAATACTTTATTGGCAAACAAAGCCGGCTCCCAGATCGCTATGGGCTGTACCACTTTCGTCGCTCACCCGAACGGATGGGATCAGATGGTTGAGCGGCAGCGAGCGTCTGAGGATGATGGGTTTTGCCTCGGACTGGATGCGGCCAACCTTGCGGAGGCTTTCAGTGCCGGAAATGCCGTTGTTGCGCAGGTTGCGGAGTGGGTTGGCACAAAGCTGATCAATGCATAACGTTCAGCACGCCCGATCCAGCAAGGTGTACGGCTGATAGCCGTACACCTTGACAATCGACTGTCGTACGGCTATCATCCGTACCGCTAGCAAAAAAATACAATAATGAATAAATACGAGAATTAGAAACGTCAACGTAAATGAGAGGAGAACACAGTGATCATTATGACCCCATCCAGGGTAAAAAAATGAGATCGACATAAATTTAACCTAGAAGGAAAATATAAATTTAGCACAAGGTATTAAACATGAAAACTTTAGACGAAACACTTAGAACTGTAAAAAGCGCAAGACTTGAAATAAAAACCACTGACTTTGCGAAGGAGTTCATTAAGAAAGCAGCAACGATTTCTGGCTTAGACATGTCATCTTTCATAATGGCTTCTGCCTTTGAAAAAGCAGAAGCAGTTATAGAAAACCACAGGAGAATAGAAGTTTCCGAACAGGCCTTCTCCCGTTTACAACAAATCCTCCTAGAGGATGAAACCGCTGCGCCTACCAGCGCACTACTTAGACTAATGCGAGGGCAACATGAAGACCGACGAGATGCCAACATGTGAAATTGACAGCAATATGCTTGTCAACTTCGATAAGTACACCTACCCTAAAACGTTCAATTCCAACGTAGGTGTTATTAACTCGTATTTCAAGGGCAGCCTGAAGCGCGCTCTTAAAAGCGAAAACATCAATGCGATTGGTGCAATTACACCGGCAAAAGAAGTGATCGGCTTCTGCACGCTTACCTTGTCGGACATTGATAAGGCGGCAGCTCAGGCTGGCATCGATGATAAGAATTTGCCATCTCGTGTCCCAGTGATACGGCTGGTGATGCTTGGAGTCGATGTTAACTATCAAGGGTTGGGCATAGGCCAACAGCTCCTGATGGAAGCCTTCAAACAGGCGGCTCGAGTTCATAAAGAAATTCCTATTAAGGGGATTTACTTGGACTCAGCACCAAACGCTGTTTCGTTCTATGAACAGCTTGGGTTTAAACCGATTGACGCGCCTGACATCAATCAAAGCACGCCAATGCTACTCGGAATCAAAGTGATCTTGCAGGCTGTGGCAGCATCCTAGCACCTTCCAATTGATCCGCCCACAACGATTATAGCGGGCTTGCCTATGTCGTTATCAATGTAACTCTGTTGGCCAGAGCTCCATTGATAGCGAAGCCAACGACCTATTGAAGGCCTTCTCAGAACTCTGAAAAGGCTTTACAAGGCAATCTAACCTCATCTTAATATGGCACTTTCGAGCCTCAGCGAAAACGACTGAGGCTTTAAGCTAAAGCTTCATAACGATTAAATGGCAAAATTTTCGAAACGCTCAAACTGGAGCTGGTATAACAGGAGGAGCCACTCCAAGAACGGGGGCGGAGCTCAAAGTATAATGCTGAAGTTCTTCCTTTGAGCCCTGAAATTTCGCCCTTCCCCCCATCGCAAGAAATCCAATTTCTTTCTTAGCTATTCTCCTATTCAGCTCGCTTTCAAACTTCTTAGCGGAGCCACTGATCTTCCGGAGGTCTTTTCCTAAATATTTTGATATAGGGTAAGAGTCCCCCACATTGAAATCCTTCAATTTCTTCATTAAGAGATTCTCAAAAATCTCATACTCCTCCACCACACCATCTAAGTCGCGAGTTTCTAAATCCAAAATATAAACAGTTTTCAATAGGTGTTCCACTATGGCCAGAGCAGCATCCAGATGCGTCTTGCTCGGCTTTTTTATATCATGAGCCGCATCATTGCCCATGAAACGAATTGTGTGCAAGCGAGTGGATTCTTTTTTTGAGATCAGGCCTTTGACCGCAAGATTTGTAATACGAGTACTAAGCTCTTTACCGGGGATAGCTTGATCATTACATATTGCTTCGATTGTTGTTCTCAAACCAATGCCTGCTAATGTCAGAGAACCTTGAGCATAAGCGTCGCAGGTTTCGACATAAATACTTCCCACTATCAACGGAAGGTAATTACGATCTATTTTTGCCACATTTAACGGTGGATATACATCGATATCCGTAGGTATTTCCCAATGGTCTTCTCCATCTGGCCAAGCATTTTCATAATCTATATAAACTCTTCTAAACGACAGCGTATCGCAACCACAACACTTAATAATTTGATGTCTCAACACATAATGGTACTCAGTAGGATCGCCTTCCTCTGCGTGCTCCGAGTGAATAGCATGATTGGTTCGAACCTTACATCGCGAGCAAATGTTTTTAAAAGTCTTACCAGACATTAAGGATCCCTTCCACTACTAGATAAACAACATTTACAATAAGGACCGCCACCTAAGTTAATTGTATTAGGAGCAGCTTTTTCACGTAACGGCCCCAGCCTAACGGGCAGCTCAGCCAATGTACTCAATGCCGTCTGAACAATACAACACTTGCTTCAGTTAACACTGGCTTCATCCGTTAGGTGCATTTTACGGTCCATAACCGATCAAGCTTAGTCGTAAAGCTCTGACTCATCATTTCCCGCCGCATCCCCAATCTGGACTGGGGGGCGCGCTAGCAGTGCCCAACATCCCACGCCCTCAGCGCTGATTAATCATCTAGCCCCCCTCACCCTCTCAACGACCAACGGTTGAGACTGAGCGAACAAGTCGTCTTCAAATTCACCAGTCTGGCGCAGATCCATCAGCAGAATCTCTGCTTTGCCATATCGAACCCGGCCTGAATAGACGATTCACCGCTTCGGTCGCCACCTTGGCTGAGGAAATTGCCAGGACTGCGTGCATGCCCACCAAAGATTTCGAATGGTTTCAAGTCGGCAGAGGGGTTGGAAACGTCAGGAATCAAGGCCGCAACTGATCCTTCCGCTGGATGCCTCATGTTGACAGCTCCGCTGGGAGTTCGATGCGGCGTAGAAATGTGGTCGCGCTCCGTTCACCGAAACTCACAGCAAAAACAGGCCCCGCCTCACTGCAATACTTAAGATAAAGGGGCGCACGCCAGCGACCTTGCAATATGCCTTATATAGCCCCGATCCACATCAGACAACTCTCGATACCATGTAAGAAGATTCCACTCATCTCGTGTCAGCTCAGAATTTTCGCGGTCGCTCTTCTCCACGCCAATGTTCTTTTTTTCATCCTGATCCAACATGCCCACTACTCCATTAAGTGCATTGCGTGCGCAACGTTACTTAGGCGTGTGGGAAATCAAAACCGAAATTCATCGTAACGAATCGTTTAAATACGACTAGTTATTTCTCGGAGCTGGAAGCACCGGGCGCGTCAGCCATCGCGCTGATGATGCGATGCACAGCTTTTTGGTCATAGGCAGACAAGGTTCTGAACTGGTTCAGCAGCGTCTCTTCGTCCTCGCTCAAGCCTTCAAACGCGCGTTGTATCCGTCTTCCAGTCAAGACATACGGGACATCGACACCAGCCTTGAGCACCGCCGTAAGGTAGACGGAATCAGGGTTTCGCTCGCCTTTTTCATAGCTGCCCTGGGTATTGCGAGTGATGCCACCCAGTTGCGCAAAGGCATCTTGGTTGAGCCCAAGGCGCGTCCGTTCTTCACGCAAACGTTCACCCACGCCAACGTCCATGTCATTTCCTGATGCACAACTTTTCAAACATTCATCCTTTACAGGCACAAATCATTGGGCATAATTGCACCAAATCAACACGGATGCCCACGAATGGACACTATGCCCGCCCCTCTCACACCCGAGCAAGCCCGAGCGGAGCTTGATCGAAAAGGTATGAGCATCGCGCAGTTCTCTCGTCAGAACTCGCTGAACAGCAACCTGGTCAGCGACCTGCTGAATGGTCGGAAGAAAGGACGCCGCGGCGAAGCCCATCGGGCTGCGGTGTTATTGGGTATCAAGGTCGGCACTGTCCCGACAATCATCACTCCATCAGCCCTAGCGCAAGGACACCGCCGTGAGCACTTACAAATTGGTCTGCCCCCATTGCCAATCACGGATGCGCATCCGCACCAGTGAGGGCACACATATTTTTCTTCGCATTGCTTACTTGCAATGCACTAACGAGGCTTGCGGTTGGTCTGTTCGCGCCGAGTTTGAAATGACACATGAGATGAGCCCCAGCGGGATGGCCAACCCGTCGGTCAAGTTACCTTTGGCAGATGTCGCGCTACGTCGTGAGGCGATGACAACGAACGTCGCTCAGCTCGAACTATTACCCCACTCAAGGATGGAGCGGACTGAATGAACGATACCCAGCCTATTTCGCTTGATTACCGCAGCAGCATGCAGCAAGCCGCCCTTGCCTATCTGACTCGGCACCAAGCAGAACATCTCGCTGATAGCGATCAGTTGTTCAAAAACTGTATCCGCCATCTGATCGTTGCACTTGAGGTGCCGTCCGGCATTGCGACGAAACTGGCGCAGTTAGCCTGGACTGAGCATCACGCGGCGTCCGGCCTCGACCACCCCACCACGCTTTAACCCCTAATCATTGACTCAACCCTACTCGACCGTGGGGCGGGGTTTTTATTGCCCATGAGTTGGTGCGACATGGAACAGTCAGAAACGCTGCGGGCTGAAGTGCTTCAACGGCTCAAGAACGACTATGGATTCAAGGCGCGGCACAGCGATGTCTATTGGCGCGGCGGCAAGTGCCCAGCCTGTGGACAAAAAGAGCTCTATACCCGGGTATCGAAACCGTGGCTGATCATTTGCGGTCGCGAGAGCAAATGCTCGAAGCGTTGGCACGTTAAGGAGCTGTATGAGGATCTGTTCGATGACTGGAGCCGTCGAGCGCCCTCTTGCGATCAATATCCCACCGCAACAGCTCGAGCCTATCTGGAGTTTGCCCGTGGGTTTCGCCTTGAGCTGATTCAGGGCTGGTTTAGCCAAGAGTCCTACTATTGCCGAGAGCTGAACGAAGGCAGCACTACGGTCCGCTTCGCCCTGGACAAAGGGGGCTATTGGGAAAGGCTGATCGATCGTCCACATCGCTTCGGCAAGATGAAAGCCCGGTTCAAGCCTGGTGATAGTCCTCGCGGCGTTTGGTGGTGTCCACCTCGCGTCGAATTGGTGGACGTCGCCGAGCTGTGGATTGTCGAGGGGATCTTCGACGCTATCGCACTGGTGCATAACGACATTGCAGCGGTGTCGTCTATGTCGTCCAACGCGTTTCCCGAGGAGTCGTTGAGAGAGCTGGCACGGCTGCGCGGCGGCAAGTTGCCCAAGTTGGTCTGGGCGCTGGACAACGAGCCCGGTGCACACAAATACACCAGACAATGGGTACGACAGGCACGTGCTCTAGGCTATGAATGCGAAGCAGCGCAAATCCCTCAGCCTGACAGCCGCAAGGTTGATTGGAATGACCTGCATCAGCGCTGGGCCTTTATAGATGACGAGCCCCAGCGCACCGAGCAAATTAAAAGAGACTTGGCTACCGCCCGCTATCACGGCTCGCTTCTGATCGCCGAAAGCGCGACCGAGAAAGGCGCGCTGATGTACGAATGGCGCGAGCGCTATGAGTTTCACTTCGAGTTCGAGAGCCGGCTGTACTGGTTCAAGATGGACCTGGAGAAGTTCAACAAGGCCATGCAGGCGTTGGAGTCTTCGGAGCGCCACGAAGACCAGTTGCTTAACGATAAACAACGTCGTGACAAGGCACTGCGCCAATGTGGTGGTGTTGTCGAAATCGCCAACTGCTACCCCCAGGCGCTGTACTTCCAGCGCAACGAGGTAACTGACGAGTCCTGGTACTACTTCCGTGTGGACTTTCCGCACGACGGCGGCAGCGTAAAAAACACCTTCACGGGCGGCCAGGTCGCTGCCGCCAGCGAGTTCAAGAAGCGCTTGCTCAGCATGGCTGCCGGCGCGGTCTTCACCGGCAGCGGGCAGCAACTCGACAAGATCATGAAGGACCAGCTCTATGGACTGAAAACTGTAGAGACCATCGATTATGTGGGCTACAGCAAGGAGCATGGGGCCTATGTGTTCGGCGACATTGCCGTGCGCAATGGCATCGTCAACCAGGTCAACAAAGAAGACTTCTTTGAGTTCGACAAGCTGCGGCTCAAGACGCTGCAGAAGTCGATTGCGATGCACATCCAGCGTGACGCCAAGCAGTACCGCAACGACTGGCTACCCATGCTTTGGACATGTTTCGGCGCCAAGGGAATCGTTGCACTGGCGTTCTGGTTTGGCTCGTTGTTCGCCGAACAGATTCGCGCGCAGTACAAGTCGTTTCCCTTTCTGGAAGTGACGGGCGAGGCCGGCGCCGGCAAAACAACGCTGCTGACTTTTCTCTGGAAGCTCTTGGGCCGAGAGCACGAAGGTTTCGACCCGTCGAAATCAACACGTGCCGGCCGTCAGCGGGCCATGGGTCAAGTTTCCAACATGCCGGTGGTGTTGATCGAGGGCGACCGCAACGAGCCGGACAAGGCGCATGCCAAGGGCTTTGACTGGGACGAGCTCAAAGACTTCTTTGGCGGCGGCACCCTCGGCACTCGGGGGATGAAAACCAGTGGTAACGAAACCTACGAGCCACCGTTTCGGGGTGTCGTCGCCATCAGCCAGAACGCCGACGTCAGCGCGTCGGAGGCGATCCTGACCCGGATTATCAAAACTCACTTTGCTCGTCCTGCAGTGACCACCGAGAGCCGTGCCGCCGCGGATAACCTGAATTTGATCCCGGTGGAACAGCTCAGCCACTTCCTCCTGATGGCTGTGCGCGCCGAAGCCCAGGTCATGGCGAAGTTTGCCGGGCGTGTGGCGGTGCACGAGCAGCGTCTGCGCCAGCTTAAGGAGATCCGTGTGGAGCGGATCATCAAGAACCATAGCCAGATCATGGCGCTGGTGGACTGCCTTTGTTTGATCTGTCCGCTGGATGAAAACCAGCGTGTCACTACCCATCAAGCCCTCACCAGCATGGCTCTGGAACGTCAGGCGGCGATCAGCGCTGACCATCCTTTGGTTGCCGAATTTTGGGACGTTTACGAGTACCTGGAAAGCCTCGGCGAAGGGCCGCAGGTCAATCACAGCGTCGACCCGAAACTCATCGCCATCAACCTCAACGACTTCGCCGAAAAAGCCAGCGATCACCGACAGAACCTCGCGGATCTCAAGACCCTGCGCACGCTGTTGGTCAATAGCCGCAGCCGCAAGCTGCTTGAGGTGAACAAGGCCACCTACAGCGCCGTCCGAGCGGCCCAGGCAGCCAATAACGCGATGGCAAGGAAATCCACCACCGTGCGTTGCTGGACCTTCCAGAACGCCTAAGCAGCACCGCTTGTAACCATCACCACGCAGGCAATGCCTGCACAACATAAAGGAGCAACACCATGCAGAATGGCAAATCCTTTCCTTGGAATCTCGAGCTGACGGGGTTCTGCGACCAATGCGGGAAGTACCGCGCCCACGGCAACCATTACAGGTGCAGTAAGACCCGACAGGCCATTAACGAGCGACGTCGGGCCGAAGAAGCTCTGTCAGGAAAAGCTTCGAGGCCCAAAAGAGGTGCCAGCTTGTTCTGGTTGCTCCGTCAGGACTGATCAATAGCGCTTAGCTCGAAAACAACGCAGCACGGGAAGCCAGGGACGGCCTTCCCTCCCGCCGGGTTCCGGTGGGGCTATTCATAGATTGCATGGAGAAGCATATGGCAGATGGCGTAGAGGCCCGCGGAAATTCGGTACGGGTCTATTTTCGTTTTAATGGCGAGTTGTGCCGGGAGCTTGTGCCCGGTGGTAATACGGCGGCAAACCGTGAGCATGCGGCGCGCCTGGTGAACATCATCGAATACGAGATACAGGCCGGTACCTTCGATTACAGTCGGCACTTCCCTAACTCGGCAAAACTGGTCGAGAACACCTTCGGTCACTACTTGGACCTGTGGCTAAAAATCAAAGCCAACAGTGTGGCCGCCACTTCCTACAGGGGCTATGTCAATAAGGCAGAAGTGCATGTTCGGCCGCGCTGGGGAAAGGTTCAGATCGACCAAATCGACCATTTGGATTTGCAGGAGTGGGTGCAGGACACGCTTTCGACTCGGCTGAAGAACAAAACCATCCGAGACATCATCTGCAACGTGCGGCAGATCTTCAGGCTGTACCGCACTCGTAAGAAGGTTGCTCACGACCCAACAGAGGGCCTATTCGTCCGCCTGCCCGATCCTGAAGCGCCGGATCCGTTCACCAGGGCGGAAATCAAACAGATCCTTGAGACGTCGACCAGCCGTACGCAAGAGTTGTTGATGGTGCAGTTCATGATTTGGGCGGGGCCGAGGGTTTCAGAGACCATTGCTTTGGCGTGGGAGGATGTCGATTTGGAGCAAGGGACGGTGACGTTTCGCCGATCGAAGGTGCGTGGGGCTTATCGGGTGACGAAAACTCGGCGTTCGACGCGAAAGGTACGGTTGCTGGAGCCGGCGTGGGATGCGCTGCGCAAGATCAATGCAATGAACCAGGACAAGCAACCGGAGACAGTCGATATCGTCGAACGGGACAACAAGACAGTACGGCAGCACAAATTGCACTTTGTGTTTTTGAATACCAAAAGCGGCTTGCCACACGTCAGTGATTTCGTTGTACGGGATCGGTTTTTCAAGGCTCATTTGAATGCGGCCGGGGTTCGGTACCGAGGGCCGGGGCAGTGTCGGCACACTTATGCTAGCCAGCTACTGACCACGGGGGTGGCTTCGATTGATTGGATCGCGGAACAGATGGGGCATACGAATGGAAACATGATTCGACAGCATTATGGTACTTGGATCAATGAGGACGGCCCGGATGTGATTGGGATGCTGCAGCACGCACTAGATCTGTAGCATGACCCATAGCTGATGGAATCCGATGGTTAAATCTTATCCCCCGTTGCTAAAAACTCACATGAGTGCAACGATAAAGGCCTATTGCCCCCCCCCCCCCCACTTCATGCCAACGCTGTGCTCAGACACCTTCCTTGCAAAGAACGGATTCCATTTATGAATGTAGCCACACCAGAGGTAAATGTTTTTGATAGTATTTTATTGAAAACAAAAAAAATAATAATATTCGCATGGAGTAGCCTGAGTTGGTCCCTACCGATAAAACTAATTATAGGTGCGCTTTTAGGAGCATTAGGCGGCTCTAGCATACTTGGACTACTAAGCGAGTATGCCACTTATTTTTATGCAATATCCTATGGCGTTAGACCCCCCATAGAAGGCATACCATATTTAAAAGCAAGCGTAACATTGATAAACCTTGCGTTCTTGATTTCTGGATCATTGATATATTGTTTAACTATCCTGGTATTCAAAATATTCGCAAAACTCAATAACTGGACCAGCTATCTAGTCAAATGGAGACCAAACAGTAGAATTCCGCGATTACTTATGACTTTCAATCCCGACCTCAGTGAGTACTTCAAGAACAAGCCTTGGTGGCTGGGCTGGGCAGCCGCAATAGCAACCGGCACAATCATTTATAGCATATTTTTTATCATCACTTACCCTCAAAATCTTACAAAAATCCGCCCTGACATTCTTAATACTGCCATTATATCCTACTCTATATTCGCCGCTTTCGCCTTTATCACGCTGATAAGACCATCCACAATAAAATGGATAGCCTTGATAACCACAGCCATCTACTTTTCCGCATGGGTCGTATTTCTATTCAATCCGAACTATTACTCAAACCTTCTGAGACTTGTTGGCTACGGCGGAGGAATCCCGGTTACAATAGAACTGATAGATAGTACGTCCTCTAAGAACAATCTTGATAAGAAACTTTACCTCATCATACGAAGCACCGAAGCTTTCATTCTATTGAATGATTCAACAAATCAATTCATTGAAATACCAAAAAATCAAATAAAAATGATTAAACATGACACTGGAGGTTTGGATTATCTCCTGCCTTATCTTCCTACCATCGATCAACAGATTCAGCGATCGAGAGAGGCAGAATCCACACCAGCAGACTCTGGTGGCTAGCGCCTCTTCGATAGGCATCACAGAAGCCTCGACAACGCGTTAGAAACGGACCACTAGCGCGCCCACATTGGCATCACCATTCCCATATTGTTCCCATATCGCCCTTTTCCAGACACCAAAAACCACAAACCCCCGACTTTCTCTAGGAAAATCAGGGGTTTGTGTTTGCAGAATATGGCGGTGAAGGAGAGATTCGAACTCTCGATACAGTTTCCTGTATACACACTTTCCAGGCGTGCTCCTTAAGCCACTCGGACACTTCACCGTATCTCGGCAAACTGTTCAGTCTGTCGAGGCGCGCTAATGTAGTCGAAAGCATTTCCGATGGCAAAGGTTTTTTTCAGAATTTTCATGCGGTTAAGCTTGGTCGAGCATTTCAAACGCGCCTGGGCATGGCAAACCGGCCAATCTCCGGGGCTGTATAGGCAATGCTCTATAGATGAAGGCTTGGCGGAATGGGCGGGCCAGGGTGTTTGCGAAGCCTGGGGCTGACCGGTGAGTCAGTCACGGCGCTTTACCTGGCCTGCGGCGGTGGGTAACGTCTGCGACACTTCTCTTACAAGGAATAGCGTCATGAGCAACTTGATTGCCTACCATCTCGAAGACGGTATCGCGACCCTGACCTTGAACAACGGCAAGGTCAATGCCATCTCGCCAGATGTGATTGCCGCGTTCAACGCTGCGCTGGACCAGGCGACGGCGGATCGGGCGGTGGTGATCATTACCGGACAGCCGGGGATTCTGTCGGGTGGCTACGATCTGAAGGTGATGACCGCCGGTCCAAAGGAAGCGGTGAGCCTGGTCACGGCCGGTTCGACGCTGGCCCGCCGCCTGTTGTCGCACCCCTTCCCTGTCGTTGTCGCTTGCCCGGGGCATGCGGTGGCCAAGGGTGCTTTCCTGCTTTTGTCTGCCGACTACCGCATTGGTGTGGAAGGGCCGTTCAGTATTGGCCTGAACGAAGTGCAGATCGGCATGACCATGCACCACGCCGGTATCGAGCTGGCCCGTGATCGCCTGCGCAAGTCGGCGTTTCACCGCTCGGTGATCAATGCCGAGATGTTCAATCCCCAGGGCGCTGTGGATGCGGGTTTCCTCGACAAGGTGGTGTCGGCCGAGGAACTGCAAGGCGCGGCCCTGGAAGCGGCGCGTCAGTTGAAGAAAATCAACATGTCCGCCCATAAGAACACCAAGCTGAAAGTCCGCAAGGCTCTGCTGGAGACGTTGGACAGTGCGATTTTGCTGGACCAAGAGCATATGGGCTGACATTTAAAGTCACTCAAGGCTCACCGGATCATTGTGGCGAGGGACCTTTCTACCTCGCCACAGGTTCTGCCCCCTTAAGCTGGGCTTTTTCCTACATACAGAGATTAAAAATCCGCAACCGCTCTAGGCCGCTTCTGTCGTGCCATGTGGAAACATGCGCTTAAACATCGTCCATCTCCTACGTCTACAGGGGCAATTGCCGAAAACAGTGCACATCCGTACACTGCGCCACCTTTTGTCCCGATAGGGCCCGTAGATGCTGTTTGTATTGCGTATGTTGTTGATGGGCCTGCATTTTGTACTGGCGGGTGTGCTTGGAGTGATTCTGGGCCTGTGCCGGCCGTTCAATCCGGACAACAGCCGTTTATGCGCAAGATTGTACGCATTGCCGGCGATGTGCATTTTGCGCTTGCGGGTCCGGACGCAGGTCGACTCGCTGGTGAATAAGCCCAACGGCTGCGTCATCATCGCCAACCACCAATCCAACTATGACCTCTTCATGTTCGGCAATGTGGTGCCGCGCCGTACCGTGTGCATCGGCAAGAAGAGCCTGAAATGGGTGCCGCTGTTCGGGCAGTTGTTCTGGCTGGCCGGCAACGTGTTGATCGACCGCGGCAACGCGATCAAGGCACGACAGTCGATGCTGACCACCACCCATACGTTGCAACACGAGGACACCTCGATCTGGGTTTTTCCGGAAGGCACGCGCAACCTGGGCGAGGACCTGCTGCCATTCAAGAAAGGCGCCTTCCAAATGGCAATCGCCGCCGGGGTCCCGATTATTCCGGTTTGCGTCAGCAGCTACATCAAACACATGCGCCTCAATCGCTGGCGCAGCGGTGACATCCTCATACGTTCATTGCCGGCGATTCCTACGGCCGGATTGAGTATGGATGACATGCCCAGGCTCATCGCCCAATGCCGTGAACAGATGCGCGAGTGCATCGCGACGATGGACCGGCAGTTGCAAGCCGCCTGAATGGAAACCCGCCCCCTCGGCGGGTTTTCTTTTGCCGCCGAACTCCGCAGATTTTGCTGACTCTCAAGCTACAGGGCGCGTTAAGCTGGACGCTGCCTGCCACAGCCATTTCCAATAAGAAGTGAACCACCATTATGGGTAGAGTCGTTGCTGCTGCGGTTTACAGCGCCGGTAAGAAAATCACCAACATCACCCTCGACGAAGGCAGCGCCTGGGCTGCCAAACCTGGTCATTTTGTGTGGATCGGTCTCGAAGAGCCCAGCACCCTGGAGCTGACCAACCTGCAGCGTCAATTCAACCTGCACGAATTGGCCATCGAAGACGCCATGGAGAAACACAGCCGGCCCAAGCTGGAGACCTTTGGCGATGCGCTGTTTATCGTCACGTATTCGCCGATACGCAAGGACGGCAAGCTGCAGTTCATCGAAACCCATATCTTTGCCGGCAAGGGCTACATCATCACCGCCCGCAACGGCCACTCCGCGTCCTACGCCCACGTCCGGCAACGCTGTGAGGCGCGTCCTATCCTGCTGGAGCACGGCGAAGATTTCGTGCTCTACGCCATCCTCGATTTCGTGATCGAAAACTACCAACCGGTGGGTGAGGCCATTCACGCCGAAATCGATGAGCTGGAGCGCAACGTGCTGTGCAGCGCCCTGAATGAGCGAGACATCCAGAACCTGCATAGCTTGCGCCGCGATGTATTGCGCCTGCGTCGTTACGCGGCGCCCATGGTGGAGATCAGCGAGGAGCTGCAGCGGCTGGACTTCCCCTTTATCGACAAGAACATGGGGCCGTATTTCCGCGACGTGCAGATCCACGTCACACGGCAAATGGAAGACTTGGCCACCTTGGCGGACATCGCCAGCCAGACCATTGAAATCGGGGTGCTGCTGGAAGCTTCCCGCCAGAGCGTGGTGCAGCGAAAGTTTGCAGCGTGGGCGGCGATTCTGGCATTCCCCACCGCAGTGGCCGGGATCTACGGGATGAACTTCGAGAACATGCCGGAGTTGACCTGGCACTACGGCTACTTTCTGGTGCTCGGATTCATCGGGGTGGGATGTACGGCTTTGTGGGCGAGTTTCAAGCGGTCGGGTTGGTTGTAGACCTGTTCTCTTGGGGAGCTCGCGATGACAGCGGCGCATCCGACATCGACGCCAACTGATCCACTGCTATCGCGAGCAGACTCGCTCCCACATTAGAGAGGGGTGATCGTTAGCCTTGGGTGGCTTCGGCCTGCGGCTTGTGAGCGACGAAACGCATCATCCACTCCGCCACTGTGCTGCCGTGGTGCTCGTGGGCAAGGCTCGCCACGCCCTGGCTGTAGATCTGCTCGCCGAGGTGCTGCTGGCGAATCTCCAGCAACGCCCGGGAATAATCGTGGATGAACTCTGGGTGACCCTGGAAGCACAGCACCTGGTCGTTGATGTGGTAGGCGGCAAACGGGCAGAAATCGCTGGAGGCAATGACCGTCGCGTTTTCGGGCAATTCGGTGACCTGGTCCTGATGGCTGATCAGCAAGGTCAGTTCTTCCATCACCGGGCTCATCCACGGCGCCTTGGCGGCGAGTTTGTAGCGATGGGTGCCTACGCCCCAGCCTTGGATGGCGCGTTCGGTCTTGCCACCCAGCAACAGCGCCAGCAGTTGATGACCAAAACACACGCCGAGCAATTTATCGCCCCGCTGGTAGCGCTCCAACAGATAGGTCTTGAGGGTTTGAATCCAAGGGTCGGTGCCGAAGGAATCAGCCTTGCTGCCGGTCACCAGATAAGCGTCGAACTGCTCGTCATCGCTGGGGTAATGCCCCTCCATCACGTTGTACACAACAAATTCGGCCGCAATGGGCTGCTGCGAAAACAGGCGCTGGAACATCTGCCCGTAACCCTGATATTGGTCGACCAGTTCCGGACGCAGGATATCGGTTTCCAGAATGCAGATGCGTAGCGACATAAAAAATACCTGACACGATGACGGGAATATTGCACACCCCAGAGCCTGCCCTGAAACACGGTCCCAAGGCAAGCCCCTTCCCGGGTCTGTCAGAACAGTTCGTGGCGGGCGGCTTTCTCCAACAACAAGGCAGGCGGGGAGAAGCGCTCGCCATATTGCTCGGCCAGATACTGGGCGCGACCGACAAAGTCTTGCAGGCCGTATTGGTTGATGAACTGCAACGCACCGCCAGTCCAGGCCGCGAAACCGATGCCGAAGATCGAGCCGATGTTGGCGTCGGCCGTCGACGTCAGCACCCCCTCCTCCATGCAGCGCACGGTTTCCAGGGCCTGGATGAACAGCAGGCGATCACGGATATCCTGGGGCGAAATCTGCCCATCGGCTTGCTCGAAGCGGCTCTTTAGCTGCGGCCACAGGTACTTTTGCCCATTGGCCGGGTAGTCATAGAAACCGGCACCAGCGGCCTTGCCCGGTCGCTTGTATTCGTTGACCAGCAAGTCGATCACGGCGAACGCCGGGTGCTCAATCGGCGTTTTCCCTTCTGCGCGCAGGTCCTTGGCAGTTTGCGCGCGGATATGGCTCATCAGGCTGAGGGAAACTTCGTCAGCGATCGCCAGAGGCCCGACCGGCATCCCGGCCTTGCGCGCCTCGGTCTCGATCATCGGCGCGCTCACGCCCTCGCCGAGCATGGCAATGCCCTCGTTGGTAAAGGTGCCGAATACCCGCGACGTGAAGAAACCGCGGCGGTCGTTGACCACAATCGGCGTCTTGTTGATCTGTAGGACAAAATCGAAACCCCGGGCCAAGGTCGCGTCACTGGTGCGTGCGCCCTTGATGATCTCCACCAGGGGCATTTTCTCCACCGGGCTGAAGAAGTGCAGGCCGATGAACTTCGTCGGGTCTGGCACAACCATGGCCAGGCCGGTGATGGGCAAGGTCGAGGTGTTGGAAGCGATTACCGCATCATCGCCCACCACCGCCTGGGCAGCGGCCGACACGCTGGCTTTCAGGGCGCGATCTTCGAACACCGCTTCGATGACCAGGTCGCAGCCGGCCAAGTCAGCGTTGCTGTCGGTGGGGTGAATCCGCGCCAGCGTGGCTTCGCGCTGCTCGGCGGTGAGTTGGCCGCGGGCGACCTTTTTATCCAGCAATGCCGCCGAACGGGCCTTGCCCTTCTCGGCCGCCGCCAGATCGACATCCTTGAGTACAACTGCGACGCCGGCCACGGCGCTGACGTAGGCAATACCCGCCCCCATCATGCCCGCACCGAGCACGCCGACTTTTTTCGTCAGATAAGGCGCCAGACCTTGTGGGCGAGAGCCGCCAGCCTTGATCTCGTTGAGCTGGAACCAGAAGGTGCCGATCAGGTTCTTCGCCACCTGGCCGGTGGTCAGTTCGGTGAAGTAGCGGGTTTCGATCAGGTGCGCGGTGTCGAAATCAACCTGGGCGCCCTCCACCGCTGCGCAGAGGATTTTCTCCGGTGCAGGCAGACAACCCTGGGTCTTGTTGCTCAGGATCGAAGGGGCGATTGCCAGCATTTGCGCGACTTTCGGGTCAGACGGCGTGCCGCCGGGCAGTCGATAGCCCTTTGCATCCCAGGGTTGGATGACGCTGGGGTTGGCAAGAATCCAGGCCCTGGACTTGGCAAGCAGTTCGTCACGATCCTTCGCCAGCTCATCGATCAAACCGGCCTGTAGCGCTTGTTGCGCAGTGACCTTCTTGCCCTCGAGCAGATACGGCAAGGCCTTTTCCAAACCGAGCAGGCGCACCATCCGCACCACCCCGCCGCCGCCCGGCAACAGGCCAAGCGTGACCTCCGGCAAGCCGAGCTGCACCGACGGCAAGTCCAGGGCCACACGATGATGGCAGGCCAGGCAGATTTCCCAACCACCGCCGAGGGCCGCGCCATTGATGGCCGCCACCACGGGTTTGCCTAGGGTCTCCAAGGCTCGCAGTTGCGCTTTAAGCAGCAGGACCCTGTCGTAGAAAGCCTTGGCCTCGGGCTTGCCGACCTTGATCAATTCGTTGAGGTCACCGCCTGCGAAGAAGGTGTGCTTGGCCGAGGTGATGATCACACCGGCAATCGAGTCCTTTTCAGCCTGCAAGCGGGCGACGCAGGCGGCCATGGCCTCACGGTAGACCGCGTTCATGGTGTTGGCGCTCTGGCCCGGCATGTCCAGGGTCAGGACGACGATCCGGTCCTGGCCGATTTCGTAGCGGATGGCATCGGTCATGAAGAAGTGTTCCTTGAAGTCGGGGCTCAGAGGCGTTCGATGACGGTGGCAATGCCCATGCCACCGCCGACACAGAGGGTCGCCAGGCCATAACGCAGGCGACGCGCCTCCAACTCGTCGAGCAGCGTGCCAAGGATGGCGCAGCCGGTGGCGCCCAAGGGATGCCCCATGGCGATGGAACCACCGTTGACGTTGACCTTGGCGGGGTCGATGACCATGTCCTTGATGAACTTGAGCACCACCGAGGCGAAGGCTTCGTTGACTTCGAACAGGTCGATGTCCTCCACCCGCAAGCCGGCCTTTGCCAGGGCCTTGCGGGTGGCCGGCGCCGGGCCGGTGAGCATGATGGTCGGGCCGGTACTGGTGACGGCCGTGGCGACGATCCGCGCCCGGGGTTGCAGGCCCATGGCGCGCCCCTTGGCTTCGGAACCGATCAACATCAGCGCCGCCCCATCGACGATGCCGGAACTGTTGCCCGGCGTGTGCACATGATGGATGCGTTCGACATGGCTGTAGACCCTTAGCGCCGTGCCGTCGAAGCCCGTCTGGCCCATGGCTTCGAAACTCGGCTTGAGCTTGCCCAGGCCTTCGAGCGTGGAGTCGGCGCGGATGAATTCGTCATGGTCCAGCAGCACGATGCCATTCTGGTCCCGCACGGTGACCAGGGATTTATCGAACGAACCGTCAGCCCGGGCCCGTGCCGCTTTTTGCTGGGAATGCAGCGCGTAGCGGTCAACGTCCTCGCGGCTGAAGCCTTCCAGAGTGGCAATCAGGTCGGCACCGATGCCCTGGGGAACGAAGTGACCGTGCAGGTTGGATTGCGGGTCCAGCGCCCACGCACCGCCATCGCTGCCCATGGGCACCCGGGACATGGATTCGACGCCGCCAGCCACCACCAGGTCTTCGAAGCCGGAACGCACTTTCATGGCCGCCAGGTTCACTGCCTCCAGGCCCGAGGCGCAAAACCGATTGAGTTGCACACCCGCCACGCTGACGTCCCAATTGGCCACCAGCGCAGCGGTCTTGGCGATATCGGCCCCCTGTTCACCCACCGGGGTCACGCAACCGAGCACGATGTCATCGACCTGGCTGGTGTCCAGATCCATACGCTGCTGCAAGGCGCTGAGCAGGCCACCCATCAGGTTCACCGGCTTGACGCTGTGCAACGCGCCATCGGCCTTGCCCTTGCCACGAGGCGTGCGTAATGCGTCAAAAATCAAAGCTTGGGTCATGGCATCCTCGAACCACGGGGGGGTAATGCGATGCCTCCAACCATAAGCCCAGCGGCGCCGGATTCAATGACCACAGTGCTCAATGGCGTTGACGGCCACGCTCAGACGAACGGTAGCGAGCTATCGGGTTAACCGATTCAGGAGGGCAAGCTGTCTAGCAAAAGGGCCGGCAGGAAGGTGGCAATAGGCCTCATACCTTTTTTAGAGCAACCTGTGCCAAGCTGATATGAATTGGATCTAAGCCAAGGCCGCCAAGGCCCCTAATGTAATCCTTGTACAAGAAAGTCGTCGGGTTTTGCCGAGACGCTTGTCGAACAGGAAGTGCAACGCCAGCCGCCATGGATATGCAGGCTGGCTTTTAGGAAATAACAATAAAGGCGGGTCAGCCATGTTCAAACATTCGAAAGTTCGCCAAGCCGGACTCATTCTCTTTGCCACGACGCTGCTGTTGATCTTGCCGAATATCACCAAGGTGATTGGCTGAATCCTGCGCGAGGGCATCTGCATCATCCATTAGTTGTGTCGCCAAAAAATGTGACGGGTTCTCTGTTCGAGTCGCGATGGCTGTGCCAACCTTTGCGGCCCCCCTCGACATGGAAGGCGATCAACTTGAAAGCTCTTATTGTGTTCGGGGCGTTGCTGCTCAGCACGCCCCTTTTTGCCGCTCAACTGGTGCTGGAGTTGGGCGCGAGCACGCGCACCTGGCAAACCGAAGAACTGCTCAAGCACCCGGACGCTCAAACGGTCCAGATTGCTGATGACGTTTCCTACAAGAAACCCATGAGCTATCGAGCCGTGCCGCTGACGTCACTGTTGACGGGCATCCAGCCGGAAGACCACTTGCAGGCCGTTGCCCTGGACGGCTTCGCAGCCGAAATGCCTGCGGCGCCACTACTCGACAAGAGTGGGGCCCGGGCCTGGCTAGCGATCGAGGACCCGGCCAAGCCCTGGCCGTCGCTGGGGGAAGGCAAGCCCAGTGCCGGGCCTTTCTACCTGGTCTGGACCGATCCGCAGGCTGGCCACATCAGCCCGGAGCAATGGCCCTACGCGGTGGCCACCATCAAGCGCCTGTCGGCCGTGGCCGAACGCTTTCCGGCCCTGCTGCCGGCGCCCAACCTGGCCAAGGACGACCCGATCAATAAAGGTTTCGCGCTGTTCCAGAAAAATTGCCTGGCGTGCCATCGGCTCAATGGCGCAGGCGATGCACAGTTCGGCCCTGACCTGAACATGCCCTTCAACCCGACCGAATACTTCGCCGGGGACTTTCTCAAGCGCTACATTCGCGACCCGCAAGCGCTGCGTCGCTGGCCCCAAGGCAAGATGCCCGGGTTCTCGGCTGCGGTGCTGCCGGATTCGGAGCTGGATTTGCTGGTGGGTTATTTGAAGCATATGGCAGGGCGCAAGCTGCCATTGGCCCCGTGATAGTGTTTTTGTGGCGAGAGCGTTTGCTCCCGCGGGGCTGCGCAGCAGCCCCTTAAAAAGCTTGCGAGCACTTCGCACTCGAGCGGGGAGCAAGCTCCCCTCGCCACAGAAACTCCCCCCGTCGGAGGATTACTGTCGTTGCACCGTGATCACCGGCGCCGGTGGCACGACCAGCTTGGCGTGCATCTGCTCGCAACCGCCACCGCGACGCATGCCTCGCACCGGGCAGGCGTCCAGGTAATCCAGGCCCACGGCCAGCTTCAGGTGGCGCTCCGGACGGGCCAGTTGGTTGGTCACGTCGAAGCTGTACCAGGCGTCGTCAAGCCAGGCCTCCGCCCAGGCATGGCTTGCCAGGTGTTCGCTCTCCTCGCTGAACAGATACCCCGAGACATACCGCGCTGGCACGCCCAGGCTACGCGCGCAGGCCAGGAAGGCGTGGGTATGGTCCTGGCACACTCCGCTGCGACCGGCAAAAGCCTGGGCCGCACTGGTTTCGATTGCCGTGGTGCCAGGGGTGAAGATCATGTGCTGGTTCAGCCCATGCATCAGGTCGATCAGCGCCGTGCGATCGCGACGCTGCTGGCATTGCTGCGCGGCGAAGGTTCGAAGGGCTTCGTCCGCTTCCGTTAGCCGGGTGAAGCGCAGGAACGGCAGCGCCGACTGGCTTTCATGCTCGGCTTCTCGCAACGGATCGATATCCACCTGCCCACGGGCGCCGATGATGACTGTTTCGTGGGGTTCGTCCAAGGTCAGTACGTGAAGGATATTGCCGAACGGGTCCAGCTGCGCACGCACCGGCCGGGGCAAATCCAGTTGCCAGCTCAGCACATGCTGGCGTTCGCTGTCGTGGGGTGTCAGGCGCAGGTATTGGATGCTGGCGCGAACCTGGTCTTCATAGTGGTAGGCCGTTTCGTGGCTGATCGAGAGTCTCATATGACCTCCAGATAGGAACTGTGAATGGCGTTGCCCAGTTCACGGACCCGTGGGATGAATTCGGTGAGCCAGGCATGCAGGCCCCCGTCGAGGATTTCGTTGATGCCGGTGTAGCGCAGGCGTGCGTCCATTTCCGCCGCCAGCCGTTGTGCCTGCCGACCGTTGGTGCCCGGCAGGCTCGCGAGGATCTGGTTGATTTCTTCGGTGCAGGCGCGCAGCGAACGCGGCACATCGGCGCGCAACAGCAGCAACTCAGCCACATGGCGAGCGCCCGGGGCATCACGGTATATCTCGGTATAAGCCTCGAAGGACGACAAGGCCCGCAACAAGGCGCTCCATTGGTAATACGCGTGGGCCGTGCCATCGCTGACCGCGTTGGCCTGGTCACCGGCCATTTCGTAGCGGGCGTCGAGCAAGCGCAGGGTGTTGTCGGCCCTTTCGATGAAGGTCCCCAGGCGAATGAAGCGGAACGCGTCGTTGCGCATGATGGTGCCGTAGGTTGCGCCGCGAAACAGGTGGGATCGCTCCTTGATCCACTCACAGAAACGGCTCATGCCGTAGCGATTCAAGCCTTGCTCGGCGATACCGCGAATTTCCAGCCAGGTGGCGTTGATGTTCTCCCACATGTCGGCGGTGATTCGCCCACGTACCGCGTGGGCACTGGCCCGCGCGGCACCGAGGCAGCTGTAGATACTGGCCGGGTTGGCCGCTTCCAGGGCAAAGAAATGCAGCAGGCGCTCGGCGTGCAGGTCGCCGTGTCGCTCCCGATAATCATCCAGCGTGCCGGTGATCAACAATGGCATGGCCAGCTCATGCAGGCCGTTGCCACGCCCGTCCTGGGGCATCAGTGACAACGAATAGCTGATATCGAGCATCCGCGCGAGGTTTTCCGCCCGCTCCAGGTAGCGCGACATCCAGTACAGGTCCGAGGCGGTTCTACTTAACATGGCAGCTCCTCAATCCTCGACCACCCAAGTGTCCTTGGTACCGCCACCCTGGGATGAGTTCACCACCAGGGAGCCTTCGCGCAGCGCCACCCGCGTCAGTCCGCCAGGGACCACACGGGTCTCGCGGCCGGCCAGCACAAACGGACGCAAGTCGATGTGGCGCGGGGCGATGCCGTTTTCGACAAAGGTCGGGCAGGTCGAGAGCGACAGCGTCGGCTGGGCGATGTACGCGTGTGGCTTGGCCTTGATCCGTTCACGAAAGGCGTCGATTTGCGCCGTCGTCGCGGCCGGCCCCACCAGCATTCCATAACCGCCCGACCCTTGGGTTTCCTTGACCACCAGGTCGGGAAGATTCGCCAGTACGTGGGAAAGCTCAGCAGGATTGCGGCACTGCCATGTCGGAACGTTCTTCAGGATCGGCTCTTCGTCCAGGTAAAAACGGATCATGTCGGTGACGAATGGGTACACCGACTTGTCGTCGGCCACGCCCGTGCCGATGGCGTTGGCCAGCACCACGTTGCCGGAACGGTAGGAGGACAACAGGCCCGGTACGCCGAGCATCGAATCCGGATTGAAGGCCAGTGGATCAAGGAACGCGTCGTCGAGGCGACGATAGATCACGTCCACCGCCTTCGGCCCATCGGTGGTGCGCATGAACACGTTGTCATCCCGTACGAACAGATCGGCGCCTTCCACCAACTCCACGCCCATCTCCCGGGCCAGGAACGCGTGCTCGAAGAATGCGCTGTTGAAACGCCCCGGCGTCAGCACCACGACACTGGGGTCGTCCAGCGGGCTGGAGCTTTTCAAGGTATCGAGCAGCAGGTTCGGGTAGTGGTCGATGGGGGCGATGCGCTGGGCGGCGAAGAGTTCGGGGAACAGGCGCATCATCATCTTGCGGTCTTCGAGCATGTAGCTGACGCCACTGGGGGTCCGCAGATTGTCTTCGAGCACGTAGTAGGTGCCGTCACCGTCGCGTACCAGGTCGACACCGCAAATGTGAGCATAGATGTCACGGTGCAGGTCAAGCCCTTGCATCGCCAGTTGGTACTGCTCGTTGGCCAGCACCTGCTCGGCGGGAATGATGCCGGCCCGGATGATCCGTTGTTCGTGGTAGAGGTCGGCCAGGAACATGTTCAGCGCCTTGACCCGCTGGATGCAGCCGCGTTCGACCACCCGCCATTCACTGGCCGGGATGCTGCGCGGGATCGTGTCAAAGGGGATCAGGCGCTCGGTGCCCTGTTCGTCGCCGTAGAGCGTGAACGTAATGCCGGCACGATGAAACAACAGGTCGGCTTCGCGCCTGCGTTGCGCCAGCAGCTCGTCAGGCGTGTCGGCCAACCAGCGGGCAAACGCCTGGTAGTGCGGGCGGACCTGGCCGTGGGCATCGTACATTTCATCAAAACCGCTGCGGATCATGCCGTACTCCTTGTCACCCTCGCAGCAAGGCTTCGCAAGCCCCGTGCCATCGGCATAAACGCTTTATGATCAACGGGTTGGAATCTCCGCTGACAGGTCGCGCACTTTTACGGTGCAGCAAATGCCCCCATCCCGCTGTTCCCCGCTTCATTGCGACGCAGGCCGTCGCTCTGCTGAGCATAGTCTCGGAAAAACGACGCAGCTTGATCTGGATACAGTTAGGTACAAAACGTGGGGAAGTGATTGTGGTGTGTCAGCGGGTAATCATTTTGAGAGTGCCGCCGCCATCGCGAGCAAGCTCGGCTCCCACAGGCGTTCTCGATTAGCTCACAGACATGAAAACGGCCGACACAAAGGTCAGCCGTTGCTGTGGTTGCGGGGAGTGCTTGTCAGGCCTGAAAGCGCCGGATCTCTTGCTTGACGCCCCAGCCCTCGATCACGCCCCCCAGGGGTTCGACGACGGCCTCGAAGTCTTGCTCGAAGTCGCCAATATCATCGTAAGTGGCGTACATCACCCGGCTCAGTTCCAACGACCAAGCCCCGTCGTCCCGTGCACTGATCTGCGCGTTCAACGATTCGCCCCGAAAATGACCTGCCGCCCTGCGCGCCCGCTCCTCGTCCGGGAAAATGGCGTAGAACTCAATGGGATGGAATCGGGAAAAATCGAAACCGCCTTCTTTCATGCGGCGCAATACGCTGGTGCTGATGTCTTCTTGATAGGCTGTGCTCATGAAACGTCCTCCTAAAACCGATGGATAGACTTTCCGTCTTCCCGTGCATGAAGCCCTCAGGCTGCAAGCGATACGGCATCAAAATGACCGTCGGGACACAAGCATGTAGCTGACAAGACCGGACCTTGGCGATCCTTTCGCTGATCTCAATTGCAGAGTAGCCGCAAGTGGCAGTCGCTGCCAAGCGAGACCAGGCACCGTTTCATGAAATCGGTGTAATGCTGATGATTTCGATACTGTGCTGGGACTTGAGGTTCTTGACGGTGGGATCTTCAGTGCGACCTTCCAGGTCGTTGAGATCCAGTTGGGCAGAAACAGGCAGCATTTTTTCGCGAATCAGTTGTGCAGCCTGCTCCATCGTAGGCTCCTGCTCGTAGTCGAACTGCTCGGCGATGGCTTCGCCATGATCATCCACGAAAGTGATTTCCCACTTTTGCATCGGTGTCTCCTTGATCAATTCAGGGCCTGGCTTACCTTTATCTCGACATTGAGGTCCGGACAATCGTTCCGCCGGGCGTCTGGACGGCACACATGAAAAGACCGCCTCGGGGGGCGGTCTCTCTTGTGCTGCCTCGGCCGACTATTTTTCGGCGCGTTCCCTCAGGGCCTTGAGGGTGTTGAACGGCGCATCCACCACGAACTTGTTCGCCAGCCAGGATGGCACGTCCCCCCCCGGCTCGGTGTGCACTTGATAAACGACTTCGATCTGGTCCGCGCCTTTTGGCGTGAATGTCCAGAAGCCTTCGACCTGGGCCACTCGCACGAAATCTTTTTCTTCAGGCAGGTACTTGGGCATGCCCTTGAGCTTGCGGGTCAGGCTACCATCGGCGCCCTCCTCGGTGGTGATTTCCAGCACCGAGTCCCGAGGCGTCACCGGCCATGGCGTATTGAACTGAGTGTAGGTCCAGCTCTGATTGCCTTCGTGCTTGAGCAATTTCTGGCTCTTGCATTCATGAATCCAGGCACAGGCGCCGACGACATCTTCCTGCAAGGCCCGAAGCTTGGCCATGGTGGTTTTCATCACCGTCACGCCGCGATAGGCCTTGTATTTGGAGCCCGCCACCTCACTGAGGGAAACCTTGATACCGTCCTGCTCCTTGGCAACCTGCCAGTCCTCTGCCTGGGCGGTGGCCGTTGCCAGCAACACGGTCAACCCACACAACACAGCCATACGATGCAGCGAACCCATAGTTCTTTTCCTTATTGTCCAAGTTCGTTCAGTTAGGAGCCGTTCATTGACTCATTACGCTGCCGTGATTTGCTCCCACCAACCGATCAGCCGGATGGCCTCTTCACTGCTGCTGCCGCAAACCTCGATGTCGGCTTCGAACGCCGAGCACACCGCCGGGCGCTCCGGCTGGCCGAAGATCCGGCACAGGTTATCGACCGACAATTGCACGCAACGTTCTCCCGCCGGCTTGCCTTGGGGCATGCCCGGGATAGGTGAACTGATGGAAGGGGCGATGCAACAGGCGCCACAGCCTTCACGGCATTTCATGACGACAACATCCTCACGACAGGTAATGGTTAGTAACAGAACACAGAGTAACGGCTAAAACACTCGTTTTAAATTACCGTCTGCGTGTTTTTTTGCCCACGGCGGGATGACCGAATGGTCAGCGACGAACTGCAGGCCTGCCGAAAGTTTATTGCTTGAATTCGAAATCCAGCGCTGCGCCTTCCACCTCATTGCGCTCCTGATTGCGCAGTGGCAGCTGCATTTCATTGCTCAACAGGCGGCCATTGAGCTGGAACGGTCCGGGTTTCTCTCCAAACATTGACGGCAAGAGCGGCTCCCGCTTGGGCAACGGCACCTTACCCGGTGGCTGCAGTTCCTCGACCATGTCATGGGGCAGGCTCAGGTCCAGCTTGGCCGGCGGCAATGGAGTCTTGGCGACCTCGCGGGCTGACTTGCTCTTGGAAGCAATGGGGGCGCGCTTTTTTTTCTTCGCCGCAGCCGCCTTTTTGACGGCCGGCTTCTGGGTCACTGCGGCTTTTTTCGGCGCAGTCTTCGTGGCCCCGACAGCCGGTTTTTCCTGCGCCGGGGCCGCCACGGCGACACCTCCCATCGGGAAGACGCTCAACAGGCCGATCAAAACCCAGGCAACAGGAACAATGGCTTTCATAGACACAACGGCACTGACGGCAGAGATCCACCATGCTCGCCTGATAATGAGGCGCTGACAAGCACATCAAGCTAAGCCGCTGATTCCTATAGAAACCCGCTGGCCGTTTCTTGGCACAATTGCGTTGCCAACAACCCCAACGTCATCAAGGCTCGCTCTGCCTCACGGTTCCAGGGTGTACCGCAGTTCAGGCGAATACAGTGGTTGAACTGCTCGGTGTTACTGAAAATCAGCCCGGGCGCGATGCTGATGCCTTGTTGCAACGCCCGCACATGCAACTCCTGGGTATTGACCCGCCCCGGCAGGCTGACCCACAGGATGAAGCCTCCAGTGGGACGACTCATCTGCGTGCCTTCGGGGAAGTACTGCTGCACCGCCAGTTGAAAGGCGCTGAGGTTCTTGCGGTACTCCTGGCGGATATAGCGCAAGTGCCGGTCATAGCCGCCGTTTTCCAGGTACGCGGCAATGCCCATCTGCGTGACGCTGCACGCCGAATGCGTACTGAAGGTCTGGAGCCGTTGGATTTCCTGCTGGAATTTCCCCGCGATCATCCAACCGATGCGCACACCCGGCGACAACGTCTTGGAAAAACTCGAGCAGTAGATGACCCGGTCCAGCCGGTCGTAGGCCTTGAGGGCCTTGGTGCGCCCCTGCTCGAACATCAACTCGCCATAGATATCGTCCTCGACGACCTGGATGTCGAAGTCCGACGCCAGGCGCAGCAGTTGCTTCTGCCGCTCTTCCGGCATGGTGCCACCGAGGGGATTGCTCAGGCGCGTGGTCAGCACCAGCGCTTTGATCGACCACTGGTTGGCCGCCAACTGCAAGGCCTCCAGGCTCATGCCGGTGACCGGGTCGCTGGGGATCTCGATGACCTTGAGGCCCAATAGATCCGCCAGTTGCAGCAGGCCGTAATAGGTGGGCGACTCGGCGGCGATCAAGTCCCCCGGCCGCGTCAGCACCCGCAAGGACATCTGCAGCGCATCGACGCAGCCGTGGGTGATCACTACCTCGGAAGGGTCCACCACGACGCCGGCATCGCGCATGCGAATCGCCACTTGGCGGCGCAACGGCTCGAAACCCGGGCTGAACATGTAGCTGAACGCCCGCGGGCTGTGGAAGCGTGTGACCTTGGCCAGTTGCTGATGCAAGGCCCGGACAGGCAGATAGTCGACGCTCGGCACCGCCGCGCCTAGGGGGAACACCCCTTCGCGGCGCGACTCGACCAATACCTGCTGGATGATGCTGCTGCGCGTCACCAGCCCCGGGCGCTCGACCCGGGCAATGTCCGGCGTCGGTGCCGTCAGGGCCGGCGTCTGGTGCACGTAGTAACCCGATTGCGGCCGCGCACGAATCAGCCCCTGGTCTTCAAGGTTCGCGTAGGCCTGCAACACCGTGGCGTGGCTGACGTTGAGCTGCGAGCTCATCTTGCGCACCGACGGCACGCGTTCACCGGGCTGATACACACCACGCCGGATGTCTTCAGCCAGCTGTTGAGCAATACGTTGATAGAGCAAGAGGTTGGTCATGACGCAGCACTCGATTTCACAGGCATTTTATTCTTGTCGGAAACGATACCGGAACAGTTTAGAAGTGTACTGGGACAGTTGCCAGATTACTCGACAGTACAGTGGAGTGACAGCTCTAACTGTACTCGTCGCCCATCGATTGCAGGGCCAAAAAAACCCGGCGCCTTTTACAGGGGCCGGGTTTTCCAGTGACGCAGCCCTCAGCGGGCGGCGCCGAGCTGGCCTTTTTCGTCGGAGAACACAATTTCAACGCGACGGTTCTGTGCCCGGCCACGCTCGGAAGCGTTGACGTCCACCGGGTATTCATCACCGTAGCCTTCGACCTGGATGCGTTTTTCATCAATCCCCAGGTCCACCAGCACATCCGCAACCGACTGTGCGCGGTCACGAGACAGCTTGAGGTTTTCCTGCTTGCCGCCGGTGCTGTCGGTGTATCCCTCGATACGCACCACGCGCTTGGGATTGAGTTGCAAGAACTGCACGATCTTGAGCACGACCCGGTTGGCCGAGTTTTTCAGTTCTGCTTCGCCGGTGTCGAACAACACGTCGCCCAGGGTCATCACCAAGCCCCGATCAGTCTGGGTGGTCGCCATCGCCATGATCTGTTCTTCGAGCCATTTGCCCTGCTGCTGCACACTCAGCAACTTGGATTCGCGCAGGGCCAACTGCAGGCGCTGACGCTCCAGTTCGAGCTTCGCCGCGCGCTCTTCATTGAGCACCTGGTTGCTGTGCTCCCGCGCGATAGCACTGTAGCGCTGGCTCAGGTAGGCGTAATGCTGCACATCCTCGCCGCTGCCCCAGTAGCTCGACAAACGATCGGCACGGGCCAGGGATTCGCCGGCGCGGATCAAGTCCCGAGGCGCGGCACGCAATACGTTGGCGTCTTCCTTGACCTTCTGGAAATCGGTGCTGGCCTGCTCGAGTGCCGCCTCGCTACGCTGGCCGGCGCAGCCATACAAGCTGGCCAGGCCTGCGAGGAGCAAACCGCCCAATACGTGGGAGTGCTTCATTGGGCATCCTCCCTCAACTGTTTGCGCAAGCGCTTGATTCGGGTGTCGAGCACGTTCAGTTGCTCTTGGCTCTTGAGGGTCAGCACCTTCGCTTCAGCCAAGCGGGCGTCGAGTTCAGCCTGTTCGGCTCGCATGCGCGCCTTCTTGTAGGATTCGTCAGCCATGTTGGATTTGGCGCGTATGAATTTTTCTTCAGCCAGTTTCAATTCGGGCACTTCGTCGGCAGTGGCGCCAACGGCCCGGGCTTGCTCCAGTGCCTGTTCGGTCAGGCGGATCTGTTCATTCGGCGCCGGATCGGCTGCGCAGCCCGCCAGAGCCAGAACGGCCAGGGCAGCGAAAAGAGGTCGAATAGTCACTAATGTTCCCTACTGTTTTGGGGCACTGACAGGTGGCTGCAACTGTGTTTTCCAACGCTCGAGATTGCGCAGCAACACAGCCTCCGTCAGACCGGACGCGGCCAATTCTGTCATCTTTTGCGCCAGCTGTCCGCGCAACCATGGGTCATTGCAGGCGGAGTTATGGGAAAGCGCCAGGAACAGCCCGGGGTTGTCCACCGGTTGCGGTGCGGCTTGCAGGTCGTTGGCCATCCCCAGTGTCTGCGCCATTGCCAGGCCTGAGTAGCGCCCTGCCAGGACATATTCCACCTCTCCCAACAGCAATTTCTGAAAGGCCTGGGTCAGGTTGGGTGTTCGCACCAGGGACAATTGCTGCTCGGCAAAAACGCCGAATCCTTGGGTCATGCGAGACTTTTCCGACAATGCGCCGGGATGACCGTGAAGGTCTTCGGGCTGGTTGATGACCAGGGTCGTGTCTTTGCGGGTCCAGACCAGGTAATCGTTTTCCAGCAAGGGCGGGTGGACATAATCCAGGGCATCGAGCCCGGTCGTGGTCAGCGGCGCATCGGTAAGCAAGTCCATGCGCCCGCTGCGCACTTCGTCCAGCGCCTGGGCGCGCTTGCCGGCATACAGCAATTCGATCTTGATCCCCAGCTCTCCCGCCACTTGTTGGAGCAAGTCGGCACCGGCGCCGATCAGGTGCTTGGGGTCCTGGGGGTCTTGCCAGAGGTAAGGCGGCGCATCCGGGCTGCCGGTGGCGATCAGTCGTTCGCATTTGCCCGCGGCGACAGACAAGCCTGGCACGAGCGCCAACGTCCACAGCAACGACCAGCCGGCCAAACGACGCAGATCCATGGCAATACGCTCCTCTGAGGCAGAAATAAAAAGCCCGGCCAAAGGGCCGGGCTCTTTATAAGTGAAGACGCCGGATTAGACCAGCTTCTCCAGCTCAGGGATGGCTTCGAACAGGTCCGCTACCAGGCCATAATCGGCCACCTGGAAGATCGGCGCTTCTTCGTCCTTGTTGATCGCAACGATCACCTTGGAGTCTTTCATGCCGGCCAGGTGCTGGATCGCGCCAGAGATACCGACGGCGATGTACAGCTGTGGCGCAACGATCTTGCCGGTCTGGCCGACCTGCATGTCGTTGGGCACGAAACCGGCGTCGACCGCGGCGCGGGAAGCACCGACGGCAGCGCCGAGCTTGTCAGCCAGGGCATACAGGTGCTTGAAGTTGTCACCGTTCTGCATGCCACGGCCGCCGGAAACGACGATCTTGGCAGCGGTCAGCTCAGGACGATCGGACTTGGCCAGTTCTTCGTTGACGAAGCTGGAGATGCCGGCGTCGTGGGCAGCGCCTACTGCTTCGACAGCAGCCGAACCACCTTCGGCGGCAACCGGGTCGAAACCGGTGGCGCGGACGGTGATGACCTTGACCGGAGCGTTCGATTGAACAGTGGCAATGGCGTTACCGGCATAGATCGGACGCTTGAAGGTGTCGGCGCTTTCCACCGAGATGATCTCGGAGATCTGGTCGACGTCCAGCGCGGCAGCAACGCGCGGCAGGATGTTCTTGCCGTTGGAGGTGGCGGCAGCCAGGATGTGGCTGTAACCCTTGCCAAGCTCCGCTACCAGTGGCGCAACGTTTTCCGGCAGTTGATGCGCGTAGGCGGCGTTGTCGGCCGACAGCACTTTTGCCACGCCAGCGATCTTCGCGGCAGCTTCGGCAACGGCGCTAGCGCCCTGCCCGGCTACCAGGACGTGCACATCACCGCCGATTTTGGCTGCGGCAGCAACGGTGTTCAGCGTGGCCGGAGCCAGCGCCTTGTTATCGTGTTCGGCGATTACCAAGATAGTCATGTTCAGATTACCTTCGCTTCGTTTTTCAGTTTCTCGACCAGTTCAGCCACCGACTTGACCTTGATGCCCGCGCTGCGTGCAGCCGGTGCTTCGACTTTGAGGGTCTTGTTGGTGGAGGCGGTGGAAACGCCCAAAGCGTCAGGGGTCAGCACTTCAAGCGGCTTCTTCTTGGCTTTCATGATGTTTGGCAGCGACGCGTAACGCGGCTCGTTCAAACGCAGGTCGGTGGTGACGATGGCCGGCAGTTTCAGGGAAACGGTCTGTGCGCCGCCGTCGATCTCGCGGGTCACGGCAACGCTGTCGCCGGACACTTCGACTTTCGAAGCGAAGGTGCCCTGACCGTAGCCGCTCAATGCCGCGAGCATCTGACCGGTCTGGTTGTTGTCGCTGTCGATGGCCTGCTTGCCGAGGATTACCAGCGATGGCTGTTCCTTGTCGACAACGGCCTTGAGCAGCTTGGCCACGGCCAGGGAGGTCAGGTCTTCGGCGGATTCGACGAGGATGGCGCGATCGGCACCCAGTGCCAGCGCGGTGCGCAGTTGTTCCTGGGCGGTGGTCGGGCCGATGGAGACGACGACGATCTCGGTCGCAACACCTTTTTCCTTCAGGCGTACGGCTTCTTCCACGGCGATTTCGCAGAAGGGGTTCATCGACATCTTGACGTTGGCGAGGTCGACGCCGGAGTTGTCCGCCTTGACGCGAACCTTGACGTTATAGTCGACCACTCGTTTGACAGCTACAAGAACCTTCATGGATTCCTCGTTACTCTCCGGTGAAAAAAAGTCGCCTAGGCGAACCTGGCGGTTGATGCTCATGGGCGCAAGGGCACCTCTAAAAACGCCGGCATGAACCACACATGACCTGCTCACGGGAGTGAAGACCATTCGTCAGTGATGACCGAGGAGTCATTCATTATCGCGGCGTGTAAACTGCGCCTCGAAACCGCGCAATACGTCACTTTGTGCTGCCTTCGCCCTGTCTTTAGAGGTGCTCTTGAAACCAACAGTCAGCCTACGGCGAGCGCAAAACCGCCCGTATCTTGACCGGAACGCCTATTCCGGTCAATACGGCAAAATGGTCAGTCATAAGCCGTACGTCAGTGATTTATCTGGGCTGCGGCAATTTCAAACAAACGTTTGTATTGGACCCTGAGAGTGGTGTAGATATAATGCGCCGCTTAAGAGAGACCCGCGGTTCATCCATTGTCGCTTTCGGCGCTTTTGGCGAAGGAAACAACGGATGCAACGCCAAACCTCCAATTAGAAAAACTGTGAGCCTTGAGTAGGAGATAGCCTGTGGAACGCGAATACATGGAATTCGACGTGGTCATCGTCGGTGCCGGCCCCGCTGGCCTGTCTGCCGCTTGCCGACTGAAACAGAAGGCCGCCGAAGCCGGTAAGGAAATCAGCGTCTGCGTGGTCGAAAAAGGTTCCGAAGTCGGTGCGCACATCCTCTCCGGCGCGGTGTTCGAGCCCCGTGCCCTGAACGAACTGTTCCCGGACTGGAAAGAACTCGGCGCGCCGTTGAACACGCCCGTCGTGCGTGATGACATTTATGTCCTGAGGAACGCCGAGGCCGCGAGCAAAATCCCTGACTTCTTTGTGCCCAAGACCATGCACAACGAAGGCAACTATATTATTTCCCTGGGCAACCTGTGCCGCTGGCTGGCCCAGCAGGCCGAGAATCTGGGCGTGGAAATCTACCCGGGTTTCGCCGCCCAGGAAGCGCTGTTCGACGAGAACGGCGTAGTGCGCGGGATCATCACCGGCGACCTGGGTGTCGACCGCGAAGGCCACCCGAAGGAAGGCCTCTACACCCCGGGCATGGAACTGCGTGGTAAATACACGCTGTTCGCCGAAGGCTGCCGTGGCCACATCGGCAAGCAGTTGATCAAGCGCTTCAACCTGGACAGCGAGGCTGACGCCCAGCACTACGGCATCGGCCTGAAGGAAATCTGGGAAATCGACCCGGCCAAGCATCAACCCGGCCTGGTGGTGCACACCGCTGGCTGGCCGCTGGACATCATGGGCACCGAGAACACCGGCGGCTCCTTCCTCTATCACCTGGAAAACAACCAGGTGGTGGTCGGCCTGATCGTCGACCTGTCCTACAGCAACACCTTCCTGTCGCCGTTCGACGAATTCCAACGCCTCAAGCATCACCCGGTACTCAAGCAGTACCTGGAAGGTGGCAAGCGTGTCAGCTACGGTGCTCGTGCACTAGCCAAGGGTGGTATCAATTCGCTGCCGAAAATGGTCTTCAAGGGTGGCGCATTGATCGGCTGCGATCTGGGCACCATGAACGTAGCCAAGATCAAGGGCAGCCATACCGCCATGAAATCCGGCATGCTCGCCGCCGAAGCCGTGGCTGATCGCCTGTTCGCCGAATCCGAAGGGGGTGATGAACTGACCGCCTACGTCGACAGCTTCAAGAGCAGCTGGCTGTATGAAGAGCTGTTCGCCAGCCGCAACTTCGGCCCGGCGATCCACAAATACGGCGCCATCATCGGTGGCGGTTTCAACTGGATCGACCAGAACATCTTCGGCGGCAAAATACCACTCACCCTGCACGACACCAAGCCGGACTATGCCTGCCTGAAACTGGCCGCCGATTGCAAAAAGATCGACTACCCGAAACCCGACGGCAAGATCAGCTTCGACAAACTCAGCTCGGTGTTCATCTCGGGTACCAACCACGAAGAAGAACAGCCCTGCCACCTGAAGCTGACCGACCCGAGCATCCCGATCAGCAAGAACCTGCCGCTGTACGACGAACCGGCCCAGCGCTACTGCCCGGCGGGCGTGTACGAAGTGGTGACCAAGGAAGACGGCGAGAAGCGCTTCCAGATCAACGCCCAGAACTGCGTGCACTGCAAGACCTGTGACATCAAGGACCCTGCGCAGAACATCACCTGGGTGTCGCCGGAAGGCGCTGGCGGACCGACTTACCCGAACATGTAAGCCGTTGCGCTGTACATCAAGGCTCCCGTAATGGGGGCCTTTTTGTTGCCTGCCATTCAAGGAACACCACAGTCCAAAGTGTGGGAGCGAGCTTGCTCGCGATAGCGATTTTTCATTCAACACAGATGTTGACCGAAACACACACGATCGCGAGCAAGCTCGCGCCCACAAGGCGACATCAGTGGATCAGGCGGCGCGCTCCTCCCCCGGACTACGCTCGAAATAACGCTTGTACTCCCGACTGAACTGCGACGAACTCTGATACCCCACCTGATGGGCCACCTGCGCCACGCCCATGCCATCGACGAGCAACAACCGCTGGGCCTTGAGCAAACGCAAGCGCTTGAGGTACTGCACTGGCGAAAGCAGCGTGCTGCGCTTGAAATGCTCATGAAACGTCGAAGCACTCATGTTGGCGCAATTGGCCAGGGTCTCGACGTTCAGCGGTTCGGTGAAATGCGCGTGCAGATGGCTCAGGGCTGCGGCGATCCGGGCGAACTGCCCATGCTGCTCCACCAACGCCCGGAGCACGTCGGCCTGGGGCCCGCGCAAGGCGGCGAAGAGTAATTCGCGCAGCCGCGCCTGGCCCATGACCTGGCACTCCAGCGGGTCGTGCAAGCACTGCAACAGGCGTTCGACGCATCCGCGCATGGCGCCATCGAGCACGGCGCTGGTCATGGATTCCGGCGTCTGGGCCGCGAGACTTCGCCCCGGCATCAACCCCATGGCCAGCACCAGCTCGCCCAACAGAGCCCGATCGATCGCAACCGAAATCCCGAGCAACGGAGCATCGGGCATGGCGTAGGTTTCACATTCGAACGGCACCGGCAACGCCTGGATCAAGTAATGCCCGGCGCCATACTCCAGCGTACGCGGTCCCAGGTACGCCAGCTTGCTGCCTTGGGCGATGATCACCAGACTCGGCTCGTAGAGCTGCGGGCCACGGGCGATGTCCTGGCTGCACCGCAGCACTTGCACGCCAGGCAGGCGCGTAGGAATAAAGCCGTCACGGGTCGCCAAGGGTTCGATCAGCGAAACCAGCGCCGCGTTGGCATCGAGATGACGGGTCAGCAACATGGGAAAACTTCACGAAAAAATGGATAGGAACATCATCGCAGGTCTGGCGTCACATAGGAGCAATCCCAGGCCAAGGCCGGAGGATTAGGCATGACACCCGTAGGAATGGTCATCGCCGCATACCGTCAAGGCTCCCAGAATAGATCACCTCACTGTTCACTGCTTAGCGAGGTCCATCATGTACACCGCCATCGGATACGCCGCCCAATCGCCCACCGCTCCCCTCGCCCCCATGAAGTTCGAACGCCGCAGCCCGCGAGCTGACGATGTGGCGATCGAAATCCTCTATTGCGGCGTCTGCCACTCCGACATCCACCAGGCGCGCAACGAATGGGGCATCGCCGTTTATCCACTGATGCCTGGCCACGAGATCATCGGCAAAGTCACCGCCGTCGGTGCAAATGTCACCCGTCATAAGGTCGGCGACTTGGTCGGTGTTGGCTGCATGGTCGACTCCTGCCGCGAGTGCGAAGCTTGTCACGCGGACCTGGAGCAATACTGCTATCAGGGCATGACCCAGACCTATGCCAGCCCGGACCGGGTCAGCGGCGGGCATACCATGGGTGGCTACTCCAACAGCATCGTGGTCCAAGAGCACTTCGTGTTGCGCATCCCGGCCGCGCTCGACCCGGCCAGCGCCGCACCGATTCTCTGCGCCGGCATCACCACCTACTCGCCCCTCAAGCACTACGGCGTGAAGGCCGGCGACAAGGTCGGCGTGCTGGGCATGGGTGGCCTCGGCCATATGGGTATCAAGTTCGCCAAAGCCATGGGCGCGGAAGTCACGTTGTTCACCCGCTCGGCCAGCAAGGCTGAAGAGGCCCGTCGCCAGGGCGCCGATCATGTGATCGTGTCCACCGACCCCGAGCAGATGGCCGCCGCGGCCGGACGCTTCCATTTCCTGCTGGACACCATTCCGGTGCAGCACGATCTCAATCCCTACCTCAGCACCCTGCGCTTCGATGGCGTGCACATCCTGGTGGGTCTGGTCGAGCCGATCGATCCACCGGTCCATGCGGCCAACTTGATCATGGGCCGTCGCGTCCTGGCCGGTTCGTTGATTGGCGGGATCGCAGAAACCCAGGAAGTGCTGGATTTCTGCGCCGAGCACAACATCAGCTGCGACATCGAGATGCTCGACATCCGTCAGATCAACGAGGCCTACAGCCGCATGATCGCCGGTGACGTGAAATACCGTTTCGTCATCGACATGGCGACCCTCAAGGCCTGACGCAGTGGCCTGTACGGTTAATTCGAGTACTCAAGTTCTGGCGCCGAAGTTGAGTGCATGAGTTAGCCACACAGGCCACTCATCAGACCTTGGCGCCCAACTCTGCCGACAGCCGGGCTGTGACCCCTTTGACCAGGGGAATCAGCTCGGCCATCTTTTCCAGCGGCATGTACGGCACGGTGCTGGCAATGCTGATACCCGCGACGATGCGCTTGCCCGCGTCACGGATCGGCGCCGCCACGCAGCGAATCGACGGTTCATTGTCTTCCAGGTCGAAGGCATAGCCCCCCGCCACGTACTCCAGCATTCGTTGCTGGAACTGCTCCCAGGATTGCTCCTGATGCTGGGGCCAGAACTGATTCTTCCCACCGGCTGGCAGGCTGATTTCATACAGCCGCTTCCATTGTTCCTGAGTGTCATCGAGCATCAGCGCCTTGCCGATCCCGGTGCGCGCCAACGGCATGCGATGGCCTACGCGCGAGCGCATTTCCGGGCCGTTGCGCCCTGGATTTTTCAGCAGGTACAAGACTTCATCGCCTTCACGAATCGCCAAGTGCACGGTGTCCCCGGTGAGCGCCGACAGCTCGTCCAGGTACGGCCCCGCCAGGCTCACCAGTGGCAACTCTTCCCGGGCCTGAAAGCCCAGCTCGATCAATTTCGGCCCCAGCAGGTAGCCCACTTGCGGCACTACACGCAGATAACGCTCATCCACCAGGCAACTGGCCAGGCGATGGGTGGTACTGCGGGTGGTTCCGATCAGCCGGGCGATTTCCTTCAAGTCACGGGCGCCGCTGGCGACCGCCTGTACCACGCCCAAGCCACGCAGCAATGTCTGCGTGCCTGTGGGCGCGGCGTCCTTGGTGATTTTTGGATCGTCTTGCTGCATAGCCGGCCTTCAACAGTGAGCGGGGAACGGGCGGCATTATGGTCGCCCGCCCCGTCGGACTACAACTCGATGCGCTCGACCTTCCCCACCAACAGGATGTAGGACAGCGCGCCAGCCAATGCCAGGACAGCGATGTAGGTGATGGCCGGGGCAAACGAATCGCCGCTGGCGAGAAAGCCAATGACGATCGGCGTGGCAATGGCCGCCAGGTTACCGATCAAGTTGAACACCCCGCCTGTCAACCCGAGCAATCGCGCCGGCGCCAGGGTGGAGACCAGCGACCAGGTGATCGACGCCAGGCCATTGCCGAAGAACGCCAGGGCCAGGAAGGCGATCACCAGGGGCGTCGATTCGACGAAGTTGGCGCCGATGATCGAGGTCGAGATCAGCAACCCGCCAATGATCGGCAGCTTGCGCGCAAACCCCACGGTGGCGCCGCGGCGGATCAACCAGTCGGAGAAGAACCCGGAACACAGCACACCGACAAACGCCGCGAGGAACGGCAGCGACGCCAGCAGCCCTGACTTGATGAAGTCCATGCCGCGATATTTCACCAGGTAGGTCGGGAACCACGTCAGGAAAAACCACAGCGTGGAGTTGAGGCAGAACTGCCCCAGGTAAATGCCCCACAACTTGCGTTGAGTCAGGACAATGCCCAGGTCGGTCCAGCTGAATTTCGCCTTCACTTTTGCGGTCTCGGCCTGGATATCCACCAGCCCGCCGCCTTCGCGGATCAGATCGATCTCGGCGGCGTTGACGCCTTTGAAATCCCGTGGCTCGCGATACACCGCGTACCAGATCACCGCCCAGAGAATGCCCACCGCACCCGTGGCGACAAACACCATGTGCCAACCGAAGGCGTGTTGCAGCCAGGCCAATACCGGGGTCAGGAAGGCCAGGCCGACGAACTGCCCGGAGGTATAGAAACCGATGGCCGTGGCCCGCTCGCGCTCGGGAAACCAAGTGGTGACCACGCGGCTGTTGATCGGGTAAGCCGGCGCTTCCAGGGCACCGACCGCCATGCGCAGCACGAACAGCGCGATGAAACTGGCGGCAAAACCCAGCATTACCGTGGCGACCGACCACAACAGCAATGCCACGCTATACAGAATGCGCGGCGGCACCCGGTCCACCAGCCAACCACCGGGGATCTGCATGGCGGCGTAGGTCCAGCCGAACGCCGAGAAAATCAGCCCGACGTGGATCGGATCGATGCCCAGGTCGCTGGTCAATGCGGGGGCGGCGATCGAGAGGTTGCTGCGATCCAGGTAATTGATCACCACGGTGATAAACAGCAGGACCATGATGAAAAAACGCTTACGGCTGGGCGTCACCAACGACGCCTGCGCGCTCAGGGTGTGCGCTTGCATGTGAGGTGCCTCTTCTTATGTTTATTGAGGAAACGGGCGCATCGAAGAAGATCTCCCCGCTTGCGAAGATCAAATTGTGGGAGCGAGCTTGCTCGCGATGAGGGTGTGTCAGTTGGCATATGCATGACTGATACATCGCCATCGCGAGCAAGCTCGCTCCCACAGGGTCAGGCCTGACTCACCACTCGGCAAAACTGCCATCGGCATGACGCCAGATCGGGTTGCGCCAGCGGTGGCCGATGGCCGCGCGTTCGATGACGTATTCCTCGTTGATCTCGATGCCCAGGCCCGGACCATTCGGGATCTTCACAAAACCCTTGTCATAGTCGAACACCTGCGGATCCTTGATGTAATCCAGCAGGTCGTTGCTCTCGTTGTAGTGGATGCCCAGGCTTTGCTCCTGGATGAACGCGTTGTAGCAGACCGCATCCAGTTGCAGGCACGCCGCCAGGGCGATCGGGCCCAGCGGGCAGTGCAGCGCCAGCGCCACGTCGTAGGCCTCGGCCATGTTGGCGATCTTGCGGGTTTCGGTGATGCCACCGGCGTGGGAGGCATCCGGCTGGATGATGTCCACGTAGCCTTCGCTGAGTACACGCTTGAAGTCCCAGCGCGAGAACAACCGCTCGCCCAGGGCAATCGGGGTGCTGGTCAGCGGCGCCAATTCCTTGAGGGCTTCGTAGTTTTCGCTGAGCACCGGCTCTTCGATGAACATCAGCTTGTAGGGGTCGAGTTCCTTCATCAGCACCTTGGCCATGGGCTTGTGCACCCGGCCGTGGAAATCCACGCCAATGCCGACGTTCGGCCCCACCGCATCCCGCACCGCCGCCACGTTGGCCAGGGCCAGGTCGACCTTTTCGAAGGTGTCGAGAAACTGCAGCTCTTCGGTGCCGTTCATCTTCACCGCCGTGAAGCCACGGCCCACGGCCTCTTTCGCGGCGCGGGCGGTGTCCGCCGGCCGGTCACCGCCGATCCACGAATACACGCGGATCTTGTCGCGCACCTGGCCGCCCAGCAGGTCGCTGACCGACACACCCAGGGCCTTGCCCTTGATGTCCCACAACGCTTGGTCGATGCCGGCCAGGGCACTCATGTGAATGGCCCCGCCACGGTAGAAGCCGCCGCGATACAACACGGTCCAGATGTCTTCGATATTGCGTGGGTCTTTGCCGATCAGATAGTCGGACAATTCCTCGACAGCCGCCGCCACCGTGTGGGCACGGCCTTCAACCACGGGCTCGCCCCAACCAGTCACGCCCTCGTCGGTCTCGACCTTGAGGAAGCACCAGCGCGGCGGAACGATAAACGTGGTCAGCTTGGTGATTTTCATCTTGTTGTCTCTCTTATCAGATGCAGCGCACGAGGGCGCTGGAAAAGTCTTCAGTTCAAGGCATTCCATGCGGCCACGTAGGCCTTGGCGCGTACCGCCACTTCCTCCGCCGTCAGACCCGGCTTGAACAGCCCGGAACCGAGGCCGAAGCCCTTGACGCCGGCCTCGAGGAACACCGCCATGTTGTCCGGCGTAATCCCACCCACCGGCACCAGCACGGTCCCGGCCGGCAGCACGGCGAGCCAGGCCTTGACCACCGCCGGGCCCATTTGCTCGGCGGGAAACAGCTTCAGCACATGGGCGCCTTCAGCCAGCGCGGCAAAGGCTTCAGTGGGCGTGGCGACACCTGGCGACAGGTACAAGCCCGCCGCTTTCGCCGCTCGCAGCACCTTCGGATCACTGTGAGGCATGACAATCACTTGGCCGCCAGCGACTTTCACCTGCTCGACCTGTTCCGGCGTGAGCACGGTACCGGCACCGATCAGGCAATCGGCGGGCAAGGTACTGCGCAGGATGCGGATGCTTTCGTACGGCTCGGGGGAATTGAGCGGCACTTCGATGACGCGAAATCCGGCGCTGTACAGGACTTCGCCGATGGCCGCCGCCTCTTCGGGACGCAGGCCACGCAGGATCGCAATCAGCCCGTTGTGCGCCAGTGCTTGTGTGAGCATGTCAGACCTCCAGTCAGGTTCAGGGGGCGGTTGAATCGAGCAACCCGGCCGCTACGGCCAGTTGCCACAAACCGCGTTCGGTGGCCTGTTCGGCCAGGACCACCCGGGCGAAGCCGCAGGCGTCGAGGGCCCGTTGATAACGGACACAGAGTTGGGAGTTGCCGATCAGCACCACCGTCGGCAGATGGAGGCTGTCGCGTCGCCGACGCTGCACCTCGGCCAGCGCCGTCAGCTCATGGCCGATCAGCAGGCCCGAGAGGTAATCGGCCTGGGCGCTGGCCTCCAGTTCGCCGGTCAAGCCCAGACTGCGAGCGCTGAACACCGTGGACAACGGACCGATCTGGCCGTCCACCGACAACGCCACCTGTACGCCACGATCAAAGGCCACGCCATCGAAGGTCGCCCCTCGTTGCTGGGTGCGGCCGAGAATGCTGTGGTCACTGAGCACGGCGAAGATCTCGCCGGTCATGAAGGTGTCGAAATGCACGATGCAGCCATCGGCCACTTCCACCCATTTCGAATGACTGCCCGGCAGGCCGATCAGCACCGCTTCGTCCGGCAGGCTGTGCAAGGCGCCGAGCACCTGGGTTTCTTCACCCCGCATGACATTGGGCAAGCGTGAACGCTGGATCACGCCCGGCACGATGTGCACATCGACACCGCGAAGGCTGCGAACGGTTTGTAGGGAATGTCCGAGATTGGCGACGTTGGCGGGTGTGTCGCAGTAAGGCGCTTCACGCCAGCCCTGAGCACTGCCGACCATGCCACAGGCGATCACAGGCAAGCCTGGCTGAGCATCGAGCCAGTCGCCGCAGGCCTCGTCGAAGGCCAGTTCGAAACCGTCGATGCACACCCGGCCGGCCACGGTTCGCGGCTCGGAAGGCAACTGCATGATCCCCGATGACAGCGAGCGCTGCTCGAGCACCTCGCCACCGGCTGCCAGTTTGTAAGCCCGTAAGGAGGTCGTCCCCCAATCGAGCGCGATCAATTGCGCCTGCATCCGCTTCACCTGTTCTGTTTTTTGGCAGTGAGTGAGACGGACTATAAACCTGCGCGCAGCGAAATCTCAATATATAAATATCACTCCCATATATTGGGATTTAATAAGCCAACCATAAAGCCAATCGCCATCCGTCCAAGACCCTGCTACGTTTCTGAGCGGACGCCAAACAACTCAGGGAACAAGTGATGGGACAACAGCTGAAAATCCTCGGTCGCACTTCCTCGATCAATGTCAGAAAAGTGCTGTGGACCTGCCAGGAACTGGACATCGCCTACGAGCGCGAAGACTGGGGCATTGGTTTTTCTTCAACCCAAGACCCGGATTTCCTGGCCTTGAATCCCAATGCCCAGGTGCCGGTGATCATTGATGAGAACGGTGTGCTCTGGGAGTCGAACACCATTTGCCGCTATCTGGTGGGTAAACATGGGCGCAACGACCTGTTGCCTGTCGAACCTGCCGCACGGGCGCGTGTCGAGCAGTGGATGGACTGGCAAGCCACAGAGCTCAACCCGTCATGGGGCTACGCATTCCACGCCCTGGTACGCAAGAATCCAGACTTCCAGGACCCACTGCGCATCGCTGCCGGCGTAAAAGGCTGGAACGAGAAGATGGGGTTGCTGGAGCAGCAGTTGAACCGTACCGGCGCCTACGTGGCCGGTGCGGCGTTTTCCCTTGCGGATGTGCTCATCGGCTTGTCCGTACACCGCTGGCGCCAGGCGCCCATGGAGCGTCCCGACTATCCAGCGGTCGCCGCCTATTGCAAGCGGCTGGAACAGCGCCCCGGATTTGCCGAGTACGCATCCGCCGCACACTCGTGAAGTGCTCAGTTGCCGTGGGCGAAATCCCGCAGCACCTTGCCGTCCATTCGGTAGCGCACCCACTCTTCCTGGGGTTGCGCGCCGAGGGATTTGTAGAACTCGATGGCCGGCGTGTTCCAGTCCAGCACACTCCATTCGAAGCGCCCGCAATCGTTGTCACAGGCAATTTTCGCCAAATGGCGCAGCAACGTCTTGCCCGCCCCGCCACCGCGCTGGTCAGGCGTGATGTACAAGTCTTCGAGGTACAAGCAGTTGCTGCCCAGCCAAGTGGAATAACTGAAGAAAAACACCGCGAAACCGATCGGCACGCCGTCACGCAGGCAGATCAGCCCATGGGCGGTCGCGCCTTCGCTGAACAGGCTGCGCTCAATGTCGGCCACACTGGCGATGACTTCGTGGCGGGCCTTTTCGTAATCGGCCAACTCGGTGATGAAGGCAAGGATTTGAGGCGCATCGCTGGGTTGCGCAGGACGGATCTCGATGGACATGAGCAGGCCTTGTAGCCAATTGAAAGCGCCATACTAAGCCGCTACGTCGCGCTCGTCACGGGCAGCGTCCAGGTTCTTGACGGGCAGCCAGCCGGTTTTCCCAACACACCATTCGTCGCCCCCCAGGCACCAACCTCGAACCGCTACGGCCCAAGATCAGGCAAGCATTCTAAAAATGGAGGCGACACCATGATCACTTCAAGGCTGACTGCATTCACCCTCACTGCACTGCTGTCCTCGGCGGCGTTCGCGGCATCCACTTCCGGTACGGGGCCGACCGACCCGGTGCAGGCACCCAACTCTCCGGCCACGCAAGGCCTGCCCAAGTTGAACACCGACGGCACCGGCGGCGGCACCTTGAACAATGGTCAACCACCGGCTACCGGCACCGACCCGCGGGTGCAAGGCAATGACACGGGGCGCCAGGGAGGCATGAATACGCCGGACTCGACCGCACCTGATAACGCCGAGACCGGGGTGGGCTCTAAAACCACGACCGGAGGTTCGGGCTCCGAGGGTGGCGCCGCCAGCCAATAGCCTCTGCTCAGACATTTGAGGAGGAATATCCCATGCCTCGTGGAAGCAAAGACAAATACACCGCCGAACAAAAGCGCAAGGCCGAACACATTGAAAAGGGTTACGAGAAAAAAGGCGTGTCCGAGAACGAAGCCGAGGCACGTGCCTGGGCGACCGTGAACAAACAGTCCGGTGGTGGCGAACGCTCCGGTGGTTCGGGCAAGGAAAAACCGGCGACGGCCAAGAAAACCGACCGCAAGGAATCAGCCCGCCGTGCTGCCAAGACCCGCGAAGGTCACCCGCGCACCAGTAAAGCCTCCCATGGGACCCAGACGGTGGACAGCCTGATGAAGGAGGCCCGGGCGAAAAACATTCCCGGGCGCTCGAAGATGCGCAAGCAGGAGCTGGTCGAAGCCTTGCGCAAGGCGGGGTGATTGTTGGCGTCAGGAAGGACGCTATCGCGAGCAGGCTCGCTCCCACAGGTTTTTGTGTCAGGGCTCAGAACCTCGGCACTGCGCAGAACCAGTGTGGGAGCGAGCTTGCTCGCGAAGGGGCCCGCCCGGTCGCCGCAGGGCTCAGCGCTGCTTCAAGCGGTCAATCACCACCGCCAGCAACAGAATCGAGCCACGAATGACGTATTGGTAGAAGGTGTCGATGTTCTTCAGGTTCATCGCGTTTTCGATGATCGCCAAAATCAGCACGCCTGCAATGACGTGGCGGATCATGCCGATACCACCGCTCAACGACACCCCACCCAGCACGCACGCCGAGATCACGGTCAGTTCGAAGCCCTGGCCGATCATCGGTTGGCCCGAGGTCATGCGCGAGGCCAGGATCACCCCGGCCAGGGCGCCGATCAAACCATGCACGGCGAAGATGATGATCTTGGTGCGATCAACGTTCACCCCCGCCAACAACGCCGCTTCCTGGTTGCCACCGATGGCCATGGTGTTGCGCCCGTAGGTGGTGTAGTTCAGCAGCCAGCCGAAAAACAGGAAGCAGACGATGGTGATCAGGATCGGCACCGGCACGCCAAACAACTGGCCGTTGCCGAATACGAAGAACGACTCCTGCGACACCCCCACCGCCTTGCCATTGGCGAAGATGTAGGCCAGGCCGCGGACGATCTGCATCGTTGCCAGGGTGGTGATCAACGCGTTGACCCGCAACTTGGCGATGACGATGCCGTTGATCAGGCCGACGATCAGCCCCATCACCAGCGCCGCGCTGACGCCGAGGAACACGCTGTTGGTGTCGCGCATCACCACCGCCGCGACGACGCCGGCACAGGCAATCACCGAACCGACCGACAAGTCGAAGTGCCCGGACGCCAGGCAATACAACATGGTGCAGGCCGCGATGCCGGTGGTGGAAATTGCCAGGCCCAGGCCGCGCATATTCAGCGGCGACAGGAAGTTGTCGATCATCAGGGTGCAGAGCACGAAGATGCCGATGGCCGCCAGCAGCATGACCCAGTCATCCAGGAAACGGCGCAGGTCCAGGGGTTTGCGTGCCGTTGGCAGTGCATTGTTTTGAATGGTCATGATTTACCTCTCAGTTCGCCGCGTCGGCAACGCGTTGGCGCGGCAGCGCCAGTTGCAGCAGGTTGGATTCGTTGGCCTGGTCACGCGGCAGCTCGCCGCGCATGGCCCCTTCGCAGAGCACCAGGATTCGGTCGGAAATGCCCATCACTTCCATCAGGTCGCTGGACACCACAATCACCGCGATACCGTCGGCCGCCAGGTTGTGGATGATCTGGTAGATCTCCGCCTTGGCACCGATGTCGATGCCGCGCGTGGGCTCGTCCAGCAGCAGGACTTTCATCGGCATCGACAGCCAGCGTCCAAGAATCGCCTTCTGTTGGTTGCCGCCGGACAGGTACATGATTTTCTGGCTGGCCGCCGGCGTCTTCACTTTCAGCGATTTGATCTGCTTGTCGGCGTTGCCCCGCTCCCAGTCGCCACGCAACAGGCAGCCCAGCGCGGAATGAGCCGGGCGCGCACTGATGTTGATGTTCTCGCCCACACTGCCCAACGGGATGATGCCTTCCTTCTTGCGATCCTCCGGGCAGAGCAGCACGCCCGCAGCGATGGCATCCCGAGGTGAACGCAGTTTCAGTTCCTTGTCGTGCAGGACGAGACTTCCTTCGCGCTGACGCTCCAAGCCACTGAGCAAGCGCAGCAGCTCGGTACGACCGGCACCGACCAGCCCGAACAAGCCGAGGATCTCGCCCTTGTGCACCTGGAAACTCACCGGTTCGCGCAAGCCCGGCCCCAACAGGCCCTTCACTTGCAGCGCCACATCGCCGCGCTCCCGAGGACGGTAGTCATAGATGTCCTGGATATCACGACCGACCATGCACGTGACGAGTTGATCATGGGTCAACTCACTCATGTTCTCGAACGTCCGCACGTAGCGACCATCCTTGAACACCGTCACCGCGTTACAGATGCGGAACACCTCCTCCATGCGATGGCTGACGTAGAGCACCACTTTGCCCTCGTCTCGCAGCCGACCGATGATCGCCATCAAACGGTCGATTTCCCGGGCCGACAGACTACTGGTGGGTTCGTCGAAAGCAATGACGTGGGCGCCGCGGGACAAGGCCTTGGCGATTTCCACCAATTGGCGCTGGCCGAGGGACAGGCGACCGACTTTTTCCTGGGGGTCGATTTCGTCGGCCAGGCCTTTAAGCAGCGTCAGCGCCTGTTGGCGCAGCACGCCACGATTGACCAGGCCGAAACGCGCCGGCAAGTGGCCGAGAAACAAATTTTCAGCGACGGTCATTTCCGGCACCAGGTGCAGTTCCTGGTGAATCACCGCCACGCCGCTGGCGATGCTGTCGGCGGTGCCTTTGAACGCCATCGTCTGTTCGCCGATCTGCAAGTCGCCGCTGCTCGGGATGTAGGCACCGCCCAGGATCTTGAGCAGCGTGGACTTGCCAGCGCCGTTTTCACCCATCAAGGCATGGACCTGCCCCGGATGGGCAACGAAACTGATATTGGCCAGCGCCTGCACGCCGGGAAAGGACTTGCCGATCCCGTTGAACCGCAAGCTGCCGCCGATGTTATGTTGCCGTGTCGCTGTTTGCGCTTGCATAACCACCTCGAACTTACAGAGATCAAGCGACCCCGCCACTCAAGTGGCCAGGGCCGCTTTTGAATCAACCGGCCGTCAGTTCCACAGGCCGATTTTTTCCAGCTCTTGCTTGAAGTTCTCCCGGGTGATCAGCGTCACCTCGTCCATGGCGGTGTACTTCGGCGGTTCCTTGCCGGTGGTGATCCACTCGTACATCATTTCGGCAGTCTTGTAGCCTTCGATGTGCGGGCTTGGCAGCATCGAACCGAAGAAGCCGCTGTCAGGCTTCTTCAACTCACCGATCGCATCGGTGCCGTTGATGCCGATGCCGATCACATTGGCCGCCTTGAACCCGGCCGCTTCGGTGGCGCGCACGCCGCCCAGCACGGTGTTGTCATTCATGCCACCGATGATCAGGTTCTTGGCGGCGCTTGGCAGCTTCACCAGGGCCGAGTTGGTGGAGTCCATGCTCCCGGGTACGTCGAGGGTTTTCAGGGCGGCGAAGAGGATGTGGTCTTTCGGGATGCCGGCCTCCTCGAGGGATTTGACCGAACCGTCGGTGCGCTTCTTGCCAGTGTCCAGTTCGTTGTAGGTGTTGATCACCGCATAGGTTTCCTTCCAATCCCAGCCGCGTTTTTTCGCTTCAGCAGCCATGGCGGCGCCCTGCTTCTGGCCCACCTCGAACGCGGCCATGCCCAGGTACGGCACGTCTTCCATGAACTTGCCGCTGGCGTCGACGAAACGGTCGTCGACAGCAATCACTTTGAGATCGTTGAGCTTGGCCTTGGCCACGATGGCCGGGCCGAGGGATACGTCCGGCGGGCAGATCACGAAACCCTTGGCCCCGTTGGCGGCCAGGCTGTCGATGGCCGAGAGGGTTTTCTCGCCGTCGGGCACGGCGATCTTGATCAACTCAAAGCCTTTGTCCTTGGCCGCCTTCTCGGCAAACGCCCATTCGGTCTGGAACCAAGGCTCCTCGGCCTGCTTGACCAGGAAACCAATTTTTACTGCATCGGCCGCCAGCAAGTGGCTGCTGAGGCTGACCGCGGTAACCGCCAGGGCGGCGCGACACAGGGAACGGATCCCACGACGATGTTTCATAGTTGACTCCTTGTTTTTTTTATTGAAAGCCAAACGTCCAGGTTTCTGCTCCACCGTCGGTGGAAATGCGCAGGCTGGGCGGTTACATCAAGTTGCTACACAGCATAGGCCTGAATAGTCATATCGTATGATGATTGGATTACAGGCGAAGTTTCCCACTGCAATCCAGGAATATTCAGTCGTGGTACATGACCGAACGTCCTCCATCGATGGTGATGCATGAGGCATTGATAAACGGTGCTTCGTCACTGGCCAGGAACACGGCCGTCATGGCCACTTCGATCGGTTGCCCGACGCGCCGTGGCGGGTGCAGATCCAGCGCACGCTGACGTTCGGCATGGGGGTCGGCAAAGCCGTTCCAGTAGTCGACGTTCAGTTGGGTTTCGATATAACCCGGGGCGATGGCGTTGACGCGTACCCCCTTGGGCGCATATTCGATGCCCAGGGCGCGAGTCAGGCCGAGCAGGCCATGCTTGGCCACCGGGTAAGGGAAACAGCCGGGAATGATGTGGGACGAATGGACCGAGGCAATGTTGATGATGCTGCCCACGCCCTGCTCGATCATCTGTGGCAACACCGCCTTGCAACCGTACCAGGCGCCATCCAGGTCGATGGCGAAGCAGCGGCGCCAGTCCTCTTCGGTCATTTCCAGCGGGTCGCGGAAGACATTGACGCCGGCGCAGTTGACCAACACATCGATGCGACCGTGCAGTTCGACGGCACGACGGGCCATGGCCTGCAAATCCTGCGGCTTCGACACATCGGCCTGCAGCGCTTGCACATCGGCCCCGCGTTCACGCCAGTGGGCGGCCACCGCTTCGACCTTCTGCGCCTGGATATCACTGATCACCAGCCGGGCCTGTTGCGAAGCGAACGCCGCGACGATCGCCTCGCCAATGCCTTGGGCGGCGCCGGTCAATAGCACGACCTTGTCCTTCAGGCGTTCACCCTTGGGTGGCTCCGGCACGGGCGGCAAGACCAAGGGCTCAGCCATGGCTCAAGGCTACTGCGCACGGGCACGACAAAAACCGGGCATCCACGGATGACCGGCGCGAAGGCGCTTGAAAGAACAGTGGCCGACGTACGCCGCCGGGGCGTACGGGGAAAGATCGTTGCATCACTTCACCTGTCTTGTTTTTTTAGTGTGAGTGCGTATTGCCGATGGAGCCGACTATAAACCCGGCCGCCGATTAATCTCAATATATATATTTACATCCCACATATTGGGAATTATCCAGCAAACCTTGTACAGGCCACGCCAGGCACATCGACACGCATCGACAGCACGGCACCGTCCAGCGGATGACCCAAGGGGCTCGCCGCGCTGGTGATGTACAACGTCTTGAAATCTTCACCACCAAATACACAGCTGGTCGGGCGACTGACAGGCAGTTCTATCACTCGATCGACCTGGCCGTCCGGGGTCAGTCGCAACAGGCAACTGCCGTCCCAGCGGGCGTTCCAGATATAGCCCCGGGCATCCATCGCTGAGCCATCCGGCCCGCCACGCGGGTGCGGGCCGAACCAGACCTCGGCCGGCGCCAGGTTGCCTTCCGGGTAGATAAAGTGCCGATACAACGTGCCATCCAGACTGTCGCCGAAATACACCGTGGTGCCATCAGGGCTCCAGAGCAACGTGTTCGGGATGCCCAACCCACGCAACAAAGGCATGACCCGGCCATCGCTGCCGACGCGAAACAATCCGCCGGACCGGTGCTCGATCGGCAAGTCCTCGCCTTCGGCACCGATGTTGTTCTGCATGGTGCCGAGCCAGAGTTGGCCCAGGGCGTCGCAACGGGCCTCGTTGGCACGATTGCCCAGTTGGGGGTCGGCCATGCACAACAGCGTCAGCCGCGGTTCCAGGCCTGGCGAATCAAGATCGAGGCGATAGACGCCACTGCTCAAGGTCACCAACGCGTCGCCATGCTGGGTCGGTATGAAGGCGGACACATGCTCGGGCATCTGCCAGATATCCACATTGGCGCCGATCAGCCGCAACGCCTGCTTGCCGGCGATATCGACCCAATACAATGCTTGGGTCGGCGCATCCCAGAAAGGCCCCTCGCCCAACTTCGCCCGGTGTTCCGTCACAGCCGTCCACTTCATTGAAACCTCCCGTTCCCGGCTTGCCCGGCGGCGTCTGTTCGACCGGCCATGACATTGGGGTAAAAACGTTTGATCGCCAAGTCGGCGTTATCGATCAGGGTCATGCAGGCCCAGACGCCACGCGCGGCGTCACGGGCGGCTATGGCGTCGGCGATGTCCTTGTGGATCGGCAAGGTGCGGCGCAGCTCATCCGGGTCGGCCGCCGACACTTCGAATGACACCGCCAGCAACGCACCCAGGGCCGGGACCATTTGCTCGATAAATTGATTATGGCTGGCGGCCAGGATGCACTCATGGAAAAACTGGTCGGCGCGGTTGTAGTCGGCGCCGCTGTCCACCGCCCGCTCCAGCGCATGGTAGGCCAGGCGGATTGCCTGCACCTGATCGGCCGTGGCCCGCTCGCAGGCCCAACGCACCGCCATCGGCTCGATGGTACGGCGCAGATCCAGCAAATCATCGACGAAGTTTTCCGGCAGGCCGCTGCGTGACAGCCAGCCCACCACTTGGGGGTCGAACAGGTTCCAGCGTCGCACCGGCAATACCCGCGTGCCGACTTTCGGCCCGACCTCCAGCATGCCTTTGGCCACCAGGGTCTTGATCGCCTCGCGTATCACCGTGCGACTGACGCCCAGTTGCTCGCCCAAGTCCGCCTCGACCTTGATGGTCTGCCCAGGCTTGACCTGGCCGGCGGCTATCCAGCCCCCCAGCCAATCGACGGTCGATGCATGAAAACTGCTGGACATGAAAACCCCGCGGGCCACTCTTTTGGAGGCCCACGCTAATCATCATATGATTGGGTGTCAATTTGAATTTTACTTGGCCACTGTGGGAGCGAGCTTGCTCGCGATAGCGGTGGGTCAGTTGAGAAGAGGTGGATGGGCCGGAGCCTTCGCGAGCGGGCTCGCTCCCACAGGGTTTACGGTTCCAAGCCTATGGGGAAGAACTCGCCGCCGCTCCACACACCCAACCAGCGCTGCCCGTCGATCTCGCGGCTGACCGCCAGCTCCACCAGTTGATAGAACACATTACGATGGATCAGCGCTTCAAGATTGCTGCGCACATGCACGTAGGGCGCCGGTTCCTGGGTCTGGGGATCGATCACCACCCGCAGCGGATGCTCGGCACCGGCCTCAGTGGTTTCCTCGACATGGGTGGTGAAACGCAACAACTGCCCTTCCCCCTGCCCTTCGACCTCAAGGGTCACGGCAACGAAGGGGGCATCATCGACCTTGATGCCGACTTTTTCCACAGGGGTGATCAGGAAATAATCATCGCCATCGCGGCGGATGATGGTGGAGAACAGCTTGACCATCGGTTTTCGTCCGATGGGCGTGCCCAGGTAGTACCAGGTGCCGTCCCGGGCGATGCGCATGTCGATGTCGCCGCAGAAGTCAGGGTTCCACAAGTGGACCGGTGGCAGGCCTTTGGTCTTGGGGATCTGCCCCAGCAAGTCATTGGCTTTTTGCGGTCCGCTCATGGTGACTCCTTGTAGTTACTCGTCGCTCATCCCCAGCAGGCTGCGAGCGTATTCACGCAACGGCGTGGCGATGAGGTCTTGGGGCTGTTTGTCGTGCAACGTCAGTAAACCGCCACGACTTTTGATCCGTGCAGTATCAATCAAATACTGGGTGCTGGTCTCGATCAACATGATTTGAATTACGCTGGTATCGACACCCAGGCGATCCACGGCTTCTTCATCCAGCCATTCGTCGGAGTTGCCGATGCGGTTATCGGCCTTGGCGAACCGAGTGTACAACAGGTAATGGGCCCCGGCGGCACGGGCTTCGCCCATGGCCTGGTCAAGGCCTTCGGGAACACGGGCGCGACGGACCATGGGGAAATATTCGATGAAGCCATTGAAGGCTTCTTCGGCCACGACATTGGGACGCGGATAGGCACTGCCCGGCGGGGCGAAGGCGCCCTGGGCGATGTAGATGAACGAGTCTGGCTGAATACGCAGGTTGTTCACCCGACGGCTGTCGCTATGGTCCAGCAGGCCGGCATCGCTCATGTGGTAACGAACGCCTTCTCCCATGTCGCTGACATTCATGCAACCGCCAAGCACCAGAACGGCCAGCAGCAAAACCAGACTACGCATCCTATCCCTCCAAAAACCGGTGTCGGAAAACCGGCGAATGGTCGTGGGATGCAGCTTTTGCGCCATCTTGATCGGAGGGACGGTTCGTTATTCCTGTGGCGAGGGGATTTATCCCCGCTGGGTGCGAAGCCCCCCAAAGGATAGAAATACTCGACCTGATTCTCCGAGGCGATAGTTCTTGGGGTTGCTGTGCAACCCGCGGGGACAAATCCCCTCGCCACAAAAGCCTTATTCAGCCGCCGATGATTTTCATGATGGTTGCGCCGCCGGAGAATGCCACCTCCTGCTTGTCCCCCAGCGCCTTGACCAACAAGCGCTGAAGCGCCGGCAAGGCCTGATGGCGTGGTTTGTCCAACAGGTCGCCGACGAAGTGACGGTTACTCGACGACAGGCACCCGTGCAACCAGCCCGTTGAGGACAGTCGCAGCCGCGAGCAGGTACGGCAAAACGGGACGCTTTCGTTGGCAATCACACCAAAATAGCCCAGCCCCGGGATCTCATAGCGCACCGCCGTGGCATCCACCGGCGCATCGGCTTGCAGGTATTCGTACTGGTCGCCGATCAGGCTGAGCAGTTGCTGGAGGCTGACGAACTGCTGCAGGAAGGCGTTGGAGTCGCTGGCCAGGTGCCCCATGCGCATCAACTCGATGAAACGCAGTTCATAGCCACGCGCCAGGCAGTACTCGAGCAAAGGCATCACCTGGTCCAGGTTCTGCCCGCGCAGCGGCACCATGTTGACCTTGATCTTCAGCCCGGCGGCCCGGGCCTGTTCCATGCCATCGAGCACGGTCGCCAGGTCGCCGCCGCGGGCGATACTGCGAAACGCAGCAGGGTCCAGGGTGTCGAGGGAAACGTTGATGCGACGAATTCCGGCGTCCACCAGCAATGGCAGCTTCTTCGCCAGTAGCTGCCCATTGGTGGTCAGGCTGATGTCGTCCAGCCCCATCTGCCCCACCGCCGTCATGAAACGCTCGAGCTTGGGGCTGACCAGCGGTTCGCCGCCTGTGATGCGTAGCCGCTCGATACCGGCGGCCTCGATCAAATAGGCCACGCCACGCGCCATGGCCTCGGCCGACAGTTCATCCTGCGCAGCCACCAACCGCTTGCCGTCAGGCACGCAATAGGTACAGGCGTAATTGCAGGCTGAGGTCAGGCTGATCCGCAGATTACGGAAACGCCTGCCTTGACGGTCAACGATCATGGATCACTCCGGCACGAGAAAAATCGGACCCGCAAAAATTGACCTAGAAATCAAGATTCCGCAAGCCCCAAGCCTGAGTATATTACTGGGGCACTGCGCCATGTAAGCGGACATGGCGCAATAAGGCAGCTGAATGTCTTGTTGCCGGTGCGGGCAGTCAGTTGCTCGGGACGTCGGTGTCGCGCTTGCGCTTGTTGCCCATGCGCACGCCAATGTCCATCAGGAACTGGAAAAATCCTTCCTGGTCTTCCAGCACGTTGCTCCAGAAAGGCGAGTGATACAGCGCCACCGCGCCATGCACCAACGCCCAGGCGGCACAGTAATGGAAATAAGGCGGCACGTCTTCGAGCTTGCCCTCGCTGATCCGGCCCTTGATCAGCAGGGTCAGGCGTTCGAAGTTGGAAGCGCGGATCTTGTGCAACTCCTCGACCATTTCCGGCACCTGATTGCCCTTGACCACCTTCTCTTCCAGGCGGTCGAACAAGCGGTAGCGCTGCGGGTCGCGCATGCGGAACTCGAAGTAGGCCCGGGACAGGGCCTCCTTGTCCTTGTCCACATCGGCCGAATGCAGCAGCTCGTTCAAATCGCGCTCGTAGTCGAGCATCAGGCGCAGGTAGATCTCCGCCTTGGATTTGAAATGTTTATAAATCGTGCCTTTGCCGATACCCACGGCATCCGCAATCATCTCGACGGTGACACTGTCTTCACCCTGGTCGAGGAACAGCTTGAGCGCGGTGTCGAGAATTTCCTGCTCGCGGCGGCGAAACTCACGGACCTTACGGGGTTCTTTGTGCATAAGAAAAAGGTCTGAAGGGTCAAAATTCGAAGCCGGGTATTATGCCTAACTTACGCAAAAATGCACGGATCATCCGTTCTCGGCCGCTGTTCTTCACAAAACCGTGCACACCCGCCTCGCCGTTTCCCGCGCCAATGCGCCGCGCTGGCGCGCTTTGTCGACGGTGAGAACCTATCCGAAGCGAGCGTATTCCAAATTTGTTTAAAAACCGCCCCGGCCCGACTGGACGCGTTGGCATACTGATCAATACTTGAACTGTCGGCGCGACATCTCCCCCAAGTGACGCGCTGATAAAGGTACCAACGGACCGCGTGCCTTTGTTTTACTCCTAATGGTCTTAACCCGGATTCACCCCCCAGAACCCGGGTTTTTTTTGCATGAAATTCAGGCCTGCCCCGGACTGACGTGAGCCAGCGGAAACAACTTCTTAAAATTTTCCGTCGTCTGCTCCGCAAACCGCTCGTAGGTCTCACCGCGCAACATTGCTAGAAACTCCGCCACTTCCCGTACGTATTGAGGGAGGTTCGGCTTGCCGCGATACGGGATCGGCGCCAGGTAAGGCGAGTCGGTTTCCACCAACAGCCGATCCGCCGGCACCCGGCTGGCAACGTCACGCAGGGCATCGGCGTTGCGGAACGTGACAATCCCGGACAAGGAAATGTAATAGCCCATGTCCAGGGCGGCCTTGGCCATGTCCCAGTCTTCGGTGAAACAATGCAATACGCCAGCCTGGGGCAGCGCGGCGTCACGCAGCAAGGCCAGGGTATCGGCGCGGGCGCCACGGGTGTGGATGATCACCGGCTTGCCGGTCTGCCGGGCTGCCTCCAGGTGCAGCCGGAACGACGCCTGCTGAACGTCGGCGGCTTCCGGCTCGTAGTGATAGTCCAGGCCGGTTTCGCCAATGGCGACCACCCGTGGATGATCGAGCTCACGCAACAGCCAATCAAGCGCCGGCGCGGCGTCGGGCTGGACATCCAGCGGGTGGACACCGACCGAACAATCGACATCGGCATAACGTTCGGCCAAGGCCTTGACGTCGGCGGCGTTGTCGGCGCTGACGCCGATGCACAAGAAATGACCGACACCCCGTTCACGTGCCGCGTCCAGCGCAGCATCCAGGGAGCCGCCGTGGGCAGCGAGGTCGAGACGGTCAAGGTGACAATGGGAATCTACAAGCATAAAAGGCCGGGCTACATCGTATGGGTGGGACGGTCGGACTTCAGGGAGCCGGCCAAATGGGTTTCGATCTGGTTGCGGGCCGAATTGTCGCCGTCGCTGAACTGCACGCCCACGCCGGCGGCCCGATTGCCTTGGGCGCCCTTTGGCGTCAGCCAGATCACCTTGCCGGCGACCGGAATTTTCTCCGGCTCCTCCATCAGGCTCAAGAGCATGAACACTTCATCGCCCAAGCGATAATTCTTGTTGGTGGGAATGAACAGGCCGCCGTTCTTGATGAAGGGCATGTAGGCGGCGTAAAGCACCGACTTGTCCTTGATCGTCAGGGACAAGATGCCATTGCGTGGGCCAGGACTGACAGGTTCGTTCATGCTGATCTCCGCTGCGATTGAGCTGAGTTTAGTGTCTGTCAGTTTCGACCAGGCAAACTCGCCCATTGCACCAACAGCGCCTCGAGCAACAGTACCCGATTGAGGTTCGCCTTGCTCAGCACCTTCTGACGTTGGGCAAGAATCCAGTCCTGAATGTTCAAGATTTTATCCTGGCTGCTTTTTTGCGCCAGGTACTGGATCACCTTGCGCATGTCCGCCAACCCCAGACCGGCCTCGTCTTCGGTCAACTGGTAACGCAGGATCAGGCTCGACCAGTCGCAGAACCAGTCAAACAGCAGCAGTAACGGAATGGCGTTCCATCCCTCGGCCAGTTGCGTGGGGGATTGCTGCTGCTTGAGCAGCTTCTTGACCCCATCCACCACCAAGGCCCGCTGTTCACGCACGCCCTGGGCCTGAAGGCTGACAGCCGCCAGGGGCGAACCGGCCGCGAGGGTCAGCAACTCGACACGCTCTTGTTCAGTGTTGTCAGGCAAGGCCCCGGCCAGCCACTGCAAGCTCATCGCCTCGCTCGGCAGCGGACAGGCCTGTTGCACGCAGCGACTCTTGATGGTCGGCAGCAGGCGACTCGGCTGGTGGCTGACCAGCAGCAATACTGTATCGCCGGAAGGCTCTTCGAGGCTTTTGAGCAAGGCGTTGGCGGCGTTGATGTTCATCGACTCGACCGGCTCGATCAGCACCACTTTGCGCCCGCCCATCTGCGAAGTCTGGACCACGAAGCTGACCAGGTCGCGAACCTGGTCGACCTTGATGGCCTTGTCCGCCTCTTCCGGCTCCAGCACGTAATTGTCGGGGTGGCTGCCGGCCTTGAGCAGCAGGCAGGACTTGCATTCTCCGCAGGCGTTCGAGACACCTGGACGCTGGCACAACAGGCTGGCCATCAGCCGCTCGGCCAGTGCCCGCTTGCCAATGCCGACCGGGCCGTGCAGCAGATAGGCATGGGCATGCTGGGCACGACCGGCCAGTTGCTGCCAGAGACCGTCTTGCCAGGGATAGGCTTCAGCCACGGACACGCTCCAGCAAACGTGGCAGCAAGTCATCCAGGGACTGCTGGACCTGGGTCAGCGGCTGCGCGGCATCGATCAGCAGGTAACGCGCCGGATCGGCCTTGGCGCGCGCCAGGAAGGCATTGCGCACGGCATTGAAGAAATCCCGGCCCTCAAGCTCGAAACGATCCAGCCGGCCGCGGGCGCTGGCCCGGGCCAGGCCGATTTCCACCGGCAGGTCGAACACCAGGGTCAGGTCTGGCCGCAGCTCACCCTGGACGAAGGTTTCCAGCGCAGCGATGCGTTCCACGGACAAACCGCGGCCGCCGCCCTGGTAGGCATAGGTCGAATCGGTAAAACGATCGCAAAGGACCACGGCGCCACGGGCCAGCGCCGGGCGAATCACCTCGGCCAGATGCTGCGCCCTGGCAGCGAATACCAGCAGCAGCTCAGTGTCAGGGTTCATGACTTCTTCGAGAGGCGCCAGCAATACCTCGCGAATGCGCTCGGCCAGCGGCGTACCGCCCGGCTCACGGGTCAATACGACCTCGATGCCTGCGGCCCGCAGGCGTTCGGCCAGGTATTCGCGGTTGGTGCTCTTGCCGGCGCCTTCCGGGCCTTCCAGCGTTATAAACAAGCCAGTCACAGGGCGATCCTCAATCAAAGTCATTGCGGGCTCGGTGGCTCGCTGGCGTCCGGTTCGGGGGCCGGCACCTGGGGCACCGGTTCGGGTGCCGTGTCGGGCGATGCCGCCGGGGTCGGCACCTGTTCGTCCGGCGCTGCCGGGGCCGGGCTGGAGCGATAGTCGGCACGGCGCTTGAGCTGGAACTCGCGCACCGCGTTGTTGTGCGACTCCAGGTCATCGGAAAACACATGGCTGCCATCGCCACGGGCGACAAAGTAAAGGCTGTTGCCCGGCGCCGGGTTCAGCGCGGCATGAATCGCTTCGCGCCCCACCATCGCAATCGGCGTCGGCGGCAAGCCCGGGATCAGATAGGTGTTATAGGGGTTTTCTTCTTTCAGATGGGCGCGGGTGAGCTTGCCGGTGTAGCGCTCGCCCAGGCCGTAGATCACCGTGGGATCGGTCTGCAGCAGCATGCCCAGGCGCATGCGCCGCACGAAGACGCCGGCAATCTGCCCGCGCTCCTGGGGCACACCGGTTTCCTTCTCCACCAGGGACGCCATGATCAGTGCCTGGTAAGGCAAGGTGTACGGCACATCGGCGGCACGCTGTGCCCACTCCTTGGCGAGCACGTCTTCCAGGCGATCGTAGGCTTTCTTCAGCAGTTCGACATCGGAGGTACCGCGCACGAAGCGATAAGTGTCCGGGAAGAACCGGCCTTCGGGAAATACCCCTGAATGCCCCAGACGGTCCATGACCTGGCTGTCGCTCAAGTCGGTGAGGGTCTGCTGGAGCTTTTCATCCTTGGCCAATGCGGCGCGCACCTGACGGAAATTCCAGCCCTCCACCAGCGTCACGCTGTACTGCACCACTTCACCGCGCTTCCAGACACCGATCAGCCCTTCCATGGTCATGCCCGGTACCATCCGGTATTCGCCGGAGTGCAACGGTTGGCCGGCAAGATTGAAGCGCCAATAGATTCGCAGCCAGAAGGCGTCCCTGATCAGGCCATCGGCTTCGAGGCGCTTGAGGGTTCCAGTCGGGGTGGTCCCGTTGGGCACGTCCAGCAATTCTTCCTGGGTGATGTTCAGCGGCTGTTGCAGCGCCGAATGAATCTTCCAGGCCGAAGCCCCCAACAATAGCCCTGCCAGGACCAGTCCGGTCTCCAGCAGCAGCAAGAATTTACGTCTCACGAATCAAGCATCCAATAGCGCACGGGCAAGGGTCTGCAGTTTACGGGTGAGCGGGCCAACCGACCAGCGCGCCGAACCGCATCCGCGTACAGGCCACACGCCATAAACGCTGTTGCAGACGAAGACCTCCTCGGCCTGGTGCAGTTGTTCGAGGCTGATGTCGGTGACTTGGGTGGCAATGCCCTGGGACTTGGCTTGAAACAATAATTCCGCGCGCATCACACCGGCCACGCCACAACGGCTCAGGTCAGCGGTGAACAAGACCCCATCGCGCACCAGGAACAGGTTGCTGAATACACCTTCGATCACCCGCCCGGACACATCCAGCATCAGGCCTTCGGCATACTGCGCATCGCGCCATTCGGCGCGGGCCAGCACTTGTTCCAGGCGATTGAGGTGCTTGAGACCGGCAAGCAAGGGCTGCTCCGACAAACGCACGGTACAGGGAAACAGGTCGATGCCTTGTTCGGCATGGGCGCCGGGATAAGCGGCTGGCGGGCTCCCTTGCAGGATGCGCCTGGCCGGCGCCGAAGGATCGGCGGCATACCCGCGCTGACTGTCGCCACGGGTCACGATCAGCTTCAGCACGCCATCGCCCAGGCCGCGGGCGTAGGCGTTCAACTCTGTGCTCAACGCGCTCATGTCGACGTTGAGCGTCAACCGCCGGCAACCCGCTTCCAGACGCTGAAGGTGGCGCTCCAGCAGCACCGGGTTGCCAGCATGCACGGCAATGGTCTCGAACAACCCATCGCCGTAAGCCAGGCCGCGATCTTTCAGCGACAGGACGTCCGCCGGCTGACCGTCGACCCAGCTGTCCATCAACCGGCGAACCGGCGGAACACCAGCGAACCGTTGGTCCCACCAAAGCCGAAGGAGTTGGACAACACCACGTCGATGTCCATGCTGCGGGCAGTGTGCGGCACGAAGTCCAGGTCGCAGCCGTCGTCCGGCTCATCGAGGTTGATGGTCGGCGGCGCCGTCTGGCTGTTGATTGCCAGTACACTGAAGATCGCCTCCACCGCCCCTGCCGCACCCAGCAGGTGACCGGTCATGGACTTGGTCGAACTGACCGCCAGCTTGTAGGCGTGCTCGCCGAACACGGTCTTGATCGCCTGGGCTTCGGCCAGGTCGCCGGCCGGGGTCGAGGTGCCGTGGGCGTTGATGTACTGCACCTGTTCGCCGTTGAGCTTCGCGTCACGCAAGGCGTTGGCGATGCAACGGGCCGCACCGGCGCCATCGGCCGGTGGCGAGGTCATGTGGTACGCATCGCCACTGGTGCCAAAACCGATCAGTTCGGCATAGATGGTCGCGCCGCGCGCCTTGGCGTGCTCCAGTTCCTCGAGCACCAGCGCACCGGCACCGTCGGACAACACGAAGCCATCGCGCCCCTTGTCCCACGGACGGCTCGCACGGGCGGGCTCGTCGTTACGGGTCGACAGCGCACGGGACGCGCCGAAACCGCCCATGCCGAGGCCGCAAGCAGCCATTTCAGCGCCACCGGCAATCATCACGTCGGCTTCGTCGTACATGATGTTGCGCGCGGCCATGCCAATGCAGTGGGTACCGGTGGTGCACGCCGTGGCGATGGCGTAGTTGGGCCCCTGGGCACCCAGGTGGATGGACAGGAAACCGGAAATCATGTTGATGATCGAACCCGGCACAAAGAACGGAGAAATCCGTCGTGGCCCCGATTCGTGCAACGTGCGGCTGGTTTCTTCGATATTGGTCAAGCCGCCAATACCCGAGCCCATGGCCACGCCGATGCGTTCGCGGTTGGCATCGGTGACTTCCAGGCCAGCATTGCGCACTGCCTGGAAACCGGCTGCCAAGCCGTATTGAATGAACAGGTCGAGCTTGCGGGCTTCCTTGACCGACAGGTATTCCTCGACATTGAAGCCCTTTACCGAGCCGCCAAAACGGGTGGAATAGGCAGAAAGGTCGGTGTGTTCGATCAGACCAATGCCACTGCGGCCGGCCAGAATGCCCTGCCAACTGCTCGGCACATCCGTGCCCAGTGGCGACAACATACCCATACCGGTGACTACGACGCGTCTACGCGACACAGCACTCTCCTTTTTCTAATGACGACTTTGCATCAGGCCTAAAGAAAAAACCGCACGCCGTGACGGCAGTGCGGTTTTTCCATGACAGCTAGCGACGACTGAATACGATTACGCCTGGTGGCTGGTAACGTAGTCGATAGCAGCTTGTACAGTAGTGATCTTCTCAGCTTCTTCGTCAGGAATCTCGGTCTCGAATTCCTCTTCCAGAGCCATCACCAGCTCAACGGTGTCAAGGGAGTCGGCACCCAGGTCTTCAACGAAGGAAGCGGTGTTCACAACTTCTTCTTCTTTAACGCCCAGTTGCTCGGCAACGATTTTCTTGACGCGCTCTTCGATGGTGCTCATACCTTGTTTTCACTCCTAATGGACAAATTCAGGCAGCTGGCCGGTGGGTAAGTGTATAGAAGAACTTTTCGGTTTTTCAACCGAAAGCTTCACTCCTCAAACCCCGCGGCCCGCCGTCTATAAATTGGTTGCAGCTTTATAACGGATTTTAGACAGCTCGTATGACATTTTTTTGAAGCAATCCGTCACATTTAACTCATGTACATCCCGCCGTTCACCGGGATTGTAGCCCCGGTCACGTATGCCGCACCGTCCGACGCAAGAAAAGCGACCACGGACGCGATTTCTTGAGCTTGCCCCAGACGACCCAGCGGAATCTGTGTCAACAAGGCTTCACGTTGTGCTTCCGGCAGTTCACGGGTCATGTCGGTGTCGATGAAACCCGGTGCAACCGAGTTTACCGTAATCGAGCGCGAACCCACTTCACGCGCCAGCGCACGGCTGAAACCTTCCAGACCGGCCTTCGCCGCAGCATAGTTTACTTGGCCTGCGTTGCCCATGGCACCCACAACCGAGCCGATACTGATAATTCGACCCCAGCGAGCCTTGGTCATGCCGCGCAGAACGCCCTTGGACAGCCGGTACAGGCTGTTCAGGTTGGTGTCGACCACGTCGAACCATTCATCATCTTTCATGCGCATCATCAGGTTATCGCGGGTGATACCGGCATTATTGACCAGGATCGCCGGCGCACCGAACTGCTCCTGAATGCTTGCCAGCACCGCCGCGACGGATTCGTCGCTGGTCACGTTCAGCTCAAGGCCAGTGCCTTGGATGCCGTTTTCCTTCAGGGTCGCGGCGATACGCTCGGCGCCCGAAGCGGAAGTCGCGGTGCCGATGACGATGGCGCCTTGACGACCCAGTTCCAGGGCGATGGCCTGGCCGATGCCGCGGCTTGCACCGGTCACCAGTGCAACTTTACCTTGCAGACTCATGCAAGCTTCTCCTGTTCAGGCCTGCGCTGCACGGGCGGCAGCGAAGGCATCTGGGGTATTGAGGTTGGAAGTCGACACGCCTTCGGCGCAGCGTTTGTTCAGGCCTGCCAGCACTTTGCCAGGGCCGCATTCGACCAGTTCGGTCGCGCCCTTGGCTGCCAGGGTCTGCACCGATTCGACCCAGCGAACCGGCTTGTAGAGTTGTTCCAGCAGATCACGCTTGAGGGTCTCGAGGTCCGGCGCCACGTTGGCGCTGACATTCTGCACCACGGGAATCTGCGGGGCCTGCCAATCGATGGCGGCGATGGATTCGGCAAAGCGCTCGGCGGCCGGACGCATCAGCTCGCAGTGCGAGGGCACGCTCACTGGCAGTGGCATGGCGCGCTTGGCACCACGGGCCTTGCAGCCCTCGATGGCACGCTCGACTGCCGCCTTGGCACCGGCGATGACCACCTGGCCCGGGGAGTTGAAGTTCACCGCGCTGACCACATCGCCTTGCGCCGCTTCGGCACAGGCGGCCAGCACATCGGCATCTTCCAGACCGAGGATCGCGGCCATGCCGCCTTGCCCGGCCGGAACGGCTTCCTGCATCAACTGGCCGCGACGTTCCACCAGTTTCACCGCGGCGCCCAGGCTCAGGCTGCCGGCCGCCACGAGGGCACTGTATTCACCCAGGCTGTGTCCGGCGACGAACGCCGGGCGCGCGCCGCCTTCAGCCAGCCACAGGCGCCACAAGGCGACCGAAGCGGTGAGGATGGCCGGCTGGGTTTTATCGGTTTGATTGAGCTGTGCTTCCGGCCCTTGCTGGGTCAATGCCCACAAGTCATAGCCGAGAGCGTCGGAAGCTTCTTTGAATGTTTCGAGGATCAGCGGGTATTGCGCGCCCAGCTCGGCCAGCATGCCGAGGGACTGCGAGCCCTGTCCTGGAAAGACGAATGCGAGGGAAGCAGACATGAAAACAAAGCCCCTAATGATCTTGTCGTCAAAAATTGACGCCCCTGGGGGCGCTAGCAAACTGAACGTTGGATGGCGGGTTGAACCGACCGGTCACATTTAAGCATTGTCGGACGAAAATGCCTAAGTCAACAAATCTTCGAGGCGCCCGTGCAAGCGCTCCGGCAGGTTCTCCTGGATCTCGATCACCGCTCGGTTGATCGCACTCTGAAAACCCTGCACACCCGCCGAACCGTGGCTCTTGATCACGATGCCTTGCAGCCCGAGGAAACTCGCACCATTGTGCCGCGCCGGCGCCAGGTCCGCTTGCAACCGACGCATCAGCGGCAGCGCCAGGGCGCCTACCACCCGCGAGGCCAGGCTTTGCCTGAACAAGGTCTCGATGCGCTGGCCGATCATGGTCGCCAGCCCCTCGCTGGACTTGAGCAGGATATTGCCAACGAAGCCATCACAGACCACCACATCAGCCTCGCCACGGTACAAGCCATCGCCCTCGACGAAACCGATGTAGTTGATACCCCGCGCAGCCTGCAACAACGTGGCCGCCAGCTTGACCTGCTGGTTGCCCTTGATGTCTTCGGTACCGATGTTCAACAGCGCTACCCGAGGACGCACGACGCCCAGGGTTTCAGCCGCGACCGAACCCATCACCGCAAACTGCAGCAAATGCTCGGCACTGCAATCGACATTCGCCCCCAGGTCGAGCAACTGACAAAACCCACGCTGGGTCGGAATCGCCGCCACCATCGCGGGCCGGTCGATACCCGGCAAGGTCTTGAGTACATAGCGGGACAATGCCATCAGCGCACCGGTATTGCCCGCGCTGACACAGGCCTGGACCTTGCCATCGCGCAGCAGCTCAAGGGCTACCCGCATCGAGGCGTCAGGCTTGCCGCGCAGGGCCTGGGCCGGCTTTTCGTCCATGGTGATGATTTCGGACGCCGGGGCAATCGTCAGGCGCGCGCGATCCACAGCTGACTGGCCGCTGAGCATCTCTTCTAAAAGGGGGGATTGACCGACGAGGGTCAGGTGCAGCGAGGGTGTTGCATTCAGACAAGCAAGGCTGGCCTGAACAATGCTGCGGGGACCGAAGTCCCCGCCCATTGCGTCAATCGCGATGACTTGAGCGGACAAGTGATTACTCGTCGGCGCCCTTGTCGATCACTTTACGGCCACGGTAGACGCCTTCTGGCGATACGTGGTGACGCAGGTGAACTTCACCGGTGGTCTTTTCTACGGACAGGGTGCTAGCCTCGAGCGCGTCGTGCGAACGGCGCATGTCACGGGCAGAGCGGGATTTTTTGTTCTGCTGAACAGCCATAATTGATTAACTCCTAAACGTTTGGGTCACGCTTTAACTGCGCCAATACACTGAACGGGTTGGACCGCGTTACCTCGTCCTCGCTCGGTTCGGGCTCATCTGCTCCCGCCGGCTGCTGGCATTCTTCCGGATGATGAGCAGGCACAATGGGCAAGGCGAGCAGAAGCTCCTCCTCGATCAGTGACTGCAGATCCAATGGATCTTCGCCCAGTTCCAGCACGTCATAACCTTTCGGCAACGACTGGGTATTCGCACCCTCCTTTACCACGGCGTAACTGCATTCGCTGTGGATCGGCAGGGTGACCAGCTCAAGACAACGCTGGCAAACCATTTTGACTTCAGTGTCGATAAAGCTGTGGATTACCACAGATTTACGTTCATCTCGTTCAAAAACGAATTTGGCCTGGACCGTACCGACATCGTCGGAAAGCGGGTCGCAGAGTCTCTTCAAATCGGCCAGCAGCAGTTCACCTTGAAGGGTGGTGCCACGGTCAGCCAATTTGCGCGGGTCAACGTGAGGTGGAATCGGGTCATTCAACATAGGCGCAGCATTATAGGGATGCCCCCGCCCATGTCAAAGGAAATTCAGCCCTGTCCGTCACTTGCATGCCTCGCTAGAATTCGCACCTGCCTCCTGGAGATGCCTATGCTGCCTTTATTACTTGCCTCAAGCTCGGTCTATCGTCGGGAATTGCTCGCCCGCCTGGGACTGCCGTTCGTCTGCAGTTCACCCGATATCGACGAAAGCCATCGCCCCGGCGAACCTGCTCTCGAACTGGTCAAACGCCTGGCGCAGGAAAAAGCCCGGGCATTGGCCAGCCGCCACCCAGGGCACCTGATCATCGGCTCAGACCAGGTCGCCGTGCTCGGCGAGCGCATCCTGGGCAAGCCCCACACCTTCGAGAATGCACGCGAGCAACTGCTGGCCGCCAGCGGCACCAGGGTCACATTCCTGACCGGCCTGGCACTGCTCAACAGCCAGACCGGCGCCTGCCAGGTCGACTGCATTCCGTTTACCGTGAATATGCGCACCCTGGACCCGGGACGCGTCGAACGCTACCTGCGAGCCGAACAGCCCTATGACTGCGCTGGCAGCTTCAAGGCCGAGGGACTGGGCGTAAGCCTGTTCCAGAGCACCGAAGGGCCGGACGCCACCAGCCTGATCGGGCTGCCACTGATTCGCCTCGTGGATATGTTGCTGGTCGAGGGCGTGCAAATCCCCTGAAGCGCGGGTATTGAGCGCAACCACTGACAACTACAAAACTTGTGGCAAGGGAGGCTCTCAGCCTCCCCGCATTGAAACCCCAAGACAATCAGCGCAACGCCGGCCCCTGGAACCCCATCCACATCGCCAGGTGCTGGGCGATGCTGGCCCCCAGTTTTTTCGAGAAGCGGTCGATCGGCGACTCTTCGACGGTGAAGTCCACCAGTTCTTTCTCGCCAATCACGTCCCGAGCCACCGAACTGGCACTGCCCAGACCATCGATCAAGCCCAGCGGCAACGCCTGCTCGCCCGACCAGACCAACCCAGAGAACAGCTCTGGATGCTCCTTGTCTTTCAGCCGCTCGCCCCGCCCTTTCTTGACGCTGGCGATGAACTGCTTATGAGTGGTGTCAAGCACACCCTGCCAGAATGCCGTCTCTTCAGGCTTTTGCGGTTGGAACGGATCGAGGAAGGATTTGTGCTCGCCCGCGGTATAGACCCGACGCTCCACCCCCAATTTGCCCAACGTCTCGACAAAGCCATAACCCGCCGCCGTCACACCAATGGAACCCACCAGGCTGGCCTTGTCGGCATAGATCTGGTCCGCCGCACTGGCGATGTAATAGGCACCGGAGGCACCGAGATCGGAAATCACCGCATAGACCTTGATTTCCGGATGCGCCGCTCGCAAGCGGACGATTTCGTCATAGACGTAGCCGGCCTGCACCGGGCTGCCACCCGGACTGTTGATGCGCAGTACCACCCCTTTGACTTTCGCATCGTCGAACGCGGCCCGCAGGCTGCCGATGATGTTGTCCGCGCTGGCCGCTTCCTTGTCGGCAATCATGCCCTCGATGTCAATGACCGCCGTATAGGCCGAACCACCTCCCGGACCCTTCTTCCCATCAAGGACCTGGAAGATCATCGCCAAGCCGAAAAACAGATAGATAAAGACCAGGCACTTGAAGAAAATCCCCCAGCGACGCGCACGACGCTGCTCCTCCACCCCGGCCAGCAGGGTTTTCTCCAGCAGCTTCCAGCTTTTATCGTCACCGTTGTCAGCGCTCGCCTTGGCCGGTGCCTTCCATTCATCGGTCATACATGCTTCCTCAACAGACTTTAATCGGCGCGCTGGCTCAGCCAGGCGTGCAATTCAGGAAAATGGTCGATCGCCAGTCGCGGCTCGAACGCCTTGAGTGCCTCGATGGACTGAGCACCATAGCTCACAGCCACCGAGCCCATGCCAGCATTGCGCGCCATCTGCAGGTCGAATGAGGAATCCCCCACCATCAACGCCTGCGCAGGCGGCACCTCGCAATGGGCCAGTATCTGCTCGAGCATCAACGGGTGCGGCTTGCTGGCCGTCTCATCGGCGGCACGGGTGATATCGAAATAATCTTCCCAACCATGGGCCCTCAATACCCGATCCAGCCCTCGACGAGCCTTGCCGGTCGCGACTGCCAAGCGGTAACCCTCGCCCTTCAAGGTTTCAAGGGTATGAACCACGCCCTCGAACAACGGTGAAGGTTCGGCTTCCAGCGCAATGTAGTGATCGGCATAGTGCTGGCGAAAAACCACCAGCTCATCGTCGCCAATCCCGGGGTACAAACTGCGGATCGCTTCCGGCAATCCAAGGCCAATAATGCCTTTCACCGCAAAATCGTCGCACCGGGCAAACCCCGAACGATCCGAGGCGACATGCATCGACTCCACGATCCGACCGATGGAATTGGCAAGAGTGCCGTCCCAATCGAATATCAGCAATTTGTAGTCAGGATGCACTCAGCCGCTCCACGGTCTTGGCCCACATGTCATCCACCGGGGCCTGCAATTTCAACTCGCCGCCATCGGGCAGCGGCACGGTGAGCATATAGGCGTGAAGAAACAGGCGCTTGCCGCCCAGGTCGCGGATTTCCTTGGTGAAATCGTCATCGCCGTATTTGCTGTCACCGGCAATGCAGTGGCCAGCATGCAGGGTATGGACGCGGATCTGGTGCGTACGCCCCGTCACCGGCTTGGCCTCGATCAAGGTGGCGAAGTCGTCGAAGCGACGCAACACCTTGAACACCGTCAGCGCTTCCTTGCCCTCCTCGTTGACTTCGACCATGCGCTCGCCGGAACGCAGGTTGCTCTTGAGCAACGGCGCACGGACTTGCTTGATGGAAGTTTCCCAGCGGCCACGCACCAGTGCCATGTAGCGCTTGTCGACACCATCACCGCGCAATTGCTCGTGCAGGTGGCGCAACATGCTGCGTTTCTTGGCAATCATCAGCAGGCCGGAGGTGTCGCGGTCGAGGCGATGGACCAGTTCCAGCTCCTTGGCGTCCGGGCGCAATTGACGAAAGGCTTCGATCACGCCGAAATTCAGGCCGCTGCCGCCGTGAACAGCAATGCCCGCGGGCTTGTTGATCACGATCAGGGCCTTGTCTTCATAGACGATCGAGGCTTCGAGGCGTTGCAACAATCCCTGGGCCAGGGGGACCGGCTCATCGCGCTCGGGCACGCGAACCGGCGGTACACGCACGACGTCACCGGCCTGGAGCTTGTATTCGGGCTTGATCCGACCTTTGTTCACCCGCACTTCGCCTTTGCGCAAAATGCGGTAGATCAAGGTCTTGGGCACGCCTTTGAGCCGGGCCAGCAGGAAATTATCGATTCGTTGGCCGGCATATTCCGGCGAGACCTCGAGCAGTTGAACGCCAGGGGTCGAAGGGGCAGTAGTTGTCATGGCGGCGATCATAACAATTTTTTATGGAATTGAAGCACTTAATCATTGCTGCTATAGTCGCGAACGCCGCCAAAAGTGGCTGGACAGTGGACCAGCGGTCAAAAACCGGCCCTGACCAACGCAATTCACGAGGACGAGAGGCCGTCCTACGGGGCTTTCGCTACGTAACGGTAGAGTTTTCAGGTGTAACGAGCGCAGGTGACATGAGGCCTGAAATACGCCGCAAAGCAGAGTTTTGACTCGCCTTGCGCGCCACATTCACGGCCAGTTCACAAAGTGCAGTCAGCTGCGAACGACCCCGAGCGAGAGCTTCGGAAACAACGCCTAAATTAGCCATGATGCGTGACCTCCCCTTCCGGAGCTCACGGTAAATGCCAACCCGCTGCGGATTCTGCGCGCGGCAGCACCCGAATTATCAGGGATACGTGTAGGGTGGAGACGTACAACCGTCGGACTGTGTAGCACTAGGCTTATATTTAGACGCTTCATCTCGTCCACAGACGCCGGTTGATTCCTCCTCCTGACTGAGTGCTTGAGTACCAGCAAGCAGGACGCGTCCGTCGCGACTTCGCCATCATTGGGCCGAACTCGCTGGACACTGGAGTGGCCCTGCCATCTCCAGGACGCACCTGACACCGACCGTGAGAAGTCGTGTGTGCCGAACGCCGTTTCCGGCAGCCCGGAAACCGACGGTACTACATGAAAAGAATGCTGATTAACGCAACTCAACCCGAAGAGTTGCGTGTTGCACTGGTAGACGGCCAGCGCCTCTACGACCTGGATATCGAATCCGGTGCACGCGAGCAGAAGAAGGCCAACATCTATAAAGGCCGGATTACTCGCATCGAACCAAGCCTTGAGGCTGCCTTTGTCGATTTCGGCTCCGAGCGCCACGGCTTCCTGCCCCTCAAAGAAATCTCCCGCGAATACTTCAAGAAGGCCCCTGAAGGCCGCGTCAACATCAAGGACGTCCTGAGCGAAGGCCAGGAAGTCATCGTCCAGGTTGAAAAAGAAGAACGTGGCAACAAGGGCGCCGCCCTGACCACCTTCATCAGCCTGGCCGGCCGTTACCTGGTCCTGATGCCGAACAACCCGCGTGCCGGCGGTATCTCCCGCCGTATCGAAGGCGAAGAACGCAACGAACTGCGCGAAGCCCTCAACGGCCTGGTCGCACCTGCCGACATGGGCCTGATCGTGCGCACGGCCGGCCTGGGTCGCAGCAGCGAAGAAATGCAGTGGGACCTCGATTACCTGCTGCAACTGTGGACCGCCATCAAAGAAGCCTCGCTGGATCGCTCCGCGCCATTCCTGATCTACCAGGAAAGCAACGTGATCATCCGCGCTATCCGCGATTACCTGCGCCAGGACATCGGCGAAGTGCTGATCGACAGCGTCGAAGCCCAGGACGAAGCCCTGACCTTCATTCGCCAGGTGATGCCGCAGTACGCCAGCAAGATCAAGCTCTACGAAGACAGTGTTCCGCTGTTCAACCGTTTCCAGATCGAAAGCCAGATCGAGACCGCCTTCCAGCGCGTCGTCGAACTGCCGTCGGGCGGCTCCATCGTCATCGACCCGACCGAAGCCCTGGTGTCCATCGACATCAACTCGGCGCGCGCCACCAAAGGCAGCGACATCGAAGAAACCGCCCTGCAGACCAACCTTGAAGCGGCCGAGGAAATCGCCCGTCAGTTGCGCCTGCGCGACATCGGCGGCCTGATCGTCATCGACTTCATCGACATGACCCCGGCCAAGAACCAGCGCGCCGTGGAAGAAAAGGTCCGTGAATGCCTGGAAGCCGACCGCGCCCGCGTACAGGTCGGTCGCATCTCGCGCTTCGGTCTGTTGGAAATGTCCCGTCAGCGCCTGCGTCCGTCCCTGGGCGAAAGCAGCGGCATCGTTTGCCCGCGTTGCAACGGCACCGGCATCATCCGTGACGTCGAATCGCTGTCCCTGGCGATCCTGCGCCTGATCGAAGAAGAAGCCCTGAAAGACCGCACCGCCGAAGTGCGCGCCCAAGTGCCGATCCCGGTGGCCGCGTTCCTGCTCAACGAAAAACGCAACTCGATCACCAAGATCGAACTGCGTACCCGTGCCCGCATTGTCATCCTGCCGAACGATCACCTCGAGACGCCGCACTTCGAAGTGCAGCGCCTGCGCGATGACAGCCCGGAAGCCCACACCAACCAGTCCAGCTACGAAATCGCTGCTGCCGCTGCCGAAGTGGAAGAAGTCCAGCCGGCCGCCGCCACGCGCACGTTGGTTCGTCAGGAAGCCGCGGTCAAGACCGCACCGGCCCGCGCCAACGCTCCGGTTCCGACCGAAGTGGTTGCTCCGGTTGCCGCCCCGGCCGCTGCACCAGAGCCAAGCCTGTTCAAAGGCCTGGTGAAGTCACTGGTCAGCCTGTTCGCCACCAAGGAAGAGCCCGCTGCCCCGGCCGTCGTCGCCAAGCCTGCCGCTACCGAGCGCCCTGCCCGCAACGAAGAACGCCGTAACGGTCGCCAACAGACCCGCAACCGCAACGGTCGTCGCGACGAAGAACGCAAGCCTCGCGAAGAACGTGCACCGCGTGAAGAACGCGCGCCACGTGAGCCGCGTGAAGAGCGTCAGCCACGCGAAGTCCGTGAGGAAGCGCCAGCCGTAGCCCGCGAAGAGCGTGCACCGCGTCCGCCGCGTGAAGAACGTCAGCCGCGCGCACCGCGTGAAGATCGCAAGCCACGTGGCGAGCGTGAAGAACGTGTTCGCGAACTGCGCGAGCCACTGGATGCCGCCCCGGCTGCCGCCGCCGCCACCGCTGAAGAGCGTCCGGCCCGCCAGCCGCGTGAAGAACGTGCACCGCGTCCGCCACGTGAAGAGCGCCAGCCACGCGCCGAGCAGGCAGCCGCCGCTGCCAGCGAAGAGGAAGTGCTGAACACCGAAGAGCAGTTGCAGGAAGACGGCCAGGACACCGCCGAAGGCGATCGTCCACGCCGCCGCTCCCGTGGCCAGCGTCGTCGCAGCAACCGTCGTGAGCGTCAGCGCGACGCCAACGGCAACGTGATCGAAGGTTCGGAAGAGTCCGAGTCCACCGAAAACACTGAAGCGCCAAGCGCTGCCGACCTGGCCGCCGGCCTGGCCGTGACTGCGGCCGTTGCCAGCAGCGCGATCAGTGCCCCAGCCGAAGCCCAGGCTCACGAACAAGCCGAACGCGCCACCGATGCGGTGCAAAGCGCGCCGGTTGAAGCCCCTGCGATCGAAGCCACCACCCCGGTAGAGGCCACCGCCTCGCCAGAAGTGGAGCTCGCTCCGACCCATGAAGCCCAGGTTGCTGAAACTGAAGTGGTCGCCGAGCCTGCACCGGTTGTCGAGCAGCCAGTGGTAGCTGCTGAGCCGGCCTTCGAAGCACCGGCCGAGGAAAAGGCCCCAGAGCCTGTCCGCGAAGAGCAGACTGCGTTCAACTGGACTGCCGAACCGGCCGCACCGGCCCCCGTTGCCGAGCCTGAGCCGACACCAGAGCTCGTGAAGGCGGTCGAACCAGAAGTGGTCGAACCTGCTCCAGTGGTCGAAGCGCCCGTGGTTGCCGAAGCACCTGCCCAGGTTGAAGAGCCAGCACCTGCCAGCGCCCTGACCGCAAATGGCCGTGCACCGAACGATCCCCGTGAAGTGCGTCGTCGCAAGCGTGAAGCCGAGCGTCTGCAGAAGGAAGCCGAACAAGCCGCCGCTCAAGCACCTGCTGCCGAGCCAGCTCCAGCCGTGGAAGAAGTCGCCGAGGCAGCCCCTGCCCCGGTCGCCGAAACTCCGGTTGAACCGGCTCCGACGTTCGACGAACCTCAGCACGTCGCTGAAGAAATCGCTCCGCGTCACACTGAAGCCCTGGAAAAAGAGCACGAGCCTAAACCTCACGCCTGATTCCACCGCCCAGTAAAAAGCCCCGCCTGGTAACGCCAGGCGGGGCTTTTTTATGCCTTCATACTTATCCGCAGGGATTGGGACCAGGCACAAAACTTATGCCACTGAAGATCCAATGTGGGAGCGAGCTGGCTCGCGATGGCGCCGGGTCAGCTTGCATCAATGCTGAAGTCAGACCGCTTTCGCGAGCAAGCTCGCTCCCACAAGGGCCGGGACCAGGCACAAGTCTTATATCCGCTGAAGATCCAATATGGGAGATGGGGCCGGGCCCAAGACTGATGCCCACTGAAAATCCAATGTGGGAGCGAGCTTGCTCGCGATGGCACCGGGTCAGCTTGCATCAATGCTGAAGTCAGACCGCTTTCGCGAGCAAGCTCGCTCCCACAGGGTTCTGCGTCGCCTGTTATTTGAAGGCCAGTGCCTCTGGCACATCGACATCCCACGTCACGCCAGGGTCATCCACCGGCACTTCGACCACTTGCGCTGCGGCAAACAATATCCTGGCTCCCCGATCGCCGGTCAGCGCCATCAATTTCGGCGCTAACTCACGACCGAATCCCACTGGATGCCCGTACTCACCCGCCAGGACCGGCACGCTGATGCCGTCCGCACGAATCCCCGCCACCACCTGTTCGATGCTCGACGGCAGGATAAAGGGCATGTCGCCCAGCACCATCAGCCAGCCATCAAGATCCGGGCAGGCCTGGACGCCCGCGGCAATGCTGTCGCCCAGGCCCGGGGAGTCCAGCTCCACGATGTCGCATCCATAGGCCTGGGCCATGCGGACGACTTGTGGCCGGTCCTTGCTCGTCACCAGCACGCGCTTTTCCAGAAAGGCTGGCAGATTCACCAGCACCTGCTCGATCACCGAACGCACGGCACCGTCACGCCCAGTGCAATCGGCGAGCAATTTATCCTTGCCGGGGCCTGCAATCTGGCGGAAACGACTGCCCGCTCCAGCCGCCAGAATGATCACCCCAATCGACTCGTTCATACGCCCTCCTTGCCCACGGCTTACAGAGGCTTTTTCTGCCGCAGTTCCACGCCGTTCTTGATGGCCACGATCTCGGCCAGTAGCGACAAGGCGATTTCCGCCGGGGTGTGGCTACCGATGTGCAATCCGATCGGTCCATGCAAGCGTTCAATGGCCTCTGCTGACAAGCCTAGCTGAGCCAAGTTGTCCCGGCGTTTCTGGCTGTTGACCCGCGAACCCAGGGCGCCGACATAAAAAGCCTTGGAGTCCAGAGCCGTAAGCAGCGCCATGTCGTCCAGGCGAGGATCATGGGTCAGGGCCACAATGGCCGTGCGCTCGTCGGTCTGGATACTCAACACCGCTTCGTCGGGCATCCCCGAGACGAAGCGGCCATGCTGCTCTTCCCAACCATAGACAAACTCCTTGCGCGGATCGCAAATCAGCACTTCGAAGTCCAGCAACCGGGCCATTTCCGCCACGTAGCGCGACAGTTGCCCGGCGCCGATCAGCAACAGCCGCCAACGTGGGCCGTATATGGCCCGCAGCACCTGCCCATCGAACACCAGGGCGTCGGTCTTGCTGGCCGGGGTCAGGACCACGTTGCCGCTGGCGACTGTCAGCTCACGGGCGACAATCTCATGGGCTTCGCAACGTTCCAGCAACTGCGCGATCCACTGTGGATCGCCCACCCGCTCTTCCGTCAGGCGCAGGGTGCCGCCGCACGGCAGGCCGAAACGCGCCGCTTCTTCACGGGTGACGCCATAGGTGATCAGTTGCACCGGCGGAGCGTCCGCCGGAATACGGCCGTCATGCAGCCGGGCGATCAGGTCATCCTCGACACAACCACCCGACACCGAACCAATCACCACGCCATCTTCGCGCAAGGCCAACATCGCCCCCGGTGGCCTGGGCGCGGTGCCCCAGGTCTGGACCACGGTGAACAACACCACTCGTTGTCCGGCGCGACGCCACTCAAACACGCTGCGCAGGACGTTCAGATCAACGCTGTCCATCAGGCCTTCGCCTGCTGCCAGCCTTGCAACTGATAGCGTACAGGCAGGCTACGGATACGCTTGCCAGTGGCGGCGAAAATCGCGTTGCACAGCGCAGGCGCAATCGGCGGCACACCCGGCTCGCCGACACCGCCCAACGGCACCTCGCCCGGTGGCGTGACCAGATGCACGGCCACTTCCTTGGGCGCCAGGGACATGCGCGCCACTTCGTACATATGGAAATTGTCCTGCTGCACCTTGCCGTCCTTGAAACTGATTTCGCCCACCATCGCGTTGCCCAGGCCCATGACACAGGCGCCTTCGAATTGGGAGCGGATGCGCTCGGGGTTGATCTGCGGACCGCAATCCACGGCGATATCCGCCTTGTGCACGATCACCGTGCCATCGTCCTTGACCTCCACCTCGAGCACCGCCGCCACGTAGGTGACGAAACTGTAGTGCACCGCCAACCCCAGGCCACGGCCCTTGGGCAGTTCCCGGCCCCAACCGGCGGCCTTCGCAGCGGTTTCCAGCACCGTGCGAATGCGCGCCGTATCAATCGGATAACGCTCGGGGGATTCGCCGTAGTTCCATTCTTCGCTCAAGGTGCGCGGGTCGATCTTACGGTCCGGCCCCAGCAATTTGACCTGGTACTTCAAAGGATCCTGGCCGGCCTTGTGGGCCAATTCGTCGATGAAACTCTGGATCGCGAACCCGTGGGGAATGTTCGACACCGAGCGATACCAACCCACCCGGGCATGGGCCACCGCTTCGGGGTTTTCCAGGCGCAGGTTCGGGATGGCGTAAGCCATGTTGGTCACGCCCATGCCTATTTCGAACGGCGCCTCGTGGGTCATGCCCGGCGCAAACAATGCGGTGATGCTCGGGGCCACGGTGCGGTGCAACCAGCCGGACGGCATGCCGTCCTGGTTCAGGCCAGCCTTGAGGTATTCGGCCGAGACCGTGTGGAAATACGAGTGATGGATGTCGTCTTCACGGGTCCATTGCACCCGTATTGCCTGACCGGGAAACTCCTTGGCGAGCACGGCCGCTTCGACGACAAAGTCGGGTTTGGACTTGCGTCCGAAACCGCCGCCCAACAACGTGATGTTCACCGTGACCTTCTCGAAAGGAATGCCCAGGCGTTCAGCGACACGTTCACGGGTCACCTGGGGGGCCTGGCTCGGTGCCCAGGCCTCGCATTGGCCGTCCTTGAACCGGGCGACGGCAACCATCGGTTCCATCGGTGATTGGGACAGGTGCGGCAAGTAATACGACGCTTCCAACGTCGAATCAGCCTTGGCCAGCGCATCGTCGAGGTCGCCGCTGCTGCGCACCACTTTTCCGGGCTTGAGGGCTGCCGCTTCCAACTCCTTGCGATAGGCAATGGAGTCATAGCCGGCATTCGGGCCGTCATCCCACTGGATCTTCAGGGCTTCGCGGCCCTTGATGGCCGCCCAGGTGTTCTTCGCCACCACCGCCACGCCGCCCAACGGCTGGAATTCCGAGGGCAGCGGGCGCCCCTCGATCTGGACCACCTTGACCACGCCGGGTACCTTCAGCGCCGCGCTGCTGTCCACAAGCTTGACCTTGCCGCCATAGACCGGCGGACGCGCGATGACCGCATAGAGCATGCCCTCGAAATGCACATCGGCACCAAACACGGCACGACCATTGACGATGTCCGCGCCATCGATGGCCCGGCTCGCTTCCTTGCCGATGTAGCGGAACTCGGATGGCTGCTTGAGACGCAAGCTGTCACGGGCCGGCACCGGCAGGGCACTGGCGGCGGCGGCCAGTTCGCCATAGCCCAGTTCACGCCCCGACGGCTGGTGCAGCACTGTGTGCAGTTGCGCACGGCATTCACCCACCGGCACCTTCCACTGTGCGGCGGCGGCCAGTTCCAGCATGGTCCGGGCGGCGGCCCCGCAACGGCGCATCGGCTCGTACCAGTGACGCATGCTGCGCGAACCGTCGGTGTCCTGGTTGCCGAAACGCGCCTCATCGGCCGGCGCCTGTTGCACCTTGACGCGCGCCCAGTCGGCTTCCAGTTCATCGGCCACGACCATGCTCAGGCTGGTGCGCACGCCCTGGCCCATTTCCGAACGATTGCAGATCACGGTCACGCTGCCGTCGGCGGCAATGCTCACGTACACCTTCGGGTCATCGACCGCGCCATGGGGCATGCCCTCGGCACCGAATTTCTTTTCCTCGGCAAAGACATCCGGCAAGCCCCAAGTAGCCGCCAGCACCAACACACCGGTGGCACTCGCGCCTTTGAGAAAACCACGGCGGCTGAGGTTGCTCAGGACGAAATCATCGGGCAAGCGGCTCATGCCTTGGCCTCCTTCAGGTGGGTGGAAGCCTGTCGGATCGCGGTCTTGATCCGGTTATAAGTGCCGCAACGGCAGATGTTGCCAACCATGGCTTCTTCGATCTGCTCATCACTCGGATTAGGGTTGGTCTTGAGCAACGCCGTGGCGGACATGATCTGCCCGCCCTGGCAATAACCGCACTGGGCCACGGCTGTGTCGAGCCAGGCCTTCTGGACGATTTGCCCGACCGGATCGGCGTGAAGCGCGTCGATGGTGCTGACGTCCTGCCCTTTCACCGAGCCGATTGGCGTGATGCAACTGCGCGCCGGAGCGCCGTCGATGTGGATGGTGCAGGCGCCGCACAGGCCCATGCCGCAGCCGAATTTGGTGCCGTTGTAACCGGCCACATCCCGGATAGCCCACAGCAGCGGCATGTCCTCGGTCACATCCAGTTGATGGTCTTTTCCATTGAGTTTCAGGGTAATCATGGGCACGCCCGCATAGTGATCGAGTTATGGGGTCGAGCAATCTGCCGCTGGGTTGACGGTTCGGTTGTCGCAGACTGACTCAGGCTGGTCAGGCTCTCTTATGCCGGCGCACGCAGGCGTCTGCATCGGGCCTTTAGGATGCAATGTTCGCATCGTTAGCGAACTAAATTAACCCAGGAACAAGCAAAACGCCCTGCACAATCCTGCACAAATGCTCATATGCGTGATTGCGGCCGGGCGTTGTTCAACTGATCGCGAGCAAGCTTTGCTCCCACCGCGCTTAGTACCGATTAGGCTCCATTTCCAGCTCGACCTGGAAACGCTCGGCAATGTCTTTCTGGATGCGCTGGGCCAGGTCCAGAAGTTGCGGGCCCGTGGCGTTGCCGTAGTTGACCAGCACCAACGCCTGCAACGTGTGCACCCCGGCATCACCTTCGCGAAAGCCCTTCCAGCCGGCCCGTTCGATCAACCAGCCGGCGGCGATTTTCATCTGCCCTTCAGGCTGTGGATAAGCCACCAGGTCAGGGTATTGCAGTTTGAGGTGCGCTACGTGCGCGGCCGGCACCAGCGGGTTCTTGAAGAAGCTGCCGGCATTGCCCAGCACGGCCGGGTCCGGGAGTTTTTCGCTGCGAATGCTGCAAATGGCCCGGCTCACATCGGTGGGTGTCGCCTGCTCGATGCCCTGCTCGGTCAATCGCTGGCGAACCGGACCGTACTCCAGATGCAAGTGTGCGGCGCGGCTGAGGGCGAAGCGCACCCGCAGGATCAACCAGCGACCCGCTTGCTGTTTGAACAGGCTGTCGCGATAAGCGAACCGACAGTCTTCAAGGCTGAAATCGCGCAGCTCGCCGGTCTGGCGATCCAGAGCAGTGAGGCCGGCGAAGACGTCCTTGATCTCTACGCCGTAGGCACCAATGTTCTGCATCGGTGCCGCGCCTACGGTGCCGGGAATCAGGCTGAGGTTTTCCAGGCCCGACCAGCCTTGCGCTAGCGTGTGTTGGACGAAGGGATGCCAGGGTTCCCCGGCTTCGGCCTCGACCACCACCCGTTCGCCGTCATCGCTGAGCAGGCGAATACCGTGGCTGGCCATGCGCAGCACCAGCGCGTCGATGTCGCCGGTCAGCAGCAGGTTGCTCCCGCCGCCGATTACCAACAATGGCACGGCATGTTCGGTGGCATAAACCAACGCCTCGCGAACATCACCATCGCTGCGGGCTTCGGCGAACAACCGGGCAGTGACGTCCACACCGAAACTGTTGAAGGGCTTCAGGCTGACGCCCGCCCGTACCTGCAAGGTCATAACCGCCCCTTCAATTCGATCACCAGGCGATCCGTGGCCCGCTCGATCAGGTCCAGCACTTGCTCGAAACCCTGCTCGCCGTCGTAGTACGGGTCCGGCACATCGTCGAGTCCGGCTTCGTAGCGCCGCAGGAACAGGTCCAGCTCAGCCCTGCCATTGGCCGGTTGCAGGGCCTTGAGGTGGCGCAGATTGCTGCTGTCCATCGCCAGGATCAGGTCGTAGGCGGCAAAGTCGGCGCGCGTCACCTGTTGCGCGCGCTGGGCCGACAGGTCGTAGCCACGCTTCAGGGCCGCAGCCTGGCTGCGCTTGTCCGGCGCTTTGCCGACGTGCCAGTCACCCGTGCCGGCGGAAGCGACTTCCACCTGCCCGGCCAGCCCGGCCTCACGCAACTTGTGGCGCAGGATGCCTTCGGCGGTGGGCGAGCGGCAGATGTTGCCGAGGCAGACAAACAGGACCCGCATCAAGCCTCCAGCAGGCGACGAACGCGCTCGAGGTCTTCGGCGGTGTCGACACCGGTCGGCGGGGCGATCAGCGCATCGGCGACATGGATACGCACGCCATGCCACAGGGCCCGCAGTTGTTCCAGCGCTTCAGTGTTTTCCAGCCAGCACGGGCCCCAGGCGACGAAGTCCTGGAGGAAGCCGGCGCGGTAGGCATAGATGCCGATGTGGCGGCGATATGGCACGCCTTCTGGTATCACGTCACGGCTTTGGGCGAATGCGTCCCGCGCCCAGGGCAACGTGGCACGGCTGAAGGTCAACGCCAGGCCATTGAGGTCGCTGACCACCTTCACCACGTTGGGGTTGAACAAGGTCTGCACATCCTCGATCGGCTCGGCCAGGGTGGCCATGCGCGCCTCGGTGTGGGCCGCAAGGTTGGCGGCGACCTGGTCGATCACGCTCGGTGGGATCAACGGCTCGTCGCCTTGGACATTGACGACGATCGCGTCGGCGGCAAGACCGAGCTTGGCCGCGACCTCCGCCAGGCGATCGGTACCGGAATTATGGTCTTCGCGCGTCAGGATGACCTCGGCGCCAAAGCCTTTGCAGGCCTCGACGATACGCGCATCGTCTGTCGCCACCACCACGCGCTGGGCGCTGCTTTTGCAAGCCTGCTCCCAGACGTGCTGGATCATCGGCTTGCCAGCGATCGACAGCAACGGCTTGCCAGGCAGGCGCGTCGAGGCGAATCGCGACGGAATGACAACGGTAAAGGCGGAGGTCATTTATCCAGGCGCTCGTCGGTGGTCAGGGTGCGGGCTTCGCTTTCGAGCATCACCGGGATGCCGTCGCGAATCGGGTAGGCCAGGCCGGCGCCCTTGCTGATCAGTTCGGTCTTGTCGGCGCTGAGCTTGAGCGGGCCTTTGCAGACCGGGCAGGCGAGAATATCGAGCAGTTTGGTGTCCATGGAATTCCCCTGGGTGAAAGGTTTAAGGCAAGAGCCGATCCGGCAACAGGCGCATCAACTGCGTATCGAACCAGGCCGCGAAGGCCGGCGACGGCGTGGCGTCCACCGCCAGGTACCACCAGTCGGGCGCGGCGAAGGCACGGCATTTGACCGCGTCTTTTTCCGTCATGACCACCGGCAGGGACGGCGTGAAGTTCAAGGCCTGGGCGCTGTATTCGGCATGGTCGGCAAACCCGTGCGGTATTGGTCGCCAGTGTAGCGTTTCGAGGGTCTTGAAGAAACGCTGGGGGTTGCCGATGCCGGCAACGGCGTGCAGGGCCTGGCCGGGTGGAAAATGGTCGAGGGGACGGCGCTCGCCACTGGCCAGGTTCACCAGTTCGGTGGGACGCAATTGGAAAGCGAAACCGTCTTCACGGTCGGCACTGGCGCCGTTGTACAGCACGGCATCGACCGATTGCAGTCGCTCGACCGGCTCGCGCAACGGCCCGGCGGGTAAGCACCTGCGGTTGCCCAGGCCGCGGGCGCTGTCGATCAGCACCAGCTCAAGGTCCCGGGCCAACCGATAATGCTGCATACCATCATCGGACAGGATCAGGTCCAGCGGTTCGCTCTCCAGCAGCGCCTGGACCGCGCGACTGCGATCGGGGTCGATCATCAACGGCACGCCCGTGCGCTGGACGATCAGCAGCGGCTCGTCCCCCGCGACGTCGGCGCCCTGCTCGGCCGCGACCCGCCACGGCAGCTGCGGCGGCTTGGCGCCATAGCCCCGGCTGACCACCCCGACCCGCAAGCCACTGCGCTGGCAGTGCTGGATCAGCCACAGGATCAAGGGCGTCTTGCCGGTGCCCCCGACGGTGATATTACCCACCACCACCAACGGCACGGGCGGTTGGTAGATCTGGCCTTCCCCCGCCAGGAAACGCTCGCGCTTGCCCACCACCACCCGCCGATACAACCACTCCAGCGGGCGTAGCAGGGTCAGGGCCGGGTGGCCGTCGTACCACGCGGCAAGCAATCGATCGGACATGGCCATCAGGGTGCGGGCGCCGCCTCGACCGTGGTCATGCGCAGATGGCTGAAACCGAGCTTGCCGGCCGCGTCCATGGCGGTGATCACCGATTGATGAGGGGTCTTGCCGTCGGCGCTGATGGACAGCGGCAGGTTGGTGTCGCCACCGGACTCTTTCTGCAGGGCCTCGATCAGGCTCGCCAGGTCGCTCTTGGGCAGCAATTGGTTGTTCACCGAGAACGCGCCTTCGGCGCTGATGGTGATTTCCAGGTTCTTCAGTTGCTGGTCTTCGGCCGGCGAGCCGCTGACGGCTTGCGGCAATTCAACCTTGAGCTGGGTTTCCCGGGTGAACGTGGTGGTCACAACGAAAAACAGCAGCAGGATGAACACCACGTCGATCAGCGACGCGAGGTTGATCTCGATGTTTTCCCGTGGCTTGCGGCGGAATTTCACTGCTTGCCCCCAGCCAGGTCCACATCACGGTCACCCTGCACCACCTCGACGAGCTTGATGGCTTCCTGCTCCATACCGACGACCAACTCATCGACGCGGCGTTGCAGGAATCGATGGAAGAATACGGCGGGAATACCGACCATCAGGCCGGCGGCCGTGGTGATCAGGGCCTTGGAAATCCCCCCTGCCAGCACGGCGGCATTGGTACTCATGCCGGAGCCGGTAAACGCGCTGAAGATGTCGATCATGCCCAGTACCGTGCCCAGCAGGCCCAGCAGTGGGGACATGGCGGCGATGGTGCCCAGGGTACTGATGTAGCGTTCCAGCTCATGGATGACCCGGGCGGCGGCTTCCTCGATGCACTCTTTCATGATCTCGCGACCATGCTTGGAGTTCGCCAGGCCGGCGGCGAGAACCTCCCCCAGCGGCGAACTGGCCCGCAGCTCCTTGAGCTTGTCCTTGTTCAACTGCTTGTCCTTGATCCAGACCCAGACCTGCCCGAGCAGATGCTCCGGGGTCACGCGGCTGGCCCGCAGGGTCCACAGGCGTTCGGCAACGATACCCAGTGCCGCGATGGAACTCAGAATGATCGGCAACATCATCCAGCCGCCGGATTTGACCAATTCCCACACAGTGACTGCCCCCTCGAAAAAGTGCGCCACTTTATCACACAGACTCGCCTTGCAGACCCGCCCCGCCGATAAGCGCATCAGCCCATTGCGCTGGATCAATGCTGCCCCGGTGGCCTGACGGCGGGCGGATCGCGCCAGTAGCGTCGGCGCCCGGCCTCGGTACGCGGCCATTCGAACGCGCCCAGTTGCAGACGAATGGCACCCAGCTCGGCGCTGTCGTAGATCGCCAGGCCCGAACGACGGTAGCGGGCCATCACTTGGGGATGGGGATGACCGAACGCATTGCCCTGCCCGCGTGAGATCAGCACCGAATGCGGCTCGAGACGTGACAGCAACGCCATCGACGACGAGCTGCGACTGCCGTGATGAGGCGCGGCCAGCCACTGGATCGGCAGCGCCAGGGCCTCGTCGAGCAAGGCGCGTTCGGCGTGGACGTCGATATCGCCGGTCAGCAGCAGGCGTTCGCCGCCGGCGTCCACCCGCAAGACGCAGGATTTCTGGTTGCTTTCGACGGCAGAGGCCCACCGCCACAGTTCGAACCCGACCCCGTCCCATTCCCAGCGCCTGCCGCTGTCGCAAGGCCCGGCCTGCAACTCGGCGGGCAGCGCGTCGGGATCGCCACTGATGACTTCCCTCGTCGCCAGCCCCTTGCGCACGGCGCGGGCGCCGCCGGCATGATCGGCGTCGGCATGGCTGAGGAGCATCAGATCCAAGCCCTGCACACCGAGTTTGCGCAAGGTCGGCAGCACGACGCGTTCGCCCACGTCGGCCTCGCCAAAGCGCGGCCCTGCGTCGTAAAGCAGGGTGTGATGCCGGGTTCGGACCAGCACCGCCAGCCCTTGGCCCACGTCCAGTTGCCAGACTTCGGCGTGCCCTTGCGGCAGATGCTCTCGCGGGGGAAACACCATCAACAACACCATCGGCCATCCCAGCACACGCAGCGGCACACCTGTGGGCAATAGCAGGAAAAAAGCCCCCAGGGCGGCGATGCCCAAGGCCCATGGCGGAACCGCGACAGGGACCCAGGCGGGTATCCGTCCGGCAACCAGCGCCAGCCCCTTGAACAGCAGATCGAGCAACCCGCCGGCGATCCACAGCAGCCCTTCACCCAGGATCGGCACCGACAAAAACGCCGTGCCAAGCAGCGCTGGCGGTAAGACCAGCCAACTGATCCAGGGCACCGCGAGCAGGTTCACCAGCGGTCCGCTGAGGCTGACCGGCAAACCCAGGATCAACAGCAATGGACACAGGCCGACCGCAACCAGCCACTGGGCACGGGTCCAGGTTTGCCACCAGCGCCAGGGCCCCAGGCGAGCGCCAAAGGTGAACATCAAGATGGCGACGGCCGCAAACGACAACCAGAACCCCGGCCGCAGGCTGGCGAGCGGGTCAAACACCAGCACCCCAGTGAAAGCCAGCAGCCACGCCCACCAGGGATCCGGCTGTTTGAAGCGCAAGCGCCACAGCAATACCAGGCCAATCATCGCGCAGGCCCGTCGCACCGGCACCTCGAAACCGGCGAGCAAGCCGTAGCCCAGGGCGGCGCAAAAGGCCAACGCACAGGCCCAAGGCAACCACGCCAGCCCCGCCGGCCACAGACCATAACGTGCCGCACCGGCCACCAACAGGTACACCAGGCCGGCGAGCAGGCCGATGTGTTGCCCGGAGATCACCAGCAAATGGACGGTGCCGGTGTCTTGCAACACCTGCCAGTCCTCGCGACTCAGCCCGCCGCCATCACCCAGGACCAATGCCGCCAGCGCACCGGAGCGGCCGTGGGCATCGACCTGTGCCAGCGCCTGGCGTACCTTGTCACGCCAGGCGCCCTGGGACGTCTGCAGCAGACGCCCCTCCTTGATCGTCCCGGTCGCGCCGATACCGCGGCTCAACAACCAGGCGGCATAGTCGAAGCCGTGTGGGTTCAGCAGCCCGGCGGGCCGCTTGAGCTTCACTGCCAACCGCCAGCGTTCGCCGCTCTTGACGGGCGGGCCACCGAACCAGGCGAGGCGCATCGTTGCCGGTAATCGGGTACGACGTGACTGGGCATCGGCCAGTTCGAAGCGCACCACGCCGTCGCCCTGTTGCGGCAAACCGACGACGCGCCCTTCGACCCAGCGGGTTTCTCCGTCCAGGGCGGCAGGTAGTCGATTGTCCAGCGCACCCTGCGCCGACAGGCAGGCCCAGGCCAGCCCGAACAGGAAAAAACCCAGCGGGTAGGTGCGAAACGGCAACACCATCAGCCCCAGCACCGGCATGGCTGCAACCAGCCACGACGGCGGCAGTGCCGGTAAGAAAACCGGGACCGACAGTCCCAGTGCAAGCGCGACTAACCCTGTGCGCATAACCCGTCCTTGAGAGTGCCCTCTTCAGGCATAGACGGTTCGCGGCACCGCTGGCGTTATCAATTGTCACAAAGTCTGAATCTGCCAGCTGTAGAATCCAGACATACTTGCGGCTTTACTGCGTTGAACCGACCGAGAAGCCTTATGCCCCGGCGCCTATTCAAACGTTACATGCCAGACCCAGAGAGCATTCGGGAACATAAATCCTTACGTTTTCTCGGCACCCTGCTGCACGATCCCAACCTTTGGCACCTCAATCGGCACTCCGTGGCCCGGGCGATGGCTGTTGGCCTGTTCGCCGCATTCTTGCCGATCCCGTTGCAGATGTTGCTGGCCGCCGCGCTGGCCGTCACGGTGCGCGGCAATCTGCCGATTGCGGTGAGCCTGGTGTGGCTGACCAATCCGATCACCATGCCGGCGGTGTTTTTCTGCACCTACCAGACCGGCGCCTGGCTGATGGACGTGCCCGCCCGGACGCTGCCCGAAGAACTGACCTGGGAATGGATCAGCGGCCAGTTGGCCACCTTGTGGCAGCCGTTCCTGCTCGGTTCGGTGGTGACCGGCCTGGTGCTCGGCGCCCTGGCCTACTTCGTCACCATGAGTTACTGGCGCTGGTGGGTGGCGCGACAGTGGCGGCGGCGCAAGAAAAGCCGGATGTGAGATGCAAAAAGGCCTCCTGGGAATGGAGGCCTTTTTAGCGATGCTTCGACTGGCGCCATCGCGAGCGAGCTCCCGCAAGGGAATGCATTTCAATGTGGGAGCGAGCTTGCTCGCGATAGCGGTGTGTCAGCCAGAAAATGACTGAAGGACCCGACGCCATCGCGAGCAAGCTCGCTCCCACAGGGGATTTAGGTACGCATCCCGCGCCCGCTGACCAGCAACCGCGCGCAACCGATGTAGAGCACCACGGTCGCCACCAGCATGAACGTGATGGCGATGCTGATCTTGATATCCGAAACGCCGAGGATGCCGTAGCGAAAGGCGTTGACCATGTGCAGCACCGGGTTGGCCAGGGACACGGTCTGCCAGAACGGCGGCAGCAAGGAGATCGAGTAGAACACCCCGCCCAGGTACGTCAGCGGCGTGAGCACGAACGTCGGGATGATCGAGATGTCATCGAAATTGCGCGCGAACACGGCATTGATGAACCCCAGCAGCGAAAAGATCGTGGCCGTGAGCACCACCACCAAGACCGTTACACCCAGGTGATGCACCTGCAGATCGGTGAAGAACAACGACAGCAGGGTCACGATCAGGCCCACCGCCAGGCCGCGCAGCACACCGCCCAAGGTGTAGCCGATGAGAATCGTATGGGGCGACACCGGTGAGACCATCAGTTCTTCGATCGAGCGCTGGAACTTGCTGCCGAAGAAACTCGACACCACGTTGCCATAGGAGTTGGTGATCACCGACATCATGATCAACCCCGGCACGATGTAGTCCATGTACGTGAAACCACCCATGTCGCCGATCTGCCGGCCGATCAGGTTACCGAAGATCACGAAGTACAAGACCATGGTAATGGCCGGCGGCAGCAGGGTCTGCGGCCAGATCCGCATGAAACGCCGGACTTCACGGTAGACGATGGTATTGAGGGCGATGAGGTTGGGGCGCAGTTCGGAACTCATGCTCATACCGCCACCTTCGCCAGATTCTTCTCCACCAGGGACACGAACAACTCCTCCAGGCGATTGGTTTTGTTGCGCAGGCTTTGCACTTCGATGCTTTGCAGGGCCAGTTGGGTGAACAACCCGGTGATGCCCACGGTCTTGTCCACCTGCACTTCCAGGGTGTGGCTGTCCACCAGACGGGCCGGATAACCGATCAGCTGGGGCACGGTCTTCAGGTCGTGTTTCAGGTCCAGCAGAAAGGTTTCAACATGCAGTTGGCTGAGCAACTGGCGCATGCTGGTGTTCTCGACGATGGTGCCGTGGTCGATGATGCCGATGTTGCGGCACAACTGCTCAGCCTCTTCCAGGTAATGGGTGGTGAGGATGATGGTGATGCCTTTCTGGTTCAACTCGGTCAGGAAGCTCCACATCGAGCGACGCAGCTCGATGTCCACGCCGGCGGTCGGCTCGTCGAGGATCAGCAGGCGCGGCTCATGCACCAGCGCGCGGGCAATCATCAGTCGACGCTTCATGCCACCGGACAGTGAGCGGGACGGCACGTCGCGCTTGTCCCACAGGCCCAGTTGGGTCAGGTACTGCTCGGCGCGTTCGTTGGCGATCTTCGGCGGGATGCCGTAGTAACCGGCCTGGGTCACGACGATGTCGAACGTCTTTTCGAACTGGTTGAAGTTGAACTCCTGGGGCACTACGCCGATGCAACGCTTGAGGGCGGCGGGCTCGCGGTCCAGATCATGACCAAACACATTCACCGTGCCGCTGGTCTTGTTCACCAGGGTGGAAAGAATGCCGATGGTGGTGGATTTGCCGGCACCGTTAGGACCGAGCAAGGCGAAGAAATCACCTTCGGCGACGTCCAGATCGATACCACTCAAGGCCTGGAAACCGTTGCCGTAGGTTTTGGTTAGCTGCCGGATGGACAGAGCGGAACTCATATCGGATTTACGCACCAAGAAGGGAGGGAAGAAAAACATAGATAAGGGCGGGCGGCGAGCAATGCAACCACGGCGCACGAAGGCAATGGTGCTTGGCGTCGCCGCACAAGTACAGTCAAGTGTGTTGATAGTAGGTATTAAGTCAACGCGGTCATGACAGCGTTGCGGTAGGCCGGACGCTGCTGCAACCGCGCGTACCAGGCCTGTAGGCCGGGTCGTTCGGCACGCTGGATGGGCATCTCGAACCAGGCATAAATGAAACTGCCCAGGGGAATGTCACCCATGCCGATTTCATCACCCGACAGGTAAGGCTGTTCGCTCAAGGTCTGCTCGACCATCGCCAGCAAGTCGTCGCACTCTTTGATCGCGGCGTTGATGGCCGCCCAGTCCTGTTGTTCGGCCGGGGTGCGCAAGACACCCCAGAACACCGTGCGAAACGGTGCGGCAAAGCTGGACGTGGTCCAGTCCATCCACTTTTCAGCCTGGGCCCGGGCCTGTATGTCAGCGGGATACCAGGCCGAGCCCGACGCATGACGAGCCACCAGGTAACGCACGATGGTGTTGGATTCCCACAGCACGAAGCCGTCGTCCTCGATCATCGGCACGCGGCCATTGGGATTTTTCGCGCGGTACTCGGGCGTGTCCACTACGCCGAACGCCCCGCCCGCATCGATGGCCTCGTAGGGCAGCCCCAACTCTTCTGCGCACCACAACGCCTTGCGCACATTCGATGAATTTTTCCGGCCCCATATCTTCAGCATCACGGCGTCCTCGATGGATAAATGCCGCAGCAGCATACGCCGGATCAGGCGCGACTCAAATCGCCCTGCATGTCGCCGAGCAAGCGCGGCGCCTGCGCGCCGAACAGGTGCGGGTAGCATTTCTCCAGGTGTTCGAAGAAGAATGCTTCGGGCACATCGGCGAACTGGCCATGGTCGGTGATGTACTCCATCAGCTTCGCCCCTTGCCGATTGAACGGGTGGAAAACGCTGTCGTGACGACCGTCGAATTCCAGCGGGGCCACGTCGAACAACTCGCAAAGCCCCTGGTTGAATGCCGGCGTGGCCTTGACCCAGCGGTCGTTCAGGTACAGCTCGGTATAACCGTGCATGGCGAACACGTCGCTCCTGAGCAATTCCAGCAAGCGCGGCGTAGACAGATGATTGCGGACATCCGCCAGGCCGATGCGCGCCGGGATGCCGCAATGCCGGGCACAGCCGGCCAGCAAGGTGGCCTTGGGCACGCAATAGCTTTCGCCTGCTGCCAGCGCGTAACTGCCACGCAGGGTCGCAGGGTCGCGACTGAAGGTGTAGGGGTTGTAGCGCACCGCCTCGCGCACGGCGTAATACAGGTTGACCGCCTGGGCAAGCGGGTCGCGGTCGGTGCCGCGGTGGGATTCGGCGAAGTCTATGACCGCGGGGTGATCGCTGTCGATGAAGCGGCTGGGGTTCAGGTATTGCTGCATAACAGGAAGGCCTCTCGAGAAACATCACCGCGGATAGAGCTGGCTGTGTTCGAGTTTATCCACGGCCACCCTCCGGCGATAACGGCATTCCGGCCAAACAATGGCGTTTTCTCACCGTGTTAACGAACGATTTCCCACGGCTGTTGCCAACCAGACTGGCGCAATGCAACCAGGGTTTCCCACGAAATCAATCACATCGCGCTGACCGCCGGTTTTGCAGATGCCGTCTAAGCTCTGAAGGTCGGTTTTGCCTTGATTCACGGAGGATTACATATGCTGTTGTTGTGGATACTGGTCCTGGTCGTCGGGATCGCCTGGCTGGCGCATCGGCGCGTCGACCCGCTGCCCGCGCTGGGTATCGTCGCGGTCTACCTGTTGGCCATGGGTATTTTCAGCCATGCGCCCGGCTGGCTGCTGCTGATCCTTTGGGGGGTACTCGCCGCCGTCGCCGCCCCGCTGCTGCTACCGGACCTGCGCCGCAAATATTTCAGCGCGCCGATGTTCGACTGGTTCCAGAAAACCCTGCCTCCCATGTCCGAGACCGAGCGCGACGCCATCGACGCCGGCACGGTGTGGTGGGATGGCGAACTGTTCAGCGGCCGCCCGGACTGGGACACGCTGCTGGCCTACCCCAAGGTGCAACTGACCGAGGAGGAGCAGGCGTTCCTCGACGGCCCCACCGAAGCTCTCTGCGCGATGGTCAGCGACTGGCAGATCGGCCAGGCCATGGACCTGCCGCCTGAAGCCTGGGCCCATATCAAGGAGCACGGTTTCTTCGCGCTGATCATTCCCAAGAAATATGGCGGCAAGGGCTTCTCCGCCTATGCCCACTCCCAGGTCGCGATGAAACTGGCCACCCGCAGCGGCGACCTGGCTTCCACCGTGATGGTCCCCAATTCCCTCGGCCCGGCGGAACTGCTGCTGCACTACGGCACCGACGAACAACGTGACCATTACCTGCCGCGCCTGGCCCGAGGCGACGACATTCCCTGCTTCGCTTTGACCGGGCCGCTGGCCGGCTCCGACGCGGGGGCGATGCCCGACACCGGCATCATCTGCAAGGGCGAATGGGAAGGCCAGGAAACCCTCGGCCTGCGCCTGAACTGGGAAAAGCGCTATATCACCCTCGGCCCGGTGGCCACCCTCCTGGGCCTGGCCTTCAAAGCGTATGACCCCGACCACCTGCTGGGTGAGGAAGAAGACCTGGGCATCAGCCTCGCCTTGATTCCCACCGACACCCCTGGCGTGCATATCGGTCGCCGTCACCTGCCCCTCGGCGCCGCGTTCATGAACGGGCCGAACTGGGGCAAGGACGTGTTCATCCCGCTGGACTTCCTCATCGGCGGCCAGGCCATGCTCGGCAAGGGCTGGATGATGCTGATGAACTGCCTGTCGGTCGGGCGCTCGATTTCCCTGCCGGCGGTGGGCACCGGCGCTGCGAAATTCACCAGCCTGGTGACGGGCCAGTACACCCAGGTGCGCGAGCAGTTCAACGTACCGTTGTCCGCATTTGAAGGCATCCAGGAAGCCATGGCGCGCATCGGCGGCAACGCCTGGATGATGGATGCGGCCCGCATGCTGACCGCCAACGCGGTGGACCTGGGGGAAAAACCCTCGGTGCTGTCGGCCATTCTCAAGTACCACCTGACCGAACGCGGTCGCGAGTGCATCAGCCACGCCATGGACGTGCATGGCGGCAAGGGCATCATCATGGGCCCGAACAATTACCTGGGTCGCAGTTGGCAAGGTGCGCCGATCTTCATCACGGTCGAAGGCGCGAATATTCTGTCGCGCAACCTGATGATCTTCGGCCAGGGCGCCATTCGCTGCCACCCGTTCGTGCTCAAGGAAATGGCCCTGGCAACCCGCGAAGACAAGGACCAGGCGTTGGTGGAATTCGATGCCTTGTTGCTCAAGCACATCGGCTTCGCCGTCAGCAACGCCGCCAGCACCCTGGTGCTCAACCTGGGCCTGGGGCACTTCGAGCGGGTCCCCGGCAATGCCTTGAGCCAGGGCTATTTCCGCGCGCTCAACCGACAGGCCGCGGCGTTCGCCCTGCTCGCGGACCTGAGCATGATGCTGCTGGGCGGCGAGCTCAAACGGCGCGAACGCTTGTCGGCCCGTCTGGGCGACGTCTTGAGCAACCTGTACCTGGCATCCGCCGCGCTCAAGCGTTATCACGACCTGGATTCGCCGGACCACATGACGCCGCTGTTCACCTGGGCCATGGAGGAGAGCCTCGGCCAGTCGGAGCGCGCGCTGGATGAACTGCTGAGCAACTTTCCGAACCGGGTGCTGGGTGTCCTGTTGCGCCTGGTGGTGTTCCCCTTCGGTCGTCGTCACAAGGGGCCGAGCGACCGGCTCGACGCCGAGGTGGCTGCGGTCATCGGCCGGCCCAAGGGTGATCCGACCCTCGAAGAGCTGTTGCAGGGCTGCTATCGCCCGCAATCGAACGACGATCCGGTGGGCGCCTTGCAACACGCCGCCGATCTGCTGTCCGCCGCCCATCCACTGCACAAGAAACTGCACGGTGCGCTCAAGCAGGGTCAGCTCAACCCGGCGCCTGGCGAAGCTCTCGTCGACGCAGCCTTGGAAGCGGGTGTATTGCAAGCCGGTGAGGCGCAGACCCTGCGTGCGGCCGAGGTGGCGCGGCGCAAGGTCATCGACGTGGATGATTTCGATAAGGACGCGTTGACGCTGGCGCAAGACAAGGTCCGTTGATCCTGACGACCCGCTACGCTCGTCACCTGTAAAAGCGGGCGCAAGGGCTTTATACTCCTGCGCCCGTTTTGCTCTTGAGGACTTATCTCGTGTCCAATATCGTTGCCGATCACCTTGTCTTGCTTGACCATTTGCGCAGCATCCTGGTCGCCGTGGGTGAGGCCGAACAGGTGCCCGAAGAAAGCCACGCCTTGTTCCTGGAGCGCTTCGACGAGTTGCGCGCGCAACTGCCCGTCGACCCGATCGAAAGCCAATACCTGGGCCAGGACCTCCTGTGCCAGGTGATCGTTCGTTATCCACAAATCGCCCACCTGGTGCCTCGCGACCTGCTCTGGTACTTCGCCGGTGACTGCCTGCACTACATGCCCGACGAAGAAATCGCCCTGTACCAGGCCCTGGAGGAACGCCGTTTCGAAGCCGAACAGAACGACGAACCTTTCGACTGGAACCAGGAAAAGCAATTGCTGGCAATGTCGGACCAGGACAGCAAGCACTGATAGCGACCGCGATGCAAAGGCCCGCACGGTTAACCCCGGCGGGCTTTTTTTTTCTTGCCGAGGTGCATGGCCGGACGGGCCTGCTCGCGATGGGGCCCGTCAGAACAACCCGTCACTCTCCGGCAACTCATAGTGCGCCGCAACCTTGCCGGAGCGCCCCGCTCCACCCACCTTGTTCAACGTCGGCTCCTTCGCCAGGCACTCCACCAGATAGTCAATGAACACCCGCAGCTTCGGCGGCAGGTAACGGGTCGGTGAGTGCAACAACCACAAGCCACCGTGATAGGAAGCCAGGAACGTCCAGTCTGCCAACACCTGCACGATCAGGCCCTGCTCCAAGGCATGACGGGCGGTGAAATACGGCAGGCTGCCGATACCGATGTGCTGCAACACCGCCCCCAACCGCACCCCCGTGTGATTGGCCGCGTAGCGTCCGCGTACGCCGACGGTGACAGACTTGGTGCCTTTCTTGAATTTCCAGCGCGCATCATTCGGGGTTTCCCCCAGGTAAATGCAGCTGTGCTCCTGCAAATCGTGGGGATGCCTGGGTATACCGTGTTCCGCCAGGTATTGCGGCGTGGCGCAGAGCAAGTGGTCAATGGTCAGCAACTGACGCCCCACCAGCCCGGCCGACGGTTGATCGGTAATCCGGATCGCCAGGTCGACATGGTCGTCGATCAGGTCGACCTGGCGATCCTCCAGGAACAGCTCCACATCGACCTTGGGATAACGACGCAAAAATTCGGGCATGTGCGGATGAATCACGAAACGCCCCACCGCCTTGGGCACGCTGACGCGAATACGCCCCTCGGCCTCCTGAGTGAACTGGCCGCTGACCTCCATCACCGACCGAGCGGCGGCGACCATCTCCTGGCAGCGCTTGAACACTTCCTCCCCGCCATCGCTCAACCGCAACTTGCGGGTGGTGCGCTGCAGCAATCGAGTCGCCAGGGCTTTCTCCAGGCGAGAAATGCTGCGGCTGATGGCCGACGGCGATGAACCTGACTGACGGGCCGCTTCGGAGAAGCTACCGGTCTCCACAACCTTGACGAAAATGGCCATTTCGGCAAGCAACGGCAACGGTAGATTTGTGCTCATGGCGCAACAGTCCTTTGAGATTTGAACGGATTATCACTCTTTTACGCCCTACCTATAATCCCGTCACAATTTCTGATGTGGGTAGGGTCATGACGCTTCGCCTCTTTTTTCATAGCGATGACCTCAAGGCCAGCGTGGAAGTCCTGGATTGCAGCCCTCGGGAAAATGAATTTGCCGTGATCCTGCGCGCCACCCTGTTCCATCCCCAGGGCGGCGGTCAGCCCTGCGACACCGGATGGATCGGCGACAGCCAGGTCGTGCGCGTCGTCCAGGACGGGCAACAGATCATTCATTACGTCGACCGCCCAGTGGCCCCAGGCATGGTCGCGATCCGCGTGGATGAACAACGGCGATTGCTGAATTCTCGCCTGCATTCGGCCGGGCATTTGATCGGCCATTTCGCCGAAAGCCGTGGCTGGAAACCGATCAAGGCCCATCACTGGCCCGGCGAAAGCCGCGTGCAGTTCCAGCCTGGGGAACATCCTGAGGAGCTGGACGCAGCCATCATCCAGAAAGGCATCGATGCATGGATCGCCGAGGACCTGCCGCGCCTGATCGCGCTTCGCCAAGGCACTCGGGAAGTCGGCTTCGGTGAGCTGACGGCCTATGGCTGCGGCGGCACCCATGTACGGCGGCTGCAAGAACTGGGAGCGGTCACCATCGCCTCGCTATCGCAAAAGAAAGGAACGTTGTCGGTGCATTACCACGTGGCCTGATATCCACCCGCCTTGCGGCCAGGAATTGCTCGCAGGCCCATCCCCTCACTCAGACGGACCTGTCTCATGATGCTTGATGTCGAGCACCTCGATCAGTGGTGTATCAAGAAACTGGTAGATGGCGAAGTGCTCGCCGTGCGCTTGAAAAATTTCCTGCCGCAAGCGTTGGCCATTGAAATTGGCAACAAGATCCTGGCCCCCGGTTTCGAAGGCTATATCAACGCCCCCAGCATCGGGCGCATCGGCATGGCCTTCTACGAGGCCGAGAATCAGCCACCACTGATCGAGGACTACTTCCGCCAGGCCGGTCGCAACATCGGCGAGCTGCGCAACCGCTGCGCCCCGTATTCCTCGCCGGTGGACACCTTGCGCTGCATGCTCGACGAAACCTGGCCGGCAGGGGCGCACCTGGAAAGCCTTTATGGCCGAAAGATGTACGTAGGCCTGTCTCGTGTGGTGAAACCCGGCGTGTGCTTCCTGGCCCATCACGATATTTTCGCCAAGGACGCCCCCGACAGTTTTCACGCCCACAGCCTGCAAGCCCAGCTCGCCTGCAACATCTACCTCAACATGCCCTCTGAAGGTGGCGCACTGCAAATGTGGGACAAGCACGTCTCGCCAGGCCTGTTCGATGAAATGCGCGGCGACAGCTACGGCATCGATCCGGCCCTACTGGGCCGTCCGACCTTGGAAGTCCGACCGCAACCGGGTGACTTCATCATGTTCAACTCGCGATGCATGCATTCGGTCAGCCCCGGTGTGGCCGCTCCACGCCTGAGCCTTTCGTTTTTTGTCGGTTATCGCGGCGACTCCTCGCCCCTGACCTTTTGGAGTTGAAATGCTATCCAACTACCTTGGCGAATTCCTGGCCCTGGCCACCCTTCACTTTCTGGCGGTGGTTGCGCCCGGTCCGGATTTCGCCGTGACGATTCGCCAGAGCGTTCGCTTTGGCCGCTGGGTCGGGATCTGTACCGCCCTGGGCATAGGTGCCGGCATCTCAGTGCATGTCCTCTATACCTTGCTCGGCGTCGGTGCGCTGATGCACACCACCGCGTGGTTGCTGACGGCTGCCAAGGTCGTGGGCGGCGCGTACATTCTCTACTTGGGCATCAACCTGCTGCGCAGCCAACCCAAATCCTCCCTTGAAAACCAACAGGACAACGCCGAGGTCGCTGCCGGGCAAACGCCTTTCAAGGCGTTTGCCACCGGTTTCCTGACCAACGCCACCAACCCCAAGGCCACGCTGTTTTTTCTGGCGATTTTCACCACGTTGATCAGCGCGACGACGCCGTTGCCAATCCAGGCGCTGTATGGAATCTGGATGTGCTTGGTGAACGCATTGTGGTTTGTCGTCGTGGCGTTGTTTTTTTCCAGCGCCAAGGTGCGGGAGGTGTTCATGCGCATGGGCCACTGGTTCGAGCGGACCATGGGGGTGGTGCTGATTCTTTTTGCCGGCCGGTTGATCCTTTCCATGTGAATTTGTCCGTTGTAAATCGCGACAAGAGACGGATTATTGACGCTACCTTTCTCGATTTATTCCACCCGTCAGCTTTTAGTCATTTTTTTGTCCTGACGCGTGGCGCTTTGCCATGCTTGAACTACCGTCAGACAGAAGCGAGGACAGGGCCGGAATCGGTGAACGGTCTGGCTAGATGAAAAGGGGCAGCCCGGGCCTCTTAAGTGATCCGAGGCAATGGTTAAGCCTAGGGATGGTCTCTTATCGAGGATCACTTCATGACCCAGCGCACCGCACCCGTTTTAAAACATTTCATTCATGGCCTGTTCTGGATGGGGCTTGGCTTGGAGGCGGCCCAGGCCGTGGCGGCAGACTGTTCACAACTGGACAATCTGCCGGCGACCTTCGAGGTCGGCCAAGGGCTCCAGAGCGAACTGCGCATCCTCGCTCCCGTGACGAAGTTGGCCGTCGGCGACCCGAAAATTGCCGATGTTCAACCCAGTGGCAGCGATGCTTTCATTCTCACAGGCCTGGCGCCCGGCGCGACCAGCCTGATGGTCTGGACGGCCTGCTCGAAGATCCCGCGCCAAAGCATGGTCTTCGTCAAGGGCCGGGCCACTGAGGCGCTGACGGGCGCCGCGAGCATGCCTTCCGAAGACCCGATGCTGCTCGCCCAGGTGCAGACCGACATCCGTTTCGTTGAAGTCAGCCGGACCAAACTCAAGGAAGCCTCGACGTCGATTTTCGGCAGCCGTGGCAATTTCCTCTTCGGCTCGCCGAGGACGTTACCCACCATCGGCGGTGTCATCCGGCCTTCATTGCCGGCCAACAACGACATGTTCAACCTGTCGTTTGCCACCGGTAAGACGCTGTTGATGATCAATGCCCTGGAAGGCAGCGGTTTCGCCTATACCCTGGCGCGGCCGAGCCTGGTGGCCCTCAGCGGGCAGAGTGCGAGTTTCCTGGCCGGCGGCGAAGTACCGATCCCGGTGCCCAGTGCCGGCAGCGACAATGTGTCCATCGAGTACAAGGAGTTTGGTATTCGCCTGACCCTGACCCCCACTGTCATCGGCAAGAATCGCATCGCCTTGAAGGTGGCACCGGAAGTCAGCGAGTTGGACTTCACCAACGCAGTGAACATCGCCGGGACATTGGTCCCCGCCCTCACCGTGCGCCGCACCGATACCAGCATCGCCCTGGCCGATGGCGAAAGTTTTGTCATCAGCGGCCTGATCAGCACCCGCAACAGTTCCCAGGTGAACAAGTTTCCTGGGTTGGGCGATGTGCCGATTCTCGGCGCGTTCTTTCGTGACAACTCCATCAACCGTGAAGAACGCGAACTGCTGATGATCGTCACGCCGCACCTGGTCCAACCGTTGGCGGCCGACGCGCAACTGCCAACTTTGCCGGGCGAACAACTGCGCAATTACGACCCGAACTTCTACCGCATGTACTTCCTCGAACATGGCGAGTTCGACAACCGCAGCGGGCTTTCCCAATGAGCCGGCGCCCGGTGTGCAAGACGTCCAATGTCCAACGGCTGGCCAGGGGGTATTCCATGAAAACAGTGATCGCATTAACGGCGACCTTGATGCTGGCCGGCTGTGCCAGCAACGGCGTGGTGGCGTCACGGCCGGCCGATTGCGCCAAGCCCGGAGCCGACCAGGAACTGGCCTTGAACATGGCCGAAGACATGGCCAACGAGGGTCGTTTATACGCCAGCCTGGCGAACCTCGAACGCTTGCCCGAGGACTTGGTCCAGGTTCGCCTGCGCAAGGCTCGGGTGCTGCGCCTGATGGGCCGGACCGAGGCCGAACCGTTGTACAAAAGCCTGCAGGGCACTTGCCTGGCCGCTGACGGTGAGCATGGCCTGGGTCAATTGGCGGCCGCCAAGCATGACAATGCGGCCGCTGCGCAATACCTCGAACGCGCCGCGAAAATGGCCCCGACCGAGGGCAAGATCCGCAATGACCTGGGGGTTGTCTACCTCAATCAACGACGCATTTCAGAAGCCCGTTTCGAGTTCATGACCGCCATGGAGCTCCAGCAGTCCGACACGCTGGCCGCGCTCAACATGGTGACCCTGCTGATTTACCAGGACAACTGGAAGCAGGCCGCCGAACTCGCGGACATGGCCAAACTGAGCCCCCGGCAAGTGGCAGATGCCCAGGCCCGTGCGGAAAAGATCAGGGGCTCGGCCCCTCAGGCAGTGACATCACCCGCCAACCGCTTGACCGAGGTTGTCGATGCTTCAACCGGCGCCGTCAAGTAGAGCGTTACGAGGAGTCCAGGAAATGATGAGCAAACAATTGATGATCGTATGCATGGTGGGCCTGTCCACCGCCGCCTGGGCCATTGAGCCAGGCCCCTCCTCGGCCGCACAGAAAGGCACCGAGAGCTGGATGCAACTGCAGATTCGCGGCGTGGTGGCCTCCACCACCCTGCAAACCGCCTCTGCCGCCGAGCGCGAGATGGCCATGCAGCGTTGGCTCAACAGCTTCAATTACCCGATCCCGGAGTTCTTTGACCAGGACTCGGCAGGAGAAATCACCAGTAGCAAATGAAACACGTGGGAAACGAAAAGACCGCAGCCCTCGACAGCGCCTACATTTGATCCGATGTAGAAACTGCCGAGGGCTGCGGTCTTTTGGTTTGAACGGTCGGCGGACCACCGGAAAAACCTCGGGGAGCAAGCTTGCTTGCGATGTCGGTCGCACACTCAACACCTTCATTGACTATCACGCCGCTATCGCGAACAAGCCCGCTCCCACAATGGGCCTGTGCTGAACACAAGACTCATGGACACCCAAGATCACCTGTGGGAGCGAGCTTGCTCGCGAAGGCGGACTGACAGCCAACACCTTCATTGACTGCCCCACCGCTATCGCGAGCAAGCTCCACAATGGGACTGTGCTGAACACAAGACTCATGAACACCCAGGATCATTTGTGGGAGCGGGCTTGCTCGCGAAGGCGGACTGACAGCCAACACCTTCATCGACTGACCCACCGCTATCGCGAGCAAGCTCGCTCCCACAATGGGACTGTGCTGAACACAAGACTCATGAACACCCAGGATCACTTGTGGGAGCGGGCTTGCTCGCGAAGGCGGGCTGACAGCCAACACCTTCATCGACTGACACACCGCTATCGCGAGCAAGCTCCCACAATGGGACTGTGCTGAACACAAGACTCATGAACACCCAGGATCATTTGTGGGAGCGAGCTTGCTCGCGATGGCGGACTGACATTCAACACCGTCATTGACTGTCAAACCACTATCGCGAGCAGGCTCGCTCCCACATTGGACTTGCGGCAGGGCACGGGGAATCTACATATTCCCGAAGGCCCTGAACACACCAATCATGGCCGGACCAATGGCAACCAGGAAAAAGCTCGGCCACAGGCAGAAGATCAACGGGAAGATCAGCTTGGTGCCAATCTTGGCCCCCATTTCTTCCGCAGCCTGGGTACGCCGGTCGCGAAACTCATCGGCGTAGATCCGCAGGGTATCGGCCACGCTGGTGCCGAAGCGGATACTTTGCGCCAACAGGCTGACCAGGCCCTGGATATCCTCCAGACCGGTGCGCACGGCCAGTTGCTTGAGGGCCTCGGTGCTGGTGATGCCCGCGCGGATCTGCGCATTGACCAGCGCCAGTTCCTCGGCCAGTTCAACCTGGCTGACCGACATCTCTTCAGCCACCCGCTCGATCGTCGTGGGCAGGGCCAGGCCCGATTCGACGCAAACCACCATCAGGTCCAGCGCATCCGGGAACGCGGCGCGCAGCCGGCCTTGGCGCGCCTGCTTGCGTTTACCGACGTAGATCGCCGGCAGCAACCAACCGATTCCCGCGATGAGGGTGATCGCCAGCAGACCAATGGCCACTGAAACCTTGACCATCGGCAGCAGCAACAACGCAACGCCGACCAGCAGCAGCGGCAACATCAGGCGCACCGCCCAATACATCTGCACCGCCGAGGCAGAGCGGTAACCGGCATGGGTCAGCAAGGTCTGGGTGGCGGACGTGTGGGCCTGGTCGGTGGAGGCAAAGCGCTGGCCGACCCGTTCCAGCAAGAGCTGCAGGTTACTGGGCGCCCCCTGCCCCACAGTGTTGCCAGCGTAACCGCGCTTGATCAGCGCCAAGCGCCGCTGCACCGGATCCTGCAAGCCCAACATCAATAGCATGAGCGCGACGACCGCCAGCACCGTACTGACGCCGACCACGGTGACGAACAACAGGCGTGCCAGCTCTTCGTTGCCGGTAAACCGACTCAATAATCCGAGCAAAAAGTCCATGACTGAAACCTCTCGGCGCAACAGCGCTTAAACCTGGATCCGGATGATCTTCCTTATCCAGAAAATCCCGATCAACATGGCGCAGAACGCGCCGATGATCAGCTTGTGCCCTATAGGGTCATTGATCAGCACCGGCATGTAGCTGGGGCTGGTGAGCACGATGGCGATCGCCAGCACGAACGGGATCGCCACCAGCACCCAGGCCGACATGCGCCCTTCCGCCGACAACGTCTTGATCTTGCGCTGGAACCGGAAACGCCCGCGTATCAACCGACTCAAGCGCTCCAGCACTTCGGTCAGGTTGCCGCCGGTCTCGCGGTGGATGAGGATCGAAGTCACCAGCATCATCACCGTCATGCTCGGCATCCGCTCCAGCAGGCCGAGCATGGCCCGGCGCACGTCGTTGCCATAGTTGATGTCGGAAAAGGTCATGCCGAATTCCTGGGCGACCGGTCCCTTGTGCTCCTCGGCGACCAGGCGCAGGGTTTCGTTGAACGGGTGCCCGGCGCGCAAGGCCCGGCACATGGCGTCCAGCGCATCCGGCAAACCTTCCTCGAACGCGGCGAAACGCTTGTTGCGGTCACGCAGGATTTTCAATACCGGCACCCAGGTCACTGCAAAGGCCGTCAGCAGCGCCATCCACCAGACGGGCGAGACCATCAACACCAGGGCACCGGCCGCCACCCCCAGGACCAGCCCCAGCAACATGACCCGATAGGCCCGGTATTCATGACCGGACTGCTCGATCAATTGCGTCAGGTTGGCCATGAACGGCAACTGCTCCAACCGGGCTTCCAGGGGTGAGAGGCGAGTCAGGTACTTCTGCCGAAGCACGGTCTGCATGTTGGGTAAGTGGTTGGCCTTCTCCAGCACATGCAGGCGCCCGCGAATGCGCTTGCGCATTTTGCCGGCCTCGCCGAACACCGGCACCACCACGCCCTGGGACAACAAGAACACGGCGATGAATACCATGCCAAGGAACATCAGGATGAATTCACTGGGGATACTGTTCATGATGTCCGGCCCTCCATCCACTCAGGGCGAAACAAGGTCAGCGGCAACTCGATGCCGCGCTTGGCCAACACATCGCGGAACGCCGGGATCATGCCACTGGGCCGATATTCCCCAAGCACCTCGCCATGTTCACCCATGCCCTGGCGCACGAAGGAGAAAATTTCGGTCATGGTGATGACCTCCCCTTCCATCCCGTTGATCTCTTGCATGCTCACCACACGCCGCTTGCCGTCTTCTTGACGCTCCAGTTGGATCACCACATCGATGGCCGAGGCAATTTGTTGACGCATGGCCTTGATCGGAAACGTCGCCCCGGTCATCGACACCATGTTCTCGACTCGCCCCAACGCATCCCGTGCCGTGTTGGCGTGAATGGTGGTCAGCGAACCGTCGTGGCCGGTGTTCATCGCCGTGAGCATGTCCATCGCCTCGGCGCCACGCACCTCGCCAATGACAATGCGGTCCGGACGCATCCGCAGGCTGTTGCGCACCAACTCCCGCTGGCTCACCTCGCCGCGCCCCTCGATGTTCGACGGCCGGGTTTCCAGGCGTACCACGTGAGGTTGCTGCAGTTGCAACTCGGCCGAATCCTCAATGGTGACGATGCGTTCGTTATGGGGAATGAAACTCGACAGCACGTTGAGCATGGTGGTCTTGCCGCTGCCGGTCCCGCCGGAGATCAGCACGTTCAGGCGCCCGCGAACGATGGCCTTGAGCAGCAAGGCAATGGCCGGGGTCATGGTGCCGACCTGGATCAGGCTCTCGGTGTTGAGCAGGTCCACGGCGAAACGCCGGATCGACATGCTCGGACCGTCGATAGCCAGCGGTGGAATGATCGCGTTGACCCGCGAACCGTCCTTGAGCCGGGCGTCCACCAAGGGCGAGGACTCGTCGATACGGCGACCCAGGCTGGAAACGATGCGGTCGATGATGTTCAGCAAATGCTGGTCGTCGCGAAAACGCACGTCGGTGCGTTGCAACTTGCCGAAGCGCTCGACATAAACCGAGGCAAACCCGTTGACCAGGATGTCCGATACGCTATGGTCGGCCAACAGCGGTTCCAGTGGCCCGAGGCCGAGCACTTCATCGGTGATCTGCTTGATGATCAACTGCCGGCTGACGGTACTCACCGGTGCCGAATGTTCCTCGAGCAGACGCTGGCAGATATCGCGGATCTGCCGCGCGGCCTCGACTTGTTCAAGGGCATCGAGCAACGACAGGTCCATGACCTTGAGCAGTTGCTGGTAGATCTTTTCCCGCCACTCGGCCTCCACCGGCGTGACCTGGCTGCGGGTCTCATACAGCACGTCCGGGATGGCCTGCTCCCAGGCCATCAAGGCGTCTGTCGGGTCAGGCAGGCCGGCGCCGGGCTGGGAGCCCACTGAAGCGCCAGGTTTGGCGGGCTGTTTGCGCAAGCGGTTACGAAAGTCGCTGATCATGGGTCATCCCCCGAAAAAACGGTTGAAGGCACGTTTAAGCAGGCCCTTGTCGGTGGCCATCTGGTGACCGACCAGGTCTTCGGTCAAATCGCGCAGGGCGGCGGTAATAGCCGCCTTCGGCGCATGCAGCCCCAACGGCACACCAGTGTTCTGACTCTGGCTGACCAGGTTGAAGTCATTGGGCAATTTCGACAGGTTCGTGCAACGCAGGGCCTCGCCGATGTCCTTGAGGCTGACGGCGGCGGATTTGTCATAGCGGTTGACCACGATCTGCAACTGATCCCCGCGCACGCCCAGGTCTTCACGCAGGATCCGCACCAGGGCGCTGGCATCGCGCAGGTGGCTGACGCTCTGCTGCACCACCACGTACACCCGGTCCACCTGCTCCAGCACCGAGCCGGTGAGGTGATCGATCTGCCGCGGCAGGTCCACCACCACCCAGTCATAACTGGCGCGGGCAAGTTGCAGCAGGGCGTCAAGCTGTTCCGGTTGGGCGTCCTGGGGCAGGCACAATTCGCCAGCCCGGCCACCCAGTACATGCAGGGTCGGGCTGAAGTGGCTGCAAAAACCCCGCAGCGCGACGCTGTCCATGTCATCGATCTGCTGCAGCACTTCCAGATGGCTGTGGGACTGCGCCACGTCCAGGTAATGGGTCACGCTGCCAAATTGCAGGTCCATGTCCAGCAGCAAGGTATTGCCTGCCCGGGCGCTGAGCTGCTGGGCCAGGTTGCATGCCACCAGGGTTCCACCGGAGCCGCCCTTGGCGCTGATCACGGCAACCAGCTTGCCTTCGTTGCCACTGCCCAGGCGCACATCCGCGACCAGGCGATTCAACGCCGCCACCAATTCGGTATCTGCAATGGGTTCGGGCAGCACGTCGCGAGCACCGGCCTGCATGGCCAGGCGCATGCTCTCCTGCTCACTCAGCAGACCGCACACCAACATGGGGGGGCGTTCATGGGCCGGACGTTGCAGCAAGGCTGACAATTCTTCGCGCCACAGGTGGCTGACGCGCAGCAACAGCAGGTCGGGCATGCGGTCCAGACCATAGAGTGGATCGACGTGCCCGTTGCTCACCAGGCGCGTGCTCACCTCAAGGCCGGGCATGCGCTGGCAGACACATTGCAAATCGCGCAGCGATGTGGCGTCGCGGCTGCTGATCAGCAGCCGCAGCCCGGCCTTGCCGGTGGTGCTCACAAGCGGAGTTTCCCGAGTATTCAGCATGGTGTGATCTCCCCTGAATCGGTATGACGCCCAAGGCTTTCGCGTGGCAAGGTTGCCCTGAAGGCGGGCAAGGTAATGGGCACGCCCAGTCCGGGAATGAACAGGTTGAACACGAAGTTCTGTACGCTCAACTGGACGTAGCGGATGGCACGAAATCCTGTGACGCCGGACGTGTCGGCGGGGTTTGCCACCACGGCACCGTTGACGTCCAGGTAGGTCAACGCCAGGTTCGAGGTCGTCAGGTTACTGATCAGTTGACTGGAGCCTGAATCCGTCGCCGCGTTGAAGATGGCTCGACGCAACACCACCGGGTCGCTGATATTGCACACCGCGGCCAGCCGCGCACCGCGCCGCGCGGCTTCATCCAGGGCGTTGACGGTGAAATACAACCGGCCCATCTCCACCACACCGAACAGCAGGGTAAACACCAACAGCCCAACGAAGGCGAACTCCACGACGTAAGTGCCGCGCATGTGCTTATTGTTCATCAGAGCGCCCTCATGACAGTGGTCGCCACCAACTGGATGCCCAGCGGAATGGCGTTGCCAAAAAAACCGGGGATCGATCCATTGCAGCTGCCCGCACCAATCACCGGGCAGAAGGTGTAGGTAATGGTGACGCGCACATGATCGACGCCCACGGCGGCGACCTGCACGTTAGCCGTGGTCAACCCGGACACCACGGCGGTTCCGGTAGCGCTGGGCACGCCATACACCGCAACGTTCTTCGTTTGGGTCAGGAGCGTGCTACCCAAGGCGACGGCGCCGAGGGTGGAGTTCCACGCCTGGCTGGCGACGAAGCGGTCGGCATCGCGACTGGCCTGCAACAGCACGTTGTACTGGTAGAGCATGCGACCGAACTCGCCGAAGGCCAGCAGCAACAACAGCAGCAACGGCAGCACCAGAGTGAACTCCACCAGCGCCACGCCTTGCTGGGCTTGCGGTGGCTTGAATCGGGCAAGTCTCATGACGCCTCCTACGAGTCGGTGCTCGGAGTGCCGCTGCTGTCGAGATAGGTTTTGTAGAGCTGGATGATCTGCGGGCCGGCGTCGTTGTAGGGCGTCGGGCCGGGGACGTTGTCACCCTCGCATTCATGGACGAACTGGCCGAATATCTGCGCCTGGGTACCACCGCCGTTCATGGGCTGCACGACGAAATAGCAGCCGAACCCCAGCACAGGAATCGAAGTCGAGCCCCCTTGTTTGCCGGTGCAGTTGCCGATCACGATTTTCAGCATCCGGCGCTCGAAGACCCCGTTGCTTTGGCAGCCACTGCCGCTTCCCGCCACACAGGCGGCGACCTGGGTCCGCCAGTCGTTGTAGTCCTGTATCGCCTCGCCGCCCGCCGAGAGATCGCCACCATTGGAGGTGACGGGCTGCCCTTTGTATTGCGGCCGCGCGAGCGTGTCGTTGTAAGTCATCGCCGGTGAGCTCGAAGTCGTCACCAGGTCCGGCGGATAGTCGGATGCGCTGACCGGACCGTTGTAGATGCCAAAGCGTGTGTTCAAACCCTGGGACGCGGGACCGACGGTGTTACCCGGCGAAGTCTGGACATTGTCCCCCACCGTGCGGCAGACCGCGCCGCCACCCGCCAGATCCTCACGGACCGAACTGCCGCCCGAGCCGAAATCAAGCAGTTGGAAGTTGCCCGGCCCGATCGGCGAGGTATTCCCCGCCGCTGTCTTCAAGACCACCAGGTCGCCAAAGCGATAGCTCCAGAAGTTGCCGGCGCCAGGGTCGTATTGAGCAGGGTCGCCGCAGACCATCAGGGGCGCCATGTCACAAGGAGAAGTGGGGCTGGGACCTGCGGTTGCAATCGCCGCCACGCGCTTGGCGCCCAAGCCGGCACTGCCCATCGTTTGCACGAAACTCCAGAAGAACCCGCTCAACTGATAGCTGGACACCGACACTCGTACGTATTTGGCATCGGAAGGCCCTGGATAGGAGAACGGGCCGTAGACACTGCTGGACAATTCCACCACGGCAAACGCACCTGGGTTGCCGGCGACGGCGGTCGCCAGTTCGGTGTTGCCGGCGGCGTTGGCGTTTCTGTTGAGCGTGTCCAGGGCCGCCGCACGGGTGGTGCTGGCCATGTTGATGCTGCCACTCACCTGGCTCAGGGTCTTGGCGCCACCCAGGGCCGCGGCATCCACCGCATTTTGCAGGCGCGTCTTGTTCAGCAGCATGTGCCCGCCATCGAGGGCCAACGCCGCCATCATGGAAATCGCCACCAGGGCGATCACCATCAGTACACTCACCGCCCCTCCCTGGCGCCGGATATTGGCATTCATCATCGAGCCCTCATACAACGTTTGAGGATCGGCATGGCCAGGGCCGCAAGGGCCTGGCATGGAGGTGTCACTCAGCGGACATTGATCACGCTGCTTTCAATCCCACGGATCAACGTGATCGCCCCGCCTTGCGGCTTGGCACTGCGCTGCACCACAGGTTTTGGCACTGGGGCTGCCGCCACCGCCATGACCGGCGCAGGGGCTGGCGGCGCAACGGCCACAGCCTTCTTCTCCAGGTTCAAGGGGTTGCGCAAGGCCAATTGCAACTTGCCCTCGGTCTGTGCAGTGACCAGCAATTCCGCTTCGGTGGCGGACATTTCCAGGGTCACGGCCCGCACCACCACCGGTTGGGTCTTGTCGGTGCCCGCCGTCTGGTCCACGGCCAGCACCCGCAGGTTTTCCAGGAGGGTCCGGGACGTCGCGCTATTGCTGCCGGCACTGGTGGTCTTGGTCGCCAAGACATCGACCCGGTTGCCCGGCAAGAGGAAGCCACCCACGCCGACCACATCATCCACACGTACCGAAATGGCGCGTTTGTCCGGTGCGATCAGCGAAGCCAGGGTGCTGCCACCCAGGTGCTCACTCAGCCGCGCGCCCCGCACGATGTCGCCGCGCAGGATGTCGAAGGTGGCGATCTTGCCCACGGCCTGCTCGCTGGAATCGAAGGCGTCGTCCGGGATCGTGTCCATGGGCATGCGCACGGTCGTGACCTGCTGGGCCTCGACCATTTGCCCGAAGGGGATTTCCACCGTGGCGACCACCACGCTTCGCAAATGATCATCAGGGGTCGCGTTGAGTCGTGCGCTCAGCCAGGAGTCAGCCATCCATGCGGCACCAAGGCCCATTACCAGGGAAACGCCTATCAGGGGAAGCGTACGAGAGCTCATGTCGGTATCTCCAGATCAAAGGAAGTCGAGCTGAACGAAGTAGTTGTGCCAGGCCCATTCCAGCTCTTGCGGCGACAGGGGTCCGGAACCGCCCAGGTAGCGCTGGCGGTCAAGCGCCATGTTCAACAGGTCACGGGGATGGCAAGGCACCAGCGGCATGCCTTCGCCGGCATACAGTCGCTGCAGGACATAGCGCACCAACAGCGGGTCATACGGGATGCCCAGGCGTTCGCACTCCTGGCGCCAGATCTGTTCGTATTCCTCGGGTTTGAGGTAACCGAACTGCACCTTGTAGCCAATGCGCCGCAGGAAGGCCTCGTCGGCCAGTTCGAGGGGATTGAGGTTGGTGGAAAACACCAGCACCAGGTCGAATGGCAGTTCGCAATGCCGACCGCCACCGAGGTTGATGAAGTCGCGTTTTTCCTCCATGGGCACGATCCAGCGATTGAGCAACTCGGCCGGGGCCATGCGCTGGCGGCCCATGTCATCGATGATGAACAGGCCGTTGCTGGCCTTGAGCTGCAACGCCGCCTGGTATTGCCGGGTGAACGGGTCGTAGCGAACATCCAACTGCTCCATGTTCAGCTCGCCGCCAGTGATGACGATCGGGCGTTTGCAGCACAGCAGTCGACGATCAATGCCTTCGTTGAGCATCAGGCTGTTGGATTGGCCATTATCGTCCAGGCGCTGGTGCACCTGCGGGTCGTAGATCTCGATCACCGACTCGTTGATGACAATCGCGTGGGGCACCCAGATGGCTTCGGCAAACAACCGGATCAGCCGGCTGCTGACGTAGGTCTTGCCGGTGCCTGCCGGGCCGTAGATCATGATTGCCCGTCCGGAATTCAAGGCCACGCCCAACTGGTCGAGCATGCCCTGGCTCAGCACCAGGCCGGCCAAGGCCTGGTTCATGTCCTTGGCGGTAATGCGACCGTGATGGATGGTCTGGATCTTGATCAGCGAGCGATACGTGCTCACCGGGAACGGCGCCGCGCCGATATAGCCACTGCGGGCCAGGGCATCACGGGCCGAACTGCGGCCGCGCTCGGTCAGGCCATAGCGCAGCGTCTGCACGCCGGTCTGCCCCAACTGGCCCAGCACTTCGACGCGACCGTCCTTGCGCAGGAACGCCAGCACTTCCTCCAGCACCGCGCCGGTCAGGGCCAGGCGCTCCACCAGCCGCGACATGTCCAGCACGCCGCCATCGTGCAGATGCTTGCACACCAATTCACCGAGAAAGCTGTCGGTCAGGCCGGTGTCGCGAATGGTGCAGGGTTGTGGCGCCAGGCGTTGGACCGCTTCCCGTTCGCTGGGATAGGCATCGCTATCATTGATGACGTGCATGACTAGACTCCCCAGCCGCCGGCAACCAATTGCCAGTAGACGCTGTTCAAGGTGCCGATCAGGATCGCGATCGAATAAGGAAAGGGTTTGCCGGCCACTTCATCGGAAGTCGGCGCCAGATAGGACTGGGCTCGCACAATCAACCAGTAGCGTCCCAGGGTCTGGAGCAGTTGGCCGCGGGCCAGGACGATCAGGAAACCGCATACACCGCCGGCGATCAGGCTGAACAGGGCCGCCCACAGTGCGTAATGAAAAGGCAGGAAGCTGCCGACCATGGTCATCAGCTTAACGTCACCGGCGGCCATGCCACCGACCGCATACATGGGCAGGAACAACCCGAAACAGATCAGCATGCCCAACAGGCTGTCACCCAGGCCACCGATCCCACCGGTATAAACCTGGCCGGCCAACCCCAAGGCAAGGCCCAACAGGACCAGCGTATTGGGGATGCGGTGGCGACGCAGATCGCTCACCACCGCCACACCCAGCAGTCCTAGCAGCAGTACCGTCGACACCAGCAGTTCCATGGACATGATGCGTCTCCTTAGGGTGATTTTCGTTAGCAGGCGACGTTGCTATTGACGACTTGGCACAGCGCCCGGATCTTGGTGTCCACGGCGCCGCCCAGAAGGACGAATGCCGCCGCTACCAACACCGTGATCAAGCCACCCGCCACCGCGTATTCAACGATGGTCAGGCCGTCTTCATCTTTGGCGAACTTGCTGATCGAAGTTTTTATTGTCTGGAGAGTCATTTCATGAACCTCACGCGCGGAAGAAGTACTGTTATGAACTTGGTTGGAGGGGACAGCGCGAAGTCCATTTGATTGATTCGTTGTACTCACTGCAAAAGAGTCGCAAGCGTTATTCCTTGATAGTTACCGTGTCCCCAGGCATGTGCTTGCTTACGTGCAGGCCACGTTGCCGTTGACTGCCTGGCACAGTGCACGGATCTTGGTATTCACGGCCCCGCCCAGAAGCACAAACGCCGCGGCCACCAATACGGTGATCAACCCACCGGCCACGGCGTATTCCACGATGGTCAGGCCATCTTCATCTTTGGCGAACTTCAGCACCGAAGCCTTGATTGTTTGAAGAGTCATTTCGCACACCTCATCGGGTTGTTTATCAGGGGCAGTACATTGCGAACTGCCTGATGCAACCCTAGTCAGCAGGTGGTCGTTGCCGTTAGGAGGATTTTGCACATCGCTAGGATTTTTTTGCGCCGGATGGGGAGGCCCCGGGACGGAAAACCCAGCCCCGCGACCGCACGAACGGGCGCCCCATGACGAGGGGTGGCGCTAAAGCAGCGGACTTTTATAAAAATTTATTCGGCGAAGTGATAGCACAGTGACAATACTGCTAGCTAAAGGGCAGGAAGAACCTCTGGGTAGTCGTCCTATGGCGCCAAGTCTGACTGAAAAACCAAAGCTGTTATGGTTCGATCTGACTCACGATCGGTCCACCAAGGAACTCGCCTCCCAGTTTCAGGACACGTGCGACTGCACGCTGGCAAAAAATGCCATGCTGCCCAGCGGGGAACAGGTCGACATGATCTGCATCCACTTCGATCGCCCGGACACACCAGGCTTGCGGCGCCTGCTGGAGATCAAGCGAACCGTTCCGACCATCCCCATCACCATGTTCACCGTGCAGCACTCCGAAGAACTGGCGGTGTGGGCCATGCGCTCCAGCGTCTGGGAATACATGGTGCTGCCCTTGTCAGCCGTCGAGCGAAAACGCTACCTCACGGCCGTGACGCAACTGTGCGAGCTGCGCCGCAATGCCAATGGCCGGGGAAAGACCTCGCAGATCGACCACTCCCCGACCCTGCCGGACAGCATTCGCCTGACCTCCGGGCACCAGAAGCACCAGGCCCTCAGCCACATCATGCTGTACATCGACCAGCATTTTCGCGAAAGCATCGATCAACGCGATCTGGCCAAGCGCTGCGGCATGACCACATTTCGCTTCAGCCGGGTGTTCAAGGAAGCCAACGGGCTCGGCTTCACCGACTACGTGCTGAACAAACGCATGAGCTTTGCCAAGGAACTGCTCGATAACAGCCAGATGCCCATCACCAGCATCGGCTACGAGGCAGGCTTCAAGGACCCGTCCTACTTCGCTCGCGCCTTCAAGCAATACGCCAGTTGCACCCCCAGTGAGTACCGGCTTGCGTACCAGATGCGCAGCGCAAACCCTACACCACCACCTCCGGATGAGGCGGCTCTGGAAGCGATTGAAAACCTGGTGCACAGCCTTGAGGGCTGAAACGGCTTTTCACACCCATTGATCTCTTGCCTTCTCAACTTGTGTCTAAATAATAATATTCGCGCACTGCCAACTTAAAAAAACAACACACAGCCAACATTTACTACGCATGGGACGTCCGACTGAAACAACATGAATCATCATGTATTCATCCGTAATTCTTTTTTGACTGAAGCCAACTCTGTCACCCTTGCATAATGCCGATCTGGTGAAACGGGCTCAACCTCCGCAGACCGTTCCAGATACAGCAGGAGCAAACCCTCTACTTGGATGCTTCAGAAAAAATCAAATAGAGTGCTGATGGGTATATGAAGGCAATCAGTTTAGTAGGCGCACAAAAGTTAAGCCTGGTGGATCAAGACAATCTCGAAACGCTCCCCTTTGATGGTGTAGAGATAGAAATTGTACTGTCCGGTATTTGCGGAACAGATCTGGCTGTACTAGCAGGGCGTGAAGAGGGGCAAATAGGCATCGTTCGTGGTCACGAAGCAGTCGGCATCGTTGTCAACGTAGGGCCAGGTGTAACACGCCTGCGTAAAGGTATGCGTGTAGTTGTCGACCCCAACGAGTATTGCGGCAACTGTGAACACTGTAATTCAGCTAAAACCCATCTGTGTACAGGTGGCTCAAATGCCGGCCTGAACATCGCTGGCGTCAACGAGCACGGTACATTTGCAGAGCGCTTCATAACACAGGAGCGTTTCGTACACGGCCTCCCAGACGATATGAGCTGGGAAACAGCCGTCCTGATTGAACCCGTAGCGTGTATTTTGAACAATATCGATAAAGCCTCCATTAAAGCGGGAGAGCGTGTGCTGCTTCTAGGATCGGGTCCAATGAGCCTGGTTGCACAAATACTGTTGCGTGCCATGGGTGTCCAGACATGCGCAACCGATTTGAATACCTTTCGAATTGAATTCGGGCGATCGTTAGGTTTGGATATTGTGCCTCCCGACGAACTTGAACCCAGCCGGCATGATCAAGAACAATTTGATGTTGTCATAGACACCGTTGGCAATCAACTCGAGACAGCCGCCAATAGGGTTTGTCGAGGCGGCAGGATTGTCCTGTTCGGATTTAACGGAAACTATAAATACTCACTTCCTGTAAAGCATTTCCTGGTCAATGCCATCAGCATCATTGCTGCCGGCGAGTACAATCAGCACTTTCCACAAGCGCTGCGCATGGCCCATAGACTTCCTGAACTTGGAAAACTAGTCACGCATCGTTATCCCCTTGAAGCGTATTCAGCAGCGTTCGATAGCTTATTGAACGATCCATCTGCACCCGCGATAAAAAGCGTTTTCACACCAAACCCAAAATATCTGTCACGCTAAATTTCACAAACATTCCAATATGGACCCCCTATGAAAGTTACTGTTTTTAGTCAAGTCTCCATTGACGGTAAACTCACGCTCGGCAATGAAGCATCCAGCAAACCGCTTTTTCAGCATTTCGACGATGAAGACATGCGCTTTATCCATAAATTTCGCGGCGAAGTAGATGCCATAATGGTCGGGCGTAATACGATTATCACAGACGACCCTCAATTGACCAATCGGTATGAGTCCGGTCGTAATCCTGTGCGTATCATTCCTACGACATCGCTTAACTTTCCAGCCTCTGCGAAAATCTTGAGCTCTCCCGAACACACTATCATCGCAACGACAGAAGAGGCACGTGACCACGAGATGGTCGAGCAAATCCGCGCACATGGTAAAGAGGTCCTTTTTGCAGGAACCGCACGAGTCGACTTCAAACAGCTCTTCCCGATGCTCGAAGCTCGCGGAATAAATCACATCATGGTCGAAGGGGGTGGCCACCTGAACTGGCAGGTATTCAATCTTGATCTAGTCGACGAAATCATGCTTATGCAATTGCCTATCATCATTGGCGGCTCAGACACTACCACACTCATAGACGGTGAGGGATTCCAGGACATCGAGATGACAAAGTCATTCAAACTGCATGAATTTGAAGCGCGGTCGCATTATAACTTCTTGCATTTCAAGCGCACCCCTAAACAGCAGCGTGCGCATTGATGCTGGCTATCCAAGGGTTCATTTTTGATATGGATGGCGTCCTGGTTGATAGTGAACCGGTCCATATGAAACAAGAAAGAGACTCCTATGCGCGCTACGGCGTGATACTTGATGAAGCAGAACTGTCGCGCTTTGTAGGAACTACGCAGCATTTTATGTGGAGCGCCATCAAAACTGAATACAGGCTTGCACAGTCTCTGGATTGCCTTATAGCGGAGCATCATCAGCGGTTGGTGGATGCGTTGAATGCAGAGCCCCTGCCCCCCCTGCCTGGTGTGACACAACTTCTCGGCACTTTAAAAAAAGCAGGAATACCCTGTGCAGTCGCCTCTTCCTCTGCTCAAGAACTCGTTGAGCTTATTTTGCGTAGCGCTGGGCTACGGTCTTTTTTCAACGAAATAGTTTGTGGCGATGACGTTAAACATAGCAAACCCGATCCCGAGATTTTTCTCATGGCTGCCAAACGCCTGGGGGTCCCACCCTCGTCCTGTGTGGTGGTTGAAGACTCTACCCATGGCGTGGCGGCGGCAAAGGCCGCCAACATGTTTTGTATTGGCTTGCTCAATCCCCATTCAGGGCAGCAGAACCTGAGCGCGGCGGACTTATGTGTTCACCAGCATAGCGAAATAAGCCATTGGTTTTTCGGGCAGTAAAAAACATGAAAACACTGAATATTTCAGACTGGACCTGGATTAACGCACCAGAGCGATCATCCATCAGCGACCACGAAATAATTATCCACACCACACCCGACACTGATTTCTGGCGAGGTACCTATTACGGCCTGGAGTATGACAATGCGCCGGCCATTGTGTCTGCAAGCAAGGAACAATACTGGACATTGAAAGCAAAAGTATCTTTTGCCTCAAGCGCTTACTTCGACCAATGTGGCCTGTTTATCTATCAGGATAAAAACAACTGGATGAAAAGCGGCATCGAATATCAGAGCAATGGCTTCCAACAACTGTTCTCGGTCGTGACCAACAATGGTTTTTCGGACTGGTCCATGGTCAATTTCGATCGTATCACCCAAACCATGTACTACCGTTTGAGCCGAAGAGGCAGCGACTTCCTCCTTGAAAACTCGGTTGACGGGACGGATTTCAGCATGATGCGCATGTTTCACATGTTTCATGCAGAAGAACTGGTTCAATTCGGATTCTTTGCCAGTAGCCCGGGCGACTCCTCTTTCGCCGCGCACTTCTCGCAGATCGAATGGACTGAATGCTGCTGGAAAGAGCACGGCGCCCCTCGTTTCTAATCTCAAGAGTCATATACATAATGCTCTCTCCTCCTACCCCTAATCGCCATGCGCTTTATGCTTGCTATGCAGCCATGATGTGCTTGGCCATGGCACTCAACTTTCTACCGGTCTACCTGACCACGTTCAGTGATGCGTTTGGCCCTTCGTCCGGGCTGACAAAGGAACAACTTGGGCGAATTCCCGCAGTCATGTTCCTCAGTTTTATAATGGCAATTCTGATCACTGGACCACTGGCAGACAGAGGGGACGCCAGGCTGATTATTCTCTCTGGGCTGATGACCACTTTATTCGGCTTGGGCCTTGTGGCCTTTGCACCGTCTTATACCTTTCTGCTGCTCGCTGTTGCCGTAATGGGGTTTGGTGCAGGTGTGCTGGATATGATCCTCAGCCCCATTGTCGCAGCCTTGCAACCCGAACGCCGAAGCGCCGCCATGAACTGGCTGCATTCGTATTTCTGCATCGGGGCTGTAAGTGCGGTGTTGATCGCAAGCATCGCGTTGAAATGGGATATTTCCTGGCGCCTGGTTGCCCTGGGTTTGATCATCGCGCCGCTGGCAACCTTTCTATTGTTTACACGATTAACGTTACCGCCCTTGGTACAGGAGCACGTGCAGCGTGAATCCATGCCCGCGCTTATCAAGCAGCCTTATTTCATCGCCTGCATGATCGCTATCTTCCTGGGTGGGGCAACGGAAACGGGACTGTCCCAATGGCTACCCGCTTTCGCTGAGCAAGGATTGGGTTATTCGAAAGAGGTGGGTGGCTTTGTGCTCGCCGGTTTTTCCGTTGGCATGGCACTCGGGCGCATTGCCGCCGCCCTGCTGCAAGATCGGATACCCGCCATTTCACTGATGCTGGGATGCTGTGCCGTTACCGTCCTCCTGTTTTTTGTGATCAGCTTCGCCCCCAGCCCTGCGATGGCGTTAACCGCTGCCATCGCCGCAGGGTTCTCAGGCAGTTGCCTATGGCCAACAATGCTTGCCATTACTGCAGATGCGTACCCTCAAGGTGGAGCAACCATGTTTTCTGTACTGACCGCCTCCGGTAATGCTGGGTGCAGTCTGATCCCATGGCTGGTAGGGATTATTTCAGCGCACTCGGATTTGCACACCGGTTTACTGGCCGTCACGCTCTGCCCCGCAGCCATGATGCTATTACTCGTATGGATGTCTCGTTGGTCACGCAAGCATCCCTACCCTTGTGCAGGTGTTCCCCGGATTTAGTCCGGATGCCAATGGCCGGGGAGAGCCTCGTAGCTCGACCACTCCCCACTCCCCGGCCCCGCTGGGCAGGCAGCCCTGACTCAAGGGGCGAGCTTTCTTCTCTCGATAGGAATGGACAGGACAATGCTGGTACGCGTCTCTCCGTACGCGTTGATTTTCGCAATGATGTCCTCGATTTCAGCCATGGATCTGGCGTAGATCCGGATCAGATAGGAGTCGTTTCCCGTGATGTGCAGGCACTCGACGACTTCGGGTATGTCGGTGAGTGTTGCTATTAATTTGGATTTCGCCGGCTTGAGGGTGGTGATGCCGACGACAGCCGATATGCCGTACCCCAACTTGGTTGGATCTAACTGAGCGTGATAGCCCTTGATGACTCCTGAGTCTTCAAGTTTGCGCAACCTGTCATTGGTGGCAGGAATAGAAAGACCTGCGTGCTTGGAAAGCTCTGTGATGGAAATGCGACCACAGTCCTGTACCTTACCCAGGATTTTGACGTCTATACGATCCATGTGCATTTTCCCCGGTTAAAAGTATAAATTTTAATGAAAAGCCCGCGTTTTTCATTAAAAAAAGCATGCACCAAAATAAAGCAGAGCGCTAGTCTATTTCCAGCCTGAAAGCCTGAGGGCAATCAATAGCCCTGCTCTTTAGCGTGACGCACTCATAATAAAAATATTCTCTCCAGGGATGGTGTTCGCATGGAAGATGAGAAGATAACGTGTGGAAAAAAGTCATACTCATTCACTCAGCACATTGGCACGCAAGTACTAAATTTTCGCCGCTTCAAGAAGGACCAGGTCCTGATGTACTTGACGGGTGTCGGTTTCTTTTCGGTGGGTGCCAAGTGCTTCATCATCAGTCAACTGGGTACCGACCCATTAGACGTCTTGATCATTTCTATCGATAAAATACTTATGCTTGGCATGGGCATTTGTTCGGCGATCGTGTCCCTATTCTTCCTGACATGGTGGATGCTCTGGAACAAAAAATACCCGCCGATAAGTCCCTTTATTACAACAACGCTGACCGGTCTGTTGATTGACCTCTGGTCATGGTTGGGGCTCGGAGAGTATTTGATCGCGAGAATGAATGAGTACATGTTATTGGCGACGGGGCTGATGTTATGTGCCTACTCCTCCGCACTGATCATCATGAGCGGTATTGGAATCAGAATCATGGACCTCGTGGTACTGACCATGGTCTCCAAGTGGGGCTGGTCATTCACCAAAGCCAAAATGATCATTGAAATCGGCATCTTTTCGGGTGGATGGCTTTTAGGCGGCCCGTTCGGCGTGGGAACGATTGCATTCCTCCTAGTGATCGGCCCACTTATTCAACCCTTCATGAACATGAATGCCAAGCGCTTTTCTCTCAAGAACTATGGATTGATTCGCGCTTCATCCGCCTACTAATACCCATAAAGATAGTTGCCATCCGTGGCAGCGGGATTGTTTCGCCTCGATTTTTTTCAATCGATGATACTGATAGCAACTTCCGTGATGAGGAGTGAGAAAGATGGACACTACAAAAAATAAAAACTGGACCTTGGAAAGCAGCCCGGCAAAACTGGAAGAAATACTCCCTGGGGGCGTCGTCAAGTGTCATCTTTCCCCGCGAAACTGTGTCATACAGGAGGGTAAGGTAGGTTTTTGCAAAGTGCGCGGAAACCGAGGCGGCAGACTCGTTACATTGAACTACGGCAAAGGCGTTCACAGCACGGAAGAAACGATCGAGACCGAAGCCGTTTTCCACTTTGCCCCTGGAGAGAGGATCCTGTCCCTGGGCAATATCGGCTGCATGCTCAACTGCGGTTATTGCCACAACTGGAAGACCTCGCAAGCCAAGTACGTCACCGACAAAGACGTTTACTACTACACCCCTGAACAAGTTGTGGAAACCGCACTCAAGCACGGAATACGCGTCATTTCCTGGACGTATAACGACCCCGTTGTCTGGCATGAGTTCATCCTCGACACGGCAAAACTGGCCAAGGAAGCGGGCCTGATCAACCTGTATAAATCGGCGTTCTTTATCAGTGAAGAAGCCATTGATGAATTACTGCCGGTCATCGATATATTCTCGATTTCGCTGAAATCCATTTCCCCGGAATACTACCGCAAGGTTACCACCGGCTGGGTAGAGCCAGTCCTGGCGGGTATCAAGAAGGTCTACGACGCCGGCAAATATGTCGAGGTCAGCACCTTGATGGTGACCGACATCAGCGACGACGAGGAAACGGCCCGGAAAATCAGCCAGTGGGTATTGGATGAGCTGGGCCCGAATGTGCCGCTGCACTTCGTCAGGTTCCACCCCGATTACAAAATGAGCAACAGCATCCGTACCCCTGTGGACCGGCTGCTGAAGGCTCGGGACGTTGCTCGGAGCATGGGCGTAGAGCATGTCTATCTGGGCAACGTGAATGACGTCGAGGGAACCAACACCAGTTGCAATAACTGTAACGCCCTGCTCGTCACCCGCTACGGTTTGAACGCTGAAATCATCGGGCTGGACAGCAAGGGTTGCTGCTCTCAATGCGGGCACGATGCGCATTTCAAATTGCTGGGCGAACACCCGGCGAACGTTCCTGTCGAGCTGCCAGAGGAAGTGCTGAGCGCTTACGAGAAACGCAAGTTCGAGTGGCATGGGGATATCGTGTCGCTGCACGCCCAAGTGCTCAATACCGAAGATTTCGAACAGACCGTCTACCTGCGGCGCAACTATACGGACGGGCACAACAGCGATTGGAAATCACTGACGCTGCGGCCACATGAAAGCTATCGATTCATTATTGCCAAGGCACGCATCGATGAAACCGGTCCTGAGGTCTGGCTCCCCGACGGGGTGAACTCGAACCTTCATGAAGTATTCGACAGGGCTCACTTCCCCACGGATTCGATTGAAGAAATTGGTATTTCGCAAAACGACATTACCCCGACCATTGGTTACGAGGGCAAGCAGAACATGTATGAACAGGTCATCAAACTGGTCAGCCAAGCATGAAAGTGTCTACTGAAATACTTCATATCAAGGTCGATGACCGGGACGCCCGTCCTTCGGTCACGCCTATTTATCAGTGCAGCGCCTTCAGCGCTGACTCGGCCTTCTTCTACTCAAGGAAGGCCAATCCCAACGTGAGTGAATTGGAACAGGTTGTCGCCTCCCTGGAGGGCAGCGAATATGCCCTGGCCTACAGCACCGGGATGAGCGCCATCTACATGGTGTTGGAACTGTTAAAACCGGGCGCTTCACTGGTCATCAACAAATACATCTATGGCTGCTCTTATAAATTGTTCCAGCGATATGCGGCACGCATCGGCGCACACCTGACGATTCTGGATCTCACCACGCAAGACGGGTTGAATGCCTTGCCGGCGAACGTCGACATGGTCATTTTCGAAACACCGACCAACCCGTTCCTGAAAGACATTGATATTCATGCGGTCAGCCGGGCCGTCAAGCAAAACAACCCGCAAGCGCTGGTGGTGGTTGACAATACTTGGGCCACGCCGATATTTCAGAAGCCGTTGAACTTTGGCGCCGACATTTCACTGTACAGCGCGACCAAATACTTCTCCGGGCATAGCGATGTCATGGGCGGCCTGGTGCTGGTCAACAGTGAAATGATTTACAACCGCCTGCTAGAGGGTCGCTTTTATTCAGGCACGATATTAACGCCCAATAGCGCGTGGCTGCTTCGCAGAAGCATGCAGACGTTCAACCTGCGCATGGAAAAGCACAGCCAGACGACAGCAAGCATGCTCAGCTATCTGCGCGAGCTGCCTTTTATTGAGCATGTCTATTACCCACGCGTCGATGGCAAACAACTGACCGGTTATGGCGGCATTGTGTTTGTTGATATTCGACCCGACCTGGTTCCCTTCTACAAAACGTTCACCAGCACGCTCAAATGGTTTGGCACGGGCACGGGAATGGCCTGCGTGACGTCGATGGTTGCCCAACCCTTCAGCGGCAGCCATGCCTCGATGACGGATCAGGAAAAAGCGGACATGGGCATCGAGAAAGGCCTGGTTCGATTGTGCTTTGGCCTGGAGGACCTGGATGACCTCAAGGAAGACCTGCTGCAGGCATTCGAAGCCATGGAGAGCAAGGTCGATCAAGAAAGCTCACTCGATCCTGCGTAGCGGGTGTTGATCATGAGCAACGGGCCTTCAATGGCTCGTTGCTTTTTTACGGAGAAGCGAAAGTGTCCAGCGCATTCGAAAGCACGATATTCGACGCCCCCATCCTGAACGTCATTCACCTACTAAACTCGATTGCTCAAGAAAACCCGGAGGCCATTTCCCTGGCCTCCGGTCGACCCGATGATGAGCAGTGCGACCCTTCACTCATCGACAGGGGCCTGGCCCAATACAAAGATCACATTGCCGGCACCGGACAGTCACTTGCGACGCTGCTGTGCCAATATGGAAAAACCGCTGGAATCATCAATGAAATAATCGCCAGCCATTTGCAGGTGGATGAAGCGATCAACGTTTCCAACCCTGAAAGCATTGTGGTGTGCATGGGCTTCCAAGAAGCCTGCACCTTGACGCTCCTGTCCATTTTTGAAGGCGGTGGGGTTTTATTGGTACCTGATCCGGTGTTTTCCGGGATCACGGGTATCGCAAAATTGCTGGGTATAAAAATAGTCCCCGTCCCCATGGCTGCCTTTCTTGATCCGATCACCCTGCGCAGGCTCATCGAAGCACTGGAATCCAGAGGTGAAAGAATCAAGGCGCTTTATGCGATTCCGGACTTTAGCAATCCTACCGCCGACAGCCTTTCCCATGACGACAGGAGAGCCATGCTCTCTCTGGCCGATGAAAAGAAATTTTTCATCCTCGAAGACACTGCCTACCGTTACTTCAGATACGAAGGCGATTCCATTGCGTCCATGAAGTCCATCGACAGCCGTCGGGTGTTCTTGCTGGGCTCCTTTGCCAAATCGATTTTCCCAGGCTTGCGCATGGGCTATGTGGTCGCCCCAGAGGGCACTGGGGTCATGTCCTTCAGCGGCCGATTGTGCAAAGCCAAAAGCCTGATCACGGTGAACACCCCCGCCCTGTGCCAAGCGGTTGTCGCAGGCTTGCTGATCGAGCACAGCTACTCGTTGAAAGGGCTGAACCAACCCAGGGTGCTGTCTTATACAAAGAAAAGAAATCACATGCTTGAATGCCTTGAGCGCGAATTTCCACTCAAAGCCGGCGCTCAAAGAGCGGTCAGCTGGAATCAGCCGACAGGCGGCTTCTTCATCAATGTGCAGTTGCCTTTCGTCTTTGGATATTCTGAAATGCGCGAATGCGCCAGGCTGTTCAAGGTGATTGTATTTCCCACCACGTTGTTTTCACTGATGAATGAGGCCACCACCCAGGTCAGGCTGTCGTTCAGTAATGCAACCACCTCGCAAATCACCCAGGCGATAGGCCGTTTCAGGGCGTACGTCGAGTTCAGGCTGCAATAAAACGTCTGCATGCATCGCAGGGGGATACCAAGGTTTATGCCTCGCTCAGCGAGGCATAAACTCCAGGTCAGGCTCCCGTGGCCAGCATGACGCCAGTGGCGACCTGGTACGCCCCCAGGATGGTGATGGTTGCCCCTGAAAGGTAGTTGATCAACCTTAGCTTCGATTGGGCAATCCGCGTCTTGAAAATGGAAGAGAACCCGCTCAACCCCAACCACCAGGCCGCCGAGCCCAGGAATATACCGGTCACCATTGGCAGCACTGCGTACTGGCCACCTTGATCACCGGCCATGCCGTCACTCAATGCAGCAAATATCGCGATAAACGACAAGATGGTCATGGGGTTGGACAGAGTCAGGAACAGCGTGGTCGAGTAGGCTTTGAACATATTGGCCCGCTCGCCCGCCATGGCCGTCGAGCCGCCCTTTGATCGTATTGTCTGATAGCCAATGTAGGCGAGGAACAACCCTCCAAAGATGCACAACCAGGGTTTGAAGCTGATGAGCGTCGCAATGATGGCGGTGACACCCAGGGCACCGATGAATCCATAGATCGAATCAGCTGTGGCCGCGCCCAATCCCGTCGCGAAACCGGCTCTCCACCCAAGCATCAGACTTCGCTGTATGCACAACAGCCCAATGGGTCCTACAGGGGCTGCAATGCACAGCCCAATGACCATCGATTTAACGAAAACCAGCATAAATGCATCTCCAGAATGGGTACTGGAAGGTTAGGAGAAGTGCATTTCTTTAGGAATGAACTATTAATCTTCCTAGGCGTTTTCCCTTAAATTTTGCAGGAAGTATTCTTCACTCCCCTTCAATATTAAGGAAAATCGTCGCCAGCCCCCTCAGACAAGGCAAATCGCTGGTTAAAGGCCCGTGAGCGCCGGATACATAACCTTGGGCATTGAGATGGCTTTTTTACGCGCATAAAAAAACGCCGCTCAAATGAGCGGCGTTTTTTTTGAATTTGGAGCGGGAAACGAGACTCGAACTCGCGACCCCGACCTTGGCAAGGTCGTGCTCTACCAACTGAGCTATTCCCGCAAATGGCGTCCCCTAGGGGACTCGAACCCCTGTTACCGCCGTGAAAGGGCGGTGTCCTAGGCCACTAGACGAAGGGGACACACTAACTGAAACACATGGTGTGTATTTCAGTGCCCAAATCCGCACCCGAAGATGTCGGCTCTGGCTTCACTCAGCCCTGCCCGAAAGCAACGCTGTTTAAAATTGGAGCGGGAAACGAGACTCGAACTCGCGACCCCGACCTTGGCAAGGTCGTGCTCTACCAACTGAGCTATTCCCGCATTGGCGTCCCCTAGGGGACTCGAACCCCTGTTACCGCCGTGAAAGGGCGGTGTCCTAGGCCACTAGACGAAGGGGACACACGTACAACATTCACTGCTTAGAGCGTTTGGCTGAGTGCTTTACGCTGTAAGTGGCGCGCATTCTATGGATGGATTGAGGGATCGTCAACCCCCAGATATAAATTTATTTAAATCAATGACTTCGCCCGGTTTGAGGGCGATCCATACATTTTGCCCGCCCGGTCTCTGACGCCTATATTCTGTCGCCCGTCGAGGCGCTATAGTCGCGCCCGGCAAATGATGGCAATGTGCTCCCGCCCGGTCATACTCCCTATAAACAGCACGACGCCCGTCTAATCGCTTCGCTCGGGCCTATGCGCTTAAAAGCCAAGCCACTACACTCATGACATGCGTACCCTAATAAAGAGGTCTTACCGGTGACACCACTCATGATCACCCTGCTCGTCGTAGCCGGGATCGCCCTGTTGATCGCCATTGGCTACATGAACCACGTGGTGGAAAACAACAAGCTGGAAAAGGTCCGCTCCAAGGTAGAACTCAACGACCGCATGCGTCGTTGTGGCGAGCTCACCGAAACCTTTCCCGGGCAGTTGATGACCCCTGCCCTGAAGTTGTTGATGACGCGCCTTGAGATGAATGTCTGCCAGCGCTTGCTGAACCTGGAGAAGACCAATGCCGCGGTCAAGGCACGGCTGGACGAACTGAGCGCACTGGCAGCCCAGGGTGAATCGATCCCGGTCAACAATCCGCCAGCGCCGATCCAGACCGAAGCCAAGGCCAAGGACGTACGCTTTCTGCTCGAGGCCTTGCACGGCCAGATCACCCGCGCCGCCCAGGATGGTTTCCTGCCGCCCAACGAAGCCAAGCGCTGGATCCGTGAAGTGCGGCACATCCTGGTGCTGCTGCACATCGAGTTCTTCAACAACCTCGGCCAGCAGGCCTTGCAGCAAGAACAACCTGGGCAGGCCCGCCTGGCCTTCGAGCGCGGCGTGCAGTACCTGCGCAAGCAACAGGAACCACAGGTCTACGCCGAGCAACTGGCCTATCTGGAAAAGCTCCTGGCCCGCGCCAATGCCCAGGTCTTGGCCAGCAGCCAGCCGGTCGAGGGCGAGGTCAACCAGTTGACCGAAGGCCTGAAGGACGACGAAATAAACGACGAGTGGAAGAAGAAGAAGGTCTACGACTGAGATTACAGAGCGGGATCGAGCGCCCTTGTGGCTCGACAGCCTGCTCTTGCAGGGCCAGCCCGACGCGTCGGGCGCGGCAGCCCTTTAGCGAGGGGGCGTCGCCCTCAAACGGACGCAAGCTCCCTCGCCACGGGCATAGAGGGTCGAGCCGCCACCGGCTTACAACTTGAAGTGCCCCACCATCCCCTTCAGTTCTCCCCCCAACTGCGCCAACTCGATGCTGGACGCGGCATTGCCGCGCATCGCCAGGGATGATTGATCGGCGCTGGCGCGAATGCTGGTGACACTGCGATTGATCTCTTCGGCCACCGAGCTCTGCTGCTCGGCCGCGGCGGCGATCTGTTGGTTCATCTGTTGGATCAACGACACGGCAGCTGCAATGCTGCCCAAGGCGCTCTCCGTCTGCAGCGCGTCGCTGACCGCCATCTTCACCAGCTCGCCACTGCTCTGGATCTGCTGCACAGAGGCCTGGGCCGCTGAACGCAAGGCGCTCACCAGCCGTTCGATTTCTTCAGTGGACTGTTGCGTGCGCCTGGCCAGGGCCCGCACCTCATCGGCCACGACCGCAAAGCCCCTGCCCTGCTCCCCGGCCCGGGCCGCTTCGATAGCGGCATTGAGCGCCAGCAGGTTGGTTTGCTCGGCCACGCTCTTGATCACCTCCAGCACCGTGCCGATGTTCTGGATCTCGGCACTGAGGCTTTCGATGCTGGAGCTGGCCGACGTGGCCGAATCGGCCAGTTGTTCGATGCGCGCCATGCTCTGGCGCACCACCTGCTGGCCGCTTTCGACCTTGTCGTCGGCAGTCTGGGCCGCTTGGGCCGCTTCTTCAGCGTTGCGCGCCACATCGTGCACCGTGGCCGTCATCTGATTCATGGCCGTGGCGACCTGTTCGGTTTCTTCTTTCTGGCTGCTGACTTCCAGGTTGGTCTGCTCGGTCACCGCCGACAGCGACTGCGCCGAATTGGCCAATTGCTCGATCCCGGCCTGCAAGCCGCTGACGATACTGCTCAGCCCCGCGCCCATCTGTTGCATGGCCAGCATCAACTGACCAATCTCATCCCGACGCGTCACCTCGACCGTGGCGCTCAAGTCGCCCGCCGCGATCTGCTGGGCAACGCGAATGACGCTGCGCAGCGGCGTCACGATCAGTCGGGTGATGACCCACGCCGCGATCAACCCGACCAGCAACGCCAAGGCCGACGATCCGATGATCAGCAGCGAGTTCTTCTTCAGTTCGGTCTGCATGGCATGGTCTTCGGCACTGAAGGCCTGGTCGACCCGAGCCACCACCTGGTCGGCTCGCTCGTGCAGTTGCTGGTAGACGACTTTTTCCTTCGCCAACAGGCCCGTGTATTCGGCCAGTTGCTCATTGAACCCGACGATGTGCCCAGCCACTTCGTTAAGCACAGTCTGGTAACCCGGGTCCTTGACCGTGCTCTTGAGCGCCTCGGCCTGTTTCATGGCCTGCTCGGCCTGCTCGATGCTGCCTTGCCCCGCCCCCTCGTCGCTGCCTTTGCGGCTCTGGTCCAGGCGGACCCGCGCTTCGTTCATGGCCTGCAACATCAACCGCGACACTTCGCTGATCTGGTTGGCCTGCTCGATGAACTCGGCACCTTCCTTGCCTTCGGTGTCTTTCAAGGTATAAGTACCGTCATCCGCCAGCCCGGCCTGCAACACATCGAGGTTGTTGGCCACGCTGGACACCGACCAACTGGCCATCTCCAACGCCAGGTCCTTGCTCTGGCTCAACCCGACAAATTCATCGAACGCCTTGCGATACGCGCCCAATGCCTGCTCGACGTCGTTCATCACCGGCACGTTGGCAGCCGACTGCGCCTTGAGTTCGTTCGCCAATGCCACCAGCCCGTCGACGCCCTGGCGCAGCGCGTCGGCTGTCTTGGGATCGGAACGCGAAGCGTATTCCTGCTCCAGCAGTCGGACCTTGAGCAACCCGCTGTTAAGCGACGACATCTGTTTAAGGCCATCGAAGCGATAGCTGATGGTCTGCAGGGACCAGACGCCGATGGCTGCGACCACAGCGGTCAACAGCAGCACCAGGACAAATCCGATACCCAGTTTTTTTGCCATACCCAGGTTGGCAAAACGTCTTTGCACGGCCGAAATCATTGCGCTCAGTCCTCTGCCAGTGTGTGTTGATCGCAGATTCGCAACGAGACGCCCTGCTGCACAAGATGCTGGCGTCGGAATAATGGCAAAAAGCTACAGCCGCGTCGTTTTCAGGACACTTGAGGTCGATCCAGGGCCGCGGCCTGGAAAAACCCCAGCGCCCGGGGATCACTGGCATAGGGCACGTTGAGTCTTAGCCAGTCACTGCCCGCGCCCGAAGGACTGAAAGCCGTAGGCGAAGACAACAGCACGCCGAAACGCTTGGCCAGACGCTGTAATCCAGCGTAGTCACTGATTGGTGGTTTTGCCCAGATGAAAAGCCCGCCGGCCGGCTTGCCAAAGACCTCCCAGTCGGCATCCTCCAATACCTGCAACAGCGCCGCCGTATCGACGCCCAGACGCTGCCGCTGGCGCTGGACCAGTTTGCGATACGCCCCATTGGCCAGGAGATTGGCAAGCACCGACTCACAGAACCGTGACCCGCCCATGCTGGTAATCCCCTTGACCTCGCTCAGGCGCGCGATGATGGACGGCCCGGCCACGACAAAACCGACGCGCAACGAACTGCTCAGGGTCTTCGAGAAACTGCCTACGTAGACCACGTCGGCATCCAGCGCGGCGAGCCGGGTCCGCGCCGAACGCTGGAAGTCACCATAGGCATCGTCTTCGATCACCAGCACGGCGTGTTGCTTCGTCAGTTGCAGCAACCGTTGGGCCACGGCTGGGGCCAGGCTGCTGCCGGTCGGGTTGTGGCAGGCGCTGTTGACGAACAGCGCACTGGGCCGGTGTGTCGCCAACAAGTCTTGCAGTACATCGACGTCCGGACCGCGCGGGGTCCTGGGCAGTTCGATCATGTCGATCTTGTGCAACCTGAGCAGGTCGAACAGGTTTGAATGGCCAGGGCTCTCCACCACCACGCAGGCACCTGGCTGCAACAGTGTCCGCACGATCAGGTCCAGTCCATGGGTGGCCCCGGTGGTGGTCAGGATCTGAGTCTTATCGGCCTCGATATTGAATTGCCTCAGGCGCCTGGACAACTGCTCACGCAGGGCGGGTAGCCCCAACGGCGTGCTGTAGTTGAACAACCCGGCCATATCGGTGCGGGTGACTTGCCGGATCGCATAGCCCAGGTCATCGCTTTCACGCCAGCTCTCGGGCAACCCGCCACACCCCAGATTCAGCGCCCATTGCGGCGTGTCAGCGTCCTCCGCGAGCGTATCCAGTCGCCGATTCGGGTCGCTGGACGCATGCCCGGGCGCCGGGGGAGGAGCGACGAAAAAGCTGGAGCCGTGCCGGGACGCCAGCAGACCTTGGGCAACCAGGCGTTCACACGCTTCATTGACGCAGGACTGGCTGAGCAGGTTCTGCCGCGCCAGTTGGCGAACGGACGGCAGGCGAGTCCCCGGTTGTATCGCATCCTGTCGGATCCAGCCGGTCAGCGCGTCGACAATTTGCTGCACGACAGGCACCAAGGCCTGCCGGTCGATTCTCAACTCCATGAGTAACCAAGCTCCTAAGCGTTTGTTTTATTTCCAGAAACAGTTAAGCACAGGCCACCCCCGAACGATGTACGACAACGTCGCCAAAACAGCCGATTCTCACCCTTTGCAACACATTGATGAGCCGTTCCAAGGATTTTTCGCCTCCCAAAGAAAAAGCCCGCACCAGTGCGGGCTTTGTCCTACAAGCTCAGGGGAAACGTCCTCAGAACGCCGTGACCCCGCCGTCCACCGCCAGGGAATGACCAGTGGTGAACGCCGCACCGTCGCTACACAGATAGAGCACGGCGCTGGCAATTTCCTCGACCTTGCCAATACGCCCAACCGGGTGCATTGCATTGGCGAACTCGCCTTTTTTCGGGTCCGCCTCATAGGCACGACGGAACATGTCGGTGTCGATCACTGCCGGACAGACCGCGTTCACGCGAATCTTCTTCTTGGCGTATTCGATGGCGGCCGATTTGGTCAGGCCGATCACGGCGTGCTTGGATGCGGCATAGATGCTCATTTTCGGCGCCGCACCCAGGCCGGCCACCGAGGCCGTGTTGACAATGGCGCCACCGCCCTGGGCCAGCAGCAAGGGCAGTTGGTACTTCATGCACAACCAGACGCCCTTCACGTTGACGCCCATGATCGCGTCGAATTCGTCGAGGGTACCGTCGGCCAATTTGCCCTTCTCGATCTCGATCCCGGCATTGTTGAACGCGTAGTCGAGGCGACCGTAGGTCTTGATCACCTCGTCCATCAGGTGCTGAACATCGTTTTCCAGCGTCACGTTGCAGCGTACGAACACGGCTTCGCCGCCCGAATCACGAATCGACTGCACTGTGCCCTCGCCACCCGCCACATCCAGGTCGGCCACGACCACTTTCAGGCCTTCTGCCGCGAACGCCTGGGCAGTGGCGCGGCCAATACCGGCGGCGGCGCCCGTTACCACGGCGACCTGTCCGGAAAACGTCATGCTCATTGTCAGATTCCTCGAAGAGTGCGGGAGATGGCGCCAGTCTAGCCATAGGTCCCGACGCCGCGGCAGCACTATCCAATTGCCGTTTGAGCATTCATGGGTGCCAGTGATAAGGCCCAGGGGCGAACTATCACTGCATTGGATCGAACTGCATTCGCTGTATCAGCAAACCTTGCGGCAAACGCTTCGAAGGACTATCAACAAGACTTCATTCATCTTGAGTGCCAACCATGACTGCCCAGACCAATCGCCAGTTCCTGCTCGCCAAACGCCCGGTAGGTGCCGCGACCCGCGAGACTTTCACGTATCAACAAGTACCGGTGGGCGAGCCGGCAGCCGGCCAGATCCTGGTGAAGAACGAATACCTGTCCCTGGACCCGGCCATGCGCGGCTGGATGAACGAGGGCAAGTCCTACATCCCGCCCGTCGGCATCGGTGAAGTGATGCGGGCGCTGGGTGTGGGCCAGGTGATTGCCTCGAACCACCCGGGATTCGCGGTCGGGGACTACGTCAACGGCGCCTTGGGTGTGCAGGATTATTTCCTTGGCGAGCCAAGAGGTTTCTACAAGGTCGATCCGAAACTGGCCCCTCTGCCACGTTACCTGTCAGCCCTGGGCATGACCGGCATGACCGCCTACTTCGCCCTGCTGGATGTCGGCGCTCCCAAGGCCGGCGAAACCGTGGTGCTGTCGGGCGCCGCCGGTGCGGTGGGGAGCATTGCCGGGCAGATCGCCAAGCTCAAGGGCTGCCGGGTGGTGGGCATCGCCGGCGGCGCCGACAAGTGCAAGTTCCTGGTCGATGAATTGGGCTTCGACGGCGCCATCGACTACAAGAACGAAGATGTCCACGCCGGCCTCAAGCGCGAATGCCCCAAAGGCGTGGATGTGTATTTCGATAACGTCGGGGGCGACATCCTGGATGCCGTGCTCAGCCGCCTTAACCTCAAGGCCCGCGTGGTGATTTGCGGCGCCATCAGCCAGTACAACAACAAAGAAGCGGTGAAGGGCCCCGCCAACTACCTGTCGCTGCTGGTCAACCGGGCACGCATGGAAGGTTTCGTGGTCATGGACTATGCCTCGCAGTTCGCCGCCGCCGGACAGGAAATGGCCGGCTGGATGGCCAAGGGGCAGCTCAAGAGCAAGGAAGACATCGTCGAAGGGCTGGAAACTTTCCCCGAGACGCTGACCAAATTGTTCAGTGGGGAGAACTTCGGGAAGTTGGTGCTCAAGGTCTGACACAAAACAAGTGTGGGAGCGAGCTTGCTCGCGATGGGGCCCTGTCAGTCAACATTGATATTGACTGACATACCGCTATCGCGAGCAAGCTCGCTCCCACATTAGGGATCTTCGGTGTCAGGTCAGGCCAGTTCGGCTACCACCGCCGCGAGTGCCTTGGCCGGATCGGCGGCCTGGCTGATCGGACGGCCGATCACCAGGTAGTCTGAGCCGGCATCCAGTGCCTGGCGCGGAGTCAGGATACGACGCTGGTCGTCCTGGGCGCTGCCCGCCGGACGAATCCCCGGAGTTACCAACTGCAGCGTCGGGTGGGCCGCTTTCAGGGCGCCCGCTTCCATGGCCGAACAGACCAGACCGTCCAGGCCGGCCTTCTGCGCCAGCGCCGCCAACCGCAACACCTGCTCCTGAGGCTCGACGTCCAGGCCGATCCCGGCCAAATCCTCGCGCTCCATGCTGGTCAGCACGGTCACGCCGATCAGCAACGGTTGCGGGCCGCTGCGCTGATCCAGCACTTCACGGCAGGCCGCCATCATGCGCAGACCACCGGAGCAATGCACGTTGACCATCCACACGCCCATCTGCGCAGCCGCCTTGACGGCCATGGCGGTGGTGTTGGGGATATCGTGGAACTTCAGGTCCAGGAACACTTCGAAACCCTTGTCGCGCAGGGTTCCGACAATTTCCGAAGCACAACTGGTGAACAGTTCCTTGCCGACTTTGACCCGGCAAAGCTTGGGGTCCAACTGGTCGGCCAGCTTCAGGGCGGCGTCACGGGTGGGAAAATCCAGGGCGACGATAATGGGCGTCTGGCAGGCGGACATGAGCGGGCTCTCAGGCAAGTCGAAATCGGCGCGCATTGTAGCGGAACGAGCGCCCATGCGGGACCCGATGATCGGTAAATCTCACCGTCCCCCCGGCAGCATGGACGATACCGGCCTTTGTGTCGAAGCCGATACATTCAAGACATGCGTACAACACCTCGACACGCTACCGTCCGCCGCCGCAACCCATGCTTTCAGCGCTTCACGCCTCGCGGCCCGACGCCTATGCTGAAGCCTCACCCTCGCCGCCTTCCATACCGTTGGCAGCCTACCTGGCAGATGATGCATCCATGCAGAACACCCCTGTTGCAAATTCTGGCGATCAAAAAATGCCCGACGACGACAAGCGCTGGAGCACCCGTGCGCTGATCGTCGATGACGACGTGCCGATCCGCGAGCTGCTGATCGATTACCTGGCCCGCTTCAGCATACGCGCCAGCGGCGTGAACGATGGCGCAGCCATGCGCCAGGCGATGCAGGCCGAGCACTTCGACGTGGTCGTGCTCGACCTGATGCTGCCGGGTGAAGATGGCTTGCAGTTATGCCGCTGGTTGCGTGCCGAATCGGACATCCCGATCCTGATGCTCACCGCCCGCTGCGAGCCCACCGACCGCATCATCGGCCTGGAGCTGGGCGCCGATGACTACATGGCCAAGCCTTTCGAACCCAGGGAGCTGGTGGCGCGTATCCAGACCATCCTGCGCCGGGTGCGCGACGACCGCAGCGAGCATCGGGCCAATATCCGTTTCGACAACTGGCGGCTCAATAGCGTGTTGCGCCAACTGATTTCGGTTGACGGGCTGGTGGTACCACTGTCCAACGCCGAGTTCCGCCTGTTGTGGGTCTTCATCGAACGACCGCGCCGGGTGCTCAGCCGCGAACAACTGCTGGACGCCGCTCGCGGCCGCTCCATCGAAGCGTTCGACCGCAGCATCGACTTGCTCGTGTCACGCCTGCGCCAGAAACTGGGCGACGACCCCAAGGCCCCACAACTGATCAAGACCGTACGCGGTGAGGGCTACCTGTTCGACGCCCGGGACATCGGTTGATGCGAGTGCGCCTGGACTCCCTGTTCGGTCGCCTGTTTGGCGTGCTGCTGCTGGCGATTGTCCTGGCGCATCTGTTGGCCTTTGCCTGGTTTTTCCATTACGACCAGCCGCCCCCAGGGCCTCCGCCCGGCATGAGCCAGCAAGGCGAAGGCCCGCTGCGATTCGGTCCGCGCCCCAACCGCCCTCCCCGTCCCTGGTTCGGCGGTCCAGTAGTGCCGCTGACGTTTCAATTCGTGTTCCTGATTGTCGCGGCCTGGTACGGCGCCAAACTCCTGACCCGACCGATACAACGCTTGAGCGATGCCGCCGAGCGCTTGAGTGAAAACCTCGACAGCCCGCCGCTGGATGAAAACGGCCCCCGCGAGGCACGGCAAGCGGCCCATACATTCAACCTGATGCAACAACGGATCCGCGAGCAGGTGCAGCAGCGTTCGCGCATGCTCGGCGCGGTGTCCCATGACCTGCGCACTCCGCTTTCACGGCTCAAGCTGCGCCTGGAGCAGATCGATGACGTCAAGTTGCAAGGCCAGATGCGCCAGGACCTGGACGACATGATCGGCATGCTCGATGCCACCCTGACTTACTTGCACGAACAGCGCACCAGCGAAGCGCTGCAATGGATGGACGTGCAAGCCCTGGTGGAATCATTGAGCGAAAACGCCCAGGACCAAGGCGCCGATGTGCAGGTCAGCGGCGCCTGCGCCCCACTGCAGGTGCAACCCATGGCACTGCGTTCGTGTCTCAACAACCTCATCGACAATGCGCTGCGCTACGCTGGCCATGCCCTGATTACCCTGCAAGACCGGCAACATCAGCTACTGATCCGGGTCATCGACCACGGCCCCGGTATTGCGGCGGACAAACGCGAAGCGGTGTTCGAGCCGTTCTTTCGCCTGGAAGGTTCGCGCAACCGCAACTCCGGCGGCGTCGGCCTGGGCATGACCATCGCTCGGGAAGCCACCGAACGCCTGGGCGGGCAATTGACCCTGGAAGAGACGCCAGGGGGCGGTTTGACGGCGGTGATCAGCCTGCCTCGCACCTGAATCCCACCAATGTCCCACACTCGACACTGCGCCGGGACGGAGTTTGTACGCCCACCGGTACAAACTCCACACACCCCCGACAACTACCCCGTCGAGGCTGCATAAGCCGGTGCACCCACCGGCTATCCCAGCCCAAGGAGAGCGCCCATGATTGGTAGTGTCAGCAGTTACTCGACCTATACCAGCACCAGCAGCACCACAACCAGCAATGCCCGCAATCAGCCGTTTCAAAAGGAACTGCTCAGCAAGCTCGACAGTGACGGGGACGGTTCGGTCAATCAGGAAGAATTGAGCACAGCCCTGTCGCAAAAAAGCGACGATGGCATCCTGGTCAGCCTGAGCGATAACTTTGGCGACCTGGACAGTGACGGCAGTGGTGACCTGAGCAGCGAGGAAATGGCTGCGATGGCACCGCCACCTCCGCCACCAAGGGACCAGGCGCCGAACACCGAACTGGCCGATGCGCTACTCAGCGTCCTGGACACCGACGGTGATGGCTCAGTCAGCAGCGATGAGTTGAGCAACGGCCTGGCCAGCACGGACAGCGATGCCGACAGCCAGCAAGTGTTCTCGGCATTGGACAAGAATGAAGACGGCACTGTCAGCCTCGACGAACTCGCCGCCAGCCTCGCGCCACCGCCACCACCGCAACAGACCTCCAGTGAAGAGCTGTTCAGCCAGCTCGATGCCGATGGCGACGCCACCGTCACCGCCAGCGAACTGAGCAGTGCCCTGCAGGCCAGCAACGGTACGTCCACGAGCACCGACACCAGCGCGATGCTGATGGAAGCACTCGACAGCGACAACAGCGGTGACGTCAACAGCGACGAATTCAACAACGCCTTGCAGGCCAATCATCGCAGCGACAGCTCCACCGAACAGGCCAATGTCAGCGAAGCGTTGAACAGGATGATCGCCAACCTCAGCCGGCAATACTCGCTGGATAACGTCGCCACTGTAGGGAAGCACCTGAACGTGGCGACCTGATTCACCGGCAAGCCTGGATTGAAACTCACTTGTGGCGAGGGGGGTTATCCCCTCGCCACAGCAATCTCCCCCGCCACAGGTGTTTGGCATTCAGGCTACCGTGCCTGGCTTTTGCTCCAGTCCGTCAATAGGCTGTAGGCCACCGCCAACAGGGTCGGGCCGATGAACAGGCCGATGAAACCGAAGGCTATCAACCCGCCGAACACCCCCAGCAGCACGATGACCAAGGGCAGGTTTCCGCCACGGCTGATCAGGTAGGGCTTGAGCACGTTGTCCACGCCACTGATGATGAAGGTGCCCCAGATGCCGAGGAATACCGCCATCCCGTACTCCCCCTTCCACGCCAGCCACGCCGTGGCGGGAATCCAGACCAGGGGGGGGCCCATGGGGATCAGGCTCAGCAGGAACGTGACGATCCCCAGCACCAGCGCCCCCGGCACCCCGGCGATCAGGAAGCCGATCAATGCCAGCACGGCCTGGGCCGCGGCAGTGCCGATCACGCCGTTGACCACCCGTTGCACCGTACCGGCCACCAGTTCGATGTAGTAACCGGCACGATCGCCGATCAGACGCTCCAGCAACCCATGGACGAACGCCGCCAGGCGCGGGCCGTCGCGATAAAAAAAGAACACGAACACAATGCTCAGGGTCAGCTCGAGGATGCCGCCGCCAATCTGCGCACTGCGCGCCAGCAGCCAGTTGCCGACCTGGCCCAGATAAGGCCTGGCGGACACCATCATCGCCGCCCCCTGCTGGTCGATGCTGTTCCAGATGCCCACCAATCGCCCGCCCACGAAAGGTACGCCGGCCAGCCAGCCTGGCGCTTCGGGCAGCCCGTCGACCTGGACGTCCTTGATGAAGGCCGTGGCGTCGCGCACATGGTCGGCCAGGTTGAAACCCAGCCACACCAGCGGCACCGCCACCAACAGCATCCAGCCCACCGTCAGCAACGCCGCGGCCAGGGATTCGCGGCCATTGACCCAGCGGGTCAGCAGGCGCATCAACGGCCAGCTGGCGAACGCCAGCACCGCGCCCCAGAACAGCGCCGACCAGAATGGCGCCATGACCCAGAGGCTTGCGCCGAACAACACCAGGAGCAGGATCTGCACCAATAGCCGATCGTTATTGAGCATGTAGGGTCTCTAAAAAAAAGAACAGGACCGGGGCAACGGTGTGGAACCCGCAGCCCCGACACAGCTTAGCGCAGCAGCTCCAGGTGCAACCCCTGCGCCTCGCCACTGGCGATCTCCATGCGTGCCGCCCGGACGCCCAGGCCCGCCAGCGCCTCAAGCCAGTCTCCGGCCCGGGGGCCGGCGATACTGACCCGCAGGCCCGTGTCGAGGTTCAACGCTCGGGACAACAGGCGCAACCAGGTGTCATCCGGCTCACCGGCAAGACGCGGCAAGTCCAGGACCCCGGTGTCCTTGAGCTGGCGCAACAGGGTGGCCGATGTCGGCAGCAGGGTCCCCAGGGCTGCGTTCGCCTCGAACTGCTCGACGTGCAGGTAGGCCTTGCGGTTGCCGCGGGTGATGGCATACAGCGCAATCAGCGTGTTGTCCGCGGGCGGCGCCAGGCGCAGCAGCAGGAAAGCCTGGCCGTTGTCGGCGCCATAGAGCTTGGCATTGCCGAAGACTTCGTTGGCCCACAGGCTGCTTTCGCCGCAATCGCGGGCCTGGCACCAGAACAACAGCTCGGCGCCCTGTTTCTGCAACGCTTCGCGAGCCGAGGTAAAGGCCTGGGTCGCGGAATGCTCCGGCGGCAATTCATAGGTGACCGAGGTGACGTTCCCACGGGCGTCGACCTGGCCATCAAAGCGCAACTGACCGCTGATCTTGCGGATCGAGCCCATGGGGTAGACGCGTTCCAGGTCGCTGGCTTGCCGGTAATCGACGATCTGTGCGTCGGGCATGCGCGGCACGCGATCCAGATCGCGACTGCCCGGCACATCGGCGGCGAACGACGCTGGGCTGAAGCAGGCCAACGCCAGCAGGACGAGTGAATAAGCGGATAATTTCATCGGATCGACTTGGCCCGGGACGCCTGGCCACAACGGGCGTCGTCGATGAACCGCGAGGCTGGCAAACAGAGGTCTGTCATGGTTGTCTCCTTTTCAACCCGCCCAGCCTCGACAGTTGTCTGGCGCAAGTCAAGGAACGGTGAAGAACCGATTGAAACAGTCTGCTACAAGCCCGGCACCGACCTCGTCGTTCAGGTGCAGATGATGGCCGCCGGGCAACTGCTCATGACTGAAGGGTAGACGCTCCAGCAGTTCCGGGTGTTGGGCAAGCATGCCGTCGGCCGCCACCACCAGATGCGCCGGACAAGCGACCCGTGTCACGAAGGCCATGGCCTGCTCATCGGTCAGGCGCAGGGGCGATGGCAGGGTCAGGCGGTTGTCGGTGCGCCAGGTGTAGCCACCCGGCACCGGCATCAGGCCGCGCTGGGCCAGCAACTCGGCGGCCTCGCGGCTGACCGCCACCAGCCCCTTCATCCGGGCTTCGATGGCCCGGTCGAGGGTTTTGTAGACCGGCTTGCGTTTTTGCTGCAAATCCAACTGGGCTTGCAGGGCCATGCCCATGCGTTCGGCCGCGTTATCGCCTTTGGCGGTAGGCGGAATCACTCCGTCGATCAACCCCAGGTGCGTCACCCGCTCCGGCAAGGAACCGGCCAGCACCAACGACACAATGGCCCCCATGGAATGCCCCAGCAGGGCGAAGCGCTTCAAGCCCAGTTGTTCGGCGACTTGCAGCACATCGTGGGCATAATCCCACAGGGCATAGCCGGCCCCGGCCGGACGGTGCCCGGAGTGACCGTGCCCGGCCATGTCCAGGGCAATCACCCGCAAGCCCTCGAGCCTGGGCGCCAGACGGGCGAAGCTGTTGGCGTTGTCCAGCCAGCCATGCAGGGCAATGACCGGCAGTCCATCTTCCGGCCCGAACAGGTGGGCCGCCAGTTCGATGTGCGGCAGGCTCAGGCGGACTTCCTCGACCACACTCATGCGCTGCGCCCTTCCCAACGCTGGAACAGGTTCTTGAGCAGGTTGGCCGTGTCCTGGGGACGTTCAAGGGGAAACATGTGGCCGCCGGGCATGCTCAGGGCTTCGCCATGGAGCATGCGCCCCACCGAACGGGTGTGATGGCGCATCACCACGCGACTCTGCCGGCCGCGCACCACGGCCAGCGGCACCTTGAGCTTGCGGGGCCGCCCTGGGCTGGTGTGCGGTACGCCGCGGTAGATGCTGATTTCCGTGGCCGGGTCGAAGCGCAACCGCAGCCGGTCGCCGACTCGTTGCAGGCCGTGTTGCAGGTAGGCGTCGAAACAATCCGGGTCAAAGCCGCGGAACAGCGTCTTGCCAGCAAAATACTGCCGGGCCGACTCCAGGTCAGCGAACTCCTCACGCCGCCCCAGGGTCCGGCCCGCCGGGGTCAGGCGATCGATGAGCCCCAGGCGCTTGGCGGCCAGGATCACCCACTGGTCAGTACGGGTCAGCACCGGCGAATCGAGCATGACCACGCCGCGATACAACTGGGGGCGGCGCAACGCCGCGTGCAGGTGCAGCACACCGCCCAGGGAATGACCGACGCCCCACACCGGCGCCGGTTGCTGCTCCAGGTGATGGATCAATTCGTCCACCAGGTTGTGCCAGTTGTCGTCCACCGGAAAGCGCGGGTCATGGCCGTGCAATTCCAGATGCGCGACCTGGTACTGCGGCGCCAGCGCGGCGAACAGCTTGCCGTAGGTGGCCGAGGGAAAACCATTGGCGTGGGCGAAAAAAATCTGTTGCGACATGACAGCCGATCCATTGGGGGAACTGGGCGGATTGTCCGCAGAACCCGACGGCGCGGCAATGACCGTAACTGACAGGAATGATGACAGTCGGGCTTGGGCTAATGGGGTCATGAGGCGGTGAGCACAGATTCATGTGGCGAGGGGATTTATCCCCTCTCCACAGGGGCCGGGGTTAACCCCGGCTCAACGCGCCGGCGGCTGCTCGCCCAGTGGCACCACGGCCATGGTCAGGCGCGACACGCAGTTGACCTTACCGTCATCGTTGGTCAGGCGGATGTCCCAGACCTGGGTGGTGCGACCCAGGTGGATCATCCGGGCCGTGGCCGTGACCCGTCCGCTGCGCACGCCGCGCAGATGGTTGGCGTTGATCTCCAGGCCCACGCAATAGAACTTGCTGGCATCGACGCAGAGATAGGCCGCCATGGATCCGACCGTTTCGGCCAATACCACCGAGGCACCGCCATGCAACAGGCCGAACGGCTGGTGGGTGCGATGATCGACCACCATGCTGGCGGTCAGGGATTCGTCGTCGAACGACTCGAAACGAATGTCGAGCACTTCGCTGATGGTGTTCTTACCGGCGGCATTCAATTGTTCGAGGTTTGGAGTGGTGCGCCACAGACTCATCGTTACTTTCCTTTATGTTGTCATTGAGCTCAAACCGGACAACCCGTGGGAGCAAGCCTTGCTCCCACGGGTTGCTCCCAGGCCTGTCGCACGCTGCCTTAAGGGTGATTGAGGCCCTTGAGCGTCATCGTCCCCGCCAGCGGCAGGTCACCTTCCAGCTCGGCCAGGCCGGCGGTCTGCACCTGTTCGGGTTGTTGCAGATGACCGTGTTGCAGCAGGCCCAGCAGGCTGCCCACCAGCGGGTTGTGGCTGACCAGCAGCACCGGGGTCTGATCCGCCAGGTGTTCCAGGACCTTTTGCGGCCGGGTCTCGGGCGTGAGCCAGTTGACGGTGATCAACTCCGGCTCGAACCCCAGCGCTTCGCGCACCAGTTGCGCGGTTTGTTGGGCACGCCGGTAGGGGCTGGCATAAATGGCCGCCAACGGCTGGCCGATCAGGTGCGCGGCACTGCGCAGCACTTCCTCGCGACCGTGCTCGGTCAGGGCCCGCTCGGGATCGGGACGGCTGCCGTAGGGTTCGGCCTCGCCATGACGCAATACCCAGAGCTTCATAGCTTGGGCTCTTCGTCCCGGACCGGATGCGGAGCCGGCGCCACGGCGTGAGGCGCTTCACCTTCCGGCGCACGCGGGGTCGGCCAATCGGCGAACGGCCAAGGCTTCTGGTCGCTGTGGAAGGTGCCGAAGCGGCCGATCTGCGCCAGGAACTGGCTAAGGCTGTCGCCGAAATTCATCAGGCCGGCGCTGGGCGCACCATAGATCAGCCGATAGATCAGTTGCACCAGCACCACGGCGCCGAGGATGAATTGCGCCACCTGCCAGACCAGCAGATAGACCACCATCCACAGCACACGCAGCAGGATGGATTCGTATTGGGGTTGCCCTTGCGGATCGTTCATGGCTCGCTCCTGCTTGCGGTCAATAGCGGTTCAGTTGAAACCGCTGGTGGAAATGAAATCGACGTCGGTCTTCGGTTCACCACGCATCAACAACTCGATCACCTGCTCAAGCGTGCGCCCTTCGAACAGGATCGCGTGCAGCCCGGCGACCAGCGGCATGTACACCCCGGCTTCCTGGGACTTGGCCTTGAGCACCTTGAGGGTGTTGACCCCTTCGGCCACTTCACCCAAACGCGACACGGCCTCGTCAAGGCTCAGGCCTTGGCCGAGGGCAAAACCGACCTGGTAGTTGCGACTCTTGGGCGAGGAACAGGTGACGATCAGGTCGCCCACCCCGGCCAATCCGAGGAACGTCATCGGATTGGCGCCCTGGCTGACGGCAAAGCGGGTCATCTCCGCCAGTGCACGAGTGATCAGCATGCTCTTGGTGTTCTCCCCCATGCCCAGCGCCACCGCCATGCCGGCGATGATGGCATAGACATTTTTCAGCGCCCCGCCCAATTCCACCCCGAAACGGTCGGCGCTGGCATAGACCCGGAAGGTACGGCCATGCAGTGCTGCCTGGACCTGTTGGCACAGTTCCTCATCCTCACTGGCGACCACCGTCGCGGTCAGCGCGTGCTCGGCGATCTCCCGCGCCAGGTTCGGCCCGGAAATCACACCGATCCGCGCCTTGGGGGCGATTTCTTCGAGAATCTCGCTCATCAGCTTGAAGGTCTGGGCTTCGATGCCCTTGGTCAGGCTCACCAGCAGCTTGCCGCTCAAGCGCTCGGCATGGGGCGCCAATACCGACCGCAAGGCACTGGACGGCAAGGCGACGAAGAACAGGTCGCTGCCCTCCAGGGTGGCCTGCAAGTCAGTCACCGGTACTACTTCCGGGCGGATCTTGATGCCCTTGAGGTAACGCGGGTTCTCGCGATTGACCCGGATGGCCTCGGCCTGTTCCGGGTCACGCATCCACTGGCGCACCGGGTGACCGTTCTCGGCCAGCAGGTTAGCCACGGCGGTACCGAAACTCCCGCCCCCCAGGACCGCAATCGGGCGCTGTTCAGTCATATGCAATCCGTTCATCCATACCAAGTGGCAATGCGGGGCATTATACGGAGCGGCCGGATGGCGACCAGCCCCGGCAACAATTACCGCCAGTTGTAGGAAGCTGACCATTAATTCCTAGGAAAATGCTGTCAACGTGAATGGAAAAATCGTTCACCTCAGTTAACATGCCGATCATTCCTCCATTCTCATAGGCTGTGCCGTGTCCGTTGGCCCTTCCCGTTCAGGCTCGTCCCTGCTATTGGCACTGATCATCAGCCCGCCAGTGCTGGCCGACGACTTGTTCGTGGACAGCCAGCCCCTGCCCCAGGTCCTGACGGCCACGCGCCTGAAGCAATCGCCTGCGGCGGTGCCGGGCAGCATGACCGTGCTCGACAGCGAGCTGATCAAGGCCAGCGGCGCCCGGGACATCAGCGAATTGCTGCGCCTGGTGCCGGGCATGATGGTAGGCAACATCACCGGCAACCAGGCCGCCGTGAACTACCATGGCACCAACGCCAGCGAAGCGCGCCGCATGCAAGTGCTGATCGACGGCCGCTCGGTGTACCGCGCCGGCCTGGCCACAGTGGACTGGAGCGACATTCCGGTGGCCATGGAAGACATCGAGCGGATCGAAGTCTTCCGCGGCCCCAACACCGTCAGCTACGGCGCCAACGCGCTGATGGCGGTGGTCAACATCATCACCCGCGCTCCAGCCGACAGCCACGGCACCCGGCTGAAAATCACCCGGGGCCAGCGTGGCATCAGCGACTGGTACGCCAGCCAGGGCAGCGGCTGGGAAGGCGGCGACCTGCGGCTGTCGCTGTCAGGCCAGGAAGACGATGGCTTTGACAGCGACCGCAACGGTGCCGATTACCGCGACAGCCGCCGCCTGAACCGCTTCAACCTGTCCGTCAGCCAGACCCTGGATGAGCGACAGAGCATCGACTGGCAATTGAACGCCAAGGATGGGACCAACCAGCGGCCCTATACCTACCATCCCGTGTTTGCAGGGATTACCGCCGCAGGGGATAACTCCGACGTCATCGCCAAGGACTACGCCGGCTCACTGCGCTGGAACCTGGACCTGGACCCCGATCACAGCCTTTATGTACAAGGCTCGATCCAGCATTGGGATCGCCAGCAGACCTGGCGCGCCTGTGACGCCGAAGTGTCTTTCAGCCCGCAACTGACCGACCTGTGGCAGCTCAACCCCTTCTATGCCGAGAAGCTGGCGCGCAATATCCCCAGCTACATCAGCAGCGGCGCGCCAGCCGGCACGCCACAGGAACAGGCGCTGGCCAATCAGGTGCTCGACCAGTGGCGCAATGGTGCCTCGCAAACCCTGTGCGGCGATATTGACCAGAGCGCCCGGGAATCGCGCTACGACCTGGAGATCCAGGACACCCTGAGCCTGTCCGACAGCCTGCGACTGGTCACCGGCGCTAACTATCGCTACGACCGGGCCGACTCGGAGACCTACTTCAACGGCACCCTGGATGACACCACCTGGCGCCTGTTCGGCCAGCTCGAATGGCGGGCCACCGAACATTGGCTGTTGCAGGGTGGCGCGATGTTCGAAGACACCCGCCTGACCGGCAGCTCGCTGACGCCGCGTGTCGCGGTCAATTACCTGATCACCCCGCGCCACGGCCTGCGGGCCGTGTACTCTGAGGCAGTGCGCTCCCCGGACATGTTCGAAAACAACGTCAACTGGAGCTATCAAGTCACCAACCTGCAACCCGCGGCCTTCGGCCAGAGCAGTGCCCGTTACTTCGTCCAGACCCGCGGCCCGGGCAACCTGGAACAAGAACACATGCGCTCCCGGGAACTGGGCTACAACGGTTACTTCATGAACCTGGGCCTGGCGGTCGACGTGAAGCTGTTCCATGACGAAATCACCGGCATGATCAGCGAGCCGCTGCGCAACAATCAGTACATCGCCAGCAATGCCAACGAATCACAGTTCTCCGGGGTCGAGACCCAGTTCGACTGGCGCATGACCAGCGTCGACCGCCTGCGCCTGACCTATGCCTATGTCGACGCCCAGGCCAGCAACCCCCTCGACGAACAATTGACCGCCCGCAACAGCGGTTCGGCCGGCTGGCTACGGGACTGGGGCGAGGGCTGGAACAGCGCGCTGTTCTATTACGCCGCCGACCACCTCAACGGCTATCGCTTCGAGCGGGTGGATACCCGTCTCGCCCGGCGCATTCCCCTCGGCAAGGCCAGCCTGGAACTAGCGGGTGTCCTGCAACAGCGCCTGGACAACCAGCCCATGACCTTCGTCGACAACCGCTATGACGCCCGCCATGTGGTGTACTTCAGCGCGGAGCTGTCGTTCTAGATGTCCCGATGCGCGCCCCGCAAGACGCCATTCCATGGCCGCCTGACGCTGGCCCTGTGCCTGATGTTTGCCGGGTGGCTTGCAACGCTCCAAGCCCGAGCGGCCGAGATCCTGTTGACCGGTGCCGAGGACAGCCCCGGCGTGCAGTCCTTCACCCAGGCCCTGAAAACCTTGCGCCCCGAAGACAGCGTGCGGTTTACCCCGTTGGCCAACCTGCCGGCACCCGACAAGTTGCCGGACAATGTCCGCCTGGTGCTGCTTGACCTGCCCAGCCTGGAGTGGCGTCTGCAAGATGCCCGGGGACCGGCCACCCTGGTCCTGCGCATCAGCCGCCAGCAAGCCCGCGACCGCCTGGGCGAGTCCACGCCCTCGCACCTGAGCCTGCTGTGGAGCGATCCACCAATGGCGCGGCAATTGCGGCTGATCCGCACCATCCTGCCGCAAGTGCGACGGGTCGGCGTGCTTTACGACACCCACAGTGAATTCCTGCTCAAGGACATCCGAGAGGCCGCCGCGCCGCTGGGCCTGGTGATCGTCAGCGAACGCTGGGACGACATCAGCGACAGCCGTCCCCTGCAAAACCTGCTGGGCCAGAGCGACGTGCTGCTGGGCCTCGATGACCCTGACCTGTACAACCCCAAGACCGTGAAGAACCTGTTGCTCAGCAGCTATGCCCGACAACGCGCGTTGATCGGGCCCAGCGCCGCATTCGTCAAGGCCGGCAGCCTGGCCAGCACCTACAGCGACCAAAAGGACTGGCTGGCGATTCTCGACGACCTGCTCGACCGCCCCGCCACGACCTGGCCGCGCACGCTGTATCCGGACCGCTTCAAAGTCCTGGGCAACCGCCAGGTCTCCCGCTCGCTGGGGATCGAACCGATTGACGCCGAATCCGTTGCGGCAACGCTGGCCGAAGGAGAACACCGCCCATGACCTTGCGTCGCCGTTGGGACATCAACACCCGTACCCAGCTCATCGCCCTCGGCCCGGCGTTGCTGCTGACCATGCTGCTGATCAGTTTCTTTACCTTCGTGCGGATCCAGGACTTGCGCCAAGAGCTCAATCACACCGGGCAACTGATCGCCAATCAACTGGCCCCCGCCACGGAGTACGGCGTGATTTCCGGCAACAACGAAGTGCTGGAAAGCCTGCTGACCGCGACCCTGGCGACCCCACACGTGCGCTTCCTGGAGGTACAGGACAGCACCGACAAGGTGCTGGTGTACGTCGAACAACCCGAGCAGGTCCATAGCCGCGCCCAGCAGATCGAAGTCTTCCAGGCCCCGGTGCGCCTGCAGCGCATTACCCTCAACAATGACTTCCTGCAAGGCACCAGCACCGCGGTGGAGGCGTCCGGCGAAGATTACCTGGGCCGCGTGATCGTCGGCATGTCCAATGACGCCTTCAGCCAGCGGCAGCAGGAAATCCTGTTAAAAGCCGCGATCCTGGCGCTGTTCGCGCTGCTATTCACCTTCCTCGTGGCGCGTCGGCTGGCGACCAACCTGTCCCGGCCAATCCGTGACATCGGGAACGCGGTCAAGGCCATCCAACAAGGCGACTACAGCACCCCGTTGCCGATCGTCGATGACGCCGAACTGGGGGCCTTGTCGCGGCACATCAACAACCTGGCCGACGGCTTGGAACAAGCCAGCCGTGAACAGCACCAGGCCATGGCACAGTTGATCAAGACCCGCGAAGAAGCGGAAAAAGCCAACAGCGCCAAATCCGAGTTCCTGGCGATGATGAGCCATGAGCTGCGCACGCCCATGAACGGCGTGCTGGGCATGCTGCAGCTGTTGGAAACCACCCGCATGACCGACGAACAGCACGAGTACACAGCGCTGGCGTCGGAATCCACCGAACACCTGCTGAAGGTGATCAACGACATCCTCGACTTCTCGCGCATCGAACGCTCGGCCCTGGAACTGGAGCACATCCCGTTCAACCTGGCCGAGCTGGTGGGCAGTTGCGCCCAGTCGTTCCAGCACAGCGCCGCGCAACGCAAGCTGGGCCTGGACCTGCTGGTCCCGGACGACATGCAGGCCTTGCAGGTCCAGGGCGATCCGACACGGATACGGCAGATCCTGGTGAACCTGATCGGCAACGCGCTGAAATTCACCGAGCAAGGCCGTGTCACCGTGCAATGCCAGTGGCAGGCCCTGGACCACGAACTGCTGTGGTTCACCTGCACGGTGCGCGACAGTGGCATCGGTATCCCCGCCGAGAGCCTGGAGCGCATGTTCGACGCCTTCCAGCAGGCCGACAATTCGATTTCCCGGCGCTACGGCGGCACCGGCCTGGGCCTGCCGATCGCCCGCACCCTGGCCGAACGCATGGGCGGGACGCTACGGGCCCAGAGCGAAGAAGGTCAGGGCTCGGTGTTCACCCTCGAGATCCCGCTGGCCCTGTCGCGCCAGGCACCACCGACCCTGGCGCCGCGGCTGCCCGCCAGCAGCGGCGATGGCGAAGGCCGTAACGTGTTGCTGGTGGAAGACAACCCGGTCAACCAGACAGTGATCGAAGCCATGCTTCGCAGCCTGGGTTTCACCGTCAGCGTCGCCACCGATGGCGCCCAGGCCGTACGCAGCGCCGAAAGCCTGATTTTCGAAGCGATCCTCATGGATTGCCGATTGCCCATCATCGATGGCTACGAAGCCACGCGACAGATCCGCCAGTTGCCGGGCTGCGACGAGGTGCCGATCATCGCCCTGACGGCCAACGCCTTGCAGGGTGACCGCGAAGCCTGCCTCGCGGCGGGTATGAACGATTACCTGGCCAAGCCCTTCAAAAGAAACGACCTGCAGCAGATTCTGCAACGCTGGGTGAACTAGAACAGCGCCCTGGACCATCTGTGACTGGCGTGAAAGGCGAAAGTGCGGCAGTCTTAGGCACCCGAACACGCCTCGATTGGGGCTTGAATAATAATTTCAGTGCACAGGTGTACATTCATTTCCCGTGTGCTGTGACTTTCACTACAACGCAATAGTCTATGAGTAGGCTGTCGATTCGAGGCATGAACGCTTCGATCGGCCGGGAAGATTTGCCCCACCTGCCGCATGGGACTATTGAGGAGCTCGCATGACCAAACAAAACGCCTTTACCCGGGAAGACCTGCTGCGCTGCAGTCGCGGTGAGCTGTTCGGCCCAGGTAACGCGCAACTGCCCGCCCCGAACATGCTGATGGTGGATCGCATCACCCATATCAGCGAAGAGGGTGGCAAGTACGGCAAAGGTGAATTGGTCGCCGAGCTGGATATCACTCCGGACCTGTGGTTCTTCGCCTGCCACTTCGAAGGTGATCCGGTGATGCCGGGCTGCCTGGGCCTGGACGCCATGTGGCAATTGGTCGGTTTTTTCCTCGGCTGGCAAGGCCTGCCGGGTCGCGGTCGCGCCCTGGGTTCGGGCGAAGTGAAGTTCTTTGGTCAGGTCCTGCCGACCGCCAGGAAAATCACCTATAACATTCATATCAAACGCGTCCTCAAGGGCAAGCTGAACATGGCCATTGCCGATGGTTCGGTTGCCGTGGATGGTCGCGAGATCTACACCGCCGAAGGCCTCCGGGTCGGCGTTTTCACCTCCACTGACAACTTCTAAGGGTTATCCGCATGCGCCGCGTCGTTATCACTGGTCTGGGCATCGTTTCGTGCCTGGGCAATGACAAAGAGACCGTCACCGCTAACCTGCGTGCAAGTCGCCCTGGCATCCGGTTCAACCCGGAATACGCCGAAATGGGTCTGCGTAGCCAGGTTTCCGGCTCCATTGACCTCAATCTCGAAGAGCTGATCGATCGCAAGATCTACCGTTTCGTCGGCCATGCGGCGGCCTACGCCTACCTGGCCATGAAGGACGCCATCGCTGACTCCGGCCTGACCGACGAGCAGGTCTCCAACGTGCGTACCGGCCTGATTGCCGGCTCGGGCGGTGCATCGACCCTGAACCAGATGGAAGCGCTGGACATCCTGCGCGAGAAAGGCGTCAAGCGCGTCGGCCCGTACCGCGTCACGCGCACCATGGGCAGCACCGTGTCGGCGTGCCTGGCGACCCCGTTCAAAATCAAGGGCCTGAACTACTCGATCTCCTCCGCCTGCGCCACCAGTGCCCACTGCATCGGCACCGCCATGGAGCAGATCCAGATGGGCAAGCAGGACATCGTGTTCGCCGGCGGCGGTGAAGAAGAACATTGGAGCCAGTCGTTCCTGTTCGACGCCATGGGCGCGCTGTCCAGCAAGCGTAACGACACACCGGAAAAAGCTTCCCGTGCCTACGATGCCGACCGTGACGGTTTCGTCATCGCCGGCGGTGGCGGCATGGTCGTGGTCGAGGAGCTGGAACACGCCCTGGCCCGTGGCGCGAAGATCTACGCGGAAATCGTCGGCTACGGTGCCACGTCCGACGGCTATGACATGGTTGCGCCAAGCGGCGAAGGTGCCGTGCGTTGCATGCAGATGGCCATGTCCACCGTCGATGCACCGATCGACTACCTGAACACCCATGGCACCTCGACCCCGGTCGGCGACGTCGCGGAAATGAAAGGTGTGCGCGAAGTGTTCGGTGACAAGGCGCCGGCCATCAGCTCCACCAAGAGCCTGTCGGGTCACTCCCTGGGCGCCGCCGGCGTTCACGAAGCGATCTACTGCCTGTTGATGATGGAAGGCAACTTCATGGCCGGTTCGGCCAACATCGACGAGCTGGATCCGGAAGTGGCCGACCTGCCGATCCTGACCAAGACTCGCGAAGACGCCACCATCAATACCGTGATGAGCAACAGCTTCGGCTTCGGTGGCACCAACGCCACCCTGGTCCTCAAGCGCTGGCAGGGCAAGTAAGCCCCGCCGCTACGCCGCACACAAAAACGCCCCGACTGGTTCGGGGCGTTTTTTTTGCCTGCCAATCCGCCACAGTTCCCCTGTGGGAGCGAGCTTGCTCGCGATTGCGGTAGGCCAGTCAACTTATCTGTTGCATGACACACCGCAATCGCGAGCAAGCTCGCTCCCACATTGGATCTGAGGGGGATGAAATTCAGCGCACGACAAACCGCTGCTGCGTCAGCAGCCGATCGCCCTGGAACACCATGAACCGCCACTCCCCCGGCACCACTTCGTGGCTTTCGGTGAATTCGTAGGCCATGACGTCCTGAGGCGCGCCGGGCACCAGTTTCTGGATGACTTCGAATTTATCGTGACGCATGCCGTCAGGGGTACGGATGCCAGGGGTGAAGTACAACAGGGTCAACGGCTGATCGTCAGCGACCTTGCCCGCCAACTGGTAGCGCATGCCGAACTTGGTACCCAGCTTCGCCGGCACGCTTTCGGTCTGGCGGATCGGCTCGTTGCTGCGACGCAGGACCCGCTCCCCCGATTGCAGCTCGGCTTGCGGCCCTTCGAAAACGCCGTATTCCACCGGGCCTTCGACACGGACTTCTGCCTGGACCAGGCCACAGGTCAACAACAGCGCGACCACTGCGCTTGAACGGGTGAGGTGCATAGTGCGCTCCTTGATTGAGATGAGCGCGAGGGTATGACGCGGGAGTGACAGGCTGATGACAAACCAGCATTGGCCCATACACCGAGAATCCTCTGTGGCGAGGGGATTTATCCCCGTTGGCTCGCGAAGCGGGCCCAAACCTGATATCTCGGTGTGTCAGACCGATCACCATCGAAGTTTTGGGCCTGCTGCGCAGTCCAGCGGGGATAAATCCCCTCGCCACAAGGTGCTTCCCTATCGCGGGACGGAACGAGGCAACACCGCCAGGAAATTATCCCGCGCCACCTTCCTGGCCACCTCTTCCGGCAAGGCATCCAGGAACGGATCGAAGCCGTGCAATTTCTTACCGAGCCTATTGAAACGCCCTACCACATCGGACCCCACCATAAAGCGCTCAGGAAAGCGCTCCACCAGTTTTACCCATTCATCCCGGGGCTTGCCCGCCTCATCCAACAAGTACGGCGTGAGCAGGCTCCAGGACAGGTCGATGTAGAGATTGGGGTAGGCGTCGAGCATGCGAGTCAGAGTCGGTAACAAAAAATCCAACCGAGTCTGGTGACGGTGGATTTCCATGCTGGTACCGGCATGGGCCCAGATGAAACGCGTATGCGGGTGATTGCGCAATGGCTCCTCGATTTCCTCCAGGTACAGGGGATTTCTTTCACGCTTGGAGGTGATGTTGGAATGCAGCATCACCGGCAGGTCATTCTCGGCCGCCAAATGATAGATCCGGGTCATGGCTTCGTTGTTGGCCCGCGGCGTATCGCCCGAGGTCAACGCTGTCAGGTCGTCATGGCGTGTGAAGACTTCACCGATGCCTTGCCACAACCCCGGATAGAGATCGAGCATGCGCTGGATGTGGGCGGCGGAGTTCTTGTCGTTGGGGTTGAAACCCGATAGAAACGGATGAAAGTGCCGGCGTTGCTCGTCGGTCAGCTTGCTCACCGCCGCCGCAACCACCACATCGGTGGCGCTGTACCAATAGGCGTCCGCGTCGTCGCCGGCGTAATAACGCGGACGCTTGGGCTCGTCCTCATGCCATTTCTTGGCCACCGGAATGCCGGAAATCATCACATGCTCAATGCGATTGTCCGCCATCGCCTGGAGCAGCTTGGGCATGCCGGCGGTTTCTTGAAAGAAATCGACGTAATGCAGGTGCGCATCGCTATAGGCATATTCGCGGGCCACGGCGCCGCTACTCGAAACAACCAGCAGCCAGGCGAGGATCAAACGGGTCAAAGACACGGGCAGTCTCCAAAAGCCATGAGCAACATAGACCCCCACCGTCCCGCTCGGGTTCAAGGTGCACGTGCCGCGCCTGCCGAGGGCGGGTTATGCTTCGCCCAACCGTTGTTCAACCTGGAAGACAACATGACCACGCTCCTGACCGTTCGCCCCCGCGCCGAAGACGTCGAAGGCCAGCCGATTCTTCGCCCGCTGCCGTCCGCCAAATGCCGCAGCGTCGGGCCTTTCGTGTTTTTCGATCACATGTTGCGAACCCCCTACCCGGTGGGCAAAGGCATGAACATCCGCCAGCATCCACACATCGGCCTGTCCACCCTCACCTACCTGTTCGAAGGCAAACTTCAGCACAAGGACAGCCTGGGTTCCGACCAGGTGGTAGACGCCGGGGATGTCAGCTGGATGACCGCCGGCACCGCCATCGCCCACGTCGAACGCACCCCTGACTCACTGCTGGGCAGCCCTTTCGTCATGCACGGGTTGCAAGTCTGGCTGGCCTCGCCCAAAGCCCACGAACAGGGCCCGGGGCATTACAGCCACCATCCGGCGCACAGCTTGCCGGTCAGCGACAACCTGGGGGTCTGTATCCGCATGATCGCCGGATCAGGCTTTTGCCTGGAATCGCCGGTGCCGGTGCTGTCGCCTACGTTGTACGCCGAACTGCACCTGCAGACCGCAACGACCTTGCTGATCCCCACCGAGCATGAAGAACGGGCCCTGTATGTGTTGAGCGGCGAGGCGTCATTGGATGGCGAGCCGTTAGAGGCCCATTCCCTGGTGATACTGCCAACAGGGGAAGAAATGACACTGTTTGCCGACAGTGACTGCCATGCCGTGCTGTTCGGCGGTGCGCCCCTGGACGGGCCACGACGGATCAACTGGAACTTCGTTTCCAGCGACCCGGCGCGGATCGATGAGGCTCGTCGGCGCTGGGCGGCCGGGGACTGGCCGACGGTGCCGGGGGAAAGCGAGCGGATCGAGCTGCCCTAGATTAAAGGTTGCCTGTCAGGCAGTCATCGCGAGCAAGCTCGCTCCCACACTGGATCGGTGTCGTTCGAAAGTGCTGCGAACACCCCGGTCAAATGTGGGAGCGAGCTTGCTCGCGATGGCTTTGTATCAAACGCCCCAATCTCAGCCCTTGAACACTTCATCCAACAGGTTATGCATCGACCGGAACGCGCGTCCGGCGACCTTGGCGTCGTACATCATCTTGCCCGGTACGTTGGCGTGCGGGTCGGTAAACGAATGCACCGCGCCGCCGTAGCTCAGCAGTTGCCAATCGACCCCGGCGGCGTTCATTTCGTCTTCGAAGGCCGGCAGTTGCTCTTTCGGCACCAACGGGTCCGAGGCGCCATGCATGACCAACACCGCGCCCTTGATGTTCTGCGCATCGGCCGGGTTCGGTGTATCCAGGGTGCCGTGGAAGGAAATCGCCGCCTTCAGCGGCGCGCCGCTGCGGGCCAACTCCAAGGCGCAACACCCCCCGAAGCAGAAGCCGAACACAGCCAACCGGGAAATGTCGACCTGCGCCTCACCCTGGCCCTGCAGTTGTTCGAACGCGGCCTGCATGCGCTTGCGTAACAAGGCCCGGTCGTTCTTGAGAGGCATCATCGCCGCCCCTGCTTCATCGGCATTGCTGGGGCGCACCGCCTGCCCGTACAGGTCGGCAATCAACACCACATAACCGTTGGCCGCCACCGACTTGGCGATGTCCTCGGCGCCCGCCCCAACGCCCATCCAGTTCGGCGTCATCAGCAACCCCGGACGAGGGCCCTGCTGGTTGACGTCGAAGGCCAGGCGACCCTCATAACTTTGACCATCGATCTGATAGACCAGCGAACGAACCGTAACCTGACTCATGACGGACTCCTCTTTGACTGAACACCAGAAATGACAAAACCCGCCGAAGCGGGTTTTGTCTCACTTGATTAAGCTGACAGTTCAACCAACAGCTTGTTCAAGCGACGCACATACGCCGCCGGATCCTTCAGGCTGTCGCCGGCCGCCAGGGCCGCCTGGTCGAACAGGATGTGGGACAGGTCGCCGAAACGCTCCTCGCTCTGCTCGTTGTCGAGCTTTTCCACCAGCGGGTGGGCCGGGTTGAATTCGAAGATCGGCTTGGAGTCCGGGACTTTCTGGCCGCTGGCTTCGAGGATCTGGCGCATTTGCAGGCCCAGATCCTGCTCACCGATGGCCAGGATCGCAGGGGAATCGGTCAGGCGGTGCGAGACACGCACTTCGCTGACAGCGTCGCCCAGGGCCGTCTTGATCCGCTCCACCAGGCCTTCCTTGCTCTTGGCGACTTCTTCGGCGGCTTTCTTGTCTTCTTCCGAATCCAGGTTGCCGAGGTCCAGGTCACCCCGGGCCACATCGACGAAGCTCTTGCCGTCGAACTCGTTGAGGTAGCTCATCAGCCACTCGTCGATACGATCGGTCAGCAGCAGCACTTCGATGCCTTTCTTGCGGAAGACTTCCAGGTGCGGGCTGTTCTTGACCTGTGCATACGTTTCACCGGTCAGGTAGTAGATCTTGTCCTGGCCTTCCTTGGCGCGGGCCAGGTAATCGGCCAGGCCAACGATCTGCTCGCCATCGTCACCTTGGGTCGAGGCAAAGCGCAGCAGGCCGGCGATCTTCTCTTTGTTGGCGAAGTCCTCGGCCGGGCCTTCCTTCATGACCTGGCCAAAGTTCTTCCAGAAGCTCTTGTACTGCTCGGGCTCGTTCTTCGCCAATTTTTCCAGCATGTCCAGCACGCGCTTGGTCAGTGCCGACTTCATGGAATCGATGATCGGATCTTTCTGCAGGATTTCCCGCGAAACGTTCAGCGACAAGTCGTTGGAGTCCACCACGCCCTTGATGAAACGCAGGTACAGCGGCAGGAACGACTCGGCCTGGTCCATCACGAACACACGCTGCACGTACAGTTTCAGGCCTCGTGGCGCTTCGCGTTGGTACAGGTCGAACGGCGCACGGGCCGGCACGTACAGCAGCGAGTTGTATTCCAGCTTGCCTTCGACCTTGTTATGGCTCCAGCTCAGCGGGTTCTCGTAGTCGTGGGCGATGTGCTTGTAGAACTCCTGGTACTCCTCATCCTTCACCTCAGTGCGCGGACGGGTCCACAGGGCACTGGCGCGGTTGACGGTTTCCCATTCCACTTCAGGCTTTTCTTCGCCTTCGACAGCGGTGACTTCCTTCGGCAGCTCGATGGGCAGCGCGATATGGTCGGAGTACTTCTTGATGATATTGCGCAGGCGCCAGCCATCGGCGAACTCATCTTCACCGGACTTGAGGTGCAGCACGATGCGGGTACCACGATCAGCCTTGTCGACAGTGGCGACTTCAAACTCGCCCTCGCCCTTGGACGACCAATGCACGCCTTCGCTCGCGGCGAGGCCGGCACGGCGGGTGAACACTTCGACCTGGTCGGCCACGATGAACGCGGAATAGAAACCGACGCCGAACTGACCGATCAGGTGGGAATCTTTCTTCTGGTCGCCGGACAAGTTCTTCATGAAGTCGGCAGTACCGGACTTGGCGATGGTGCCCAGGTGCGTGATCACCTCTTCGCGGCTCATGCCAATGCCGTTGTCTTCGAGGGTGACGGTTTTCGCGTCCTTGTCGAAGCTCACACGGATTTTCAGCTCCGCACCGCCTTCCAGCAGTTCAGGCTTGGAAAGGGCTTCGAAACGTAATTTGTCGACAGCGTCAGAGGCGTTCGAAATCAGCTCGCGAAGGAAAATTTCCTTATTCGAATACAGCGAGTGAATCATCAGGTGCAGCAGTTGCTTCACCTCGGTCTGGAAGCCCAGGGTTTCCTTTTGAGTTTCCACGCTCATGGTCATCAAACTCCAAGTGGATGGTGGTGTCCGCCTCGCTCAGATTGGCGGCGGGATGTCCTCAAGGTGGGGGCGACGCTGATGATTTCAAGGGCGACCCGGTTTTTGACGGCTCCTGGATCTTGAAATGCGCCCGGGGCCGTGGCGATGGGCTCGGCCTCGACGTCTTGCCAGGCAGTGATCGCGACGTTGGCGACCCGCCTCTGGCACCTGGCCGGGGACTGACGGAATGTGTTGCGAAGAAATCGCCTGAGTCACGGATAATCGCTGCTTTAATACCCGACGGCAGTTCACGAAGAACAATGGCCGAGTAAAAAGGAGCGTCAATGAATCAGGTAAAACTGCCATTAGGTGGAGCGTTGTGGATGGCAGCAAGCCTGCTTTCATTCATAGGCATGGCTGTCGCGGCGCGAGAGCTCTCCAAGTTCATGTCGATCTTAGAGATCCTGTTTTTCAGGTCCTTGGTCGGACTGATCATTGTTTTTCCGGTTATTTACCAACAGCGCGCCAAGCTCAAACAGGCCCGAGACCTGGGTCTACAGATTGGCAGGAACGCGGTTCACTTCGCCGGACAATATGCCTGGACCATTGGCGTGGCATCGCTTCCGTTGGTTAAGGTCTTTGCCCTGGAGTTCACCACCCCGATATGGGTTTCCCTCTTGGCCTTTTTATTCTTGAAGGAAAAACTCTCCAACGCCAGGGTATTCGCCGCCATCGGCGGTTTCCTGGGTGTTCTGGTCGTTCTAAGGCCCGGCCTTGATAGCATTGAACCCGCCGCGTTCATCGTTCTTCTGGCCGCCATGGGCTACGCGACATCCATCATCATGGTGAAAAAACTGACGTTGACCAGCAGTCCCGTCATCATCGTGATCTGGATGGTGCTTCTACAATTGCCCTTGGGCCTTGGTCTGTCCCTGACACAATGGCGTACCCCTACGCTCGCCTGCATCCCCTGGATCCTGCTGCTGGGTATAACGGGTTTAAGTGCGCACTTCGCCATGGCCAAGGCGCTGAGCGTCATGGAAGCCTCCATTGCCATCCCGATTGATTTTTTCAGGGTGCCACTCATTGCCGTCGTTGGTTTTTTTCTCTACGGTGAGCCTCTTGAAATCTGGGTATTGGTCGGCGCAGTAATTATCTTCGCCTCAAACTATCTGACCTTCCGGGTCGAACAAAAGAACATGCCGTCGTCAGCTTCGCCGAGCTCCGAGTGATCAGCTCAAGGGCGACCCGGCTTTGACGGCTCCTGGATCTTGAAATGCGCCCGGGCCGTGGCGATGGGTTCGGCCTCGACGTCTTGCCAGGCAGTGATCGCGACGTTGGCGACCCGCCGGCCCTGGCGCCAGACCTGGCATTTGGCATAGGTGTCGCGAAACTGCCCGGTGCGCAGGTAATCCAGGGAAAAATCGATGATTTTCGGTACGCCTGGCGTGCCAGTGGCGATCAACAGATGCACGGCTGCGGCCAGCTCCATGAAACCGGCGATGACTCCACCGTGGATGGCCGGCAGTAAAGGGTTACCAATGTTGTCTTTGTTGGCCGGCAGGCGAAACAACAAGTCGTCGCCCTGGCGCGTGCATTCGACGCCGATGAGTTGGGCATAGGGAATCGAGGCGAGCAGCAACGTGTAGTCGCCCTGCTCGCAGGCGCGGCGCAGTTGTTCCTGGAGGATATCGGTCATGGCTGGCCCACAGCGGTCATCGGACCGCCCTTCCCCATGCCCCGGGCATGCTGGCCCAGGCGCATGAACGTACCCACCACATGGGCGATGGGTTGCTCGGGATCGTCCTGGTAGGCGAAACCCCGGGTGAAGATCACGTCCGGGGTCACCCGATAGCATTGCGCGAAGCCGTAGACATCCTTGTGGGGCTCGGCGGCGTGCATGTAGTCGATCCGCAGGTCGAGGGTGGGACAGACTTCGAATTGCGGCAGCACACACAAGGTCGACATGCCACACGCGGTGTCCATCAATGAGGTCAACGCCCCACCGTGGATGATGCCCGTCAGGGGATTACCGACGATTTGCGGGCTGAACGGCAGGATGAGCGTCAGCCCGTCACCACTGGCACTGTGCAATTTCAAGCCCAGCACCTGGCAATGCCTGAGTGCGGATAAAAAACGTGTCGCACGCTCAAAAACGGGGTCTTCGGCCATTCGATCAACGCTCCAATGAGTGACGAGACCTGACAACAGGCGCGATGCACAAAGTTCCATTGCAGTGCAAAGTTATATATCTGTTACGCAACAGGAACTTAATCCGAGGGGCGGCGTTCAAAAGGCCAGTAGTTATTTCCATAAGGAGAAACACCCCATGCGTAAGACGTTTGCTATTGCCTTGATGTTGGCCGCTTCCCTCGGCCTCGCTGCCTGCGATAAAAAATCCGAGGACAAAGCTCAAGATGCCCAACAACACGCTGAGCAAGCTCAGCAAGACATGAACAAAGCACAGGATAAAGTGAACGACGCGGCGAAAGAAAACGCCGAAGCCGCCAAAGCTCAGTCTGAATCGAACAGTGCAGCACAGCAGGAACAAGCCCCTGCTCCTGAAGCGCCTAAAACCAACTGATACGGTTTTAGCGGCAAAAGAAAACCCGCCTGGTGCGGGTTTTCTTTTGCCTGCGATTCGAAGCGGCCGAGCGGTCAGGCCGTTTCCTTGCCGACCTCGGGTGCGGGCGCTTCCGTGGGGGTATAGACCATCACGTCCAGGACATCGGAATGAAACTCGCGCTGATACAGCACGAACACTACGCCGGCACTCATCAACATGAATAACCAGGGGCTGACGAACCACGCCAACATGGTCATGCCGAAGTAATAGGCGCGCAGACCGAAGTTGAATTGGTTAGCGGCCATGGAGATGACGCGCGCCGCCCTTAGCGCAAAGGCCTTGCGCTCCTGTTCCAAGACATGTCGTTCGCCAATCATCGGCGCGGAGCCAATCAGCACCGCCGCGAAGTTGTATTGGCGCATGCACCAACTGAACGTAAAGAACGCATACACGAACACCAGTGCCAGGCACAGCAACTTGACCTCCGCCATGCCCTGGGAAGCCTGTTGCACCATGGGTATGTCCGCCAGCAACGACACCGCCCGATCCGACGCCCCAAGCACCGTCAGGATACCGGCCAGGATGATCAGCGTGCTGGAGGCGAAGAAGGATGCATTGCGCTCCAGGTTGCCGATCACGCTGGCATCGGCGATACGGTTTTCGCGCAGCAGCATGCGGCGCATCCAGTCTTCGCGGTACAGGTGCATTACGCTGGCCAGGCATGCCGTGTCGCGCGCCTTCCAGGTGGCATAACGGGTGTAGCCGGCCCAGCAGATGATGAACCAGGCAGCGGCGAGCAGATGGATCAGGTTGGCTTGGATGAATGACATTCGATTTCCTGTGTGTCTAAAAGCATGACGTCTAAAGCCAGACTTGCCTTGAAATGCCGACCTGTGGGAGCGAGCTTGCTCGCGATAGCGGCCCATCAGACACGTTGATGTGGGCTGATCTGGCGGCATCGCGAGCAAGCTCGCTCCCACAAGGTTTTGTGCAGGCTTTCAAGACACTGCTTCGACGTTAGCCCACGGAAAAAGACACTGCACTCAAAAAAAATGCCCCGTATCGATTGATACGGGGCATTTCGGTTTTATCGGTGAACCTGCTTGAAGCCGATCAGGCCAGCGCTTCGCTGCGCTTGCCCAGCAGCCGGTCGCAGACCACGGCCACTGCCAGGGTCATCACCGACGGCACCAGCCAGGCCAGGCCCTGCTCGCTCAGCGGCAAGTGAGCCAGTTGTGTCGGCATCCAGTCCGCCAGTCCGGCCCCCTTGAGCGCATCGATCAGGCCAAACAGGAACGACACCAGCATGACCGGGCCAACGATACGCCCTTGCTCGTGCCAGAAGTCCTTGCAGAAGCTCAGGGCCACCAGGGCGATGCACGGCGGGTAGATTGCGGTAAGGACCGGAATCGAGAACGCGATCAGCTTGGTCAGGCCCAGGTTGGACACCAGCAGCGAAAAGACCGCCAGGATCACGACCAAGGCCTTGTAAGACAGCGGCAGGACGCGGCTGAAGTACTCGGCGCAGGCGCAGGTCAGGCCGACCGCGGTCACCAGGCATGCCAGGGAGATCAGCACCGCCAGGAAACCGCTGCCCAGGCTGCCGAAGGTGTGTTGCACATAGGCATGCAGCACCGCCGCGCCGTTGGTCGCGCCCATGGCCACTTCATGGCTACCCGAGCCGAGGCGGAACAGGCTGACATAGACCAGCGCCAGGCCCACCCCGGCAATCAGCCCGGCGATGATCGCGTAGCGGGTGATCAAGGCCGGCGATTCGACGCCCCGGGAACGGATCGCGTTGACGATGACGATGCCGAACACCAAGGCCCCGAGGGTATCCATGGTCAGGTAACCATTGATGAAGCCCTGGGAAAATGGTGCCGCCACGTATTCGGGGGTCGCCACGCCGATATTGCCGGCTGGCAAGGCAAACGCGGCGATGCCGAGCACGGCCAGGGCGATGATCTTCAAGGGAGCGAGGAAACGCCCGACGGTATCCAGCAGGCGGCCCGGGTAGAGCGAGATGAAAAACACCAGCAGGAAATACGCTGCGCTGTAGAGGAACAGGGCCAGCGGGCTTTCACCCGTCAACGGCGCCAGGCCGACTTCGAACGAGACGGTGGCGGTACGCGGTGTAGCGAACAACGGGCCCACGGCCAGGTAGCACACCGCCGCCAACAACCCACCGGCGACCTTGCCGATGGGACTGCTCAAGGCGTCCATCGCTCCGCCCACCTTGGCCAGTGCAACGACCGTGATGACCGGCAGCCCGACCGCCGTGATCAAAAAGCCCAGCGCCGCCATCCAGACATGAGGTCCGGACTGCAAACCGACGATAGGCGGGAAGATGATGTTGCCGGCCCCGACGAACAGGGCAAATGTCATGAAACCAAGCGCCAGGATGTCCTGGCCTTTCAACACTTTCATTTAAGGAAACCACACTACTGAATCGGAATTTAGAGAGGGATTTCCCTTAGGGGTGAGGGAAATGCTGCCGATCCGTATGGGACCGACCCGTTTAGCGCGGCGCTTCCTTGTGGGCAGCGGTCGCAAAAATGGCTGCTAGCCTAACGAATTTGCCCGACAAACGCACTGTTACGGGGCGAAGTATCCGATGCACGACATTTTTGTGTCGCGTTTACGTATCTATTTTTCTTACCACCCTTTCTTCAGGAACAAATGGCAGGCTTTGTGGCGAGGGGATGTATCCCCGTTGGGCTGCGGAGCAGCCCCACTTGGCGATTGAACACTTTCAGATACGTTGCACCTGATGATCCAGGGTCGCTTCGCGACCCAACGGGGATACATCCCCTCGCAACAGAAGCCCTAGCGACACTTAAGGTTTTCCAATGCCGAAAACGACAAAGGCCACCCGAAGGTGGCCTTTGTTGCTGGAGCGAATCAGTCAGCCGAAGCTTACTTCTTCATTTCCCAGCCAGTCAGCTCGGCCAGGGCCTTGCCGATGTCTGCCAGCGAACGCACGGTTTTCACGCCTGCGTCTTGCAGTGCAGCGAATTTCTCGTCTGCAGTGCCTTTGCCGCCAGAGATGATTGCGCCAGCATGGCCCATGCGCTTGCCCGGAGGAGCAGTCACACCCGCGATGTAGGAAACAACCGGCTTGGTCACGTTGGCCTTGATGTAGGCAGCCGCTTCTTCTTCAGCCGAACCGCCGATCTCGCCGATCATGACGATCGCTTCGGTCTTCGGGTCTTCCTGGAACAGCTTCAGGATGTCGATGAAGTTCGAGCCTGGGATCGGGTCACCGCCGATGCCGACGCAAGTCGACTGACCGAAACCGGCGTCAGTGGTCTGCTTCACAGCTTCGTAGGTCAGGGTGCCGGAACGGGAAACGATACCGACCTTGCCTGGCAAGTGAATGTGACCAGGCATGATGCCGATCTTGCATTCGCCTGGAGTGATCACGCCTGGGCAGTTAGGGCCGATCAGGGTGATACCCAGCTCGTCGCACTTGACCTTGGCTTCCAGCATGTCGATGGTCGGGATGCCTTCGGTGATGCAGACGATCAGCTTGATACCGCCGAACGCTGCTTCAAGGATGGAGTCCTTGCAGAAAGGCGCAGGAACGTAGATCACGCTGGCGGTGGCGCCAGTGGCGGCTACGGCGTCTTTCACGGTGTTGAACACTGGCAGGCCCAGGTGCTCGGTGCCGCCTTTGCCCGGTGTTACGCCGCCAACCATCTTGGTGCCGTATTCCAGGGCTTGCTGGGTGTGGAAACTACCTTGCGAACCGGTAATACCCTGGCAGATAACCTTGGTGTCTTTATTGATCAGGACGCTCATTATTTGCCCTCCGCAGCTTTAACGACTTGTTGAGCAGCGTCGGTCAGGCTGGTAGCAGCGATGATGTTCAAACCGCTTTCTGCCAGTACTTTAGCGCCCAGCTCAGCGTTGTTGCCTTCAAGGCGAACAACAACCGGGATTTTCACGCCGACTTCTTTCACAGCGCCGATGATGCCTTCGGCAATCATGTCGCAGCGAACGATGCCGCCGAAGATGTTGACCAGTACTGCGGCGACGTTAGTGTCGGACAGGATGATCTTGAACGCTTCGGTTACGCGCTCCTTGGTAGCACCACCGCCCACGTCGAGGAAGTTGGCTGGCTTGCCGCCGTGCAGGTTGACGATGTCCATGGTACCCATGGCCAGGCCGGCACCGTTGACCATGCAGCCGATGTTGCCTTCCAGGGCTACATAGTTCAGTTCGAACTTGGCAGCGTGCGCTTCGCGCGGATCGTCTTGCGACGGATCGTGGAAAGTCTTCAGCTTAGGCTGACGGTACATGGCGTTGGCGTCGATGTTGATCTTGGCATCGAGGCAGTGCAGGTCGCCGTCGGCCTTGATCACCAGCGGGTTCACTTCCAGCAGTGCCAGGTCGTGGTCCTGGAACAGCTTGGCCAGACCTACGAAGATCTTGGCGAATTGAGTGACCTGCTTGCCTTCCAGACCCAGCTGGAATGCCAGCTCGCGACCCTGGAATGGCTGTGCGCCAACCAGTGGATCGATGGTGGCCTTGAGGATTTTCTCAGGGGTATCGTGAGCGATTTTCTCGATGTCCACGCCACCTTCGGTGGAAGCCATGAACACGATACGGCGGCTCGAACGGTCAACGACAGCGCCCAGGTACAGCTCTTTAGCGATATCAGTGCACGATTCAACCAGGATCTTGGTGACTGGCTGACCGTTGGCGTCAGTCTGGTAAGTCACCAGACGCTTGCCCAGCCACTGCTGTGCGAAGGCTTTGGCGTCTTCTTTGCTGCGAACCAGCTTGACGCCGCCCGCTTTACCGCGACCACCGGCGTGAACCTGGGCTTTGACAACCCATTCGCTGCCGCCGATTTTGTCGCAAGCTTCTGCTGCCGCTTCCGGGGTGTCTACTGCGTAGCCGGTGGATACTGGCAGGCCGTACTCAGCGAACAGCTGCTTACCCTGATACTCGTGAAGATTCATGCTTATTACCGTCTTCGTTAGGTACTGCGCATTCGGTGCTGCACCATTGAGTGCCGCACCACCTGTGACTGCTGCTTGCGTAGCGTTCCGGTCGCCCGGTTCAGCTACGCAAGGCTGCGTCCAGCGGATATTCCGCGGTGAGTCTTGCTCGCAAGGCTCACGACGGGCCATACCGCCGTGGTTTCTTATTGTTTATTAACGCTTCTTGCGGTTGGCCACGTGGATGGCGCCGCCATTTACGGCCAGGGCCGCTTCGTGCAAGGCTTCGGACAGGGTCGGATGGGAGAAGACCATCATGCCCAGGTCTTCAGCGCTGGTGCCGAATTCCATGCCGATCGCGCCTTGCTGTACCAGCTCGGCAGCGCTTGGGCCGATGACGTGAACGCCCAATACGCGATCCGTCTTGGCATCGGCGATGACTTTCACGAAACCACCGGTATCGTTGGCTGCCATGGCACGGCCGGAGGCTGCAAACGGGAAGGTGCCGACGTTAACTTCAACGCCTTCGGCTTTCAAGGCCTGCTCGGTCTTGCCGACCCATGCGATTTCCGGGTGGGTGTAGATAACCGACGGGATCAGGTCGTAGTTCATCTGGGCTTTATGGCCCTTGATGCGCTCGACGACCATGATGCCTTCCTCGGACGCCTTGTGCGCCAGCATCATGCCGCGGACCACGTCGCCGATGGCGTAGACGCCCGGCACGGTGGTGGCGCAGAAATCGTCGACCTGGATGAAACCGCGCTCATCCAGGGTCACTTCGCAATCGGCGGCCAGCAGGTCAGTGGTCACTGGACGGCGACCAACGGCTACGATCAGCTTGTCGAAGGTGATGGTCTGTTCGCCGTTGGCGTCGGTGTAGTTCACCACGACTTCTTCGCCGTTGACCTTCGAACCGGTCACGCGAGCGCCCAGCTTGATGTCCAGGCCCTGTTTGGTCAGGGTTTTCAACGCTTCCTTGGACACCGCAGCGTCAGCGGCCATCAGGAAGGTGTCGAGAGCTTCGAGCACGGTCACTTCAGCACCCAGGCGCGACCATACCGAACCCAGCTCGAGGCCGATGACGCCAGCGCCGATCACGCCCAGGCGTTTTGGCACGGTCTGGAATTCCAGGGCACCGGTGGAGTCGACGATCACGTTCTGGTCGACCGGGGCAGGCGGGATGTCGATCGGACGCGAACCTGGCGCCAGGATGACGTTCTCGGCTTCGATCACTTCAACCGAACCGTCAGGCTTGGTCACTTCGACTTTCTTGCCCAGCAGCAGCTTGCCGTGGCCTTCGATGGAAGTCACGCCGTTAGCCTTGAACAGGGTGGCAACACCGCTGGTCAGGTTCTTGACGATGCCAGACTTGCGGCCAACCATCGCGGCGACGTCCATTTTCACTTCACCGGTAGAGATACCGTGAACGTTGAAGCTTTCTTTCGCTTCCTTGTATTTCCAGGAACTGTCCAGCAGCGCCTTGGAAGGAATGCAACCGACGTTCAGGCAAGTACCGCCCAAGGCCTGTTTGCCTTCCTTGTCGGTGTATTTCTCGATGCAGGCAGTGCTAAGGCCAAGTTGGGCAGCCTTGATGGCCGCTACATAGCCGCCAGGGCCCGCACCAATCACTACCACGTCGAATTTCTGAGTCATGAGTCATTCCTTTTCGAATCAAACCGGACGGCCGCTTGTGGCGACCGTCGTGGGACGAGACCGATTGTTTCAGCAAGAGGCCGGTCGACAGACCGGCCCTCGCGGCGAGATCAGATGTCCAGCAGCAGACGAGCCGGATCTTCAAGCAGGTTCTTGATGGTTACCAGGAACGTCACGGCTTCTTTACCGTCGATCAGGCGGTGATCGTAGGACAGTGCCAGGTACATCATCGGACGAATCACGACCTGACCGTTAACCGCCATCGGACGCTGGATGATGTTGTGCATGCCCAGGATCGCTGCTTGCGGTGGGTTGACGATCGGGGTCGACATCATCGAACCGAATGTACCACCGTTGGTGATGGTGAACGTACCGCCGGTCATCTCGTCGATGGACAGCTTGCCGTCACGGGCCTTCTTGCCGAAGGTGGCGATGCCGCCTTCGATTTCGGCCAGGCTCATCAGCTCGGCGTTACGCAATACCGGAACCACCAGGCCACGGTCGCTGGAAACAGCAACACCGATATCGGCGTAGCCGTGGTAGACGATGTCCGAACCGTCGATCGACGCGTTGACGGCCGGGAAGCGTTTCAGCGCTTCGGTGGCCGCCTTGACGAAGAACGACATGAAGCCCAGGCGCACGCCGTTGTGGGACTTCTCGAACAGGTCCTTGTACTTCGAACGCAGGGCCATGACTTCGGTCATGTCGACTTCGTTGAAGGTGGTCAGCATCGCCATGTTCGACTGGGCTTCTACCAGACGCTTGGCCACGGTGGCACGCACGCGAGTCATCGGCACGCGCTTCTCGGTGCGGTCGCCAGCGGCGAACACAGGCGCAGCGGCGGCCGGAGCGGCAGCCTTGGCCGGAGCAGCGGCCGCTGGAGCGGCTTTCTTCGCGGCAACGGCAGCCACCACGTCTTCCTTGGTCACGCGACCGCCTTTGCCGGTGCCGGCAACGGAGGCGATGTTGATGCCGTTCTCTTCAGCGATCTTGCGGGCAGCTGGCGCAGCGACTGGATCGTCTTCGCCGTCGGCAGCTGGAGCAGCAGCCTGAGCGGCAGCCGGTGCAGCGGCGGCTGGAGCAGCGGCAGCAACACCGCCTTCTTCGATGGAGCCCAGGACTTCAGCCGACAGGACGGTATCGCCCTCGTTCTTGACGATCGCGCCCAGCACGCCATCAGCTTCGGCCAGGACTTCCAGCACGACCTTGTCGGTTTCGATGTCGACGATCAGCTCGTCGCGCTTGACCGCGTCGCCCGGTTTTTTGTGCCAGGTGGCAATGGTGCCATCGGCAACCGATTCCGGGAAAGTGGGGGCTTTGATCTCGATAGCCATTATCTGTGGTTCCTTAAATTCGGTTTCAGGTGCGCGAAGGCATTAAACGGTAAAGGCATCTTGCAGCAGTTTTTCCTGCTGCTCGGCGTGCATCGACGCATAACCACACGCCGGTGCAGCGGAAGCATCACGGCCGGCATATTCCAGGCCCAGGGCCTTGTTATGGTTGCCGATGCTGCGACGCAGGTGATGCTGACTGCTGTACCAAGCGCCTTGGTTCATCGGTTCTTCCTGACACCACACCACATGGGTGAGGTTGGTGTAAGGCGCGATGGCCTCCATCAGGTCCTCTTCCGGGAACGGGTAAAGCTGCTCGATACGCACGATGGCGATGTCTTCGCGGCCTTCGGCACGACGTTTTTCCAGCAGGTCGTAGTAGACCTTGCCGCTGCACAGGACCAGGCGAGTGACCTTCGCCGCGTCCAGGGTATCGATTTCCGAAATGACGGTCTGGAAGGAGCCTTCGGCCAGATCCTCGAGCGTGGAAATCGCCAGTTTGTGACGCAGCAGCGACTTCGGTGTCAGCACGATCAGCGGCTTGCGCAGCGGACGGATGACTTGACGACGCAGCAGGTGGTAGATCTGCGCCGGAGTCGTCGGTACGCAAACCTGGACGTTGTGCTCGGCGCACAGTTGCAGGTAACGCTCCAGACGAGCCGACGAGTGCTCCGGCCCCTGCCCTTCATAACCGTGTGGCAACAGCATGGTCAGACCGCAGAGACGGCCCCACTTGTGCTCGCCGCTGGTGATGAACTGGTCGACAACCACCTGGGCACCGTTGGCGAAGTCGCCGAACTGGGCTTCCCAGATCACCAGTGCATTGGGCTCGGTGGTGGAATAGCCATATTCGAACGCCAGGACGGCTTCTTCGGACAGCAGCGAATCGTACAGGTCGAAACGTGGCTGGCCCTTGTACAGGTGTTGCAACGGGATGTAGGTGCTGGCGTCTTTCTGGTTGTGCAGCGCCGCGTGGCGGTGCGAGAAAGTGCCGCGGCCTACGTCCTGGCCGGTGATGCGGATCGGGTGACCTTCGAACGCCAGGGTCGCGTACGCCATGGTTTCAGCGTAGCCCCAGTTGATCGGCAGGCCGCCGGCTTGCATCTTCTGCCGGTCTTCGTAGATCTTCGAGACCTGGCGCTGGACCACGAAGCCTTCCGGGATTTCCAGCAGCTTGGCGGACAGTTCCTGCAAGGTCTTGAGGTCGAAACGCGTGTCGTGACGAGCGGTCCAGGCGTGGCCCAGGTACGGACGCCAGTCCACGAACAACTCTTTGTTCGGTTCCTTGACCAGGCTCTTTACAACATGCAGGCCATTGTCCAGGGCGTTGCGATATTCATCGACTTTTTCCTGGACGCGCTCGGCATCCAGAACACCGCCCTGGGTCAGGCGCTCGGCATACAGCTCACGGGTGGTGCGCTGCTTGGCGATCTGCTGGTACATCAGGGGCTGGGTGCCACTTGGCTCGTCGGCCTCGTTGTGGCCGCGACGACGGTAGCAGACCAGGTCGATCACCACGTCGCGCTTGTACTGCATGCGGTAGTCGATGGCCAACTGGGTGACGAACAGCACGGCTTCCGGATCATCGCCATTCACATGGAGGATCGGTGCCTGGATCATTTTCGCGACGTCGGTGGCGTACTCGGTGGAACGCGAGTCCAGCGGGTTGCTGATGGTGAAACCGACCTGGTTGTTGATCACGATGTGCACGGTGCCGCCGGTCTTGAAACCGCGGGTCTGCGACATCTGGAAGGTTTCCATGACCACGCCCTGACCGGCGAATGCCGCGTCACCGTGGATGGAAATCGGCAGCACCTTCTCGCCAGTCGGATCGTTGCGACGATCCTGGCGGGCGCGTACCGAACCCTCGACCACCGGGGAAACGATTTCCAGGTGAGACGGGTTGAACGCCATGGCCAGGTGGACTTCGCCGCCGGTGGTCATCACGTTGGACGAGAAGCCCTGGTGGTATTTAACGTCACCGGAACCCAGCTCGACCTTCTTCTTGCCTTCGAACTCGTCGAACAGTTCGCGCGGGTTCTTGCCGAAGGTGTTGACCAGTACGTTGAGGCGGCCACGGTGGGCCATGCCGATGACGACTTCCTTGGTGCCGTAGGAACCGGAACGCTGGATCAGCTCGTCGAGCATCGGAATCAGGCTTTCGCCACCTTCCAGGCCGAAACGCTTGGTACCCGGGTACTTGGTGCCCAGGTATTTCTCCAGGCCTTCACCGGCGGTGACGCGCTCGAGCAAGTGGCTCTTGATGTCGGCGGAGTACGTCGGACGGCCACGAACGCTTTCCAGACGCTGCTGGAACCACTGGCGCTGCTCGGAATCGGTGATGTGCGTGAATTCAGCGCCGATGGTGCGGCAATATGTCTGCTGCAACGCTTCGTGAATTTCGCGTAGGCTCGCTTCCTCTTTGCCGATGAACAGGTCGCCGGCACGGAAGGTCGTATCAAGGTCGGCATTGGTCAAGCCGTAGTGAGTGATCGACAGGTCTGCAGGTGCAGGACGCTGCCACAGCCCCAGCGGGTCAAGCTGGGCTGCCTGATGGCCGCGCATCCGGTAGGCCTGGATCAGTCGCAGTACTTCAACTTGCTTTTTCTCGTGCTCGGAGCTCACGCTGCCGGCAGACACCGGTTGAGCGCGGCGCTGGTTCTTTGCCAGCAACACGAAATGATCGCGAATCGTCGAGTGCGAAACATCGGTGGCAGAGTTACCGTCAGCCGGCAACTTCTGAAAGTAGGTGCGCCATTCTTCTGGCACAGCGTTAGGGTCGTGCAGGTAGAGCTCGTAGAGCTCTTCCACATAGGCAGCGTTACCACCGGAGAGGTGGGCACTGTTCCACATGCGCTGCATCACGCTTTCTTGCATGCTTGGTCACCCTCGATTAGGGGAACACCATCGGCGAAAACACCGAGCAAACTTGCAGAAGTCCGAGTGCAGCGACTAAAACAAGCCACTTAGGATCACGCTGATAGTCCGGGTACCAGCCCGGATGCCCCTGCTTGTCTCATTTCTTCAAAATAAGAACCGCCGCTTTGTAAGCGGCTGTTCTGGTTATAGCCAGGACGTGGGTTGAAGCCCACGCCCTCGCCTCTACGGGTACAGCGGTTCTACGGGTACAGCAGCTGAATCACACGCCGTTTTGCAGCAGCATGTTACGTACGTGACCGATGGCCTTAGTCGGGTTCAGGCCTTTCGGACAGACGTTGACGCAGTTCATGATCCCGCGGCAGCGGAATACGCTGAACGGGTCATCCAGTGCAGCCAGACGCTCGGACGTCTTGGTGTCACGGCTGTCTGCCAGGAAGCGGTACGCTTGCAGCAGGGCGGCCGGGCCCAGGAACTTGTCCGGGTTCCACCAGAACGATGGGCACGAGGTCGAGCAGCAAGCGCACAGGATGCACTCGTACAGACCGTCGAGCTTTTCACGCTCTTCCGGAGACTGCAGACGCTCGATGGCCGGGGCCGGCGTGTCGTTCTGCAGGAATGGCTTCACCTTCTCGTATTGCTTGTAGAAGATGCTCATATCGACGACCAGGTCACGAATAACCGGCAAACCTGGCAACGGACGAACCACCAGCTTGTTGCCCTTGACCACGGCCGACAGCGGCGTGATGCAGGCCAGGCCGTTCTTGCCGTTGATGTTCATGCCGTCGGAGCCGCAAACGCCCTCGCGGCAAGAGCGACGATAGGAGAAGCCCTCGTCCTGCTCTTTGATCAGGGCCAGCACGTCCAGCACCATCAGGTCTTTACCACCGGTATCGACCTGGAAGTCCTGCATGAACGGCGCAGCGTCCTGATCAGGGTTGTAGCGATAAACACTGACTTGCAACATAGCGGTCACCCTTAATAAGTCCGGACTTTTGGTTCGAAAGTCGGAACAGTCTTCGGCGAGAAGTTCACGGCACGCTTGGCGACGCGTTTTTCACCCGGGAAGTACAAGGTGTGGCACAGCCAGTTTTCGTCGTCACGGTCTTCGAAGTCTTCGCGGGCGTGGGCACCACGGGACTCTTTACGCACTTCTGCGGCGATGGCGGTGGCTTCGGCCACTTCCAGCAGGTTCTGCAATTCCAGCGCTTCGATACGGGCAGTGTTGAACGCCTGCGACTTATCGTTGATCTTCACGTTGGCGATTCGTTCACGCAATTGCGCCAGCTGGGCAATACCCTTCTGCATGTATTCGCCGGTACGGAATACACCGAAGTAGTTCTGCATGCAGTTCTGCAACTCACGACGCAGGGTTGCCACGTCTTCGCCTTCGGTACGCTCGTTCAGAGCGGACAGACGCGCCAGGGCAGCTTCGATGTTGGCGTCGGTGGCATCGTCATATTCGATACCGTCGGACAGCGCTTTTTCCAGGTGCAGGCCAGCAGCGCGACCGAAGACCACCAGGTCGAGCAACGAGTTGCCGCCCAGGCGGTTGGCACCGTGAACCGATACGCACGCCACTTCACCCACTGCAAACAGGCCAGGGATGATTTCGTCCACGCCTTCGGCGTTCTGGGTGATCGCCTGGCCGTGGATGTTGGTGGCAACGCCGCCCATCATATAGTGGCAAGTTGGAACCACTGGCACCGGCGCGACGACCGGATCGACGTGGGCGAAGGTCTTGGACAGTTCGCAGATACCTGGCAGGCGGCTGTGCAGCACTTCCTCGCCCAGGTGATCGAGCTTGAGCATCACGTGGTCGCCATTCGGGCCACAGCCGTTGCCGGCAATGATCTCTTTAACCATCGAACGAGCCACAACGTCACGACCGGCAAGGTCCTTGGCGTTCGGCGCATAACGTTCCATGAAACGCTCGCCGTGCTTGTTGATCAGGTAACCACCTTCACCACGGCAACCTTCGGTCACCAGTACACCGGCGCCGGCGATGCCGGTTGGGTGGAACTGCCACATTTCGATGTCTTGCACCGGCACGCCAGCACGCAAGGCCATGCCGACGCCGTCACCGGTGTTGATCAGGGCATTGGTGGTGGACGCGTAGATACGGCCTGCACCGCCGGTCGCCAGCACGGTGGCTTTCGAGCGGATGTAGGTGGTTTCGCCGGTTTCGATGCAGATCGCGATCACGCCGACGAAGGCGCCGTCCTGGTTTTTCACCAGGTCAACGGCATAGTACTCGTTCAGGAACGTGGTACCGGCTTTCAGGTTGCCCTGGTACAGGGTGTGCAGCAGGGCGTGACCGGTACGGTCGGACGCCGCGCAAGTACGCGCAGCCTGGCCGCCCTTGCCGTAGTCCTTGGACTGGCCACCGAACGGACGCTGGTAGATACGACCTTGCTCGGTACGCGAGAAGGGCATGCCCATGTGGTCCAGCTCGAACACCGCGGCCGGGCCTTCCTGACACATGTATTCGATAGCGTCCTGGTCACCGATGTAGTCGGAACCCTTGACGGTATCGTACATGTGCCAGCGCCAGTCATCGTTCGGGTCGGCCGAAGCGATGGCGCAGGTGATGCCGCCCTGGGCGGAAACGGTGTGCGAACGGGTCGGGAAGACCTTGGTGATCACGGCCGTCTTGTGACCGCCCTGTGCCAGTTGCAGCGCTGCGCGCATGCCGGCACCGCCACCACCAATGATGATGGCGTCGAAAGAAATCGTTGGAATGTTAGCCATGGATCAGATACCCCAGAGAATCTGCACACCCCAGACGAAGTAAGCGAACATCGCAACGCCGCATACTGCCTGGAAAAGGAAACGTACGGCAGTCGCCGACTTGCCGAACGCCATTTGCGTCAGGTAGTCGGTCGCGATGGTCCACATGCCGACCCAGGCGTGAGCGCCCAGTGCGACAAGCGCCAGCAGACTGAAGATACGCATCCAGTTGTTTGCGAACAGTTCATGCCATTGGGCGTAGCCAATGCCAGGGTTTGCCACGACATATCCGATCAGGAAAATGAAGTAAGCCGCGAGAACGACCGCAGATACACGCTGGGCCATCCAGTCATAAAGGCCCGAACGCGAAAGGTTCGTGACGTTGGTTACCATATCCAGACTCCTGCCAGAACGATCAGCACCGCAGACACGGCGATAATGATTTTCGAGCCCAGCTTGCCGCCTTCCAGCGTCTCACCGATGCCCATGTCCATGATCAAGTGGCGCACACCGGCGACCAAGTGATACAGCAAGGCGGACAGGATGCCCCAAATCACTAGCTTGGCTAGCGGACTGGTCAGACACGCTTTCACCTGACCGAAGCCTTCTTCCGAATCGAGCGACTTGTCCAATGCATAAAGCATGATGGCCAGGCTGACGAAGAGGATGACACCGGAAATACGGTGAAGAATGGACGTGTAAGCAGTGACTGGGAGTTTGATGGTCCTTAGGTCTAGGTTTACAGGTCGTTGGCTTTTCACGGCTTTTTTTTCACACTGAAGAGCCCCTAACAATCAGGGCAAAGTTGTTGGGGCGCGCACTGGTCAGGTACTCACCACCCAGGGAGTGACGACCCCCAAGAAAGCAGGCCCAAAAGCCCCTGGCGGTCGGTGGCCGAGTATAGACAGTTAGGCTACTAATGACAACGCGTTCACCTTCCCCTAATAGCGCATTGCACATATGGCGCAAAAGGCGTAAACGGCAGGCAATTTCGCGGAAAAAGTCCGGTTAAAGCCTTCTGGAGCAAGACTTTAGGCAAATTGACATTCGGATTTATCTCACTATAGTGGTGCGGGCCCTGCGTGGGGGGTCTGTCTGATGATTCCAAGCATTAATAGGAGGCCACATGGCTGACAAAAAAGCGCAGTTGATCATCGAGGGCGCAGCCCCCGTCGAGCTGCCCATTTTAACCGGCACCGTTGGTCCCGATGTAATCGACGTTCGCGGCCTGACGGCCACGGGCCGCTTCACCTTCGACCCGGGGTTCATGTCGACCGCTTCGTGCGAGTCGAAGATCACCTATATCGACGGCGACAACGGCATCCTGCTGCACCGCGGCTACCCGATCGAGCAACTGGCTGAAAAATCGGACTACCTGGAAACCTGCTACCTGCTGCTCAACGGCGAGCTGCCAACCGCAGAGCAAAAGGCCCAGTTCGTCAGCACCGTGAAGAACCACACCATGGTTCACGAGCAGCTGAAGACCTTCTTCAACGGCTTCCGTCGCGATGCCCACCCGATGGCCGTCATGTGCGGCGTTGTCGGTGCCCTCTCGGCCTTCTACCACGACTCCCTGGACATCAATAACCCCCAGCATCGCGAAATCTCCGCGATCCGCCTGGTGGCGAAGATGCCGACCCTGGCAGCCATGGTCTACAAGTATTCCATGGGCCAGCCCATGATGTACCCGCGCAACGACCTGACCTATGCAGAAAACTTCCTGCATATGATGTTCAACACCCCGTGCGAGATCAAACCGATCAGCCCGGTACTCGCCAAGGCCATGGACCGGATCTTCATCCTCCATGCCGACCACGAGCAGAACGCCTCCACGTCCACCGTGCGCCTGGCAGGCTCCTCGGGCGCCAACCCGTTCGCCTGTATCGCCGCCGGTATCGCTGCACTCTGGGGCCCTGCCCACGGCGGTGCCAACGAGGCGGTACTGACCATGCTCGATGAAATCGGCGATGTCTCGAACATCGACAAGTTCATCGCCAAGGCCAAGGACAAGAACGATCCGTTCAAGCTGATGGGCTTCGGTCACCGGGTCTACAAGAACCGCGACCCGCGCGCCACCGTCATGAAGCAGACCTGCGACGAAGTGCTCAAGGAACTGGGGATCACGAACGATCCGCAACTCGAACTGGCCATGCGCCTGGAAGAGATCGCCCTGACCGACCCGTACTTCATCGAACGCTCGCTGTACCCGAACGTCGACTTCTACTCGGGGATCATCCTCAAGGCGATCGGCATTCCAACCAGCATGTTCACCGTGATCTTCGCCCTGGCGCGCACCGTCGGCTGGATCTCCCACTGGAAGGAAATGCTCTCCAGCCCGTACAAGATCGGCCGCCCACGCCAGTTGTACACCGGCTACGAGTCGCGTGACATTACTGAGCTGCAAGACCGCAAGTAAGATTCTGGTTCTGCATTAGCCTCAAGCTGCACCGGAACGGCCCCTGCTTCTTATATAAGAGCGGGGGCCGTTTTGTTTATGCCTCCTTTTCATTCCCCTTTGAGTCCTCAGTGACAGGCCTGGCGCCTTCGCGAGCAAGCCCGCTCCCACAGGGGACCGCATTCCCATGTGGGAGCGGGTTTACCCGCGAAGGCGATTGATCTGACACCCTCGAAACCCGCGCACAAAAAAATACCCCGGCCTCTCGACCGGGGTATTTCTCTTGCAGTTGAAGCGGATCGCTAGACCTTAATGGCTAACCGCCCCACTCGCCCCCAGGCCCGTCTGCGAACGCACGAACTGCGGGAAGAACAGTGCACGCTCGTTCACGCCTTCAGCCGACTTGTCGGTAATGGAGAAGAACCAGATGCCGACGAAGGCAATGGCCATCGAGAACAGCGCAGGGTATTCATACGGGAAGATCGCCTTCTCGTGACCCATGATCTGCACCCAGATGGTCGGGCCGAGGATCATCAGGCCCACGGCACTGACCAGGCCCAGCCAGCCGCCAATCATCGCGCCACGGGTGGTCAGCTTCTTCCAGTACATCGAAAGCAGCAGTACCGGGAAGTTGCAGCTCGCCGCGATGGAGAACGCCAGGCCGACCATGAACGCGATGTTCTGCTTCTCGAACAGGATACCCAGGCCGATCGCCAGCACCGCCAGGGCGATGGTGGTGATTTTCGAGACGCGAATCTCGTCCTTCTCGTTGGCCTTGCCTTTCTTGATCACGCTGGCATACAGGTCGTGGGACACCGCCGAGGCACCGGCCAGGGTCAGGCCTGCTACCACCGCCAGGATGGTGGCAAAGGCTACCGCCGAGATGAAGCCCAGGAAGATACTGCCGCCCACCGCGTTGGCCAGGTGCACCGCCGCCATGTTGTTACCGCCGAGCAAGGCACCTGCCGCGTCCTTGAAGGCCGGGTTGGTGCTGACCAGCAGGATCGCGCCGAAACCGATGATGAAGGTCAGGATGTAGAAGTAGCCGATGAAACCGGTGGCATACAGCACGCTCTTGCGCGCTTCCTTGGCGTCGCTCACGGTGAAGAAGCGCATCAGGATGTGCGGCAGGCCTGCGGTACCGAACATCAGCGCCAGACCCAGGGAGAAGGCCGAGATCGGATCCTTCACCAGGCCGCCAGGACTCATGATCGCCTCGCCTTTAGGGTGAACCTTGACCGCTTCGGCAAACAGCATGTTGAAGTCGAAGTTGACGTGCTTCATGACCATCAGGGCCATGAACGAAGCACCCGACAGCAACAGCACCGCCTTGATGATCTGTACCCAGGTGGTGGCCAGCATGCCGCCGAACAACACGTAGAGGCACATCAGGATGCCCACCAGGATCACCGCAACGTGGTAGTCCAGGCCGAACAGCAGCTGGATCAGCTTGCCGGCACCGACCATTTGCGCGATCAGGTAGAACGCCACCACCACCAGCGAGCCGCAGGCGGACAGACTGCGGATCTGGGTTTGCCCAAGGCGATAGGACGCCACGTCGGCAAAGGTGTACTTACCCAGGTTACGCAGGCGTTCAGCGATCAGGAACAGGATGATCGGCCAGCCCACCAGGAAGCCGATCGAGTAGATCAGACCGTCGTAGCCGGAGGAGAACACCAGTGCGGAGATCCCCAGGAAGGACGCCGCCGACATGTAGTCGCCCGCAATGGCCAAGCCATTCTGGAAGCCGGTGATCTTGCCGCCGGCCGCATAGTAGTCGGCCGCCGAGTTGTTTTTCTTGGACGCCCAGTAGGTGATATACAAAGTCGCGCCGACGAAGGCCACGAACATCAGGATAGCCGCGACGTTGAGGGGTTGTTTCTGCACGGCACCGGTCAGGGCTTCAGCCGCCCAGGCGCCCGGTGCGAACGCTGCGATGCTCAATAGAGCCAGTAGACGCCGGATCATTGCTGAGCCTCCTTGAGAATCGCATTGTTCAGGTCGTCGAACTCGCCGTTGGCACGTCGCACATAGATACCGGTCAGGACGAAGGCCGAGACAATCAGACCGACGCCAATGGGAATACCCCAAGTGATGGTGGACTCGGGGGATATTTTAGCCCCGAGAATGTGCGGCCCGTAGGCGATCAGAAGAATGAAGCCGGAATACAGCCCTAGCATGATCGCCGAGAGAATCCAGGCGAACTTTTCCCTTTTTCTCACCAGCTCCTTGAAGCGAGGGCTGTTTTGAATAGAGAGGTAAATGCTGTCGTTCATTGTTTTTATCCTCGCAGCACAGATTTAATTGGAACACCCCTACTCTATGCGGCTCAAGGCCAGGTTCCAGACGACCTTAGTATTAGAACGACATGACGGTGTTGCCCGTCTCCCGCAAAACTTTTGCAATGGCTCTTCTGTGGGAGCGAGCTTGCTCGCGATTGCGGTCGCACATTCAATATAGATGCAAGCAGATATACCGCTATCGCGAGCAAGCTCGCTCCCACAGGAAATTGGCAAGACCGAAAGGTTGCAGGCACAAAAAAACCGCATGACACGCCGTCATGCGGTTTTCGGAACAGCTCAGGCCAGGCGAATTACTTGCCGGTCCACTCCTTCACGCGGTCCGGGTGCTTGGCCACCCAATCCTTAGCGGCAGCTTCCGGCTTGGCACCCTCTTGGATAGCCAGCATGACTTCGCCGATTTCGTCTTTCGAAGCCCATTGGAACTTCTTCAGGAACTCGGCCACTTCCGGCGCCTTGGCGTCCAGTTCCTTGCTGCCGATGCTGTTCACGGTTTCAGCCGCGCCGTAAACGCCTTTCGGGTCTTCCAGGAAGCGCAGTTTCCACTTGGCGAACATCCAGTGCGGCACCCAACCGGTGACAGCGATGGATTCGTTTTTCTTCTCGGCACGGGTCAGCTCGGCGATCATGCCGGCGCCGGAACTGGCCTTGAGTTGATAACCGGTCAGGTCGTAATCCTTGATCGCCTGTTCGGTCTTGAGCATCACGCCTGAACCGGCATCGATACCGACAATACGGTTCTTGAAGCTTTCATCGGTCTTGAGATCGGCCACGGACTGGGCCTTGACGTACTCCGGCACGATCAGGCCGATTTTTGCGTCCTTGAAGTTGGGGCCGTAATCGACCACTTGGTCCTTGTTCTTGGCCCAATAGTCGCCGTGAGTCACCGGCAGCCAGGCCGAGAGCATCGCGTCGAGTTTGCCAGTGGCCACGCCTTGCCACATGATCCCGGTCGCGACCGCTTGCAGCTTCACGTCATAACCGAGTTTTTGCTTGATCACTTCGGCCGCCACGTGGGTGGTCGCGACGCTGTCGGACCAGCCGTCAACGTAACCGATGCTCAGGGTTTTGGTTTCGGCGCTGGCCAAGGTGGAACTGATGGCCAGTACCAGTGCGGCACCTGCGCCCAAGAGTCGTCGCATCTTCATCGTTACTTCCCCGAAAGTGCTGCGCCCGACGGATGCCGGGCGGCGTCAACGTATAGTTATGATGCTCAGCGCCCCCATCACGCTCGCCCTCAAACCGGTCTGAACGCCAGTGGAGTACTGACTCGTTGATCATCAACCTGCGACGATCCGGAACCTGCTCTGTCTGCGACGTCAAAGCATCGAGAAACGACATCAGAAAGCCAGCAACGACATCTGACGTGATCGGTGAAAAATCCCGTAGGATCGCTGCCCTCCAAAGCTGAACAGTTATCAGATGACTAGCCGCCACCGTCCCCAAACGTGTATCGTCCCGCTACTATCGCACCCCGTCCGTGCCTGTTTTGTGCCCGTCATGGCACTTGGCTCCGCTTCGGTGGTCATAGGCTGCGAACCTCATTCCGGCACTTTCCTCTAAGGGATCCAGTCATGCTCCGTTCCTTGCGCTTCGCTGCCCTCCTCGGCGGCCTTATCCTGAGTGCGTCCGCGCTGGCGGTAGATATTGACGCCGCCAGCTATGGCTACCCCTTGACCAACCCGTTCGAGGCGACCATCGCCACCACGCCGCCGGACCTGCGCCCGGAGTTGCCACTGATCGAGGATATCAACCAGTCCGACCACAGCCTGACCCTGCGCCCGGAACGCGAGTTCATCCTGCCGGACAACTTCTGGCCGGTAAAAAGCCTCACCTACCGCATGGCTACCCAGGACAAGCCCGCACCGCTGATCTTCCTCATCGCCGGCACCGGTGCGCGCTTTGACAGTAGCATTAATGAATACCTCAAGCGCCTCTACTACAAGGCCGGCTACCACGTGGTGCAGTTGTCCTCGCCCACCAGCTTCGACTTCATGAGCGCCGCTTCGCGCTTCGCCACGCCAGGCATTTCCAAGGAAGACGCCGAAGACATGTACCGGGTGATGCAGGCCGTACGCGCCCAGAACCCGAAAGTCCCGGTTACCGAGTACTACCTGACCGGCTACAGCCTCGGCGCCCTGGACGCGGCCTTCGTCGCCCACCTGGACGAAACCCGGCGCAGCTTCAATTTCAAGAAGGTGCTGCTGCTTAACCCACCGGTGAACCTCTACACCTCGATCACCAACCTGGACAAACTGGTCCAGACCGAGGTCAAGGGCATCAACAACACCACCACCTTCTATGAGCTGGTGCTGAACAAGCTGACGCGCTACTTCCAGCAAAAAGGCTACATCGACCTCAACGATGCCCTGCTCTATGACTTCCAGCAGTCCAAGCAGCACCTGAGCAACGAGCAGATGGCGATGTTGATCGGCACCTCGTTCCGCTTCTCGGCGGCCGACATCGCCTTCACCTCGGACCTGATCAACCGTCGCGGCCTGATCATCCCGCCCAAGTTCCCGATTACCGAAAGCACCAGCCTGACGCCGTTCCTCAAGCGTGCGCTGCAATGCGATTTCGACTGTTACCTCACCGAGCAAGTGATCCCGATGTGGCGCGCGCGCACTGACGGCGGCAGCCTGCTGCAACTGGTCGACCAGGTCAGCCTGTACGCGCTGAAGGATTACCTGCACGCCAGCCCGAAGATCGCCGTCATGCACAATGCCGACGACGTGATTCTCGGCCCGGGCGACCTGGGTTTCCTGCGCAAGACCTTTGGTGATCGCCTGACGGTTTATCCACTGGGCGGCCACTGCGGCAACCTCAACTACCGCGTCAACAGCGACGCCATGCTGGAGTTTTTCCGTGGCTAAATATCTGCTGCTTATCGCTGCGTTAATCAGTGCGGGCATGGTCCACGCCGACAACAGCAAAGCCAACGCGCCCGTGGTGGTGGACTCGGACGGTTTCAAGGAACCGCTGACCAAGCTCAAGTTCAACCCGGGGCTGGACCAGCGCGAGTTCGAGCGTTCGACCCTCAACGCCTTGAATGTCTATGACCCATTGGAATCCTGGAACCGCCGGGTCTACCACTTCAACTACCGCTTCGACCAATGGGTATTCCTGCCCGTGGTAGATGGCTATCGCTACATTACCCCCGGCTTCGTGCGCACCGGGGTCAGCAATTTCTTCAACAATTTGGGGGACGTGCCAAACCTGATGAACAGCTTGCTGCAATTCAAGGGCAAGCGTTCGATGGAAACCACGGCGCGCCTGCTGCTCAACACCACCGTCGGCATCGCCGGCCTGTGGGACCCGGCCACCGCCATGGGCCTGCCGCGCCAGAGCGAAGATTTCGGCCAGACCCTGGGCTTCTACGGCGTGCCGGCCGGCGCGTACTTCGTGCTGCCAATCTTCGGCCCATCGAACCTGCGCGACACTTCGGGCTTGCTGGTGGACTACACCGCCGAATCGGCGATCAACTACCTGAACGTCTCCGAAGTCAGTTCCAACCACCCGGAGTTGCTGCTTCTGCGCGGCGTCGACAGGCGCTACCAGACCAGTTTCCGGTACGGACAACTGAATTCGCCGTTCGAATATGAAAAGGTGCGCTACGTGTACACCGAGTCGCGCAAGTTGCAGATCGCGGAGTAATCCTGCAGAGAGAGCAGGTTGTGACCAGTGGGGTTGGCTTGATAACCGATCCCCCTTGATGGACGCTCACTAACAAAAAGCCCCCCGGCATGCTCGATGACGGAGGGCTTTTCAGCGTATGGGACAAGCACCATCAGCTCACCTTGATAGGTTCCATTGCGTGCTTGTCCGATGCGACCTATCGCTGGTCATCGGCAAGTGGAGCGAACACTTCGCCAGCCCAACGGTTCATGCTGTACTTCTGGACCACATCCACGGGTGGATCAATATATTCCTCAACGAGAAATGACGTCGGGATAACAGGGTGGTCACTGTCAATGACCAGAATGTTTCGCGCATCATAAAAATCGTAATTCATTACCGACGGATTGTTGGTGATGATCTTCTTCCGGTAGAACAATGCGTCGAAGAAGCGAAAGCTCAGACCCGCATGGCCCGGCCGGACGATATCGATCAGGATTTCCGAGCGCCTGATCAGATCGCCAACTTCATCGAGCGACATCCTTTCCCTGAAAAAAGTGATACCCGGACTGGCATTTTCGACCACCTTGCTTTGCACCAGGAACTTGTAATTCGTGTGGCCAAGACGATCGAATTCCGCTGCGATTCTGCCCAGTACGTCAATGCGATTCTTGCCCGCCATCACGACAAACGCTATGTACTCACGAGTGGTTTCAAGCTCGGTGTCGAGCTCGTATATGTAGTTGCTGAGCTTCCGGAATCCGTATTCCCGGGCGTCCGCATCGTCGAAGGTGTAGACCTTGTCGAAACGGGCCAACTGAGCAACCGGCATGGCAAGTCTTGCAACGCCGTCAGACAGGAATGCGATGGTCTGTTGTGCTGCAACCATTGCCTGATCGACAAGAGTAATGTCGATTTGTGCGGGATTTATGATGAGTACGGAGTCGACTTTCCCGGCCTTTTGAATCTGGCGGCGTGCTGCACGAACGGTCAGGAATTTCTTCAGCCATCGTCGCAGCTTTCCAGGTAGAAACCGGATCTCGTCGCGCGGTGCAGAAAGATCAACGAACGTGACCTCATTATTTTGGGCCAAGTAATCGCTGAGCCGCTTTATATAACCGCCGACATCTCGACAAACGATCAGGAGCTTTTTCGATGTGATGTCGGGAGGCAGATAAGCCATGTCGTTCTCGTAAAAAGGGTTGAAGATAGCGGCGTCTTTCCAAAAATTTGTAGCTGAACTGTGAATATCAGCCACGCAGAATCCACACCGATCGTTTGGATCTGGGCGCTTGGCAGTTATTTGGAATCATATTTCTTCGGCTGTCTTATCGAGCCGCCTGCGGGGCGCACTGAGGAATGGTCGCTCGATTGACCAGTAGGTCAAAACGCTCAACGCGCTCACCGCCAGAATGATAAGCGGCAAATACCATGCATAGCCAGCGAGCGTGCCCTCTGTGAAATTGTATATTTTCAGCAGACTGAACACGCTGTAGATCACGATACCGTGCAGCAGATAGATACTGAAGCTTGCTTCCCCGAGAACCTTTAGCCCCTTGTGTTCCAGGAGTCCGTACAGGCTGTTGCCTAGAACGAATAGCCCGAACGGGATACCGAGAATCAACATCTGCCCCGTTGAGTATGAGCGCATGTTCAGACTCGCGAGCAGTACCCCGACAGCAATGAGGCAACACCAGGGAGTTGAAAAGTTGATTGACGTCTTGCGCAGCCGAGGTTCAAGAAAGGCGACAGCCATACCCACCAGAAATAGCTTAACGAACCGCTTATGAAATACGGGGTGATACTCCGGCCATAAGATCGCAATCGCGCCGATGGACACCACCAGGGCGAGGATCGGCAGTTGGCGACGGAACAGGCAATACATGAGCGGGAGCGAAAGATAGAAAAGCGCCTCGTACATCAGTGTCCACTGCACAGAAGCGTTGATCAGCTTGCTGTCTGGAAATCCATTGATCGATCCTCCCAGGAAGATTAACCAGCGACCGAGCGCGACGAAATTATCGAGCAGTGGGCTTGGTTCACCCCTTGTCTGGTAGAAACTGATAACGGCAACCAAGAGAATAGACACGATGTACATTGGGAAAATGCGGCGTAATCGAGAGGAAAGCAGCGAGCCCCAATTGGGCTGCCCCCTGATCACTTTTTGCGTAAAAAGGTAGCCCGTGATCATAAAGAACAAGGACACCGGTACGGCCCCCATATTGTTGATCACGCGGCTGTCAGTGACTTGCCAGGTTCCGGTGCTGTGCCACACAAAGGTGATGGCGAAGTGGTGAACCATCACCGCTGTTGCGAGGATTCCACGCAGACCGTCCAACGACGACACCCGGTGTTTTGCTTCAGGGGCGAGCAAAGGGAAGCGCCCGGCAATCAAGCAGAACGCGCTGACGGAAAGCACATATAGCGCCAGCAATTGAAAGGTTTCGATCATTGATTTTTTCCAAATGTATACGCTGGCTCACGACCTGCGGTGGGGGCTTTGCTAACGGTTGCCAACTTCAACCTTTCAGCGTTTTCCAGACCTTGCCCATAAGGATCACCCCCGCCAACACCACGGCCCCCGCCACGATCCCAGCCACCGCATTGAGCAACATCGGCACGATAAAACCGGCACCGCCAGCGCTGGCCGTCACGCCTTCGATCCAGTGATGCACCGCCGGCACGCCGTGGGTGAGGATACCGCCGCCCACCAGGAACATCGCCGCCGTGCCGATCACCGACAGGCCTTTCATCATGTAGGGTGCTGCACTCAGAATGGCCCCGCCGATGCTTTTCGCGGCCTGCCCTGGCTTCCGGGTCAACCAGAGCCCCAGGTCATCGAGCTTGACGATCCCCGCCACCAGGCCATAAACCCCCACGGTCATGATAATGGCGATGCCAGACAGGACGATCACCTGCTGGGTCAGCGCTGCATCGGCGACGGTGCCCAGGGTGATGGCAATGATTTCCGCCGAGAGGATGAAGTCGGTGCGTACCGCCCCCTTGATCTTGTCCTTTTCAAAGGCCACCAGGTCGACCGCCGGGTCCGCCACCGCCTCGACCAGCTGCGCATGTTCGGCCTGGTCCTCGGCCTTGCTGTGAAGGAACTTGTGGGCAAGCTTTTCGAACCCTTCGAAACACAGGTAGGCGCCCCCCACCATCAACAACGGCGTCACCAGCCAAGGAACGAAGGCGCTGATCGCCAGCGCCGACGGCACCAGGATCAATTTGTTGATGAACGACCCCTTGGCCACCGCCCACACCACTGGCAGCTCGCGCTCGGCACGCACCCCCGACACTTGCTGGGCATTGAGCGCCAAGTCATCGCCCAGCACGCCGGCGGTTTTCTTGGCGGCCATCTTGGTCATCAGCGCGACATCGTCGAGCACGGTGGCGATATCGTCGATCAGTACCAGCAAACTGCTTCCGGCCATGGAGGGGCTCCTTGAATAATAATGCTGCGCAGCATACCGCGAGCCGCGGCGCCTTGGGCATTCTTGAGCGCCGCGCGAGGCCGGTGCTACCATGCGCCACCGCCAGAACAGGCAAGGAACCCCTGGGTTTATGAGCACAATCCGCGAGCGCAACAAAGAATTGATCCTGCGTGCCGCCAGCGAAGAATTTGCCGACAAGGGCTTCGCCGCGACCAAGACCAGCGACATCGCGGCCAAGGCTGGCCTGCCCAAGCCCAACGTCTACTACTACTTCAAATCCAAGGAAAACCTCTATCGAGAGGTGCTGGAAAGCATCATCGAGCCGATTCTCCAGGCTTCGACACCGTTCAATGCCGAAGGCGTACCAGGTGAGGTGCTGAGTCACTACATCCGCTCCAAGATCCGCATCTCCCGCGACCTGCCCTTCGCCTCGAAAGTCTTCGCCAGCGAAATCATGCACGGCGCCCCCCACCTGAGCCCCGACCTGGTGGAACAACTCAACGCCCAGGCGCGACACAACATCGACTGCATCCAGACCTGGATCGACCGCGGCCAGATCGCCCCCATCGACCCCAATCACCTGATGTTCAGCATCTGGGCCGCCACCCAGACCTATGCCGATTTCGACTGGCAGATCAGCGCCGTGACCGGCAAGGCGAAGCTGGATGAGGCGGATTACGAAGCGGCGGCGCAGACGATTATCCGGTTGGTGCTGAAGGGGTGTGAGCCAGACTGAAGACTGAGTAGCCTTCATCGCGAGCAAGCTCGCTCCCACACGGGGTTTGCGGTGTCCAGACATTATGTGTCCAACATCAGACCCTGTGGGAGCGAGCTTGCTCGCGATGAAGGCACCTCGACTTCAGATTGAACCCATATTGCATCCCACAGTGGATAGTCACCCAATCGCGTCACCAGACCTGCCCGCAGCGGATTGGCGACAACATAGCGAGCGAGCTTGACCAAGTCCTCCTCGCGACGCAGTGCTCGGTCATGGTATCCCTGTTGCCACAGGCTACCTTGTTGCCCAGTGGATAGGTTCACCGCCCGAGCACTCAAAGACTTGGTTTTTTGCATCAACTCATTCAACGAGCCTTGCTGCAATTCAATCAACCAATGGAAATGATCAGGCATAACCACCCACGCCAATGACTTCGCCCATTTCTTATCCTGGGCACACCGAAATTGTTCAACGACCAATCTGCCTAAAGCGAAATCCAGGAAAATCGGCTTTCGCTCAACCGTGTTAGTGGTCAATAAATAGATTCGATTCAACTCACCGTAACGGCCTGTGCGCAAGCGATGTGAAGCAGGTAGATCAGGCATTCCTTCGCTTCTCAATGATCAGGTCATCAAAGGCTAGGCCAGTTGTTTTTTGGATGCCGGGCTGAGTCTTGGCTGGATGTGTCTGGGAGATCGCTATCGCGAGCAAGCTCGCTCCCACACTGGGTTTGCGGTGTCTCGACATTATGTGTCCAACATCAAACCCTGTAGGAGCGAGCCTGCTCGCGAAGACGCCAGTCAAATCAGCATAAAAATCAAGCCCCACCCCCCGCATCCGCCCTCAACCCCATCGCCTCCACCGCCCTGATCGCCACCTGCTCATCCACATCCGAAACATCACCACTGACACCTATCGCGCCCAGCACTTGCCCCTCCCGATCCCTGATCAACACGCCTCCCGGGGCCGGCACGACGCTGTTTTGGCCCAGCCCATTCAAAGCGGCAAAGAACGCCGGGCGCTGCTGGGCGTCCTGGGCCAGCAGGCGCGAGCCCTTGCCCAGGGCGATGGCGCCCCAGGCCTTGCCGGTGGCGATCTGCGGGCGAAGCAGGCTGGCGCCGTCTTCGCGCTGCAAGGCAACCAGGTGTCCGCCGCTGTCCAGGACCACGACGGCCAAGGGTGCAGCGCTGATCTCACGACCCGTGGCAAGGGCTTGTCCGATCAGGTCGACGGCGATTTTCAAGGTTAGAACGCTCATGGGTGCTGTCCTTCTTTTGTTATGGGAGAGCCTTGCGGGCTTCACTTTCAGCAAAACCGAACACAACAAATAGAACACAACACTTAACACTTTTGTATACAATAATTTTCACAAAGCCCATTGATCGATGAAAATCCACCGCAAAATATGGCCTTCCGACGAATGAAACGAGTGCTTGAGAAAATGGATTGACCTGCGTCCTTCGTCGTGAATACACTCTCCGCAAAGCCACTTGTATACAATTACAAAACGTAAGAGGCACAAAACCATGAGCAAAATGAGAGCAATCGAAGCCGCCGTTCTGGTGATGCGCCGTGAAGGCGTGGACACGGCCTTCGGCATCCCGGGTGCTGCGATCAACCCGCTGTACTCCGCCCTGCAGAAGGTGGGTGGCATCGATCACGTCCTCGCTCGCCATGTTGAAGGCGCCTCGCACATGGCCGAGGGCTACACCCGGACCAAGGCCGGCAATATCGGTGTGTGCATCGGCACCTCGGGCCCGGCTGGCACCGACATGGTCACCGGCCTCTACAGCGCGTCGGCCGATTCGATCCCGATCCTGTGCATCACCGGGCAAGCCCCCCGCGCCCGTCTGCACAAGGAAGACTTCCAGGCTGTGGATATCACCAGCATCGTCAAGCCGGTGACCAAATGGGCGACCACCGTGCTGGAGCCGGGCCAGGTGCCCTATGCCTTCCAAAAAGCGTTCTTTGAGATGCGCTCCGGCCGCCCGGGCCCGGTGCTGATCGACCTGCCGTTCGACGTGCAGATGGCCGAGATCGAATTCGACATCGACGCCTACCAACCGCTGCCCCTGGCCAAACCCGCGGCCAACCGCGTGCAGATCGAAAAAGCCCTGGCGATGCTCAATCAGGCAGAGCGTCCATTGCTGGTGGCTGGCGGCGGCATCATCAACGCCGATGCCAGCGAACTGCTGGTTGAGTTCGCCGAGCTGACCGGCATCCCGGTCATCCCCACCTTGATGGGCTGGGGCACCATCCCCGACGATCACCCGCAGATGGTCGGCATGGTCGGCCTGCAAACGTCCCACCGCTACGGCAACGCAACCTTGCTCAAGTCGGACGTGGTGCTGGGCGTCGGCAACCGCTGGGCCAACCGCCACACCGGTTCGGTGGACGTCTACACCGAAGGCCGCACGTTCATTCACGTGGACATCGAGCCGACCCAAATCGGCCGCGTGTTCACCCCCGACCTGGGCATCGTTTCCGACGCGGCCTCGGCCCTGACGGTATTCATTGAAGTGGCCCGCGAATGGCAAGCCGCCGGCAAGCTGAAAAACCGCAGCGCCTGGTTGCAGGATTGCCAGCAACGCAAGGCCAGCCTGCAGCGCAAGACCCACTTCGACAACGTGCCTGTCAAGCCACAGCGGGTGTACGAAGAGATGAACCAGGTGTTTGGCAAGGACACCTGCTACGTCAGCACCATCGGCCTGTCGCAGATCGCCGGCGCGCAGTTCCTTCACGTCTATAAGCCACGCCACTGGATCAACTGCGGCCAGGCCGGCCCCTTGGGCTGGACCATTCCGGCCGCGCTGGGGGTGGTCAAGGCTGATCCGAGCCGCAAGGTCGTGGCGCTGTCGGGCGACTATGATTTCCAGTTCATGATCGAAGAGCTGGCGGTGGGCGCGCAGTTCAAGCTGCCGTACATCCACGTCGTGGTGAACAACTCCTACCTGGGCTTGATTCGCCAGGCCCAGCGCGGGTTCGACATGGACTACTGCGTACAGCTGTCCTTCGACAACCTCAACGCCCCGGAGCTCAACGGTTATGGCGTGGACCACGTGGCCGTGGCCGAAGGCCTGGGATGCAAGGCGTTGCGGGTGTTCGAACCCGCCGGTATCCAGCCGGCTCTGCGCCAGGCCCAGGCGATGATCGAGGAATTCAAGGTGCCGGTGATCGTCGAGATCATCCTGGAGCGGGTCACCAATATCTCCATGGGCACCGAGATCAACGCCGTCAATGAGTTTGAAGACCTGGCGCTTGTGGGTAACGATGCACCGACAGCCATTTCGTTGCTCGACTGACTTTCCTGTGGGAGCGAGCCTGCTCGCGAAGACAATTCACCGGTCATTGAATGTTGACTGGCACACCGCTTTCGCGAGCAGGCTCGCTCCCACAGGGGCCTACAACACAGTTTCAGGAGACCACCATGCCGCGTTTCGCCGCCAACCTGTCCATGCTGTTCACCGAACAGGATTTCCTCGCCCGTTTCGAAGCCGCCGCCAAGGCCGGTTTCAGTGGTGTCGAATACCTGTTCCCCTATGACTACAGCTCCGCCGAGCTCAAGGCCTTGCTCGATGCCAACGGCCTGACCCAAGTGCTGTTCAATCTGCCGGCCGGCGACTGGGCCAAGGGCGAGCGCGGCATTGCCTGCCTGCCGGACCGGGTCGAGGAATTCCGCGCCGGTGTCGACCTGGCAATCGCCTACGCCCAGGTGCTGGGCAACACCCAGGTCAACTGCCTGTCGGGGATTCGCCCGCAGAACTGCAGTGAAACCCTGGTGGAGAAAACCTTCATCGCCAACCTGAAATACGCCGCCGAGAAGCTGAAGGCCAAAGGCATCAGGCTGGTGATGGAAGCCATCAATACCCGCGACATTCCCGGCTTCTACCTGAACAACACCGCCCAGGCCCTGTCGATTCGCGAGCAGGTGGGCAGCGCCAACCTGTTCCTGCAATACGACATCTACCACATGCAGATCATGGAAGGTGACCTGGCCCGGACCCTGTCGGCGCACCTGGGCGAGATCAACCACGTGCAACTGGCGGACAACCCGGGCCGCAACGAGCCGGGTACGGGCGAAATCAACTACCGCTTCCTGTTCGAACACCTGGACCGCATCGGTTACTCGGGTTGGGTCGGCTGCGAATACAAGCCCCTGACCACCACCGAAGCCGGCCTGGGCTGGTTGAAAACACACAACGCGATCTGAAACGCATTCATCCCCCTGTGGAAGCGAGCCTGCTCGCGAAAGCAATCTGTCAAACCCAGCAGTGTTGACTGGCTCACCGCTTTCGCGAGCAGGCTCGCTCCCACAAAGGCAGCCACTACCGGCATAAAAACAAGAGGATTTTCCCATGGCTAAAATCGGATTCATCGGCACCGGCATCATGGGCCACCCCATGGCACTGAACCTGCAAAAGGCCGGTCACAGCCTGTTCCTGTCCCAGCACCACGACCCGGCCCCGGCCGACCTGCTGGCCGGCGGCGCCGTGGCATTGGCCAATCCGAAGGAAGTGGCCCAGGAAGCCGAGTTCATCATTGTCATGGTCCCGGACACGCCGCAGGTCGACGACGTGCTGTTTCGCGCCGAGGGTGTGGCGGCGGGCGTGGGCGCGGGCAAGGTGGTGATCGACATGAGCTCGATCTCTCCTACCGCCACCAAGGCGTTCGCGGCGAAGATCAATGAAAAAGGCGCGCAGTACCTCGATGCCCCGGTCTCCGGCGGTGAAGTCGGTGCCAAGGCCGCGACCCTGAGCATCATGGTCGGTGGCGACAGCGCCGCCTTCGAGCGGGCCCTTCCGCTGTTCCAGGCCATGGGCAAGAACATCACCCTGGTGGGCGGCAACGGTGACGGCCAGACCGCCAAAGTGGCGAACCAGATCATCGTCGCCCTGAACATCCAGGCGGTGGCGGAAGCACTGTTGTTCGCCGCGAAAAACGGTGCCGACCCCGCCAAGGTCCGTGAAGCGCTGATGGGCGGCTTCGCTTCGTCGAAGATCCTCGAAGTGCACGGCGAACGCATGATCAAGGGCACGTTCGACCCGGGCTTTCGCATCAGCCTGCACCAGAAGGACCTGAACCTGGCCCTGCAAGGCGCCAGGGAACTGAACATCAACCTGCCCAATACCGCCAACGCCCAACAAGTGTTCAGCACCTGTGCGGCCATCGGCGGCAGCCACTGGGACCACTCGGCGTTGATCAAGGGGCTGGAGCACATGGCCAATTTCTCGATCCGCGACAAATAAACCCTGCCCCTGTGGGAGCGAGCTCGCTCGCGATAGCGGTGGGTCTGCTTGCATTGATGTTGAATGTAAAACCGCTATCGCGAGCAAGCTCGCTCCCACAGAGAACCGAGTCGCTTCAGCCAATAATAAGAATCGGGAGCCCGCCATGTCGGTCGATCCGCAACAACTGCTGCGCGAGCTGTTTGCCACAGCCATCGACGCGGCCCATCCGCAACACGTCCTTGAACGCTACCTGCCCGGCGATCGCAGCGGTCGGGTGATCGTCATCGGCGCCGGCAAGGCCGCGGCGGCCATGGCGCAAGTCGTCGAGCGCTGCTGGCAGGGTGAAGTATCCGGCCTGGTGGTGACCCGCTACGGCCATGGCGCGCCCTGTCAGACAATCGAAGTGGTGGAAGCCGCCCACCCGGTGCCTGACGCCGCCGGCTTGGCCGTGGCCCAGCGGGTGCTGGAAATGGTCAGCAACCTCAGCGAAGACGACCGGGTGATTTTCCTGTTGTCCGGCGGCGGTTCCGCCCTGCTCGCCTTGCCGGCCGAAGGCATCACCCTGGCCGACAAGCAATCGATCAACAAAGCCCTGCTCAAGTCCGGCGCGACCATCGGCGAGATGAATTGCGTGCGCAAGCACCTCTCGGCGATCAAGGGCGGGCGCCTGGGCAAGGCCTGCTGGCCGGCGACGGTGTACACCTACGCGATTTCCGATGTGCCCGGCGATCTCGCCACGGTGATCGCCTCCGGCCCCACCGTGGCAGACCCCAGCACGTCGGCCGAAGCCCTGGCGATTCTCCAGCGCTACCACATCGAGGTGCCCGCCTCGGTGCGTACCTGGCTGCAGAGTCCGGCGTCGGAAACCGTCAAGCCCGGTGACCCAAGCCTGGCCCGCAGTCATTTCCAACTGATCGCCCGACCCCAGCAATCCCTGGAAGCCGCAGCGGTGAAGGCTCGCCAAGCCGGTTTCAGCCCATTGATCCTCGGCGACCTGGAAGGCGAATCCCGGGAGGTGGCGAAAGTCCACGCCGGCATCGCCCGGCAAATCGCCCTGCACGGCCAGCCACTGGCGGCACCGTGCGTGATTCTCTCCGGCGGCGAAACCACCGTCACCGTGCGCGGTGATGGCCGTGGCGGGCGCAACGCCGAATTCCTGCTCAGCCTGACTGACAGCCTCAAGGGCCATCCCGGCATCTACGCGTTGGCCGGCGACACGGACGGCATCGACGGTTCCGAAGACAATGCCGGCGCCCTCATGACCCCGGACAGCTATCGCCGCGCCGCCGAGCTGGGCCTGTGCGCCAGCGACGAGTTGGACAACAACAATGGCTACGGCTACTTCGCCGCCTTGGATGCGCTGATCGTCACTGAACCGACCCGCACCAACGTCAACGACTTTCGCGCCATCCTGATCCTCGAGAACCCCAAACATGACGCCTGATAAAAAGGTCAAGATCCTCGCCACCCTCGGCCCCGCCACCCGTGGCATCGATGACATCCGTGAGCTGGTACAGGCCGGTGTCAATATCTTCCGCCTGAACTTCAGCCACGGCGACCATGCCGACCATGCCCAGCGCTACCAATGGATCCGTGACGTCGAACAGCAGCTCAATTACCCGCTGGGCATCCTGATGGACCTGCAAGGCCCGAAGCTGCGGGTCGGCCGATTCGCCGACGGCAAGGTCCTGCTGCAACGCGGCCAGGCCCTGCGCCTGGACCTGGACCCGACGCCGGGTGATCAACGCCGGGTCAACCTGCCCCACCCGGAAATCATCGCGGCCCTGGAGCCCGGCATGGACCTGCTGCTGGACGACGGCAAGCTGCGCCTGCGCGTGACCGCCAGGCACCGCGACGCGATCGACACCGAGGTGCTCAACGGCGGCGAGCTGTCGGACCGCAAAGGCGTGAATGTGCCCCAGGCCGTGCTCGACCTGAGCCCGTTGACCGCCAAGGACCGGCGCGACTTGAGTTTCGGCCTGGAACTGGGCGTGGACTGGGTGGCGTTGTCGTTCGTGCAGCGTCCCGAGGACATCCGCGAGGCTCGCGCGCTGATCGGCAACCAGGCGTTCCTGATGGCGAAGATCGAGAAGCCGTCGGCGGTGACCCAACTGCGGGAAATCGCCGAATTGAGCGACGCGATCATGGTCGCCCGTGGCGACCTGGGGGTCGAAGTCCCGGCCGAAAGCGTGCCGCAGATCCAGAAAAACATCATTGGCACCTGCCGCGCCCTGGGCAAACCCGTGGTGGTCGCCACGCAGATGCTCGAGTCGATGCGCTTCTCCCCGGCGCCCACCCGTGCCGAAGTCACGGACGTCGCCAACGCCGTCGCCGAAGGCGCCGACGCGGTGATGCTCTCGGCGGAAACCGCTTCCGGCGACTACCCCCTCGAAGCCGTGCAGATGATGAGCAAGATCATCCGCCAGGTGGAAAACGGCCCCGACTACCAGGCACAACTGGACGTCAGCCGGCCGAAAGCCGAGGCCACGGTGTCGGATGCCATCAGCTGCGCGATCCGGCGCATCAGCAGCATCCTGCCGGTGGCGGTGCTGGTGAACTACAGCGAATCGGGCAGTTCCAGTCTGCGGGCGGCGCGGGAGCGGCCGACGGTGCCGATCCTCAACCTCACGCCAAACCTGCAGGCCGCTCGCCGCCTGACGGTGGCCTGGGGCGTGCATTCGGTGGTCAACGATCGGTTGAAGCAAGTGGATGAAGTCTGTTCCACCGCCCTGGAAATCGCCCAGGCCCAAGGGATGGCCCAGCGTGGCGATACCCTGCTGATTACCGCGGGCGTGCCGTTCGGGCAGCCGGGGTCGACCAATTCGCTGCGCATCGAGACGCTGATCTAGCGTCTGTACTGGCCTCATCGCGAGCAAGCTCGCTCCCACAGGGGCTGCGGTGCCCTTGTGGGAGCGAGCTTGCTCGCGATGAAGTCGACTCGGTCCCTCTGACACACACCTACCATGCCCAACACCCACTGCCCCGACTGGGCCACCGCCCTGCTCAACGGTTTCAGCCAGGTTTTTCTCCTGCGCCATCCGCTGTGCGGCCTGCTGTGCCTGCTGGCGATTCTGCTCACGGCGCCCGCCCTGTTCGGCGGCGCGTTGCTGGGCGGGGTGGCCGGGCTGCTGACGGCCCAGCGACGCGGTTACGCCAAGGCCGACCGGCAGGCCGGGCTGTTCAGCTACAACGGTATCCTGCTGGGCTTGCTGCTGAGCCTTGTGTTGCCCTGGTCCGTCCTGTTGCCGCCGTTGATCCTCGCGGCAGGTGGCCTCAGCGCGATGCTGACCCAGCAATGGCTCACGCGCACCCGTGGCCCTCGCTGCCTGCCCGTCTACACCGCGCCCTTTGTCGGGCTAGCTTGGTTGCTGATGAGCTTCATCTTGCCGCCGCTCCCTGCCAACGCGATTGAAGTGACGATACCCAACCTGCTGGGCGCTCTTCTGAGGGGGCTGGGCCAGGTCATGTTTCTCGACGACCCGGCAGCCGGTGCGCTGATCGCCGCCGGCCTGCTGTTGGCCCATCGTCGCGCCGCCGCTTGGGCACTGTTCGCTTCGGCCGTCGGCTTGGCCTTCGCCTTGTTACAGCATGAAAGCGCAACCGCCCTTTCCGGGCTGGGCGGCTACAACCCGGTATTGGTGGCGCTGGCCCTCAGTCAACAACGTCGCCCATGGCTGGCGCTGACGGGCATCCTCCTGGCAGCCCTGCTCGCGCCAGGTTTTACTGCCCTCGGCCTGCCCCCCCTGACGGCACCGTTCATTCTCGCCTGCTGGCTGATCCAAGCCACCGGCCGGGCGTGGCACCAGGCCAGCCTCGACACCGCGCCTTGCGCTCTACGGGGCAATCGCCCTAGGCTTCGCTGATTCCGGGTTAAGGCGAAGATGATGGACAGCAGCAACAACTGGCGTGAACGCCTCTACGTGATCATTTTCCAGACCGACACCGTGGCCGGCCGGCGCTTCGACACCACCCTGCTGTTGATCATCCTCGCCAGCCTGGTGATCGTGATGCTCGACAGCATCGACAGCGTGCACCAGCACTACGCGGCCCTGCTGGCCGGCATCGAGTGGGGCTTCACCTTCATCTTCATCGTCGAGTACGGCCTGCGCCTGTATTGCTCGCCCAAGCCACTGCGCTATGCCTTCAGTTTCTACGGATTGGTGGATCTGTTGGCGATCGTGCCTGGCATCCTGGCGCTGTACTACAGCGATGCCCAATACCTGCTGATCGTCCGGATCATCCGCATGCTGCGGATTTTCCGTGTGCTCAAGCTCAGCCCCTACCTCAAGCAAGCCAACTACCTGATGGCGGCGCTGCGCGGCAGCAAGCAGAAAATCATCGTGTTCCTGGTCAGTGTCTCGACCCTGGTGACTGTCTTCGGCACGCTGATGTACGTCATCGAAGGTCCCCAGCACGGTTTCACCAGCATTCCCAAGGGCATCTATTGGGCGATCGTGACACTGACCACCGTAGGCTTCGGCGACATCGTGCCCAAGACGCCCCTGGGCCAAGTGGTGTCATCCCTGGTAATGATTACCGGCTATTCGATCATCGCCGTGCCGACGGGTATTTTCACGGCTGAACTGGCCACCGCCATGCGCGGTGACCAACTCCAGCACGATTGCCCGGTGTGCAGCAAAAACAACCACGAACACGGTGCCGCTTTCTGCTCCCGTTGTGGCAATGCGCTGTTTAAAAAACTGGAATAAGCAAAGTACTTTTTGATGCTTGAAGGTCTATAGGCTTGCAGCTAGTGTGCTGGCTAATTGCCCGGAACCCCCGTTGATAAAAAGGAATTCGTAAGTGAAGAACTTCTTTGGCGCCTCCCTTCTCGCCGCCGGCCTGACCTTTGGCAGCCTGGCCCACGCCGCCCCGACCCTGCTCAACGTTTCCTACGACGTGATGCGCGACTTCTACAAGGATTACAACGCAGCCTTCCAGAAGCACTGGCAGGCCGAGCACAACGAAAACATCACCGTGCAGATGTCGTTCGGCGGCTCCAGCAAGCAGGCGCGCTCGGTGATCGACGGGCTGCCGGCGGATGTCATTACCATGAACATGGCCACCGACATCAACGCTTTGGCGGACAACGGCAAACTGGTCCCTGAGGACTGGGTCACTCGCTTGCCGAACAACAGCGCACCGTTCACCTCGGCCACGGTATTCATCGTGCGCAAAGGCAACCCGAAAGCACTGAAAGACTGGCCCGACCTGCTCAAGGACGGCGTGCAGGTGATCGTGCCCAACCCGAAAACCTCCGGCAACGGTCGCTACGCCTACCTGTCGGCCTGGGGCTACGTGCTCAAGAACGGCGGTGACGAGAACAAGGCCAAGGCTTTCGTCGGCAAACTGTTCAAGCAGGCACCGGTCCTGGACACCGGCGGTCGTGCCGCGACGACCACCTTCATGACCAACCAGATCGGCGACGTGCTGGTGACCTTTGAAAACGAAGCGGAAATGATCGCCCGCGAGTTCGGCCGCGAGCAGTTCGAAGTGATCTATCCGAGCGTTTCCGCCGAGGCCGAGCCACCGGTGAGCGTGGTGGATAAAGTGGTCGAGAAGAAGGGCTCCCGCGCGGCGGCCGAGGCCTACCTCAAGTACCTCTGGTCGCCGGAAGGCCAGGAGATCGCCGCCGCCAACTACCTGCGTCCACGGGACCCGGCCGTGTTGGCCAAATACACCGACCGCTTCCCGAACGTGGATTTCCTGTCGGTGGAAAAAACCTTCGGCGACTGGCGCACGGTGCAGAAGACTCACTTCAATGACGGTGGGGTTTTCGACCAGATCTACAGCGGCCAGTAAGAAAACAAATGAGTCATGCGCGGTCCTGTGGCGAGAGGATTTATCCCCGCTGGGCTGCGCAGCAGTCCTGGAATCGGACACTGTTGTGTTTCAGACAAATCGCGTCGGCTGCATTTGGGGCTGCTTCGCAGCCCAGCGGGGATAAATCCCCTCGCCACAAAGACAGCGCCAGCGCGCTCGCGATGAGTTCATCATCAACCGCAAGCATGTTTGATATCAGCTACAAAGCCTGTTCCTGAGCCCTGCAAGTCTTTAGCCTCACGCCATCCTTTCAATTGATCGATGAGATTGCCATGAGTGCTCATTCACCCACCTCGCCCGGCAGCCCCCTGACCCGCGGCATGGTCCTGCTCTTCGCCTTCTGCTGCGGCGCCATTGTTGCCAACATCTACTACGCCCAACCCATCATCGAACTGATCGCACCCGACGTCGGCCTGAGCAGCACCATGGCCAGCCTGATCGTCTCGCTGACCCAGATCGGTTATGCCCTGGGCCTGTTTTTCCTGGTGCCGTTGGGGGACTTGCTGGAAAACCGTCGGCTGATGATCATCACCACCGTGGTGGCGATCGCCAGTTTGTTAGGCGCTGCATTCACTGACCAGCCGAATGTGTTCCTGCTGGTCTCGCTGCTGGTGGGTTTCAGTTCGGTGTCGGTGCAAGTGCTGATTCCGCTGGCCGCGCACCTGGCACCGGAGGAGTCCCGCGGACGGGTCGTCGGTGGGATCATGGGCGGCCTGCTGCTGGGAATCCTGCTGGCGCGGCCGGTTTCCAGCGTCGTGGCCGATCACTTCGGCTGGCGGGCCATGTTCATCATCGCCGCCGCATTGATGGCCGCCATCAGCATCGTCCTGGCGCTGACCGTGCCCAAGCGCCAGCCCGACCATAGCGCCTCTTATGGCCAACTGCTGGGTTCGCTCGGCACCCTGCTGCGCCAACAACCGCTGTTGCGGCAACGGGCGTTCTACCAAGCCTGCATGTTCGCCACGTTCAGCCTGTTCTGGACCGCCGTGCCGCTGGAGTTGTCACGCAACCATGGCCTGTCCCAGACTGAAATCGCCCTGTTTGCCCTGGTCGGTGCCATTGGTGCCATCGCCGCGCCCATCGCCGGTCGCCTGGCGGATGCCGGCCATACCCGCAACGCCTCGCTGCTGGCAATGCTGTTCGCCAGCCTGAGTTTCCTGCCGGCGTTCATCCATCCGCTCTACAGCGTGATCGGCCTGGCAGTGACAGGGGTGGTCCTGGATTTCTGTGTGCAAATGAACATGGTCCTGGGCCAGCGCACCATCTATGCCCTCGATGCCAAGAGTCGCAGCCGGCTGAATGCGCTGTACATGACCAGCATCTTCGTCGGCGGTGCCTTCGGCTCATCGATTGCCAGTGCGGTGTACGAACACGGCGGCTGGTTGTGGGTGGTGATCGTCGGCAGCGCCTTCCCGCTGTTGGCCTTGTTGCGCTTCTTGAGTGCCTCGCGCAAGCCGTTCCTGGCAACGGCCTGATCACCCAGGCACAAAAAATGCCCGGTCGCCCAAAGGCGCCCGGGCATTTTCATTGGAGCGGTCAAATACGCACGTTGCCACGGGGCCCGGCAATCGCCCAGATGATCAGGCCCAGGACCGGCAGCAGCAGGATCAGCAGCACCCAGAGGATTTTCATCCCGGTTTCCGCGCCACTCTTGAGTACATTGATGATCGCCCAGATATCGAGCGCCAGGATAATCAGGCCGACCAAGCCGTTGAAAGTGGAACCCATGGTGTCGCTCCCAAATGGTGATGTGCACCCTTAGGATAGCGGGACCCCGGCAAGGGTTCCGTTTTATTGCTTCAGACGTGGATCGCGACCTTGAGGGCTTCCAGGGCCGGCGCGGCGGCGATGCCGACTTCAGCACACAATTGCAGCACCCGTGGCACATCGTTGCCGTACACCAGCACCATCTGTAATTCATCGTCGAGCAACTGGCTGAAGTTCATCAGCACGTAGCCGCCGTTTTCCTTGTTCAGGCTGCTCATCTGGATCTGGATGCGGTTGAGCGCGGTCAGGGCTTCGGTTTTCGCCAGTTGCTTGGGCTTGAGGTTGAACGCCACGCCGGGGCCGAACGAGGCGACGATCTGTTCGAACAGGTCCGTGTAGGTGTCGGCCTGGAACAGCACAGTGTCCGGCAGGCTGCCCACCACCACCCACTCACCCAACGGGATCGGGAAGGTGTCGTCGTAATTGATATCGGGATTGGCCGCCAGGAAAGCCGTCGGATCGGCGTAGGCCTGGGCCGCTTCATCAGCGATTTTCGTAATGTCAGCCTCGCCGAGGCAGCCGGAGCTGATTTTACCGATGAGTTCGACGAGGGCGGCTTTCATGGGGTGGATCCTGTGGCGAAGGGTGTCTTGAGGGCGGGCAGGATAGCGCATCACATCGGTCGAGTCAGGAACCTGTGGCCCCGGAGCTTTTGTGGCGAGGGGATATATCCCCGCTGGGCTGCGAAGCAGCCCTAAAGACAGCATGCCACAGCGAGTTGTCAGGTTTTAGGGCCGCTCCGCGCCCCAGCGGGGATATATCCCCTCGCCACAAGAGCAATGTCACTCCAGAATCACGGCCCCGGAGGAAGATCAGGCCAACATCTTTTCCAACTGCGCCGTGGTGTCCACCGCGCCCATGGTCTTGGCGGCATCGAGGGCCGAGACGCCGTTGGCATCCTTGGCTTTCGGGTCGGCGCCTTTGCCGATCAGGTAGTCGACGATTTCCACCCGGTTGAACATCGCCGCCATCATCAAGGCGGTACGACCATCAAAGGAGGCGCCTTCCACTTGCGCGCCGCCGTCCACCAGCGCCGCGACCACGGCCAGGTCGCCCTTGAACGCCGCGCCGGCAATCGGGCTCTGGCCGTTGTCGTTGCGAATTTCCGGATCGGCCTTGTGTTCCAGCAACACTTTCACCGTTTCCACATGCCCGTGGTAAGCGGCCAGCATCAACAGGGTGTCGCCCTTGTGGTTACGCAAGTTGGGGGGCAAGCCCTTGCTCAGCAGCGCGGCCATCATGGCCGCATCGCCCTGGCGTGCGACGTTGAACACCTGCTCGGCAAACTCGGCAGCCTCTTCCGGGGTCATCTGGCGGCTTGTATCAGACATGGGAAACTCCACTCGGGTCTTCGCAAAGCGGCTAGTTTCCCGAGGGACCCGGGCGCTGTCATCCCTTTTTTCGCTGTGCCTGCCATAGCCAGAATCAATAACGCAATTGTCCGTCCTGGATCCGGGACGCCAACTGCCGGTCCACCCGCACGTAAGTATCGGTACCCGGCAACCAGGCATAGACCGGTTCGTCCCCCGCGACGCAGGGGTCGAACCCTTCGGCCTTGAGGCGAGTCTTCTGGTACTTGAAGGTGCCGGTGGTGTCCATCTTCACCTTGATGCGCAGGAATAGCGGCACGGCGTAAGCGGGCAACTTGCATTGCAAGAATTGCAGCAATTCGCTGAAGTCCAGGGTCGCCAGGGATTCGGAGGGGGTGATCGCCGCCATGCCGGCGCGACCATTGGTGCCGATGATCTCCACGCCATAAGCCACCGCCTCGGCCACCTGCGGGTGTTGCAGCAAGACGTTTTCGACTTCCGTGGTCGAAACGTTTTCGCCTTTCCAGCGATAGGTGTCGCCGAGGCGATCGACGAATTGCCCATGCCCGAAACCGATGTTGCGCAGCAGGTCCCCGGTGTTGAAGTAGCGGTCGCCCGGCACGAAGACATCCCGGCAGATGGTCTTTTCGGTCAAGGCCTGCTCGGTGTAGCCGTCCAGTGGCGCCTTCTCGTCGATCCGCGCCAGCAGCAGGCCCGGTTGGCCCTTGGGCACCTTCTGCATGCGACCTTGCAGGTTGCGCAACGGCAGGCCACTGGCATGATCGTACTGCACCAATGCCCACCCCATCAGGGAGAACCCGATGGTGTTGTCGAAATTCAGGATGTTGGTGAAACCGATATTGCCGTCGCTGGCCGCATACAGCTCGCAAATGTGGTCGATGCCAAAACGGGTCTTGAAGGTCGACCAGGCGCCGGGCCGCAGGCCATTGCCAATCATTTTCCTTACACCGTGACGGCCGTCATCGGCAGCGACAGGCTGGTCGATCAGGTAGCGGCACAATTCTCCGACATACCCCAGCGTGGTCGCCCGGTAGCGGCGTACGTCGTTCCAGAACTGGCTCGCGCTGAACTTGCGTCGAATCGCGAACCCCGATGCCCCACAGATCGCTGCGCCCCAACACACGCACAGGCCCGTGGCGTGGTACAGCGGCAACGTGCAATAGACGACATCGTCGGGCTGCATGTCCAGGGCGATCAGGCCGAAGCTGGTGGACGTGCGCATCCAGCGACCATGGCGAAACACGCCGGCCTTGGGCAGCCCGGTGGTGCCCGAGGTGTAGAGATAGAAACATGGGTCGTTGCAGAAAACCTGCCGGCTGCACGCAGGGTTGTCGCCCGGGTAATCCTCGCAGCCCGCCATCAGATCGATGAAGCCGGGCGGGGCATCGGTACCGTCCTGATCCGCCAGCCACCAGGTCCTGTTGATCGGCAGTGCGGTGCGCGCTCGCACATCGTTGAAAGCCGCGACCCGCTCATCCCCGACCAGCACCGCGACCGGGTTGACCAGGGCCAGGCTGTGCACCAGCGCATCACCGGTTTGCGAGGTATTGAGCATGGCACTGACGGCGCCAACCTTGGCCATCGCCAGCACGCTGATCAGCAACTGTGGCCGGTTCTCGACGAATATCGCCACGCAATCGCCCTTGCCGATGCCCTGGGCCAAGAGGTAATGGGCGATGCGATTGGCCTGCGCATTGACCTGTGCATAACTCAACACCGTGTCGCCACACAGCAGTGCCGGGCCTTGGGGATTGCGTTGCGTGGCCTGTTCGAAACACCAGCCCAGGCCACAAGGTTGGGTCGGGTCCTGGACGTTGGCCAGCTTCATGCCTTTGACGATCCGGGGGACGGCTTTGGCGATGACGGGCAACTTGCGCAGCATCATGCCCCAGGTAATGGCGTCGCTGGGTGTACGACTCATGGTGATCTTCCCCGTTCGACCTCGTGGGTCTCGGTTCTTGTTATCGGGCTGGCGGTGATTTTGGCTCGAAAGTACGCCTGCGATCGCAGCGCTGTACACGCGGTTTTTGCAATGTTTTGTATCCGCTGCCCGAGGCAGGCGAAGCGTGAGCGCCGCAAAACGATTTGGTTCCAAAAATCATTGCCCGACCACGCAAAATGCAGGATGCACGATAGCTATTCATGCAAGATGCACGAAATCGAAAAACCGGAAAAAGAATAACTATTTGTTTTAAAAGGAATTTTTATAAAGACAAATGCTGGCACAGACAGTGCAACCACCCCTCCACGGTTTGCCATACCCTGGAGCAGTCAACTATGAACATGATTCAAGAAAAGTTTGCGTCCCTGTTTTCCAACTACGAAGTGACCACCCAGCCCCGCCCGGATGGCGGCATTCTGCTGACCCTGCGTAACAGTGACGGCAAGCTGTTCAAGCGCACGATTTCCTATGCTCAGTTGCATGCGGGGGATCAGTTGTCCTGGGCGATCAGTGCGATCCGTCGCGACCTGGCCGAGCAGGCCAGCGAGTTGCCACAGATCACCTTGTTGCAGAGCCAGCATCGGTTTGCTTTGCCGACTTACCATAGCGCTTGAGTCCGCTGGAAAACCGGCTTTACTGTTCACTTGGAAAACGGCGCTTCTTTCAGAGATGGGAAGCGCCTTTTTTGCTGCGTGGTAAACCCGTCGTTTCGGGAGCTTCCAAGCACCTGCCCTGCACTCCCAACGCAGCTCAGTCTTCCAGGCGTGGAAAACGTCGGGCGATAGCATCACCGGTGAGCCTGGCAACCAAGCCCTGCGGGTCACCGCCCAGGCGGATCACGACGTAATGCGGGCGCTCCCCGCTGTCAAACCAATGCGGCGTACCCGCAGGCACCGTGATCAAGTCATTCCTTTCACACAGCACTGCGTAGACATAATCGCCAATGTGCAGGTTGAACACCCCCCGACCGCTGGCGAAAAACCGTACTTCCTCTTGGCTATGGCAGTACTCATCGAGCACCTCGGCTTGTTTCGGATGGTCATGACTGACGCTGATCACACCGACCGCCACGTAGCCCCGCTCGGTCATTAACGTATCGATCTGAGCCTGGTAAGCCGCAATGATGTCCTCCTCACGGGCACCCGGCTGGATTTTCACCGCCGCCTCCCAACGGGCAAAGTGAACACCTTGCTCAGCCAACGTCGCGGCAATGTCCTCGAAGTGGGTCAACACCTTGTTCGGAATGTCGGGGCTCGAAACGTGATAGACGGACAGGCTGCTCATGACAATGGCTCCAGCAAATTAACGGTTCGAAGGCTCATGGCCGGTCCTCTTGCATACGTGTCGCAATGATAACGGCTGCCGCGAACGCGGCGAGGCTGGCGAGACTGAACGTCCAACTGGCACCCAGGGCATTCCAGCTATAACCGGAATACAACGCGCCCAGGGCCCCGCCCGTGCCGGCCAGCGCCGCATACAGCGCCTGCCCCTGGCCTTGCTGGCGAGGACCGAAACTGCGTTGCACGAAATGGATGGCGGCGGCATGAAAACTGCCGAAGGTCGCCGCGTGCAACACCTGGGCGAACAACAACACCCAGAGAAATTCGGCCAGTGAGCCCAGCAACAGCCAGCGCAACGCCGCCAGCAGGAAACTCGCCAGCAATACCCTGCGCACGGAAAACCGCGTCAGGATCCGGCTCATCAGCAGGAAGACCAAAACTTCCGCCACCACGCCGAGGGCCCAGAGCAGGCCGATCAACCCGCGACTGTAGCCCAGGTGTTCGAGGTGCAAGGTCAGGAAGGTGTAATACGGCCCGTGGCTCACCTGCATCAGGCCCACACAGGTATAGAACGCCAGCACGCCAGGGTTGCGCAGTTGCCGCAGGAACCCCTCCCCCGCGATGCGCGGCCCCTGCAATGGCTGGGCATTGGGCACCCAGAAGCTGGCGAGCACGATGCCGGCCATGATCAGCACCAGCGCCACCGGATAGATGTCCAGGCTCAGCCATTCGAACAAGCGGCCGAGCATGACCACGGTGATGATGAAACCGATGGAGCCCCAGAGGCGGATCTGGCTGTAGCGCGAGGCCTGCCCGCCCAGATGGGCCAGGGTAATGACTTCGAACTGCGGTAACACCGCGTGCCAGAAGAAGGCATGCAGCGCCATGACCATCGCCAGCCAGGCGTAACTTTTATCGAGGAAGATCAGCGAGAAGGCCAGCAGCGTGCAAATCGCGCCAAAACGCACGATCGCCAGGCGCCGACCGGTGTAATCCCCCAGCCAGCCCCAGATATTCGGCGCCACACAGCGCATCAGCATCGGGATCGCCACCAGCTCGCCAATACGCGCCGCATTGAAGCCCAGGTAATCGAAATACAGCGCCAGGAACGGCGCCGTCGAACCGAGCAGCGCGAAATAGAACAGATAGAAGCTGGAGAGCCGCCAGTACGGCAGTGCCGCCACGGGCGTCAGGCCACGGCGGTCGGCAGGCCAACCATCAAAGCTGCCCCAGCACCGGAGTGCTGACGCGAACGTCGGCGTTCTGGCCGCGATGGCGCAGCAGGTGATCCATCAGCACGATGGCCATCATCGCTTCGGCGATGGGCGTGGCACGAATGCCGACGCATGGGTCATGACGGCCCTTGGTGATGACGTCCACCGGATTGCCATGGATGTCGATGGAGCGGCCCGGCGTGGTGATGCTGGACGTTGGCTTCAAGGCCAGGTGCGCCACGATCGGCTGGCCCGATGAAATGCCACCGAGGATGCCGCCGGCATTGTTGCTGAGGAAGCCTTGCGGCGTCAGTTCGTCACGGTGCTCGGTGCCACGCTGGGCGACACAGGCGAAACCGGCGCCGATCTCCACGCCTTTCACCGCGTTGATGCTCATCAGCGCGTGGGCCAGCTCGGCGTCGAGGCGGTCGAAGATCGGCTCGCCAAGGCCCGGCATCACACCCTCGGCGACCACGGTGATCTTCGCGCCGACCGAATCCTGGTCCCGGCGCAGTTGGTCCATGTAGGCCTCGAGCTGCGGCACCTTGTCCGGGTCGGGGCAGAAGAAGGCATTCTGTTCCACCGAATCCCAGGTCTTGAACGGGATTTCGATAGGGCCCAACTGGCTCATGTAGCCACGGATGACGATGCCCTGGCTGGCCAGGTACTTCTTGGCAATCGCCCCGGCCGCCACGCGCATGGCGGTTTCCCGCGCCGAGCTGCGACCGCCGCCACGGTAGTCGCGCTCACCGTATTTGTGGTGGTAGGTGTAGTCGGCGTGGGCCGGGCGGAACAGGTCCTTGATGGCCGAGTAGTCCTTGGACTTCTGGTCGGTGTTGCGGATCAACAGGCCGATGGCGCAGCCGGTGGTGCGCCCTTCGAACACACCAGACAGGATTTCGACTTCATCGGCTTCCTGGCGCTGGGTGGTGTGGCGGCTGGTGCCAGGCTTGCGGCGGTCCAGATCACGCTGCAGGTCGTCCAGGGAAATCTCCAGGCCCGGCGGGCAGCCGTCGACAATGGCGACCAACGCCGGGCCATGGCTTTCGCCCGCGGTGGTGACAGTGAACAGCTTGCCGTAGGTATTGCCGGACATGCAGGGTGCTCCGTGAAAAACGCTGAGAGACTCAACCTTGGATTCGTAATGCGCGCCAGTATACGCAGGCTCCCCGCGTAGTTCATCCTCGAACCTTATCGGCGGCCATCAGTCCAACCGGCACCTTCGCAACTAATGGCGTGATGATGTTAAACCTGCTTGCCTTAAGCCTTGCCTTGTTCACCGGCCTGTTTTCCTGCCTGGCCCAGGCCACGGTGCTGCAACGCCCGATCAGCCTCGACACCGGCAATGGTGAACTTTTCGGCTCGTTGCTGCTGCCCAAGTCCGACACCCCCGTGCCGGTTGTCCTGATCATTTCCGGGTCCGGTCCTACGGATCGGGACGGTAACAACCCCGAGGGCGGCCGCAACGACAGCCTCAAGCGCCTGGCCTGGGTCCTGGCCAGGCACAACATTGCCAGCGTGCGTTATGACAAACGCGGAGTAGCCGCCAGCCTCGCCGCGACACCGGACGAGCGCAACCTGAGCGTCGGGGCCTATGTGGCCGATGCCGTGGCCTGGAGTCACATGCTCGCCGCCGATCCACGCCTGGGCCCGTTGATCCTGCTGGGTCACAGTGAAGGCGCGTTGATCGCCAGCCTCGCTGCGCCCCAGGCCAACGCGGCGGCGGTGATTTCCCTGTCCGGCAGCGCCCGGCCGATCGACCAGGTGCTGCGCCAGCAGTTGAGCAACCGCCTGCCACCACCGCTGATGCTGCGCAGCAACGAACTGCTCGACAGCCTCAAGGCCGGTCGGGTCGACCCTAACGTGCCGGCGCAACTGCAGGTCATTTTTCGCCCCAGCGTACAACCCTACCTGATCTCGCTGTTCCGCCAGGACCCAGCCCGGGCCTTTGCCGCGTTGAAGATGCCGGCCTTGATCATCCAGGGCAGCAACGACATCCAGGTCAGCGTCGAGGACGCCAGGCAGTTGAAAGCCGCCAAGCCCGACGCCGATCTGGCGCTGATCGAGGGCATGAACCACGTGATGCGCATCGTGCCCAACGACGTGAAACGGCAACTGGCCTCCTACAAGGACCCCAACCTGCCCTTGGCGGCCGAACTCGGTACGCGGATTCTGCGTTTTATTGACTCGTTAGCTGCGCGTTAGGCGGTTTTAGTCGATTTAGCTTCAGGACTGGTAAAAACGGCCGATAACCGGGTGTCGGCTAGCGCAATGGCTGCCGACCCGCCGGCCTGGACAGGATTTTGCCGTTATGACTGAAACTCAAACTTCCCCCGACACCGCTGCCGAAGCCCCCGCCTCGTCTGCGGTGGAGCTGCCGTGGGCCGATGTGCATACCGAGCATCACCAGATGCTCCGGCTGGCGCCGCTCAAGACCGACCGCGCCACCGGTGTGCGAGCACTGCGGTTTGTCGAGTTCAGCTATGCCGAGCGCCACAGCAAGGAGCGCAGCCTGCTGCGCATGAGCATCCAACTGCCGAACCAGCGGGTGCGCAAGGAACAGAATCATCTGGACGTCTGGGCCGACCATGTCGAAAAACGCCTGACCTTTTCCCCGGACAACCTGCAAGTCGAGCCGTTGAACCGCGGTATCGGCCGCTTCCTGGCAGCCCAAGGCATTACCTGGGCCAAGAAACGCTGGTCGGCCTATCAAGTAGACGGCACCGACCTGGATAACAAGGACGCCCTGAACGAAGACACTCGCCTGCGCCGCGACCGCTTTCTCAAGGCCCAGGGTTTCGAGGTGGCCTACGCCGACGCCCAGCACCTCAAGGGCAGCATCAAGCCAGCCCAGGTCGGCAATCTGGTCGGGGAGTGGAACACCGAGAAGCTGCAGTTCGTGACCATCCTTGAAGCCGCGCAGATGCTGCAACAAGCCGAGCAGAACCTGGCGGAACAGGAGGTCAAACTCAAGCAGCAGGAAGAAAAGGTCACCAAGTTCAAGCGCGAAGACGCCGGCCTGCGCTTCACCATCACCTGCCTGGTGGCCTTCGCCATGTTTCAGGCGGGGTTGCTGATCTGGATTGCGACACGGCATTGATTGTCAGCGGCTCGGCTGACTCCACAACCCTGTGGCGAGGGGATTTATCCCCGCTGGGGTGCGAAGCGCCCCCCCCAAACCTACCTACGCCGTTAACAGGAAAGTTGCGGGGGCTGCTGCGCAGCCCAACGGGGATAAATCCCCTCGCCACAAAAGCCGCTCACCGTCGATCTGATCAAACCCGCGAAGCGAACAGCCCCTGATGCTGGCGGCACTGCTCGGCACTGAGCATGAACACGCCATGACCGCCACGCTCGAAGTCGAGCCAGGCGAAATCGACTTCCGGGTACAGCGCCTCGACGTGTACCTGGCTGTTGCCCACCTCGACGATCAACAGCCCCTTCTCGGTCAGATGATCGGCCGCCTCGGCCAGCATCCGGCGAACCAGGTTCAAGCCATCATCGCCACAGGCCAGGCCCAGCTCCGGCTCGTGCTGGTATTCCTGCGGCATGTCGGCGAAATCTTCCGCATCGACGTAGGGCGGGTTCGACACAATCAGGTCGAAACGTTGCCCCGGCAAACCTTCGAAGCCATCGCCCTGAACGGTGAACACGCGCTCATCGACGCCGTGGCGCTCGATGTTCTGGTTCGCCACTTCCAGCGCCTCGAACGACAGGTCGGCCAACACCACCTCGGCCTCCGGGAATTCAAAGGCACAGGCGATGCCGATGCAGCCGGAACCGGTGCACAGGTCGAGGATCCGTGCCGGCTCCTGGCCCAGCCAAGGTTCAAAACGCTTTTCGATCAGCTCACCGATGGGCGAGCGCGGAATGAGCACGCGCTCATCAACGATAAACGACATTCCGCAGAACCAGGCCTCACCCAGCAGATAGGCCGCCGGAATGCGCTCGGCAATGCGCCGGCGCAACAGACGCTGCACATGGACCAGCTCTTCGTCTTCAAGACGGCAGTCCAGGTAGCTGTCGGCAATTTCCCACGGTAGGTGCAACGCGCCCAACACCAGTTGCCGGGCTTCGTCCCACGCATTGTCGGTGCCATGGCCGAAAAACAGATCCTCCCCATGGAAACGACTGACGGCCCAACGGATATGGTCGCGCAGGGTACGGAGACGGGAAGTGATCACGGCGGCAAACTCCAGAAAAATCGACGGGCGAGTCTACCAGTCAAACGCGGCCCCACCCAAACATGCCCCGATGACGAACGAAAAACCCCGGACCAATCGTAGGATTTATCCGTTTTTTGCATCATCTATTGAACAAGACGAGCATCTTGACAAGGCTGTAGGCCAGCAACGGCGGCCCTTGCGATGGAAGCGATTCACAGAACCGCTCAGCCAGAGGACAATGTCGCAAAAGCCCCACTCGAAGGAGCCCCAGAATGTCCGTTCCAAAAACGATGTTTCAACTCAGCGGCCGTGGTTATGCAGCGGCCAATCTGAGTCAAGCGACCTTGATCATCATCGATGCCCAGAAGGAATACCTCGCAGGGCCCTTGGCCCTGAGCGGCATGGATGCAGCCGTCGCAAACATCAAGCAACTGCTCGGCGCGGCCCGTGCAGCCGGCCGGCCGATCGTGCATGTGCGCCACCTGGGCACCCATGGCGGGCTGTTCGATCCACAAGGCGAACGTGGGGAGTTCATTCCTGGACTTGAACCCCAGGGTGACGAAACCGTGGTCGAAAAGTTGCTGCCCAGCGCCTTCCACGGCACCGAACTGAAAAAACGCCTGGAAGACTTCGGCCCCCTGGACCTGATCGTGTGCGGGTTCATGAGCCACTCCAGCGTCAGCACCACCGTGCGCGCGGCCAAGAACCTGGGCTTTCGCTGTACCCTGGTGGAAGATGCCTGCGCCACGCGCGACCTGCCATACAAGGGCGGCGTCCTCAGCGCCGAGCACGTGCAACAGACTGAAATGGCGATCATGGCCGACAACTTCGCCACCCTGGCCCTGACCCGCGACTTCACCTGAATGCTCTGGATGAGCGGCTCACTGCGCCGCTCATCCGCAAAAGCCTCTCGTTTGCCGCAATTGCCCTACCTTCAGGAACAACCCGAATATCTTCCGGTCGAAGGGCCGATACCCATTGAGGAAGGTCGGAATGAAGTTATCCGATGGTTTTGACGCACGTCGCTTGCGGCCCAAGGGCCCGAGCAACTGGCGGTTTCGTTTCGGCGCGGCGATCGCTGCGCTCCTGGCAACACTCGGTGTACTGCTGGCCATGGCCGGTGCGGCCAGCCTGCTGGGCCGTCCACCCGCATTGGGCGAGTTGAACGCCACGCCGCTGGGTTCGGCGATCATCCTGGCAGTCGGTCTTCTTGTGCTGTTGCTGGGCGTCTGGCTCTGGCGCCGCTGCCGCCGTCGCGCCCGCCAATCCCTGGAGCTGGCCATGGCTCCTCACCTGATGAAAAAACACGACTGACCCACCACCCGACGTTTTGTCGCGCCTCATCCCGCCAGAGTTGGGTAAACTGGCCGGCTTCGCGGAGGCTGACATGCAAGACGACGACTTTTCCCTGTTCAAAAGTGCGATCCAGGGCGTAAAACCGATCAAACACGACCGTGCCGAAACCGGCAAGCCCAAGGCCGATCGCGCGCAAATCGCCAAGCTGCGCCAGGCCGCCACCGTGCGCACCGACGCCACCACCGTGGACGGCTTGTCCGATCAGTTCGTGATCGACGTCGGGCCGGAAGACGAGTTGATGTGGGCCCGGGACGGCGTCCAGGAAAGCCAGATGCGCAAGCTGAAGGTCGGCCAGATCCCTTTCGAAGGCAGTCTCGACCTGCACGGCATGAGCGTCGAAAAAGCCCGGGAAACCCTCTGGGCATTCCTGGCCGAGGCCACCCGATTCGAAATTCGCTGCGTGCGCGTCACCCATGGCAAAGCCGTGCGCCTGGACGGCAAGCGGCCGATGATCAAGAGCCACGTCAACACTTGGCTGCGCCAGCATCCCCAGGTACTGGGCTTCACCTCCTGCCAGGCGAAACACGGTGGCGCCGGGGCGGTCTACGTAATGCTCAAGCGCACCATGATGGAAGGCCGCGACGAATAGCCTTCGCTTGCCAAGCCGCAGGCACGCGTTGACTCGCGGCGCGCAACGCCCTACCGACTGGGTATTACGCTGAAGCCAAGAGCTTTTTCACTTCGGCGATAATCAAGTCAATATCGAATGGCTTTGGCAGCACGGCATCGAACAGATCCGATCGCTCCATGCCAATGTGTGCCTGGGCACCGCTCATCAAGATAATCGGCAGGTGAGTCGTGGACGCAAGGGCTCGCACAGCCGTAGCGAATTCCAGGCCGTCCATGACGGGCATCATGAAGTCGGTAACAATCAACGCCGGACGCTCTCTTTCGAGTACCTCGAGTCCTTTTCGACCGTTGCTGGCTTTTACGACCATGAAGCCCTCGTCCTCTAGCGCGAAGCTGAGAATGTCAGCAATCAAATACTCGTCGTCTACGACCAGGATGGTGGTCATGCTAATTCAACCTGCTCAAAGACTTATGATTTTGAACCAGGCAAGGACTCAGTGGAGACTGGAGGTTCATTGCTCAAAGCCTTTATCAGGAAAACATCTTGATCGCGAATGACCACCTCAAATCGCGAGGGGTCATAGGAGCTGTCTCGTACCTTAAGAATGGAAAGCGTTCTGCTTAGTTCAGAGCGATGCTCAAAGAAACGCATGAGCATCAGGTTATCGACGATGCTTGATAAGTCAGAGTTCGGTGAGCTGACCTCGGAACCGAACAGGTCACGCATCTCCCAGGAAGCGAATACCGTAACCCCCCTGGAGCGCAGTTCGTTCATCAGCGCACTGTAGAAGTCTGTAATCCGTCCGGGATTTGTCGACACCCTTGTCATTCCGCTCAGGCTATCGATGAACAGGCGCTTGATACCTTTTTCCTTGACGATGCTCAGCAGTCTTGAGCCGAGCCCATCCAACAACCCTTCGGTGGTGGGCTGCCAGACGATGCTCAAGGCACCGCTTTTTTCCATGTCTTCGATATCGATGCCCAAGGAGCGGCCCTTGAGGCGCAGCCGTTGTGGGCTTTCATAGAATCCGAAATGCAGCCCCGGGGCATCGGGCGTCGACTGGGCCAAGAACTTGAGACCCAGCGTCGTTTTACCGATCCCGGAGGGCCCCATGACCAGGGACACACTCGAGCTGTGCAGGCCTCCGCCCAATATGTCATCCAGTGAATCAATACCACTGGCGATACGCGTCATGTCTGCGCTGTCAGGCGCGGAAGAGCGACTGTACAAGCTCTCGAGGCGGGGATAGACCACCAAGCCATCATCCGTGATTTCGCACTCGTGAAGGCCAGTCAATGCACTGCTGCCTCGCGTCTTGCGCATTTGAATACGCCGTACCGAGCGAGTACCGAACAACTCCTCCCCCATTTCGATCACACCATCCACCATCGTGTGTTCGGGGCTTCCGTCGTCAAGCCGCGAGCTGGTGAGGAACAAGACGGTACAACCGGCGAACGCTGCATGGCCCTGCAGCTCCAGGATGAACTTCTTGGTGTCGATAGGCGAGTCGGCTTTGGAGCGCGCGTTGAGCAAACCATCGACGACCATGACGGTCGCCTTCTGCCGACTGATCTCACGCCGAAGCAGTTTCACTACCTCATCCAAACCTTCATTTTCCAGCGTATCGAATGCACTGACGAATTGGATTTCAGCGCCGACTTTGGATGAGTCGAAAAAGCTCAGCGTAGAGAGAAACTGAAAAAGACGGTCATGTGACTCGGCCAGCAGTGTGGCGACTAAAACACGGCCCCCATTGCGCACGTGATGGAAACCAAGCTGATTGGCCAGGATAGTCTTGCCCGAACCTGGACGACCTTGGACTATGTAAGAGGCACCCGCGACCAGCCCTCCATTGAGCAGAGCGTCGAGCCCTTCGATTCCGCTTTGAAGGCGTTTTAGCTTTTCCACAATGTGACCCTGATCTGAAAAACAGGCTTTTAAGCCGGATGAATGAAATGCTAACGCCAATTCTAATTCGAGGCCATTCAGGTTGAGTAGAAAGTAAACGCGGAAAATCGTTCGCCTTGGATACTGAGCAACCCCTCCAAGCCCGAATGAAAAACGCCCCGTCCATTTCTGGCGGGGCATCTAGTCAACGCACCGGGTCCCTGTGCGCGCATTCACTTATCGCCCTCCCCAAGGCAGTCATCAAGGTGCGCCTCACGCGTTCATCCGATTGGCGCGGCGACGGACAAGGAAACAAGCACACACCGGACACAACAATGCCCCAGGCTGACGCGGCCTCGGTACTGGCACGCCTGTCCATCGGTTCAGTGACAGCCAGATGGCGTCGACCATACAAATGCCGACACACATACGCTACCATGTGCCCCATGACGGGTATGAACCCTGCGTTTATTGCCACTCAACTGGGTCACAGCGTTCAGATGTTGCCCTCGACCCATGCCCGATGGATCAGCTCCAGCGCCGACTGGGGCGCACTCGGGAAACTCGAAAACAGCTTGATTGGTACAAAATGGGTACAAACAGAACACGTACCCTCCTGAAACCCTTATGGAATCAGCCTTCGTGACACTGGAACAGAATTACACCGCGATTCTCGGCCAACTGGGCGAGGACGTTTCCCGCGAGGGCCTGCTCGACACGCCCAAGCGCGCTGCCAAGGCCATGCAGTACCTCTGCCGCGGTTATGAGCAGACCCTGGAAGAAGTCACCAACGGTGCCTTGTTCAGCTCCGACAACAGCGAGATGGTGCTGGTCAAGGACATCGAGTTGTACTCGTTGTGCGAGCATCACCTGCTGCCTTTCATCGGCAAGGCCCACGTGGCCTACATCCCGAGCGGCAAGGTACTGGGGCTGTCGAAAGTCGCGCGCATCGTCGACATGTATGCCCGTCGCCTGCAGATCCAGGAGAACCTCAGCCGCCAGATCGCCGATGCGGTCCAGCAAGTGACCGGCGCCCTGGGCGTGGCGGTGGTGATCGAGGCCAAGCACATGTGCATGATGATGCGCGGTGTGGAAAAGCAGAATTCGTCGATGATCACCTCGGTGATGCTCGGCGAGTTCCGGGAAAACGCCGCCACTCGCAGCGAGTTCCTGAGCCTCATCAAGTAAACCGTCGCATGAAGAAAACCGGCATTGATCGCCGGTTTTTTTTCGCCGGTGAAAAATCAGGTAAGCTGCGCGCCCTCTTCTTCCCTGCCGCGAGGCTGAATACCGTGATCGTCAAAGCGCTTCGAGTTGGCTTGGGTCAGCTCATTATCTTCATCGACTTCGTCACCCGTCCTGGCAAGAAACAGCGCCCGGCCGACGCCCAGGCGCAGGTCGACCAGGCCGCCCGCAGCCTGACGCTGTATCAATTCCATGCCTGCCCGTTCTGCGTGAAGACCCGCCGTACCCTGCGCCGTCTCAATGTGCCGGTGGCCCTGCGCGATGCGAAAAACAACGAGCAGGATCGCCAGGCGCTGCTGGAGCAAGGCGGCAGGATCAAAGTGCCGTGCCTGCGTATTGAAGAGAATGGCGAGACCACCTGGATGTATGAGTCCAAGGTGATCATTGAATATCTGGATAAGCGGTTCTCTGCAGCCTGACCATTTTCTACTGTGACTACCGGCCTCATCGCGAGCAAGCTCGCTCCCACAGGGGGCCGGTGTTGATTGAAAATCTGCAATCATCCACAAATCCCCTGTGGGAGCGAGCTTGCTCGCGATGGGGCCCCGACAACCACCGCAAAGCCCCCTGCTATCAAGCTGCCTTTGCAGCCAACGCCTCCCGCACCACTCCCGCCAACCGTTTGAGCCCTTCATCCAGCCGCGCCGGGTCAATGTGGCTGAAATTCAAGCGCAAGTGCCCGGGATGCTGGTCCGGCTCAGGGAAGAATGGCTCCCCCGGCATGAAGGCAACGTCGGCCGCCAGCGCGGCGGCAAGCAAGCTCCGGGTGTCCAGTGGTTGCCTGAGGGTCAGCCAGAAAAACAACCCGCCCTGGGGCACGCTCCAATCGGCGATATCCGAGAAGTGCGTTTGCAACGCCGCCTGGAACCGGTCGCGACGGTCCCGGTAGAACCCCCTCAACTCGCTCAAATGACAGCGGTACTGTTCGGTGCCGATCCATTGCAACGCCTGCCACTGACCGATGCGATTGGTGTGCAGGTCCGCCGACTGCTTGAGCCGCAGCAGGTGCGGGAACAAATCCGGGCTGGCGATCAGGTAACCCACCCGTAGCCCCGGCAACAGGGTTTTCGACACGGTGCCGGTGTAGATCCAACTGGCCTTCTTCAAGCGACTGACGATCGGCGTGGCACTGCCGCCATCGAACGTCAGCTCGCGGTAGGGTTCGTCCTCGATCAGGGTGACGCCAAATTCGTCCAGCAACGCTGCCACGGCATCGCGCTTGGCTTCGCTGTAGCGCACCGCCGAGGGGTTCTGGAACGTCGGAATCAGGTAGATGAACGCTGGCCGATGCTGCTCCAACCGAGCCCGCAGCTGCTTCAGGTCCGGACCGTCGGCTTCCAGGGGCACGGTGATGCAATCGGCACCGAACAGCTGGAATATCTGCAACGCCGCCAGATACGTCGGCGCTTCGAGCATCACTTCGGTGCCCACGTCGATGTGCAACTTGGCCGCCAGGTCGAGGGTCTGCTGGGAACCGCTGACCACCAGCACCTGACTCGCCTCACAGGCCACACCCAGCCCCCGCGCCTGTGCCGCCAGGGCTTCGCGCAAAGCCGGCTCACCTTCGCTCATGCCGTATTGGCCCATGGACAACGGCATGGCTGCCCATTCCACTTTCGGCAGCATGGCTTTGGCCGGCAGGCCGCCGGCGAACGACATCACTTCAGGGCGCTGCGCCGCCGCGAGGATTTCTCGAATCAAAGAACTTTTGAGGCGCGAGACACGTTCGGAAAAAGCCATGGGGTCACCTGTAGCGGGTCACTGGAAGAATGAGTCAAACTTGTTGACCGAAATTACTCCGACTTCTCTGGATACGTCAACATGATTGACCTTAAAAACCCGACGTCCCAACAAATGGCCATGGAAGCGTTTTTCTTTGGTTACCAGGCGTTCACCGCCAAGGCCGATGAAATGCTCGAGCGCCGAGGATTGAGCCGGGTCCACCAGCGCATCGTTTTTTTCATCGCCCGCTATCCCTCATTGAGCGTGAAGGAGTTGCTGGCGGTGCTCGGGGTGAGCAAACAGGCGCTGAACATGCCGTTGCGGCAGTTGATGGAAATGCACCTGGTGAACAGCGTCGCGTCCGAGACCGACAAACGCAAACGGCTGCTGGAATTGACCGCTGAAGGCGAGCGCTTTGAGCAGGCCTTGCGGCGTGAGCAGGTGAAGTTACTGGAGCGAGTGTTTGCCGAGGCTGGTGAGGCGGCGGTGAATGGATGGTTGGCGGTGAACCTGGCACTGGGCAAGTCTGGCGACTGAAGGCGTCTGATCCGACGCTATCGCGAGCAAGCTCGCTCCCACAGGGGACGTCGCCAGACACAAATCTTGCATTCACCAAAGCCCATTGTGGGAGCGAGCTCGCTCGCGATAGCGCCCGCAAGGTCGATATATCCCTATCACCCGATATTTCGTCGACAACACAGAAAACATTATTTGCATTATTTGTATACAAAAGCATAATTCGCCTCGTGCGAGTTCCTGACCAATAGGTCAACAAACCTCGCTAGCCTTACCTGCCTCAACGCATCGCAACCACCCCTCGGGCGTTAGCGGTGCTGGAAATAACAATAAGACTCTTGAGGAGTACTCGCTGTGGAAAGCCGCAAACCCGAAGCCCGGACGCTGGACCTCTCGCCGCCACTACGCAGTGGCTGGCTGGAACGCATCTTCAAACTCAGCGTGCATGGCACCACGGTGAAGACCGAGCTGATTGCCGGCCTGACGACCTTCATCACCATGGCCTATATCATCTTCGTCAACCCCAACATCATGGCCGACGCCGGCATCGATCACGGTGCCGCGTTCGTCGCCACCTGCATCGCCGCCGCCCTGGGCTGCCTGTTGATGGGCCTGTACGCCAACTGGCCGGTGGGCCTGGCGCCGGGCATGGGCCTGAACGCCTTCTTTACCTACACGGTGGTCGGCACCATGGGCTACAACTGGGAAACCGCATTGGGTGCGGTGTTCATATCCGGTGTGCTGTTCATGTTCTTGACCCTGTCACGGGTGCGCGAATGGCTGCTCAACAGCATTCCGGTGAGCCTGCGATTCGCCATGGGCGCGGGGGTCGGGTTGTTCCTCGGGCTGATCGGCCTGAAAACCGCCGGGATCGTCGTGGACAGCCCCGCCACCCTGATCAAGCTTGGCTCGTTGCGTGAACCCGGGCCGTTGCTGGCCGCGGTGTGCTTCCTGATGATCGCGGTGCTCAGTTATCACCGCGTGTTCGGCGCGATCCTGATCAGCATCATCGCCGTGACCCTGGCCGGCTGGGGCCTGGGGTTGGTGCAGTACAACGGCGTCATGTCGACACCACCGAGCCTGGCCCCGACCTGGATGGCGATGGACGTGGCCGGCGTGTTCAACATCAGCATGATCAGCGTGGTGCTGGCCTTCCTGTTCGTGCACATGTTCGACACCGCTGGAACCCTGATGGGCGTCGCCCAGCGTGCCGGCCTGGTGAAAGCCGATGGCAAGATCGAGAACCTGTCCCGCGCCTTGAAGGCCGACAGCGCCTCCAGCGTATTCGGCGCCATGGTCGGTGTGCCGCCGGTGACCAGCTACGTGGAAAGCGCGGCCGGCGTCGCGGCCGGTGGCCGGACAGGGCTTACCGCGGTGACCGTCGGTGTGTTATTTATTGCCGCCATGTTCTTCGCTCCGCTGGCGGGGATGATCCCGGCCTACGCCACGGCCGGCGCGCTGATTTACGTCGCCATGCTGATGATGGGCGGCATGGCGCACATCGAATGGGACGAACCGACCGACAGCATTCCGGCCATCGTCACGGCCATCATGATGCCCCTGACGTTCTCGGTGGCCGACGGCATCGCCCTGGGCTTCATCACTTATGTTGTGCTCAAGGCCGGCGCCGGCAAGCACAAGGACATTTCCGTCAGCCTGTGGGTGCTCTGCGCGATCTTCATCGCCAAGTTCATCTTCTTGTAAGCGACACCGTATCCACCCGCCTCACCCCTCGGGTGAGGCTTTTGTACATCAGGAGCAAAGCAATGAATCTGGAAACCTGGCTGTTGTTCAGTGGCGCCGCGCTGGTGGTAATCCTCATCCCCGGTCCCCTGTCGCTGCTGATGATCGGCAACAGCCTGAACTACGGCCTGCGCCGCTCCTACCCGGCGTTCCTCGGCGGGGTGATGGCCTCGATCTGCCTGCTGAGCGCCTCGGCGCTGGGGCTCGGTGCATTGCTGCTGGCGTCGGAAAAACTGTTCAGTGGCCTGAAAATCGCCGGCGCGCTGTACCTGTTCTACCTGGCCTGGCAGAGCTGGCAGCAATCGCGCCAGCCATCCCAGGGCGCCGAAGTGCCCCAGGCCGCCGCCGTGCCGCGCTTTCGCGCACTCTTCGGTCGGGCCTTCGTGCTGGGCGCCAGCAACCCGAAGGACATCCTGTTCTTCGCCGCCTTCCTGCCGCAATTCCTGAGCGCCGAACAGCCGTTCCTGCCTCAGTTGTTGATCATGATCGCCACCTGGACCGTCCTCGACCTGCTGTGCAAACTGGCCTACGGGCTCGGCGCACACGGCGCGGCGCGGTACCTGCGCACGGGCAAGGGCCAGAGCTGGTTCAATCGCATCAGCGCCAGCCTGTTCGGCGGCGCGGGCGCGGCATCCCTGATGTCCGTCCACTGAGCCCCGATCTCCACAATGGCCCGGGCTTGCTGACCGCAGGCCTTCGCAAAACGTGGCAACAACCCATCGATATACACCCCGGGGAAAACACCTTACATAGAAGGCCATTCACATACCGTTGAACAAGGAAGTTCATCATGGCCGAGGTTACCTTGCCCCACTCCGCTGCCGACGACCACGGTGTTGTCGTCGCGGACCTGGGTCTGCACACCAATGAGCACACGCCCGAGACACTCGATTTCCGAGCAACCGATCAAGCACCGCCCAGCCCCGAACACGCCCACAGACAAGCCCAGCTCGAGGTCGTCGATCAACTTTACGGCCCCTTCCACATCGGCTCCGTGGCCGTCACCCGTTCGGCCCTGGACGCACTGGGTGCGACGACCGATGGGCAGCCGCTGAACGGCGACAATACATTCTTTCGCACCCCCAGCGGCTTCTTCCTGGATTCATTGCAGCTCAATCCGGATGCCATTGAAACCCGCCTGACACACACCACCGATGCCAACGACTATCGCCTGCCCACCCTGCTCTTCGAAATGGCGAGCCTACGCTCCCGGGCCGCGCGCCCATTGCTGGAGCAACCTGGGCAAACCCAGGCTGAGCCGGGCAGTCACCGGAGTACGCTGGACAGGCTCTTGAAGCTGGCCCAGAACCTCGACAGCCGTGGCTGGGCGCAACAGTCGCTGAGCTGGTTGAGCCAGGCCAAGAGCCATGTGCTCATTCCTACCGGCCTGGGCCTCCAGGCCTTCGGCATCTACAGCGGCCTGCGAGGGCTGCAAGACGCCATCCGCAACCAGGACGCCTACCAGACGCTGTTCAATGGCGCCAGCGTAAGCGCCGAGGTGGCGTCCATCGGCGTCGAAGCGCTGGTGACCCGGCAGGCCACCCAGATGCTCAAGGCCGGCCAGCGTTCCCTGGAGGACTTCGGCAAAACCACGTTCGCCCTCCGGCTGGCCCGCGCAAGCGGCCTGATCGCCAGCGCGCTGACCCTGCCTTTCGACCTCATCGCCGCCGTCGATGCCTTCAAGGCCGCCGCCACCGCGGACGGCAGGGAGTCCACCGATCACTACGTCAGCGCCGCCTTGAGCGTCACCAGTGCCGCCATGGCCGTGACCCTCGGTGCCGCCGCGCTGGCCGGGTTCACTTCGGCCGGTCCCGCGGGCCTGGCCGCCGGGCTGATCCTGATGGTCGGCTCACAGGTCTGGGGCGCCATCCGTCAAGTCGATGAAATCGATGACTACCTGCAGCTCACCGTCCACGAACGCCTGCGTACGGGCTGGTTCGCGTTCTGGATGATCAACCCGGATGACGATATCCGCGATCGCTATATCGTCGCCAAGGCAAGCGCCGAACATACCCGGCGACTCCAGGCCAACGCCTTGAACCTGCTCAGGGGGCCGTTAAAGCACAGCACTGAAGCGATCGTGAACGGCCGGTTCACCGTCGAACTCGAACGGGTGACCTACAACACCTGGAACTGGTGGACCGGTGAACGCCATCCAGCGACGACCGTGCGCCCGCAAATCAAGGACAGCGATGACACCCTCGACGCACGTAACGGCGTCACGCAGGAAACGCCCGGCGCCGTCATCGAAGGGGCGGCGGACCACAAGGGCATCCATTGGTACATCGGCGGTGGCAACGACACCCTCCTGGGCGCGGAAAACAAACCGAACGTGTTCCATTACGGCAGCGGTATCAAAACGCTGACCGGCGGCGCGAAAGATGACGTGTTCATTTTCGAGGGTTCGCCAGACATCGTCGCGCAAGCACCAACGCCCTCGCCCAATCGCCTGGTGGGCGGCGCGGGCAGCGACACGCTGATATTGGCCGGCCGGAACAGCAACCCCCAGGCGCCGAGGCTGGGTTATCACGTCGACCTGGAGGCCGGGCAAGTCTCCGTCATCGCCCAAACCTCTGAAGCAGCGAGCGACACCTACCGCCCTACCGTCCTGGAAGGCATCGAACACGTCGAAATCCTTGAAGGCGGGACCAGCGTCATCAAGGGAACGGCCGGTTCGAACACCCTCAAGTCCCGCGGTTACGACTCAATCGAGGCCGGCGCCGGGGATGACCGGATTTTCATCCTCGGCGGCAGCAACCGCAACGCAGACGGCGGCCCCGGCGATGACGTCTATGCCATCGCCCACCGCCCCGGCCATGTCTGGATCAGCGAAGACGGCCTGGACCCCAGCGTCATCACCCTGGACTGGCGCGCGGACCTGATCGATGGCTGGGTGATTGACGCGGGCAACCTGGTGATGAGTGCCTGTTTCGATGCAAACGACTGGGACGTTCGCACCGTGACCGTCAGCAACGTCTATCGCAACACGGCGTACCCAAGGGCACTGCAAAACAACCGGCTGACCTTCATCACCCAAGACGGCTTCCACTGGGTGCCCGACTTGCCCGACAGCCTCGAGGATGGCAACCGGCTCGCCGTCGAAGCCATCATGGTGCAACAAGGCACACCGCGAAACCCGAGCATCCTCAATGATCGCAGCGAGGTGTCGATCGCCCACGACAGGGACACGAGCCATTACGTCTCCCGCCTGGTCGGGCTCACCACCCTCAACGTCAAGCACAAAAGTGACCGCTCCACCACGCTTCACCTGGACTACACCCGCACCGAGCTGACCCGGATCGAGGCCCACTACAACGCTCATGTCACCCAGGAGGACGAAGGGGACAGCGTCAGATACGGCGAATGTGGCCTGACGCTGCACTTCGGCGAAAACCGGGTCGTCCTGAACAACCTGGCCAGTTCCGATGAGCGCTATACCGCGCGGATAAAGCCAACCGGGCGCCGGGCCTTTTCTGCGCTGGTTTCGCAGCATGTGTTCATCCTGGTCATGAATGACGGTTCGTCCTACCGCCTGGCCCTACCCGCTCCCGACTATGGCCTGTTGCTGGACAAGCGCTTCATAAACAAGGAGCCCGTGAGCTGGAAAACCGAGGCGCCTCACGCGCTCACGCCCACCCGAAAGCGCTACGCCTACCTTCAACCCCTGGATAAAAAACCCCATTACATGGGCCACCGGGCGACCTGCGCCAAGCTCACGGCCCGCGCGCAACAGAGTGGCGTCGAAGTCCTGATCGGCCAAGGAGCGACCTACCTGGTCCACCTGAGCCCGAACATGACGCTGCGCCTGTCCACCCCGGGCGCACTGGCTGGCGCCAATCCCCGCTTGCCCCAAGCGTCCACCTGGGAACTCGATGCCACGGCCCTCGGCCAGGTCGAGATCACCTTGGCGTCCAACCGACTGCATATCGGTGCAACGGTCATCCATCTTCCCGCCCATGCAGCGCAAGACCTTGTCGACCGGATACGGGTGATTACCGCACAAGGTGTCGTCTATGGGGTCGACAGCCTGTTCGAGCGGGTCTACATCGAATCGCTGGATGGCCGCTACCTGGCGCCCATGATCGATGCCAGCGCCCCCTTGCCGCCTGAACTGACCAAGGTGTCATCCGAGTCCTTGAGGGTTTCCCATATGGCCCTCAAGGACGGCTCACCCGGCACCTTGAGTTATCACCTCAAGGCACGTCGCTGGCGCCTTGATACGCAACCCTCCCGGGTCATCGCGGCGCATCAGCTGAAAAAGACCGAGCTGTGCGACCACCATCTCCAGATCTATCAGGACCTCGTCCGTGAAGGCCTCAGCCAACACCCGCCCCTCGGCGACAACGCACTGCGTCTATTGCGGGAACAATGCGTGAAACTGGTAGAGGGCTTCACATTGAGCAAGTCGCTGATGCTGGCCTACGCCGTCAGCCTCAGCCCGACGTTTGGCAAAGAGCTCCCCTATTCCACCTGGGTCCGCACGCTGGATGAGGTGCTGCCCGAACATTCACGGCCTTGATGCGGGTTTTGCGAAAGGTTCGTTCGAACGCCATATCTATGTAGTGCACCCGCCTGCTCTTTTTCACTGAACATCTTCGAGGCCACGGCCTGTCAGCGCGACAGGCCGCAGGCTCGATCTTTTTTTCAGTCAAGGAGCAGACACATCCCATGAGTCCAAAACGACCCATCCGGCCCACGGTGCCAGGCCAATCCCCCGATGCACCCCACACCCATCGCGACGCGCAAGCAGAAGCATTGCCCAGGCATCCCATCAGGGGAGACGGGAGCGGCCCGACCTCCAGCTCGCCATCGGGAAGCGACACCCAGGCGCCCGATCCCCGGCAATCCCCTGTCCACCTCTCCGAGATCGATTCACCGGAGCCCATCGGCACGGTGTCCGTCGCCCTGTCGTTGGAACCCTATTACCTTTCGCCAGAACTGGTTCCCCTGCTATCGGAGCCCGACGCCACCTCAGGAATCCGGACATTCAGGACACGCACCTACGTCGAACTGGAAGACGGTGGGACGGTGCTGCTGGGCCGTGATGCCGAGGACCATTACAGTGCCCGGTCCAGCGCCGAACTGATCGCCTCCGGGCCACGCCTGGAACAAGTGCCAGGCAGCCTGCTGTGGCGGCGGGTGGCCGTTGCGATCGAAGCCCAGAGCAGTGACTCATCGCTGACCATCACCTTGCACAGCCTGTCGGACGATGATTCGTCGCCCGCGATTGCGCCCAAGCGTCCGCGCACGACACCACCTACGCAAAGCGAAGCCACCGCGCAAAACCCGCCGGCATTCAGGCCGGATTGGGCGTTCACGCCAACACTCGCGCTGCCCCAGTTCATCACTGCGAACGGTGTCCACTACAAGGTGATGAGCCGCATGGACGCACGAGAATTCCCGATCATCTACATTCAGCCGCCCACGCACCCAGCCTATGATTTCGACGTGCTGGAGGCCATTCTCAGGCACACGCCCGAGGAACAGCCCAGGGCCGTGATACGCATTCCGCCGGACAATCACTGGGAAATCGATGCCCGGCTGCCCTTCGACAAACCACTGACGGCTCACGTCAGGGACGTTTTTCCGGAGGTCACCACCGTCACCCTGGGAAACATCGCCAGGAAGCAATTCGAGCTGGCCAACAGCTCACCGTATGCCGACGCCGCGGGACTGACTGCCCTTCGGCAGATTTTCCACAGCTGGACGCACGCCACCCCTTCACCGCACCCGCAATGGAGCGATCCGTTGCTGATGCTGTCGATTCTTCCCACCACATCGGGCATCACCCATACGTCACGCACCATCGAGCTGCCCGCCCCGTCCTCGACGGGTGCCTTGAACCGGTTGGACTTCGACCCCATGCGGTTTCGGAGCCAATGGGATGACTTCCTCTCGACCTACTCGACCATGGACTTCAAGCGTTTCATGGCCGGCCTGCTGACCCGCAATGGTTACACAGTCATGGAGCCCAACAGCTTCAACAGTTTTCCGGCCCTGGTCTTTCGACGCACAGGCCATGACAACCTGTTTTTCATGAGCCTGCACCGCACCCGGATCCCAAAGCTGTCCATACCCATGCAAAACAACCCCAACACGACCGGCATGAACCTGGAAACCCAGGTCGGCGACGCCGCCGCGCAAGCCGTCAAGGACGCCCACGAGGCCAACAGGATCATCTGGCTCAAGGGCGGTTCGCAGATCCTGCCAGGCTTCGCCGACACCGTCTTCATCATTCGCGATGACAACGCCCGGCTGTAAACCCGCAGGCAAAAAAAAGCCCGCAGTGTGAGCGGGCGAAAACCAAAGAAGCGCCATGCGCAGTCGCTTCCAGGAGAGGCAGCTGCTTGGGGGATCAGCTGCCTCGATAGGTTGAATAGGCGTAGGGCGAAATCAGCAATGGCACGTGGTAGTGCTCCTGCTCGGCCGAAATACCGAAGCGCAGCACCACCACATCCAGGAATGCCGGATCGGGCAGTTGGACGCCACGGGCACGGTAGTAATCGCCGGCATGGAATTGCAATTGATAGACACCCGAACGGTAGTCATCCCCTTGCAGCAGCGGCGCGTCGCAGCGGCCGTCGCTGTTGGTCAGCGCACTGGCGACACAGTGCAGTTGCGAACCTTCCACGCGGTACAGCTCGATCTTGATCGAGCTGCCCGGGCAGCCGTGTGCGGCATCCAAAACGTGAGTAGTCAAACGTCCCATTGATTGTGCGCGCCTCGCTGCAGTGCAGTCCGGCCCGACGCCTCCTGAATCAGTTGAAAGACCGGCCGCACCGTTTCGGAGCACGAAACGCTACGGCGATGAAAGAATTAAGACACTTTAAAAGAAAATTGTACACAATAAAAAACAAATATTTACGCCCCTGGCTGCGCGACCGCACGCCAGCCCCACGTTCAAGTCAAACCTAATGAATACAAGATCCTCCCAACGATTCATTGACCAAGTGGGCAGGTTTCTTGCAGTGTAGACAACACAGGAGACACGGTGAAAAATGCAAAAAATCAGGCTTACAAATCGCGCACAAAGTTGTATACAATCAATCCATCGCCGTGACGCCAGCCTGACATTCATCACCAAGGCGCCACCTATATGGTTCGAACAAGAAGGAAAACTGCAGTGAGCGCTGACTACCCACGCGACCTGATCGGTTACGGCAGTAACCCTCCCCATCCCCATTGGCCGGGCAATGCCCGCGTCGCCCTGTCGTTCGTGCTCAATTACGAGGAAGGTGGCGAGCGCAACGTCCTGCATGGCGACAAGGAGTCCGAGGCGTTTCTCTCAGAGATGGTCGCGGCGCAACCGCTGCAGGGCGAGCGCAACATGAGCATGGAATCGCTGTACGAGTATGGCAGCCGTGCCGGCGTCTGGCGTGTCCTCAAGCTGTTCAAGACGTTCGATATCCCGCTGACCATCTTCGCCGTGGCCATGGCTGCCCAGCGTCACCCGGACGTGATTCGCGCCATGGTCGCCGCCGGTCACGAAATCTGCAGCCACGGCTATCGCTGGATCGACTACCAATACATGGATGAGGCCCAGGAGCGCGAGCACATGCTCGAAGCGATCCGCATCCTCACCGAAATCACTGGCGAGCGTCCGCTGGGCTGGTACACCGGCCGCACCGGCCCGAACACCCGGCGCCTGGTGATGGAGGAAGGCGGCTTCCTCTATGACAGCGACACCTACGACGACGACCTGCCCTACTGGGAACCGAATACCCCCCACGGCAAGCCGCACCTGGTGATCCCCTACACCCTGGACACCAACGACATGCGCTTCACCCAGGTGCAGGGTTTCAACAAGGGTGATGACTTCTTCCAATACCTCAAGGACGCTTTCGACGTGTTGTACGCAGAAGGCGCCGAGGCACCGAAGATGCTTTCCATTGGGCTGCACTGCCGGCTGATCGGCCGCCCCGCACGCCTGGCCTCCCTCAAGCGTTTCCTCGAATACGTCAAGGGCCATGAACACGTCTGGTTCAGCCGCCGTGTCGACATCGCCCGCCACTGGCAACAGACCCACCCGTATCAAGGGGCTTCGAAACCAGGAGCGTCGAAATGACCGCCTTCCAGACCCTCAAGCCCTCTACCTTGAGCCGTGAAGCCTTCGTCCGGGCCTTTGCCGATATCTATGAACATTCGCCATGGGTCGCCGAAAAGGCGTTTGACCTGGGCCAGGACCCTTCGATCGACGAGATCGAGACCTTGCACCAGCGCATGAGCGACATCCTGCTCCGCGCCGATCACGCCAGCCAGCTGGCGCTGATCAACGCTCACCCTGACCTGGCCGGCAAAGCCGCCGTCCAGGGCCAACTGACCGAAGCCAGCACGAACGAACAGGCCGGCGCCGGTATACACCAATGCACGGCCGAAGAGTTTCAACGCTTCACCGAGCTGAACGACGCCTACAAGGCCAAGTTCAAGTTTCCCTTCATCATGGCGGTAAAAGGCAGCAACCGGCATCAGATCCTCGCGGCGTTCGAAACGCGCATCCATCACTCGGTAGACACCGAATTCACATGCGCGCTAGCAGAGATCAACAAGATCGCGTTGTTCCGATTACTGACCCTTTAGCGAGCAGCCCTGCTACCCCAGGTCCTGCAAGCATCCCCAGCCAACCTATTTAAAGGCAGACAAGAAGAATGAAAGCTTACGCCGTACCTTTCGAGAAGTTCGTCAACCTGGCCGACGCCCGCCTGGGCACCCGGATCATCTCGGTCACCGATGACTGGTTCGCCGACGCCAACCGTCTGTTCCAGCCGACCCCTGCCGTGTGGAAGGAGGGCGTGTTCGATGACAATGGCAAGTGGATGGACGGCTGGGAGTCGCGGCGCAAGCGCTTCGAAGGTTACGACAGCGCGGTAATCCGCCTGGGTGTGGCAGGCTCGATCAAGGGCGTGGACATCGACACCTCATTCTTCACCGGCAACTACCCACCGTCGGCGTCCCTGGAAGCCTGCTTCCTGACCGAGGGCGAACCGGACGAAAACACCCAGTGGACAGAAGTGCTGTCGGCCGTCGAGCTGCAAGGCAACAGTCACCACTACCACGAAATCAGCAATGACCAGGCCTTCAGCCACCTGCGTTTCAACATCTACCCCGATGGTGGCGTAGCCCGGTTGCGGGTCTACGGCATTCCGTACCGCGACTGGTCGGCCGTGGGCGACAACGAACAGATCGACTTGGCCGCCGCCCTCAACGGTGGCCGCGCCCTGGCCTGTTCCGACGAGCACTTCGGCCGCATGAGCAACATCCTCAACCCGGGTCGCGGCGTGAACATGGGCGACGGCTGGGAAACCGCCCGTCGTCGTACCCCGGGCAATGACTGGGTCATCGTCGCCCTGGGCCATGCCGGCGAGGTCGAGCAAGTCATCGTCGACACGCTGCACTTCAAGGGCAACTACCCCGACAGCTGCTCGATCCAGGGCGCGTTCGTCAAGGGCGGCACCGACAGCCAGATCGAAACCCAGTCGCTGTTCTGGCGCGAACTGCTGCCGAGCCAGAAGCTGGAAATGCACGCCGAACACACCTTCGCCGAGCAGATCAAAGCCTTGGGGCCGATCACCCACATCCGCCTCAATGTGTTCCCGGATGGTGGTGTGAGTCGCCTGCGGGTACTTGGCAAGGTATCGAAATAAGGGTGAACCCAAATCGCGAGCAAGCTCGCTCCCACATTTGAAATGCATTCCCCTGTGGGAGCGAGCTTGCTCGCGATGGCGGCACAACAAACAACACAGAATTCAAGGTAAGAAGACCAGCATGCGCACACTCAAGATCGAACCCTTGACCAAAGAAGCCTTCGCCCCGTTCGGTGACGTGATCGAAACCGACGGCAGCGATCACTTCATGATCAACAACGGTTCGACCATGCGTTTCCATCGCCTGGCGACGGTGGAAACCGCCACGCCGGACGATCAGGCGATCATCAGCATTTTCCGCGCCGACGCGCTGGACATGCCATTGACCGTGCGCATGCTGGAGCGCCATCCGCTGGGCAGCCAGGCTTTCGTCCCGCTGCTCGGCAACCCCTTTCTGATCGTGGTCGCGCCACTTGGCGATGCACCTGTATCAGGCTTGGTCCGCGCCTTCGTCACCAACGGCAGGCAGGGCATCAATTACCATCGCGGCGTCTGGCACCACCCGGTGCTGACGATCGAAAAGCGGGATGACTTCCTGGTGGTTGATCGCAGTGGCACAGGCAATAACTGCGATGAGCATTTCTTCAAAGAGGATGAATGTTTGATCCTCGCCCCCCACCAATAAGAGAAGGTCCGATCACGCGAAAACAAGCGTGACGGGCGAGAGGTAAAGACTGTGGAAGCACATATGCTGGAATGGCTGAACCTGAGCGTTCGCTGGGTTCACATGATCACTGGCGTGGCCTGGATCGGCGCGTCGTTCTACTTCGTCTGGCTGGAAAACAACCTCAATCGCGTCAACCCCAGGAGCGGCCTGGCCGGCGACCTGTGGGCCATCCACGGTGGTGGCATCTACCACCTGGAAAAATACAAGCTCGCGCCACCGTCCATGCCGGACAACCTGCACTGGTTCAAGTGGGAAGCCTACTTCACCTGGATGTCGGGCATCGCCCTGCTGTGCGTAGTGTTCTACTGGAACCCGACCGTCTACCTGCTGGCCCCCGGCAGCAGCCTGAGTGGCCCCGAGGGCGTGGCCCTGGGCCTCGGCTCGTTGCTCGTCGGCTGGTTCGTCTATTCCTTCCTCTGCGACTCGGCCCTGGGCAAGCGCCCTGCCCTGCTCGGCCTGATCCTGTTCGTGCTGTTGATCGCCGCGGCCTACGGCTTCAGCAAGGTGTTCAGCGGTCGCGGTGCCTACCTGCATGTCGGGGCGGTCATCGGGACGATCATGGTCGGCAACGTGTTTCGCATCATCATGCCGGCACAACGTGCCTTGGTCGCGGCCATCGCCGAAAATCGCACCCCCGACCCGGCACTGCCGGCCAAGGGCTTGCTGCGTTCGCGCCACAACAACTACTTCACCCTGCCGGTGCTGTTCATCATGATCAGCAACCATTTCCCGAGCACCTACGGCAGCCAGTACAACTGGCTGATCCTGGCCGGTATCGCCGTGGCCGCGGTGTTGGTGCGGCATTACTTCAACACGCGCCATGACAGCAACCGGTTTGCCTGGACGCTACCCGTTGGCGCCCTGGCGATGATCTGCCTGGCTTATGTCACAGGTCCCAAGCCCATGCCCAGCGCACCGGAAGTGGCCAAGGCACCCGGCGTGATCGAGTACCAACCGTTGCCGGAAACGGCAGTGGGCGGTGGCACGAAACCGGCGACGCCTCCCGCCGCACCGGCCTCGGCGCCCACTCAGGCCGCCAACGCCCAGGGCCCGTCGTTCGAGAAAGTCCACAGCGTGATCCAGGAGCGCTGCTCGGTCTGCCACTCGGCCAAACCCACCAGCCCGTTGTTCAGCGCCGCGCCGGGCGGGGTGATGTTCGACACGCCGCAGCAGATCCAGCAACAAGCCGCGCGCATCCAGGCCCAGGCCGTGACCAGCCAGATCATGCCACTGGGCAACATCACCCAGATGACCCAGCAGGAGCGCGATCTGATCGGCGCCTGGATCAACCAGGGCGCACACACCAACTGAGCCACGTGCTCCACCCCGTTAAACGTCATACCGCTGACAGGTCGACCGGCACACCACCGGTCGCCCATCAGCGACTGCCTGCGCCTCAACAATAAAAACAAGAGGAATGCACCCGATGACCAGACCCTGCCATCACGCCCCGAATTCGCCGCGCATGCGCCGTTACAGGGCACTTGAGCCCGTCAAGGCAAGCCCGTATCCTGCGCGGCCGTTTGAAGCAAGCCGACAACCCGATCCCTTCCGATCCTGACCAGACCGCCAACTGACTGCGGCGCTGGCGGGCATATACGCGCCCCTGAAAACAGCTTTTCCAACTGTTCAAAACCGCAGGGCAAGCCATTTTCCGATTTTTTCCGGACTTGGCTCAGCGCTTGCTATCAGCATTCGCCACGCTCAAAAAGCTGACCGAACGGATGTTTTTTATCCATGGAAAAAGGCGCCACACCAGAGCGCTGACCTGAAAAAAAAGCGGTACCACTTACCTTTGGGAGCAAACCGAATGAAACGTACGTGCACCAGCCTGATACTCGCAGGATCCTTGCTGGCCGCAGGCCAGGCGATGGCCGACGATCTGTTCCAATGGCAGAACAACAGCCTGACCTACCTGTACGGCAAGGATTTCCAGGTCAACCCGCGTATCCAGCAGACCGTGACCTTCGAGCACGCCGACGCCTGGAAGTACGGGGACAACTTCTTCTTCCTCGACCGGATCTTCTATAACGGCCAGGACGACAGCCAGTCCGGCCCGAACACCTACTACGGTGAGTTCAGCCCGCGCCTGTCGTTCGGCAAGATCTTCGACCAGAAGCTGGAACTGGGCCCGATCAAGGATGTGCTGCTGGCCATGACGTATGAATTCGGGGAAGGCGACAACGAGTCGTACCTGATAGGCCCTGGTTTCGACCTGGCGATTCCCGGCTTCGACTACTTCCAGCTGAACTTCTACAACCGCCAGACCGAAGGCCCGCGCGCCGGCGACAACGTCTGGCAGATCACCCCGGCCTGGGCCTATACCCTTCCCGTGGGATCGTCCGACATCCTGATCGACGGCTTCATCGACTGGGTGGTGGACAACGACAGCAATTCCAAAGGCACCTACCACGCCAACCTGCACATCAACCCGCAGATCAAGTACGACCTGGGCAAGGCGTTGAAGCTCGGTGCCAAGCAATTGTATGTGGGCGTGGAGTATGACTACTGGAAGAACAAGTACGGGATCGAAGACAGCGACGGGTTCAAGACCAACCAGAGCAATACCAGCTTCTTGCTGAAGTACCATTTCTGACCTGACTGAGCCTCAGGTTTAGAGCTCACCACAAATCCCTTGTAGGAGCGGGCTTGCTCGCGAAAGCGGACCATCAGCCAACATCAATGTTGAATGTTCAGTCGCCTTCGCGAGCACGCTCGCTCCCACATTGGCTTCATGAAAGCCAGGATTTAGCGCCCGCCGCAAATTCCTTGTGGGAGCGAGCTTGCTCGCGATAGCGGTGGACCTGCTTGCATCAGTCAGGACAACCCCAAAAACCGACTCAACTCTTCACGCTGCGCCAGCGCATCCTGGCGTCCCAGTTCGATCAGTTCGCTGCAATACCCTGCCTCGAACAACAGGTAGCTCAGCACCCCCGCGCCGCTGGTCTTGGTCGCGCCCGGCCCGCGCAAGAATAGCCGCAACGCACGGGGCAATTCCTGGCGATGGCGGGCGGCAATTTCGTCGATCGGCTGGCTGGGTGAGATCACCAGCACGTCCACCGGTGCCGCGCCGAGGGCGTGGGCCGGGACGTCATCGGGCAGCAGGTGGCTGAACCCGTTCAGGCGTTCAAGCAATTCGATATCGCTTTCCAGGCTGTCGATGAACGTGCTGTTGAGCATATGGCCGCCAATCTGCGCCAGGGTCGGTTGCATGCCCGTGTAGCTGCGCTCGGAAGGGTCCTGCCCGCCACCACCGCGGGGGTTGCCACTGACACCGATCACCAGCACGCGATTGGCCCCCAGGTGCAAGGCCGGGCTGATGGGCGCCGATTGACGCACCGCGCCGTCGCCGAAGTATTGCGGACCGATCCTGACCGGCGCGAACAACAGCGGAATCGCCGAGCTGGCCAACAGATGCTCCACCGACAATTGCGTCGGCACACCGATACGCCGGTGACGCAGCCAGGCATGGATCGTCCCGCGTCCCTGGTAGAAGGTGACGGCCTGGCCGGATTCATAACCGAATGCCGTCACCGCCACCGCCCGCAATTGCTGCTCGGCAATGGCCTGTTCGATGCCCGAGGCGTGGAATTGGGCCCGGAGCAGTTCGCGCAACGGCGAACTGTCGACCAGCGCCACCGGCAACTTGGCCCCCAGGCCCAGCAGACTGTGGGTAATGAAACGCGTCGCCTGGGCGATCACGCCTCGCCAGTCGCTGCGCATGACCTGATGGCTGCGCACCGCTTGCCAGAACGCCGTCAGCCGCTCGATGGCGGTCTTGAAGTCCATCGCCCCGCTCGCCAGGCTGACCGCGTTGATCGCCCCGGCCGAGGTACCGACGATTACCGGAAACGGGTTACGCGCCCCGTCCGGCAGCAATTCAGCGATGGCCGCCAGTACGCCTACTTGATACGCCGCTCGAGCCCCGCCGCCGGAAAGAATCAAACCTGTAACCGGTTCAGCTGGGGTCATCGCAATGCTCCGTGCTCAAGGTGCTATTGAAAAAATGGCGGACTAGCGGTTCAGCCACGCTTGTCGTACAGCTTGGGCTCGCCCGGCGGACGGCTCTTGAAGCGCCGGTGGGCCCAGAGGTATTGCTCGGGACAATCGCGCAGCGACTGCTCGACCCATTGATTGATGCGGATGCAATCGGCTTCCTCGGTCGGCCCCGGAAAATCCGTCAGCGGGGCCTGGATCACCAGGCGATAACCGCTGCCGTCGGCCAGGCGTTCCTGGATGAAGGGCACCACCAGCGCCTTGCCCAGGCGGGCGAACTTGCTGGTGGCGGTGACCGTCGCGGCCTGGATGCCGAACAGCGGCACAAACACGCTCTGCTTGGCGCCGTAGTCCTGGTCCGGTGCATACCAGATCGCCCGCCCGGCCCGCAGCAGCTTGAGCATGCCGCGCACGTCGTCACGCTCCACCGCCAGGGAATCGAGGTTGTGCCGCTCGCGGCCTCGGCGCTGGATGTAGTCGAACAGCGGATTCTTGTGCTCGCGGTACATGCCATCGATGGTGTGCTGCTGGCCAAGCAAGGCCGCACCGATTTCCAGCGTGGTGAAATGCAGCGCCATCAGGATCACACCCTTACCCTCGCGCTGGGCCTGCTTGAGGTGCTCCAGCCCTTCGACGTGGGCCAGTTTCGCCAGCCGTGAGCGCGACCACCACCAGCTCATGGCCATTTCAAAAAAGGCGATGCCGGTGGAGGCAAAGTTTTCCTTGAGCAGGCGCTTGCGCTCGGCCGCGGTCTTTTCCGGAAAACACAGTTCCAGGTTGCGGCGGGCGATGCGCCGTCGGTCGCCAGCCACCCGGTACATCAGCGCCCCCAATACGCGACCGACCCGCAACAATAACGGATAAGGCAATTGAACGATCAGCCACAACAGCCCCAGGCCGCACCACAGCAGCCAGAAACGCGGATGAAAAAATGCAGCACGAAAACGCGGGCGATCCATTACAGCTTCCATTAAGACATGGGCCGCGCATTCTACATTGTTCGACCCGGGTTGCGGCTGGCGGACGATCTCGTTATAAGTCTCGGCACTTTTAGTGACAAGCCGTTGTACGCCGACCATGAGCCAAACCGAACCGCTAGACCAAGATCCCGTGTTCCAGCTGAAGGGCAGCATGCTCGCCATTACGGTGCTGGAACTGGCCCGCAACGACCTGGAGAGCCTTGACCGGCAACTGGCGGCGAAAGTCGCCCAAGCCCCGAACTTCTTCAGCAATGCCCCCCTGGTACTGGCCCTGGACAAGCTGCCGGCCGGCGAAGGCTCGGTGGACCTGCCGGGCCTGATGCGCGTTTGCCGCCAGCACGGTCTGCGCACCCTGGCGATCCGTGCCAGCCGCATCGAAGACATCGCCGCGGCCATCGCCGTGGACATTCCCGTGCTGCCGCCGTCCGGCGCCCGGGAACGCGTGCTGGAGCTGAGCCCGGTCGAAGCCAAGAAAGTCCCGGAAAAACCACCAGAACCCACTATCAAGCCGACGCGCGTCATCACCTCGCCTGTGCGTGGCGGGCAGCAGATTTATGCCCAGGGTGGCGATCTGGTCATCGTGTCCTCGGTCAGCCCGGGGGCGGAACTTCTGGCCGATGGCAACATCCATGTATACGGCCCGATGCGCGGCCGCGCGCTGGCCGGCGTCAAGGGCGATACCAAAGCCAGGATCTTCTGTCAGCAATTGAGCGCTGAACTGGTCTCCATCGCCGGGCAGTACAAGGTCTCCGAGGATTTGCGCCGCGATCCGTTGTGGGGGGCCGGCGTTCAGATCAGCCTGTCGGGCGACGTGTTGAACATCATTCGGCTTTAACGGATACTGCCGCATTTTCCAAGCATCTCTAAAACGAGCGAAAACGGCTTAAACGACGTAGGAAAAAGGATCAGGCAGTGTTTACCGGAGGTAGACCCCGCCCGACCGCCGATTCCAGCCAAGCCTGTCCAATTGCAGCGGTTTTCCAGAGATGTTTTTCAGGGGCTGAAAAAGTCCTTTTTCCTTAGGGGTGAAACACCTTGGCCAAGATTCTCGTGGTTACATCCGGCAAGGGTGGTGTGGGTAAGACCACCACCAGCGCCGCTATCGGTACCGGCCTCGCTTTGCGCGGCCACAAGACAGTCATCGTCGACTTCGACGTCGGCCTGCGTAACCTGGACCTGATCATGGGGTGCGAGCGCCGCGTGGTCTACGACTTCGTCAACGTGGTCAACGGCGAAGCGAACCTGCAGCAGGCCCTGATCAAGGACAAGCGCCTTGAGAACCTCTACGTGCTGGCCGCCAGCCAGACCCGCGACAAAGACGCGCTGACCCAGGAAGGCGTGGAAAAAGTCCTGATGCAACTCAAGGAAGACTTCGAGTTCGTGGTCTGCGACTCACCGGCCGGTATCGAGAAAGGTGCCCACTTGGCCATGTACTTCGCCGACGAAGCGATTGTCGTGACCAACCCGGAAGTCTCGTCGGTGCGTGACTCCGACCGCATGCTGGGCCTGCTGGCGAGCAAATCCCGTCGCGCCGAGCAGGGCGAAGAGCCGATCAAGGAACACTTGCTGCTGACCCGCTACAACCCGCAACGGGTCAGCGATGGCGAAATGCTCGGCGTCGAAGACGTCAAGGAAATCCTCGCCGTCACCCTGCTGGGTGTCATTCCGGAATCCCAAGCGGTACTCAAGGCTTCCAACTCCGGCGTGCCGGTAATTCTCGACGACCAGAGCGATGCCGGCCAGGCATACAGCGATGCCGTCGATCGCCTGCTGGGCAAAACCGTGGAGCATCGTTTCCTCGATGTAACGAAGAAAGGTTTCTTCGAGCGCCTGTTTGGAGGTAGGTAATGAACCTTTTTGACTTCTTTCGTGCCAACAAAAAGCCCAGTACCGCCTCGGTCGCGAAAGAGCGTCTACAGATCATCGTGGCGCACGAACGCGGCCAACGCAGCACCCCTGACTACCTGCCGGCCTTGCAGAAGGAACTGGTGGAAGTGATCCGCAAATACGTCAACATCGGTAGCGATGACGTGCATGTGGCACTGGAAAGCCAGGGCAGCTGCTCGATCCTGGAACTCAACATCACCCTGCCGGATCGCTGATCGCGCCGGCTGGAGCCACGGCGGCTCGGGCTCTTCTCCTCGCTCCCCTGGGGTTTGAGAAGGGGCCGAGCCGCCGTTGGCGTTTGTAACGAGACTGCTTTCAATGCCCCTGTCCAACATCCGCATCATTCATCAGGACGCTGCTGTCCTGGTGGTCGACAAGCCGACCCTGTTGCTCTCCGTGCCCGGCCGGGCCGACGACAACAAGGATTGCCTGATCACCCGCCTGCAGGAAAACGGCTATCCGGAAGCCCGAATAGTGCACCGACTGGACTGGGAAACCTCCGGCATCATCCTGCTGGCCCGTGACCCGGACACTCACCGCGAACTGTCCCGGCAATTTCATGACCGTGAAACCGAAAAAGCCTACACGGCGTTGTGCTGGGGCCAGCCGGAACTGGACAGCGGCAGCATCGACCTGCCCTTGCGCTACGACCCACCGACCAAACCCCGGCATGTGGTGGACCATGAACAGGGCAAACACGCCCTGACCTTCTGGCGCGTACTGGAACGTTGCGGCGACTGGTGCCGGGTCGAACTCACGCCGATTACCGGGCGCTCGCACCAATTGCGCGTGCACATGCTGTCCATCGGTCATCCGCTGCTGGGCGACGGACTCTACGCCCACCCGCAGGCCCTCGCCGCCTGGCCACGCCTGTGCCTGCACGCCAGCATGCTCAGCTTCACCCATCCGCAAAGCGGTGAGCGCCTGCGCTTCGAGTGCCCGGCACCGTTCTAGATCCGATATAGGCTCGGTATGCAGGTTATTGATTTCCAGGAAACACCCGTCGAAAAAGTCCGCCACCAATTGCTGTACCTGATCTACGGCGACAAGGACGTCTATCGCCACGAAGCCAAGTTCAGCATCCTGACTGCCCTGGCCCACGGCAATCCAGCCACCCTGCCCAGCATCAGGATCCTGACGGACCGACCTGAGGACTACTGCGGCTGGCCGGTCGAAGCCCTCGAATTGAGCCCGCAGTTGCTGGCCGAATGGCAAGGCCACAACGGTTACATTCACCGGCGCAAGGCCTGTGCCATCGAGGCCGGCCTGACGCTGGCGGAAAAGACCCTGTTCGTCGACACCGACACGCTATTCCTCGCCGACCCTGACCTGCTGTTCAAGCAAATCCAGCCAGGGCAATACCTGATGGACAGCTTCGAATACAACTGGGACTACGTCTGCAAGCGCGAGGACTACCTCAAGCTGGGCACACGCCTGCGCGCCCACGGCATCACCCCGGACAACAGCTTCAAGCTCTACAACAGCGGGCTGTGCGGCGTGACTGACAACGACACTGTGCTGCTGGGCCAGGCCGTCGGGCTGATCGATGAATGGACCGAAGGTGGCTTCGACATCCACACCATCGAACAGATCGCGATCTCGTTCACGCTACGCAACCAGACCATTAACGAAACCAACAAACACGTCTATCACTACTTCGCCGAGAAACGCTTCTTCCACACCATGTTGACGCACTTCTTTGCCCAACACGGCGAGGCGTTCAGTATGCAGTTGGTGGAGCGCTGCCATGACGTACCGCGTACCCGGCCTTTCCCCTCGGTCTGGCGGCGCCTGAAGATCAAATGGAAATTGCGCCACCAGCGCGGCGCCATGCGCAGGATCGGTCGCGACCTGCTGTATGGCAGCGCAGCACCGGAGCATCCCTACTACAACCTTTGCCGCCACCATTGGTGGGATTCGGCATCGCGGGAGATTCTTCGCCTGGACCCGGAGCGTCAGCAACAGCTGTTCGGCCAACTGGAGGAGTGGCCACAGCACCTGCCAGAACCGTCCAAGGCACCAGACAAGCCCCTGATCATGGCTCATTTGCGCAAGCGGATCGCTGTCTCGGACTGATCAATCGCGGGACCACAGAACAATCCGTGACGGGGGATTGGTCTGCAATGCAGGCGGTCGATGGGGTAAACTCCCGCCCATCGCTGTCTGGAGTGACTTATGCGCGCAGAGTTGAACCAAGGCCTGATCGACTTCCTCAAGGCCTCCCCTACCCCGTTCCATGCCACCGCCAGCCTGGCCAAGCGCCTGGAGGCGGCCGGCTACCAACGTCTTGACGAACGCGAGACCTGGGCCACCGAGGCCAACGGTCGCTATTACGTCACGCGCAACGACTCCTCGATCATCGCCTTCAAGCTCGGCCGCAACTCACCGTTGCACGATGGTATCCGCCTGGTCGGCGCCCACACCGACAGCCCTTGCCTGCGGGTCAAGCCGCAGCCGGAACTGCAACGCCACGGGTTCTGGCAACTGGGCGTGGAAGTCTATGGCGGCGCGTTGCTGGCGCCGTGGTTCGACCGCGACCTGTCCCTGGCCGGGCGCGTGACCTTCCGTCGCGATGGCAAGGTCGAAAGCCAGTTGATCGATTTCAAGGCGCCGATCGCCACGATTCCGAACCTGGCCATCCACCTCAACCGTGAAGCCAACCAGGGCTGGGCCATCAACCCGCAGAATGAACTGCCGCCGATCCTTGCCCAGTTCGCCGGGGACGAGCGGGTCGATTTCCGTGCCGTGCTCACCGATCAACTGGCCCGCGAACACGGCCTGAATGCCGACGTGGTGCTCGATTACGAGTTGAGCTTCTACGACACCCAAAGCGCAGCGATCATTGGCCTGCACGGCGATTTCATCGCCGGTGCGCGCCTGGACAACCTGCTGTCGTGCTACGCCGGCCTGCAAGCCTTGCTGAACGCTGATACCGAAGAAACCTGCGTGCTGGTGTGCAACGATCACGAAGAAGTCGGTTCGTGCTCGGCCTGTGGCGCCGACGGCCCGATGCTGGAGCAAACCCTGCGTCGCCTGCTGCCTGAAGGTGAAGAGTTCGTCCGCACCATTCAGAAATCCCTGCTGGTGTCGGCGGACAACGCCCACGGCGTGCATCCCAACTACGCCGACAAGCACGACGCCAACCACGGTCCCAAGCTCAACGCCGGGCCGGTGATCAAGGTCAACAGCAACCAACGCTACGCCACCAACAGCGAAACCGCCGGATTCTTCCGCCACCTGTGCATGGCTGAAGAAGTACCGGTACAGAGTTTCGTGGTGCGCAGCGACATGGGCTGCGGCTCGACCATCGGTCCGATCACCGCCAGCCAGTTGGGCGTACGCACCGTGGACATCGGGCTGCCGACCTTCGCCATGCACTCGATCCGCGAATTGTGCGGCAGCCATGACCTGGCGCACCTGGTGAAGGTGCTGAGCGCGTTCTACGCGTCTCGCGAATTGCCCTAACCGCCAAACCTACCTGGGCCAGATGCGTGCGGCCTCCTGTGGCGAGGGGATTTATCCCCGTTGGGCTGCGAAGCAGCCCCCACGTCCCTGCGGATAATCGCGGTGCTTGGTGGATTCTGGGGCTGCTTCGCAGCCCCGCGGGGATAAATCCCCTCACCACAACAGTGCCCACCGCAAATTCCGGGGAGGTTGTGATGCACATCAGTACACCCCGGCAAAACCCCAACTAGACTGACCCTATCCCTCCCCGACAAGGCCGTCGTCATGATCTCGATGTCTGCGTTCAATGCCATGCTGGTGCCCATCATCGCCGGCATGATCCTGCTGGCCATCGGTTTCAACTTCCGTGACAAGAACGTCGGGGTCTTCGCCATGTGGATCGGCATGTTGCTGATTCTCGCCACGGTGGTGATCAAGATCCTGAGCAAGCTCAACGAGACGCTCTGAGCCTGCCTCAGGCCGCCGGCAATGGTCCCGACACGGGTTGCTCCGGCACATCCACGCCGACATGGATCGCATCGTGTCGCCAGAACTCCAGGTCGCAGTCGATCAACCGCTGGTGCTGGTCATAGTTGACCCTCGCGATGCGCAGCCCTGGGCTGCCCACCGAAACCCTCAACGCCGCTGCCGCTTCCAGTTGCAAAGAGGTCGGCACGATTTCGAACTTCACCCGGCCGTAGTGCAGGTCGTAGTGGCGAGCATACAGTTCGGTGATGGACTGGTTGAGGTCGAACCCGAGGATGTCCGGAAAGTACTGCGGGTTCAGGTAATGCTCGACGTACAGCACCAGCCGCTCGTCGATACGGCGCACGCGGCAGATCTGGATCACGCTGGAGAGCGCCGGCAGTTGCAACCAGGCACACACGGCCGCCGAAGCCGGTTGCAGGCGCGCCGAGATCACTTGAGTAGAAGGCACACGCCCCTGGGCCGCAACCATGGCGTGGAAATGGCTGCGCTGCATCAGGTTGTAGGCCAGGCGCGGCGGCGAAACGAACCAGCCCCGGCGCTCCTCCCGATAGATCTGCCCCTGGGCTTCGAGCTGCAACAACGCCTCGCGTACGGTGATACGGGTGGTCCCGAACAATTCACTGAGCTTGCGCTCGGCCGGCAACTTGCTGCCTGGCGCCAGTAACCCGTGGTCGAGTTGCTCTTGCAGGACCTGTCCGATGGCTGTCACCGCTTTGGTTGCATCGATGCGCATCAACGTTACCTATCTGGACTAGACCAGCACTGTTTCGGGGCAGGATCGACGGCCCGTCGATCCGCTCATGGGTCCAGCAAGCCTAGGCACTGCACATGACTGGCAGATGACAGAGCCGCCGAACGGTCGTTTTGCAAGCGTGCAAATAAACGGCCAAGTCCTTGCAGATCAGCCGTTTAACCATGGTCTACGCTTAATTCGCAGCCAACCTTCACGAGCCTGGCATTTCGCACCGCCTGGGACACCGACATCAAAATGTCACAGGGCTCGCCTACATTGGCTCAGGTATTGCTGACCTAGACCAACACAACCGCAATCGCAGCGTTGAAAACGCCCATAGGAGCTTCGGATGAAACAGCTTTTCCTGGCATCACTGTTAGGCTCGACCATTGCCATGTGCACCGCCGCCATGGCCGCTGACACCGATCTGAAAACGTTGGAAGCCGCTGCGAAAGCGGAAGGCGCCGTGAACAGCGTCGGCATGCCCGATGACTGGGCAAACTGGAAAGGCACCTGGGACGACCTGGCCAAGGTCTACGGCCTGAAACACATCGACACCGACATGAGCTCGGCCCAGGAAATCGCCAAGTTCGCCGCCGAAAAAGACAACGCCAGCGCCGACATCGGCGACGTCGGGGCGGCCTTCGGTCCGATCGCGGTCAAGCAGGGCGTGGTCCAGCCCTACAAGCCAAGCACTTGGGAGCAGGTCCCCGCCTGGGCCAAGGACAAGGACGGCAACTGGGCATTGGCCTACACCGGCACCATCGCCTTCATCGTCAACAAGAAGCTGCTGCACGGCTCCGAAGTGCCGACCAAATGGGCGGACCTGAAGACCGGCAAATACAAGGTCTCCATCGGTGACGTGAGCACCGCCGCCCAGGCCGCCAACGGCGTGTTGGCCGCGGCCCTGGCTAATGGCGGCGACGAGAAGAACGTCCAGCCGGCGCTGCTGATGTTCGCCGAGATCGCCAAGCAAGGGCGCCTGTCCATGGCCAACCCGACCATCGCCACGATGGAGAAAGGTGAAGTCGAAGTCGGCGTGGTCTGGGATTTCAACGGCCTGAGCTACAAGGCCAAGATGGCCAACCCGGATGACTACGTCGTGCTGATTCCGTCCGACGGCTCGGTCATCTCCGGCTATACCACCATCATCAACAAATACGCCAAGCACCCGAACGCCGCCAAGCTGGCCCGTGAGTACATCTTCAGCGACGCCGGCCAGATCAACCTGGCCAAGGGCAACGCCCGTCCGATCCGTGCCGAGCACCTGAAACTGCCGGAAGAGGTCCAGGCCAAGCTGCTGCCGAACGAGCAGTACAAAGGCGTGACCCCGATCAAGGACGCGGATGCATGGGAGAAGACCTCCAAGGCATTACCGCAGAAGTGGCAGGAAGAAGTGATCATCAATATGCAGTGAGGCGGTAGTCAGCCCCGCTCGGATATCCAACGGAGATCCAATTGTGGGAGCGAGCTTGCTCGCGATAGCGGTGTATCAGCCAGCATTGATGTCGACTGACACGTCCTCATCGCGAGCAAGCTCGCTCCCACATTGGACCTGCGGTGAATCCGAGTTTTCTGGTGTCCATCCGGAGTTTTGGTATCCATGAAGCACAACGTCATCCTGGTGGTGCTCGACGGTCTCAACCACGAGGTCGCCCGGCACGCCATGGGGCATTTGCAGGCTTACGTCGGCGCAGGACGCGCGGCCCTCTACAAACTGGAATGTGAGTTGCCCGCCCTGTCCCGCCCGCTCTACGAATGCATCCTCACCGGCGTCGTGCCCATCGACAGCGGGATCGTGCACAACAATGTCTCGCGCCTGTCGAACCAGCGCAGCATCTTCCACTACGCCACCGAGGCCGGGCTGAGCACAGCGGCTGCGGCCTACCACTGGGTCAGCGAGCTCTACAACGCGTCACCCTTCGTCGCCGGTCGCGACCGTCACACCGACAACCCCGACCTGCCGATTCAATATGGGCATTTCTATTGGAATGACCACTATCCCGACTCCCATCTGTTCGCGGACGCCGAACACCTGCGCCAGCGCTACTTGCCGAACTTCCTGCTGGTGCATCCGATGAACATCGACGACGCCGGCCACAAGCACGGCCTCGACACCCCGCAATACCGCAACAGTGCCCGCTCGGCCGACATCAACCTGGCGGTCTACCTGCAAGCCTGGCTCGACGCCGGCTACCAGGTACTGGTGACGTCCGACCACGGCATGAACAACGACCGTTCCCACAATGGCCTGCTGGCCGAGGAACGGGAGGTGCCGCTGTTCGTCCTGGGTGACAGCTTCAGTTTCGATCCCGCTGCCACGCCGAGGCAGACCGAGTTGTGCGGCACCATTTGCCAATTGCTCGGCGTCGACCACGACAAACCCTATTGCCAGGAGTTACTCAAGTGAACGCCATGACGCGCGGCAAATGGCTGGCAGCGTTGTGCCTGGTGCCCTTCGCGATTTTCTTCATCGTGTTCCAGATCGCCCCGCTGCTCTGGGTGTTGATCAACAGCCTGGAATCGGAAGAGTTCGGCTGGGGCCTGGCCAACTTCAACAAGATCTTCAGTTCGAAATTCTACCTGCAAGCCATCCAGCACAGCCTGGAGATCAGCTTCTGGTCCAGTGTGTTCGGCATCGTCATCGCGGTGCTCGGCAGCTACTCCCTGCGCCGGGTGGATTCGCGGCTGCGCAACTTCGTCAATGCGTTTGCCAACATGACCAGCAACTTCGCCGGTGTGCCCCTGGCCTTCGCTTTCATCATTTTGCTGGGGTTCAACGGCAGCATCACGATCATGCTCAAGCAGGCGGGGATCATCGAGGATTTCAACCTGTACTCGAAAACCGGGCTGATCATTCTCTACACCTATTTCCAGATCCCCCTCGGCGTGCTGCTGCTCTACCCGGCCTTCGACGCCCTGCGCGAAGACTGGCGCGAATCCGCCGAGTTGCTCGGCGCCAACGGCTGGCAGTTCTGGCGGCACATCGGCTTGCCGGTGCTGACCCCGGCGCTGCTGGGCACCTTCGTGATCCTGCTGGCCAACGCCCTCGGCGCCTACGCCACGGTCTACGCGTTGACCACCGGCAACTTCAACGTCCTACCGATCCGCATCGCGGCCATGGTCTCCGGCGACATTTCCCTCGACCCGAACCTGGCCAGTGCCTTGGCCGTGATACTGGTGGCGTTGATGACCGTGGTGACCATCGTCCATCAGTTGCTGCTCAAGAGGAGCTACCATGTCTCGCGCTGAACCGGGCTCCGTCGGGCTCTATCATCGGGTGGTGGTCTACCTGCTGTTCGCCATCCTGCTGCTGCCCCTGGCCGGCACACTCGTCTACTCCATTGCCAGCAGTTGGTCGGCCACCGTGCTGCCCAGCGGCTTCACGTTCAAATGGTATGTGCAGTTGTGGAGCGATCCGCGCTTTCTCCACGCCTTCGGTCAATCGCTGCTGGTCTGCGTCGGTGCACTGGTGCTCTCGGTGGTGTTGATCCTGCCGTTGCTGTTCGTGGTGCACTACCACTTTCCCAAGCTCGATGCGCTGATGAACATCCTCATCCTGCTGCCCTTCGCGGTGCCGCCGGTGGTGTCGTCGGTGGGGTTGTTGCAACTCTACGGCTCCGGGCCGCTGGCGATGGTCGGTACGCCGTGGATCCTGATCGGCTGCTATTTCACCGTCGCCCTGCCGTTCATGTACCGGGCAATCACCAACAACCTGCAAGCCATCAATTTGCGCGACCTGATGGACGCCGCCCAGTTGCTCGGTGCAAGCACCTTCCAGGCCGCGTTCCTGGTGGTACTGCCGAACCTGCGCAAGGGTCTGATGGTGGCGTTGCTGCTGTCCTTCTCGTTCCTGTTCGGCGAATTCGTGTTCGCCAACATCCTCGTAGGCACTCGCTATGAAACCCTGCAGGTGTACCTGAACAACATGCGCAACAGCAGCGGCCACTTCACCAGTGCCCTGGTGATTTCCTATTTCTTCTTCGTACTGGTCCTGACCTGGGCGGCCAATATCTTGAACAAGGACAAAAGCCAATGAGCTACGTCAGCGTCCAACATTTGCAAAAAAGCTACGCCGGCACACCGGTGTTCAGCGACATCAACTGCGAGATCGGCAAGGGCGAGTTCGTCACCCTGCTCGGCCCTTCGGGGTGCGGCAAATCCACGCTGTTGCGCTGCATCGCCGGCCTGACTGCGGTGGATGCCGGAAAGATCATCCTCGATGGGCAAGACATCGTCCCGCTGAGCCCGCAGAAACGCGGCATCGGCATGGTTTTCCAAAGCTACGCCTTGTTTCCGAACATGACCGTGGAGCAAAACGTCGCCTTCGGCCTGCGCATGCAGAAGGTCGATACAGCGGACAGCCGCCAGCGCGTCCTGGAGATCCTGCGCCTGGTGGAGCTGCATGATTTTGCCGCCCGCTATCCCCATCAACTGTCCGGCGGCCAATGCCAGCGCGTCGCTCTGGCCCGCTCCCTGGTGACCCGGCCGCGCCTGTTGCTGTTGGACGAGCCGCTGTCGGCCTTGGATGCACGGATTCGCAAGCACTTGCGCGAGCAGATCCGACAGATCCAGCGTGAGTTGGGCCTGACTACGATCTTTGTCACACACGATCAGGAAGAAGCCCTGACCATGTCTGACCGGATTTTCCTGATGAACCAGGGAAAGATCGTACAAAGCGGCGATGCCGAAACCCTTTACACGGCGCCAGTCGATGTCTTTGCCGCCGGCTTCATTGGCAACTACAACCTGCTGGACGCCGACAGTGCGAGCAAATTGCTGCAGCGGCCGGTGAACGGTCGCATCGCCATCCGCCCGGAGGCCATCGAACTGAGCCGTAACGGCCAGGCCGATGCGCTGATCCGCAGCCACAGCCTGTTAGGCAACGTGATTCGCTACCGGGTCGAGGCCCGTGGCGTGGAATTGGTGGTCGATGTGCTCAACCGCTCGGCCGCCGACCTGCACCCCGATGGCGCACGATTGGCACTTTCCATCGATCCATCGGCGCTGTGTGAGGTAGCCTGATGGCTTTATCGATTTTGAAGCTGATCTTGAAGAGGAAAACGCGCTGATGGCCCTGGCAATTTTTGATCTGGACGAAACCCTGATCCACGGCGACTGCGCCACCCTCTGGAGCGAACAGATGGGGCGCCTGGGCTGGGTCGATCCCGAGTCGTTCATGCAGCGCAACAACGCGCTGATGGACGCCTACAGCCACGGCAAGCTGAGCATGGAAGAGTACATGGACTTCAGCCTGGAACCGATGATCGGCCGCACACCGGAAGAAATCGAACACTTGGTAGGGCCTTGGGTGGAAGACTTCATCGAACCGATCATCTTCAGCGACGCCACCAAGACCATCGCCGAACACCGCAAGGCCGGCGACCGGATCCTGGTGATCTCGGCCTCGGGCACGCACCTGGTCAAGCCGATTGCAGAGCGCCTGGGCATCGACGAGATCCTGGCGATCGAACTTGAAGTGACCCATGGGGTGTACAGCGGCAAGACCGTCGGTACCCTGACTTACCGCGAAGGCAAGATCGCGCGGCTGCTGGACTGGCTGGACGCCGAGGAGGAGAACCTGGAAGGCGCGAGCTTCTATTCCGACTCGCGTAATGACCTGCCGCTGTTGCAGCGGGTGGACTTCCCCCACGTGGTGAACCCGGATCCGGTGTTGAAGGCCCATGCCGAAGCGGCCGGTTGGCCGATTCATACCTGGAAATAAGCCTCCTTGTGGGAGCGAGCTTGCTCGCACCCACAGGTTCAGCCCAGCAGCAGCCACAAGCTCCAGCCGAGCAACAACACACCGCAGAGACGGCTGAGCCAGAGTCCCTGCGGCAGGTTTTTCTCCAGCAAGATGAAGGCACCGATCACGGCCACCCAGAGCAGGTTCATCACGCCGACAACGAACAGCAGGCCCATCAGGGCCCAGCAGCAGCCCAGGCAGTAAGCGCCATGGGCCAGCCCCATGCGCCAGCCCCCGAGCACGTCGGGGCGCCAGTAGCTGAGCAGAAAATGCAGCGGTCCGCGACAATGCTCAAGGCAGGCCGCCTTGCTTGGCAGCCACTGGTAGACGCCTGCGACCAGCAGCAGGCCGGCGCCCAGCGCGGTACTGGTGCTGCGCATCCCCGGACTGAGCAGGGCGAGCTGTTCGAGTGCCCATTGCAGCGCCGTGGCGCCCAGGGCGAAACCGGCCCAAACCAGGACATAGGCGCTGCAGAACAGCAGCAGGGCCAGGTGTCGCTGCGGTGCCGGCATGCGCTTGCGCAGCATCTGCTGGTAGATCAACAGCATGGGCAAGGTGCTGGGCAGCATCATGCCGACCATCATCACCACCCACATGGCGAACATCAGCAGCGCATCGGCCAGGCTCCAGGGCATGAGCATGCCGCCCATTGCCGTATCAGCCATGCCGCCCGGCGCACTCATGTCGCGGGCCATGCGCAACAGCAGCAGCCAGGCCAGGGCGGTCAGCGCGAGCAGGCAGAGCACGAGCAGCAACTGTTCGCCTGTCAGTCGCTTGCTCGGCATCGCCGCCTGAGGCTCTGCCTTCACGGCTCTATGCCATGGCCGGTGAAGTGCACGTGGGCGAGGTGGCTATGACTGCCCTGGGATTGTAGTTTGAGGGCTGAATGCGTCTGGTAGCTGCCACTGGCCACTTCAGCCTCAAGGAACTCGAAGCCGTTGGGCAGGGACAGGCGGACTCGATGAGGTGAGCCGTCGATCGGGCTGCGGATCGGCTCGCCGCTGGCCCGCAGCACGCCTGGAATATCCAGGTGCGCCAAGCGCTGATCGACATCGATGGAAAGGGTGATTGGCACGAACAGCGGTTCGAACGCTTCACTCATGGTACTGCTGAACACCTGAAACACGTTGGCCCCAGGGTCGCTCTCCAAGCCAGAAAGAATGGTCAGCAGGGCCTGGCGTTGCGCCTCGTCGGCGCGTTCATCGATGAACACCTGGCAACTGCCGCTGCCCTCATGGATGGCACCCGGCCAAGCGAAGGTGGCGGCCCAGCACAAGCCGTCCAGCGCCACCTGATTGAAATACCCGTGTTCCACTCGCATCGACGCCACCGCCTGGCAGTGACCATGGGTCGGTGGTGCATTGAATTGGCAGGGGCAGCCCCAATTGCAGTTGCAGGCAATGAATTCGACGCCCTGCATGCGCCATTCGGTGATGGCCATGATCAACCTCTTCACCTGGCGGGTGAAATGAAAGCTGCGGTTACCCCATCCCCCATTAGTTAACGCTAGCAGGACCCGCGCACCGGACACAGGCGGCCGACCGAAGGTGCAAACCACCGTCGATAGGGATGAGGCGCTGCCAGTCATGTCGACGCGGGCCTGCAAGTGTTCCTGCAAGCTCGCGCCCACAGGGCCGAATCAGCTCAGGCTTTCATCGATCACCAACACCAGCTTCCCGGACACCTGGTTGGTCGCCAGCTCCGCAAACGCCGCTTCGGCGTCCTTGATGGCGAAGGTCTTGGCCAGTTGCGGGCTCAGGCGCTTGTCGGCAAACAGCGGCCACACCTGTTGGCCCATCTCGCTGATCAGGTCGGCCTTGAAGTGCTCGTCACGACTGCGCAAGGTCGAGCCGAGCAATTGAATGCGTTTGCCCAGCACCTGGGCCAGATCGAGTTCGGTCGAGCGCCCGCCCATGAGGCCGATCAACACCCAGCGGCCGTCAACTGACAAAAGTTTCACGTTGAGTTTGGCGTAGCTGCCGCCCACTGGATCGAGGATCACGTCGAAGGGACCGAGATCGTTCAAACCCTCCAGGCCATCGGTGCGCACCACGCCGCCCTGGGCACCCAGGGCCTCGCAATAGGCCAGCCGTTCGGCGGACCCGACACTGACCCAGCAGGGGTTGCCAAATGCCTTGCACAGCTGGATCGCGGCCGAGCCGACACCGCTGGCCCCGGCGTGCAACAGTACTTTTTCCCCCGGCTTGAGCCCGGCCAGCTGGAACAGATTCAACCATGCGGTGCTGTAGACCTCAGGCAGCGCGGCGGCTTCAGCCAATGACAAGCCCTCCGGCACCGGCAATACATGCCGGCCATCGACCACCACTTCCTCGGCCATCCCGCCGCCGGCCAGCAACGCGCAAACCCGGTCGCCCACCTGCCAGGACGAGCCGGGCCCAACCTCGCTGATGACGCCGGAACACTCCAGCCCCAACACCTGGCTGGCGCCGGGTGGCGGCGGGTAAAGTCCGGCTTTTTGCAGCAAATCGGCCCGATTCAGGCCGGCGGCCGCTACACGGATGCGAACTTGCCCGACATCACACGTCGGGCTTGGCTCATCAGCCCATACCACTTGGCCTTCAACGCCTTGCAATGCTTTCACGGTGCCTCCATAGTGAGTCTCGACTGGGCCCGCTGCTTCAACGCCGGGCTTTCTTGCATTATGCGCCCGGGCCACATGGAACCGGCGACTTCAAAGACGGCCTAATATGCGTTATCAATTGTCCCTGCGTCGAATCAGCATGAAGCACCTGTTCCCCAGTACCGCCCTCGCGCTCGTCATTGGCCTCGGCCTGTTACCGCTGTCGAACGATACGTTCGCAGCCAACAGCTGGGACAAGCTTCAGCCTGATCGTGACGAAGTGATCGCCAGCCTGAACGTCGTCGAACTGCTCAAGCGCCATCACTACAGCAAGCCGCCGCTCGATGATGCGCGCTCGGTCATCATCTATGACAGCTACCTGAAGCTGCTCGATCCGTCGCGCAGTTATTTCCTGGCCAGCGACATCGCCGAATTCGACAAGTGGAAAACCCAGTTCGACGATTTCCTCAAGAGCGGCGACCTGAACGCCGGGTTCACCATCTACAAGCGCTACCTGGACCGCGTGAAGGCGCGCCTGGACTACGCCCTTGCCGAGTTGAACAAAGGCGTCGACAAAATCGATTTCAATGCCAAGGAAGCCTTGCAGGTCGACCGCAAGGACGCCCCTTGGCTCAAAAGCACAGCTGAACTCGACGACCTGTGGCGCAAACGCGTCAAGGACGAAGTGCTGCGCATGAAGATCGCCGGCAAGGATCCCAAGCAGATCCAGGAAACCCTGACCAAGCGCTACAAGAACCAATTGGCGCGCCTGGATCAGACCCGCGCCGAGGACATTTTCCAGGCGTACATCAATACCTTCGCCATGTCCTACGACCCGCACACCAATTACCTGTCGCCGGATAACGCGGAAAACTTCGACATCAACATGAGCCTGTCCCTGGAAGGCATCGGTGCCGTGCTGCAAAGCGACAACGACCAGGTAAAAATCGTGCGCCTGGTCCCGGCGGGCCCCGCGGACAAGACCAAGCAGGTCAGCCCGGCGGACAAGATCATCGGTGTCGCCCAAGGCAACAAGGAAATGGTCGACGTGGTCGGCTGGCGCCTGGACGAAGTGGTCAAGCTGATCCGTGGCCCGAAAGGCTCGGTGGTACGCCTGGAAGTCATCCCGGCCAGCAATGCGCCGAACGACCAGACCAGCAAAGTCGTGTCCATCACCCGTGAAGCGGTGAAGCTGGAAGAACAGGCCGCGAAGAAATCGATCCTCAACCTCAAGCAGGACGGCAAGGACTACAAGCTCGGCGTCATCGAGATCCCGGCCTTCTACCTGGACTTCAAGGCCTTCCGCGCCGGGGATCCGAACTACAAGAGCACCACCCGCGACGTCAAGAAACTGCTGACAGAACTGCAGAAGGAAAAAGTCGACGGCGTGGTCATCGACTTGCGCAACAACGGCGGCGGCTCCCTGCAGGAAGCCACCGAGTTGACCAGCCTGTTCATCGACAAGGGCCCGACCGTGCTCGTACGCAACGCCGATGGTCGGGTGGATGTGCTCGAAGACGAGAACCCGGGCGCGTTCTACAAAGGGCCGATGGCCTTGCTGGTCAACCGCCTGTCGGCTTCGGCCTCGGAGATTTTCGCCGGCGCCATGCAGGACTATCACCGCGCGCTGATCATCGGCGGCCAGACCTTCGGCAAAGGCACCGTGCAAACCATCCAGCCGCTCAACCACGGCGAACTGAAGCTGACCTTGGCGAAGTTCTACCGGGTGTCCGGCCAGAGCACCCAGCATCAGGGCGTATTGCCTGACATCGATTACCCGTCGATCATCGACACCAAGGAAATCGGTGAAAGTGCCCTGCCCGAAGCCATGCCATGGGACACCATCCGGCCTGCGATCAAACCGGCCGTGGACCCGTTCAAGCCGTTCCTGGCCCAACTCAAGTCCGACCACGACGCCCGTTCGTCCCAAGACGCGGAGTTCGTGTTCATTCGCGACAAGCTGGCCCTGGCGCAGAAGTTGATGATGGAGAAAACCGTCACCCTCAACGAAGCCGAGCGTCGCGCGCAGCACGCCGACATCGAGAGCAAGCAACTGACCATGGAAAACCTGCGTCGCAAGGCCAAGGGCGAAGAGCCGCTCAAAGAGCTGAAGAAAGAGGACGAAGACCTGATCACCGAGCCGGAGAAAACCAAGCCGGAAGACGATGCCTACCTGAGCGAGACCGGGCGGATCCTGTTGGACTACCTGAAACTCAATACGGCGATCGCCAAGCACTAAGATGATGGCCATTTAATGGTGATGCTCGCCGGAGTGTCATCAAACTGACATCAGTCTGTCGTGAAATACAGGACTGGGTGCCCGCACCCGGTCCTTTTTTTTATCGCCAGAGATTGCCATGACCACGACAGAACAGCTGAGTGCCTTGGGTTCAATCCTGGCTCATAGCAGTTTGCACAGCCTGTTCCAACCGATCATCTGCCTTTCCGAACGGCGCATCGTGGGCTATGAAGCCTTGACCCGCGGCCCTTCCAACAGCCCGCTGCACTCGCCCATCGCGCTGCTCAGCGTGGCGCGCCAGGCCGGACGCCTCAGCGAGCTGGAACTGGCTTGCCGCCGCAGCGCCTGCCAACGCTTCAACGAGCAAAAACTGCCGGGCAAGCTGTTTCTCAACGTCTCGCCCGAGTCCCTGCTGGAGTCCGCGCACCAGACGGGGCGTACGCTGCAATTGCTGCAAGACTTCGGCATCGCCCCCAGCCAGGTCGTGATCGAACTGACCGAACAGACTCCCATCGATGACTTCCAGCTCCTGCAAACCGCCCTGCATCACTATCGGGCCATGGGTTTCTCGATTGCCCTGGACGACCTCGGTGCCGGTTATTCCAGCCTGCGGTTGTGGTCCGAATTGCGCCCCGATTATGTGAAGATCGACCGCCATTTCATCGACGGCATCCATCAGGACGCTCTCAAGCGCGAATTCGTGGGCTCGATCCTGAAAATCGCCCGGACCTCCCGCGCCCAAGTCATCGCCGAAGGAATCGAACTGCCGGAAGAACTGGCGGTGCTGATCGAAATGGGCGTCGACCTGGTCCAGGGCTATCTGCTGGCGCGCCCCCAGGAACAACCATCACGCGATGCCAGGGCGCTGATGCCCAAGCAGGACAGCGGCGTGGCAGCGCTGAATGATGAGGTCAACGATCTCGGGGCGCTGCTCAACGAACAGCCGGCAATGGCCCACAACACGCCGACCGCCACCGTGCTGGAAGCATTTCGGCGCCAGGCCAACCTCAACTCCCTGGCGGTGCTGGACAATCAGAACCAGCCTTGCGGCATCGTCCATCGCCATTCACTCTCGGATGCCTTGCTCAAGCCCTTCGCCACCGACCTGTTCGCCCGCAAGCCCATCAGCCGGCTGATGAGCGATGACTTCCTCGCGGTGGAGTTGAACCAGTCGCTGCAACAAGTCAGCCGCCTGATCACCAGCCGCGCCCGACAACGCATCGAAGAAGATTTCATCATCACCCTCAACGGCAGCTACCTGGGCCTGGGCCGGGTGATCGACGTGCTCAAGCTCATCACCGAACTGAAAATCCAACAGGCCCGCTACGCCAACCCGCTGACCCTGCTGCCGGGCAACGTCCCTATCCAGCAATGCCTCACCCGCTTGCTGCAGCAACGGCAGGAATCCGTGATCTGCTATGTGGACATCGACAGCTTCAAGCCCTTCAACGACATCTACGGCTACGGCCGTGGCGACGAAGTCCTGCTATGCCTGGCTCAATGCCTGAACGAACGCATCGACCCCAGCCGCGACTTCGTCGGCCACATCGGCGGCGACGATTTCCTATTGGTTCTCGGCCCGGAAGACTGGCGCAAGCGCCTGGACCAGTTGCTGAGCGACTTCCAGACCCATTGCCGGCGCTTCTACCGCCCCGAACATCTGGAGGCGGGGTGTTTTACGGCGTTGAATCGACAGGGCTTACGGCAGGAGTTTGCGTTGTTGTCGCTGTCGATTGGGGTGGTGCACCTGCGCGCCGAGGCTTGTGAAGAATTGGACGCCAGTCAGTTGGCTGAGCTGGCTTCCCAGGCTAAGCATCATGCCAAGGAGATTTTGGGGGGCAGTGTGTACTTGGTGGAAGGTTTGGCTGAGCGGGAGGCTGTAGGGGAGTTGGGTTTGTTGATGTGAGTGGGTTACCCCGCCCCATCCAGTCACGGCCCAAACGCCTAGCGAAACCCTGTGGCGAGGGGATTTATCCCCGCTGGGCTGCGAAGCGGCCCCAAACCAGACAACTCGGAATGTCAGGAAGATTGAGCTCGCTGCTTTAGGACTGCTCCGCAGCGGTTGAAACGACTCCCACTCCGCTTTCAGCCAGCCCTCAAGCTCGTCGATCACGCCTTGGTAGGCGAACGTACCCGACCTGTGGATAACCTAGCGGTCACCCACTTCGAGCGCCTTGAGCTTGACGTCGGCCAATGGATGTCCGGCCTTGGCCGCCAGCGTCCACCAGCGCGCTGCTTCGACCGGGTCCGGCGCCTGGCTGGCACTGCCGGCCAGGCTGATCACACCGACTTGGTAGGCCGCCTTACCATCACCCGCGAGGGCCGCCAGCCGCAGCAGGCGCAGGCCTTCCTCGCGCGCGCCCAGCCCTTGGCCGCGAAACGTCAGGATGTGCCCATAGAAACTTTGCGCACCGACGTCGCCCAGGTTCGCCATGCGGGAAAACTGACCCTCGAGCCAAGCCCAGCCACGCGCCTGGCGGACGAACCAGGACCAGTGAAACAGCCGACGCGCCAGCCAATACCCGACCCGCGCCTTGAATCGCCAGAGCACTCAGGCCTCCGCCGACTCGGGGTATTCGTATTCAAACACCCGGACCACTTCCGAAGCGTGCCAGGAGGCGGCGGCCACCCCATCGGAAGGCCCGGAAAAGCGACCAAGACGTTCAACGCATTCGAAGAACCCTGTGCGCGGCAACCGGCTCGCGCCCTGGCTGATCACCAAGGAACTGCGCAACGGCTGTTCTGCCCGGGCGTCAAGCGCCGCCAGGTGCTCAAGGGCCGCGGTCAAGGTCTGCATGGCCGGGCTGGGCAGTTGCAAGCGCTCCAGCAAGGCGCGATAAGTCAATAAATGGCGCTGGCGACGCGCTTGGTCCAATTCACCCAACAACCCATCCCAATGCTGCCGACTGATGCGTACGCTCACGATTCTTCCCTCCAACCCGGCACCGTCAACTCCCAGGCCAGACTGCGCCGAATCGCGGCATCGGGCTGTCGCTCGCCGCTTTCGATCAAGGCCAGATAAGACGGGCTGATACCTACCGTGCGGGCCAGCGCCTCGATGGCGATGCCCTTCCCTTCGCGTAAAGTGCGTAATTGATCCAGACCAGGGAGAACCTGGTCGGGTGCCGCCGCGTGCCGGACTGTCGCTTCGCGCGGCGGAGCTTGGTTGATGCCTGCTGCTTTCAACAACGCTTGGTACTGATCCCACGGCAAAACCGCGTACTCGGGCTCTCCGTCACGTGTGATGATTTGAATATCCATGTCTACCCCGTAGGACAACAACACTTAGCAAGTCAGCCTTTTTCCTTGGAAGTGTAATCCTAAATGCTGGCTAAGGTCGCGGGGTGATGAATTCTCAGGGGATCAAGGCTTTTTCTGACCTTGGAGCTGGAGTTGTTCCGGGGTATCGGGAAGTCGTTCGACCTGGGCCAGCTTCTCGGGTGATTGCCGATAGCGCCAGGCGCGGAATGCCTCGAGTTCAACGTCGAGGGTTTTCATGATCCAGGCCAGCACCGCGATGTCGTCGAACATGCCAAACATCGGCAAGAGGTCTGGAATCGCGTCCAGGGGGCTGAGGAAGTACATGAGCCCTGCCACCACCGACAGCATCGACTTGGCACTGACCGCACGGTATTCGCCACGCCAGTAAGCCAGGCACAAGGCCTGCAACAGGCGCAGATCCTCCTTGAGCTTGCCCAGCCGTCCACCCTCCCGGGCACCTTTGCTGGCGACGGCGAAGAGCAGCGTCGGCAATCGACCGCGGGCCAGCAGGCGGCCGGCCAAGGGCAGAAATCGCGCAAAATTCCACGGCGCCTTCATTTTTTCTCCCACTGAAATGTTATCCACACAAATTGTGGATAACCTTGTGAACAGAGCTGCATTTCACCGCTGAAGCCCCCGTTTTATAAGGGCCCGGCTTAGATCGGGCGTTTTTTACTCACATAAAAAAACCCAATATTTCATTGACTTGACCAGCTGACTGCGTCTAGCACAGCGCCTGTATTGCCTATGACTGTAGCCTGTACCGTGCGTTCGGTTTTTTTGTCACTTTGCCGCAGTGCAGATGCGACAACGCCCCGCATAAGCGAGGCGTTGTCGTTATAGCAGACGCAATTACTTGGCGGCGTCTTCTTTTGCTGGATCCTTGATCGCCAGCAGTTCCAGGTCGAACACCAGGACCGAGTTGGCCGGGATGGCCGGGCTCGGGCTCTGGGCGCCGTAGGCCAGGTCGCTCGGGATGTACAACTTGTACTTCTCGCCGACGTGCATCAGTTGCAGGCCTTCGACCCAACCCGGGATCACACCGCTGACCGGCAGGTCAATCGGGCTGCCACGCTCAACGGAGCTGTCGAACACGGTGCCGTTGGTCAGCTTGCCGGTGTAGTGAACGGTCACTACGTCGGTCGGCTTAGGCTGTGGACCGTCGGCTTTCTTGACCACTTCGTACTGCAGGCCGGAAGCGGTGGTGGTGACACCGGCTTTCTTGCCGTTTTCCTCGAGGAATTTCTTGCCGGCAGCTGCCGACTCTTCGCTCATCTTGGCCATGCGCTCTTCGGCACGCTTTTGCAGCGCGGCAAAGGCTTCGACCAGTTCTTCATCTTTCAGCTTCTGTTCTTTCTTGCCGACGGCATCTTCGATGCCCTGGGCAACCGCTTTGGAGTCCAGGTCATCCATACCTTCCTGAGCCAGGCTTTTGCCCATGTTCAGGCCGATACCGTAGGAAGCTTTCTGCGCCGGGGTTTTCAGCTCTACGCTGGTCTGCGAGTCACAACCCGCGAGTACCAGGCCAACCAGGGCTACCGCCGCCGCCAACCGATGCTGTTTCATGCTATTTCCTTGTTCATGCGCCTAAAGGGCAATCGAGTAAAGCCGCGAGCTTATCAGGCGGCCACGACCAATGGCTACCGGCATGTGAGCCGCAAAGTGATGATAAGTTCAGGTTGGCAAACGCTTTTTAACCCCCAACGAATGAAGCATCTGTCATCTGTTACGTACAGGGACAAATTGCCGCCCCCCTGCAGGCCAGGGGGTAATGGCCACTTGCCCCCCGCGCAGCACTGAGGCATAAGGGTTTATCAAAAAAACAAGGACGTTACCGTGCGCCTTCTCTCTCGTCTTCTCTTGCTACTCCTCGCGCTGCTGATTGTCGCTGTGGCCGTGGTGCTTTATTACGTCGCCAATCCTCGCTTGCCGTTCTATAACCCCGTCGAACAGGTGCACTACCTGGATCAATGGAGCACCGCCGAACGCCAGACGTATTACTTCACGCCCCAGGGCACCCAGGTCAAAGGCCTGCGCTACGACTGGTTCACCGCCCTCGAATTGCCGTTCTCGCAACAACGCTTCGCTTCGCCTGAGTACTTGGCGCGCTTCGGTTTCCTGATCGATCCGGCGCAGAAAGCCTCACCTGACAATCCCGGCAACTTGCCGGTAGGGTTTGCTCGGCACCAGAACCCGGGCAGCACCGACCAATTCCTCGATATCACCTGCGCGGCGTGTCATACCGGCGAATTGCATTTCAAAGGCCAGGCGATACGGATCGACGGAGGCTCGGCCCAGCATGTGTTGCCTTCCAGTGTTCCGACGCTACGCGGTGGCAGTTTCGGACAGGCGTTGGTCGCCAGTCTCGCGTCTACCTACTACAACCCGTGGAAATTCGAACGCTTCGCCCGCCAAGTACTGGGCAAGGACTACGACGCCCGCCACGAAGCGCTGCGCAAAACCTTCAAGACCTCCCTGGACACGTTCCTGCGGGCGGCCTGGAACGATACCCATCGCGGCCTCTACCCCACCGAAGAAGGCCCTGGCCGCACCGATGCCTTCGGCCGCATCGCCAATGCCAGCTTCGGCGACGCCATCTCGGCGGAAAACTACCGGGTCGCCAACGCTCCGGTGGATTACCCGCAGCTGTGGGAAATGTGGACCTTCGACTGGGTGCAGTGGAACGGATCGGCACAGCAACCGATGGCCCGCAACGTCGGTGAAGCGCTGGGGGTCGGTGCGACGCTGAGTTTCTTCGACGCCCAGGGCAAACCGCTGCAGGGCGATGCGCGATACCCTTCCAGCGTGCGCGTGCGCGACTTGAACAAGATCGAAGAGACCCTGCAACTGCTCAAGCCACCCGTGTGGCCGGAAGCGTTGCTGGGCGCGATCGATAAACCCCTGGCCGCCCAGGGCCGGGCCCTGTTCGCCGAAAACTGCGCCGGCTGCCATGTGCCTAAAGTGGTCCAGGGGCCTGACAGGCCGGTCCAGCAATTGCACATGCTGCCCGTGCAGGTGATCGGCACCGACCCGGGCACCGCCAATAACATCGCCGACCACCGCTTCGACCTGACCAGCCTGCAGTGGGACCCTGCCGAGTTGGCGAAGCTGGAAGTGCAACTGCATCCAACCCCGACGGAGCCGCTGGACCTGAGCCAGCTTTCGGTCGCCAAAGGCCTGGCCTACGTCACCGCCTTCGTCGAAAACCGCGCTTACCGCGATGCCGGCGTCACCCCCGCCGAACGCTCGGCCCTGGACGGTTTCGGCCTGCCCATCGGCGTCCGGGAACTGCGCGCCTACAAGGCCCGGCCACTGGCGGGTGTCTGGGCCACGCCACCGTTCCTGCACAACGGCTCGGTACCGACGATCTACCAATTGCTGTCCCCTCAGGATGAGCGGGCGACCACATTCTATAAAGGCAACTTCGAATATGACCCACGCCACCTGGGCTATCGCACCGAAGCCTTCACCAACGGTTTTCTTTTCGATACCCGGATTACCGGTAATCACAACAGCGGCCACGAATTCCGCGGGGGCGAGCGCGGCAACGGCGTCATTGGCCGCCTGCTGCAGCCGCAGGAGCGCTGGGCCTTGCTGGAGTATTTGAAGGTGTTGGGCGGGCCACTGGAGTCGCAACTGTAATGATGAACCCCACCGGTAAAAGGATGTTGGCATGTTGATCACCCTCTGGCTGCGCCTCGGCGCCTTTTTGGGCAAGACGCTCCTATGGCTGCTGGGCATCGGGTTGCTCGGCTGGGCACTCTCCTCGGCCTGGTTTGCCTGGCAACACAAGGGACCGGTCCCGGACAAGGAACATGTTGCACCCGGCGAAGCGGCCATGACCCAGGACATCATCCAGACCGCTATTCGCATCGTCGATCAGCACCGCGAAAGCACACGTTACCTGCGCGACGCCCACGCCAAGGCCCACGGCTGTGTCATGGCCGAAGTCCAGGTGCCGAGCGACCTGCCGGCGCCGTTGCGCCAAGGCGTGTTTGCCGAACCGGGCAAGACTTGGCAGGCAACGATCCGCCTGTCCAACGGCAACGCCTATCCGCAGTTCGATAGCCTGCGCGATGCGCGGGGGATGGCGATCAAGCTGCTGAACGTACCCGGCACGCAACTGCTCGCTGACCGGCAATCACAGGGCGAGCAGGATTTCGTGATGTTCAATCATCCGAACTTCTTTGTCAGTGATGTCGCCGAGTACCGTCAGAATGTGGCCGCGCAAGCTGATGGAAAAAAGGCGATGGCTTTCTTTCCTAGCCTGGACCCGCGCACTTGGCAGATCCGGCATCTGTTCATCGCCCTGGCCACCCTCTCGCCGCCCCCGGCCAGCCCGACCCAGACGACTTACTTCTCGGTGTCGCCTTACAAATTCGGCGAATCCAATGCCAAGTTTCGCGTCGCGCCGGACCCGGACAACTGCCCAAGCTACAACTTGCCTCCCCAGAACCAGGACCTGCCGAACTTCTTGCGTAGCGCATTGAATCAGCAGTTATCCACAGACCGGGTGCCAGCGTGTTTCGTCCTGCAGATCCAACGCCAGGATCCGAGCAAGTACATGCCGATCGAAGACACCAGTATTGAATGGCTGGAAAGCGACGCGCCGTTCGAGACCGTGGCGCACATCAAGGTGCCGGCCCAGGATTTCGATACGCCCAGGCAGAACCTGGCTTGCGACAATCAGTCGTTCAACCCGTGGTTCGGCATCGAGGCCCATCGCCCCATCGGCGGTATCAACCGCTTGCGTAAAGCGGTGTATGAGGCAGTCAGCGATTACCGTCACAGCCGTAACGCCGAGCAATAGAGGCAGGCAAACGCCAGACAGCAAAAAGCCCGCTCAATGAGCGGGCTTTTTGTTGGTACCTGGCGTTCAGCGTTCCAGGTAACCGAATATGGCGCAGCGGACGGGACTCGAACCCGCGACCCCCGGCGTGACAGGCCGGTATTCTAACCGACTGAACTACCGCTGCGCGTAACATTGAAAGTTTGGTGGGTGATGACGGGATCGAACCGCCGACATTCTGCTTGTAAGGCAGACGCTCTCCCAGCTGAGCTAATCACCCTTCACTTTCGATGCGGGGCGCATTCTCTCACAGTTTTTCATAACGCGCTGATTTAATTAGCAAATTCAGCAAAAAAACAGGAGCAACGCACACCGCAGGAACTGCGAACAGCAAAAAGCCCGCGTGAGCGGGCTTTCCGTGGCGACCTGGCGTTCAGTGTTCCAGGTAACCGAATATGGCGCAGCGGACGGGACTCGAACCCGCGACCCCCGGCGTGACAGGCCGGTATTCTAACCGACTGAACTACCGCTGCGCGTAACACTTGAAACGAATGGTGGGTGATGACGGGATCGAACCGCCGACATTCTGCTTGTAAGGCAGACGCTCTCCCAGCTGAGCTAATCACCCTTCGCTTTCGGTGTGGCGCGCATTCTACGGAGCACTCTTTAAGCTGGCAAGCACTTTTTAAATTAATTTTTTCAGGCCTTCCAAAGGCTTAGCGAAGGGTTGGCCTATGGCGCCGCTAAGAGAATAATGCCCCCCTTTGTATAAAGGAGAGACTCACCCCATGTGGTTCAAAAACCTGCTTATCTATCGCCTGACCCAAGATCTGCCTTTTGATGCCGAGGCGTTGGAAACTGCACTGGCCAGCAAACTGGCGCGTCCATGTGCAAGCCAGGAGTTGACCACTTACGGTTTCGTCGCGCCGTTTGGCAAAGGCGAAGATGCGCCATTGGTGCATGTCAGCCAGGATTTCCTGCTGATCGCCGCACGCAAGGAAGAACGCATCTTGCCGGGCAGCGTCGTGCGCGATGCCCTGAAGGAAAAGGTCGAAGAGATCGAGGCCGAGCAAATGCGCAAGGTCTATAAAAAGGAACGGGACCAGCTCAAGGATGAAATCATCCAGGCGTTCCTGCCCCGTGCGTTCATCCGTCGCTCGTCCACCTTCGCCGCCATCGCGCCGAAGCAGGGCCTGATCCTGGTGAACTCGGCCAGCCCGAAACGCGCCGAAGACCTGCTGTCCACCCTGCGCGAAGTCATCGGCTCGCTGCCAGTACGCCCGCTGACGGTCAAGATGGCCCCGACCGCCACCATGACCGACTGGGTCAAGACCCAGAAAGCCGCGGACGACTTCTTCGTGCTGGATGAATGCGAACTGCGCGACACCCACGAAGACGGTGGCATCGTCCGCTGCAAGCGCCAGGACCTGACCAGCGACGAAATCCAGCTGCACCTGAACACCGGCAAGGTGGTGACGCAACTGTCCCTGGCCTGGCAGGACAAGCTGTCCTTCGTGCTCGACGACAAGATGGTGGTCAAGCGCCTGAAGTTCGAAGACCTGTTGCAGGACCAGGCGGAACAGGACGGAGGCGACGAAGCCCTCGGCCAACTGGACGCCAGCTTCACGCTGATGATGTTGACCTTCGGCGAGTTCCTGCCGGCGCTGGTTGAAGCACTGGGTGGGGAAGAGATGCCGCAGGGGATCTAAACCCCGCCCCCCCTGTGGGAGCGAGCTTGCTCGCGATAGCGGTATGACAGCCACCGAGATGTTGACTGACACGCCGCTATCGCGAGCAAGCTCGCTCCCACATTAGTATTGGTGTTCTTAATAACAAGGATCAGGTCATGCGCGCACTGGCTGCATTGAGCCGCTTTGTCGGCAATACCTTCGCTTACTGGGTACTGTTTTTTGCGGTATTGGCATTCCTGCAGCCGCAGTGGTTCGTCGACCTGAAAATCGCCATCGTGCCGCTACTGGGCCTGGTGATGTTCGGCATGGGGCTGGCACTCAAGCTGGAAGACTTCGCCGAAGTGGCTCGTCATCCGGGCCGCGTCGCCCTGGGGGTGATTGCCCAGTTCGTGATCATGCCCGGCACGGCGTGGCTGCTTTGCCAATTGTTCAGCCTGCCGCCGGAGATCGCCGTGGGCGTCATCCTGGTGGGCTGCTGCCCAAGTGGCACTTCGTCCAATGTCATGACCTGGCTGGCCCGCGGTGATTTGGCCCTGGCCGTGGCGATTTCCGCCATCACTACCCTGCTTGCCCCATTGCTGACCCCAGCGCTGATCTGGCTGCTGGCCTCGGCCTGGTTGCCGGTGTCGTTCTCGGCGCTGTTCTGGTCGATTCTGCAAATCGTGCTGGTGCCGATCGCACTGGGCATCATCGCCCAACGCCTGTTGGGGGCCCGGGTTCGTCATGCCATCGACGTGCTGCCGCTGATATCGGTGGTGAGCATCGTGATCATTGTGACGGCGGTGGTCGCGGCCAGCCAGGCGAAGATCGCCGAATCCGGCCTGCTGATCATGGCCATTGTGATGCTGCACAATAGCTTCGGTTATCTGCTGGGGTATTTCACCGGGCGTTTGTTCGGCCTGCCGTTGGCTCAGCGCAAAACCTTGTCGTTGGAAGTGGGCATGCAGAACTCCGGCCTCGGCGCGGCGTTGGCCAGTGCACACTTTTCGCCGCTGGCGGCGGTACCCAGCGCGCTGTTCAGCGTTTGGCACAACATTTCCGGGGCACTGCTCTCGACGTATTTCCGGCGCATGAGTGAAAAACAGGACCGTGAACTACAGGCCCGTCAAGCGGCGAACTGAAGGACAATCTTGACCGATTCGTCAGCATTGGGCACTCTTGCGCCCAATGCGGGGACGACCCCGCAACGCTAGAGCGATCATTATCCGGGGACGACCCCATCCATCGATGAGGTGTGTGATGTCCTGGATCATTCTGTTTTTTGCCGGCCTGTTCGAAGTCGGCTGGGCTGTCGGCCTGAAATACACCGACGGTTTCAGCCGCCCTCTCCCCACTGCACTGACCATCGCCGCCATGGCGATCAGCCTCGGCCTGCTCGGCCTTGCAATGAAGGAACTGCCGCTGGGCACGGCCTATGCGATCTGGACCGGGGTTGGTGCCGTGGGCACGGTGATCGCCGGGATCATTTTGTTCGGTGAGTCGATGGCGCTGGTTCGCCTGGCCAGCGTGGCGTTGATCGTTGCAGGGTTGATCGGGCTCAAGGTCAGCGCTTAGGCCACTGTCGCCATCGCGAGCAAGCTCGCTCCCACCTTTGACCGAGTTGCCCAAACGGGACGCGGTTCATTGTGGGAACGAGCTTGCTCGCGAAGAGGCCCGCAAGGGCACCGATTACCTGACCGTGCCGCGCAACTCCCCCACCAGCGCCTGCAACTTCGCCGGCTCAGCCACTTCCACCGCAACCGCCGACCCTGCCACCAGCGTCACCCGCGACCAGAACCGACGAAACAGCCCTTTGGCCGGGTCGCGACTGAAGAAGCTGCCCCACAACCCCTGCAACGCCAGGGGAATCACCGGCACCGGGGTCTCCTGGAGGATGCGTGTCAATCCACTCTTGAACTCATTGATCTCACCGTCGCCAGTCAGTTTTCCTTCAGGGAAAATGCACACCAACTCACCGTCCTTCAGGTATTGGGCAATGCGCTTGAAGGCTTTTTCGTAGATATGAATGTCTTCCTGGCGCCCGGCAATCGGGATCGTGCCAGCGGTGCGGAAGATGAAGTTCAGCACCGGCAGGTTGTAGATCTTGTAGTACATCACGAAACGAATCGGCCGACGTACCGCGCCGCCAATCAGCAAGGCATCGACAAAAGAGACGTGGTTGCACACCAATAGCGCAGCGCCATCATCCGGTATCGCCTCCAGGTTGCGGTGCTCCACGCGGTACATGGAATGGCTCAGCAGCCAGATCATGAAACGCATGCTGAACTCGGGGACGATCTTGAAGATGTAGGCGTTGACGCCGATGTTCAGCAACGACACCACCAGGAACAACTGCGGGATCGACAACTTGGCCAGGCTCAGCAGCACGATGGAAACGATGGCCGAGACCACCATGAACAACGCGTTGAGAATATTGTTGGCGGCAATCACCCGCGCCCGTTCGTTCTCCACCGTGCGCGACTGGATCAACGCGTACAGCGGCACGATGTAGAAACCACCGAAGACACCCAGGCCAAGGATGTCGATCAATACCAGCCAGGCGTGACCGAAGCCGAGCATTTCAAGCCAGCCGTGACCTTCGACACTGGCGGGAATTGAACCGGAATGCCACCACAGCAACAGGCCAAATACAGTCAGCCCGAACGAGCCGAACGGCACCAGGCCGATCTCGACTTTGCGCCCGGAAAGCTTTTCGCACAGCATCGAACCCAAGGCGATCCCCACCGAGAACACCGTCAGGATCAAGGTCACCACGGTTTCGTCGCCGTGCATCCACTCCTTGGCATAGGCGGGAATCTGCGTCAGGTAGATCGCCCCGACGAACCAGAACCAGGAGTTGCCGACGATCGACCGGGACACCGCCGGGGTTTGCCCCAGGCCCAGTTTCAGGGTGGCCCAGGATTGACTGAATATATTCCAGTTCAGACGCATTTGCGGCGAGGCCGCCGCCGCGCGCGGAATGCTGCGGCTGGCCAGGTAACCAAGCACGGCAATGCCGATGATCGCGCTGGCCACCACCGGGGCGTAGTGCGCCGAGGACATCATGATCCCGGCGCCAATGGTGCCGGCCAGGATCGCCAGGAAGGTGCCCATCTCCACCAGCCCGTTACCACCAACCAACTCTTCCTCGTGCAAGGCCTGGGGCAGGATCGAATACTTCACCGGGCCGAACAGCGCCGAATGCGTGCCCATGGCGAACAGCGCCACCAGCATCAGCGTTAGATGATCGAATAGAAACCCCACCGCGCCCACCGCCATGATGGCGATTTCGCCGAGTTTGATCAGACGAATCAACGCGTCCTTGGCGAATTTTTCCCCGAACTGCCCCGCCAGTGCCGAGAACAGAAAGAACGGCAGGATAAACAGCAATGCGCAGAGGTTGACCCAGATCGAGCGGTCCCCCTCGATGGTCAGTTTGTAGAGGATGGCGAGGATCAGCGACTGCTTGAAAATGTTGTCGTTGAACGCGCCCAAGGACTGCGTGATGAAGAACGGCAGGAAACGCCGCGTGCGAAGCAAGGTGAACTGCGAAGGGTGACTCATCTTCCATGTTCCTACAGTGGCGTGGACGCTTATTGGAATGAACGTTTTTCGATCCAGGCCACACATTACCTGTCTTTAGCGATTATTTCGCCAGCCCCGCAATGCACGGCGACACAAACAACTCGCCATGCCAGGCGCCCAGGACCGTACGCCGCCCGACGATCAGCCACATCACCACCAGCATCGCCACCAGCACACCGCCGAATGCGCTGAAAAAAACCAGGCCCAGCAGGTCCGATAGCTTCAGCGTGGTTAACGCGTAAACGCCCAAGGGGAAGGTAAAGCCCCACCAACCGAGGTTGAAGGGAATACCTGCGCGCAAGTAGCGCGCGGTGATCAGCAGCGCCATCAACATCCACCACAATCCCAGGCCCCACAGGGTGACGCCAGCCACCAACCCCAACCCGGCGGCGATTTCGCCCACGCCGGGCAGGCCATTGGCGGCAAAAATCAGCGGAGCATCATTGCCCAGCAGCAACATACCCAGGGCACCCGTGCCAATCGGGCCGAGGGCCAGCCAGCTCGAAGCGGCCATGCTTTCGTGAGGCAGTTTGTGCAGCGCCATGCGCAACAGCAAAATCGTCAGGATGCTGAACGCCACCGGCAAGGAAAAGGCCCAGAGCACGTAGCTGGTCACCAGCATGACCAGTTGCCCATGAGCGTCGGCCAGATGCGGCGCCAACAGCCCGCCACTGGCCGCCGCGACTTCGGCGGCCACCACCGGCAAGAGCCACACAGCGGTCATCTGGTCGATGCGGTGTTCCTGGCGGGTGAACATCAAGAATGGGATCAGCACACCACAGGCCAGCGACATGGCTACGTCGATCCACCACAACGCCTCAGCCACCGCCACCACACCGCTCCCCCAGCGCGGCAATCCAAATACCAAAAAGCCGTTGATGATGGTCGCCAACCCCATGGGAATGGTGCCGAAAAACATCGAGACCGTTGAGTGGCCGAAAATCCGTCGCGCTTCGTCGAAGAACAGCACCCAACGGGCCGTGTACATGAGGGCGAATACCACGAACAGCAGCGTGTTGAACAACCACAAGCCTTCACCCAAAAGGCGCAGGCCCGGCACATTCCCTGGCCATTGCGCCAAGGCCAGCGCCAACACTCCGGTGCCCATGACCACGGCAAACCAGTTAGGCGTGAATTGGCGAATGGCCTCCAGCGGCCTGGGCAAATGGCTCAATGGACGCAAGCGGTTTTTTGCAGCGCAGCATGTCATGGCGAACTCCTGTCCTCGGATGAGGTGGAGCCATGCTAGGACCAGAACGAATATCTATATAACGGGTAATTTCTCTATATGTTATCTGTTTTACAGATAATCTTCAGACACTACCCTCGGTCTCGACGACCAGGATTCTCGCTTCACCCAAGGGCTTGGCCACATGCTCGGTGCCCACCGAGGCGTAGAAAATATCCCCGGCTTCCAGCAAGGTCGATTTTTCGACGCCCTCTTCCCGATAGCACATCTGCACTTGCCCATCGAGCACCACGAAGACTTCCTGGCCATCATTGATGTGCCATTTGTACGGCTGATCGGTCCAGTGCAGGCGCGTGGTGATGCCGTTCATGTTGGCGATATCCAGCGCCGCCCAGGCACGGTCACCGGTGAAGGATTTGCTGCGAATGATGTTCAAGAGATCTGTCCGGAAAATAGCTGAGGCGCCAAGACTAACCCACTGCCAGCGACATCTGCATGCCTGGTTTCAGGGCCGAACGCCATCGTTCAACGGTTTGATCGAGGCGCGCAATCCCAACAGCGCTGCGGCACACAACGCAATCAGCACGGCCCCATAGCCGTCGGTCGTCGGGATCAAGCCGAAAACCCGCGTCAGGTTTCCCGCCAGCAACGACGGCAGGCTGAAGGCCAGGTAGCTGAGGACATAGAACGCCGACATCAAGCCGGCCCGCTCGTGGGGCAAGGCCAATGGCATGAGGCTGCGCAGCGCGCCCAGGAATCCTGCACCGAAACCGCCACCGGTGATCAGCGTGCCGGCGAAGAACAACGGCAAACTGGCGCCATGCACCGCCACCAACACCAATGCCAGGCCGATGACCAATAGGCCGGCGGACGGACGCAACATTTTGTCAGCCTCCTGATTGCGCAACAGGTAGATGGACAGCGCCCCGCTGAGGGTCAACACCGCCACCAGCGCGCCACCAATCAGATTGGAGGTCGATCCGGTAGCCGCCCGCACCAGGGACGGCGCCAATGACAGGTAGAAACCGCCTACCGCCCAGGCCGCCAGGTTCAGGGGCAGGACCCGCCACAAGGCCCGCCTTGCCTGGGGCGGCACGTGCAAGGTCGGGCGCAGGGATTGCCAGGCACCCGGCTGTGGGCTGACGCTTTCTTTCACGCGCCAGAGGTAAATGGCCTGGGCGAGGAATAACCCCAGCAGTAGCCAGTACGTCAGTTGCAACGGCAACGGTGCGAACTCGGCCAGCAGGCCACAACCCAGCGCCCCGCACGCCATGCCCAACAACGGCGCAACGCTGGTGATCAGCGGGCCTTGGCGTCGGTCGAAATCCAGCAAGGCCGCACCCAGTACACTGGTGGCCATGCCGGTGGCAAATCCCTGGATCAACCGGGCACTGATCAACCAGGCTACGCTGTCGGCGCTGATAAACAGCAGCATCGCCAGCACGTTGAGCAACAGCGCCACGAAAATGACAGGCTTGCGGCCAAGGTAATCCGACAGTGCCCCTACGGTCAGCAAGGCCGCCAGCAGACTGAAGGCATACACGCCGAAAATCAGCGTCAGGACGGCCGGGGAAAACTGCAACTGTTCCTGATAGAGGTGATACAACGGCGTCGGCGCGCTGGACGCGGCAAGAAAACCGAGCAAGGTGAGCGCCAGGAAGATCAGGCTGGCGCGGGTTGAAGCTGGACGAGACATGGGCACGCTCCACAGGACAATCACAAAAGCTAATTTTTTGCTTTTACGGAGTGTGCTACCGGCGTGCGCTTAAAGCAAATTCTTTGTGTTAAGGTCTGATGCATGGCTATTAAAGAAGGTTTACGCCCCGGCGGTCGAAGCGCCCGGGTCCAGGAGTCGATTCATTCGGCGGTCCGCGCCCTGCTGCAAGAGCAGGACCGCGCGACCTTGACCGTGCCGCAAATCGCGACGCGCGCCGGAGTGACGCCGTCCACCATCTACCGACGTTGGGGCGACCTGCCGGCGTTGTTGGCCGACGTCGCAATCGCTCGCATGCGGCCCGACGGCGAACCAGCCGACACCGGCAGCTTGCGCGGCGACCTGCGTGCCTGGGCCGAGCAGTACCTGGACGAGATGAGTTCCGAGCCCGGTCGCAACATGATGCGTGACATCCAGGCTTGCGCCACCCCGGGGCATTGCGTGGGGATCATCAGTCGTCAGTTGCAGATCATCCTGGACCGCTACCCCGATGAGTCCAATCCAGGCGTCGAGCGTCTGATCAATGTAGTCGTGGCACCGACGGTGTTTCGTATCCTCTTTGCTACGGCGCCACTTGAGGTTGGGGAGTTGTATCGGTTGGTGGATATCGCGCTGGCTCAGTAATACCGCCATCGCGAGCAAGCTCGCTTGTATGGTAGGACTTGAAGGGAGGAGGAGGGACAAGGCTCGATTCTGACTGTTAGCCGCAGTACAGACCGTGGGAGATTTCGCCCCTCCTCCTTTCACCCAAGCGCCGATAAAGAATGCATCTGGCCTAAACCGACGATAGGAACAAGCCTGCGCCTCTGGGTGAACCCTTCAAGTGTTCAAACCTTAGCCCGGAGAATTTTCAATGGCAATGCCGGTTTCTGTCACAAAGCCGATTGTGGGCGTGGATGTCGCCAAGAACGAACTGGTGATCTATCACGCCGAACTTGACGTACTGGAGGCGACTCCCAACAACAAAGCGGCCATCAAAAAGTGGTTGAAAGCATTGCCGGGCCCCGTCGCTGTAGCCATTGAGTCGACCAATATCTATCACCTGGAATTCGCTGATCTGGCCTATGAGGCCGGCTGCGAGATCTACATGGTGGGCGGTTATGAACTGCATCACTACCGCGAAGGCGTAAAAATCCGCGCCAAAACTGACGCGCTGGATGCCAAGCTGCTGGCCCGTTACCTGAAAAACGAAGGGCATGAGCTTAACCCCTGGACCCCGCCATCTCCGCTGTATCGCCAGCTCCTGAGCCTTTTCCGCCGTCGCGCAGCCCTGGTTCAGGCTCGAGTGGCCCTGGTACAAAGCTGGGCTAACGAGCCGCTGCTGAAGACCGCTTTCGCCGAACAAATTGCAGCCATGCAGAGGCTTGAGACATTGATCGAGAAGACGATCAAGGATCATCTGAGGGATGCCGGTTTGCTGGGTCAGTTGAACCGTTGCTTGAAGGTTGAGGGCATTGGATTTCTGACCGGAGCCCGCTTGCTTACGGCATTTCAACGAGGGGATTTCAGAAACTCAGACGCCTTCATTGCCTTTTTGGGAATGGACTTGCGAGTGTCGAAATCAGGACAAAAAGATGGGCGCCGTAGCTTGAGTAAACGAGGCGACCCGGAAGTCCGTCGGCTGTTACACAATGCCGCCATGTCGGCTAGCCGCACGTCCGCCTGGAGAGGCTTCTATGAAAAGCAAAGAGCTCGCGGTTTCACTACCACTCAGGCGTTGGTAATGCTGGCTCGCAAGCTTGCTCGGATCGTATTCGCTCTGCTGAAAGGGCAAAGCGAATACCAACCTAACGCGGCTTGAGGGCTTTCCCTCAACCATAGAATCTCCCACATTCGATCTGCTGCGAACGCAAAATCCATGTTCGCCCAGGACCCAATGTGGGAGCGAGCTTGCTCGCGATGAGGCCAGCCCCCCCTGCATAGCCCAAGCCCCCCACCTGCGACACCCCACCACGCCTCGACCTTGGTCGACACTGACGAACCCGAGCGGGCATGCGAGACTGTCCTGCCGGGCTCAAGTCCCGGTGTCTTTGTCGGGGAGTTTCCATGTCGTTGTCCAGCGGGCTGATCGCCGTTGTCGCCCTGGCCTATATGGCCATCATGTTCGCCATCGCCTTCTACGGCGACCGACGCAGCACACCGCTGCCGCCACGGGTGCGGGCCTGGGTCTACAGCTTGTCGCTGGCGGTATATTGCACCAGTTGGACGTTCTTTGGCGCCGTGGGCCAGGCCGCCGAACAGCTCTGGTCATTCCTGCCGATCTACCTCGGGCCGATCCTGCTGCTGGTGCTCGCGCCGTGGGTCCTGCAGAAAATGGTGATGATCAGCAAGCAGGAGAACATCACCTCCATCGCCGACTTCATCGCCGCCCGCTACGGCAAGTCCCAGTCCCTGGCGGTGGTGGTCGCACTGATCTGCCTGGTGGGCGTGCTGCCATACATTGCCTTGCAACTCAAGGGCATCGTGCTCGGGGTGAACCTGCTGATCGGCGCCGGCGCCGATGCCATGGGCACCCGCGCCCAGGACACCGCCCTGATCGTCTCGCTGATCCTGGCGCTGTTCACCATCGTGTTCGGTACCCGCAACCTGGACGCCACCGAGCACCACCGTGGCATGGTGTTGGCGATCGCTTTCGAATCCCTGGTCAAGCTGCTCGCCTTTCTCGCCGTCGGCGCATTCGTGACGTACGGCCTGTACGACGGCTTTGACGACCTGTTCAACCAGGCGATGCTCGCTCCACGCCTGGAGCAATACTGGAAAGAAACCATCAACTGGCCCTCCATGGTGGTGCAGACCGGGGTGGCGATGATGGCGATCATCTGCTTGCCGCGGCAGTTTCACGTGACCGTGGTGGAGAACATCGAACCCCAGGACCTGCGCCTGGCCAAGTGGGTATTCCCCGCCTACCTGGCCCTGGCTGCACTGTTCGTGGTGCCCATCGCCCTCGCCGGGCAAATGATGCTGCCCAGTTCGGTCCTGCCGGATTCGTTCGTCATCAGCCTGCCCCTTGCCCAAGCTCATCCGGCACTGGCCGTGCTGGCGTTCATTGGCGGTGCCTCGGCGGCCACCGGCATGGTGATCGTGGCCAGCGTGGCGCTGTCCACCATGGTTTCCAACGACATGCTGCTGCCCTGGCTGTTGCGCCGCAACGCCGCCGAACGCCCGTTTGAAGTGTTCCGCCAGTGGATGCTGTCGGTGCGTCGAGTCAGCATCGTCGTGATCCTGTTGCTGGCCTATGTCAGCTATCGGCTGCTGGGCTCGACGGCGAGCCTGGCGACCATCGGCCAGATTGCCTTCGCCGCCGTGACCCAGCTGGCCCCGGCCATGCTCGGCGCGTTGTACTGGAAACAGGCCAACCGCCGCGGCGTGTTCGCCGGCCTCGCCACGGGCATCTTCCTGTGGTTCTACACCCTGGTGCTACCGATTACCGCCCACAGCCTGGGCTGGTCGCTCAGTAGCTTCCCGGGCCTGGCCTGGTTGCACGGCAATCCCTTGAACCTGCCGATTACCCCGCTGACCCAAGGGGTGGTTCTGTCCCTGGCCGGTAACTTCACGCTGTTTGCCTGGGTGTCCGTGCTGTCGCGTACACGCGTCTCGGAACACTGGCAGGCCGGGCGATTCATCGGCCAGGAAATCAGTGCCCGCCCCAACCCTCGTTCAATGCTGGCGGTGCATATCGACGACCTGCTGCAACTGGCCGCGCGTTTCGTCGGCGAAGAGCGGGCGCGGCAGAGTTTCATTCGCTTCGCCTACCGCCAGGGCAAAGGCTTCAACCCGAACCAGAACGCCGACAGCGAATGGATCGCCCACACCGAACGCTTGCTGGCCGGCGTACTCGGCGCCTCTTCGACACGGGCTGTCGTGAAAGCGGCCATTGAAGGGCGGGAGATGCAGCTCGAAGACGTGGTCCGGATCGCGGACGAAGCGTCGGAAGTGCTGCAGTTCAACCGAGCCCTGTTGCAAGGCGCCATCGAGAACATCAGCCAAGGCATCAGCGTAGTCGACCAGTCCCTCAGGCTGGTGGCATGGAACCGTCGCTACCTGGAGCTGTTCAATTACCCGGACGGCTTGATCAGTGTCGGCCGGCCCATTGCCGACATCATCCGCTACAACGCCGAACGTGGCCTCTGCGGCCCAGGCGAGGCGGAAGTCCACGTCGCCAGGCGCTTGCACTGGATGCGCCAGGGCCGTGCCCATACCTCCGAACGGCTGTTCCCCAACGGTCGCGTCATCGAGCTGATCGGCAACCCGATGCCCGGGGGCGGTTTCGTCATGAGTTTCACCGACATCACCGCCTTCCGTGAGGCTGCACAGGCGCTGACCGAAGCCAACGAAGGCCTGGAACAACGGGTGGCCGAACGCACTCGGGAATTGTCTCAATTGAACCTGGCCCTGACCGAAGCCAAGAGCACCGCCGAAGCGGCCTATCAATCCAAGACCCGCTTCCTGGCAGCGGTCAGCCACGACCTGATGCAGCCACTCAACGCCGCACGACTGTTCTCCGCCGCGCTGTCCCACCAGCACGACGCGTTGCCGGGCGAGGCCCGGCAACTGGTGCAACACCTGGACAGTTCACTGCGCTCGGCTGAAGACCTGATCACCGACCTGCTGGATATCTCCCGCCTGGAGAACGGCAAGATCAACCCCGACCGTAAACCCTTCGTCCTCAATGACCTGTTCGATACCCTCGGCGCTGAGTTCACGGCACTGGCCCAGGAACAAGGCCTGAAGTTCCGGGTTCGCGGCTCGCAGTTGCGGGCGGACAGCGACATCAAGCTGCTGCGGCGCATTTTGCAGAACTTCCTGACCAATGCTTTCCGCTACGCCAAGGGCCCGGTGCTGCTGGGCGTGCGTCGGCGCAACGGCGAGTTGTGCCTGGAAGTCTGGGATCGCGGGCCGGGCATCGCCGAGGATAAGCTGCAGATCATTTTCGAAGAGTTCAAGCGCCTGGACAGCCACCAGACCCGTGCCGAAAAAGGCCTCGGGCTGGGCCTGGCCATCGCCGACGGGCTATGCCGCGTGCTGGGCCATACCTTGCGCGTGCGTTCCTGGCCGGGGCGCGGCAGCGTGTTCAGCGTCAGTGTGCCGTTGGCCCCTGCCCAGGCCGTCGTACCGAGCCCCGTGGCCGAGCCCAACGGTCACCTGCCCAGCGGCGCCCAGGTGCTGTGCGTCGATAACGAAGACAGCATCCTGATCGGCATGAACAGCCTGCTGACACGCTGGGGTTGCCAGGTGTGGACGGCGCGCAACCGCGAGGAATGCGAGCGTTGGCTGGCCCAGGGCGGCCGACCGCAACTGGCGCTGGTGGATTTTCATCTGGACGATGGCGAGACGGGCACCGAGCTGATGGCCTGGTTGCGCACGCGCATGGGGGAACCGGTACCGGGGGTGGTGATCAGCGCCGATGGCCGTCCCGAGACAGTGGCCCAGGTGCATGCGGCGGGTCTGGACTACCTGGCCAAGCCGGTGAAACCAGCGGCATTGCGGGCGTTGTTGAGCCGGCATTTGCCGTTGTGAGAAGCATTATTTCTGCCTGACACCTAACCTTGTGGCGAGGGGATTTATCCCCGCCCGGCTGCGTAGCAGTCGCAAACTGGCTTGTACGGTCATCTGTTGCACTGCGGCGGGGGGCTTTTGGGGTTGCCTCGCAACCCAGCGGGGATAAATCCCCTCGCCACAGGGCTTTTCGCCAATCAAGGGGTTACATCAAGCGCTCGGGTTAACATTGGACGCTTCCGGCAGCTCCGGCAGCCCATCCACATCCGTCATCGCCCGCTCCAGCAAGTCGGCCGGCAAACTCTTGCTGGCCCGGGCGCCGAGCAGCTTGAGTTGTTCGCTGCGGCTGATCAGGTTGCCGCGCCCTTCCGTCAGCTTGTTGCGCGCCGCGCCGTAGGCTTTGTCCAGCTGCTGCAAACGACTGCCGATCTCGTCCAGGTCCTGGATGAACAGGACAAACTTGTCATACAGCCACCCCGCCCGCTCGGCGATTTCCCGGGCGTTCTGGCTCTGGCGCTCCTGCTTCCACAAACTGTCGATCACCCGCAGCGTCGCCAGCAAAGTGGTCGGACTGACAATCACGATGTTGCGGTCGAAGGCTTCCTGGAACAGGTTCGGTTCAGCTTGCAGGGCGGCGGAAAACGCCGCCTCGATCGGCACGAACAGCAACACGAAATCCAGGCTGTGCAAACCGTCCAGGCGCTTGTAGTCCTTGCCGGCCAGGCCTTTGACATGGGCGCGCAACGACAGCACATGTTGCTTGAGGGCGAGTTGGCCGATGGCATCGTCTTCAGCAGCCACGTACTGCTGATAAGCCGTGAGGCTGACCTTGGAATCGACCACCACTTGCTTGTCGCCTGGCAGATAAATCAACACGTCCGGCTGGAAACGCTCGCCGTCCGGGCCCTTGAGGCTGACCTGGGTCTGATACTCGCGGCCCTTTTCCAGGCCGGCATGTTCCAGTACCCGCTCAAGGATCAGCTCGCCCCAGTTGCCCTGGGTCTTCTGGCCCTTGAGCGCCCGGGTGAGGTTGGTGGCTTCGTCGCTCAGGCGCAGGTTCAGTTGTTGCAGGCGCTCCAGTTCCTTGCCCAGGGAGAAGCGCTCCCGGGCCTCGGCCTGATAACTTTCTTCAACACGTTTTTCGAAGGACTGGATGCGCTCCTTCAGCGGATCGAGCAACTGCCCCAGGCGTTGCTGGCTGGTTTCGGCGAAGCGCTGCTCTCGTTCGTCGAAGATCTTCCCGGCAAGCTCGGCGAACTGTGCCCGCAGCTCGTCTCGCGAACCCTGCAGGTCATCCAGGCGTTGTTGGTGGCTCTCCTGCTGCTCGCGCAGTTCGGCTTGCAACGACGCCGCCTGGGCATCGAGCCGTCGCAGCTCGGCTTCCTTGTTGGCGCGCTCGAGGTTCCAGGCGTGGGCCGCATCCCGGGCATTGTCGCGCTCGATCTGCAGCAGGTCGACTTCACGACAGGCTGCGGCAAGCTCGGCTTGCTTGGCGGCGTTGGCCTGGCTCAGGTCGCTGATCTCGTCGCGGCAGGCATCGAGTTGGGCGTTGAGGCCATCGTGGGCCATGTGGGCCGTGGCCAGGCGCTCCTCCAGCAGGGCCAGTTCGGTCTGTGCGGCGGCGGCTTGGCGTTGCAGGTGCCAGGCCAGCACCAGCAACGGCACCGCAGCGCCTGCCAGGCCAAACAACAGGCTGGTCAAATCCATAGCCATGACAATTCCTGCCGATCAAATAAGGCCCGAAGGTTAACCAAGCGGCTGGAGGTTGCCCAGCTCAGTTTGCGATTTCAGTCTTCGATTTCACCGAGCGCCCGACGGGCACGATCATCGCCCGCCCGAGCGGCCTGGCGCAGCAGGTCGTGGCCGATGCGTCGATCCCGGGCGTTGCCGCATTCACGGCACATCAACTGTCCGAGGCGACTTTGCGCAGCCACTACGCCTTCACGGGCCGGCTGCTTGAGCAAACGACCGGCCAGGTGCTTGACGCTGGGGCTGTCCCCCAGTCGCGGGCTGTCGAGCAGCCACTCCGCCACTCGCATTGAAATACGCTTGGGTGGGGTAACACCAGGGGGTGTGTCGGTAACAGGATTTGATACTGAGCGAAACTTCATAAAACACTGTGGGACAGATCGGAAGGCGCGCCACTCTACTCCTTTTTTCGTACGGGTAAAGCCGAAAAAAAACCGGCACGCCCGTGCTAGAGCAAGCGCTTGGGACAATCCACAGAAGCTGTGGATAACTCAGTGGACAACCCACCCTGAAGCCGCGCAAAGCCCTGTGGAACGGGGCCTGCGCTCAAACTGACGATTTTTTCACCAGTAAAAAAAAGCGATGTTTTTCATTGACTTAAATTTTGGATACAGGCACCCACCCCGGATTGTTTCGACATGACAGTACGGTGACAAGTGGCGTAGCAAGTGTGCACAAGTAACAGGCGAACCGGTTATAACACTGCGATTTTTTGGCGCATCCGGCGGTAAAAGCTGGGGATAACCTCTGGTCGCGCGCGCAGCGGCGGCGGCATGGGCGCACTTGCAAGCATCGGTTCCTGTGCTACGCCTTCACTCCCCGCAGCGATTCCGTGCCCGCTTGAATATTTTTTAACCAGCCCTCTTCCCTTCATGGGATCGATCCGTTAGTATCCCCGGCGTTAGTACCAAGCTGAAAGTCAATTCCGGGTCGAACACATCTCCGCGGTCAGCCATCCTCCAAAGGACGCCTCACCGGAAAAAGGAGACCGACCCCCTCGATGGTTTCCAGGTAACCTTGCGTCAACACAGCCTTTGATCGAATGCAAAGGGTGTTGCCAGGCTCATTACTCTGACCGAACCAACCTGCAAAATTGATCAGGATCTTCACCCCGGGCCCAGAACCTTTGCCCTCGATGTGTTGCCTGCCCTCCTAAGTACCTACCTGCCAGCCCAAGCGCGCACTTCATATAGCGCTCAAACTGGCTGCTTTGTTCCAGTCGGGTTCTTCGTTCGACCAATGGTGGTCGACGTTACTGGAACGTTTTAACGCTGCACGGTTCTTAACCGTGTCATTTGCAGGAACACCCATAACATGTCCAATCAAATCCATGCACAGGATGCTATCCGCACCCTCACCAACGCCTTTGCCCCGATGAACTGCCTGATCATGGCCGCTCGCAAGGGCTGCTTCAGCTTTACGCTGGTCAACGAACACGGCATCGCCCGTCACAGCGAACGCCTGTACCCCGACCAGTACTCCAGCGCCGAACCGTTGCAGGCCGTAATCGAGCGTACCCGCCAGGCACTGGTTGCCTGAGACGCCAGAAAAAGCTGAAACCCCAAAGGCCCCGCCCAGAAAGCGGGGCTTTTTATTGCCCAACCAAGGGATATAACAGTTATAACCGTTCGCTGAAGATGTTTTAAAAACAGTCCTTTACAGCGGAAATATGACACTACACTTCAAGTCAAGCGGCATGATCCGCTTCCGGCGGGGCCTGGACCGATCCACCGCTGCCAAGCCCACACACTTCAGGCTCCGCCCCTCTCACACTTCGAGGGTTTTATGGGTATCGCTGCCAGCGAACTGTGTCGATATGTGATCCGCCCGACGCTCCTCTACCTTGAGCGTCACAGCGCAACGGCGGAATCCTTGTTGCTGGGCATTGCCGCCAGCCAGTCCGCCCTGGGTTCAGCCCTGCATGATCGGCGCGGGCATGGCCTGTATCGCATCACCGAACCCCGACACCAGGCACTCTGGGACCACTACCTGGCACGAGACCCGGAGCGGGCCAGCCTGGTGCGCGGCCTGGCCAGCCAGCATGCCTTTCTCAGCGGCCCGCACCTGGAATTGACCGTCAACCTGCGCTATGCCACCGCCATCGCCTGGTTGTTGGTGGAGGAACAGAACACCTCGCTTCCCGACGCTGGTGACCTGCTGGGCATGGCCCGTATCTGGCGCCAGACGTTTTATCCCCAAGGGCGCCTGCGAGATTTCACCTGCGCCTGGCAACGCTGTGTTGCTCCGCTGAATCAGGTCGCTTGCTGACGAGGAATTCGGAAAGTTCTTACAATGGTCGCGAATCTGGTCGGATTGTCCTACAAAACCGCTCTAAATCAAGCCATACAGGCTATAGCGCTTGAACGAAAATGTTGGTAATTTTCGCCCCGGTGATCACCAGGAGTTCTAACAATGAAAAAAATGATGCTCAAAACCACCCTTGGCCTTGCCGTTACCTTGGCATCCACACAACTTTTCGCCAGTGGGTTTGCCTTGAACGAACAAAGCATCAGTGGCATGGGCACTGGTTTCGCAGGACGTTCTTCCTCTGCCGATGACGCCAGCACCGTGTTTGGCAACCCTGCCGGCATGTCCCGCCTCAAGCGCCAGCAGGTCACCGGTGGCTTCGCCGCCATTGATGCCTCCACCGATATCGACGATGCCAGCGGCACCCAGTCCGGTACCAACAAAGGCGACATGGTCCCGCTCACCGGCGTCCCGATGGGTTATTACGTCAAGCCCATCGACGATCAATGGGCGTTCGGCCTGGGCGTGTATGCGCCTTTTGGGTTGATCACCGATTACGAAAATGGCTTCCAGGGCCGTAGTTTCGGCAGCAAGAGCGAAGTGAAGGTCGTCACATTCCAGCCTACCGTCAGCTACGCCTTCAATGACAAGGTATCGATCGGCTTCGGCCCGACCATCAACCGTATTTCCGGCTCCCTGGAGTCGCAACTGGGCGTCACAGGCCTGCCTGAAGCCGGCGTGAAGATCAAGGGTGATGACATTGGCTACGGCTACAACTTCGGCGTGCTGGTCCAGGCAACCGACACCACTCGTGTCGGCCTGACCTATCATTCCAAGGTCAAGTACAAGCTTGAAGGCCACACTGACGTGAACCCAGGTGCCGGTACACCGGCCTTTTTTCTGACCGACGGTCGCTACGACGCTTCGCTGGACATCACCACCCCTGAGTCGGTGGATTTTTCGGTCACCCAGCAAATCAACGATGCCTGGACCGTCTACGCCGGCAGCACCTGGACCCGTTGGAGCCGCCTGAAGGAAATCACCGTGGAGAACGAAGGCACCAGCAGTGGCGGTGGTTTGTTGAACCCTGCTCTCGGCACCATCACCGAGGAACAGAACTGGCACGACACCTGGGCCTACGCCATCGGTACCTCCTACCAGTTGAACAAACAGTGGGTATTGCGCACCGGCCTGACGTTCGACCAGTCGCCGACCAACAACCAGGACCGCTCCCCACGCATCCCAACCGGCGACCGGACCATCTTCAGCCTGGGTGCCGGCTGGAGCCCAACTGACGACCTGACCATCGACGTGGCGTATTCCTACCTCAAGGAAGAAAAAGTCAAAGTCGGCGGCAGCAACGCCCTGGGCCAGTCCTACAACGCTGAATACGAAAACAGCGCCAACGGTTTCGGTGTCGGTGCAACCTACCGCTTCTGATGGTTCAAAGCGAAGCTGACCCTTCGCCACCTGAAACGAAAAAAAGCCCCGCACTCTGCAAGGAGACGGGGCTTTTTCGTGGCTGGCGATCAGGGTTTGGAGGCGATGGCGGCTTCCACGGCCTTGATGAAGTCGGGATCGTCGGGCTTGATCCGGCTGGAAAAACTGGCGACGACCTTGCCCTGGCGGTCGACGACGTACTTGTAGAAATTCCATTTCGGCGCGCCGGACTGTTCAGCCAAGTGCCGGAACAACGGTATCGCATCCGCACCACGCACCGGCTGCGGCTCGGTCATGGTGAAGGTCACACCGTAATTGACGTAGCAGACCTTGGCCGTTTCGGCGCCGTCCTTGGACTCCTGCTTGAAGTCATTGGATGGCACACCCAGCACTTGCAGCCCTTGGTCCTTGTAGCGTTGATTCAACGCCTCGAGGCCTTTGAACTGTGGGGCGAAGCCGCAGAAGCTGGCGGTGTTGACCACCACAAGGGGCTTGCCGGCGAAGCGTTGGCACAGGTCGATGGTTTCCTTGGCCCGCAGCTTCGGCAACGAGCCCTCCAGCAAGGGCGGGCAACCGGCGGCCCAGACTTGCCCGGTCGCAGCCAGCAACAGGGCGGGGACAGCAAACCAGCGCATCAACATGTCGGTTTTCCTTAGAAGCCTGTCAAACCACGACGTTACTCGCAGCGCCCGATGCCGTCCATTGTTCAGCACGTGCCCATGCCCAGTTGCATCAAGGCCAACCCGCCCTGATGCCAGCCCCACCAGGCGAACGCCAGCAGCAGACCGGCACCGACAGCGATCAACCACGGGCCGATGCGACTCATGCCGCACCGACCTGGACTTGCAGGCGCGCCACCGGCCGCTCACGCACCGGCCAGTTCAACGCCGCCGCCAGCAGGCTGAGCAGAATCGATACTTGCCAGATCAAGTCGTAGCTGCCGGTGCGGTCGTACACCACCCCGCCCAACCAACCACCGAGGAACGAGCCCAACTGGTGGAACAGGAACACGATCCCACCCAACATCGAGAGATTTCGGACACCAAACAGGGTGGCGACGGTGCCGTTGGTCAATGGCACCGTCGACAGCCACAGCAAGCCCATCGCGATGCCAAACAGGTACGCCGTCGTGGTGGTCACCGGCAGCCACAGGAACAGTCCGATCACCACGGCTCGCAATAGATACAACCCGGTCAACAGGCGTGGCTTGGACATGCGTCCGCCCAGCCAGCCAGCGGTGTAGGTGCCGAAGATGTTGAACAAGCCAACCAGGGCCAGCACTGTCGTACCGACACTGGCGGCCAAGTGCTGATCCACCAGGTAGGCCGGCAAATGCACGCCGATGAACACCACTTGGAAACCACAGACGAAAAACCCCAGGGCCAGCAGCCAGAACCCCGAATGGCTGCACGCCTCGCGCAACGCTTCGGACAGGGTCTGCTCAGGGCCGGACACCGTCAACGGCGCGTCCTTGAGCATGCTCACCAGCGGCACGATCAACGCCACCAGGAGCCCCAGCGCCAACAACGCTGCCGACCAACCGAGCCAGCCGATCAACCCCAGCGTACCTGGCAGCATGGCAAACTGGCCGAAGGAACCGGCGGCACTGGCGATCCCCATGCCCATGCTGCGTTTTTCCGGCGGCACGGCGCGCCCGACCACCCCCAGAATCACCGAGAAGGACGTGCCCGACAGACCGATACCTATCAAGAGCCCCGCGCTCAACGACAAGGACCATGGCGAGTCGGCCATGCCCATGAACATCAGGCCGACGGCATAGAGAACGCCACCGACCAGCACCACCTTCGCCGCGCCGAAGCGATCCGCCAGCGCGCCGGTAAAGGGCTGAGCCAGGCCCCAGATCAGGTTCTGCAAGGCAATGGCGAAGGCGAACACCTCACGCCCCCAGCCGAACTCGGCGCTCATGGGCGCCAGGAACAAGCCGAAGCCGTGCCGCACGCCCAGTGACAACGCCAGAATCAGCGCGCTGCCCACCAGGACCCAACCACAGGTACGCCACATCGATGTCATTCTTATTCTCCGCTCGCGGGTATATACCCGCTTGTGTTCGAACGAGACGGCTTCAAGCCAGCTCGTCCAGCAAGGCCAGCAACGCCGTGCGCTTCTCGGCGCCCAGCTTATCGATCAACCGTTGTTGCGCCGCTTCCCAGGCCGGCAGCGCTGCCGCCAACCGGGCATGCCCGGCTTCGGTCAGCTCGACGATGCGGTTACGCAGGTCCTCACCCTCGGCCAGCCTCACCAGGCCCTCGCCTTCCAGCACCCGCAGGTTTCGCCCCAGGGTGCTGCGGTCCAGGCCCATGGCCTCGGCCAGGGAAGAAATACTCGGCTGGTCCAGGCGCACCAGGTTGTTCAGCAAAGAATACTGGGCGACGTTGATCCCGAAGCCATCGAGAGCGCCGTCGTAATGCCTGCTGACGCCACGGGCGGCGCGACGCAGGTTGATGCACAAGCATTGGGAAGGAAGCATGGGTGCGTGTATATACCCGGGATTGGTGGAATGCAAATTTAAATCAAGGAATTCGCCCCTCACAAATCTTGTGGTGAGGGAATTTAGCAAAACGTCGCACCGCCCCGCCGGGTCGCGAAGCGGCCCTGAAATCGGACATCTTGATGTATCAAAGTGGACTACATGGGGCTGCAGCCCAGCCCAGCGGGGATAAATCCCCTCGCCACACAAACCGTGAAAATTCCTACAATATCAAGCGCTTTATCTGACAGCCTTTTCGATCATCCCTCATTAGAGTCCACGCACCTGTAATGTCTGACAGGTTTCAGGCAGCCTGAATCGAGATATAACGAACCCGTGCCTCCGGCCCCATAGGGTCTGAAGAAGGGCCGTGTGAACCATGCCATCACGCAGTAGGAAGATTCCGCCGCCCCTACGCCATCAATGATGATGAATGGGAGATTTCCATGTATCACAGCACCGTCGTTCCTGGACATCCATCGCCCTACCAGGCTCGCTTTAACCAGCTCGAGAACAAACAACCTCCGTCCATCCGACTGACCAACCGGGAAAAAGAATTTCTGCAATGGAGCGAGGCCGGCAAATCGTCTTGGGAAATCGCCGTGATCGTCGATTGCAGCGAGGCCAACGTCAATTACCACTTCAACAACATCCGCCGAAAATTCGGCGTCAGTTCGCGTCATCTCGCGGGGAAAATTGCGCGTGAGCAGGGGTTGATCTGAGCCCTTGAATCCCCCCTCACATCGGCAGAGTGTTGATTGATTCTCTCGATGGATTTCCGATAGATAGATTACCGCTCAGCTCAACTGCAACGACACATCAGCCGACAAAAATGCACCGCCATGGACAAGTTAGGCTTGGTCATGACGGTGGGCTGGTTGAGTTTGCTCGGGCTAGTGGGACCGCACAACTCGCGAAAAACAACTATTACACTCTCCTTCTGATTCTTTCCAGCTCGCGATCAATTCGGGTCAGCTCCATTTCGTACTCCCCCTGATCATCCGAGCGATGATACCGCCTCTCGACCTGGTCCCTTTCATTTAAAAGCTCCGTCGCCCTTTTCGGTAAGAAGTACTCTTCTTCATGAGCAAGTGTTTTTACAGACTGACTCACCGGACGACTCAATGGACGTGATTTTACTAGACGAGGGGCGGGCTTTATGGCTGATTTTGGGCGCCTATCTCGGTGTGGTTCAATGCTGGCCTTCTGTCGCATTGCAGGCCCCGGTAGGGCACTCTGGCTTGATTGGGATGGACGTTCAAATAGTCCATAGTCAAAGTCGCCAGATTCATTGATTTCGGAAAAATTTCGAGTTTCGACCGCTGCGGTCATTTCATCGAAAACTTGCTTAGTCTGCTCGGAAACTGTGGCCGGCTTGGGAACTTTTGGCGCCGTCCGAATCCCCAGCTTTCTTCCAATATATCTAATAAAACCCAAAACTGGCCCATGCCCATTCGGGTCGCTCAGATTAACCGGGTTCCCCAGACAATAAGCATAGGCATTCATCCCCCCCTCCCCAAACGGACTCCAACTGTCCGGACTATGAAACCTCATCAACGACGGATTGAACGCCCGATAGCCTTTTCCCAACAAATACCAACCGGTTTGCGTCTCCCGCCGTTCACCGTTGTAGCCCAAGTGGCTGCCGACCGCAGCCTCTTCAGCGCGATGGCCGTACGGTGTGTAAGCCACCGCCTGGGCGGCATCCTGCCCAATTTCGCAGAGCACGGTGTTCTTGTTATCCCCGGCCAGCAATAACGACTTTGGGTCAGCACCAGCCTGATGCTCGGCGAGCACCACGTTATCTGCACGCAGGAATGTGCTGCTATTGGCGCCCTTGATCTGGTTCGTCAGTTCTCCGTCCTGATAGAAGCGCTGCTCTTGCCCGCTTCCATCGTCCAGGCCGGTCAACGTATCCAACGGATCGTAGCTGTAGCCAGCAGGGGGTTCGCCCGATTGGCCGCTGACGGAAATCAGCCGTCCGAGAGGGTCGTACTCCAGCGTACGACTCTCTTCGTCGCGGATAAGGTGACCGTCCAGGTTGTATTCCAATTCAATGATCTCAGGATAATCCTCATGAGTGTTGGTGACTTCGCGCAGTTGCGTAGGATCGGGCAAATCCTGGTATTTATAAATCGCCCGGTTGAATCCGCCGGTAAAGTAGGTCAGCACCAGCTTGAGGTTATCCAACGCGTCGAACTGGAACATCTGGCGGTCGATGGGTTTGCTATACGGATCAACGGGCGGCTGGGTGCCGGTACACGTGTAGTCAATCAGACGCCCACGCAGATCATAGGTGTAGTTTTCGTCCCGCAGCACGACAGCCCCCTGAGTCAAGGTCCGCTGTTTCAGGCCATCAACATCGTTGTAGACCTGGCTCAGTTGCTGTTCGACGCCATCGAGATCAAAGGTGCGCAAGGTTTCACGACCGAACTCGTCGTACTGCAGGGTGATGCCGACGCTCTGTCCACTGAGGCTGTCGTGAGTGTGGATAGTGGCGGTCTGGCCCAACGCGTCGTAGGTAAATGTCGACGCAGTAGTGCCCAGTTCGGTGTACTCCAGCCGCCCCTGGTCGTCATAGCGATAACTCTGCTCCTGACCCAGGACATCGGTGTAGCCAAGCAAACGACCGAGTCGGCTGTAACGGTAATGCATGGTGTATTCGCGGCCTTCTACGCTTCGTTTCTCAGTTTTCGGCTCTCCGGTACTGTAATACTCACGAGTGAGCTGCAAGCCTTGTTCCTGGCAACTGGTCAAGCGTGCGTTCTCCCGGTCATATTCATAGTCGGCGGCAATACTGCCCGCCAGGTTGCGTCGCAGAGGTTCGGTGCCCAGCTCGGGTTGATACTCGTACTCGATGACCTTGCCACTGGGCGTGGTGACCGTATGGGGCTGCGTTTGCCCGGGTTCGTAAGTGAAAACCTGCTCACGACCGCCAGTCGTCGACTGGATCATCCGGTCTAGACCATCGAATACCTGGGTCCCGAGCTCAATTTCATTGACGCTGATTAAAGTAGGCAGGTCCTCGCGGCTGTGTTCAGCATAACTGCGCCGAACCACGGCGGTGTCCGGCAGGGTGTTTTCCGTGAGCCGGTCGAAAGCGTCGTAGGTATAGAGCGTGACACGTTCGAAATCCGGGAATCCGACAACCTCTTTTGCGGTCCGCCCCAGCCCGTCATAAAAATATCGATGCAGGCTGATGGGTTGATCGGACAAATCGCGCCGTTCGGTGCGGGTGGGTTTCTCGAAGAGGTTGAGCCATGTCTCGGTGACGCCACTGACTTTCGGGACGGGTACGAGGCCTTCGCGCCAGCTGCGCTGGATCGGCCCTTGCGACTCGGACGTACCGATCGGGTCGGTCTGCTCGAAGGTCTTCACGCCATCCGGACCGGTGACACAGTATTGTGCGCCCCAGTCGTCGTACTCATATTCCGTTGCCAGGATCCGTACGTCCTCACCCAGCCAGTCGTACTCGACATCCTTGATCAGATTACCCAATGCATCGTACTCAGCGGCGTAGACCTGACGTGGTGTACTGGCGCGGCTGGGATTATCCGCATCGTCCCGTTCTTCATAGATGGCTCGATTGAGCCCATCGAACTTCGTACAGGTTTTCACCCGTTTGACGTCATACAGCCGTTGTTCGGCCTGTTCCCCCGCATTGGCACACAGAAAATACTCATAGCTGCGAAACGCCGCGAAAGCGGTGCCGGGCGCTACGGTTTCACGGGTCACGCGTCTGAGCGCGTCATAGGCGTAGTGGATTTCCACATTGTTGTCATCGCGGTTGAGCAGTGGCTCGCCGTTGAGCACCGAATGCCACAACGTGACGACTTTCTGCACATTCCTGTCCTCTTGCTCGTGATCAAAACCCATCAGGGTTTCAACCGTTTGCAGCACGCTTTCCTTGAACAGCGGGCTATCGAGGGTGCTGTAGGCAAATTCGGTGACAGTCTCCTTGCCACCCAAGGTCACCGTCTGGCCCGAAACACGCCCATGGAGGAACGCATCGGTCCGGTCATCGAAATGCTCGAAAAGTGTCCTCTCCAGCTCGGCTTCAGTGCTTCCAAGCTGCACCAGCGTCTGGCTCTCGATGGCGAGCCATTTCTTGAGAGAAGATTCCCCTACTTCAGACAATGCCTTGTAGCGATAGCGGGTGGCCAGCGTCGGGGCCTGGCCATCGGACGAGGGAGCCGGGTTGACGTTTTTCTCCTTCAGGTTACGCACGAAGCCCTCGGGATCGGCCGGACACCCATCGCTTTCTGTGGAGGGATACCAGGTACTGGTTTCGATAACACCATTGGCCAAGGCCTGCACCCGAAGGTTGCCGTATATGTCATACGTATTGCTGACGACTTCGCTGCGCCGGCGGTTCGGATTGTTGACTAACGACCAACTGGTTCTCACCGTCTTCGGCAATTGGCAATACTGGACTTGCCCGTCGAACTCGACATCCGGGTCAACGTAGTACGTGGTTTCAACCGTCTGGACGTTATTGTTCTGGGTGGTCGTTTCGTGGGTCAGCAAATGAAATTGATTGAACCGACGTTCAATCTTCCGTGCCTGCCGCGGCTCCGGTCCCGAGTCATCAGGGACCCAGTGGGTTTCGATGCAACCGTATTCGTAGGCGCCGATGTGCTTGTAGAGGTTGTCGAGACCGTCGTTGTCCCAGGACAGACGCAAGCCGCCACCCAGAAAATTCGTTTCGATGTCACTGTCAGGCAGTTGATAGGTGTAGCGAACATCGACCGGAGGCTGGCCGAATCCCGGCTCGGTAAGGTGCCGGGTCACCCGAGGCAACGACGTACGGCCGCTGTTATCGGGGAATTGATGACCGTTGTCTTGATAGAATATTTCTTCCAGCCCGCCGGTAGGGGTCTCTACCCGGGTAATGCACACATGATCGCGGATGCGGTTGTAGCCAAAACGCCAGGATGCTTCGTTCTCGGTCGGCAGGGTGATGCGACTGACGTATTTGTCAGAGCCTTCCAAGGTCATGGCAAAACGCGCCAATGGGCCACCGTCGGGGCCGGCGAATGGCTGTAGCAGCACCTCGAGGGACGTACTCTGGCGCTCGACCGTCAGCAGAGTCTGGTTGGCGTCATCCTTGACCCATGCCAGTATCTGGTCGGTGCCACTGAACGGGGTATAGCCGAGCGTGACCGCATGCCCCGTGGCTGAACGCATCTCAACAGGCAGGGCCACCTCAGCCTGAGAACTGCCCAGCACTTCCAGTATTTCCACCAGGCCGGACTTGTGCACGACCCGGTAATGCCTGTCGTCATCTTGGTAGAAGTGAAAACTGTCGAGTTTTTTTTCCTTCATCACCAGCTGACCACTGACGGTGTCGCTGCCGGTGACCTTGAAGGTTTCCCCTGTGCTCAGGGACAGAATCTGGCTGGCGGGCGTGTATTGGGATAATTGCAGATTCCAGCCATGACCATAACCGCTGTCTCTGGTATTGAGCGGGTTATATATCAAGTTCAGCGGAACATCCGGCCCGCGCAAAAAATTGGCTTTGATGTCGGGCAAGCTGATTGCAAATGTATATTGCCCGGTGCGTGGATCGACACCGCCCTCCATAAAGCTCATGAAGTTGAAAGCATTGGAATGTACGGAATTCGAGGCGGCCATTTTTCAAGTCCTCATCTATTTAAATAACGCCTAGCCCACGACAGGGCATCGCCGTCAATACCTTAGGTCTGGCAACGTCTGGATACGCCCGTGTTTTTTTTCAACCGGGCGTAAACATTTATTATCTGTCCGCAATAGCTTCAGGCGTGAACAACGAGTTTTCCAAATAGTTGCGATCCCCTACGATGCTTGGCGGGAGGAAGGCAATTCGTCGCCAGTGTGGATTGCCTCGCCGGTCTATCAATAGCACCGCCAGGTCACGAGACAGTTTGTCACGTGACATATTTCCCCTGGGGATATACGGGATGCGATCAGAGCGATGCAATGTAATGACCAATGTGCCTTGCTCAAACTTGCTCTGATTAACGTCAATATCAAGACTTTCGCTCTTTACAACATCCTTTAAGACATTGTCAAATTTAACCTTTTCAACGCGTTCATCTTTTAACGGATCCTTGAAGATATAGCCCGTCCAACTGAACATTGTCTCAGCCAGTTGCTCGCTTTCCCAACGAATGGTCGAGGTCTGGGGAGCTAGATAAATATCGCTTCCGTCGACGGAAACAAACTCCAGCGTTTCAAACGCAGTCCCCGGGATCGCTCCAAGCGCGCCCTTGTATCGTAACGTCCAGTAATCGACAGTACGCAAATGAAAGTCAAAATCATCCTCTTCCGGATCCCCCGGGGCATGGGACCCACCATCAACCCTGGCCCTGGCGAAATCGTAGTCATCCGGTACGAACGAGGGGATGCCCAGGGCGGTAACCTCGATTGTTTTGTTGTTATCGGTGAAATCGGTCGACTTCCACCACTTCTGGTCGCTGTCCGCCTGGAACGTCGCATGAAACTTCCTTACCGAATTAGCGCTTGCTCGGGTGTGGAGATAGATATCCTGATTGCTGACGCTACCGCGCGAGCTGTCTGGCGCAGCAGCTCTGGGTGAGGCCAGTTCAAAACGATTTTGATACAAGCGACTGCGCCATGTCTCACCATCCCATGCCGGAATACCTTCGAGCGGCTCTTCAACAGGTTCTATTTCATCCTTCGTGTCGTCATCCACCAACCTCAGGCTGGCCTTCTCGGTGACGCTCAACGGGTACTCGACCTGATCGACGGGGGCGGTCTCGATCACTATCTGGGCCGCGAGCTGCTGGTAGCCATTGGCATACAACGAACCCAATCGCCCCCCTTCGAGCCCGCCAGCCACTTTCACGGTAAATTGTGAAAGCGATTTCCAGCTGGGCTCGGGCTCAAGTTCAGAAAGCTCAACGACGCTGTAACCACTGGACAAAACCACGCCGTTGCTGACTATTTCGCATTGTACGACGCTGCTGGACGCCAGGCCCTGCGCCAATGCGGTGAAACGTCCCGTGGCACTGACGGCGCCGGCGCCACTGATGACTTTCCAACGCCGGGGGAGGCCGGGCAGCAGCGTAGCGTCATCCCTCAGTTGTATCTCTACGGATTTTCGTACCGCCGGGACATAAGCAGGATCGATCCGCAGTTGTTGCTGTGCATTCACCAGCACCAGGGATACGCGCCGTGCCTCAGGACCTGTCACTTCAATCTGTTGAACAGCCAGGCCTTTGGCTCTGGACCGGGCATCCGGTGTGAACGTTGCCTGGTTACCTTGCTGGCTGAGCGTCCCGTATTCAGGAGACAGCGGAGCCCACGTCACGCTCGTGGCGTCCGCCGTAGAGGCCTTCAGCACAATGGATTGCGATTGCGTCCTGACCGGATAAACCGCGCTTCGCGGCGCCACCGTCACGCTGTCATACACCACCAGAAGCAAGGCCGATGCGGTATAGGTAACGCCCCCAGCGAGATACTCGGCGGTGACGACCACATGCAGGGAATCATGTCCGATAACGCTTCTGGAGGCTGCGGTATAAAGCCCGGCCGCGATCGAGCCATGCCCTGCAGCGCGATGGCTCTGCAGACTGACCGCTTCCCACTTCTTGGCCTGAATCTCGCTCCCGTTCCAGTCCAGCAACCGGAAGCGCTGGCTGCCTCCGGCCTGGATGGTCTGGAAAGCAGGTTCCAAGCTAATGCGGGTGCGTTTCGCAGCGATGTTGCCGAACACCGCCAGGTCGGCCGGCACATGTCGCTCGCGCTCTACGAAAATATTGTCGCCGGGAAACAGCAGGTTATTGAGCACGTCCAGCTGGTTGTCTTCGATGTGCGGAATCATCGCTTGGGAAAGAACCAGCGCAGCGGTATAGCGATCACTGCCATCGGGCTCCTGATCATCGGGGAGCAGATAGGGAAAGTCGCCCGTCGGAGGAAAGTTGCCGTCGGCCGTATTGCCCCGCAGCCGAATGAAAATCACCACCCCGCCCTCACCGAAGTTCAACGCTCCTCGGATCTTCGCGCCCGGAGCCGCCTGGGTAAGAATGCGAAAGGATGTCGGGGTCAAATAACTGTAGCCTTTAAGTTCAAGCATCCCCAACTGAAAGACACTTCGATGCGCGGGCAACTCCTCGAAACTTTGTTTGAAGAAACCCGATAGGTATGTATTCGTTGACTCATCTTCACTGAGATTACAGCGAAAATTTACCCCTTCAGACAAGTTCAATTTCACCTTGCCTTGCTTGTCGATTTCACCAACGACCATGGACAAGTCAATATCCATTTCGAGCGTGTAACCCTGTGCCTCCGTGATATTGAATATCGACGAAAGCGTCTTCGACGCACCAGCAGCTTGACGAGAAGCGGTATAGCGACCGCTTAAAATATTCATCGTCACGACCGCTGTGGAATTGGTCAGCGACGCGGTGTTGAACGACAACCGCGGTTGGCCCAGCGTAATACTCTCCAACTCGACATAACGGCTTTGAAGTTCATCCAGAAAGACTTTTCCACCAAAAGGCGGGAGGAAGCCAAGCCCATTGAAACGTTCGATATATTGCTGTTCCAACAAACGATTCAAGCGTTCCCGACTGAATATTGAGACAGCGCCCCAGCCTTGGGTCACCGAACCCTGCTGCATACGCCTAAGCAGACTTTCCAACGAATTGACAGACATAATATTGCCCTCTGACTCACTTAAGAAGCAAAGCAATAAAACTATGGCCGTTCGCTATTGACTCAGCGCCTGTAGCACGGTCGGGTAATCGGAAAGGGGCAGCGGCAGGATGATATGGCCTTCGAAAATACCGAAGTCACCGCCGTCCACCGAGACAGCAATCAAAACGAATCGCTCTTTAGCTCCAGGGCTGTCGCTGTACAGGCCCGTCGACGCATCGATCGAACCCGGCCCACCGAGCGGGAGCGACCACTCGCCATCCCGGCGTTGATTGTTGACAAGAACCTGCAATTGAACCTGCCCACCCGGCAAGTCCGGATTGTCTACCAGCTGTACGATGGCTCCGGGCTCAGACTGAAGAACCAGAACGTAGGCAGATTGGCTCTGCGTACCCTGGCTTACCTCGATTTCATCAAGCACATAGGCTTTCGTGGACACCTGTGGGCCAGCGATATACGCGTGATCACCACCAGGCTTGTCGCTGACGACCACGGTACCGCTTTCACCCTCAACGGGATTCTTGATGTCCCACTCAAGCACGCCCCCTTCCAGGTGACCGGCCGACAACTCGACCCGCTGGCCGTGATAACACATCTGAATTTGCGGGTTGACGGTAATCGGGTTCGCCAGGACCGTCAGCACCGTCATGCTTCGCTCACTGGTGAGTGGATCCAAGACCACGACCAGTACCCGGTTATAGGTACCGGCGATCGCGTGGGCGGGTGGCGCTTGGTAAAGGCCTGTCTGGGCGTCGATTTCACCTGGATCGCTGGCGCTTCCGGAAAAATTCTCCACCGACCAGCGCAGGCCGGCATGTTCAGGCGTCGTGCTCAATTGAAAAGGTCTGCCGGCGGCGACCCTGGGTTGCTGCTCGACGATGGAGAACGACGAGCCGGCGGCATTGATCCGACCGAACATTGCCAAATCGAAAGGCAAGGCGACATGGGTCGGTTGCGCGACGCTGCGGCCTATCAACTCCATGCCGGTCAGGAAAGTTTGCGACGAAGTCGTCGTCAGGGTGGTAGAGAACCGCTCAAGAATTGCCCTCTTCACCGTATTGGCGACGAAGTCCTTGATCTGCTCCAGTTCCCCGGGCTCGATCGACCCAGGAAGTCCGGAGACATGACTCACCTCTTGCGTATCGGTGTACGGTACGAACAACTGACCTTCCATGGCCGATGCGCCGGACTCATCCGCCGACAACCGGAACTCATGGTGCAGGTTGATGGTGAAGGTTGCCGTCTGCGTACGCCAGGCCGTGCCGCCTGAAGGACGGTATCTGAAAGCCAGTGAGAACTCGCCCTGCCAGCGTTGTACCACCTCGTCCTGGCCAAACTCGACGGTCAGTGGCAATGCCCCGTCCGCCGCCGAAAAACTGAAAGGCTCGGACTCGAATTCATAATCAAGGGTGTTGTAAGTGCCTGCTCTCACCTGCAGGGCGCCGCGCCGGGCCACCATCCTGGCCAACCCGCCGTCCTGGTCCTCGGAGCGCTGGAAATCAACATCCTCGAGTAACTGTACGAGTGCATGACCGTACGCAGCGCGATGAATCAACGGTAAGGAAAACAGCGCCGTGGCCGAATAGGATTGCTGGGCATCATCGTCGGGGATCAGGTACTTGAAGCCGGAGTCATCGCCAGGGAAGCTCCCCGCGCGACCATCGACCATGCGCCCGAACAGCAACACCGCGCCGTCCTCGGTTCCGGGAGTCAACGCCTGTTCATCGCGAACCTGGGTCCGCACATCGACGCTACTGGCGAACATGAACGGATTTCCCTCTTCGGGAAAGGTGGCCAGGGTATAGACCCGCCGGTCTGCCTCCAGTCCCTGAAACCAGTCCTTGAAAAGCTGCCCGGCTTCACGCTGTTCCGTCGGGGTGTTGAACGATTTGAGCAAGACCTCCTCGCTGTCCGCCAGGTCCCACCTCACGCCGTGAGCATCTGCGCGCAATGCCAAGTCCAGCGCCAACTGCGAGCCATTCACAGGATCGAAGGCGGAGACGCTGGTGATTTTCTTCCGGCCCTGGACCGTCTCCACCATCATATGGGTCCCCTCCACCACCGCTAGGCTCAAGGATGCCTTGGGGTGCTGGAAACTGGCGCGTTCAAAGGACTGCACCGGCGCGGCCAATCTGAAACCTGTGAGGTGATGAGTAATGTTGGTCTCGGGAATCTCCATGGCGCCGGTGATAGCGCCCAGGTCCGTGCCCTGACTTAACCGAGTGATGTAGTCCTGCTGCAATCCAAGGTTGAGTTCGCGTCCTTCCAGGGCAACGATCAGGTCCCACCCTCGCATTTGGGAACTGCCGTTCATCCACGCCAACAGACTTTCCAGCGAATTACCGGCCATGACATTGACTCCAGAGGGATATGGGCGAATAACGGGGATCGAGACGGCTGCTTGATGACCGATGTTCATGGGCTCGGCACCTGAAGCAATTGGGGTAGCTCAACCAGAGGCAGTGGCAAGATCAGGTGCCCTTCGAATTTGCCGAATGGCCCACCATCCACCACCGCAAAAATCAGCACGAATCGTTCGGTGGCTGTCGGGGCCATCCGGTACAGCCCCATTGAATCGATTGAACCAGGCCCCCCCAGAGGGAGGCTCCACTCAGCGTCCGGCATTACGTTTGTATTGACGATGGCTTGAAGTTGGACCGTTCCCTGCGCAATGTCTGTGCTGACAATCTTGACCGTCGCGCCGGGTGTACCTTGCAGCGCCAGGACGTGAACGGATCGGGTCTGGTTGGTCCGGGTGTTTTTGACTTCGACTTCATCGACTATGTAGGTTTTATTGGCAACCTCCGGGCCATGATGGTAGGTGTGATCGCCCTCGGGTTTATCGCTGGGGAGCACCTCGCCACTTTCGTTGGCGACCGGATTCTTGATCGACCAGATCAGTTCGCCACCACCCAGGGCGCCTGCGGCCAATTCGACGCTGCTGCCGACGTCGCAAATCTGGATCAACGGGTGGACGGACAATTCGTTGATCAGTACGGTTACCAGGGCCGAACTGCGGAAACCCGAAGCCGGGTCCGTCGCGGTGATCCGCACTCGTTTGAAACGCCCTTCGATCGAGGAGGCCGGTGGCGAACGATATAAGCCATCGGTGCTGATGGATCCCGGATCGCTGGCGTCTTCAGCCAAATTTTCCACGTTCCACCGCACCCTGCTGATGACAGGGGTGGTGACGAATTGCTGGGTATCATCCTGCGGCATCAGCGGCTGGATCGGGCTGATCACGAAGGAAGTCTGGGTTGGATCAACGCGACCGAAGAAGCCTATGTCGTATGGTGAACGAATCTGGACATGCTCCAATTGCATCCCGAAATTCATTTTGATGATGCTATTGATGAGGGGCTTTATTGCAACTCTGAAATTAATTTGTAGATGCAGCATAATCTGCAGTAGTGCTATGCCAATCAGCCTGTGCACACCCTCGGCCCACTCTATTATCAATCGGATAACAAGCCCAAAAATTATATCTTCAATCCCTTTTTCCGGCCCGGAAGCGGAATTTGATTGTCGAGCTGGGTCTTCGGGTGCTCTTGTTATAAATACGTTAAATACAATAGGCTTCATGACCGTCTCGACAACGCCACCGATGCCTGCGACATCAGTCAACGCAAACTCTGCATCAAGGCTATATAAAAATTTCACCCCCAAATCAACAGGACCAACCTCTTCTTCCGCAATCACGTAATACATCTTCAGATTATCAACACTTTCCGATCGCCAGTGCATAGAAGCCCCACGCGGACCGAAAATCAATGTAAAAGGATGATCACCACTTGCCGGAACCAATGAAGTTCCTCGACGCACGATTACAGGTACAATTTCTCCCTCGTACGACACACCCAGCTCGTACTCGCTAGCGCCACCAACAACCATATCGCCGCTTCTTACAACTACTGACTGAAGTTGACTACCGTTATACACATACTCCAGATCATCGGTAGTAAATAGTCGTTTCACCGCATTGATCAACTTCTGCTGCCACCCCAACAAAGGTGACAAACGCATCCAGTCGAACAACACCGTAGCCGAGTAGTCCTTATCAGCATCGTCTGGAATCAAATATTTGAAACTCGGACCGAGGGGATCGCCTTCCTCGCTACCCTCCATACGCACCAGGGCCAGGATAGCGCCGTTGCCGTGCTCGGATGAGCCTGGGTCCCGTGCAGCCGCTCCGCTCGCCTGGGTGCGCAGAGCAAATGACTGAGGACGCATCGATTCGCTGGTTCCGCGCTCGATCCTGCCCAGCGGCCAGATCCGTTGATCGTCAGGTAATTGATTGAATAAATCCTTGAAGAAATCCCCGCCCAATCGTTGTTCGTGCGGAGTTTGACCGAAGGTCAGCCTAAAGTTATCGCTTTTTTTCAGGTCCAGGATAACCCGACCGTCGACATCGACTTGCCCCCCCACTTGACTCAGTAGTAAGTCCAGATATAATTTCGGCCCCTGCAGCGGATCTATTTCATCCACTTTTTCAGCCTTCCAGCCAACACTTTCCTTTTTTAGCGTTAATTGGCTGCCACCTATTACCGACATGGTGAGCATGGCCTTGGAATTATTCAGGTCGGCATTTTCAAAGGACAGTAACGGAACATCCATCACGAAGTCATTGATGAACTCCATCCAGCGATTTTCGATGATCGGCACCTCGCCCCTGATCGGAGGTAAATAGCTTCCACTATCGAACCGACGTATATATTCCTGGCGCATCAATAGATTCGCCTTGTTCCGTTCCAGGGCGACAATCATCCCCCAACCGAACAGTCGCGAAGTATCTTTCATCCAGGCGAGCAACGCCTCGAGAGAGTTAGTTGACATAATCACGACCTCGTTAACTTTTCAATCAGGTTTTCTTTGTTTTACGCCTTGTTGATCGGCCTGACCACTATCAGAACTGTTAGGAGCGCCGAGTCATCTTGGTTGTTAATAGTTATCGACCGGCACTTAGCAGCTCCTGCATCACCACGTTCATGGTTCAAACCTGAAGGAGCTCTGGGAGCTCAATCAAAGGCAGTGGCAAGATCAGGTGGCCTTCGAATTTGCCCCAATCCGGATCATCGACCACAGTGAAAATCAGCACGAATCGTTCAGTGGCCGCGGGGTCGGCCTGGTACAACCCCGTTGAATCGATGGAACCAGGTCCACCCAATGGAAGCTCCCACACAGCCTTCTCCTTGGGCTTGTTATTCACAATACCCTCCAGTTTGACCTGTCCCAGGGCGAGGTCTGTGCTGACAATCTTGACCGTCGCGCCGGGTGTACCTTGCAGCGCCAGGACGTGAACGGATCGGGTCTGGTTGGTCCGGGTGTTTTTGACTTCTATTTCATCGACGACATAGGTTCTATCCGGGACAACCGGGCCATGATGATAGGTATGATCACCCTCGGGTTTATCGCTGGGCAGCACCTCGCCACTTTCGTTGGCGACAGGGTTCTTGATCGACCAGATCAGTTCGCCGCCACCCAGGGCGCCTGCGGCCAACTCGACGCTGCTGCCGACGTCGCAGATCTGGATCAAAGGATGGACAGACAGTTCGTTGACCAATACGGTCACCAGGGCTGAACTGTAGTAGCCCGAAACAGGGTCGGTCGCCGTGATCCGCACCCGTTTGAAACGCCCCTCGATCGAGGCAGCCGGGGGCGCTTGGTACATCCCGGCGGTGCTGATGGTCCCAGGGTCGTCAGCGCCTTTGAGCAGGTTTTCCACTGCCCACAGCACCCCGCTAACAATAGGCGCGGTACTGAACTGCTGTCTTGCACCCTGCGGCATCAGCGGTTGCATCGGGCTGATGACGAAAGAAGTCCGGGTGGGATCAATACGACCGAAGTAACCGATATCGTTAGGCGAGCGGATATGGATGGGTTCTATTGCCCGCCCGAAATTCATCTTGATAATGGATTCGATAAGAGGTTTGACCGAGATCTGTAAACGAAACTGGAGGTATAGTGCAGCCCGGACTAAGGCTATACCTGCGCTTGAGTGCAGCGTTTCAAGTGCCTTTACCAAGATTACGACTACCAGAGCGATCAGTAGATCTGCAATATCTTTGCCCGCTCCAGGAGCAGCATTTCCCTGCCCAGTTGGTTCTTTAGGTAATGGCTCTACGGACAGATCGAAAACGACAGGTTTCAGGACTGGCTCCATAGCGCCATTGCTGTCGGTGACATCCACCAACTCAAATGCAGCCTCCAATTTGTAGAGTACAGACATCCCAATATCAAAAGGCCCAGCCCCATCGTAGTACATCTTAAGATCTTCGACACACTCCGACTCCCAACGCATGGAAGCCCCACGCAGATCAAAAGTCAATGTAAAGGGTTGAGTGCCATTTGCATAAACGGAGGAGACTTTTCGCTTCACAGTCACAACGACCGGCCTGTCCATGGCCACCAGGTTATACACATACTCGGCATCTGCACCAACACTGATATTCCCACTTTTTACGGTCACTGATTCAAGCCGATTATCGTTATAGACATATTCCAGGTCATCAGTGCCAAATAATTGCTTCACAGCGTCAATCAGCTTTTGCTGCCACCCCAGGATGGGCGATAATCGTTTCCAGTCAAATAACACTGTAGCCGAGTAGTCCTTACCAGCATCGTCTGGAATCAAATATTTGAAATTCGTTCCGGGGTAGTCACCTTCCTCGCTACCCTCCATACGCACAAGAGCCAGAATAGCGCCGTTGCCGTGCTCGGATGAGCGAGGGTCCCGGGCCGCCATTCCGCTCGCCTGGGTACGCAGAGCAAATGACTGCGGCCGCATCAGTTCGCTGGTTCCACGCTCGATCCGGCCCAACGGCCAAATACGTTGTTCCGCGGGCAGTTCGTTGAATAAGTCCCGGAAAAAGTTTCCGCCCAATCGCTGTTCTTCTGCCGTTTGGCCAAAGGTCAATCTGAACTGATCGCTCTTGCTTAAATCCAGTATGATGCGCCCGTCGTCATCCACATCGCCCGGCACCTGATTAAGCAGTAAATCCAAAAACAACTTCGGCCCTTGCAGCGGATCGATCTCATCTACTTTTTGCGCCTTCCAACCGACGCTCTCTCGTTTTAACGTCAATTGGCTCCCGCCTACGACAGCCATGGACAACATGGCTTTGGAATCATTCAGGTCGGCATTTTCGAACGACAGCAACGGAACATCCATAACAAAGTCATCGATAAGTTCCATCCATTGATTGTCGATAATCGGCACCTCTCCCCTTATCGGGGGTAAATAGCTTCCGCTGTCGAAGCGACGTATATATTCCTGACGCATCAACAAATTCGCCTTGTTCCGTTCCAGGGCAACAATCATCCCCCAGCCGAGCAACCGTGAAGTCTCTTTCATCCAGACGAGCAACGAATCGAGCGAATTACCTGACATAATCCCGTCCTCATTCAATTGAGTAACAACCCGCCGCGCTATTCAATCAGCTGCGGGGATATCAAGGGAAAGCTTTTATAGGAAAAACCCTCGTCAAAACTGGTCATGACGAACACATCGAACTGGTTACCAAGTTGTAATCTTTCAAGAAAGGAACGCGGCAGCGTCGCGAACAACTTGCCTGCGTTATATTCATCCGGGGTGACAAATTCCTCATCACCTGCGCGCAGCTCTATCTCTTCTTTTCCGCCTCCAGGCAGAACTCCATCGGCAGATATCTTCACCCGTTGGCCCGGTACCATGAACGTCCATGACCCCAAGCGAAAGGTCACGCCACCATCCTCCGTTACTGCAGCCAAGGAGATTTTATTTCCCGAAGAAGGCGGGGAGTCGATCTGCAGAACCGGCCATCCGCTCTCGACGTCCTTGATCTCCAGGTCGAAAACCCCGGATGTATACGGCTGTTCTCCCGGTGGTGTGACTTTATAAAATACGTCCAGGCGTTTGCCCATGTTCGCCGGCACAGCGCGCGGGGGAATTTTGAAACGCCTCGGGTTACCAGCCGTAGGATCAGCGATATGGCTGCCGGTATTGCCATAGCCCTCCCAGTGCATTTGAACCTGGTCGTCGATACCGATCACCGCCTCTTCCGGGACGTCGATATCAACTCCGCCCGTGAGGGATGCGGCCAGGAGATAACCTCGATATTCGTCGTCCTCGCCGTCCCATACCACACGATCGATAATGGGGTGTGGCAGATGCAGGGGCTTGCGTAACATCAGTGACAACGGCATGGATGTGCCGGCATTTCCCTCTCGGGCAGACTGATAGATCAGTTCCACTGTTTTGCCGTTGTTGGCCGTCAGCCAGTCATAGTCAACGCTGAGTTCGAGTAACTGGCTATCGATCGTTGACTGATCGACGCGCACCGTCTTCACGGCCCGTGGATCACCCCAGGCGTACAACACCACGTCATCGTCCACCTGAATGCCGGGGTACACCTCGATGACCAACACCAGGCCATTGGGGTACGCCTCGGGGTCCAGCATGTCGCCGGTAAAATCCTTGACTCGAGGTGCCGGCAACAACGGGGCCTGTGGCGTAACGATACGCAGCGCCTGTTCCTGCGATTCGGTGGGCACTGTCGGGTTGGCGTAGACGATGCTGTAGCTCATCAGCGCGGAGCCATCTTCAATGATTTGCAGCTCGCTGAGGGGCACTGTCCATTGCACGGGTCGCCCGATGTCGGGTCGGGCCAAGACTTTTTCGCCGGTATAGTCCTCCCACGGAAAACCGTCATCAAAAAATCTTTTCAGTCTGAGCCTCACCTTGTCGCCGACCGACATCGCCTGGTAAGGCGGCGCTACCACGGTCGCACCAGTACCCACTATCAACGACAGGTCCACCTCGCAATCATGGGATTCCTTGAATTGCGCAACAGGCAGCAACACCCCGGATTGTTTACCCACCATTTGAACTCCGACAAGCGACAAGTCTGTATGGATGATGGCCAGGTACTTCGCTGTCGCATCAATCGTGTTTTCTTCGTTTTACGCCTGGCCCATCGATCTGCCTACTATCAGAACTGTTAGGTTACCGGGCGTTATTCGAGCTGTTACTGTACTTGCCCCAAGTCGGTATTTATTCCCTGGAGTCCGCTGTCAGCGGTAGTCGGCGCTGGCATTGTTTATGTCCGACTGCATTGTGACCGGCGATTTTTTTATTATCCTCGATGAGGTGCATATCAATGTCCGTCGCCAGCTCGCTGCATTCCAATGCGCTTAACTTCATGAGCTCTGTAAAGAATGGTGTGGATCCTCGCACCGGTCTCTACTCGATATCGATTAACTTCCCCGAAGTCCAAACCAATGATTTACGCGGCCCGGGTTTTGCCTTGGCGCTGGCGTACAGCTCGCTGAATACCGAAGACAGTGGCTACGGTTTTGGCTGGAATCTGCAGTTGTCGCAATACACCCCCGCCAATCAGGTCCTGGCCCTGAGCACGGGGGAGACCTTCAAGGTCACCGGCAGCGACACCGACAGCGGTCAGCTGGTGATGAAGGAAAAAAAACTCGACAGTTTTCATTTCTACCAAGAGGACGACAGCCATTACCGGGTCGTACATAAGTCCGGCCTGGTCGAGATACTCGAAGTGATGGGCAGTTCACAGAACGCGGTGGCCTTGCCCGTTGAGATTCGCTCACCCGTCGGGCACAAGGTCACGCTCGGCTACGCGCCGTTTAGCGGCACTTACCAGATACTGGCATGGGTCAAGGATGACGCGGAGCAGACCCTGCTGACGGTCAACCGTGAGAGCACGTTCATTGAAGTATTGTTGCAGCCGTTGGCCGGCCCCGATAGTGCCCCGCTGGGGCGCTTTGCCATGACTTTGGAAGGTTCCGATAAATATGTCAGCCGCATCAGCCTGCCGACCGAAAACGAAGCATCCTGGCGTTTTGGCTACAGCCGTATCCGCGATCATCTGTGCATTACCTGGGTGGAAACGCCCACCGGCGGACGGGAGGAAATCTTTTATCAGGACGACGGCCACCAGTTCCCGGACAACAGCGGCCGCACACCGTTGCCCCGGGTGACCCGGCACCTCACTGACCCGGGCTTCGACCAGCCGCAGGTCGATGTCCGTTACACCTACAAAAGTGAAGACCCCGGGGAAAGCGAGAAGAATTTCCTGGGCGGCGGCCTGCGCATGTCCTGGGAAGATAACGGCCTGGACAATCTCTACAAATATATTGGCACCTACGAATACGTATGCATCGAAACCCTGTGGGTCCAGGGTGACGCGGAACCGGAACCGCGTCCGGTGCGAAAAATCGAGCGCAAGTTCAACCAGTTCCATTTGCTGACCCGCGAAACGACTACTCAGAACAATAATGTCGAGACGGTCGAAACCACGTATTACCTGACGCCGAACGCCGAGTTCGATCAGCAACCCAAATACTGCCAACTACCCAAGACAGTGAAAACTAGCTGGTCGCTGCTCAACAACCCGAACCGCCGGCGCAGCGAAACCGTCAGCAACACTTATGACACGTTTGGCAACCTGCGGGTGAAGGTCCGAGCCGACGGCGTTATTGAAACCAACATCTGGTACTCCGCCTTGGGTGACGATGGCTGTCCAGCCGACCCCGAGGGTTTTGTACGCAACCTCAAGGAACAAACCGTTACCCCCCCTCCGTCACCTAATGGCCAAGCCCCGACGCTGAGTACTCGTTATCGCTATAAAGAGTTGTCGCAAGTAGGCGACAGCACTTCGAAAGACCTACCGTTAAAGAAATGGCTCACGCTCGAAAGCCAGACGCTGGTGCAGTTCGGGACCACCGAAACCGAGCTGGAAAAAACGCTCTTCGAGCATATCGACGACTCGACCGATACGTTCCTGCATGGGCACGTTTGCTGTCAGACGACGACCTTGAATGGCTATTCCACCCGTATCGATTATGACTACAGTAAATTCGACAGCCCTCAGTTCGGCGTACCCGTCCTGCAAACCACGGAAACGCTGAGCACGATGTTCGATGACGCTAGCAAAACCATCGTCCGACAAAATTCGCGGCTCACTTCGCAAGAATTATCGACTCACGAAGACGGCGTGGAAACCCATTATTACTATGACATCCTGAATCGAGTGACGAGGGAAGTCGTCGCCCCGAACACTGCCTTCACGGCCGCCCGCGATTATGAATACATCCTCAGCTCCACGCGTGGGCAACAGGCGGAGCATGTGAGCATCGACGCCAGGAGAATCAAGACACGCAGCGTGCTCGATGGATTGGGCCGTTTGATTTTCCAAGAGAGCGATCATCTCGATAGCGCCGACTCGAGCAGGATCCGCCAAACCTATGCGGCCATTTATAACGCCTGGGGAGAGTTGGCTGAAGAAACCGAGTATGACTGGCTGGACGGAGAATCGCGGGCGCTCAAGAGCACGTTCTACTATGACGACTGGGCACAGCAAAGCTACGTGGTGGGTCCCGACGGAGTCGAGGTCCATCAAAGCCTGGACCCGATCGGAACACCGGAGTCCCAGGGACCGATCCAGCGCAACTGGATCCAGAGCCCCGGACCATCCCCCATGATAAGCGGCCTGAGCGAGACCTGGCTCAACCCATTCGGCAAGCCCACGCAGGTCCAGACCCTGGATGCAGCCGAGGAGGAAATGGCGACCGAAACCTACCTCTACGACGGTCTGGGCCGCTGCACCCAACACACGGATGCCGCGAAATACACCACTGAATTCGTCTATGACGCCTGGTCGCGCCTGATCAGCAGCACGCTGCCCGACGACAGTATCGTCAAGCGCACCTATGCAGCCCACAGCACCTTGGAGTTGCCGGTGGACCTGCGCGTCAGCGGTGATGGCGCAGACGAAACAAGCGTGGGCACCCAGGCGTTCGATGGCTTGGGACGCCTGACCCGGACTACGATCGGCACGCGCACGGAGCGCTACACTTATGACGCTGGCCAGATGCAGGTGAAGACCAGGATCACGCCAGCTAACGATACCATCGAGTACAACTACAATCTGGCCCTCACCGACCAGCCCATCAGCAGTAGCGCTCCGGATGAAAACACTGGCTTCACCTATCATTCGGTCAGCTCGCGCCTGACCCAGGCACGTAACGAACAGGGGCGCCGCGAATACGAATACAACACCTCCAATCAATTGCGCGTCGAGCGCTGGGTCGACAATCGAAACACTGCCTGGGAGACCCTGCATGCGAGTTCCATGCAAGGCCGTCCGCTCAAGCGCACCGAATTGAAACAAGCGCATAGCGCCGGGCTGGACACCGTCTATGACTACGACGAAGCCGGGCGAGTGAGTAACATCAGCCAGGGCCAACTCCACTCCGCGTTCGAATATAACAGCATGGGCCAGCTCTTTTGCACCACCACGACGGACGTGGCGGCGGACAGCACGCTGGTGACGCAATTACAGTATGACGATCAAGGTCGTGAAGTACTGCGCACGCTGACCTTGAACCAATTGCCACCCTACACTCAGACGCAAACCTGGCAGGTCGACGGCTTGTTGGAAAGTCGGCACCTGCAGCAGGACGGGGTCAACCTGCTCAAGGAGACGTTTGGCTATGACCCCCGTGGGCGACTGGTCAAACACGAGTGCGAGGGCACCACGTTACCCAGGGACAACGAAGGGAGGGAGATCATCAGACAAGTCTTCGCGTTCGATGCCTTGGACAATATCAAGCTCGTCCTGACGACATTCGCCGATGCTTCAACCGAACGGGCAATATTCACCTACGCAGACGATAACCCCTGCCAGCTACAGGGCATCACGTACACGCCGGCAAGAGCGACCGGGAATCCGACTTTCAGCTACGACCCCAACGGTTGCCAACTCAACGACGAGCGCGGTCAACGCTTGATCTATGACAGCCAGAGCCGCCTGGTGGATGTCGAAAGCTCCGCGGGCCAGGTCGTGAGCCAGTACCGTTACGACAGTCATGATCATTTGCTCACGTCGAAACAAGGCAATGAAAGTGAAGTCCTGCGCTTCTATCAGGACGAACAGCTGAGCAGTGTCGACCAGGACGGCCAGCAGACCCACTTTCTCTATCACACCGACGGCCCCTTGGGGCAACAGGCCGCCGACGACTCACAGACCTTGCTGTTGCTCACCGACCCGAGCCAAAGTGTCATCGGTGAAAGCCAGCAACGCGACCTACGCACAGCCGTCTACAACGCGTACGGGGAACGCCACAGTGACGACCCCCTGAGAAGCCTGCTGGCGTTCAACGGTGAAATCCGGGAACAAGCCAATGGCTGGTACATGCTCGGCCAGGGTTACAGGGCCTACAACCCGAACCTGATGCGCTTCCACAGTCCGGACTCCCTCAGCCCGTTTGGCAGCGGCGGGGTCAATCCTTATACCTACTGCCTGGGCAACCCGATTGCCCTGCGTGACCCCACCGGGCACGAGGCGATCGGCTGGAGTGGCAGGTTGCGACGGTCGGACGAGGATACTCCCCTGCCGTCGAGCGGTAGCAGCTTGGAAGGCTGGATTTCCGTGGCAATCGGAGCCGTGTTTGTTGTCGTTGGGGCCATTACGACTGTTGCCACATTGGGCGCTTCAGGCCCCGCCTCCGTTGCGTTCGTCCTGGCGCTGACTGCAACCGCACTCACAGCCGGCTCGACAATCTCCAGTGCGGTGGCAGTCGCCAATCAGAATGAGGAAGCGGGTAAATGGGGACAATATCTGGGGTATGCAGCATTGGTTGCATCCGCCCCCTTTGTTGTCCAAGGTGCTTACAAAGGACTTAAGTCGATATACGGAAAAGCAACTGGCGCCGTTGCTAAGACCAAACCTGTCAGCGGGTTAGTACCCAATAGGTTTACCCAATCATCGAACATGGTCAACGCAAAACCTGTAGCGCGAGCCACTCCGCAAGCAACACCTGCACGTTCGCCAACGGCTCCATCTGCGGCTCCAGCTGCTGTTCCGACAAACGCTCCAGCTCTCACAATTCCTAGACCAAGACTTATCAATACTAGAAGTGCTGGCGCCACCCCAGGCAACAGGTACCCATACGTAACAGTGGATGCGGAGCGCTATGTGCAAGTAATAAGGAACAAAGCTAATGCGTGGGGATTTAACCGTCATATCCCAATATCTCAACAGCCCAGAGCGTGGAAGTTCCTTCACGGCGTGGCAACTAAGACACCTGTGCGCCAATAAACCCCATCCTATGGACTTCGGTGACAAAACAATGTTTTGCCGCCGAAGTCTTGGGCATCCTCCGATCCGAAACCTCAAGTAATCAACGTCGGCGTCAACGTCGGAAAAGTCTTCCAGGTCTGCTTGGCATCGAAACTCACACTCACCCGCACGTCCAGCGCATTGCCGATCTTCAGACGTTGCAGGTCGGTCTTCGAGATTCGCCCGGCGGGTAGGGTCTGGGTCACCTCCGGCACCGGGAATTCCGTCAGCACCGGAATCCTCACCAGCTGATTGCTGCTGTCCACCCCCCTGACCTCGATCGTCAGGAACTGGTCGGTGGCCATGAAGCTCCAGCGTTCAAGGGTGAAATTGGCATACCCTCCATTTGCAATGCTCGCCAGGCTCAACTTGCCGCCCGAAACCTTGTCGCATTGCACCGTAGGCAAGCCTGTCAACTCCTCGAAGCGCAAACTGTAGGTGTTCGACCTGTGCGGCTCGACAATGCCGGGCTCGAACACTTCATAGTTCACCGGGATTGTCTTGCCCAGGTGTTGAGCGATCTTGTCTTTGGGGATCTTGTAGTCCCGCGACCCTGCTGGGTCCGGAATGTCGGTACGAAATGCGCCGACCGTACCCGGCTCGGCCCACTGTACGAACACGCCCTCCCCATCGTAGATGACCGCCTCTGGCGGAATGACGACCGTCACGCCATTGACCGCATCGAGCGGTTTCAATACGCCACTCGAGGCGCCACCCTGGGCTTGCTTGACCGAAGAAGGCGGCAAGGTGCGCGGGATAGGCGTGGCGGCCACATCGAGCTCGACCGGCTCGGAACGCAGGCTCAGGTTGCCTGCACGATCCTGCGCCTGATACCACACGTAGCGCCAGCCATCGCCCCGATTCTGTATCAGATCCGCCTGGATCGTGATCACTACGGGATCAGCGTAGTTCTGGTCGGTGAGTTCGACGATGCCACCCTGATCCTGGGTGCCCGGGCTGTTGCCCCAGAACCAGGTAATTCGATCCCAGGGTCGAGGGTCGGTATATCGGGGTAAAGCAGCTGTTACTGCATCGCCGTTCTGTTCCAGGTAGCGGGCGGTGAGCTTGTTGGGAGGCAGGACTTCGGGAGGGAAAACCAATTTGCTGTCAGAAGCCAGCACTGGTGGGGACTTATCGACGGTCACGGTGAAGGGAAATGATCGCGCCGACACGTCAGCGAAGTTGGTCATGATGAAGCTGAGGGTATGCTCGCCGGAAGGTAATCTGTCGGCACTGATCTCGACGAAGTAATCGCCCGGATCCATAGGCAAGGTCCACTGGTCGGACCCTATGATATTGCTTTCATCATCGTTCAGAAAAACATCGACTCGCTCGGTTCCCGCTGGCGGGGGGTCGTCATACCAGGGTTTGAATTCGACCCTCAAAGGGTTGGCCGGGTCGCTCCAGGCTGAACGATGCAGCAGGTTGTGCTCGCCACCGGGAACATCCGCCAAAGGCATCGGCCGTGTCCAAGGGGCCGTCATGGTAGGAGGGAGCAAGTCGGACTTGGTCGATGACATTTTCATGTTCTCCTTTGCTGATTATCAGCCCCCTGGACATGGCCGGGAGGCAAAATCCTGATGAACACTCGAATGCCGCGAAGGGACGATGCCGGAACGGCGTCCGACATGCTTGCCTGCTCAGCGAGCACTACCAGAGATAGCGCACGCCCACGTTGGCACCCCACGGTTGTTCGATCTTGTTGCCGTTGCTGTAATCGAAATCGGCATGAATCGAGACCTTGTCGGTCAGTGTCATGGCAACGCCTGCGCCCAGCTCACCCCGGGATCCCGACAGGTCGTTATTGAACGTGTTGTCGTTGACCTTCACGTCGTTATTGTTGGCAAACTCGTGCACATACGCGGCGCGCAAGTACGGCTGCACGGTCTTGTCATCCCAGGTGAAGTTTCGCCCGACGGTCGCGCCCGCCTTGGCCATCAGCGAGTGCGTGCGACTGCCTTCTGCCGAGAGACCGTTATCCAGCTCATAGTCCTTGCCCTGGATGATCACGCCGGACAATTGGGTAAACGGCTCGACGAAATAGTCGTCAGCCAGCTTGAAATGACGACCGAACTCCAGGGAGGTCCCGACGGCATTGCTGGCGTAGTCACCCTTGGTTTTCTTGCCGTCGCTCAGTTGCACGTCAGACTCGTTCTGGAACCGGTTGAATTTGAGCACACCGTCGAAGTAGTAGCCGCTCTGCTCATCCAGCCAGGTGGTGTAGGCACCGAGGTAGTAGCTGTCGATCGTTGCGCTGGTACCTCGGCTCATGTCCAGGTCAGATTTGCTGTAGCCACCCAGCACGCCCACCAGCCATTGTCCGTCACCCACCGGCAACGGCGCATCCGCACCAAACGACAAGCCCTGCTGGACCTGCTTGTAGGCGACGCCGGCACTTTCGCTGACATTGAACTTGTTACCGTAGGCACGAATCCAGCCGCCGGCCTTGCCATGATCCATGCGCACTTCACCCATACGGCTGCGCAAGGTGCTGAGTTCGCCATACCAGGCGGTCGGCATGGCGTTGGACAGCGCAATGACCGAACGGGTACCGGGGCTGATCGTGCGCGAGGCGGTGTTGAGGTACCAGTCGTTGCTGCCCTGCTGGATCAGGTCGTATGAATAGGCCCCCAGGTCCACTTCGCCACCAGCCAGGGTGAAGGTCGCGTCGCCGCCGCCGATATGGACCACCGGGATCGCCCCGGCACCCACCGGTTCGGAACCGCTGGAGTCCATGGCGATGGTGTGGTCGCCGGTGGCGTTGCCGGCCACCGTCAGGGTGTCGACCTGACCGGTCTTGAAATCGGTGTGCATGTAGAACGTGCCGCCATCGCCGGACAGGGTCTCTACGTTCAACTTGAAGAATTCGCCCGGATTGCCGAACTGGATGGCGCCGCCATTCATGACCAGGTTCTTGACCTCGCCGTCACCGACCATGACCCAACGAGCGTTGCTGTTGATGCCCAGGTCCTTCACGTTCTGCAGGTTCCCGGTCAGGGTCGCGGCATTTTCCAGAAGCACATTGGCGGTACTGCTGTCGTCCGCGACGATATCGCCCACCAGCGTGCTGCCGCTGACGCCCAAATTGCCCTCGGCGCCACGGCGAACGTCCATCAGAATGCCATTGCTGGCCGACAGCGTGGAGCCGTTGACCACTGAGATATTGGCGGCGCTTGCCCCCAACCCCAAGGTATCGACGACGATGGCCGAACCATTCAGGCCTTCGACATGGGTGCCGTCCAGGTTCAACGTGGAGGGTTCGCTCACGCTGGCATCACCACCGATTTCAATACCGTTCCTTGCACCGGAGATAGTGCTGTCGCTGACCGTGGCGGTTCCGCCGAACAGCCGCAGGCCGGCGGCATTGGCGCCCGAGCCCTTCACGGTTGAGCGCACCAGTGTCAGCTCACTCAGGCCGGTGACCGAAACACCGGTCGTTGCGCCGATGATGGTGCTGTCGCTCACCGTCGCGGTGGATCCCTGAGTAGCTGCGGAGTCGCGACTGACTGCCAGACCGATCCGGTCGCTGGTGATCTGACTGCTGCTGATGTTTGCACGACCGGCGTTCAGTTGAACGCCATTGGCGCTCGTTGCCTGGACGCTGGTACCGTCGAGGTTCAGGGTGGAATTGTTGACGGTAATATCGCGAGTCTGGGCGCCATTGGCGTTCAATGTCGACTCGCCATTCAAGACATAGTTATCGGTTACGGTGGTGCTGTCGATATCCACGACTTCACCCGGAATGAGGACCCGCCCGTACCCTACCTCTGCGAATAGCACCAGAGGTGGGATGGACAACAGCTTCAAGGCTCGGAGCAACGGACGCAGCGTGAAAGATCTAGGCGTGGACATACAGGCACCCTGTGGCGATTGGGATACAGAAGGCCGCGCAGGCTACAGATCGTCGATTCCGTGGTATGTAGGACTTTTCTGAATTTATCTGCACAACCGATGACGCCAATCTTAGGAACGAGCCTAACTTTTCCTGATGCCAATCACCCAGACGTCCTGGTCTGGGTGACTGGCATTACTTGGATAACTGCATCTCAAGGGGTCGGCCTCGTTGGGACGTTGCAGGTACCTTCGCCCTGCGATAACACTATCCTGTCATCCGTAGGCGTTGCTACAACGGGTTTCCCTGGAATCGTATAGCTCACTTCGCCTTTTCCTATCTGGGAAGTGCTCTGCCAGACAGGCAGGAGATGGGTGGCATAAGGTTCGATGAGCCAGATAATCCCGTTAGTGGCCTGTTCCTCGGTGATATTGGTGAACGTCTGGGTTTTATTTGTGCCAGGTACCAGCACCGGGTTCGCAAAGTTCGTATAACCGTTCCATTCCACTGCAACATCGTCGCCTACCTTCAGATAGGGACTCGGCGGAATCAGATATTCGATGCCGTAGCTTGTTCCAGCCGCATTCCAGCGCAATGAATCACAGTTCACAAAGCCATTGGTTGGATGCACATGCTGAGGGATGGCCGGCGGCAGTTGGTTAACCAGGAAGTCAATCTGGACTGGGGTGCGTTCCTTCGGCTCTCCCGGGTTGACGTGGCTCGCGTTGGTTAACTCGTACCAGACCGGCATGGTCGCGCTGGGGCCTTCTAGGCGGATGATGTCCCAATCGAGTGGAATCTCAATGACGTCCCCAGCCGAATCATTATTGACATCGATCACATAGGGGGGGCCGATGGGAGTGCCATTCCATAGGACTTGATAAGTGTCATCATCGACCAGCGGTGCAACCAGTTTGATATAGGCGAAGATATCTTGATCTTCGTCGCTAGGCACCAGCACATTGTCAACGCCCGAGAGCCCTACCACCGTGACCGGCTCCAATAGATCGTTGCCAGGTTCCGGATCCGGGTCTTCCGGCCCGGTGGTGGAGAAGTTGCACCGTACGGTTGCTACATCTGATGGGAAGGGCTCTACCCCTCGAAATACCGTGTAGGACAGTGGTGTGGGCACCACGCCAGTCGTAGTGCTGCCGTATTCTTCCCAGATAGTCGACCAGGGCACGGGGATGTTGGTCCCGCTCGCAGGGTTGCTCCCTAAAGGCGTACCCGGAGTGATTTCCTTAGTGTTCCATTTGACGACAACGATATCGGTGTTCTTGCCCTTGTCGACATAAGGCACATTGACCAGCACGTTCCCATCGACAACATCCGAACGAATGAGCTCTCCGCCCGTGGCATCCGCAGCCGTGGGCTCGTCCAATGGTGGAACAGGCCACGGATCGAGCGCAACCGAGATGAGTTCATATTTCGACAGAGGGCTAGGGTTACCGGCCTTGTCGATCAGTACATAGCCACCGCAACACCTGCCGTCCCCGGCCTCGATGAACTTGCTCTTGGGAATCTGTATTACCCTGCTGACCGCAGGATCAATAGGCTGAACGATAAGGTCGATATCAGCAGGGTCTTCGGGCAATTCTCCTTTTATCCAGCCGAACGCGATTAACACGTCCTTTTGATCGCCAGTCCAGGGAGGTATTGTCGCTTCCAGATAGTCATCCGTGCCAAACGTATCATCGGTAACAGGCGGCACGAATGTGAATGTCATTGGGTCTGGAGGAAGCGTACCGCCTGGAGGAGTCTTATCGATGTGGATGTAAGCGCGTCCAGACCAATCTAAGACCCCGCCTAAGTTCTCGTGCTCGTAGCGCAGACTGAAAGTGCCTTCGTGCTCCGGGTCCAACAGGAAAGCACTGGGGATAGTGAACACCAGCGGCACCCAGTTAGCGCCCCCTGTGAACTGATGCTCCTGTACCAAATCCCACTCGCTACTCGTCCCTCTTGCAATCTGCAGCCGGAAATATTCCGTATACCCGTTCGGTATCTCGTTGCCCCAAGTCTGGATTGTTGTCGTCAGACCGTTATCCAGGTCTGACCTGCGGATAAGCCCTAGTGGCAACCCCCCTAACGGAGGAGGCTCCACAACCGGATCCTGTACCACAAACGGCGCGGGCCCGCCGGCTCCGCTCTCATTTGATGACGCCGACTGCTCTTTTTTATCTGAATCAGCCATGTTCTCGCTCTCCGTATTCATACTTTGTGCCATGGACACCCATGGCGCTTCAGTTCGAAAAGCAGACCGATTATTAGTGGGCACTGCCCAGACGCCTCCCGTCGTTCTGCACTGGAACGAAGTAAGCGCTTTTTTCGATCACGACGAAACTGTCAGAGTTGACAGGTGTTCTTACGCACAGTGTTCTCGTAGCCCCTGTCAGCCCAACACAATTGCGACCAACACCGCCATCTCCAGCAATTCAAGTAGCGCCCCAGCCGTATCCCCGGTACATCCCCCGAGCCTGCGCAGCATCATCCGCCGCAAGCCAACAAACACCCCCAAGGCAACCACCAGCCCGAGTATCCCACTCCCCCCCGCCACCAGCATGCAACCCAGCGCACATCCAGCTAACACCCGCCATCCAGCGCGCCGAGGCAGATGATCGGCCAACGCCTGCCCCAACCCACCGGCACGCACGTAAGGAGTGGTCAGAAACAGAGCGAGCAACGCGCCGCGCCCCAGTACCGGGACGATGAGCAGCGCCAGGGACTGGCCTTGCTCGATGAGCGCCAGCAGCGCGGTGAATTTGAGCAGCAGCACCAACACCAGGGTGATGACGGCGATCGGTCCGCTGCGCGGGTCTTTCATGATCAGCAAGGTGCGTTCGCGGTCGCCGAAGCCGCCGAGCCAGGCATCGGCGCTGTCGGCCAGGCCGTCGAGGTGCAGGCCACCACTGAGCAGGACCCAAGCGGTCAGCAGCAGCGCGGCGTGAAGCAGCGCAGGCGACCCGGCCAACAGCGCGTCGAGCAACCAGAGCAGGCCGCCGAACAACAACCCTACCAACGGATAGAACAGCAATGAGCGGCCCAGTTGTTCAGGCTCGGGCATGCCCGGCAGGCGCACTGGCAGGCTGCTGAGAAATTGCAGGGCGATCCAGAACGGCAGCATCGACTCAGGCCTCTTCCGTCAAGGTCGGGCCGGACGTCACCCGCAGGGCGAACAACGCGCCGTGGCCGACTTCGACATTGAGCAGTTGTTCGCGGGGAAGGCCCCGGGCCTGGGCCAGCAGTAAGCGCATCACGCCACCGTGGCTGACCAGCAGGACCCGCTGCCCGGCATAGGCGCTGTGCAAGCGTTCGACGGCGGCCAGCACCCGGCTGGAAAACACCAGCACCGGCTCACCATCGGGGGGCGTGAAGCCGTAGGGGTCGGCCCAGAATCGGCCCAGGGCGTCGGCATCGGTGTCCATCAACGCCGCCGCGCTGCGCCCTTCCCAGGCGCCGAAATGCAGTTCCTGCAAGTCCTTATCCAATTGCACCGGCACGCCGAGGCGGGCACCGAGCTGCTCGGCGAAACGGGCGCAACGTTGCAGCGGCGAACTCACTAGCCGATCCCACGGGCCGCCCGTGTCGACCGCCGCATGCATCTGCGCCCAGCCCTTGGCGGTCAGGGCGTCGTCGAGGCTGCCGCGCAGGCCGCCGCCCAACTCGGTTTCGCCATGGCGCAGCAGGTCCAGGCGCAAGGTCATGCCGGACGGTCCGCCACGGCCGCTTCGGCAAACGTCGCCATCTGCCCGTGCAGGTCACAGGCCAGGCGCAACAACGGCACCGCCAACGCCGCGCCACTGCCCTCACCCAGGCGCAGGCCGAGGTCGAGCAGCGGTTCGGCGCCGAGGGTTTCCAGCACATGGCGATGTCCGGGCTCGGCGCCGCGATGGCTGAACAGCAGCCATGGCCGGCACTCAGGGTTCAAGCGCACCGCCACCAACGCGGCGACGCTGCAAATGAACCCGTCCACCAGCACGGCGACGCCCTGCTGGGCGCAGGCCAGGTACGCACCGGCCAGGGCGGCGATTTCAAAACCGCCGAGGTTGAACAGGGTCTGCAACGGGTCGTTGCACTGGGCCGCGTGCAACGCCAGGGCACGTTCGATCACCTGGGCCTTGCGATTGACACCGGCCACGTCCAACCCCGTGCCCGGGCCGACCAGGTGCGCCACCGGGCAATCGAGCAAGGCGCAAGCCAGGGCACTGGCGGCCGTGGTGTTGCCGATGCCCATTTCACCGCCGATGAACAACTGGCTGCCAGCGGCGACGGCCCGTAACACGCTGTCGCGTCCGGCCTGCAACGCCAGCTCGCCCTGGGCCACGGTCATGGCCGGCCCCTGGACGAAGTTCGCCGTGCCGGGCCCGACGCGCAGATGACGCACACCGGGCAAGTCCAGCGTCGGCGTTACGGTGCCCAGGTCCACCACTTCCAGCGCCGCCCCCAACTGCCGCGCCAGGACGCTGATCGCCGCGCCGCCGCTGACGAAGTTGAGCAGCATCTGCCCGGTGACGGCCTGGGGAAACGCCGACACACCTTCGGCCACCACGCCATGGTCACCGGCGAAAATCGCGATCGACACGGCCTCCAGCCTCGGCTTGACCTGCCCTTGCAGCCCTGCCAATTGCACCGCAACCGTTTCCAGTTGCCCGAGGGAGCCGGCCGGCTTGGTCAATTGTTGCTGACGCGCCGCGGCCTGTTCCAGGGCCTGGGTGTCGAGGGGCTTACACGGGTCCAGCCACCAGCGGTGATTCATAACGCACTACCTTTGAGAGTCAGGGGCAGGCCGGCGACGGTCAGCACGACGCGCTGACAACGTTCGGCCAGGGCTTGATGCAGCCAACCGGCTTCATCGACATAACGGCGAGTCAACTCGCCCAGCGGCACGACACCCATGCCGGTTTCGTTGCTGACAAAAATGATTTCACCGGGCAGCGCGGCCAGGCTGTCCAGCAAGGCTTCGCGCTCGGCATTCAATGATTCGGGGGCGTCGAGCATCAGCAGGTTGGTCAGCCACAGAGTCAGGCAATCCACCAGCAGGCAGCGGCCAGGCGCGGCGTGTTCTCGCAGCACTCGGGCCAGGGCCACGGGCTCTTCCACCAGCGCCCATTCGGCCGGGCGCCGGGCACGGTGCTGGGCGACACGGGCGTTCATCTCGCCGTCCAGGGGTTGGCTGGTGGCGATGTAGGTCACGGGCAACTGGCTGTCGGCGGCGAGTTTTTCTGCCAGGCGGCTTTTGCCGGAGCGGGCGCCGCCCAGGATGAGTTGGAGCATGGTGCATTACCTTCAAAATTGGTGCCGTGGCGGCTGGCCTCATCGCGAGCAAGCTCGCTCCCACAGGAGATTGTGAACACCGTCCCATTGTGGGAGCGAGCTTGCTCGCGATGGGGGCCTCACAATCACCCTAGATCCCACAGAGTTCACGCAACACCCCAACATCCAGATGCCGCTCCACCAGGTCCGCCAGGCGCTCGATGTCCCGCTCGCGCAACCCGTGGTAATCCACCGCCTGTACATCCAGCAACCCCGCCCAGCGCAACAACGCGCAGCTAGCTTCGGGGGACTCGAACAACCCATGCAGGTAGGTAGCAAAAATCTGCCCATCCGGACTCCGGGCACCATCGCAACGGCCATCATCCAACTGCACAGCCGGGTGTTCCAACGCTGGGCCTGTGGTCACGCCCGCATGGATCTCGTACCCACCGACCTCGGCCTCTTCCAGCGCCAGTCGCCCACGCACATTGCGCAATTGCTTCTCGTGTTCCAGGGTCGTTTCAAAATCCAGCAGCCCCAGCCCGGCACTGGAGCCGGCGGCGCCTTCGAGCCCCAACGGATCGTGGACCTGCTCGCCAAGCATCTGCAAACCGCCGCAAATGCCCAGCAGCTTGCCGCCGTAGCGCAGGTGTCGCTGCAACGCGGTTTCCCAGCCGTTGGCGCGCAGGTAGGCCAGGTCGCTGCGCACGCTTTTCGAGCCCGGCAGGATGATCAGGTCGGCCGGCGGGATCGCCTGGCCGGGGCCGATGAATTGCAGGTCGACCTGCGGGTGCAGGCGCAGCGGATCGAAGTCGGTGTGATTGCTGATGCGTGGCAGCACCGGCACCACCACCTTGAGCACCTGTTCGGCCTTGTCGGCCTGGCGCTGGTCGAGGCCGTCCTCGGCTTCCAGGTGCAGGTCCATCACGTAGGGCAACACCCCCACCACCGGTTTGCCGGTACGCGCCTCCAGCCAGTCCAGCCCCGGTTGCAGCAAAGCGATGTCGCCGCGAAAGCGGTTGATGACGAAGCCCTTGACCCGCGCCTGTTCGCTGGGGGACAGCAACTCCAGGGTGCCCACCAGATGAGCAAACACCCCGCCACGATTGATATCGGCGATCAGCAGCACCGGGCAGTCCACCGCCTCGGCAAAGCCCATGTTGGCGATGTCACCGGCGCGCAGGTTGATCTCGGCTGGGGACCCGGCGCCTTCCACCATCACCACCGGATAGGCCGCGCTCAAGCGCGCGTGGGAAGCCAGCACCGCCTGCATCGCGATGGCCTTGTAATCGTGGTAGGCCACGGCGTTCATGCTGGTGACGGCGCGGCCATGGATGATCACCTGGGCGCCGGTGTCGCTGTTGGGCTTGAGCAGCACCGGGTTCATGTCGGTGTGCGGCTCAAGGCCGGCGGCCTGGGCCTGCACCGCCTGGGCCCGACCGATCTCGCCGCCGTCGGCCGTCACCGCGCTGTTGAGCGCCATGTTCTGCGGCTTGAACGGCACCACGCTGACGCCCTGGCGCCGGACCCACCGGCACAACGCCGTGACCAGGGTACTTTTGCCAGCATCGGACGTGGTGCCTTGCACCATCAACGTGGTCATGGAGTGTCCTTGGCGTAGGCCTCGAAGGCGTGTTCGAGGCGCAGGAATTCGCTGTCGTCGGCCGGCAGCCCGAAGCGCAGGCTGCTGGTGGTCACGAACAGGCGCAGGAGAATGCCGCGATGGGCCATGAAATCGTGAAGCCCTTGGGCGTGTTCGGTCACCAACCATTGGAAGAGTCCGCAGCCGCCCTGAGGCTTGAAGCCGTGCCGCTCGAGCAACAACGCCAAGCGTTGGCTGGTGGCTTCGCAGCGTTGGCGCTGGTACACCTGGGCAGCGCTGTCCAGCAGGCACGCCTGGCCCAGCACCCGGGTCGGCCCGCTGACGACCCAGGGTCCGACTTGTTCGGCGAGCAACCTGAGCAAGCGGCGCTCGGCCAATACAAAGCCCAGGCGAACCCCGGCCAGACCAAAGAACTTGCCGAACGAACGCAAGACGATCAGCCCGACCAGATGGGTGTGCGCGGCCAGGCTCAGCGCCGGCGTGACGTCCATGAAGGCCTCATCCACCACCAGCCAGCCCCCGCGCTGGGCCAGGCGAGCATGCCAGTCCAGCAAGCGCTCGGGCGCCAGGCTCAGGCCCGTGGGGTTGTTCGGATTGACCACCACCAGCACGTCGAGGCTGTCGAGGAAGAAATCCACTTCCGTTTCCAACACTTCGCGCACGATATAGCCACTGCGGCGCCAGGCTTCGGCGTGCTCGGCGTAACACGGCGACAAGACGCCGACCTTGCCGCTGCGACGCAGGCGCGGCAACAGTTGGATGGCCATCTGCGAACCGGCCACCGGCAGCACGTCCAATGCGCCGTAGTAATCGCAGGCGGCCTGTTCCAAGCCGTCATCGGTTTCCGGCAGGCGCGCCCAGGCCCGCAAGGGGATCGCCGGGACGTCGAACGGCCAAGGCGCGAGGCCACTGGACAAATCGAGCCAATCGGCCTCGGCAATGCCGTATTGCCGGGCCGCGTTGCGCAAGCGTCCGCCGTGCTCAAGCATAAAACTCAGCTCCCAGGCAGAGAATCAGCAACCACAACCATACGCCGCGCTGGACCAATTGCCAGCCGCGATCAATGGAATCGGCACTCGCCGGCACGCCTTCACCCAACGGCGGACGCTGGTGCAGTTCGCCGTGGTAAACCGCCGCCCCGCCCAGTTCGACCCCCAGCGCACCGGCCCCGGCGGCCATCACCGGCCCGGCGTTGGGGCTGTCCCAGGTGGGCCCCTGGCGGCGCCAGCACTTGAGGGCCAGGCGGGTCTTGCCGAGCAGCGCGTAGGTCAACGCCACCAGGCGCGCCGGAATGTAGTTGAGCCCATCATCGATCTTGGCGGCGGCCCAGCCGAAGCGCTCGAAGCGTTCGTTGCGATAGCCCCACATGGCGTCGAGGGTATTGCTCAACCGGTACAACACCACACCGGGCGCGCCGGCCACGGCGAACCAGAACAGCGCGGCGAACACCGCGTCGCTGCCGTTTTCCAGGACCGATTCGGTGGCGGCGCGGGCCACGGCGGTTTCGTCCAGCTCGCGGGTTTCGCGGCTGACCAGGTAGCCGACGCGCTGGCGCGCCTGGTCAAGATCGCCGCTGCGCAACGCCTGGGCCACCGGTTCGACGTGCTCACCGAGGCTGCGCAGGCCGAGGGCACAGTACAACGCCAGGATCTCCACCAACCAGCCCACCATCGGCGCCCACGACAGGGCCGTGGCCAGCAGCGTCAGCGGCACCACGGCGATCACCCACGCCGTCACCCCGTGGCTGCGCCAGCCGCGTCCGCCGGCGTTGAAGCGTTGTTCGATGCGATCGGCAAAGCCGCCGAATGCCACCAGCGGATGCCAGCGCCGGGGCTCGCCCCACAGCGCATCCAGCGCCACTGCGGCGGCACTGAGCAACGCCACACTCATGGGCTCACTCCCCAACGGTTTTCATACAACAGTTCATTGAGCGGACGCGGTTGCGCCCAACCTTCCAGGGCGAGCATCGGCGCCGGGTAAAAACCTTCGACCGGGCCCAGGCAGAGGATCGCCAGCGGCTTGGCCCCGGCGGGCAGGCCCAGCAGGTCGGCCAGGGCCTGGGGTTCGAACAGCGATACCCAGCCCATCCCCAGCCCCTCGGCGCGGGAGGCCAGCCACAGGTTCTGGATGGCGCAGGACAGCGAGGCCAGGTCCATTTCCGGCAAGGTCCGGCGACCGAAGATGTGCCGCTCGCGGTCATCCATCAACGCCGCCACCAACACCTCGGCGCAATCGTTGATGCCTTCGACCTTGAGCGTCATGAACGCATCGCTGCGCTCACCCAAGGCCTCGGCGGTGCGGATGCGCTCCTGTTCCACCAACCGGTGGATATCGCTGCGCAAGGCGCGATCGCTGATGCGGATGAACCGCCAGGGTTGCATCAGACCGACGCTGGGCGCCTGGTGCGCAGCCTCCAGCAACCGACGCAACAGAGCCGGCTCCACCGTACCACCGCTGAAATGGCGCATGTCACGGCGCTCGGCGATGGCGCGGTAGATGGCCTCGCGTTCGGCCTGGGAGAAAGTGTTGTCGGTCATGGCCTCTTCGCGAGCAAGCCCGCTCCCACAGGGTTCAGGTGATCAAATGTGGGAGCGGGCTTGCTCGCGAAGGCGGCCTCAAGGCCAGGCGCAAACAGCCCGGCGATCGCTCGCGGATTCGACGGGAAATAAAAGTGCACATAGGAAGCCGTCATCCGCCCCTGCCGGAAAACCGCCTCCGCCCCGCGCCCACCATTGGGACTGTGCCCACGGGCAATCGGCTCAAGCTCCGTGCTGGTCAACGAATGATGGTAAGTGTGCCCACGCAGGGTGCCTTCCGGCAGCTCCACCGATTGCAGCGCCAGGGCCGCCAGGCGTTTTTGCATCTGCGCCTCACCGGCCAGCAAACCCAGCAGTTCGGCACGGGTGCCGTCGACGTCTGTCAATGAATCCAGCAGATACAGCATGCCGCCACACTCGGCGAGCAATGGCTTGTCGGCTGCATGGTGAGCCCGGATCGCTGCCAGCATCGGGGCATTCTCAGCTAACGCAACGTGATGCAGCTCGGGGTAACCGCCGGGCAGGTACAGACTGTCAGCCTCAGGCAGTTCGGTGTCATGGATCGGCGAAAAAAAGCGCAACTGCGCACCCATGGCCCGCAGCAGATCGAGACTGGCGCCGTAGGTGAAGGCAAACGCCTCGTCGCGGGCAACGGCGATGCGCACACCCTCGAGCAACGGCTCGGGATTGATCACCTCAGGGGCCGCGAATTCGACGGCAGGCGGCAGCGCGACTTCGCAGCTGCCGGCCAAGGCATCGGCCGCCGCGTCGAGGCGCAGGTCGAGGTCGTTCAACTCACTGGCCTGGACCAACCCGAGATGACGGCTGGGCAGCTCGATCCCGGTCTCCCGGGACAGCGCGCCGTACCAACGCAAGCCTTCGGTCAGGCTGCCTTCGAGCAATTGCGCGTGGCGCAAGGTGCCGACCCGGTTGGCCAAGACCCCGGCGAACGGCAGGTCCGGTTGATAGCGGGCCAGGCCCAGGGCCAGGGCGCCGAAGGTCTGGGCCATGGCCGTGCCGTCGATCACCGCCAGCACCGGCACGCCAAAATGCCGCGCCAGGTCGGCGCTGGACGGGGTGCCGTCGAACAGCCCCATCACCCCTTCGATCAGGATCAGGTCCGCTTCGGCGGCGGCTTCCCACAACAGCCGGCGGCTTTCCTGCTCGCCGACCATCCACATGTCCAATTGATAGACCGGCGCGCCGCTGGCCCGCTCCAGGATCATCGGGTCGAGGAAGTCCGGGCCGCACTTGAAGACGCGCACCTTGCGTCCCTGGTTGCGATGCAACCGGGCCAGCGCTGCGGTGACGGTGGTCTTGCCTTGGCCCGAGGCCGGCGCTGCGATCAGCACCGCCGGACAGTGGCGGGTCATGGCAGCATCGCTCACAGTTCGACGCCTTTCTGTGCCTTGATACCCGCCTGGAATGCGTGCTTGATCATGCCCATTTCAGTCACGGTGTCGGCCAGCTCAATCAGTTCGGGCTTAGCGCCGCGACCGGTCACCACCACGTGTTGCATCGGCGGACGGGCCTGCAGATCGCTCAGCACCTGATCGAGGTCGAGGTAGCCGTGCTTGAGGGCGATATTCAATTCGTCGAGCACCACCAGGCCGATGGACGGATCACTGAGCAATTGCCGCGAGACGGCCCAGGCCGCTTCGGCGGCGGCGATGTCGCGCTGGCGGTCCTGGGTTTCCCAGGTGAAGCCTTCACCCATGACATGAAAACGCACTTGCTCCGGGAAACGGCGGAAAAACAATTCTTCACCGGTGCTGTTACGACCCTTGATGAACTGCACCACGCCGCATTGCATGCCATGGCCCATGGACCGGGCCAGCATGCCGAACGCCGAGCTGCTCTTGCCCTTGCCGTTACCGGTCAGCACCAGCAACAAACCGCATTCGTTCGGCGAGTTGGCGATGCGTTCGTCGATCACGGCTTTCTTGCGCAGCATGCGCGCCAGGTGGCGCTCATCGCGATCAGACGTATCGGTCATGAGGGAGTCGGTCATGGGGGCTCTCCGTTGGGATTGGATAACGGCGGGCGGGCACAAAAAAGGACGGCAACAAGCCTGGCATCGCCCACCGTGATGCCGTTGGATGGATCAGGCCGGTCTCCGGGCTCATGAGCGGCACAATGCCGGTCTGTGCGCCTTCCCATGTCTGCGACACAGTGGCTTGAGCACAGCGTTGACTCATTTACCGTTGCGGGGGCAGCGCCGGGTTCGTATGCACTCACCGGCTTCCCTGTTTCACTCTGTCGGCCACGGCCACAGAGCACCTGAAACAAGCGGCGAAGGTTAGAGGGTTGGGGGTGGAGCGTCAATTAAAGCCGCCACGGCTTATGTACCGAACATTGGCCCGGATCAATAAAGTGACGTCAATCTTGTGCCACGCTGCGGCAAGTGATATCAAATAGGCATCACGACCCGATATCACAAGAACAAGAGGGCAAAAACATGCAAGGCATGCTCATCAGCAATCCAAAGCTGGAATTCCTGCGTCCGGTACTGGAACGCTGGTTTGATTGCATCGACCGCTACAATGCCGTGCGCGGCGATAATGACACGCCCTATTGGTTCGATGAACGGGCCAACCTTGGCTTGCTCTCGGCCGCCGCCTGGATGGCAGAGATGGTGACGCTGCAGAACGCGCCGACTCGCAAGCAGAATGAAGAAGGCGAACGTAACGTCAGCGCCGATCTGTTTATCGCCAGCACCGAGGAACGCGCCTTCATCCAGGCCACCCAACGCTGGCCCAAGGTCAACAACCTGAACCTGACCCAGCCACTGTCGGAAGCCACCAGCGATGCCAAGCGCATCAGCTACGCCAGCGACCTGAAGCTGGGCTGCCTGTTCGTCTCGCCGCAAAAAGCCCAGCAAAGCGCCACACCCGAAGAACTGCAGGACATGATCGACGACCTGCAGAAGGAAAACACCTGCGCCGTGGCCTGGTACTTCCCTTACGCCTATCGCAAGCTGCGCAACGAAGCCGGGCAGTACCACCCTGGCATCGCGGTGCTGTTCAAACAGGCCCATGGTTGATTCATTGCACACAAGAAGCTGTGGGAACCTGCCTGGCTGACTGGCCTACCCACAGTTGAACCATCGCGCGTCTACGCTTCTCTATGAATAACCACATGCATTCATAGGGAAGCCAGCATGCTCAAGCCACCCCACCTTCTGATCGTCGCCCTTGCCACCGGGCTTGTCGCTTGTGGCGAGTCTTCCACCCTGCAAGTCTCCGATGGCACCGGCCCCGCGCCAAAACTGCCTGAACCGAACAAGACCCTGATCCCCACCGTCAACATCGCCGAAGCCATCGGCTGGCCGGAGGGGGCCAAGCCGACCGCGGCCCCGGGCCTGCAAGTGGGGGCGTTCGCCGAAGGGCTGGACCATCCGCGCTGGCTCTATGTGTTGCCCAATGGCGATGTGCTGGTAGCCGAAACCAACGCCCCGCCCAAGCCGGACGACGCCAAGGGCATTCGTGGCTGGGTGATGAAAAAGGTCATGGGCCGCGCCGGAGCCGGGGTGCCCAGCCCCAATCGCATCACGTTGTTGCGCGACACCGATCACGACGGCGTTGCCGAAACCCGTACGGTGTTCCTGGAAAACCTCAACTCGCCCTTCGGCATGACCCTGATCGGCAATGACCTGTACGTGGCCGATACCGACCGACTGATCCGCTTCCCCTACAAGGATGGCGACACGCAAATCAAGGCCCAGCCGACCAAAGTCGTCGATCTGCCCGGTGGCACCCTCAACCACCACTGGACCAAAAACGTGATTGCCAGCCGTGACGGCAGCAAGCTGTACGTCACCACCGGCTCGAACAGCAACGTTGCGGAAAATGGCATGGAGGCCGAAGAAGGTCGCGCCGCCATCTGGGAAGTGGACCGTGCCAGCGGCAATCACCGGATCTTCGCCTCGGGCCTGCGCAACCCCAACGGCTTGGCCTGGGAGCCCCGCAGCGGCGCGCTGTGGACAGCGGTCAACGAGCGGGATGAGATCGGCAGCGACCTGGTGCCGGACTACATCACCTCGGTCAAGGACGGCGCCTTTTATGGCTGGCCCTATAGCTATTACGGGCAGAACGTCGATACCCGGGTCGAACCCCAGAACCCGGCCCTGGTGGCCAAGGCCATCGCTCCGGACTACGCCGTGGGGCCCCACACGGCATCATTGGGCCTGACCTTCGCCGAGGGCAGCACCTTGCCCGCACCGTTTACCGAAGGGGCTTTCGTCGGCCAGCACGGCTCCTGGAACCGTAAGCCCCACAGTGGCTATAAGGTGATTTTCGTACCGTTCAATGGCGGCAAACCGGTGGGGCAACCGGTGGATGTGCTGACCGGGTTCCTCGATGCGGACGAGAAAGCCCAGGGCCGGCCGGTGGGCGTGGTGATTGATAAACAAGGCGGGCTTTTGGTGGCCGATGACGTGGGGAACAAGATCTGGAGGGTGTCCGCTAAATAAAACTGTCCACCTTTGTGGCGAGGGGATTTATCCCCGCTGGGCTGCGAAGCAGCCCCAAAATAGCTGCCTGGTTGCGAGTCGCCTGACACGCCGCGATTTGCGGTAGTGGGGCTGCTGCGCAGCCAGCGGGGATACCCCCCGTCACAAAGTGCATCCGCGCAACGCCATCTCAGGGATTACGCGCCAGGTGCTCCGGTTGCAACACACGCTTGGCGCCCAGGTAAGCCTTCTGCCAATAAGCCTTGGACAGGCTGTCGAGCTTGACCGTGCCACCCGTGGCCGGCGCATGCACGAAGCGCCCCTCGCCGACATAGATCCCCGCGTGGCTGACCTGGGAGCCGCCGTTGGTGGCGAAGAAAACCAGGTCACCGCTCTGCAACGCGTCCTTACCCACTTCAGGCGCCCGCATGCTGATCATTTCCCGCGTGGAACGTGGCAGCGCAATACCGGCGGCGTCGCGGTACACATAGCCGATCAAGCCACTGCAATCGAAGCCTGAATCCGGCGTGTTACCGCCCCAACGATAAGGCGTACCCACCAGGCCCAGCGCCCGGAAGAGCACATCTTCGGCGGCCGGGGAAAAGGATTGCGAGGGGGCAAAGACCACCGGGGCCCGCACCGGTGCTGGCGGCGGGGTACGGCTGGCACACGCACTGAGCAGTGCGGCGAAGAACATGAGCGAGAGGCGGGCCGACGTCGACATATGCAGAACAATCCTGATCTGGATGCGGCTTTTCTGCCGTGGGCATGAAAACAAATCCGCCTGCGTAATACGCAGGCGGATTGCCATCAATCAATGATCAAGGATTCTAGCGGCTATGCAGCAAACTTCAAGTAAGACTTTAAGTTTGCCTTACAAACTGTGTGCTTACTTGCGAGCAGTGACCACGGTCGGTGCCATGGCGAGGGCGCGCTTGGCTTCGATGAAAGTCTTGCTCCAGTAGCTGTCGCCCAGGCTGTCGATCCGCACGCCACCGCTGCGGCGGCTGCTGGAATGGATGAACTGGTTGTCGCCCAGGTAGATACCGGCGTGGCTGACGCGCCCGCGACGACCGTTGGTGCTGAAGAACAGCAGGTCACCGGGCTCCAACTGGTTGCGTGCTACCAGCGGGGCGTTCACGTTGATCATTTCGCGAGTGGAACGCGGCAGGTTCATGCCGGCCTCTTCGCGGAACAGGTAGCCAATGAAACCGCTGCAATCGAACCCGGCTTCAGAGGTGCCGCCAAAGCGATAACGGGTGCCGATCAACGACATGCCACGTTCCAGGATGCTGTCGGCCAGCACCGGAAGTTGGTAAGGCTTGTTGCCGGCGAAGGCTGCCAGCTCTTTGTCGTTGGCCATTTCTTCCTGGAAGGACACGGAGGAAGACTGGGCGGTAACGGTGTTCTGAACCTGTGGTTGTTGTACTTGCTGGGACACTGGGGAGTGGGCAGCGCAACCGAACAACAGGGTAACGAGTGCGAGAGGCACGAGGGGTGCGAAGCGATTTAGCATGGGCACGACCGTGGCTGGAGTAGTAAAGATGGCGAGACTATGCCTTCTATCAACCTCATTTGCAAATTCAATCGATGCAAATGTGACTTCTCGGTTTTGCGTTTACATCTAAGCGCTTAAGCCCATTTTGAACGTCACGTGGCCTGCCGCCCAGCAGGACCGTGGGTTTCGTCGCGCCCAGAGCAGGCCAAGAGCCACTACTTGCAACGCTTCTACCAGCCCAATGTTTCTTTCAAAAAAGGAATAGTCAGCTTGCGCTGGGCCTGGAGCGAGGCCTGGTCGAGGCGTTCGAGCAGTTCGAACAACGCGCTCATGCTGCGGGTACCACGGGTGAGGATGAAATGCCCGACTTCGTCGGTCAGGTGCAGGCCACGTCGGGAAGCGCGCAGTTGCAAGGCACGGAGCTTGTCTTCGTCGGACAGCGGGCGCATCTGGAAGATCAGCGCCAGGGTGAGGCGGGATTTAAGGTCCGCCAGCTTCACTGGCAGTTCCCGAGGCGAGGTCGAGGCGGCGATCAGCAAGCGCCGACCGCTGTCACGCAACCGATTGAACAGATGGAACAGCGCTTCTTCCCAGTCAGCCTTGCCGGCCACGGCCTGGAGGTCGTCCAGGCACACCAGCTCGTACTGCTCAAGGTTGTCGAGGATTTCGACGCCGCGATCGAGCAACTCGGCCAACGGCAGGTACACCGCCGGTTCGCCCAATTGCTCGAACCGCAGGCACGCGGCCTGCAACAGGTGCGTGCGCCCTACCCCGTCCTTGCCCCACAGATAGATCAGGCTTTCGGTCCAGCCGGCGTCGGCTTCGCAAAGCCGCTCGACATAGCCGAGTGCAGCGGCGTTGGCGCCTGGGTAGTAATTGATAAAGGTGGCGTCATCACGCAGACGCACACCTAGGGGCAGCTGAATCGGTTTCATGCTGACTGAACAGTTCCCAAGGAACCGTTAGTGGCCTCTGTGTAAAGTGCGCAAAGTTTATACCCGTGACGCGGACCGCACAATGCGCCGGACCACGAGCAAAATCAAAGGTTTGCAACGGCAAGGGTGCGGAGCGTCAGTTTCCCTGACACCCCGCCCGCCGTTCGCCCTACAGGTCGGGGTCTTCGACGCCGCTGTAGATGTCCGAATCCTTGTACAGATCGTGCATATGCCGCACCAGCACCATGATCACGGCCGCCACCGGCAGCGCCAGCAGGATCCCGGTGAAGCCGAACAACTCGCCCCCCGCCAGGATCGCAAAGATCACCGCCACCGGGTGCAGGCCAATGCGGTCGCCCACCAACAGTGGCGTCAGCACCATGCCCTCCAAGGCCTGCCCGACCATGAACACCGACACGATGCCGACCATCGGGTACAAGTCGCCGCCGAACTGGAACAACCCGGCGACCAATGCCGCGCCAATACCGATCACGAAGCCCATGTACGGGACGATGGCCGCCAGCCCGGCGATCAAGCCGATCAGCAGCCCCAACTCCAGCCCGACCAGCATCAGCCCTGCCGCATAGATGAAGCCCAGGGCCACCATCACCAGCAGTTGTCCACGCACGAACGCCCCCAGCACCTCATGGCATTCGCCGGTCAGGGTCATGATGCGTTCTTCACGGTGCCGCGGCAGCAGGCTGCGGATCTTGGCCATCATCAGGTCCCAGTCCCGCAGCAGATAGAAAGCCACCACCGGAATCAGCACCAGGTTCGCCAGCCAGCCCATCAACGCCAGCCCCGAGGCCGTGGCCTGGCTCAACACCACGCCGACGATGTCGGTGGTCTGGCCCATGTGCTCGCTGATGGCGGCCTTGACCTTGTCGAACTTCCAGAAACCGTCGGCCAAGCCCAATTTCGACTGCACCCATGGCACCGCGCTGTGCTGCAACCAATCGAGCATCTGCGGCGCCAACTCGTACAGCCGCAGCAATTGCTTGGCGAGCATCGGGATCAGCACCAGCAAGAGCGCGACCACGATCAAGGTGAACAAGGCGAAGACTGTCACCACCCCCCAGGTCCGCGACAGGCCGAGTTTTTCCAGGCGATCCACCACCGGATCGAACAGATAGGCCAACAACAAGGCAACCAGGAACGGCGTGAGGATCGGATGCAGCAAATAGATAAGCGCGAACAGCAGGGCAACCCCGCCCAACCAGAACCAACGCCGCGTATCGCCCATGAACCACTCCAGCTATATATAAGAAAGAAAACCTACCAGCGGAACCGCAAGTTGGCGGCCGGCGCAGGCGCAGGCGCTGCAACCGGGGCCGAACCCTCGGCGGCAGGGGGTGCCACCGGCACCGGCGCGACCGCCTCGCCGGGTGGAACCTCCTGCAGTTTTGCCAGGGCCAACTGCGCCTTCAGTTGTTCGGCGCTGCCGTTGACCCGATAGACGATCCGGTCCCCTTCGACCCGCTGCAACTGCCCAGCGAACGGTTCGAGCAAGCGCCCAAGCGCCGCGTAGCGCTCCAGGTTCATGCCTTGTACTTCCAGCAGTTGTTCGGTGGCCACACCCGGCTTGGCGACGAAACGCGGCGCCAGGCGTTGACTCACCGCGAGCATGACAGCATCGGCCAGGGCGGCGGGATCGGCGCCCTGGGCAGTGCCCTGCTCACGCTGGTCCCCCAGCCACAGGCGCCAGGTGCCTTGCCACTGCCCACCCTCTTCCTTGGCATGGACCGCCAGCAAGGCGTCCGTCGCGTAGCGCTCCGACGCATCGCGCAACGGTGCCGGGTCACTGCCTTCCAGGTTCGGCGCAGTGGCGACGATCTGCTCGCTCAAATCCGCCAGCGGCAGGTGCAGCGCCAGGCCCCGATGCTGCGCGGCACGCCGCAGCGGTGCGGCGCTGGCCTGGCCGTCGCCCACCAGGCTGGAGCCCTCGGTCGAGTCGTTCAACCACCAGCCCAGGATCGATGGCCGGTTTGCGCTCCACAGCGGCAAGCCCGCCGAGCGCAATGCCCGGTCGGTGCTCGTCGGATCGAAGTCCACCTTGAGGCTTTCCGGCGGGCCGGCGTCATAGCCATATTGAAGAATGATCTGTTGCGGGTCCTGGCGGATCGCCGCCAACCCGGGATTCTGGGCCGCCTTGACGTCGCCGGTCAGGCGCAGCACCAGCGTATCCAGGGCGCGCAACGTCGCCTGGTTGCGCTCCTCCGGCGCCTGGCTGGTGACCGGTTCGAGCACTTGATAGAGGCCATTGACGGTTTCGGCATGGCTCGCCAGGCTGATCAGCGACAAGCAGCCCACAGACAAGAATTTGAACAAACGCATGGAAGATTCCCGGACATAACGGCTGGAACTGGCCGTGTGAAGAAGATTGAGCATGGCTGTGACCACAGCACCCGGCAAAACATTCACACGCCCGGTGGAAGTTTCGCACGGTCATCACCATAACCGGTTACCGCTACACCTTATACAGAGGCGCTGCGCAGTACCAATATAAGAAATATCGGTTTTTTTCCGTGGATATGTCCCTGCCCGTCGGCGCGAGGATGGCCGCTGCCCCTCAAGCCTGATAAAATCGCGCGCCTTCGCAGACCGGCAATGGCTGGGCTCCCAGAATAATTCGTACAACGGTTATTCAATGGCCCCGGCGTCGGTCGTTACCCAGAAATCCCCCCTAAAGGCCTGGATCATGAGCAAGCAACCCTCCCTGAGCTACAAGGACGCCGGTGTAGACATCGACGCCGGTGAAGCATTGGTCGAACGCATCAAGAGCGTCGCCAAGCGCACTGCGCGTCCGGAAGTCATGGGCGGCCTGGGCGGTTTCGGCGCCCTCTGCGAGATCCCGGCCGGCTACAAGCAACCGGTCCTGGTCTCGGGCACCGACGGCGTCGGCACCAAGCTGCGCCTGGCCCTGAACCTGAACAAGCACGACAGCATCGGCATCGACCTGGTGGCCATGTGCGTGAATGACCTGGTGGTGTGCGGTGCCGAGCCGCTGTTCTTCCTTGACTACTACGCCACCGGCAAACTGAACGTCGACACCGCCGCCCAGGTCGTGACCGGCATCGGCGCCGGCTGCGAACTGTCCGGCTGCTCCCTGGTCGGCGGCGAAACCGCTGAAATGCCTGGCATGTACGAAGGCGAAGACTACGATCTGGCCGGCTTTTGCGTCGGCGTCGTGGAAAAGGCCGAGATCATCGACGGCTCGAAAGTCGCCGCTGGCGATGCCCTGCTCGCCCTGCCGTCCTCCGGCCCGCACTCCAACGGCTACTCGCTGATCCGCAAGATCATCGAAGTCTCGGGCGCCGACATTGAAAACACCCAGCTCGACGGCAAGCCACTGGCCGACCTGTTGATGGCCCCGACCCGCATCTACGTCAAGCCGTTGCTCAAGCTGATCAAGGACACCGGCGCCGTCAAGGCCATGGCCCACATCACCGGTGGTGGCTTGCTGGACAACATCCCGCGCGTGCTGCCAAAAGGCGCCCAGGCTGTGGTCGACGTGGCGAGCTGGACCCGTCCGGCGGTGTTCGACTGGCTGCAAGAGAAAGGCAATGTCGATGAAACAGAAATGCACCGCGTGCTGAACTGCGGCGTGGGCATGGTCATCTGCGTGGCCCAGGAGCATGTCGAAACTGCCCTGAACGTCCTGCGCGAAGCCGGCGAGCAGCCTTGGGTCATCGGCCAGATCGCCACCGCGGCCGAAGGCGCTGCCCAGGTCGAGCTGAAAAACCTTAAGGCGCACTGATGTCCGCAACCTGTGACGTGGTGGTGCTGCTGTCCGGCACCGGCAGTAACTTGCAGGCCCTGATCGACAGCACCCGGACCGGCGACAGCCCGGTCCGTATCCGCGCGGTGATTTCCAACCGCGCCGATGCCTACGGCCTGCAACGCGCCAAGGACGCGGGGATCGACACCCGCGTCCTGGATCACAAGGCGTTCGAGGGCCGCGAAGCCTTCGACGCCGCGCTGATCGAACAGATCGACACCTTCAATCCGCACCTGGTCGTACTCGCTGGGTTCATGCGCATCCTCAGCGCTGGCTTCGTGCGTCACTACCAGGGCCGCCTGTTCAATATCCATCCTTCGCTGCTGCCCAAATACAAAGGGTTACACACTCACCAGCGCGCGCTGGAGGCCGGAGACACGGAGCACGGCTGCTCCGTGCACTTCGTCACCGAGGAACTCGATGGCGGACCACTGGTCGTACAGGCAGTAATACCGGTAGAGTTGCACGACACGCCGCAAAGCCTGGCGCAACGGGTTCACGCCCGCGAGCACCAGATCTACCCGATGGCCGTGCGTTGGTTTGCCGAAGGAAGGCTGACCCTCGACGATCGTGGTGCCTCACTGGACGGCCAGTTGCTCGCCGCCAGCGGCCATTTGATTCGACACTAGGAGATTTTATGCGTCGCGCCCTGCTCTTCGCTTGCGCTCTGCTTGCCTTGCCCCTGGCACAGGCCGCAGACCTTCAACCGTTCTCCGCCAGCTACACCGCCGACTGGAAACAGCTGCCCATGAGCGGCACCGCCGAACGCAGCCTGACCAAGGAAGCCAACGGCACCTGGAAGCTGAGCTTCAAGGCTTCGATGATGATCGCCAGCCTGACCGAAGAAAGCACCCTGACCCTGGACAAGGACACCCTGCTGCCCCAGTCCTACCACTTCGAACGTGGCGGCCTGGGCAAGGCCAAGAAGGCCGACCTGGACTTCGACTGGAACACCAAGATGGTCACCGGCACCGATCGCGGCGATGCGGTCAAGCTGCCGCTCAACCGTGGCATGGTCGACAAGTCCACCTACCAGTTGGCCTTGCAGCACGACGTCGCGGCCGGCAAGAAAAGCATGAGCTACCAGGTGGTCGACGATGGCGAAGTCGACACCTATGACTTCCGCGTGCTGGGTTCGGAAAAAGTCGAGACCAAGGCCGGCCAGATCGACGCGATCAAGGTCGAACGCGTGCGCGACCCGACGCAAAGCAAGCGCATCACCGTGCTCTGGTTCGCCAAGGACTGGGACTACCTGCTGGTGCGCCTGCAACAGGTCGAGACCGACGGCAAGGAGTACAACATCATGCTCCAGGACGGTACGGTCAACGGGAAGGCTGTGAAAGGCAGCTGATCGACCCGAACACCAAGAAGCCCCGCAAACGCGGGGCTTCTTTTTGCCCTTAATTTCATACCCAACACCAACCCCCTGCTCGCGATGGCGGTGGATCAGTTAACGGTGATGCTAATCGTGAAGCCATAAAAGCATGCAAGATCGTTGTCACCGATAGGAAAACACTAATAGCGTTGAAACAACAGAAATTAATTAAATAGACAGAACTTAAGAAACAAGTGCTGCGCACCCTTCTTATCCCGATGTACCCTGGCTCACTTCACGGCTGGGCCGAACGCCAAACGACGACGCAACTCAATTTCCCGTCTTGATAGTCACCCGGATATTTTCTTTCTACAAGCACAACCCCCTTAACTATAATTGAGCCGGTTGCCGCCCCCTGCAGCTCCCTGAGATTAATCCGACGAGTCGAAGTAGGATGAACAATTGTTTTTATTTTGAAATACCAGTTATGATCGGTTTGATTGCAACGTATATCATCAAACCGTATTAGTGTAGCCGAAGGTACATTATCAAGCGCAAAATACCTCGCCTCATCATTAGTACAACCAGTATCCGCCAAAGAAAAATACTGCGCTTCAGTTGTTTCTTTAATTTTCAAAACACATGACTTACCTCCCCCATCTTCGTTTGCAGACAGTTTAATTGATCCATTTGGCATATCTGCGTTCATTGATGAAGCAGCATCTACACAGCCGGCTATAACCATAAGCCCAATCAATATCACCTTGGAAATATTCATCATATGACCCCTTTTGATTGCCACCCTGCCATGGACGCCCATGGCTGGCTCACCTCAAGGTAGAGCAGGCACCACCAACCCCATCCCGTCTCCGCGCTGGTTAGAAGTAAACAGGGTTTTAGGGAGTGGGGTAACTGTCAAAGTTGACAGGTATGCATGGTTTTTGGAGGTGCGATTCATCGAGCCTGTCCGGTCGCGACTGCTTGGGCTTGCTCTGCCTCGCTGAAAATTGTCGCTGACTGCGATGGCCTCTTCGCGAGCAGGGCTCGCTCCCACAAGGTTTTTGCTTTCGCTGGGGGACTATGGGATCTCATGAAATTTTCTTCATGAAACAGACCTGCGACCGAATGCCGCGTAACGCCTGACCCTCAGGACATCTGCCCGTTTCATGAAGACTTCTTAACGAACCGGAGCATTTACTTAGCAGGCTATCAAAACCTATAACAAAGTCCTGCACACGCCTTGCTGCAGATGACAGAGATTGGAGCTTGCAAGATGACTGTGAAAGTAAATGAACGCGACGACGCCCACATGTCCCACGAAGCCATTGCGGCGGGTATCCGGATTTGGGATGTGCATCAACAGGATTTGCTGGTGGGGATGTTCCACTCAGAGACGGAGGCCCAAAGCTACAAGGCTGAGCTGGAGCGCCAGGAAAAACAGCGCTTGCGTGAAATAGCAGAATCCTGAGCCACACAAAACACTTGTGGGAGCGGGCTTGCTCGCGAAGGCGGTGGGTCAGTCGACATAATCGTTGCCTGACCCACCGCCTTCGCGAGCAAGCCCGCTCCCACATTAGGTTTTGTGTTTAGCTGGCTACCCTGCTTACCACATCAAATCATCCGGAATCTGATACGCCGCGTACGGATCGTCCGCGTCCACTTCTTCGGTCTGGGTATTGAGCTGGACAATGCGCTTGGGGTCACGCTCCTGGATCTTCAGGGCTGCCTCGCGCGGGATCACTTCGTAGCCGCCAGCATGATGGACGATCGCCAGCGAACCGCTACTCAGCTTGTTGCGCATCAGGGTATTGACCGAGATACGCTTGACCTTCTTGTCGTCGACGAAGTTGTAATAGTCCTCGGTGGTCAGCTTCGGCAGGCGCGAGACTTCGATCAATTGCTTGATCTGTGCAGCGCGGGCCTTCTGCTCGACTTTTTCCTGCTGCTGCCGGTTGAGTTCCTGGTCGCGCTTGACCTTTTCGGCCATGGCTTCCTGGGCGGCGCGCTGCTGGGAATCATCCAGTTCAATCTGGCCTTTATGGGCCAGGCGCTGCTGCTTCTGTTTCTCTTTGCCGACCTGCTTGGCCTGCTTTTGGTTGACCAGCCCTGCTTTGAGCAACTGGTCGCGAAGGGAAAGGCTCATGGTGCTTACTCACTTAGGCAACGGCCTCAGCCACAGCTGGGCAAATTCTTTTCCTGACGTTTGGCTTCGCCCCACAAGGCGTCCAACTCTTCGAGGGTGCAATCTTCCATGGGACGGTGGGTGTCGCGCAATGCCTGTTCGATAAATCGGAACCGCCGCTCGAACTTGCCATTGGCGCCGCGCAAGGCTGTTTCAGGGTCCACCTTGAGGTGACGGGCCAGATTCACCACGCTGAACAGCAGGTCGCCGATCTCGTCGCTGATGGCTTGCGCGTCATTGTCAGCCATGGCTTCGAGCACTTCGTCCAGTTCCTCGCGGACCTTGTCGAGCACCGGCAAAGGACCTGGCCAGTCGAAACCCACCCGGGCGGCACGCTTCTGCAATTTCGCCGAGCGGGACAGCGCCGGCAAGGCAGCGGGCACGTCGTCGAGCAACGACAACTGTTCGGGCGCAGAGGCTTTCTCGGCTCGTTCCTCTGCCTTGATTTCTTCCCAACGCTGCTTGACCTGTTCTTCACTCAGACGCGGGATATCCATGGGCGCACACAGGTCACCGGTAGGAAATACATGGGGATGGCGGCGGATCAGCTTGCGCGTGATGCTGTCGACCACACCAGCGAACTCGAATCGGTTTTCTTCCCGGGCCAACTGGCTGTAATACACCACCTGGAACAACAGGTCGCCCAACTCGCCCTGCAAGTGATCGAAATCACCGCGCTCGATGGCGTCGGCCACCTCAAAGGCTTCTTCCAGGGTATGGGGAACGATGGTGGCGTAGGTTTGCTTGATGTCCCACGGGCAGCCGTACTGCGGGTCTCGCAGGCGGCTCATCAAGTGGAGCAGGTCTTCAATACTGTACATAAATAACCCTGTGGGAGCGGGCTTGCTCGCGAAAGCGGTGGGTCAGTCAACATTAGTGTTTCTGACATACCGCCTTCGCGAGCAAGCCCGCTCCCACAATTAGTCAGAGGGCTTACCCCGGCGTCCGGTTACGCCGGGTCTCGATGATATTCGGCAACTGGGAGATCCGCCCCAGCAACCGCCCCAGTGCATCCAGCCCCGGAATCTCGATGGTCAGGGACATCAGTGCGGTGTTGTCTTCCTTGTTCGAACGGGTATTGACCGCCAGCACGTTGATCCGCTCGTTGAGCAACACCTGGGACACGTCACGCAGCAGACCGGAGCGATCGTAGGCGCGGATGACGATGTCCACCGGGTAGGTGAGCACCGGCACCGGGCCCCAACTGACCTGGATGATCCGTTCCGGCTCGCGACCGGCCAGTTGCAGCACCGAGGCACAGTCCTGGCGGTGAATGCTCACGCCGCGGCCCTGGGTGATGTAGCCGACGATCGCGTCCCCCGGCAATGGCTGGCAGCAGCCGGCCATCTGGGTCATCAGGTTGCCCACGCCCTGGATCTGGATATCGCCGCGCTTGCCCGGTTTGTAGCCGGTGGCCTTGCGCGGAATCAGCTCCAGTTGTTCGTTGCCACGCTCCGGCTCCACCAGTTGCTGGGCCAGGTTGACCAACTGCGCCAGGCGCAGGTCGCCGGCACCGAGGGCGGCGAACATGTCCTCGGCGGTTTTCATGTTGGCTTTTTCGGCCAGCTTGTCGAAATCCACCTGCGGCAGACCCAGGCGACCGAGCTCACGCTCGATCAGGGTCTTGCCGGCGGCGACGTTCTGGTCGCGGGCTTGCAGCTTGAACCAATGGACGATTTTCGCCCGCGCCCGGGAGGTAGTGATGTAGCCCAGGTTCGGGTTCAGCCAGTCGCGACTCGGCGTACCGTGCTTGCTGGTGATGATCTCGACCTGTTCACCGGTCTGCAGGCTGTAGTTGAGCGGCACGATCCGTCCGTTGATCTTCGCACCACGGCAGTTGTGGCCGATCTCGGTGTGGACCCGGTAGGCGAAGTCCAGCGGTGTCGCGCCCTTGGGGAGGTCGATGGCGTGGCCGTCGGGGGTGAAGATGTAGACCCGGTCCGGTTCGATGTCGACGCGCAACTGTTCGGCCAGGCCACCGATGTCTCCCAGCTCCTCATGCCACTCGAGCACCTGGCGCAGCCAGGAGATTTTCTCTTCGTAGTGGTTGGACCCGGACTTGACGTCGGTCCCCTTGTATTTCCAGTGGGCGCAGACGCCCAGCTCGGCTTCCTCGTGCATGGCATGGGTGCGGATCTGCACTTCCAGCACCTTGCCCTCAGGGCCGATCACCGCCGTGTGCAACGAGCGATAGCCGTTTTCCTTGGGGTTGGCGATGTAGTCGTCGAACTCCTTCGGAATGTGTCGCCACAAGGTATGGACGATCCCCAGCGCGGTGTAGCAGTCGCGCATTTCCGGGACCAGTACGCGAACGGCGCGAACGTCGTAGATCTGGCTGAATTCCAGGCCCTTGCGCTGCATTTTCCGCCAGATCGAGTAGATATGCTTGGCACGACCACTGATGTCGGCTTCCACGCCGGTGGCCTGCAACTCTTCGCGCAACTGGGTCATCACATCGGTGATGAAACGCTCGCGATCCAGGCGCCGCTCATGCAACAACTTGGCGATCTGCTTGTATTGGTCGGGCTCCAGGTAGCGGAAGGACAAGTCCTCCAGCTCCCACTTGATGTGACCGATGCCGAGACGGTGGGCCAGGGGTGCATAGATGTCGAACACCTCCCGGGCGACGCGATTGCGCTTTTCGTCATCGGCGGACTTCACGGCGCGGATCGCGCAGGTGCGCTCGGCCAGCTTGATCAGCGCGACGCGCACGTCGTCGACCATCGCCACCAGCATCTTGCGCAGGTTTTCCACCTGGCCCTGGGTACCCAGCACCAGGGACTGGCGCGGGCTGAGGCTGGCGCTGATGGCCGCCATGCGCAGTACGCCGTCGATCAGCTTGGCCACCACGGTGCCGAAGCGCTGGCTGACCACCGGTAGCTGGATCTGCCCCTCGCGCACGCCACGGTACAGCACCGCCGCCACCAGGGAGTCCTGGTCGAGCTTGAGGTCAGCGAGAATTTCGGCGATCTCCAGGCCCGTCTGGAAACTCGAGGTGCCTTCGGACCACAGGTTCTTCGCCGCGTTGTGTTGCTGCTCCGCCTCGCGAGCGAACTCGCAGGCGGCCTTCAAGGCTTCGCGATCCAGTGCCATGTCGACGCTGACCGCATGATCGAGCCAAGCCTCGAGATTGATACTGCCGTCGGTGTTGATCGGCTGGTGTGCTCTCACCTGTACCATCTTTACTTACCTTCCCTACGACGCAGATTCAATGCGTCAACTTCGCTGACCTTCATGCCCGTGTTTACGCCCAGGGCTGTGGCGGGTTGGCACGAACGGGTCAGTCGGACAAGCCATCCTGGCTCGCTTCAAATAACGCCATGGCCTCGACATGCGCCGTTTGAGGAAACATATCGAGAATCCCGGCACGTTTTAACCGGTAGCCCTGCTTGATCAGTTCGACCGTATCCCGGGCCAAAGTTGCCGGGTTGCACGATACATAGACCAATCGTTTGGCCCCCAGGGACGACAGCTTGCGCACCACCTCGAAAGCACCGTCACGGGGTGGGTCCAAGAGTACCGCAGAAAAGCCTTCGCCGAGCCATTCGGCATCGGCCAGAGGCTGGGATAAATCGGCCTGAAAAAAGGCAGTGTTATTCAAATTGTTGCTGACGGCATTGGCCGCCGCACGGTCCACCATGGCTTGCACGCCTTCGACGGCCACCACCTGGCGCACGCTTTTGGCCAGCGGCAAGGCAAAGTTGCCCAGGCCGCAGAACAGGTCCAGCACCCGTTCCTCGGGCTGCGGCGCCAGCCATTGCAGAGCCTGGGCAATCATCGCCTCGTTGACCCCGGCGTTCACCTGGATGAAATCCCCGGGCCGGTACGCCAGCTCAAGTTCCCAGGCATCCAGGCGAAACCCCAGGGCCTGTCCGGGCTCGACCGGTTGCGGCTCACCTGCACCGTGCAGCCACAACTGGGCTTCGTGAAACGCACAAAAATCCTTGAGGATCGTCAGGTCGGCCTCCGACAACGGCGCCATGTGGCGCAGCAACACCGCGAGGGACGAACCGGCGAACAACTCCACATGCCCCAGCGCCTGGGGTTTACTCAAGCGCCGAAGCATCTCCGGCAGGCGGCTCATGATCGGCTGCAAGGGCTGTACCAGCACCGGGCAATCACCGATGGCGACGATGTCCTGGCTGCCGACGGCGCGGAAACCGACTTCGAGTTTTTTCGCTTTCTGGTCCCAGCGCACTGCCACCCGGGCGCGACGCCGATAACCGAACTCCGGCCCACTCAACGGCGCGGCCCATTCATCGGGCTCGACCCCGGCCACCCGCGACAGTTGCTCGGCGAGCATGCGCTGTTTCAGGGCGAGTTGTTCGTCATGGGGCAAATGTTGAACGCTGCAACCGCCGCAGCGACCAGCATGGATGCACGGCGCCGCACGTCGCAGTTCACTGGGCAGGAACACGCGCTCGGTACGCGCCTCGACCACTTTGCCATGGGCACCGAGCACCCGCGCCTCGACGTCTTCGCCGGCCAGGGCGCCGATGACAAACCAGGTCCGGCCATCGACAAACGCAATGCCCCGGCCATCGTTGGCCAGGCGCTCAATGGTCAAGCGCTGCTTTTTACCGGTGGGCACTTGCGGGGCCCGGCTTCCGCCGCTGGGCTGGAAGCGCAAGCCTCTTTCTTGCCTGGCCATCAGTTGGGCGCGTCGAAAATGCCGGTCGACAGGTAACGGTCGCCACGGTCACAGATGATCGCGACGATCACCGCATTCTCCACTTCCTTGGACAAGCGCAGCATCCCCGCCACGGCACCGCCCGAAGACACGCCGCAGAAGATGCCTTCTTCGCGCGCCAGGCGACGGGTCACGTCCTCAGCTTCGCTCTGGGCCATGTCGATGATGCGGTCCACGCGCTCGGCCTGGTAGATCTTCGGCAGATACTCCTCGGGCCAGCGACGGATGCCGGGGATGGCCGAGCCTTCCATCGGTTGCAGGCCGATGATCTGCACGTTCGGGTTCTGTTCCTTCAGATAGCGCGAGGTGCCCATGATGGTGCCGGTGGTGCCCATCGAACTGACGAAATGGGTGATCGTGCCGTCGGTCTGGCGCCAGATCTCAGGACCGGTGGTGGTGTAGTGCGCTTCGGGATTGTCGCCGTTGGCGAACTGATCCAACACCTTGCCACGTCCTTCGGCCTGCATGCGCTCGGCCAGGTCCCGGGCGCCTTCCATGCCCTCCTCCTGCGTCACCAGGATCAACTCGGCACCGTAGGCCGTCATCGCTGCCTTGCGCTCGGCGCTGGAGTTGTCGGGCATGATCAGGATCATCTTGTAGCCCTTGATCGCCGCCGCCATCGCCAGGGCAATACCGGTGTTGCCGGACGTCGCCTCGATCAGCGTATCGCCAGGCTGGATCTGCCCGCGCAATTCGCCACGGGTGATCATCGACAGCGCCGGCCGGTCCTTGACCGAACCCGCCGGGTTATTCCCTTCGAGCTTGAGCAAAAGCGTATTGGTGGTGTCGCCGGGCAAGCGCTGCAAGCGGACCAGCGGAGTGTTGCCGACGCAATCGGCGATGGTGGGGTACTGCAGAGTCATGGCGTATTCGCAATCCGGACTGCGGGGGTGCCTATCATACCGGCAAACCCGGCGCGGCCATATCACGCAAAGTGTGGTGGTTATGGCTTATGGGAATAAGCGAGGCGAAAGCCGAGGGCGCCGCTGTGGCGAGAGCGCTTGCTCGTGCCGGGCCGCGCAGCAGTCTCAAGGCTCTCCTGGACGCCACCGCCACCTATCGCCGTGGGCAGGTGCCCACGGCACAAATGCACGGCTGGCACGATTTTACGAAGATCCCCCGCCCGCAAATCGCTACACTGCGCAGGTAATGCGTGCCGGATGCGCGCACCGCTCAATCAGACCGCTGGATGCAGGAGACAAGTGTGCTCAAGAAACTGGGAATCAAAGGCCGCGTGCTGTTGCTGACCCTGTTGCCGACCAGCCTGATGGCGCTGGTCCTGGGCGGTTATTTCACCTGGATGCAGCAATCGGACCTGCACGCCCAGTTGCTGCAACGGGGCGAGATGATCGCCGAGCAACTGGCCCCGCTGGTCGCCCCGGCCATGAGCCGCCAGGACACCGATCTGCTGGAGCGTATTGCCACCCAGTCCCTCGAGCAAGCGGACGTACGTGCCGTAACCTTCCTCGCCCCCGATCGCGCGCCGCTGGCCCACGCCGGCCCGACCATGCTCAACCGGGCACCGGAGGGCAACAGTGCGCAGTTGCTGCAACGCACCGGTAACGACGCCACGCGCTACCTGCTGCCGGTATTCGGCAAGCACCGCAATTTGGCGGGCGAACTGATTCCCGAAGAAGCCCACCGCCTGCTGGGCTGGGTCGAGCTGGAGTTATCCCACAGCGGCATGTTGTTGCGCGGTTATCGCAGCCTGTTCGCCAGCCTGCTGCTGATCGCCGCCGGCCTGTGCCTGACCGCGCTGCTGGCCCTGCGCATGGGCCGCACAATCAACCGCCCGCTGAGCCAGATCAAGCAAGCCGTGGCGCAACTCAAGGACGGCCACCTGGAAACCCGCCTGCCACCGCTGGGCAGCCAGGAGCTGGACGAACTGGCCTCGGGCATCAATCGCATGGCCAGTACCTTGCAGAACGCCCAGGAAGAATTGCAGCACAGCATCGACCAGGCCACCGAAGACGTACGCCAGAACCTGGAAACCATCGAGATCCAGAACATCGAGCTGGACCTGGCCCGCAAGGAAGCCCTGGAAGCGAGCCGGATCAAATCCGAGTTCCTGGCGAACATGAGCCATGAAATCCGCACGCCGCTCAACGGCATCCTCGGTTTTACCCACCTGCTGCAAAAGAGCGAACTGACTCCGCGCCAGCTCGACTACCTGGGCACCATCGAAAAGTCCGCCGACAGCCTGCTGGGGATCATCAACGAGATCCTCGACTTTTCGAAGATCGAGGCCGGCAAGCTGGTGCTCGACAACATTCCGTTCAACCTGCGGGACCTGCTGCAGGACACCCTGACCATCCTGGCCCCCGCTGCCCACGCCAAGCAGTTGGAACTGGTGAGCCTGGTCTACCGGGATACCCCGCTGTCGCTGGTGGGCGATCCACTGCGCCTCAAGCAGATCCTCACCAACCTGGTGAGCAACGCCATCAAGTTCACCCGCGAGGGCACCATCGTCGCCCGGGCCATGCTCGAAGACGAGCACGAAGACAGCGTGCAATTGCGCATCAGCGTCCAGGACACCGGCATCGGCCTGTCCAGCCAGGACGTGCGGGCGCTGTTCCAGGCATTCAGCCAGGCCGACAACTCGCTGTCGCGGCAGCCGGGTGGCACGGGTCTGGGGCTGGTGATTTCCAAACGCCTGGTGGAGCAGATGGGCGGCGAGATCGGCGTCGACAGCACACCAGGCGAAGGCTCGGAGTTCTGGATCAGCCTGCGCCTGCCCAAGACCCGCGACGATGCCGAGGACCTGCCTGGGCCGCCGTTGCTGGGCCGACGCGTGGCGGTGCTGGAGAACCACGAACTGGCCCGCCAGGCCTTGCAGCACCAGCTCGAAGACTGCGGCCTGCAAGTGACGCCGTTCATCACCCTGGAGAGCCTGACCAACGGCATTACCGTCGCCCACCAGACCGACCAGGCAATCGACCTGGCCGTGCTGGGCATCACCAGTAACGACATGCCGCCGGAGCGCCTCAACCAGCATATCTGGGACCTTGAGCACCTGGGCTGCAAAGTGCTCGTGCTGTGCCCTACCACCGAACAGACCCTGTACCACCTCTCGGTGCCCAACCCCCACAGTCAGTTGCAGGCCAAGCCAGCCTGCACCCGCAAGTTGCGCCGCTCGCTGTCCGACCTGGTCAACCCACGCCCGACCCGCAGCGAACCCAGCGAACCGGTTTCCAGCCGCGCCCCGAAAGTGCTGTGCGTGGACGACAACCCGGCCAACCTGTTGCTGGTGCAGACCCTGCTCGAAGACATGGGCGCCAAGGTACTGGCGGTGGAAAGCGGCTATGCGGCGGTCAAGGCCGTGCAGAAGGAAACCTTCGACCTGGTGTTGATGGACGTGCAGATGCCTGGCATGGACGGTCGCCAGAGCACCGAGGCGATCCGCCAGTGGGAAAGCGAGCGCCACTGCACGCCACTGCCCATCGTCGCCCTCACCGCCCACGCCATGGCCAACGAAAAGCGCGCCCTGCTGCAAAGCGGCATGGACGACTACCTGACCAAACCCATCAGCGAACGGCAACTGGCCCAAGTGGTGCTCAAATGGACCGGCCTGGCGCTGCGCAACCAATCGCCGGAGCGCAACAGCGATGCCCTGGGTGGCGGCGAACTGCTGGTGCTCGATCACGAAGAAGGCTTGCGCCTGGCCGCCGGCAAGGCTGACCTGGCGGCAGACATGCTGGCGATGCTGCTGGCGTCCCTGGAAGCCGACCGCGAAGCGATCCGCCAAGCCAACGAGGCCAACGATCACAACGCCCTGATCGAACGGGTCCACCGCCTGCACGGCGCCACCCGCTACTGCGGCGTGCCGCAATTGCGGGCGGCCTGCCAGCGCAGCGAAACCCTGCTCAAGCAACAGGACCCCAAGGCTGCCATCGCCCTGGAAGAATTGGAGCGCGCCATCAACCGCCTGGCCAGCGAGGCGCGCATCAGCGCCTGATCCAGGGCAATGGCTGCACAGCCGATCACGATTAAGCTGAGTCCATCCCAGTGCCAGGAGGCCGCCATGCGCGTGATCTTTTTCAGCAGCCAAACCTACGACCGCGACAGTTTCACCCAAGCCCCCGTGCCTGCGGGCCTTCAATTGCAGTTCCAGCCCGCCCGCCTGAACCTGGACACCGTGGCCCTGGCCGAACGGCATGAAGGGGTCTGTGCGTTCATCAACGATGACCTGAGCGCCCCGGTGCTGGAACAGCTGGCCGCAGGCGGCACGCGGCTGATCGCCCTGCGTTCGGCCGGCTACAACCATGTCGACCTGCCTGCCGCCAAGCGCCTGGGCTTGAGCATCGTCCGGGTCCCGGCCTATTCGCCCCATGCCGTGGCCGAACATGCCGTGGCGTTGATCATGGCCCTCAATCGCTGCCTGCATCGCGCCTACAACCGCACCCGGGACGGCAACTTCAGCCTCCATGGGTTGACCGGGTTCGATCTGGTGGGCAAGACCGTCGGGGTGATCGGCACCGGGCAGATCGGCGCTACGTTCGCGCGGATCATGGCCGGTTTCGGCTGCCAACTGCTGGCCTACGACCCCTACCCCAACCCACAGGTCGAAGCCTTGGGCGCCCGCTACGTGTCCTTGAACGAACTGCTGGCGCACGCGCAGATCATCAGTCTGCATTGCCCGCTGAACGAACAGAGCCGACACCTGATCAACCCCCGAACGCTGGCCGCCATGCAACGCGGCGCCATGCTGATCAATACCGGGCGCGGCGGTCTGGTGGACACACCGGCCTTGATCGAGGCGTTGAAAAGCGGTCAGTTGGGCTACCTGGGGCTGGACGTGTACGAGGAAGAGGCGCAGTTGTTTTTCAAGGACCGCTCCGACTTGCCTCTGCAGGATGACGTGCTGGCACGGCTGTTGACCTTCCCCAACGTGATCGTCACCGCCCACCAGGCGTTCCTGACCCACGAAGCCTTGGCGGCGATTGCCATGACCACCCTGGACAACATCGCCGCCTGGGCGGCCGGCACGCCACAAAACCTGGTAGATGGCTGACCTGCTCTATCAGCCAACACATAACTCCCACAGGATGGAGTTTCGTCGGCAAGACTCGTGGTTGCCCATCCCCAGCCATGCCCCGTGCTAGCATGTCGCGCCTATTTGGAGGACCCATGGCCGAACACGATTTCCGCTACACCCTGATGAACCCGCAGCACACCTTGACCGAAGTCCGTGCCCTGGCGCCGGGCCGCTACCAGGTCACCGGCAATGGCGGTTCGATCCAGGCCAACGATGTGTTGCTCGTCACGCTCAAGGGCAGCACGGACTTGTCCATGCGCCTGACCGTAGATACCGTGCGGCACCTGCTCAAGCCCATGGGCCAATGGACGGCCATGACCACCGGCCCGGTGTTCGGCGAGCTGGCGATCCATACCTGGCAGGTCAACTGCGACGGTTGCGCCAAGGCACTGAGCTTCGAATTCGCCGTCGATGCCAAGCTCGGCGTCAAGGCCCAGAAACCGGCGGCCAGCGCCCGCATCGCCGAGTTGGGCTGGACCACCCAGGGTGAAAAGCACCTCTGCCCGACATGCCAGGAAGCCGCCTGATGAAACGTTTGGCCCTGTCCGCGTCGATCGGCATGAGCCTGATGGGGTGTGCCGCTGAACCTGTGCAGTTGCAACATAACCGCAGCTATATCCTGGAATGGATCGGCGAACGGCCTTTGATGGACTATAGCCACCTGACCATCACCCTTGGGGACGACGGCCGGGCCTATGGCAACGGCGGCTGCAACCACTGGTTCGCGCCCTATACCCTGGAAGGCCACAGTTTGAGCTTCGGCAAGATCGGCAGCACCCGCAAGCTCTGCGCCCCGGCCGTGATGGAGCAGGAAATGCGCTTCTTGCAGGCCCTGGAAAAGGTCGAACGCTGGGACATCTCGCCCATCGAGCAGATGCGCTTCTGGCCCGCCCAGGGCAAGCCGCTGCGCTGGTGGCTGGAAGAAGGCTGATACCTCAAGGGAAAGATCCTGAATCTGGCATGGATCCCCTCGCCACACAGCCTCCTACAACAGTCCCGTCACAGCGCGTTACTTCAACGCCTGCAGCGCCTCAAGCTTGGCCATCACCCCCGCCGCCGTCTGTTCACCCAGCAACTGCTCGCGGACCTTGCCCTGGTTATCGATGATATAGGTCACCGGCAATCCTTCGCTGCGCGGGAGGTCGAAGAGCTCGGCCGGATCCCGGGCCAGCACCGTGAAGCGAATCCCCATCTTGTCGCTGGCACTCTTGAGTTCTTCGCCCTGGACCTGATCAAAGTTGACCCCGAACACACCGACGTTGCGCCCCTTGAGCTGTTCGGCCAAGGCATTGAATTCCGGGATTTCGGTGCGGCACGGTGCGCACCATTCCGCCCAGTAGTTGAGCACCAGCCATTGTTCGTCCAGCCGCTGCGAGGCGATGGCCTGGCCGTTCTGGTCCACCCCGTAGTCGTTTCCACAGCCGGCAAGCAACAAGCTTCCCATCAATGCCAGTGCCGCTATCAATCGCCTTGCCATGTGCCAATCCTTGTCTGAATGTGAACGCTGCCGCGCGCCATTGCCTCTCTCAAGATGCCGGGCGCCTCGCGGCACAGTAGAATAGCCGCCACCTTACGCAAGATGCGACCCGCTCATGACCGATCTGACGCTTTATCACAACCCGCGCTGCTCGAAATCCCGCGGTGCGCTGGAACTGTTGGAGGCCCGCGGCCTGACGCCCACCGTGGTCCGCTACCTGGAGACCCCCCTCGACGCCGCGCAACTGGAACGCCTGCTGGGCAAGCTCGGCCTCAGCGCCCGGCAGTTGCTGCGCACCGGTGAGGATGAATACAAGGACTTGAACCTGGCCGACGAAAGCCTGAGCCAGGCCCAGTTGATCGCAGCCATCGCCGCGCACCCGAAACTCATGGAACGGCCGATTCTGGAAACCGGTGAAAAGGCCGTGATCGGTCGTCCGCCGGAAAAGATCCTGGAGATCCTGCCGTGAGCACACCGTACATCCTGGTGCTGTATTACAGCCGCAGCGGCTCCACCAACGAAATGGCCCGGCAGATCGCCCGCGGTGTCGAGCAGGCCGGGTTGGAAGCCCGCCTGCGCACGGTGCCGGCGATTTCCACCGAGTGCGAAGCGGTTTCCCCGGACATCCCCGAACAAGGCCCGCTCTACGCCAGCCTCGATGACCTGAAGAACTGCGCCGGCCTGGCCTTGGGCAGCCCGACCCGGTTCGGCAACATGGCTGCGCCGCTCAAATACTTTCTCGACGGCACCAGCAACCTGTGGCTGACCGGCGCACTGGTGGGCAAGCCAGCCGGGGTCTTCACCTCCACGGCAAGCCTGCACGGCGGCCAGGAAACCACCCTGCTGTCGATGATGCTGCCACTGTTGCACCACGGCATGCTGATCACCGGCCTGCCCTACAGCGAGTCGGCCCTGATCGACACCCAGGGCGGCGGTACGCCCTACGGCCCTAGCCATCACGCCGGCGCCGACGGTAAAAGCGGCTTGAACGAACATGAAGTCGCCCTGTGTCGCGCCTTGGGTTCGCGCCTGGCGAAAACCGCCCTGCTGCTGGAGAACGGCCGTGGCTAAGAAGCCCAAGATCCTGCCTTCCATCCAATGGCTCGAACCGCGCGTACGCCTCGCCCGCGTCCTTAGCCTGCTGTGTTTTTTTGGCCTGGTGGGGTTGCTCAGCGCCTACTACTTGCTGATCGCCGACCTGCACGGCGCGCGCCCCTGGGTGATCCTGCTGATCGAACTGGTGCCGCTGCTGATACTCGCACCCGGCATGCTCAGCGGCAGCGCCCGCGGACACTCGTGGATGTGCTTCGTGGTGAACCTGTATTTCATCAAGGGCGCGCTGGCGGCCTATGACCCGAACCGGCAGCTGTTCGGCGTACTGGAAATGGCGGCGAGCGTGGCAGTGTTCTGCTCGGCCCTGCTGTATGTGCGCTGGCGGTTTCAGTTGAATCGGCGGCTGGCGGGCGAAGGCGAGGTCTCCGTCGCCTGATAGGCCGCCATCGCGAGCAAGCTCGCTCCCACATGAGGTCTTGTGGTGTTCACAAATCCCCTGTGGGAGAGGCCGCCATCGCGAGCAGGCTCGCCCCCACATGAGGTCTTGTGGTGTTCACAAATCCCCTGTGGGAGCGAGCTTGCTCGCGATGGGCGCGACGCGGTCTCAATGATTGACGGTGAACGCCAGCATCATCGAAATCTGGCTCATCGGCCGCCCACCGCTCTGTTCATGCCACTGGTTGAAGGCGTTCTGCACCGTCGCCAGGTCCCGCAGGCTGGTGGGGACTTTGTCGATGATGTCCTGGGCATTGAGCGCGGCCACCACGTCATAGCTGGGCACGAAGGTGTCCTTGCCCATCATCCGCAAGAAACGTGGCGCCGACAGGCCGCCCAACTGATGGCCGTGCTTTTTCAGGTAGGTCCACAAACCAACGATGTCGGTCACCGGCCAGTCGGCGACCAGCGCGCCGAAGCTGCCCTTCTCATGGGCCACGTCCACTATCAATTGCGCATTGCGCGGCACGCTCTTGAGCTTGCCCAGGTGGCGGATGATCCGCGCATCCTGCATCAGCCGCTCCAGGTGCTCGGCGCTCATCAGCACGACTTTCTCCGGGTCGAACTTGAAGAACACCTCTTCGAAGGCCGGCCACTTGGCGTCCACCAGGCTGTGCTTGAGCCCGGCGCGGAACACCCGTAGCGCCATGGTCGAGAGGTAGCGGTCGTCGCTGATCTTGCGCAGTTGCGCCGGGGTCTTGGGAACAGGCAGATGGGCTTCCAGTTCCGCCGCCGAACCGAAGCGATTCAGACAATACTCATGCAGCCACTTGTAATCGCGCATGCCCTCTCCTGGTTCAAGAAATGAAAACGGCGCCCGCGAGCGCCGTGAATAAAGCGCTTGGAAGCGTCAGAGGTTCACCACATTGACGAACCGCGGCGTGGCGTTTTCGTCGATGCGCAGGTTGGTGAAGTCAAACAGGTTGCGGTCCGCCAGTTGCGACGGGATGACATTCTGCAAACCGCGGAAAATGCTCTCGGTACGGCCCGGGGTCTTGCGTTCCCACTCCTGGAGCATCTCCTTGACCACCTGGCGCTGCAGGTTTTCCTGGGAGCCGCACAGGTTGCAGGGGATGATCGGGAACTGCTTGAAATCCGAATAGGCTTGGATGTCTTTCTCGCTGCAATAGGCCAGCGGGCGGATCACCACGTTGCGCCCGTCATCGGCTCGCAGCTTGGGCGGCATGGCCTTGAGCGAGCCGTTGTAGAACATGTTCAGGAAGAAGGTCTCGACGATGTCATCGCGGTGGTGCCCCAGGGCCATCTTGGTCGCCCCGATCTCGTCGGCGAAGGTGTAGAGCGTACCGCGACGCAGGCGCGAGCACAGCGAACAGGTGGTCTTGCCTTCTGGAATCAGTTCCTTGACCACCGAATAGGTATCTTTCTCGACGATGTGGTATTCCACACCCAGCGACTCGAGGTAGGCCGGCAGCACATGCTCGGGGAACCCGGGCTGCTTCTGGTCCATGTTCACCGCGACGATGTCGAACTTGATCGGCGCAACCTTCTGCAGATGCATCAGCACATCGAGCAAGGTGTAGCTGTCCTTGCCGCCGGACAGGCAGACCATGACCTTGTCGCCGTCTTCGATCATGTTGAAATCGGCGACCGCCTCACCGGCCAGGCGGCGCAGACGCTTTTGCAGTTTGTTCTGGTTGACCGTAAGAGTGCCCATGACGCGAAATCCGTGAGGTGTGACGAAAGGCCGGCATTTTACGCAAAAAACCTGCTCCGGGCGAAGGCTCGTGACGGACGCCATTGTGGCGAGGGGATTTATCCCCGTTGGGCGCTAAGCGCCCCCAACCCGCTGGCCCCTGCAATATTTCAAACCTGACGAAGGGGCCGCTGCGCGGCCCAACGGGGATAAATCCCCTCGCCACAGGTCAGATCCCTGGCCTCCCGCAATGCATACAGACCTATCGGCGATTAACCCGCCAACCGACAGCGCGATTTGCTCTAAGCCCCCCATCCCCCTCGGAGTAACTCCTTTCTATACTGCGACATAAGGTCGCACACATATCCAGACCTTTACTTACTTGGCCTTTTGGCCCGTAGGCGCTCCGTTGGGGGGCGATGGCAATAACAAAGGAGTGACTGACTATGATCCATCATGTCGTGGGGCTCTTTACCCACCCTGATCAAGAATGGAAAGAAATCCGTGGCGATCAGGAGGAAAGCATCAGCCACATGTACCTCACCCACACGCTGATCCTGGCGGCCATTCCCGCGGTTTCGGCATTCATCGGCACCACGCAGGTGGGATGGGTCATCGGCAATCGTCCACCGGTCATGCTCACTCAGGAAAGTGCGCTGTGGATGACCATCATGTCGTACCTGGCCATGTTGGGCGGCGTGGCGGTCATGGGTGCCTTCATCCACTGGATGGCTCGCACCTACGACGCCAATCCAAGCCTGGCCCGTTGCGTTGCGTTCGCCACCTACACCGCTACACCCTTGTTCATCGGCGGCCTGGCGGCGCTCTACCCGCACATGTGGCTGGGGATGATCGTCGGCACGGCGGCGATCTGCTACACGGTCTACCTGCTGTATGTGGGCCTGCCCACGTTCATGAACATTCCCCAGGACGAAGGCTTTCTGTTTTCCAGTTCAGTACTCGCCGTCGGCCTGGTGGTGCTGGTGGCCATCATGGCGTTCACGGTAATCGTCTGGGGGCTGGGCGTCGGCCCGGTCTATACCAACTGAAGTAGTGCCCTCCTATAAAAAAGCAGGATCTGCCGACACAGGCCGCCGCAAGGCGGCCTTCCTGTGCTTGAAACGACCACTGGGCGCCTGGACGATTCGCAACGGCCGACGCTTGCGGCATACTCGGGCTTCTGGAGACCCGTAAAGCATGCTCGAGCAACTCAATACCCGCGTCGAAGAGTGTTACCAACAAGCCGAGTCCTTTTTCAAGCGTCCTTTCAAACGCCCGGTGGTCAGCTTCAAATTGCGTGGCCAGAAGGCCGGTGTCGCGCACTTGCATGAGAACCTGCTGCGCTTCAATCCACAGTTGTACCGTGAAAACGCCGAAGATTTCCTCAAGCAGACCGTCGCCCACGAAGTCGCGCACCTGATCGCCCACCAACTGTTTGGCGAACGCATCCAGCCCCACGGCGAAGAATGGCAACTGATCATGCGCGGGGTGTACGAACTACCGCCCAACCGTTGCCATACCTACGAAATCAAACGCCGCAGCGTGACCCGCTACATCTACAAGTGCCCTTGCGAAGGCAGCGACTTCCCGTTCTCGGCCCAGCGCCACAGCCTGGTGCGCCAGGGACGGCGGTATTTGTGCCGTCGCTGTCGCGGGACGTTGGTGTTCAGTGGTGAGATGCGGGTGGAGTAACAGGCTTTATGGGGTCTGGGATGGCCCCTTCGCGAGCAAGCCCGCTCCCACAGGGATTTGTTAACGCCCAAGATCCAGTGTGGGAGCGAGCTTGCTCGCGAAGAGGCCCTAAAGGGCACTACAAGATCACCTTGGCATCCCGCAATTGAGCGATCCGCTGCGCACTGAACCCCAACTCCCCCAACACCTGATCCGTATGGGCCCCCAGCGCCGCGCCAATATGCCGAGGTTCGGGCAACCCCTCGGAAAACTTTAACGGACAGGCCATCTGCGCCTGGCTCGAACCATCGCCCCGAGGCACTTGAGTCACCACGTCCCGGGCCTGTAATTGCGGATGCCGGACCGCTTCTTCCAAGCTCAACACCGGTTCCACACACGCATCGATCCCTGCAAACACGCTGCACAGCTCGGCAAAATCATGCTTCTCGAACTCGGTTTGCAATGCCTGCTTGAGCAGGCGTTGTTGCTCAGGCTTGGGCGACACCCCCTGGGCCGCCAGTTCCGGCCGCCCCAAGGCCGCGCACAGCGCCTGCATGAAGGCCGGCTCCAGGCTGCCCACCGACATCCAACGACCATCGCGGGTGCGGTAATAGTCATAGAAGCTACCGCCGTTGAGCATCTGGTTCTCCCAGCCCGGTGCCACACCGCAGGCCAGGAAACCGGCGCCAGCCATGGCGTTGAGGCTGAACACACAGTCGGTCATGCTCACGTCCAAGTGCTGACCCTGCCCAGTCTGTTGACGGGCGATGACGGCCGCCAGCAGTCCGATCACCCCGTGCAGCGAACCGCCGGCGATGTCCGCCGCCTGGATGCCCAGCGGCAACGGCCCGCTGCCGGCACGACCGGTGTGGCTGGCCAGCCCCGCCAGGGCCAGGTAGTTGATGTCGTGACCGGCACGGTCCTTATAAGGCCCACTCTGGCCGTAGCCGGTGATCGACACGTAGATCAGCCGCGGGTTGATGGCTTTCAAGGCCTCGTAGCCCAGGCCCAGCCGCTCCATCACGCCGGGGCGGAACTGTTCTAGCAGGATGTCGTGGTCCCCCAACAACTGCGTGACCACCTCCAACGCTTCCGGCTGCTTGAGGTCCAGGGCCAGGCTGCGTTTGTTGCGGTTGAGGTAGGCATGGCTGGCGGATATGCCCTGGTCGTGGGGCGGCAGCACCCGCAGCAAGTCCTGACGGGTCGGCGACTCGATGCGCAGCACCTCGGCCCCCATGTCCGCCAGCAACAGCGAGGCGAACGGGCCAGGCAGCAGGGTCGAGAAGTCCAGAACCTTGAGCGATGCCAGTGGACCTTGCATGGGCGATCTCCGGGAGGGTGATGGCTGAAGACTAGGCAGGGTCTGGCGGTGGGGCAATTACCGTATTCGTCACGTTGAATGACGATTGTGCTCAAGGAAGCCAATGTAGAGGCAAGGTCGACGGGAGCCTGCTCCCACCGGGTTCAACCACGGTGAAAAATGACCGCCATAAAAAAACCCGCCGAAGCGGGTTTTTCATTGCAGCCTGAAGATTACTTCGCTGGCACGGTTTCAGCCGTTGCAACCACGTCGTCTTCTTCACGAACGTCGGAGATACCGCGGCCACCGGAAGCCAGCTCGGTCTGCAACTGGTCTTCGTCCAGTTCCTTGACCCACTTGGCAACCACGATCGTGGCGACGGCGTTGCCCACCAGGTTGGTCAGGGCACGGGCTTCGGACATGAAGCGGTCGATCCCCAGGATCAGTGCCAGGCCGGCCACCGGCAAGGTGCCCACGGCCGACAGGGTGGCCGCCAGTACGATGAAGCCGCTACCGGTCACGCCAGCCGCACCTTTGGACGACAACAACAGCACCAGCAGCAGGGTGATCTGGTGAGTCAGGTCCATCGGGGTGTCGGTGGCCTGTGCGATGAACACCGCAGCCATGGTCAGGTAGATCGAAGTACCGTCGAGGTTGAACGAGTAGCCCGTCGGGATGACCAGGCCTACGACCGACTTCTTGGCACCCAGGCGCTCCATCTTGATCAGCATGCGAGGCAGGGCCGATTCCGAGGAGGAAGTACCCAGCACAATCAGCAGTTCTTCACGGATGTAGCGGATCAGCTTGACGACACTGAAGCCGTGGGCGCGGCAGATGGCACCCAGTACCACCAGTACGAACACCACACAGGTGATGTAGAAGCAGATCATCAGCTGGCCCAGTTGTACCAGCGAACCGACACCGTAGGCGCCGATGGTGAACGCCATGGCACCGAACGCACCGATAGGCGCCAGCTTCATGATCATGTTGATGATGATGAACATGACATGGGCGAAGCGATCGATGAAGTCCAGCACCGGCTTGCCGTAGGAACCCAGGCGATGCAAAGCGAAACCGAAGAGCACCGAGAACATCAGCACTTGCAGGATGTCGCCGTTGGCGAACGCACCCACGATGGTGTTCGGGATCACGTTGAGGATGAAGGCAATGATGCTCTGGTCTTTACCGGCACTGATGAAACCGGCGATCTTGCTGGTGTCCAGGGTCGACACGTCGATGTGCATGCCGGCGCCCGGTTGCACGACGTTGACCACGACCAGGCCGATCAGCAGGGCGATGGTGGAAACGATTTCGAAGTACAGCAGCGCGTAGCCGCCAGTCTTGCCCACCGACTTCATGTTCTGCATGCCGCCGATACCACTGACGACCGTACAGAAAATGATGGGGGCAATGACCATTTTGATCAGTTTGATGAACCCGTCGCCGAATGGCTTGAGGGCAACACCGGTCTGCGGGTAGAAGTGACCGAGCAAAATGCCGATGGCAATGGCTACGATCACCTGGAAATACAGGGATTTGTACAGTGGCTGACGAGTCGTCATGGCAAACCTTCCTCAAGAGTCCCGCATGACGACATCCACCTGTCGTCCACGGCACCTCAATTGCGAACCCTCCTGCACTGGAGGGATTTGTTTTTTTCGGCTGCACGCGGCAGACCTGCTGGCTCTATCGCAAGCCCCGTGCCATTTTTTTGAAAAGCCCTGCAACCCCCATAACAGAAGGGTTCGTGGATTCATCCGGGCTTAAACAGGACGGTCAAAGATGGCGGATTTCCGCCCGCAGGTTGTTTACCGCTCCGGGATTTGGCGGATATCCGCCTTGTCCAACCTCGCCCCCCTGCTACCATTCGTCCGCTTAACGGACGGATTTTCTGCCATGCGCCAACGCACGATTGCCAGCCACTTCGCCCGCGCAGCCCTGGGCGGCGCGCGTCGGCAAGGCTTCGACTATTTGCCTTTGCTGCAACAGCTGGGCATCAGCCCCGAGTTGCTGGATGAGCCGCGAGCGCGGATTGCGCCAGAGCAGTTCGCCCGCCTGTTGCAGGCCCTATGGCTGGCAATGGAGGACGAATACCTGGGGTTCGGCCGGGCGGCGAGTAAACCCGGGACGTTTGCCATGATGTGTCACGCACTGATCCACTGTCGGACCTTGGGCAAGGCCCTTCAGCGCGGCTTGCTGTTCTACAGCTTGTTCCCCGACGCCCCGCGCCTGACGCTGGAAACCGAAGACGAACGCGTACGGCTGGTGCTGGACGATTCGACACTGTGGGACCCGGATCACTTCCTGACCGAAAGCCTGCTGGTGGTCTGGCATCGCCTCGCCAGTTGGCTGATCGGCCAGCGCATCGGCCTGGAGCAGGTGGCCTTCGGCTACGCCAGGCCCGCCCACGGGGCCGAATACGACTTATTGTTCCCCTACCCGCGGGTGTTCGACGCACCCGCCAGCAGCCTGTTGTTCCACCGACGCTACCTGGACATGCCGCTGCTGCAGGATGAACGCACCCTCAAGCATTTCCTCGAACACTCCCCCGCCGACCTGTTGTCGCGCCCGGACGATGGCCATAGCCTGAGCAGCCAACTGCGCCGCCTGCTCAGCCGCGACACGGCACGCTGGCCCGACCTGGACACCGTTGCCGCCCATTTGCACATCAGCCCGCAGACCCTGCGCAGGCACCTGCGGGAAGAAGGCACCAGCTTCCAGGAACTCAAGGATCAGCTACGGCGGGATATCGCCATCTACCATTTGGGGCGTGCGGACCTGTCGTTGCAACAGATTGCCGAGCAGTTGGGTTTCTCCGAACCATCGGCGTTTCACCGGGCGTTCAAGAAGTGGACGGGGCTGACGCCGGGGGCTTACAGGGAGTTGGAGAGCTGACTTCCTGATTGTTTTTTGTGTCGTGCTGACGGGCCTCATCGCAAGCGAGCTCACTCCCACAGGGGATTTGTGAGCGCCGAAAATCCAATGTGGTAGCGAGCTTGCTCGCGATGAGGCCCGCAAACACACCGAAAACATCCCAGTCAAACCACCGGAAAATGAATCCGGAAAGTCGCCCCGCCCAGTTCTGAATCCCCCAGGGCCAGCCGGGCGCCATAGCTTTCGATGATGTCCTTGACCACCGCCAGGCCAATGCCCTGCCCCGGATGCTGGCGATCCAGGCGCTCGCCCCGCTGGAGAATCCGCGCACGCTGGTCGGGGGGCACGCCCGGCCCGTCATCCTCGACAGTCAACTCCGTGCCACCCAGGGTCTGGTGCACGCTGACGCGCACCTCGCCCAGGCACAATCGATAGGCGTTCTCCAGCAGGTTACCGAGCATCTCCAACAAGGCGCCCTGTTCGATCGGCACCTGGCAGTGCTCCGGCAGATCGAAACTGACCGTGACCCGCTTGTCGCGATAGACCTTGTCCAAGGTGTCGCACAGGCTTTGCAGCACCGGGCGCACGCGCACCTGATGGCGCACCAGCCCGCTCTTGCGCAGGCTGGCGCGCTGCAACTGGTAGCCGATCTGCTGGCTCATGCGCTCGATCTGGGTTTGCAGGACCCAGGCCTGGCCACGGTCCTCGGGGCGCCGGGCCATGTCTTCGCTGACGCCCTGCAACACCGCCAGCGGGGTTTTCAGGCTGTGGGCCAGGTCATCGAGGGAGTCGCGATAACGGCTGCGCTGCTCCCGCTCGCTGTGGAGCAAGCGGTTGAGGGAACCGGTCAGGCGCAACAGTTCCCGAGGGTGCTCGGCACTGAGGCTTTCCCGGGCTCCGCTTTCGATTTCGTCCAGTTCCTGGCTCAGGCGCCGCAACGCTCGCAGGCCCCAGGTCAGGCCGATCCACAACAGGGCCAGCAACACCGCCAGGGCCGCGCCAAAGCCCAGGTAGAGATTGTCCCGCAGCCCTTGCAAGGTCACTTCGTAGTCGCGCACCGGTTGCAGGGTGACGATGCTGAACGCCGCACTCTGGCCACCGAGCAGCTTGACCTCGACGTCGTAGACAAAAAACTCCTGGCCGTTGTTCTCGCGGATGCGGGCGAACTGGTTGCCCTGGCCGTCATAGCGCGGCGTGTAGTTGATGTTCTCTTCCTGGGTAGCCTTCGACCGCCAGACCAGGCGCCCCTCGCGATCATAGATGTAGCCCAGCAGGCGGGCATCGGCGAGGTTGAAACGTTCATCGGGCAACTGCGCTGGCATCTTCAAGCGGTTGTTTTCCACCCGGGCGGCGGAAATCAGCGTGGTCACGTCCGAGGCCAGGCGTTGCTCGATGGATTCCTGCAACGCGAGGCTGAACGCACCTTGCATGGCCGGCAACAAGGCCAGCATGAACAGCACCGCCAGGGTCATCGCGGCCAGCATCAGCCGCAGCCGAAGCGAACGGATCACTGGCAGCGCTCGTTGAACAGATAACCCAAGCCCCGCACGGTGTCGATGGGCTTGAAGCCGGCCGGGGCTTCCAGTTTACGGCGCAGGCGCCCTACCAGCACTTCGATGACATTGGGATCGCGCTCGCCGTCATCGGGGTAAAGCTGCTCCATCAAGCGGTCCTTGGCCACCACCTGCTGGTGATGGCGCATCAGGTACTCCAGGATGCGGTATTCGTAGGCCGTCAACGCCAGCGGTTCCTCGCCGAGGGACGCCTGCTTGCGGTTGAGGTCCAGCAGCAACGGGCCGGCGACGATGGTCGATTGGGTGAAACCGCTGGAGCGGCGCAACAGGGCGTTCAACCGGGCCTCCAGCTCTTCGAACTGAAACGGCTTGACCACGTAGTCGTCGGCACCGGCAGCCAGGCCTTCGACCTTGTCCTGCCAGTTGCCGCGTGCGGTCAGGATCAGGATCGGAAACGTCTTGTCCTGGGCGCGCAGCCGACGAATCAACTCCAGCCCGCTGATGCCGGGCAGGCCCAGATCGATCACCGCCAGGTCATGGTTGAATTCCCGGGTCTGGTACAAGGCCTCTTCGGCGTTGGCCACGGCCTGCACCACATGGCCGCTGTCGGCCAGCCGGGTTTGCAGGTGATGACGCAACAGCGCTTCATCTTCGACGACCAGTAACTTCATGGAGCCTCTCCCCAGGCAAATCAGACAATCCAGCGCGACGCACTTCGACGAAAGGCGCCGGATCGGCTTCGACCGATCCGGCTGGATACACTCATCCTCGCCCGCTTAGAACGTGTAGTTGGCGGACAGGTAGGTCTGGGCGCTGCTGGTCAGGTCCAGCGAGCCGACCTTGTCGCCACCGTGCGGGCTCATCTCGGTGCTGGCGTTGCTGCGCAGGTAACGGTAACCCAGTTCAACCGAGGTGTTCTGCGAAATTTGTTGCAGCACGCCGCCCTGCAGACCCACTGCGTAGCCAATGTCGCTGTCGCGACTGAAGCCAGGCGAATCCTGGGTCAACTTGGTCAGGCCCACCGTGCCGCCGCCGAACAGTTTGGTGCTGCTGGTGACGGGATAGAACACATCGTAGCTGCCCAGCAGGTTTTCCTGGCGCAGCTTGATGCCGTTGTGGGTGCCCGAAACGTTGTCGTAGGTGGCGTAGTAGCGGCCCTGGTCGTTCTGCTTGCCCAGCCGCAGGCCATACGTGGTGTCCTTGCCGATGATGCCGTCGGCGTTCGGGTTGTTCAGGGCGCTGTCCAAGGCATCGGATTTCTTCACCTTGTCGCTGGTCTGGCCCAGGGTCAGGCTGGCGAAGTTGTCATCGGCGTGAGCCATGGCGGTGGCGCCCAGCACGGTAAAAGCCAACAGCAGTTTTTTCATAGCAGTCATGGTCAAGCTCCTTTGCAGCGTGGATGTTTCGTGAAGTCGCCGTCACCTTAACCAGCGGTCCCTGAACACCCCTTGAACGTTCTCTGAACCTGCGCTGAATGAATCGGCTAATCTGTGCGAACCACTTTTATAAGGAGATCCGTCATGCGCAGGCTGCTTGCTGTTGTACTTCTGGCCATGAGCGGTGTGAGCCACGCCGCCATCCAGACCCAGGAGATCCCCTACACCAGTGCCGACGGCACCCAGTTGATGGGTTATTACGCTTTTGACGACGCCGTCAAAGGCCCGCGCCCTGGCGTGGTGGTGGTGCATGAATGGTGGGGGCTGAACGATTACGCCAAGCGCCGCGCCCGTGACCTTGCGGGCCTGGGCTACAGCGCCCTGGCCATCGACATGTACGGTGGCGGCAAGAACACCGAGCATCCCAAGGACGCCATGGCCTTCATGCAGGCAGCACTCAAGGACAGCGCGGCGGCCAGTGCCCGCTTCCAGGCCGGTCTCGACCTGCTGAAAAAACAGCCCCAGACCGATCCCGACAAACTGGCCGCCATCGGTTACTGCTTCGGCGGCAAGGTGGTGCTCGATGCAGCGCGCCAGGGCGTGCCGCTGGCCGGTGTGGTGAGTTTCCACGGTGCGCTGGTGACCAACACGCCGGCCACGCCCGGCAGCGTCAAGGCCAAGGTGCTGGTCGAGCATGGCGCCCAGGACAGCATGGTCACCCAGGACAACGTCACCGCGTTCAAGAGCGAGATGGACAAGGCCGGTGCCGACTATGAATTCGTCAGCCTCGACGGCGCCAAGCACGGCTTCAGCAACCCTGACGCCGACCGCCTGAGCCACGGCGAACATGGCGGGCCGGACATTGGCTACAACAAGGCGGCCGACGAAAAGTCGTGGGCGGATATGCAGGCGTTCTTCAAAAAGATCTTTGACTGACGCCTAACCTGTGGCGAGGGGATTTATCCCCGTTGGGGCGCGAAGCGGCCCTGAATCTGACACGCCATGTATCAGATGCATCGCTGTTGTTGGGGCGGCTTCGCAGCCCAGCGGGGATAAATCCCCTCGCCACAACAGTGTTCGCAACGCTAACCCGCATCAGACCAGGGGGAGCAAGCTCCCTCGCCACCAAAAGCCCTCTCCTTCTATCCATGAAGCGCACCCCACTACCCAGCCTCCCACCAACCCGGCAAAATGCCCGACATGAACAGACTCCCCGCCCTGCCCGCCTGTTGCTCGCCACTGGATGAGCACTGGTTATTACCCGACGCCCTGGCCGATACGGTGCTGCTGAGCACCTGCTTCGACCCGTTGTTGCTGGTGGGGGCCGACTTCCCCAACAGCGCCATCGAGCCGCCGGCGAGCATCCAGCGTTCGGTGGCCAAGCGCCAGGCAGAGTTCCTGGCCGGGCGGATCTGCGCCCGGGCCGCCTTGCAGCGACTCGACGGCCTGGCCTGCGTGCCGGCCATCGGCGAAGACCGCGCCCCGGTGTGGCCGGCTCATATCAGCGGCTCGATCACCCACAGCACGGGCCGGGCAGCGGCCATCGTCGCGAAAAAAGCTCACTGGCAAGGCTTGGGCATGGACGTGGAAAACCTGCTCGACCCCGAACGCGCCGAGCGCCTGGCCGGTGAAATCCTCACCCCACCCGAGCTGCTGCGCATGGCCACCCTCGCCCACGATGACCGGGCCCTGCTGGTGACCCTGACGTTTTCGGTGAAGGAAAGCCTGTTCAAGGCGCTGTACCCCATTGTCGGGCAACGCTTCTATTTCGAGCACGCCGAAGTGCTGGACTGGACACACGACGGGCAGGTGCGGCTGCGGCTGTTGACGGACCTGTCGGCCGAGTGGCGCCATGGCAGTGAGCTGCAGGCGCAGTTTGGGGTGAAGGATGGGCAGCTATTGAGCCTGGTGGGGATCAGGACCTGAGGGTTTTGGTGTCTGGGAGGGCCTCATCGCGAGCAAGCTCGCTCCCACATGGGAATACGTTCAACCTGTGGGAGCGAGCTTGCTCGCGATGAGGCCGGCATAGCCACCGCATCTCTCAAGACCTGTCCTGATGCCTCGGCCAACTCAAACTGAAGCACGCCCCGCCCAGGCTTTTGCTCTTGCCGATCAGCGCCCGACCGTCATGCCAGTGGATGATCCGCCGCACGATCGACAACCCCAACCCATGCCCACCCGAAGCACGGGCGCGGCTATCGTCCAGGCGCAGGAACGGCTTGAAGATGCGCTCCCACGCCGCTTCCGGCACGCCGGGCCCGTCGTCCTCCACGTCCACCCGACAGCGCAACTGGCCCACCTGGTAACTGACCGTGACCTTGGAACTGGCGTGGCGCATGGCATTGCTCACCAGATTCTGCAAGGCGCGATGTAAAAAGCGCGGCTCGGCCTCGACCCAGGCACCATCGCAATCGGCGGCCGACAGGCAAAGACCGCGCTCGACCGTGATCCCGGCCCGCAACGGCCCCAGTTCATCGATCACTTGGTTGACCAGCGCATCCAGATCCACCCGCTGGAAATTCAAGGCCGGTGAACCTTGTTCCAACCGCGCGTAGGTGAGCATCTCGTCCACCAGCCGATCCAGGTCTTCGATATCATGGTCCATGCCCGACAGGTATTTGTCCCGGGCCTGGGGCGTGGTGGCGCTGCCGAGCATTTCCAGGCCAAAACGCAGGCGCGCCACCGGAGTGCGCAATTCGTGGGACACCGCCCGCACCAGCTCACGCTGGATCGCCAACAGTTGCTGCAAGTGCTCGGCCATGCCGTTGAACGCCGCGGCCAGACGTCCGACCGAGTCGGCGCCTCGGGCCGGCACCCGGGTCTCCAGGCTGCCCTGGGCGATCTGGGTCGCGGCCGACTCCAAACCACGCAAGCGCCGCTCCAGCTGACGCACTAACAGGTAGACGATCAAGCCGATCAGGCTCAACCCCAGCGCCGCGATCAGCACCAGCCATTGGGGCGGATAAGGGTTCATCTGGTACAGCGGGCCGATCTCCAGCACCCACGGCGTACCGACCATGCCGGCGAAGACCCGGATGGAGTCGCCGCCCTTGCCCAATGCCATCACCGTATCGCCCTCGGACACGCGACGGCGCTGGTCTTCGTCCATATCGGCCTGCTCGGCGGTCATGAGCCGCAGGTCGAAACCAAACCCTTTTTCCTGCGCCAGTTGCGCCAGCCGCTTGGGTTGTTCGGCCACCGGGTAACGCACCAGTTCGTCGGCCAACAGGTAAATGGTCGCGCGGGCCAGTTGCTCGCTGATCTGCTGGACTTCCCCCACCAACATCAATTGCTCGGCATCGTTGACCAGCCGATAGACTTTTGCCGCGTGGGGACCGGTCTGCTCGACCAACGCCTGGCCGCGCAGTACGCGGGTGCGCTGGCTGAGGTCGAGGTCGGTCTGGGCGAAGGTCTGCAACGCCAGGGGAATACCCAGCAGGCGCTCCCACACCAGTAGCGCCCGGCGACGCTCGGTGTCGTTCATCGGCCGCAGATTGTCGGCCATCAACGAAAACGTGCCGTGGGCCAGGCGCTCTCGGTATTGCTCGCTGCGGGTCTGGTTGAGCAGGTGCAGGGCCAGTACGCCGAGGACCGCCACCAGCACCAGCGCCGCACACATGCCGCCATAGATGCGCAGGAAGATCGAATTCACGGCGCCAGGTCTACGCAAGCTTCGGGAACGAACAGGTAGCCTTTGCTGCGGATGGTCTTGATCAGCCGTGGATGGTCCGGGTCGTCGCCGATCTTGGGGCGGATGCGGGAAATGCGCACGTCGATGGAACGGTCCTGGCCGTCATAACCGATGCCGCGCAGGGCAGTGAAGATTTCTTCCCGGGACAGGATGCGCCCGGCATTGGATACCAGCAGCCAGAGCAGGTCGAATTCGGCGCTGGTCAGCTCGATGCCGTTGCCCTGCAACCAGGCTTCGCGCAGGGCGTCATCGACCACCAGCGGGCCGAATTGCAGGCGTCGCGGCTTTTGCGCCGCGCTCGGTTCCGGTTCGCTGCGCCGCAGCAGGGCCTGGATGCGCGCCAATAGCAAGCGCGGGCGAACCGGTTTGCAGACGTAATCATCGGCGCCCAGGTCCAGGCCCTGGATCTGATCGGTGTCATCGGTGCGGGCGGTGAGCATCAGGATCGGCCCGTCATACTGCTCGCGCACCTTGCGGCAGATGCTCAGGCCGTCTTCGCCGGGCAGCATCAGGTCGAGGACCACCAGGTCCGGCTGTTCGGCAATGATCCGCGCGGCCGCCACCGCGCCGTCGCCTTCGATGGCGACACGCAACCCGTTGCTTTCGAGGTACTCACGGGTCAGCTCGGCCAGACGCTGGTCATCCTCGACGATCAATACCTGCCAGGCTTCTTGTTCCACTGGGGGACCTTTTGGCTGATTAGCTAAATAAGGAGAGGCGTGTCACCAGTATCACTGACAAGCACGAACCCTGTGGGAGCGAGCTTGCTCGCGATGGCGGTGTGTCTGTCAGCCTCCATGCCGCTGCTCCGACGCTATCGCGAGCAGCCCGCTCCCACAAGGTTGGGTCCTGCGCCTCCCCGTCTTTTTGTCATGTTGAAGGAGGATAAACGTACCCATGCACCGGCCGATTGTATAAACGTCGCCTGCGCAGAAAACAAGCCATCAAATGCGTTTCGGTCAGGTGGGTTTTATGTGGTAACGTCCGCGCCCGCAAAAACCTTCAGGCTGTTTTCGGATCGTCAAAACCGATTAAAAAAGGTCCACTCCAGCTAGGTCGCGGCCTACAGAGCAGTTCCACGTTTCGCACACAAATTACGCACAGGCTTATCCACAGGTAGTACGTTGCATACCCCCCGAAAACGCATTATCTTGTAGCCCGTCGCGTAAAAAACCCTACATGTAGGGTTTTAGGCCAAAAACCAAACACAAGTCGGACAGAGAATTCAAGCGCTTTTCTTGCTTCTGGCCAACTGGAACATCGCATTTCCCCAAGCCCAGACCGCCCCTGCGGATGGCAGCTGTTTCAAGGTCGAAAACGACCGAAACGGTACGGGTGTTGCAGTCAATTGCTGCCACCCCGCAACCGGGTTTCGAGCCTCGCTCGCGACCTGAGAACTTCGGATGGAAGCGGCCTTAAACGCCTGCTTCCTACTGTCCCGAAGTTGTTATGCCCGGCGCCAGTCGGTTGTAGTGCTTCAGGACGGAACGGTGGGCACCGTGATGGTGCCCAAACAAACATAGAGAACGTGGAGACACCCATGCACACCGACACAACTCGCGAGAACCCGCAGGGCACCGCGCCGCTGGCAGCCGATTCGACCCCGGATCTGGCCGCCACCGCGCCGGGCCAACTGCGTGTGATCAAGCGTAACGGCACTGTCGTTCCTTACACCGATGACAAAATCACCGTCGCCATCACCAAAGCGTTCCTCGCAGTTGAGGGCGGTACCGCTGCCGCTTCGTCGCGAATCCACGACACCGTGGCCCGCCTGACCGAACAGGTCACCGCGACCTTCAAGCGTCGCATGCCTTCGGGCGGCACCATCCACATCGAAGAAATCCAGGACCAGGTCGAACTGGCCCTGATGCGTGCCGGCGAGCAGAAAGTGGCCCGCGACTACGTGATCTACCGTGACTCCCGCGCCAAGGAGCGTGCGACCCGCTCCCCGGCCGACGCACCGGTCCAGGCCCACCCTTCGATCCGCATCGCCCGCGCCGACGGAAGCCTGGCGCCGCTGGACATGGGCCGCCTGAACACCATCGTCACCGAGGCCTGCGAAGGCCTGGAAGAAGTCGATGGCGACTTGATCCAGCGCGAAACCCTGAAGAACCTCTATGACGGCGTTGCCCTCAAGGACGTCAACACCGCGCTGGTGATGACCGCGCGGACCCTGGTGGAACGCGAGCCGAACTACTCCTTCGTGACCGCCCGCCTGCTGATGGACACCCTGCGTGCCGAAGGCCTGAGCTTCCTGGACGTTGCCGAGAGCGCGACCCACCACGAAATGGTCGACCTGTACGCCAAGGCGTTGCCCGCTTATGTCGCCAAGGGTATCGAGTTCGAATTGCTGAACCCGGTCCTGGCCGAATTCGACCTGGAAAAACTCGGCAAGGCGATCAACCACGAGCGCGACCAGCAGTTCACCTACCTGGGCCTGCAAACCCTGTACGACCGTTACTTCATCCACAAGGACGGCATCCGCTTCGAACTGCCGCAGATCTTCTTCATGCGCGTGGCCATGGGCCTGGCCATCGAAGAGAAGCAGCGTGAAGACCGTGCGATCGAGTTCTACAACCTGTTGTCGTCCTTCGACTACATGGCGTCGACCCCGACCCTGTTCAACGCCGGCACCCTGCGTCCACAGCTGTCGAGCTGCTACCTGACCACCGTTCCGGATGACCTGTCGGGCATCTACGGCGCCATCCACGACAACGCCATGCTGTCGAAATTCGCTGGCGGCCTGGGCAACGACTGGACCCCGGTTCGCGCATTGGGCTCGTACATCAAGGGCACCAACGGCAAATCCCAGGGCGTGGTGCCGTTCCTCAAGGTGGTCAACGACACCGCCGTTGCGGTCAACCAGGGCGGCAAGCGCAAGGGCGCGGTCTGTGCCTACCTGGAAACCTGGCACATGGACATCGAAGAGTTCATCGAGCTGCGCAAGAACACCGGTGATGACCGTCGTCGTACCCACGACATGAACACCGCCAACTGGATCCCCGACCTGTTCATGAAGCGCGTCTTCGATGACGGCAAGTGGACCCTGTTCTCGCCATCCGAAGTGCCGGACCTGCATGACCTGACCGGCAAGGCGTTCGAAGAGCGCTACGAGTACTACGAAGCGCTGACCGAGTACAACAAGATCAAGCTGTTCAAAGTCGTCCAGGCCAAAGACTTGTGGCGCAAGATGCTGTCGATGCTGTTCGAGACCGGCCACCCATGGCTGACCTTCAAGGACCCGTGCAACCTGCGCAGCCCGCAGCAGCACGTGGGCGTGGTCCACAGCTCGAACCTGTGCACCGAGATCACCCTGAACACCAACAAGGACGAGATCGCGGTCTGCAACCTGGGCTCGATCAACCTGCCGAACCACATCGTCGACGGCAAGCTGGACACCGCCAAGCTGCAACGCACCGTGAACACCGCCGTGCGCATGCTCGACAACGTGATCGACATCAACTACTACTCGGTGCCGCAAGCGAAGAATTCCAACTTCAAGCACCGTCCGGTCGGCCTGGGCATCATGGGCTTCCAGGATGCGTTGTACCTGCAGCATATCCCGTACGGTTCCGATGCCGCGGTCGAGTTCGCCGACAAGTCCATGGAAGCGGTCAGCTACTACGCGATCCAGGCGTCCTGCGACCTGGCCGACGAGCGTGGCGCCTACGAGACGTTCCAGGGTTCGCTGTGGTCCCAGGGCATCCTGCCGCTGGACTCGCAACAGATCCTGATCGCCCAGCGCGGCCAGAAGTACATCGACGTTGACCTGAACGAATCCCTGGACTGGGCACCGGTTCGCGCCCGTGTACAGAAAGGCATCCGTAACTCCAACATCATGGCCATCGCTCCGACCGCCACCATCGCCAACATCACTGGCGTGTCGCAGTCGATCGAACCGACCTACCAGAACCTGTATGTGAAATCGAACCTGTCGGGCGAGTTCACCGTGATCAACCCGTACCTGGTTCGCGACCTCAAGGCTCGCGGCCTGTGGGACTCGGTCATGATCAACGACCTGAAGTACTACGACGGTTCGGTGCAGCAGATCGAACGCATCCCGCAGGAGCTCAAGGCGCTCTATGCCACCGCGTTCGAAGTGGACACCAAGTGGATCGTCGACGCCGCCAGCCGTCGCCAGAAGTGGATCGACCAGGCGCAGTCGCTGAACCTGTACATCGCCGGCGCCTCGGGCAAGAAGCTGGACGTGACCTACCGCATGGCTTGGTACCGTGGCCTGAAAACCACTTACTACCTCCGTGCCCTGGCCGCCACCAGCACCGAGAAGTCGACCATCAACACCGGCAAGCTGAACGCTGTTTCCAGCGGCGGCAACCACGGTGACGATTCGGTCCTGGCTGCTCCAGCAGGTCCGGCGCCAGTGCCAAAGGCCTGCGCGATCGACGAGCCGGATTGCGAAGCTTGCCAATAAGCTGAGCGGGCGGGCGCTGCGAGGCGCCTACCTCTAAAGAAAGCCCCCGATAGACCGCTGGTTTATCGGGGGTTTTCTTTTGCCTGGGGGAAAGCGGCGCCTGGCTTCGCCACGGGCAGGCTCACTTCCACAAGGCAACGCATTCCCATGCGGGAGCGAGCCCGCTCGCGAAGGCGTCGTTCCATCCGCCAGGAACATGGGCCGGACCATCGCTTTCGCGAGCGGGCTCGCTCCCACAAGGGCAAACAGGCAAGACAAAACACCCGTCCAAAAGAAAGCCCCTCTTGCGAGGGGCTCCTTGTGCAGCCTTCAAGCCACTGTCGACATCAAGCCATCTGGATGATGGTCTGCATGATGGTGCTCTGGGTGGAGATGGTCTTGGCGTTCGCCTGGTAGTTACTTTGGGCCTTGATCAGCTCGACCAGTTCGTTGGTCAGGTTGACGTTGGACTCTTCCAGGGAGTTGGAGACGATCGAACCCAAGGTGCCAGTTTGTGGAGAATCGTAGCCAGGGATACCCGAGGCGAAGGTTTCCTTCCAGCTGGTGCCACCTACCGGCTGCAGGCCTTGCTCGTTGGTGAAGCTGGCGAGCGCGAGCTGGCCGATCGGCTTGGTCTGGTTGTTGCTGAAGTTGGCCAGCAATACACCGCTGCCGTCGATGGTCAGGTTGGTGATCTGGCCGGTAGCGTAGCCGTTCTGGGCGGGAATCGACCGCGCGGTGTCGGCATTGAATTGGGTGGTGTTGCCCATGGAGATCGTGATGGTCGGCGCGCTCGCGGCGCCGTTGGCGGCCCATACGCCGTTGGTCACGGTACCGGGAACCCAACCGGTCAATACCAGATCGCTATTGACCGTCGCTGGCGGAGTGGTGACCGTGGTCAACTTGCCGCTCGAATCGAAGTTCATGGTCGAAGGGATCGGCGCAGTAGCACCGGTCGTAGTCGGCAAGGTGCCATTCAGGTTACGGCCATCGATCAGCGTGTAGACATTCCAGGTGTTGCCGGCAGTCTTGACCATGTACTGGTCCATGGAATGCTGGTTACCCTGGGTGTCATAGACCGGGGTGGTGAATTGCTTGGTGAAGGTGGCCGTATCCGTCGGGTTGAACGCCGCAGTGATCGCCGTCGCCGTCGAGTTCAGGTTGATCGTCGAGGAAATCAGGCTGGTAGCACTTGGCGGCAGGTTCGAGGTGTCGATGCGCAGGTCGGTCAGGATCCCATTCTGGATCTTGCCATTGGCGTCCACACCATAACCTTGCAAACGCGCAGTGCCATCACTGTTGGTGATGAAACCTTCCTTGTCAGTCTTGAAGGTACCGGCACGGGTGTAGCTCAGGGAGCCGTCGTTGCTCAGGACAAAGAAGCCCTGGCCCTGGATGCCCATGTCCAGCACGTTGCCGGTGTTGTTGACGTCACCCTGGCCGAACTGTTGTGAAACGTTGGCCAGGCGCACGCCGTTACCGACGGTCTTGCTGCCCGAACCCAGCTTGGTGGCCGAGTAGACGTCTTCGAATTCCGCGCGGGACGATTTGAAACCGGTGGTCGCCACGTTGGCGATGTTGTTGCCGGTCACGTCCAGCTGTTTGTTGGCTGCATAGAGACCGCTAAGGCCGATGTTGAAAGACATGTTGACTCCTTTTGCCGGTTAGTCGGCTCTACATACCAATAGTTTGTACTTTGGACAGGGCGATGCTGCCCAGCCCGGCCAGGTTCAGCATCAGCTCACCGCCCGTCTGGCTGATGGTCACACTGCTGACCGTGGCCGGCAGGTTGGTGATCAGCGACGTGGCCTTGCCATCGATGGTGGTCGACGCGGTAAAGGTGTAGGTGCCCGATTCGACCGTCGTGCCCGCATCGTTCTTGCCATCCCAGATGAAAGCGGAGTTGCCGGCGTTCTGACTGCCCAGGTCGATGGTGCGAACGGTCTTGCCGTCCTTGTCCACGATCTTGACGGCGACGGAGGACACCGATGCCGGTACCACCACCGTGCCGTTGAGGCTCTTGGAGGTATCGACCACGGCTTTGTCACCCGGGGCAATGACCGAGCGGCCCACCAGCGAGGAGGCCTGCAAGGCCTGGGACGAGTTGTAGTTGCCGGCGATGCCGCTCACCGTCTCGTTGAGGGTGGTGATGCCTTCCAGGCTGCTGAACTGCGCCAACTGGGCAACGAACTCGCCGTTGTCCTGTGGCTCCAGCGGGTTCTGGTTTTTCAGCTGGGTAACGAGCAGTTGCAGGAACGCATCCTTGCCCAGTTCCTGGTTGCCGCTCGCCGCCTGGGTCGCGCTCCCGAGGCCATCGGAGGTGTTGTTGGTCTTGACCGAGGAGTTGGCCAGAATTTCGTTGAGACTCAAACCGCTGGTAGTGTTGGTGACGCTCATGTGAATCGCCCCTTATCACTGACCGAGGGTCAGGACCTTCTGCATCATGGCTTTGGCAGTGTTCATCATTTCGACGTTGGTCTGGAACGAACGACTGGCGGAAATCATGTCGGCCATTTCTTCGACGACGTTGACGTTCGGGTAATAGACGTAGCCCTTGGCGTCCGCGGCCGGATGGTTCGGCTCATAACGTGCTTCGAGGTTGCTCTGGTCTTCGACCACGCCAAGTACCTGTACGCCCTGCCCGGCCGCGTCCTGGTCCTGGAACAGCGAGTCGCTGCCGCCGGACTGGCCGCCCTGGAACATGGTGGCGAACACCGGGTGACGGGCGCGGTAGGTCTGGTCGATGCTCGACGAAACGGTCTCGGCGTTGGCGATGTTACTGGCGACGGTGTTCAGGCGAGTGGTCTGGGCACTCATGGCACTGCCGGCAATGTTGAATACGCTAGCAATCGACATGGCTTACTCTCCGCGCAGGGCCGATACCAGCCCTTTGAACTTGCTGTTGAGCAGGGTGAAGCTGGCCTGGAAGTTCACGGAGTTTTCCGCGTAGTTGGACTGTTCCAGTTGAGCGTCCACGGTGTTCTGGTCGATCGATGGCTGCATCGGCGTGCGATACATCAGCGACTCGTCGCCATTGCCCAGGCCTTCGGCTTCGATATGACGGCTGTTGGTCATGTTCAAGGCGAAGTGGCCGTTCTTGGTCTTCTCGTTCTGCTCGGCGAGCACTTTGGAGAAGTCCAGGTCCCGCGCCTTGTAGTTCGGGGTGTCGGCGTTGGCGATGTTGTTGGCCAGGACTTCGGCACGCTGGGCGCGGAAGCTCAGGGCCTGTTCGTGGATACCGAGCGCTTTATCGAAGCTGATGCTCATGTCGGAAACCTTTGGGTGACCAGAATGTACGTACGTTGGCTTTAGCAAGCGCCGTGCCACTTTCACAAAGCCCATAAACCGGGGCTTTGCGGGCAGCGGCAAGGCGGCAATGCCAGAAAAGCGGCAATCGGCTTCCGCAAGCTGCCGCTTTTCTGCCGCTTTCATCCAGGCAACAGAGGTCAAAAATGTGGGAGCGAGCTTGCTCGCGATAGCGGTGTATCAGTCAACATTGATGTCGCCTGCAATACCGCTATCGCGAGCAAGCTCGCTCCCACAAGGGAAAGGGGGAACTGATAGGGATTTGGCAGGCATAAAAAACGGGAGCCTGTAAGGGCTCCCGTTCTTTTGACTACATCCGCCAATCACTTCGCCTGGTAAATGATCCCCGGGCTGCACTGGACCATCTGGTAATGGTCCGGCAAGCCGTTCAGCGCTTCGGAGGCGCCGAGGAACAGGTAGCCGCCCGGCTTCAAGGTGCCGTGGATACGCATCAGGATGTCCTTCTTCACTTCGGCGGAGAAGTAGATCAGCACGTTGCGGCAGAACACGATGTCGAACTTGCCCAGGCTGGCGTAGCTGTCCAGCAAGTTGAACGAACGGAACTCCACCCGGCTCTTGATCGGCGCCTTGACCACCCACTTGCCCGGTCCTTTCGGGTCGAAGTAGCGTTGCAGGCGGTCCGGCGACAGGCCACGGCCGATGGCCAGGCTGTCGTACTCGCCGGTCTTGCAGTTATTGAGCATGGTCCCGGACAGGTCGGTGGCGACGATCTGCACACCGCCTTTCAACTGGCCGAGGTTGGAGCGCTCGAACTCATCGATGGACATCGACAGCGAATAGGGTTCCTGCCCCGACGAACAGGCCGCCGACCAGATCCGCAGGCGCTGGCCCGGGCTGGCCTTGATGGCAGCCGGCAGCACTTTGTTCTTCAGCACCTCGAACGGGTAGGTATCCCGAAACCACAGGGTTTCGTTGGTAGTCATCGCGTCCACCACCATCTCGCGCAAGCCGCTGCGCGGCTGGGTCTGGATACGCTGAACCAGCTCGCCCAATGACTTGAGGCCCTGTTGCTCCATCAATTTATTGAGACGGCTCGACACCAGGTATTGCTTGTTTTCACCAAGCAAGATGCCACAGGCTTTTTCCAGGAAGACCCGGAACTGTTCGAAATCCAAATTACCCGTAGACAAGATACCGCCTCTTTCATCGTGTTGACTTGCCGGGCGCACAATGCGCCCGACCTTCACTTTATTCTGCTGTCTTGATCCGGTCGACGACCCGGGACGCCAGGTCATCAGGACGGAATTTCGCCAGGAAATCGTCGGCACCGACCTTCTTGACCATCGCCTGGTTGAAAACCCCGGACAACGAAGTATGCAAGATGATGTGCAGTTTTTGCATGCGCGGATCGCTGCGGATTTCCGAGGTCAGGGTGTACCCGTCCATCTCCGGCATCTCGATGTCGGAAATCATCATCAAAAACTCTTCCTCGGGCTTCTTGCCCTCGTCCACCAGCTTGCGCAGGTAATCCAAAGCCTGCCGCCCGTCGTTCAACGCCACCACCTCGACGCCGACCGTTTGCAGGCAACGGGTGACCTGCTTGCGGGCCACCGACGAATCATCCACGGTCAGCACCCGCAGCGAAACCGCCTTGTGCTGCGTCTCGGCATCCACCACACCGACGGAGATCGTCTCCGGGGTGGGCGCCACTTCGGCGAGGATTTTCTCCACGTCGATGATTTCCACCAACTGGTTATCGACCCGCGTCACCGCCGTCAGGTAGTGATCGCGGCCGGTGCCCTTGGGCGGCGGATGGATCTCTTCCCAGTTCATGTTGACGATGCGTTCGACCGAGCGCACCAGGAAACCCTGGGTCTTGGTGTTGTACTCGGTGATGATCACAAACGGATTGCTCTGGTCCAGCAGACGCCCGGAACCGGTCGCCATCGCCAGGTCGAGAATCGGGATGGTCGCACCCCGGATATTGGCCACACCGCACACGACGGGGCTGGACTTGGGCATCAGGGTCAGCTTGGGGCATTGCAGCACCTCGCGGACCTTGAATACGTTGATCCCATACATTTGTTGGCCGTCGAGACGGAACAACAACAGCTCCAGGCGATTCTGACCGACCAGCTGGGTGCGCTGGTTTACCGAATCCATTACTCCCGCCATGCCCTGACTCCTACCTAACGCTAATGTGTCCGACGCGCATTCATCACTAAACGGCACGGGGCTTGCTATTGAACCGGCATGAACGCACAAACGACATTTTCTCGACGCCTGACCACTCACTGCCGCCACTGGCTCGGTGCATTGCTGGCTGCCTGCCTGCTCACTTCGGGCGGTCCTGCCCTTGCGGCGGTTCCGGTTACCTTGCCTGATCTCCTTATCGGCGTCACTCAGGGCTTTCTTGAATTCACCGTAGAAGACTATCTGGCAACCAGTCAAACCGAAGGTCGTTACGAAATCGAAGTCAACCAGCTGGACCCACGCCTGCGCATGCCCATGTGTGACAAGGAATTGACTGCTTCGCTGGAGAGCCCGGCCCGGCCCCTGGGGCGCGTTACGGTGAAGGTCCGTTGCGACAGCTCCGCGCCCTGGACGGTGTTCGTGCCCGCTCAAGTGCGCCTGTTCCGGGACATTGTCACCACCACGCGTCCGCTCAAGCGGGCCGGGATCGTCGAGCCCCAGGACGTGATGTTGCGCGAACGGGACATCAGCCAGATCACCCAGGGCTTCCTGACCTCTGTCGATCAAGCCATTGGGCAGAAACTTGTCCGACCAATGGTCGCCGATCAGGTCGTGACGCTGGTGCACCTGGAGCAGGCCGAGGTGGTCCGCAAGGGCGACCAGGTGGTCATCACCGCCCGCAGCGGCTCCCTGGCCGTGCGGATGCCCGGCGAGGCCCTGTCCAACGGCGGCATGCGTGAACAGATACGGGTAAAAAACCTCAATTCCCAGCGCGTCATCAAGGCGCAGGTGATGGCCCCAGGCCAAGTGGAAGTGGCGATGTAATGACCTGGTAGAGGAGGTAGAAAGCTGGCGCTTGATCCCGGTGTTCCCTAGACTGTGCCTTATGCAAAGGCAAGCGCAGACGTGCGCACGTTCATTGAATAAATGAGCCTAAAGTTTTTTTGGGAATGGCCGAAAACATGGCAAGCGTCCAAATACCCAGAGGTTTTTTACCATGGTCATCGATTTCAATCGTTTAAACAGCTCTTCACCGCTGACAGGCACTACGCGTACCAGCGCCACCAAGGAAACCGTCGAAACCGACAAATCCGCGCCGCTGTCCACGCCAGCCGAAAAGGTCAGCAACGGGGAGTCGGTACACCTCAGCAATGAGGCTCAGCAGTTGCAGAAGGTCACTGACAAGCTGCGCGATCAACCTGTTGTCGACAACGCCCGCGTGGCCGAGTTGAAAGCAGCCATCGCCGATGGCAGCTACAAGGTCGACAGCAACCGCGTAGCCAGCAAACTGCTCAACTTCGAAGCCCAGCGCTAGGCCGCCGCCTGCGCCAGGCTTTTGGACGCTAAGACCCAAGGCCAGCCATGCACGACACTCATTTATTGCAACTGATCATCGACGACTTTGTTCCAGCGCAACAATTGCTGGAGTTATTGCAGGCCGAATCCGTGGCACTGCACGGTCGCGACATGCCTTTGCTGGAAAACATCCTGGCGCAGAAACAGGCACTGATCATCTTGCTCGACCAGCATGGCCGCAAGCGCAGCGAGATCCTCGCCAGCCTCAACCTGCCCGCCAGCCATGACGGTCTTGAGCAACTGGCCGGCCAGTCGGCGATCGGCGATCAGTTGCGGTCCCAGAGCAAAGTGCTCAACGACCTGCTCGCCCAATGCCAGGCCACCAACGCCCGCAACGGCCAGTCGATCCAGATGCAGCAGGCCGCCACTGCCAACCAGTTGCGCATCCTCAATGGTGGCGAGATCCCGACGCTGTATGATGCCAGCGGTTCGACAGCCAGAATGGTCAAGCACCGTCCGCTCAGCCAGGCATGAATCGAACAATGCCTTCGCTCTATCAACGCGCGATACATGCTGGCAAAATGCTGGCTATTTGTAGTCGTATTTTGCCTGGAGATTGACCCACCGTGTTCAATGCCTCAAACGCGGATGATGCTCCGCAGCCCCCCAAGGTCCTTACCACGCCCCTGGAAATCTCCGGCAACCTGCGGATGCTGCAAGATAGCCATGACCCGTTGATCATTACCTTCCATGAACGTACCCAGCGCTTCCAGAGCTATCTGGTCAATGTCGATCGCGAGACCAACTCCATCGCCCTGGATGAAATGATTCCCCGGGATGGTGAGCGGTTCCTGCTGGCCGGCGAGCCGTTTCGCGTTGAGGGTTTCCATGACGGCGTGCGTATCGCCTGGGATGGCAAGGGCCCATTGACCATCGATGAGTCCAGCGACGGTCGCTGCTACCGCGGCGCCCTGCCCGACGAAGTGGTCTACCACCAACGTCGCAACGCCTTCCGCGCCGCCCTGAAACTGGCCCAACTGGTGAACGTTGAACTGGGTGGCGACAAGCTCAAGTCCCCCGTGGACGGCAAGCTGCTGGATATTTCCGCCACCGGTTGCAAGTTGCGTTTCGACGGTGACATCACCGAACGCCTGCAATTGGGCCAGGTGTATGAGCGTTTCATCGCGGCCCTGCCCTTTGGCAACATGACCGCCCCGGTCGAACTGCGCTACCTGCATTTCGAAGAAAGGATCAATACCACGTTCGCCGGCGTACGCTTCCACAACATCAGTGGCCTGGTGCAACGGCAGGTCGAGCGGTTCGTCTATCAGCTCCAGCGCGAAGCCCGGCGTTTCGATAAAGACGACCTCTGATCGTCGAACCATGAAAAACGGGCAGTCCCTTGCGGTGACTGCCCGTTTTTTTTATGCGTGCTTCAAGGTCTGGCCTGGGTAAAGCTGGGCGCCTCGGCTTCAGTTGCCGCCGCGGTTTCAGGGTCGGGTTCCGGTTCCACCTCCGGGCTGGCCGGTGCCTGCATCTGCTCCTGCACCACTTGCTCATCCACCCGCGGATCGAGGCACGCCACCAAAGGCGAACTCGACATGCTGTCTGGCATCGCCACGTGATGCAGCGGTGCGTCATCGACCTGATGCAGGTTGGTCACCGCTTTCGGCCGGATCCGCCACACCAGCACCAAGGCGAAGAAGGCGAAGAAGCCGTAGAGCATCTGACTGCCGAACATCTTCATCAACACGCCAGCCACCAGCGGCCCGATACTGGCGCCAACGCCGTAGGTCACCAATAGCATCGCGGTCAGGGACACCCTTCGATCCGCTTCGACGTGGTCGTTGGAAAACGCCACCGCCAGCGGATACAGGCAGAACTGGACCAGCGAACAGAAGAACCCGGCGACGAACAGCACCTCCAGCGGCACCGTCGGAAGAATCGCCAACGGCAGCGCACACACCGTCAGGACCAACGCAAAGCAGCGGATCAGCAGCGCCCGGTCATATCGATCGGACAGCCAGCCCAAGGGCCACTGAACCAGCAGCCCGGCGAAGATGCAGCTACCCATGAACAGACCGACCTGCTCGGTCGATAACCCTTGCTGAGAGGCGTACAACGGCGCCAAGCCATAGAACGAGCCGACGATCAGCCCGGAGCCCAGCACCGTACTCAATGACTGCGGCACACGCTTGATGAAGAAGCGCGGCTCCATGGGCGCCGGATGCAGCGCCGCCGGGTGAATTCGCCGGGTCAGTGTGACCGGCACCAGGCACAAGGCGAAGCACAGCGCCACCAGCATCAACAGCTCAGGCCCCAGGGCCGGGTGCATGACCAGAATCAACTGGCCCAGCACCAACCCCAGGTACGAGGCGATCATGTAGCCGCTGAACACCACCCCACGCTGCTTGGCGTCGGCCTGCTCATTGAGCCAGCTCTCGATGACCATGTACTGGCACATCATGCCGAGGCCGACGATCATCCGCAGCACGATCCAGGCCGGCAGCCAGTCCACCAGGCCATGGCCCAGCACTGCCGCCCCGACAATCCCGGCGCAGGCCGAATAGGCGCGGATGTGGCCGACGCGGGCGATCAGCCGATGGCCGATCTTGCCCCCCAGCACCAGGCCGAAATAGTTGGCGGCCATCAGCGCACCGACCCAGAGGCTGTCCACATGGTCGGCGGCCAGGCGCAAGGCCAGGTAAGTACTCAAGAGGCCCGAGCCGATCAACATCATCAGCGAGGCGAAATAAAGCGCTCGAAAAGGTTTCCAGATTTGGCGCATCGGCGTTCCGAGCGGCTCCTTGAGGTGAGTAAGGGCTACCTGTTGAAGATAGCCCGAATGCGACGGTTCGTTATGCCTGGGCCGCGAGGACACGTCGCTCCCAAGGCGTGATTTCGTCGAAGAAGCTGGTCAGCTCCAGGGTCTTGGAAGCGATGTAGCCTTCGATGAACTCCGCGCCGAACAGTTCCTTTGCCAGATGGCTACGCTTCAGACGCTCCAGGGCGGCATGCAAGGTACATGGCAGCGAAAGATTATCCGGCACGTCGAATTCGCCCTGGATCGCCGCGCTCGGTTCCAGGCGATGTTCGATCCCATACAGCCCGGCGGCCAGGCTGGCGGCGATCGCCAGGTAGGGGTTGGCGTCGGCCCCGGGCAAGCGGTTCTCGACCCGTCGGGCCACCGGCGAACTGGCGGGAATCCGCAGCCCGGCCGCACGGTTGTCATGGGACCAGCAGGCATTGTTCGGTGAAGCGAACGGATGGCACAGCCGCTGGTAGGAATTCACGTTCGGCGCGAACAACGCGGTGAAGTCCGCCAGGCAAGCTTGTTGGCCCCCGAGGAAATGCCGGAACGCGGCCGTCGGTTCGCCCGCTTCGTCGCTGAACACGTTGCGACCGCTGTCCGCCTCGACGACGCTCTGGTGGATATGCATCGAACTGCCCGGCGTGTGGGCCAGGGGCTTGGCCATGCAGACCACGGTCAGGCCGTGCTTGAGGGCCACTTCCTTGAGCAGGTGCTTGAACAAGAAGGTCTGGTCGGCCAGCAGCAGCGGGTCGCCGTGCAGCAGATTGATCTCGAACTGGCTCACGCCCATTTCATGCATGAAGGTGTCGCGAGGCAGGCCCAGCGCCGCCATGCAGGCATAGACTTCACTGAAGAACGGGCGCAGGCCGTTATTGGAGCTGACGCTGAACGCCGAATGGCCGTCTTCGCGACGTCCATCCAGGCCCATCGGCGGCTGGAACGGCTGGGTCGGGTCCGGGTTGGGGGCGAACACGAAGAACTCCAGCTCGGTCGCCACCACCGGCGCCAGGCCAAGGGCGGCATAGCGCGCGACAACCGCCTTGAGCTGGCCGCGCGTCGAAAGCGGGGAGCTTTCACCGCTCAGTTCGTCGGCATCACAGATGGCCAGGGCACGGGGCTGATGGCTCCAGGGTAGACGGTGGATCTGTTTCGGGTCGGCCACCAACGCCAAGTCACCATCGTCGCTGCCGTAGAAACGCGCCGCCGGGTAACCGCCCATGATGCATTGCAGCAGCACCCCCCGCGCCAGTTGCAACCGTCGGCCCTCGAGAAACCCTTCGGCGGTCATCACTTTGCCCCGCGGCACGCCGTTCAAATCCGGCGTGACGCATTCAATCTCATCAATGCCCGTCAATCGCTGCGCGAGTGAACGCTGGCCATCGGTCGTCATGACGCAATCCTTGTTATGTGCGAGCCGCGAACGGCAACCCGTACAAAATAGGCTCCGGCTGTTCGGAATATCAAGCATCCAGAGGCAATTAAAATGTGTGGGAGCGAGCTTGCTCGCGATAGCATCGGCTCAGTCAATATTGAGCTGACTGATACACCGCTATCGCGAGCAAGCTCGCTCCCACAGGGGATTTGTGCTGTTTTTTATAAAGCGCACGCTCAGGGCAGGTAAAGCCGGAACACCCCGCCGCCCAACACACCGCCATTGGCAATCTCGGTCCGCCCGCTGACGCCGCCACGCTGGTGCAGCCCGGCGATTCGCGCGGCGAAGTACAGGCCCAGCCCAGTGCTGCCGCTGCTGTGGTTGATGCCCTGCACATACTCGGCCTGACGCTCGATCATCTGCGGCGGATAACCCTCACCGTCGTCGTTGATGGTCAGCACCAGTTGCCCGGCTTCGTCACTCACACTGATCAGCAGCGCCTGGCGCGCATGGCGAATGGCGTTATTGATGCAGTTGTCGAGCACCGAGGCCACCAGCTCGCGGTCGAAAAAGCCCAAGGGGCTGAGGGGGTCGACATCGTAGGTGGCCATGATTCCGCGGCTGCGGAACACATCCTGATGCCCGGCCAGTTGCGCCTCGATGAAATCGTCCAGCTCATGGTAGGCCGGGTGCAACGGCAACTGGTTGACGCCAAGCTTGTACAGCCCCAGCAACTGCACCATGAGGCCATTGAGGTGGGCGAACTCGAACTCGATGACACCCTGCTCCGAGGTCTGCCGCTCGGATTCGGGCAGGCGTTCGAGCCATTGCCCATGCGCCTGCATGAGCAAGGTCAGGGAGTTTTTCATGTCGTGCACGGTCGACGCGATCACCGTGGAAAAATCGAGGGCCTGTTCGCTGTCATTCATCGCCAAATGCCTTGCTTCGCAGTTTTTGATAACGCGCAAAACGCGCATCGGTGTCGGGCATCATGCCCACCAGTTTCAGGCAGGCGCGGCACTCCTGCAGCAGTTCCGACTCCACGCTGGTGTCGGTGCCATGCAGCAGCGATTGCGCCATGTTCAGGGCAATACTGATGTTCTTCGGTTGCATCTTCAGCGCGCGGCGGAACAGCTCCCGCGCCTCCGGCAATGCGCCGGTCTTGTAGACCCGCACGCCTTCGCGGTTCAACTCGGCGGCGGCATTGCCCTGATTGAGGATGTTCGGGTCGTCGGTGAGCTTGGCAATGCCTTGCATCACCGTCGGGTCATCACCGTAGATTTCCGCGCAGTTCTTGAGCATCGACTCGCCGGCGCTGGTCTGGCCGAGCATCTGCAACTGCTTGGCCACCAGCAACGCGGCCTCGGCGCTCATGAACTGCTCCATGCCATCAAGGCGCTGCAAGGCTTGCTCGGTAAGTTTCTCGGCGGTTTCGGCATCGTTGAGCAACAGGCTGGTGGCCTTCATCAGCCGCGCCCGGACCTGCAACCCCGGGTCGTTGAGGTTCTCCTTCGCCACGGCGCTGAGGGTGGTGTTGATCTCCAGCCGGGTGCGGGTATCGAGGCCTTTTTCGCTGCCCTTGCTGATCAGCGCGTGGGCCAGGCCGAGGTTGCTTTCCGGATCCTTGAAGCGCGATTGCGCACCCTGCCCGACCGCCTGGCGATAAGCCCGGGAAGCCGTGTCGTAGTCTTCGTTGGTCATCGCCAACTTGCCCAACAACGACTGGCGACGCACCGCCAGCGGCGACAGGCGCACCGCCTCTTCCAGCACGTGCTGCGCCTGTTTGGTGTCACCTTCGGCCATCAACACTTCGGCCATGCCGTCGTACAACGCCGGCATCATTGGAAAGACTTTCAGGGCCTTTTCATAAACGGCCTTGGCCTGCCCCACCTGGCCACGCCTGAACATCAACTTGCCCAGCCCCGCGTAGGCCCACGGCAACGGGCGATCCGCGATGATGGAGTTGTACAGTCGCTCCAGGGCCTCGTTCTGATTCAGGTCGCGCAACGCATCGGCCCGATAACGCAGGCACAACGGCCCGTAGCGCGGGTCCTGCTTGCACAAGGCGATGCAGGCATTGAGCACTTCCATCGGCTTGCCACGATCGAGGGCTTGCAGGATCGGCTTGAGCAGGGTCTTGCGCTGCTCGAGCCGCTCCAGCCGCTGGGCCAGGCCGGAGCGGTTGAACGGCTTGGTCAGGTAGGCATCCGGTTCATGCTCCAAGGCACTGAGCACCATCGCCTGGCTGGTCTCGGCAGTCACCATGAGGAACACACTTTCATGGCTGATCAGCTTCTCGAGCATCAGGTCTTCGAGCACCTGCTGGCCATTCTTGCGCCCATCGCCCAGGTGATAGTCCTGCAAGATGAAGTCATAGCGCTTCTGCGAGCACATGCGCAGCGCCACTTCACCGGTGTCGGCGGTGTCCACGTCCTTGACGCCCAGCTCACGCAGCATGGAGCGGATCGAACTGCGGAAATCCGAGAAATCATCGACGATCAGAAAACTTTTTTGGTGGTACGCCAGCATCGAGGATGTCCAGGCAAGTAAGAAAATAACCCAATGGCATAACAACGAAACGCCGTGTCACAACCCCGAGGCGCGCAGATGATAGCCACCAGCCAGCAACGTTCAAGGGATTTCAGTAATCGCTTGGTTTGGCTGTGTCGTGACGCACATTGCGAGCCAAAACGCAGGAGACAACCGGGCTCATCGGGTTATCGGCAGCAGATGGCGTTCCGTTAAGAGGAAGGTGCGGGAGAAGCCCAGTGCGGAGAACCAAACCGTGGCGAGGTCAGGCTTCATCCCTCAACCAATCAGCAAATAACTTCACCCTCACCATTCACATCCTCCAATAGCATGCCTCTGAGACCCGCACGCTCCAGCCGAAGCTTCACATCCTCGCTAACGATCAATGCCCCCAAGTGTTTCTTGATACGAAAAATATGTTTTCCCTGGACCTTGGCAGGATCAATGACGAGATTCAGAAAAACGCTGTATTCGCCAGCTCGATCAGGTCGCACGGGATCATGGACCTCATATTTTTTGAAAGCGGAGCGTGATTCGTCTACGCAATCCAATTGGGTCTCGACAATCATCACATAGTAACGATCATGAGCTTGCTCGCCTGCAACCGCCACAGGCTCGAGCACGACATTCATATACGGTTCATCAACGTCGGGAACGCCCAACAATGCATCCCTGGCTTTTTCACTCAAGACCGGCACAGAGGCATAGCCAGCCAAGGAAAAATCCAGACTCACACCTTCCTCACGAACCTCAAGGGCGTAGGTACACGGTTCCATGTACTCAGAAGGGGGTCGATGAAGAGCCAGTTGTTGCAGTGTTTTATATCTCCCAAATGCCAACGTTCAGGAAACTGCACATCTTCCCGCAACAAGTAATACTTCATTTCAGCTCACCGCGTGTCGTTGCTTCACTGAAAAAAGGGTCGCGCCTACGTTTAAAGCCCGAAGAAACGCTCGTAGGCCGTCTCCACCCGGACAGCAAGCTGATCAGAAATGATAACCAGGTGTTCTAGCGCAGCCGTCTCTGCGGACAATAAAGGGCTCGACACCGCTGGAGCAGTTAAACCTAGCTGCTGTCGGACCTGGAAAATCGCGTGGACCTCCACAGGCAACCAATCGAAAGGCGCATATTTGAATTCAGGGTCCCACGCCCCACCGCGGTCTTCCGCGTGGGTGAGGTGATATTGACATAGCTCTTCCAGAGCATGAGCCAGCCCTTGTTCATCTGTCCATTCGTCTATCACGTTTTGATAAATCCCCAGATCCATCGACTTGATCTCTGGAAGCGTCTCTCCTTGCGAATAGACTGAATAAAGCCAGAGCATGAAAGGCTCGAATCGACGCCGTTCAAGATAGCTGGAATCCACGGCGCCATTGATAGTCAGCATTCCGGCCAGCACATCGGCTACGGACGTGGCCAGATCTCGACGATCAGCCACTATCAATCCGGCTAGCAAGCATCCAGCAATGCTCAATTGGTTAGTCAAATTGGGGATGGTTTTGATGCCTTGAAGAAAACTCGTTTTTGAGAAAGTCTTGGCGTTGAGCATCAGCGCCCAATAACGGTACATCATCGAGCGCGAGACGTCTTCCCAGCCAGAAGCCTCTCCATCACTGACCGCGACTTCGCCCCGAATGCCGTAATATGTCGCCAGCATCCCCAACGAGTCAGCCACATTGTTCAATCCGTTTAATGAGTCGCTGGCAAGATCCTCATCAATATAGCCAAGCTCTTGAGCCATCAGGCCTTCCGACTGGGAAAGCCAACGACGGTGCCGATCAAGCCGGACATTGATTTCATCCATTTCGATACACTCCTTTTACACCAGCAGGACGTCCTTCCGCTTACCGTGCTCACTCAGGACCGCATCTGTCGAAGGATCGTTAAGTGAACCTCTAAATTGCACTTAACCAACTGATCCAGCGAAGCCGTCCCTCCAAAAAACAATGCAGGCTCAAAGCCATAGACCTCACGCTCGTCAAGTGCACCCAACTTCTCCAGCGCCCGCTCAAATAGAAACTCACCTTGATGATCCTCCAGATCATAACGCTCCTTATCAGACATAGCGAAAAATGTCTGAAGGGCGAGATCCGGATCTTTATTAGGCGTTTTCAGCTTATTCATCAACGCGACGATAGACCCCGTCGGACATGAAACTACAATTTTCTGATTGTATTTCTGTAGTGGTCTAATGAAACCGGACACCCATTTAGGCGAGAATGCTCGCCAGAACGAGGTGTCAGATGACCAAACAACGCCGTACCTTTTCCCCTGAATTCAAACGCGAGGCTGCCGACCTCGTTCTCAAGCAGAATTACAGCTTCATTGAGGCCAGCCGCTCGCTTGGTGTCGGCGAGTCGGCTTTGCGCCGATGGGTCGACCAGGTGCAGCAAGAACGCACGGGCGTCACCCCGCAGAGCAAAGCGCTGACTCCGGAGCAGCAGAAAATCCAAGAGCTGGAAGCCCGAATTGCTCGCCTTGAGCGGGAAAAGTCGATCTTAAAAAAGGCTACCGCGCTCTTGATGTCGGAAGATCTCGAGCGTTCGCGCTGATTGACCAGTTGAGCACCCACGAGCCGGTTGATTGGCTGTGCAAGGTGTTTGAAGTGACCCGCTCGTGCTACTACGCTCGGCGTCTCAGGCGCCGCACACCGGATGTAGAACGCCTTCGACTGCGCAGTCAGGTGAACGAGTTGTTCACCCAAGGCCGGAGTGCTCCCGGTAGCCGTAGCATCATGGCCATGATGCAGGACGACGGCGAGCAGATCGGGCGATTCAAGGTGCGCAGCCTGATGCGCGAGTTGGAGTTGGTCAGCAAGCAACCTGGATCGCATGCTTACAAAAAGGCAACGGTCGAGCGGCCCGACATTCCTAATATTTTGAACCGGGAGTTTGATGTGCCCGCTCCTGACCACGTCTGGTGTGGCGATATCACTTACATCTGGGCTCAAGGAAAATGGCAGTATCTGGCGGTTGTGCTAGATCTTTTTGCCCGCCGTGTTGTGGGTTGGGCGTTGTCGGGAAAACCGGATGCGGACTTGGTCATCAAGGCCTTGGACATGGCTTACGAGCAACGAGGGAAGCCTCAAGGTTTGCTGTTCCACTCCGACCAGGGCTCGCAATATGGAAGCCGGAGTTTTCGCCAGCGCCTTTGGCGATATCGCATGCGTCAGAGCATGAGTCGGCGAGGAAATTGTTGGGATAATGCGCCGATGGAGCGGGTGTTCAGGAGCCTGAAAACCGAGTGGATACCGACCATGGGCTACACGACGGTCCAACAAGCTCAGCGGGATATCAGCCATTTTTTGATGCACCGGTACAACTGGATTCGACCGCACCAATTTAATGGTGGGCTGCCACCGGCTCAGGCCGAGAAAAAACTTAACGTCGTGTCCGGGCTTAGTTGACCACTACACTACCTCAACCGAACTGACATTCACGTGTAAACCCGATGCAAAGTTGTTGGGCAAGCTCGCTGAAGCCATCACTAAGCTCAAGAGCGAAACGCAGGCTGGAACTAACCCAGCAGCGTAAACCCAGCCTTCAGCAGACTCCTTATGCAACCTGAGCGCCCTTCCCTAACCATTAGGATCGGCGCTTTTTTCTAGCTCAAAAATGAAGTTCATATCTTCGGCGTTGAAGTGCCACAGGTCAGCTACTGCCTTAGCTGGCGAAGCACCCAGAAGATCGGCAGCTGGTGAGAAAGTGGACGCATACAGATGAATGAAATGCGCAAGGACATGGATGCTGATTTGGATACCTGCCGAGGCGAGTTTGGCTTGGTCGCTGGTACTTTGGGCCTGCCCGATCTGCATTGCACTTATGTAATTACTGTGCGAATAGCCACACAGGTGACTGTACACATTGTCAAAATACAATTTATGAAATCCCGCTCGTACCGCTTCGCTACCCCATGACCACCCGACCCTCCAGTTCCCTTTCTTCAGCTCTTTGATCTCCTTTACTGAGTAAGAGCCGAGAAGAGGTGACGCCTCGATAACCTGGAGCAGTTCCATCTGCTGGACCTTGGCATCAGACTGTTTAACGCGCCCCTCATCTGTTGATGGGTTCAAATTCACTCGATCCGTGAGACCAGCGTATTGCCACAGCGCATGCCTGAATTGGGACAGTTCAGCAGGACATCCGAAGATCCAGTGCAGGGTCAGAAAGGTCTCAACAGATGCACGAGCAAGAATCGAGACCGATCCCTGATCGATGAATTCAATACTCTTGCCCGTAGCGCTTTGAAAAACGCACCCACTGGATAGGCTTTTCGTAGAACAAAGCTGCTTGAAAAGTTTAATTGAGAGCGTTTGAATGTCGTTTAACCATCCCATACCTGGAGCGATGGCGCACGCAGCACGAGCATCGATCATAGCCACCATCAGTTCGATGAGGACATTGAAGTCACTATCAAAATCCCTGAAATTTGTCATCCGCTAACACCCAAATATCTGGAAAGACGCTTCCTTACGGAAAATATGGTAAGCGGCGCATCAAACCTAAAATCAACAACCTCAACACCATTTTCAGTACAGAGCCTACGTTTTAAGGCATCTCTTTCAACAACTCGCAGATGTGCCTCTTCACCACCGAAGACAGCAAGGGGTCGGTAGTGCTGCTCTCCATGATGCTCAACGGCAAGCCGCTGCTCCGGTAGGTAGATGTCGAGGCGCATTCTGCCAAGCCACTGTGGTGATGCTTCGCGAAGAACCTGGTTGTCAGGAAAAATCTCCCTCACTAGGCCGTAGAGCGTCGATTCACGCCGCCATCGACTCAATCCCAAGAGATGCATGACCTCGGCGCGAGCGGTTCTCTGATCTACATTCAGGTCGAACATCACTTGATCGAGATAGCTTTCATAATTGGTCTCGATGCTAGGGCCGTACCTGTCGTTCTCAGAAAGAGTCCGAGCCAGGCACAAGTGGCACAGGCCCGCTGTGTAGTCGCAAGTAGAAAGGTACTCACGTAACGCGGACCTGTGGTATCCACCAGTATCCATATTCGCCATAGCATTCACATGGAACGCCCTGGAACACTCACAGAGGTTTCGCTCGCCGGAAAGCATGTGATCGAAAGACACGATTCTCAGGCCCCATGAGCTAGATAAGGGGTCGAGGTTCGATATGAGCGGCTGGGCTGGCGGTGATTGGTGCAAGCGGCTCAAAACAGCTTGGATGACATCTGAACCAAGCTTGATGTGATTAATTCGTACCGTGTGGTTCGTCTGCCTCTTCAAATCCTTCCGCTTAAGCTGATGAGCCCTGGAAACCCCTCCCCCATACACGATAGGGAGCAAGTCGAGAGACTCAGATATAAGCTCGATCTGATCGAAAGCATGGGCTGGGACAGTAGCAAGCGTGATCTCTGGATACCAGGTCTCGTATCCACTACTAAGAAGGGCCGGCAGCGAAGCGTAACGCTGCTTGAAGTACATCGAGTGGAACTTGACCTTCGGCGGCTTGACCAGGGTGTTCGAGAACGCCGCTACGAATCGCTCGTGCAAATGAGCTTCCAGAGCACGCTCTATTGCAAGCACAGGAGTCATACCAGGAGCAGCTAGGTCTTGTACGATTGAGTCAACAAGGCTCATTCCGTTGAGTGACACTTCCATGGCGTTTTCGCGAGGTGGCCTGAATTGTGGGCAGCATGAGCCTGATGCCTTTCTGCATCAATAGAGGAAGTAGTATTGGCACCTACCTGTCAGCCATTGAAGGCATCCCATGGGGCAGGGGAACGATGGGAACAGAAAGAGAAGTAGTGACCATAGTAGTTACCAAGCTTGACTATCGAAGTCAGTCACTACTAACAAAATCGGCTGAAAGCCTTGAGATATATGGTGTCCCAGGGCAGGTTCGAACTGCCAACCTTCCCCTTAGGAGGGGGATGCTCTATCCAATTGAGCTACTGAGACACGAGTCGACCACGAGGAACGTGGTGCGAGAGACGGCGTGCATGTTAACGACCTACCTTGCGTTTGTCATGTCGTCCCTGTTTTTAAGTGTAGGCAAATAGTACCGCTGCAAGACAGACAACGCCGTAGCGCCCCCACGACCACCATTCATCTGCCCCCAGCTTGGTCATCCTAGTAAATCGGCCATTTGCCACTATCCTTGTACAAGACAGGGACGGCAGGCGTTCTGGTCCATTTCCGTTATCCGCCAGACGGTATGGCACATCGACACAATCCGGCGGTCACAAAATGCGAACCTGTTGTTTTTTCTAACCAGTCCGCATTTTTTGATGAAAGGTGCTGGCATAACGCCTTTACCCGGATCAGAATTTGTCACAGAATTGGCGCCAATGATCTGGCAATTTTGAGGCATGATGCGGGCCTCTTAACAATTCAGGTTGAACATTTGGCAGCAGCGCTTGTCCTATCGACATCCTGCGGCCAATCCCGAAAACCGCTCCCCTGAACTAACCGGTTAAATAAATATGCGCCCAATGACAAAGGCAATTTATTCCAGCCGTACGGCTGACAAGTTCGTCGTACGTCTGCCAGACGGAATGCGTGAGCGCATTGCCGAGGTGGCTCGTAATCATCACCGCAGCATGAACTCTGAAATCATTGCGCGCCTAGAGCAAAGCCTGATTCAGGAAGGTGCATTGGGTGAAGAGTTGAGCATGCGCCTGGACAGCCCAGAGCTGTCTTTGCATGAGCGCGAGCTGCTTCAACGCTTCCGACAACTCTCCCACCGCCAGCAGAACGCTCTCGTTTCGCTGATTGCCCATGACGTAGAGATGGCCGCAGACGCGACCTGATCACAACCAAAATACTCAAGCCAGCCTCGTGCTGGCTTTTTTTTGCCTGGCATTTGACCACTCCCACGCGGAGCGTGGGAGTGCACCGATCAGAGCAGGAAAATCGTCGCCAACCCCAGGAAAATAAAGAACCCGCCGCTGTCGGTCACGGCGGTAATCATGACGCTGGCCCCCATGGCAGGATCACGCCCCATGCGGGCCAGGGTCATGGGGATCAAGACCCCCATCAATGCCGCCAACAGCAGGTTGAGCGTCATCGCGGCCGTCATGACCACCCCCAGCGACCAACTGCCATAAAGCAGGTAAGCCACCACACCAATCACTCCACCCCAAATCACGCCGTTGATCAAGGAAACAGCCAGCTCCTTGCGCATCAATCGTGAAGTATTGCCGGTGCTGACCTGGTCCAGCGCCATGGCACGGACGATCATGGTGATGGTCTGGTTACCGGAGTTGCCACCAATACCCGCGACGATGGGCATCAGCGCCGCGAGGGCCACCAGCTTCTCGATAGAGCCTTCGAACAGGCCAATGACCCGAGAAGCGACAAAGGCCGTGATCAGGTTGATCGCCAGCCAGGCCCAGCGGTTACGCAGGGACTTCCAGACCGAAGCGAAGATATCTTCTTCTTCGCGCAGACCGGCCATGTTGAGGACTTCGCTTTCGCTTTCCTCACGAATCAAGTCAACCATTTCATCGATGGTCAGACGGCCGATCAGCTTGCCGTTCTTGTCGACCACCGGTGCAGAAATCAAGTCATAACGCTCAAACGCCTGGGCCGCGTCGTAGGCATCTTCGTCCGGGTGAAAGCTCACAGGGTCGCTGGCCATGACCTCGGCCACCTGTTTTTCCGGGTCGTTGACGAGCAGACGCTTGATGGGCAACACGCCCTTGAGCACGCCGTCGTAGTCGACCACGAAAAGCTTGTCGGTATGGCCAGGCAGTTCCTTGAGGCGACGCAGGTAGCGCAGGACCACTTCAAGGCTGACATCCTCGCGGATCGTCACCATCTCGAAGTCCATCAACGCACCGACCTGCTCCTCGTCGTAGGACAACGCCGAGCGCACACGTTCGCGCTGCTGGCCGTCGAGGGCTTCCATCAGTTCGTGGACGACGTCCCGTGGCAGCTCTGGCGCAAGGTCGGCGAGTTCGTCGGCGTCCATTTCCTTGGCGGCCGCCAGCAACTCGTGGTCATCCATGTCGGCGATCAGGGTTTCCCGAACCGAGTCCGACACTTCGAGCAGGATGTCACCGTCGCGATCAGCCTTGACCAATTGCCAGACCGTCAGACGCTCTTCCAGTGGCAAGGCTTCAAGAATGTAGGCGACGTCGGCGGAGTGCAGGTCATCGAGCTTGCGTTGCAGCTCGACGAGATTCTGCCGGTGGACCAGGCTCTCGACCCGGTCATGATGCGGGCCTTCCTGGCGATGCGTCAGGTCTTCGACGACCCGCTGGCGCTGCAGCAGCTCAACGACTTGAGCGAGACGATCCTGAAGGCTTTCCTGCGTTTTTTTTACTTCTACTTGGGTCATAGGCGAACTCCACTCCCAGCAGTGGAGCACGCCGGAAGGATCAATCAGTTAATTCATGATTGGCAAAACTAGATTTTGAGTAACTACTGGGTAAGTCCATGGAGATATTCCAAAGCCCCGGCGGGGCTGACGGGCGCAATCATACACCGCTTGACGCTTTAAAACGCTAAAAAATCATGGCAAGAACAAGCGCTTGCGAGACAAACCTGAACCCAGGCTGAACCTGCTCCTCTACGACGACTTATCCAGAAAAGAAAACACACGCGCGAGCAGGAATGCAGCGACTACCCTTCTCTCCTGCACCGTCAAGGAGGACGACCGGATGCCCGCCAGTTACTACCTGTTTCTGCTCGCCAGCCTGCCCTGCCTGCCTTTGTGGGCCGCGGGACAAACCGTGCATCGCTGCGAAAGCACCGCGGGGCATGTGACATTCACCACCCTGAGCTGCGGTCCGGGAGAAGCCCTGTCGCTGCAGCAGATCCATCCCTACACTCCAGGTTCGATCGAGTCGTCAACCGAAGCGATGCTGCCCGAGGCGGAGCGCTGGCAGACATCCGGCAACACAACCACACGCAAGGAACCGACCGTGGTTGGACAGCTCCAGGACCGCTGCGCAAACCTCATCGATGCCAGGCAACGCCGCGATGCCATCCTGGAACGACGAATCATCGCCGGTATGACCCAACAGGACGTCGAGAGCGCCCTGGGCAAGCCAGACTCAATCAAGATTCGGAATTCGAGCACACGGTATACCTACAAGGCGAAGAAAGGTCGCAGTGCCGAGGTCGTGTTCGATGAGAGGGGATGCGTGAAAGGCAAATCGTAGACAGCAAAAAGCCCGCGTTAAACGCGGGCTTTTTGGTGTTTGGTGCACTCGACAGGATTCGAACCTGTGACCGCTCGGTTCGTAGCCGAGTACTCTATCCAGCTGAGCTACGAGTGCAGGTTGTGGTTTTATACCAGATCACAACTGGTTGAAGCCAAGTTATTTGCATTACTGCAAACAACTCTTAAATGGTGCACTCGACAGGATTCGAACCTGTGACCGCTCGGTTCGTAGCCGAGTACTCTATCCAGCTGAGCTACGAGTGCATTTGTTGCCGCGCATTATAGGTCGTCAAATCCTTTTGTAAAGCGCTTTTTTCAGTAATTTCAATCACTTACTGATCAAGCCAGGTTTTGACGCACTAAACGAATAATGGCGGAGAACGGGGGATTCGAACCCCCGACACCCTTTTGAGGTGTACTCCCTTAGCAGGGGAGCGCCTTCGGCCACTCGGCCAGCTCTCCGCAACACGGGGCGTATATTAACCACCTTCATCCCCGTTTGCAAACATAAAAATCGATAAAAATTAATGGCTTGGTTCGTCGTCCTTCTCTTTCTTGATACGCAGGTAGATTTCCTCCCGGTGTACAGCAACCTCTTTCGGGGCGTTGACGCCGATACGCACTTGGTTTCCTTTGACGCCGAGCACGGTCACGGTGATTTCGCCATCGCCAATAATCAGGCTTTCTGCACACCGACGAGTCAGAATCAGCATACCTTTCTCCTCACGCAATTCACTTAAGGGACAACAGTCTGCAAAAAAAAGGCATTGGACCTACAACCGAAACGGTCGAAGCCTACAGGCCTAGTATTGACCAGCGCGGGCAAAAGAACAGTTTTGGGACGCGCCATTCAGAAAAACAAAGGGCGCGGTCCAGCCGCGCCCTCAGACAACGCCTTACTCGCCCTGTTGGACGGCAGCGTCGAGTTCGAAAGCCGTGTGCAGGGCGCGTACGGCCAGTTCCAGGTACTTCTCTTCGATCACCACGGAGACCTTGATTTCCGAGGTAGAGATCATCTGGATATTGATGCTTTCCTTGGCCAGGGATTCGAACATGCGACTGGCCACGCCTGCGTGGGAGCGCATGCCGACACCGACGATCGAAACCTTGGCGATCTTGGTATCGCCCACCACTTCCCGGGCGCCGATCTCGCCAGCGGTCTTTTTCAGGATCGCTTCGGCAGACTGGTAGTCGTTGCGGTGCACGGTGAAGGTGAAATCGGTGGTGTTATCGTGCGAGACGTTCTGCACGATCATGTCGACTTCGATGTTCGCGGCACTGATCGGGCCGAGAATCTTGAACGCCACGCCGGGGGTGTCTGGCACGCCACGGATGGTCAGCTTGGCTTCATCGCGGTTGAAAGCGATGCCGGAAATGATCGGCTGTTCCATGGATTCCTCTTCATCGATAGTAATGAGGGTGCCCGGACCCTCTTTGAAGCTGTGCAGAACGCGCAGCGGAACGTTGTATTTGCCGGCGAATTCAACCGCCCGGATCTGCAACACCTTCGAGCCGAGACTGGCCATCTCCAGCATTTCTTCGAACGTGATCTTGTCCAGGCGCTGAGCCACAGGCACGACCCGTGGGTCGGTGGTGTAGACGCCGTCCACATCGGTGTAGATCTGGCATTCGTCAGCCTTGAGAGCCGCTGCCAGCGCAACCCCGGTGGTATCGGAACCGCCACGGCCGAGGGTGGTGATGTTGCCCTGCTCGTCCACGCCCTGGAAACCGGCGACGACCACGACACGGCCAGCCTTCAGGTCGCCACGAATCTTCTGGTCATCGATTTGCAGGATACGCGCTTTGTTGTGCGCGCTGTCCGTCAGGATACGCACCTGGTTGCCGGTGTAGGACACCGCCGGCACACCACGCTTGATCAGCGCCATGGCCAGCAAGGCGATGGTCACCTGCTCGCCAGTGGAAACGATCACGTCCAGCTCACGGGGAACCGGTTGCTGGTCGCCGCTGATTTGCTTGGCCAGATCGATCAGACGGTTGGTCTCGCCGCTCATGGCCGACAGCACAACCACCAGGTCATCGCCCGCTTCACGGAATTTCTTAACCTTGTCGGCGACTTGTTCGATTCTCTCGACAGTGCCGACCGAGGTGCCTCCAAATTTCTGTACGATCAAAGCCATTTCAAAGCCGCCTCTGCCCATGAAGGGCGCCCAATAAATCACTCAAACAGCGGCTGGGCTCGTCACTAGACCACGAGCCCGCGACGCTGCCTTAAATACCCTGCTCTACGAATGCAACGGTCTGGGCCAGTGCCGCGTCCAGTGCGCCGACGTCGGTACCACCGCCTTGCGCCATGTCCGGACGACCACCGCCCTTGCCGCCCACTGCCGCAGCGGCTTGCTTCATCAAATCACCGGCTTTGAGTTGGCCAGTCAGGTCTTTGGTCACGCCTGCGACGAGAACGACCTTTTCCTCATGGACACTGCCGAGCAGGATCACTGCGCGGCCGAGTTTGTTTTTCAGTTGATCGACCAGCGCCAGCAGCGCCTTGCCATCCTGGCCGTCCAGACGCACGGCCAGCACTTTCACGCCCTTGACGTCCACGGCCTGGGCCGACAGATCGTCGCCCGCGGCGCTGGCGGCCTTGGCCTGCAACTGCTCGAGTTGCTTTTCCAGCAGGCGGTTGCGCTCCAGCACAGCCGACAGCTTGTCGATCAGGTTGTCGCGGCTGCCCTTGATCAGGGTTGCCGCTTCCTTGAGTTGTTCTTCGGCCGCGTTGAGGTACGCCAGGGCCGCAGCGCCGGTCACCGCTTCGATCCGGCGCACGCCGGAGGCCACGCCACCTTCGCTGATGATTTTCATCAGGCCGATGTCGCCGGTCCGGTTGGCGTGGATGCCACCGCACAGTTCAACGGAGAAGTCGCCCATGCTCAGCACGCGCACGCTGTCGCCGTACTTCTCACCGAACAACGCCATCGCGCCCTTGCGCTTGGCGGTCTCGATGTCGGTCTCTTCGGTTTCCACCGGGGAATTCTTGCGAATCTCGGCGTTGACGATCTCTTCCAGCGCCTTGAGCTGCTCAGGCTTGATGGCTTCGAAATGGCTGAAGTCAAAGCGCAGGCGCTGACTGTCCACCAACGAGCCCTTCTGCTGGACATGCTCGCCCAGCACCTGGCGCAACGCCGCGTGCAGCAAGTGCGTGGCCGAGTGGTTCAACGATGTGGCATGGCGAACCTCGGCATCGACATGGGCGGCGACCGGAGCGGCAATCATCAGGCTGCCCGACACCAGCACACCGTGGTGCAGGAAGGCGCCGCCGGTCTTGGTGGTGTCACGCACGTCGAAGCGCGAGCTGCCCGCCTGCAGGTAACCACTGTCGCCGATCTGACCGCCGGATTCGGCGTAGAACGGGGTCTTGTCCAGCACGATCACGCCTTCCTGGCCTTCGCTCAGGATGTCGACCGATTGCCCATCCTTATAGATGGCAACGATCTTGGCCGAACCGGTGGTGCCGGCATAACCGGTGAACTCGGTGGCCACGTCAACCTTGACCAGGCTGTTGTAGTCCATGCCGAAAGAGCTGGCCGAACGCGCGCGCACCCGCTGGGCTTCCATCTCGCGCTCGAACCCTTCTTCGTCGAGGGTCAGGTTGCGTTCGCGAGCGATGTCGCCGGTCAGGTCCATCGGGAAACCATAGGTGTCGTACAGCTTGAACACCACGTCGCCCGGGACCACGTTGCCCTTGAGTTCGGCCAGGTCCTGCTCGAGGATCTTCAGGCCTTGCTCCAGGGTCTTGGCGAATTGCTCCTCTTCAGCCTTGAGCACGCGCTCGATATGCGCCTGCTGGGACTTGAGTTCCGGGAAGGCATCGCCCATCTCGGCCGCCAGGGCCGCGACGATCTGATAGAAGAAGCTGCCCTTGGCGCCCAGCTTGTTGCCGTGACGGCAGGCGCGACGGATGATCCGGCGCAGCACATAGCCGCGACCTTCGTTGGAAGGCAGCACGCCGTCGGCAATCAGGAAGCCGCAGGAGCGGATGTGGTCGGCCACCACTTTCAGCGAAGCCTGGTTGTCGTTGGTGCAACCGATGGCCTTGGCCGACGCGCTCAACAAGCTCTGGAACAGGTCGATTTCGTAGTTGGAATGGACGTGTTGCAACACCGCGCTGATCCGCTCCAGCCCCATGCCGGTGTCCACCGACGGTGCTGGCAACGGATGCAACACGCCATCGGCGGTGCGATTGAACTGCATGAACACGTTGTTCCAGATCTCGATGTAGCGGTCGCCGTCTTCTTCCGGCGAGCCGGGCGGGCCACCCCAGATGTCGGCGCCGTGATCGTAGAAAATCTCGGTGCAAGGGCCGCAGGGGCCGGTGTCGCCCATGGTCCAGAAGTTATCGGAGGCGTAAGGCGCGCCTTTGTTGTCGCCGATACGCACCATGCGCTCTGCCGGGACTCCGACCTCCTTGGTCCAGATGTCATAGGCTTCGTCGTCGCTGGCATAGACCGTCACCCAAAGCTTTTCCTTGGGCAGGTTCAGCCACTTGTCGGACGTCAGGAAGGTCCAGGCGAAGGTGATGGCGTCACGCTTGAAATAGTCACCAAAGCTGAAGTTACCCAGCATTTCGAAGAAGGTGTGGTGACGTGCGGTATAGCCGACGTTTTCCAGGTCGTTGTGCTTGCCGCCGGCGCGCACGCACTTCTGGCTGCTCACCGCACGGGTGTAGGCACGTTTTTCCTGGCCCAGGAAGCAGTCCTTGAACTGGTTCATCCCCGCGTTGGTGAACAGCAGGGTCGGGTCGTTGCCCGGAATCAAAGAGCTGGAGGCTACTCGGGTGTGGCCTTGCTCTTCGAAGAAGCGAAGGAAGGCTTCACGGATTTCTGCGCTTTTCATTAGGTTCTTCCACGGAGGCTGCGGCCAAAGGCCTGTGCAAAACGTCAACAGACGAAGCAACGGCAAAGGGCCGCATTATATCGGCCCTGCGCGTGGGGTACAGCGTGTTTATGCGATAGAAACTGTCAATTGCCCCGGTTGTCGGGTCATTGGCGGGAAAATTCGACGAAAGCGGCGATCACCTGGTCGATTTGCGCCGCGCTCACGTCCATGTGCGTCACCATTCGCAGGCGTGGCGCCGCGCTGAGCTTGACGCCCCGCTCATCGGCAAATGCCTTGATCGCCTCGGCCCGCTCGCCCATTTGCACGTAGACCATGTTGGTTTGCACCGGCTCGACCTCGTAGCCCGCTGCACGCAAGCCCTCGGCAAGCCGCTGGGCATTGGCGTGGTCATCGGCCAGGCGCTGGACGTGATGCTCCAAGGCATACAGCCCCGCCGCCGCGAGAATCCCGGCCTGACGCATGCCGCCACCAACCATCTTGCGCAACCGGCGGGCCTTGCCGATCAGCTCGACGCTGCCGCATAGCACCGAGCCCACCGGAGCGCCAAGCCCCTTGGACAGGCACACCGACACCGAATCGAAATGTTGCGTGATTTGCCGGGCATCGACATTCAGCTTGACCGCGGCGTTGTACAACCGCGCCCCGTCCAGATGCAGGGCCAGGCCATGTTCCCGGGTGAAGCGCCGGGCCCGGGCCAAGTATTCCAAGGGTAGCACCTTGCCCTGCATGGTGTTTTCCAGGGCCAGCAGGCGGGTGCGAGCAAAGTGGAAATCATCGGGCTTGATTGCCGCGGCGACGTGCGCCAGGTCCAGGGAACCATCCTCCTGTACTTCGAGGGGTTGAGGCTGGATCGAGCCGAGTACCGCCGCACCGCCACCTTCGTACTTGTAGGTATGGGCCTGCTGTCCAACGACGTATTCATCGCCGCGCTCGCAGTGGGCCATCAACCCCAACAGGTTGCTCATGGTACCCGTGGGCACGAACAGCGCGGCTGCAAAGCCCAGGCGCGCGGCCAGTTCCGCTTCGAGACGATTGACGGTCGGGTCTTCGCCATACACATCGTCGCCGGTCGGTGCGCTGGCCATGGCATCCAGCATGCCGGCGGTAGGTTGGGTGACCGTATCGCTGCGAAGATCGATAACACTCATGAATCTGGCCTCGGGTTCTGGTGGGGGAATTCCCTTTCGAAGGGCAATTACTGCGGGCAGGGGCAGGAATAATCAACCCTGCCCCCAGGAAAACACCACCTGTACCTGAAGATTAATCAAAACACTCCTGTGGGAGCGAGCTTGCTCGCGATGGCGGTAGTGCATCCAGCATCAACGCAAGCTGAACTACCGCTATCGCGAGCAAGCTCGCTCCCATAGTAGGTTATGTGTTAAAAATCCTCCGCGGCCAAAAACCATGGCGGCAAAACGTTCTCAGGGCGGGGTGTAATTCCCCACCGGCGGTAATTGCACGCAACGTGCATAGCCCGCGAGCGCTTGGTGGTGCACCGCTTTTTGGGGTGTAGCGACAAGGTCAGCAGACCCGGTGTGATTCCGGGGCCGACGGTCATAGTCCGGATGAAGAGAGAACGGGATTGATACCCAAGGGCCGACTGCGACTGTCCGTGCGCGGCGTACCCTCGAATCCCCTTCGATTCATGACGCCCTGTTTCTCACACAAACAGGAACCAGAAGATGCAACCCACTGCAATCGACAGCAAAAGCAAAAGTCATCCGGGCGAGCGCGTCGCGTTCATCCAGGCCTGCTGGCACAAGGAAATCGTCGACCAGAGCCGTAAAGGCTTCGTCGCCGAAATGATCGTCCAGGGCTATCAGGAAAGCGATATCGACTTCTTCGAAGTCGGCGGTGCCTTCGAGATTCCGCTGCACGCCAAGCTGCTGGCCAAGTCAGGCCGCTATGCCGGCATCGTCGCCGCCGGCCTGGTGGTCGATGGCGGTATCTACCGCCACGAGTTCGTCGCCCAATCGGTGATCAGCGGCCTGATGCAGGTCCAGTTGGAAACCGAAGTGCCGGTGTTCTCGGTCGTGCTCACACCGCATCACTTCCATGCAGGGGAAGAACATCAGAAGTTCTTCTTCGAGCACTTCGTGCACAAGGGCCAGGAAGCGGCGAAGACCTGCGCCGATACCTTGCACAAGACCCGGGCGTTGCGCCGTAGTGAACAGCGGGCGGTGGCGGTCTAAAGACCGCTAAAAAACCTGTGGGAGCGAGCTTGCTCGCGATAGCGGTCTGTCAGTTACATCAAGGTTGGATGTACTGCCGCTATCGCGAGCAAGCTCGCTCCCACAATAGTTCCGTGTGGGTTTTAGATCAGGTTTTCGTCGGTCGCCGGCACAATCAGAATGCCAGCCCGCAAGCCATTCTTGACCTTGGGGTTCGGAAAGATGATCCGGGCGCCCTCTTCTTCGATCACCCAGCGGGTCTGGGCGATGTCTTCGGCCAGCACGTAGCCTTTCCCCAATTCCGAGAAGTTCTCGATGTCCGCCGGCAGGTTCAGGCGGAAGCTGTCGCTGTGCTTGATGATTTCCCGGGCCACGCTGAATAGCTGGAGGCCGTCGAGCCCTTCATCCAGCTCCGGTTCGTTGCCTTCGATGATCTGTTGCAGGCGGGTTTCCAGCAAACTGACGTTGACCCCGTCGTTCTGCCCGAATGGCCGGGCCTTGCCCAGTTCCAGGGTGAAGGACTCGGCGCCGAGCTGATCGTAGGTGTAGGCACTGAACACGATGGACGGTTTGTTCTGCAGCAATACCGCCTCCATGCCCGCCGCACGCAGGCGCGCCAGTTCTCGGCGTGAATGGGCGCGACCTTCCTGCCATGGGTACAAGGCAAACTGCTCGATCTTCGAGCCGCGGATGGCTGTGTGCAGGTCGTAATGCAAGCGGCTGCGCTCCGGCCGACTGAAGAAACTGGCGGCCAGCCGCTCCAACTCGCAGGCCCTCAGCGCTTCAGGACCGCCGCTCAGCTCATGGCGGCCATTGAACAGGCGGTTGACGTCCTGTTCGACGAAACGCTCGCCGCGCCGGATGGCCTCGGGGTTGCCGAACAGGAACAGTATGCGTGCCCGCGGTTTCAGATCACCACGGGCAATGTCGTGCAGCAAGCGATCGAGCAATTCGATCGGCGCGGTTTCGTTGCCGTGGATACCGGCCGACAGCAGCAGGTCCAGGCCGTTATCCCGTGCATCAGGCGGCTTGACCTCCAGCGCGCCCTCGCTCAACCAGCGCATCCGTACGCCTTCGACAGTCAGTTGAGTCTTCTCCGCCGGTTCACGGCCGGCGAGGGTCAGTTCAAGCAGTTTGCCGAGGGCGAGCATAGCGCGGTTTCCTTAATGGTCGTGGCCGCAATCCGGGCCATGGACATGGTCATCGTCGTCGACGTCCGCCGGTTCCATCTCCAGTTGCAGGCTGACCAGATTGGTCGCCAATGGACGCAACAACAGGTTGGCGTATTCCTCGTCCCCTTCCTCGACATCGACGCCGATCAGCAACTGACCGCGGCCATCCTGCTGGATCCACAGTTCCTTGCCTTGCCACATCACCGCGACGCGGGTGCAGGAGGTTTCCAGTTGGGTGCCGTCGGTGTCTTCAAGGATCAGCTGCAGGGTATCGCTCATGTCTTTACATTCTCGTCTGGGGATAAGGCAACGCGCCCTGCTTTGACTGTAGTCAGGTCGCGCGCGCTTTCAATTGATCTGGAAAGGATAAACCGCGCCAAGTTTAAGGATTTGTGTCAGCTCATCCAGTGCCGCACGGCATTCGAGCAGCAACTGGGGGTCTGCCAGATCATTTTCGGTCATGCGGTCGCGGTAGTGCCGCTCGACCCATTGGGTCAGCGAATCGTACAACGGCGCGGTCATGATAACCCCTGGATTGACGGCCGCCAGCTCAGTTTCATTGAGGGCCACGCGCAACCTCAGGCAAGCCGGGCCACCACCGTTCTGCATGCTTTGCTTGAGGTCGAAGACCTTCACTTCGCGAATCACCCCGCCAGTGCCCGTCAGGCCCTGTAGGTATTGCCAGACACGTTCGTTGCTACGGCACTCTTCCGGCACGATCAAGAGCATCGAACCGTCGGGACGCGACAGCAACTGGCTATTGAACAGGTAGGAACGTACCGCATCATCGACGGTGACCGCCGAACGCGGTACGCACACCGACTGGAATTTCCCACCGACCTTGGCGAGTTTGCTGCTCAATTCGGCCAGCATCTTGTCGGTCTCGAGAAACGCGTCTTCGTGATAGAACAGCACTTCGCCATTGCCCACCGCGATCACATCGTTGTGGAACACACCCTGGTCGATCACCGATGGGTTCTGTTGAGCGTACACCACGCCCTCCTCCCTCAGCCCGTGCAGGCGGGCAACAGCCTGGGAAGCTTCCAGGGTCTGGCGCGCCGGGTATTTCTGCGGCGCAGGATAGCGGGTGTCAAAAGCGCTGCGGCCGAACACGAAGAACTCGACACCAGCCTCACCGTAGGCGCGGCAGAAACGGGTGTGGTTGGCCGCGCCTTCGTCGCCGAACTGCGCCACCGCCGGCAAGGCGGCGTGATGGGCAAAGTGTTGCGGGTTGGCGAACATCGCCCCCAGCACGCGACTGGTGGTCGGGTGCTCGATGCTGCGGTGGTATTTGCAGTTGAGGTTGGCGGCGGTGAAATGCACGCGACCATCGGCGGTGTCGGCACTCGGGCTGACCGTGGCGGCGTTGGCCACCCACATGCTGGAAGCCGAGCAACTGGCAACCAGCAACGGCATCGCTTCTTTCGCGGCCTGCTGGATGACCTGGGCATCGGTGCCGGCAAAGCCCAGCCGGCGCAGGGCGGCCACGTCCGGACGCTCCTGCGGCGCCAGCACACCTTGCTGGAAGCCCATGTCCATCAGCGCCTTCATCTTCGCCAGGCCCTGCAACGCCGCTTCCTTGGGGTTGGAGGACTGCTGGCTGTTGCTCTGGGACGCAACGTTACCGTACGAGAGCCCGCCGTAGTTATGGGTCGGCCCCACTAGACCGTCAAAGTTGACTTCATAGGATTTCATCAGCGAGGCTCCACGAGAATCTGTTTTTTTATAGGCATCAAATAACAACCGCGGCGCGGCTATCGCGAGCAAGCTCGCTCCCACAGGGTCTTGCACTGTCCTTGTGGGAGCGAGCTTACTCGCGATCGTGGCTCACACCATTCTCACGCCGGGGGTCAGGGCAGCCGGCATGACAAGGCTCGGGGTCTCCAGGGACGCCACCGGATACGCGCAATAATCGGCCGCGTAATAAGCACTGGCGCGATGGTTGCCCGAGGCACCCACGCCGCCGAACGGCGCGCTGCTGGCGGCACCGGTCAGCTGTTTGTTCCAGTTGACGATACCGGCGCGGCTTTGCAGCCAGAACTGCTGGTAACGCTCCTGGGAATCGGACAGCAACCCGGCGGCCAGGCCATATTGAGTATTGTTGGCCTCGGTGATTGCCGCTGCGAAATCTTTGTAGCGGATCACTTGCAGCAACGGCCCGAACAGCTCTTCATCTGGCCGCTCGGCCACGGCCGTCACGTCCAGGATACCCGGCGTCAGCAATGCGGCCTGGGCCTGCGGCTGGGTCATGGCCAACAGCGGCACGGCGCCTTTGCCCAGCAAATGGTTTTGCGCATCCATCAGCGCCTTCGCCGCACCCAGGGAAATCACCGAGCCCATGAACGGTGCCGGTTGCTGGTCGAAGGCACCGACTTCGAGGGTCGAACTGACCGCCACCAGGCGCGCCAGCAAGGCATCGCCCCAGGCGCCTTCCGGCACCAGCAGACGGCGTGCACAGGTGCAACGCTGCCCGGCGGAAATGAAGGCGGATTGGATGATGGTGTAGACCGCCGCGTCGACGTCCGCCACCTCATCCACCACCAGCGGGTTATTGCCGCCCATTTCCAGCGCGAGGATCTTGTCCGGGCGCCCGGAAAATTGTTGGTGCAACAGATTGCCGGTGCGGCTGGAGCCCGTGAAGAACAGCCCGTCGATACCCGGGTTCGCCGCCAGGGCGATACCGGTTTCCCGCGCCCCTTGCAGCAGGTTCAACACCCCCGCCGGCAGACCGGCTTCGACCCAGCACTTGACCGTCAGCTCGGCGACTTTCGGCGTCAGCTCGCTCGGCTTGAACAGCACGCTGTTACCGGCCAGCAGCGCTGGCACGATGTGGCCGTTGGGCAAGTGACCGGGGAAGTTGTACGGGCCGAACACCGCCACCACGCCGTGGGGCTTGTGGCGCAACACGGCGGTGGCATCGCCCAGGGGGCCGCTCTTCTCGCCGGTTCGCTCGCGGTAGCTCTGCACCGAGATGGCGACTTTGTTGACCATGCTGATCACCTCGGTCGCCGCTTCCCACAACGGCTTGCCGGTTTCCTCACCGATGCACCGGGCGAGTTCGTCCGCGTGGTTCTTCAGAGCCGCGGCAAAGGCTTCCAGCACCTGGATACGCTCGTCCAGCGAGCGCCGTGCCCAATCCGGGAAGGCCTGGCGCGCGGCCTGCACCGCCGACTCCACCTGCGCCGCCGTGGCGCCGTTGCCCGACCACAACAGGTGTTGGGTCACTGGGTTCAACGATTCAAAGAGGTCGCCCTGGCCTTCCAGCCAGCTACCGGCGATGTACAACGATTTCATCATTTCGGCTCCCGGGCAGCAGACAACGCGACAGCGCGCACCTGATCGCCGGCGTTGAGTTGAAGACGCTTGGCGGTCAGCGGATCGACCACCAGTGTGCCAGCGGCGAAGCGCGCCGGTGCAGCGGTAATGCGGCAGTCTTCGCGCTTGCGGTTATGGATGAGGAACGGCGTGGCGTCATCGCCCGGCGTGCCGATGGCCAGCACCAGCGCCTGGCTGTCGCGAATCGCGCGGATCTTGCCGGTTTCGCACTCCACCGCCGGGCCGGCGTCGAAGATGTCTACATAACCCTGGTAGCTGAAACCTTCGCTCTTGAGCATCGACAAGGCCGGCTCGGTGTCCGGATGAACCTGACCGATCACGGCCCGGGCATCTTCGGACAAGAAACAGGTGTACAGCGGGAACTTGGGCATCAGTTCAGCGATGAACGCCTTGTTGCCCACGCCGGTCAGATAATCGGCCTGGCTGAATTCCATCTTGAAGAAGTGCCGGCCCAGGCTTTCCCAGAACGGCGAACGCCCCATGTCGTCGGACATGCCGCGCATCTCGGCGATGATCTTGTTGCCGAACAGCTGTGGGAATTCGGCGATGAACAACAGCCGCGCCTTGGCCAACATCCGGCCATTGAGGCCACTGCGGTAGTCGGCGTGGAGAAATAGCGAGCACAGCTCGGAATTGCCGGTCAGGTCGTTGGCCAGGAACAGGGTCGGGATCTCCCGATAGATGTTCAACTCCTGGGAAGCGCTGACCGTCAGGCCGACCCTGAAGTTGTACCAAGGCTCACGCAGCCCCACGGCACCGGCGATGGCAGAAATGCCCACCACGCGACCGTCGTCGTCTTCGAGCACAAACAGGTAGTCCGCATCACCGCGCCCGGCTTCGCCGCGAAAGGTCTTCTCGGCCCAGCCGACCCGATGGGCCAGGCGCTCTTCGTTGGCCGGCAAGGTGGTCAGGCCGGTACCGGTACTACGGGCCAGGGCGATCAGAGCGGGTAAGTCACTGCTGCGTACGGGACGAACGATCATGCTATCTCCTCAAACGGGTCGCTTGCGCCACCCGCGAAACTCATTAAACCGCCACCAGGCGTACGCTGGCACCTTCGCCAACGCCCAGGGCCTCGGCCGCTTCCATGTCCAGCGTCACAGGCTTGCCCGGCGCGTAGTCCAGCTCCAGCAACACGGCGCGGTAATCCTGCAATTGGGCATTGGCCACCAGGTATTGCCGGCCGGCGCCCTTGACGGGTTCGCCAATCTTGACCGGCACCACACGGCTCTGGGCAATCGAACGGATGCCCGAGACGCGGGCATGCAGGGTCGGGCCACCGTCGAAGATGTCGATGTAGTGATCGGTCTCGAAACCCTCGCGCATCAGGATGTCGAAGGTGATCTGTGCCCGTGGATGCACCTGCCCCATGGCTTCCTGGGCAGCGTCCGGCAACAGCGGCACGTAGATCGGGTAATGGGGCATCAGCTCGGCGAGGAAGGTACGGCTTTTCAGCCCGCACAAGCGCTCGGCGGCGGCGTAGTTGAGGTCGAAGAAGTTTCGCCCGATGGCGTCCCAGAACGGCGAGTCGCCATTCTCATCGCTGTAGCCGACGATCTCGGTCACCACCGAATCGGCGAACCGCTCCGGATGGCTGGCGACGAACAGCAGCCGCCCGCGCGAGTTGAGTTCCGACCATGGCGAGCCCACCAGCTCGGGCACCACGTAGAAACTGGTGAGCAGGCTGTTGCCGGTCAAGTCGTGGCACTGGGAAAGCACGTGGATCTTGTTGTGGATCTTCAGCTCACGGGAGGCGTGAACGAAGGTCTCGTTGCGAAAGCTGTAGAAGGGCTCGGAATAACCGGCCGACGCGACGATGGCCGAACAGCCCGCCAGCTTGCCGGTCGCGGTGTCTTCAAGCACGAAAAAATAACTCTCTTCGCCGTTGAAGCTGACTTCGGCGGCAAACGAGGCTTCGCTTGCGGCGATCTTGTCGCTCAGGCGTTCCACGTCATCCGGCAAGGAAGTGACACCTATCGGACTGTCCGCAGCCAGGCGCTGTACCTCGCCCAGATCAGCCATTTGCGCGGGGCGCATCACCAGCATGGTGTCACTCCTTAACTTGAAATAAACGGTTCGACCATGGGGTCGATACACAGAAAAAAACTAAACGAACACGCGGGTCTGCATTGCATCTGCGGCGGTCTGCGATTCTTCAGCCGCTGCAAGACTCCTGTGGGAGCGAGCTTGCTCGCGATAGCGGTGTGTCAGACAACATGGATGCTGGCTCGTCCGACGCCATCGCGAGCAAGCTCGCTCCCACAAGGGGTCCGGCTTCAGCCTCAGGCTTGCGTCAGCTTCGCCGCGGCCCGCTCGAAGCGGTCCAGGCCTTCGTCGATATCGGCGTCTTCCACCACCAGGCTCGGAGCAAAGCGAATCACGTCCGGGCCGGCCTGCAGGATCATCAGGCCTTCCTGTTCGGCGGCGTTGAAGATGTCCTTGGCCTTGCCTTTCCAGGCGTCGTTCAGCACGCAACCGATCAGCAGGCCCAGGCCACGCACCTGGGTGAACAGGCCGTACTTCTCGCCGATCTGCTCCAGGCGCGCCTTGAACTTGTGATGCTTGGCTTTGACACCCGCGAGCACTTCAGGGGTATTGACCACGTCGATCACCGCTTCGGCCACCGCGCAGGCCAGCGGGTTGCCGCCGTAGGTGGTGCCGTGGGTACCGACGACCAGGTGCTTGGCCAGCGCTTCGGTGGTGAGCATCGCGGCAATCGGGAAACCACCGCCCAGGCTCTTGGCACTGGTGAGAATGTCCGGGACCACGCCGTAGTGCATGTAGGCGAACAGATGACCGCTGCGGCCCATGCCGGTCTGCACTTCGTCGAACACCAGCAGCGCGTCGTGGGCATCGCACAGGTCGCGGGCGCCTTGCAGGTAGGCCTGCTCGGCCGGCAGCACACCGCCCTCGCCCTGGATCGGTTCCAGCACCACGGCGCAGGTCTTGTCCGAAATGGCGGCTTTCAACGCGGCCAGGTCGTTGTAAGGAACGTGGGTGATGCCGGTAATTTTAGGCCCGAACCCATCGGAGTACTTCGACTGCCCGCCGACGTTGACGGTGAACAGGGTGCGACCGTGGAAGCTATTGAGTGCGGCGATGATTTCGTACTTCTCGCTGCCGAAACGATCGAACGCAACGCGACGGGCCAGCTTGAAGGCGGCCTCGTTGGCTTCGGCGCCGGAGTTGCAGAAGAACGCGCGCTCGGCAAAGGTCGCGTTGACCAGTTTGTGAGCCAGGCGCAGGGCCGGTTCGTTGGTGAAGACGTTGGACACGTGCCACAGCTTGTTGGCCTGTTCGGTCAGTGCACCGACCAGCGCCGGGTGGGCATGGCCCAGTACGTTGACTGCAATACCGCCAGCAAAATCGATCAACTCGCGACCGGATTGGTCCCATACGCGGGAACCGGCGCCACGCACAGGTATGAAGGCAGCAGGCGCATAGTTGGGAACCATAACCTGGTCGAAATCGGCGCGTTGTACCGCGGCTTGCTCAACGGACATCGGAGTCTCCTGATGAGGAACACCCGCCTGGAACTGGCGGGCTTGGTAAGGATTGTAAGGACAGTTTTCAGCCCGGCCTTGCCGCCAAGCGACAACTTCTTATAGCGCCAACCCACGTTTTTCGCGGGTTTACGGCAATGCGACAAATAGCGTCGCAAAGGCGCAGTTTAAACGTTGCCAAGGGATTTGAGGCGCTTGCATCCACATTTCCGCTGCCAGACACAACTGGAACCTGAGAGGCGTTATCTGTGGCGAGGGGATTTATCCCCGCTGGGCTGCGAAGCCGCCTCAAAAAGGCTCGATGTGAAAGTCTGGTGAACCGAGGTGGCAGGGATATGAAGGGTTGCTGCGCAACCCAACGGGGATAAATCCCCTCGCCACAGGGTGTTGTGTCAACCCTGGCCTCGGGGTGTTGTGTCTGTTCTGGCCACAGGTGTTGTGCCTGCCCTGGCCTCAGGTGTTGTGTCTGTCCTGGCCTCGGGATGTTGTGTCTGCCCTGGCCTCAGGTGTTGTGTCTGCCCTGGCCTCAGGTGTTGTGTCTGTCCTGGCCTCGGGATGTTGTGTCTGCCCTGGCCTCAGGTGTTGTGTCTGCCCTGGCCTCAGGTGTTGTGTCTGTCCTGGCCTCGGGATGTTGTGTCTGCCCTGGCCACAAGTGTTGCGCCTGCCCTGGCCACAGATGTTGGTCTGCCCTGGCCACAAGTGTTGCGCCTGCCCTGGCCACAGATGTTGGTCTGCCCTGGCCACAAGTGTTGCGCCTGCCCTGGCCACAGATGTTGGTCTGCCCTGGCCACAAGTGTTGCGCCTGCCCTGGCCACAGATGTTGGTCTGCCCTGGCCTCAGGTGTTGTGCCTGTCCTAGCCGCGCTCGGACGGTACCGAAGAGAGTTCGAACGGACTGCTGCTGCGTCGCTGATTGCGATCTTCCCGCGGCGTGGCGCCGAAGAAGTTGCGGTAGGCGCTGGAGAAGTGTGGTCCCGAGGAGAAACCGCAGGACAGGCCGATCTGGATGATGGATTTGCTGGTCTGCATCAGCATCTGCCGGGCCTTGTTCAGGCGCAGTTCCAGGTAATACTGGCTGGGCACGCGGTTGAGGTATTGCTTGAAGATTCGCTCCAACTGCCGACGGGATACGCACACATGCTGGGCGATTTCGTCGGTGGTCAGTGGCTCCTCGATGTTGGCTTCCATCAGCAGCACCGCCTGAGTGAGCTTTGGATGGCTGGAGCCAAGGCGGTTCTGCAACGGGATGCGCTGGCGCTCGCCGCCCTCGCGAATGCGCTCGACCACCAACTCTTCCGACACCGCGCCGGCCAGTTCCGCGCCGTGATCCCGCGCCAGGACCGCCAGCAACAGGTCCAGCACCGACATGCCGCCACACGCGCTCAGCCGATCGCGGTCCCAGTCAAACAGATGGCTGGTGGCGATGACCTTGGGGAAGCGCTCAGAGAAGTCATCCTGCCAACGCCAGTGCACAGCAGCACGGTAACCATCAAGCAACCCCAATTGCGCCAAGGGGTAGACACCCGCGGACAAGCCGCCGATCACACACCCGGCGCGCACCAGTTGCTTGAGGGCACTGCTCAGGGGCGAGGCCAGCGCGGTCGGCGGCTCATCGGCCAGCAGGAACAGCTTCTGGAAACCCTCCAGCTTGCCGGCCCAGGGTTCGCCCGGCAGTTGCCAGGCGCCATCGGCCGGCGGCTCGGCCTGCAGGAACGACAGCTCGTAGACCACATCCGGATGCACCCGCTGGGCGACACGCAAGGCGTCCTCGGCCAGCGCCAGCGTCAAGGCTCTAGTGCTGGGCCAAATCAGGAAACCTATTCGATGGGCAGTCATGGCGGGCAATCCGAAGCGAAAACAGTGTTAAAGCCAAAAGCGGCTGCAACCAAATTAGACCATCTGGCGCGCGGTGCGCAGCATGACCCAAATCAGGCGCGTAACGGGAGCGTTTACTTGAGGCTGCCCGAAAGAAATTGTTGCAAGCGCTCCGATTGCGGATTCACCAGCACTTCGCGCGGGTTGCCGCTTTCTTCGACGATGCCTTTGTGCAGGAACACCAACTGGTTCGACACTTCGCGGGCAAAGCCCATTTCGTGGGTCACCACCACCATGGTCCGGCCTTCCAGGGCCAGGGCCTGCATCACCTTGAGCACATCGCCCACCAGCTCCGGGTCCAGCGCCGAGGTCGGCTCGTCGAACAGCATCACCTCAGGCTCCATCGCCAGGGCACGGGCAATCGCCACGCGCTGCTGCTCACCGCCGGACATATGGCCCGGGTAGGCGTCCTTGCGATGGGCCACACCGACCTTGTTCAGGTAGTGCTCGGCTTTCTCCCGCGCTTCGGCCTTGGCCACGCCCAGTACATGCACGGGCGCCTCCATGATGTTCTCCAGCGCGGTCATGTGGGACCACAGGTTGAAATGCTGGAACACCATCGACAGTCGCGAACGCATGCGCTGAAGTTGCTTGGGGTCCGCGGCCTTCATGGCACCGTCCTTGCCCGCCACCAGCTTCAGCTCTTCGTTGTTGAGCAGGATCTTGCCGGCATGGGGTTGCTCGAGCAGGTTGATGCAACGCAAAAACGTACTCTTGCCGGAGCCACTGGAGCCGATGATGCTGATCACATCGCCAGCGGCGGCTTTCAGGGACACGCCCTTGAGCACTTCGTGACTGCCATAGCGTTTATGCAGGTCTTGGACTTCAAGCTTGTACATGCGGTCGGTTCTCACAAAACGTCAGTCGTTGAGCAGTCGATCGGATCGATGCGTTATCAGTGCTTGCGCGGGGCCAGGTAACCCAGCCAGCGGCGCTCGGCCAGTTTGAACAGGCGCACCAGGATGAAGGTCAGGCACAGGTAGAAAACGCCGGCCGTGATGTAGGCCTCGAACGGCAGGTAATACTGCGCATTCACCGTACGCGCGGCCCCGGTGATGTCGATCAGGGTCACGATGGACGCCAGGCTGGTGGTCTGCAACATCATGATCACTTCGTTGCTGTATTGCGGCAGCGCCCGGCGCAGGGCCGACGGCAGCAGGATCCGGCGATACAACGTGAAGCGCGACATGCCCATGGCCTTGGCCGCTTCGATCTCACCGTTGGGCGTGGCCCGCAGGCTGCCAGCGATGATTTCGGCGGTGTAGGCGCTGGTGTTGATGGCAAACGCCAGGCACGCACAGAACGTCGCGCTGGACAGCCACGGCCAGAGGAAGCTTTCGCGCACGACCGCGAACTGCGCCAACCCGTAGTAGATCAGGAACAGTTGCACCAGCATCGGCGTGCCGCGAATCACGTAGGTGTAGAGCCAGGCCGTCATGTTGACCACCGGCTGCTTGGACACCCGCATCAGCCCCAGGGGCAACGCCGCCAGCAGGCCGAAGAACAGCGACAGGGCCAACAATTTGAGGGTGGTCAGCAAGCCACTGAAATACAGCGGCAAGGCCTCATAGATGACGTTGTAGTCGAAGATCATAGATCAGCCGCCCTTACGCCTACCGAGTAGCGCTTCTCAAGGTGACGCAACGCCAGCAACGAGACACTGGTGATCACCAGGTACATCGCCGCCACTGCGAGGAAGAACGTGAAAGGCTCGCGAGTGGCATCCGCCGCCTGCTTGGCCTTGAACATCATGTCTTGCAGGCCCACCACGGAAATCAGCGCCGTGGCCTTGGTCAATACCAGCCAATTGTTGGTGAAGCCAGGGATCGCCAGGCGGATCATTTGCGGCACCAGCACCCGGAAGAACACCTGGAACCCGTTCATGCCATAGGCCATGCCTGCCTCGGCCTGCCCCTTGGGGATCGCCATGAATGCACCGCGAAAGGTTTCCGACAGGTAGGCACCGAAGATGAAGCCCAGGGTGCCGATACCGGCCGCCAGCGGGTTCAGGTCGATGTAGTCGTCATAGCCGAGCATCGGCGCCACGCGGTTGAGCAGGTCCTGGCCGCCGTAGAAAATCAGCAGGATCAGTACCAGGTCAGGAATGCCACGAATGACCGTGGAATACAGGTCGCCCAGCCACGCCAGCCAGCGCACCGGAGAAAGGCGCAACGCAACGCCGATCAACCCCAGGACGATGGCCAGGGCCATGGACGACAAGGCGAGCTCAAGCGTCAACCATGCGCCGTCGAGGATGACAGCCCCGTAGCCTTTCAACATGATTCAGGTCCTCGAAAGTGGGATGAAAAAATGGCGCAAACCGCAGAGATCCTGTTGCTTGCGCCATTTCGCACGAGTGGCGGGACGTCGTTACTTGCCGTAGATGTCGAACGCGAAGTATTTGTCCTGGATCTGTTTGTATTTGCCATTCTCGCGAATGGCGGCGATCGCACCGTTGATCTTGTCCTTCAGGGCGTCGCCCTTGCGAACCGCGATCCCTACGCCGTCGCCGAAGTACTTGACGTCGGTGAAGGCCGGGCCGACGAACGCGAAGCCCTTGCCGGCGTCGGTCTTGAGGAAGCCGTCATCCAACAGCGTAGCGTCTGCCACGGTGCCGTCGAGGCGGCCGGCGGAGACGTCCAGGTAGATTTCGTTCTGCGAACCGTACGGCTTGATCTCGGCACCCAGCGGAGCCAGAACCTCACGGGCGAAACGCTCGTGGATCGAACCACGCTGCACGCCAATGTTCTTGCCCTTGAGCTCGGTCAGGCCGTCGCTGACCTGGGTACCGGCCTTCATGACCAGGCGAGCCGGGGTGTTGTAGTACTTGTTGGTGAAATCAACGGATTTCTTGCGGTCTTCGGTGATCGACATGGACGACAGGATCGCGTCGATCTTGCGCACCTTCAGCGCCGGGATCAGGCCGTCGAACTCTTGCTCGACCCACACGCACTTGACCTTCATCTCTTCGCACAGCGCATTGCCGATGTCGTAGTCGAAACCGACGATGCTGCCATCCGGGGCTTTCGAGGCGAACGGAGGGTAAGCCGCTTCGATACCAATCTTCAGGGGCTTCTCATCAGCGAAAGTCGGCAGGGACAGCACGGACAGTGCCAGGGCGCCAAGCAGCACAAGTTTCTTCATCTTGGGACTCCATCGGTAAAGGGCAAAAACGGCAGAGTGAGCAACAGCCCAATATGCGAATGGGTGAAACGAATTCCGGTGCTGCGTCCTAGGAAGCGAACGTTTTATTCAACGCACGCCTCGACGAGCGAGTGATCGGCATTCTAACGACAGGCCCGAAGCCGATATTTCTTCAATGCGACAACAAATTACAGAAGCACCGAGAAAGCTGTTCGAGCACATTGACAGCTCCGCAAAATCATGCAAGAGCAAAAGAAGGGAAACCGATCTATGCTGCAAATTGCGGGCCCATTATTCGCAAACCCTTCTAATCCGGCAAGCACAGCGTGTCGGCTAATTTCTGGAGACGCCCGGAAGCGCCCTGTCTCGGGGCGTGCCGTTTCACATCGCCCCGTTGTGGCGCCTTTGGTTACACATTTCGAAACACCGGTAACGCTCAGGAAGGTCTGAGAGTGAAGGTCGATATTTATTCGCAGCAAAGCCCCACACAAAACCTGTGGCGAGGGGATTTATCCCCGCTGGGCTGCGCAGCAGCCCCTATGCAAACCCCTCGGTGTGGCAGGTTATCCCCTGCCCACAAAGGCCGTACGACGAGCATAAAAAAGCCCCGCCCGGCAAACGCCGGGCGGGGCTTTTCGGTGCTGCAGACTGCCGTCAGGCGACGTTCATGGTCTTGTGCGTCTCGATCAGGTGAGCCACCACACCCGGGTCGGCCAGGGTGGAGATATCACCCAACCCGTCGTACTCAGCCGTGGCGATCTTGCGCAGGATGCGGCGCATGATCTTGCCGGAGCGGGTTTTCGGCAGCCCTGGCGCCCACTGGATCACATCCGGTGAAGCAATCGGGCCGATCTCCTTGCGCACCCAGTTCTTCAGCTCCAGGCGCAGGGCCTCGCTGGTTTCTTCGCCGGCATTGAGGGTGACGTAGACATAGATGCCCTGCCCCTTGATGTCGTGCGGCACACCCACCACCGCCGCTTCGGCGACTTTCGGGTGGGCGACCATGGCGCTTTCGATTTCGGCGGTGCCCATGCGGTGGCCGGACACGTTGAGCACGTCATCCACGCGACCGGTGATCCAGTAGTAGCCGTCCTCGTCGCGACGGGCGCCGTCACCGGTGAAGTACATGCCGCTGAAGGTCTTGAAGTAGGTGTCGACGAAACGGTCGTGGTCGCCGTACAGGGTACGGGCCTGGCCTGGCCACGAATCGAGGATTACCAGGTTGCCTTCGGCGGCGCCTTCGATCAGGTTGCCGAGGTTGTCCACCAACGCCGGCACCACACCGAAGAACGGACGCGTGGCCGAGCCCGGCTTCAACGCCGTAGCGCCTGGCAGCGGGCTGATCAACACGCCACCGGTTTCGGTCTGCCACCAGGTGTCGACGATCGGGCAACGCTCCTTGCCGACATTCTTGTAGTACCAGTCCCACGCTTCCGGGTTGATCGGCTCACCCACCGAACCCAACAGGCGCAGGCTGCTGCCATCGGCGCCTTCGACGGCGGCGGTGCCCGACGCCATCATCGCGCGGATCGCGGTCGGCGCGGTGTAGAGGATGCTGACCTTGTGCTTGTCGACAACCTTGGCCACCCGGGTGATGTCCGGGTAGTTCGGCACGCCTTCGAACAGCAGCGTGGTCGCGCCGTTGGCCAGCGGGCCATAGACGATATAGCTGTGGCCAGTGACCCAACCCACGTCGGCGGTGCACCAGTAGACCTCGCCCGGCTTGTAGTCGAACACCCGCTCATGGGTCAGGGCCGCATACAGCAAGTAGCCGGCCGTGGTGTGCTGCACGCCCTTGGGCTTGCCGGTGGAGCCGGAGGTGTAGAGGATGAACAGCGCTTCCTCGGCGCCCATCTCCTTCGGCGCGCAAACGGTGCCGGCCACCTTCATCAGGTCTTCGTACCAGATGTCACGGTGCTGGTTCCACTTGATGCCACCACCGGTGCGCTTGCACACGATGACCTTCTGGATGCTGCTGGTTTCCGGGTTGGTCAACGCATCATCGACGTTGGCCTTGAGGGGGATCTTCTTGCCGGCGCGAATGCCTTCGTCGGCGGTGATCACCACCTTGGATTTGCAGTCGATGATTCGGCCGGCCAGTGCTTCGGGGGAGAAACCGCCGAACACCACCGAGTGAATCGCACCGATCCGGGCGCAGGCCAGCATCGCGACCACAGCTTCAGGGATCATCGGCATGTAGATGGTCACCACGTCGCCGCGGTGCACGTCCTGGCCGCGCAGGGCGTTGGCGAACTTGCAGACTTCTTCGTGCAGCTCGCGGTAGGTGATGTTGCGGCTCTCGGACGGGTCATCGCCCTCCCAGATAATCGCCACTTGATCGCCGCGCTCGGCCAAGTGACGGTCGAGGCAGTTGTAGGAAACGTTCAGGGTGCCGTCGGCGAACCACTTGATGTCCACATGGTGATCGTCGAAGGACGTCTGCTTCACCGTGGTGAAAGGCTTGATCCAATCGAGGCGCTTGGCCTGCTCGCGCCAGAAGCCGTCCGGGTTGACCACCGACTGCTGGTACATGGCCTTGTAGGTCGCCTCGTCAGTCAGCGTATTGGCCGCAACCTCGGGACGAACGGGATACACAGAAGCCGCACTCATCTTTCTTACCTCGGTGAATAGTTGTTTTTGTATGGTCCCGTTGTAGCCCGGGGCGGGCCTATAGAACCATTCGACGATGGTAGTAACAAGTCCCTACAAAATGTCGGTACTAACGTGCAAGCACTGCCGGCAGGCCTTTCCCTGCGGGAACCGAACCTGTGGGAATCTAACCTGTGGGAGCCGAGCTTGCTCGCGATGGCGGTATGTCAGTCAACATCAACGCTTGATGTAACGCCGCCTTCGCGAGCAAGCCCGCTCCCACAGTTGAATGTCAGTGGACACCTATTTTGTGTCCAACCCAGATCCTCCGTGGGAGCGGGCTTGCTCGCGAAGGCGGCGGTAGATCCAACACAAATGCAACAGACAGCCAGCGCTTCCTACGACGATTATTACCAGATCAACCAACAGTGTTTATCAAAACCGAGTCTGTTTACCCCCACCCCCACCTTCTAAAATCCACCTCGCCAACCGGCAAACACGATTGACGCAACACAGCCCCCACGAAGGCCGTTAATCAAACTTCCAATACCTGCTCCACACGCAACCCCAAAAAGGTTGCGTGACCCCACTCGACCTCAGAAAAGGTGAAATACAGATGAAAGCTTTATGGGTTCTGGTCCTCGGCAGCCTCTGCGCCACGGCGATGGCGGATGAGGCCCCGACCGATGTCGCACAGCAAACACCCGCCATCGAGGAATACACCTACTCCACCCACCTGGACATCGCCAAAGTCATCTCCATGAGCGAAATCCCGAACGTCTGCGAAGTGGTCCCGGCGAAGATGGAATACGACGACTCCAAGGGCCAACGCCACATCCTGCGCTACAGCGTCATGGGCAACGGTTGCTCCAACGGCTGATCAACGTCATCGAACCAGGAACAATCACCATGAAAAGCAAACTGATCCTCGCCCTGGCCCTGTCCGTGCTGGCCACCCAGACCTTCGCCGCCGACGGTTTTGATCGCACCGGCGCTGCTGCCGCGCTCAAGCGTCACGACCTGACGGATTCGGCCACGATCGCCACTGACGCTCACGACAGCGCAAACCCGGCAACCGTCGCCACGGACAATCGCGATCACACTGATTCGGCCCATACCGATTGATCATTATTGGCAATTTCCATGGCCCGATTTCGATCGGGCCAGGTTGTGTCTGGAACCACCGAAAACCCTCCATAAACACAACATGTAGTGCAAAACCGCAAAAATCGCTGGTTTTTTGATCAAAAAAATCCGCGATCCGCTTCATGCAAAAAAAATCTTGAGCGGCCAAAGCCTTGTAAACCCTCGCTCCCACGCGGATATGCCACCCACCGCCCCTTCTGTGAGCTATTTCGCCGCACCACGTAGGCAAAAAAGTCCTTATAATGCCGCCTTAAACGGGCCTGCAATATTCCCTTACAGGGGATCACGCCAGCTTGGAGCCCACGCAGAGGCCAATGGCCTCCTCGCGTTCACAGCCGCTCCGGAATGACCCGTACATTTTTCTGTTTATTGCCTGCGTCAGCTGCTGCAACAAACGATTTTTCAAGATCCACCGCGGCCAGTAGGCCTTCATCGGGCATCTGGCCCTCACGCAGGAGACGACACGTCATGCTGAGCTGGGACGAATTCGACAAAGAAGACGGCGAAGTTGCCGTAAAAGGCGCCAACGCCGGCCACGCTTCTGAAGCCAACATGGACCGCCTCGACAGCGCCGGCGGTGCCGCCGCCCTCGAAGCCCGCGCCGTGACGGCCAGCGACTCGGCCGCGATCATTCGCGCCAAGGCCGCCCTCGACAAACTCGACGTCGCCGAAGGCCTCGCCGAACTCGAAGGCGCCTCCGCCCGTGTCGCCGTCGATGAAAAGCGCATGATCAACTGCCGCGCCGACCTCAACCAGCTCGTGCCGTTCAAATACGACTGGGCCTGGCAGAAGTACCTGGACGGCTGCGCAAACCACTGGATGCCGCAAGAAGTCAACATGACCGCCGACATCGCCCTCTGGAAAAACCCGGAAGGCCTGACCGACGACGAGCGCCGCATCGTGATGCGCAACCTGGGCTTCTTCTCCACCGCCGACTCCCTGGTTGCCAACAACCTGGTCCTGGCCGTGTACCGCCTGATCACCAACCCGGAGTGCCGCCAGTACATCCTGCGCCAGGCCTTCGAAGAGGCGATCCACACCCACGCCTACCAGTACTGCATCGAATCGCTGGCCATGGATGAAGGCGAAATCTTCAACATGTACCACGAGATCCCATCGGTCGCGAAAAAAGCCGCCTGGGGCCTGAAATACACCCGTTCGATCTCCGATCCGAAGTTCGAAACCGGCACCCCGGAAACCGACAAAGAGCTGCTGCGCAACCTGATCGCTTACTACTGCGTCCTGGAAGGCATCTTCTTCTACTGCGGCTTCACCCAGATCCTCTCCATGGGCCGCCGCAACAAAATGACCGGCGTCGCCGAGCAGTTCCAGTACATCCTGCGCGACGAATCCATGCACCTGAACTTCGGCATCGACGTGATCAACCAGATCAAGATCGAAAACCCGCACCTGTGGGATGCCGAGATGAAGGAAGAAGCGACCCAGATGATCCTGCAGGGTACGCAACTGGAGATCGAATACGCCCGCGACACCATGCCTCGCGGCGTGTTGGGCATGAACGCGGCGATGATGGAGGACTACCTCAAGTTCATCGCTAACCGTCGCCTGTCGCAGATTGGTCTGAAAGAAGAGTATCCAGGCACGACTAACCCGTTCCCTTGGATGAGCGAGATCATGGACTTGAAGAAAGAGAAAAACTTCTTTGAGACGCGAGTGATTGAGTATCAGACGGGTGGGGCTTTGAGCTGGGATTGATTTCGAACGATCCTAAGCAGAACCCGCCGAGTTACTTGGCGAGCGCTTAACTAAAAACCCCGTAAAAACGGGGTTTTTTGTGCCCCGCAGAATCAGCCGTGTTTAGCTTCAGGGCAAGCTGGTGATGACCACCTCGTCGCCACGCCATACACGTTCAGCCAGTTGGGAAAGTTGGGACTTGGCCTGATGTATATCTACTTGCACCCGTTCACTCATAATCACCTCCCTGGGGTTCGCTAAGCTAGCCCACCCCGGAGATTTCCGATAGTCACCGGACGCCTCACGCCCAAGCAGCTTGGCCTCCCCGAAACGTCGGCTCACCTAAAGGCAACGGCGACCACCCTCCTCCCCACCACGCTTCCCCCATTTATGGGAAACCGCCTTGCGCTCTTCGCTATAACCTTGGAAGCAGCTGCGAATTAGACTTGCCGGAGTTAAGTCCGCGTTGTGATTAAGGAAGACAACATGCAAGAAATCTTCAGCATCAACTGGTTGCTTTGGCTATCGACCATGGTTCCGCTGACCCTGAGTGCGGGCCCCGGCAACTTGATGGTGGCGACGTCGGGTGCACAAAGTGGTGTGCGTCGTTCGGTGCGGTTTATCGTTGGGCTCGACATTACTTACTTCCTGATCGCCGTGCTGGTTGGCTTAGGCCTTTATCACACGCTGATGAACAATCCGACGCTGGTATGGACGCTGCAAGTGGTGGGCAGTTTCTACATCTTGTGGCTGGGTGTGCGCATGCTGCGCCGTCCACTGAAAGCGCCCACCGACAAGGCCATGCACCTGCAATTTCGGGACGGCATTGTTGTACAACTGGGCAACGTGCAAGGGATCGTGATGTTGCTGGTGATGTTTTCCACGTTCATGCCTTCCGGCGAGACCAGCAGCACTGTTGTGTTGATCCTCAGTGCGGCGCTGATTTCGCTGAACTTCTTCTCGCATGTCATCTGGGTGTCGATGGGTTCGACCGTGCAGAAACTGATCCAGTCCCGCCCCAAATTGCTGATGTTTCAGAACGCTGCGTTCGGTCTGATGCTGATAGCGGTTGCCGTATGGATTTTCCTGCGCATCGGCCCGCTTTAAGGAGGCTCACATGACCCAGACCCACGGCATTGTCTTCGCCGCCCCCGGGGCACCCAACGTCATGGAATTGCGCAAATACCCGCTGCGTACCACCGGCCCTGAAGAAATCACTGTGGCCATCGAAGCCGCCGGCGTGAACTTCATCGACCTGCACCGGCGCTCCGGCGCGCTGGACGATGGTTCTGCCTTCCCCAGAGGCCTGGGCATGGAAGGTGCTGGGCGTGTCGTCGAATGTGGAACGCAGGTGAAAAGCTTGGCCATTGGCGATCGAGTGGCCTTCGTCGACAGCTCGACCGGCAGCTACGCCGGTCACGCAGTCGTTCGCGCTTCGCGGGCGATACGCCTGCCCGATGGCGTGCCGAGCGAAGTCTCGGCAGGCGTAATGTTCAAAGGACTGACGGCCGAATACTTGACGCATCGCTGCGTGCCGCTGGCGCCGGGTGACTTTGTGGTATGGCACGCGGCGGCGGGCGGCGTGGGCAGCATTGCCACAAGCTGGCTGGTCGCTCGCGGTGTACACGTGATAGGTCTCGCTTCGACCGAAGCTAAACGCCGTCAGGTTCTGGATGTGGGGTGCATAGCGGCCCTCAATGCCGAAGCTCCGGACACACTGGGGTTGATCCGTGAATTGACCGATGGCAAAGGTGCCCATGTCGTCTTCGACTCTATCGGCAAAGATACCGTAGAGCTCTCATTGGCGAGTTTGCGTCCGCGCGGCCACCTCGTGCTATTTGGCAATGCTTCGGGCGACGTGACGGATTTCAACCTGTCCCGGCTCGGGCAAATGGGCTCGCTGCATGTGACGCGGCCGTCGTTGAAGCACTACATCGGTGGCGACGCTGAATTGACCCAGGCCGCCGCGCGGGTGCTGCAAGCAGTGTCCAGCGGCGCGATTCGTTTGCCGCCAATAGCGCGCTTCCCCCTCGCGCTGGCTGCCCAAGCCCACTGCGTCATGCAATACCGCCAAACCCAGGGTTCATTGATTCTGGTGCCATGACCTCGCGGTAAGACGGTCGTCAGCGCATGCCGACCGCTTTACCGTGAAACAGCTCCGCCAGATACTCCACCACTCGATCAACGCGGCTCACACCCTGGGTAGCCTGATTACGCAGCAACCAGATTTCCGAGCGGCGAGCAGGGCGATTGGCCAACACCTGGCACAGACCGGACTGGTGTCCGACATAGGCGGGTAACGCGGCAATCCCCAGATCGGCTTCGACGGCCTTGAGCTGCGCATTCAGGTTTGAAACACGCATCCACAGCTTCTGGTCTCCGGTCATTTCGCTCAACCATTGGGCGAGCGGCATATACGACATTTCTTCGGTCCAGCCGATCAGGCTGTGGTGCTTGAGGTCGGCGGGTTCGGCCGGCAGACCGTTGGCATCGGCATAGGCCTGGGAGCAGAAAAGCCCCTGCATCAGTGTCCCGACCCGGCGCACGGTGAAGTTACCGTTCTCCGGTCTGCGCAAGCGGATAATGATGTCGCTGTGGCTCTGTGTGAGTTTCGACGACACCGCCGAGTTAATGAAGTCAAAACTGATCTCGGGGTGCTGATCATGAAATGCCGCGAGTTGCGGAATAATCAAGTGCGTGCCCATTAATTCCGGACAATCAATGCGCACCTGTCCTGCCATCCGATCAACCGGTTGCGACATCTGCCGCTCGATCAGTTTGAAACGCTCCTCCGTTTCCAGTGCCAATGGCAGCAACGCTCTTCCCGCTTCAGTCAGGAAGTAACCGTTAGTCTTCTTCGAAAACAATACCGTACCGAGCGATTCCTCAAGCGCCGCGATCTTGCGCGACACCGTCGAGGCCGAAACCTTGAGCGAGATTCCGGCCTCGGTCACGTTGTTCGATTTAGCGACGAAGATAAAAACCTTCAGATCATCCCAATCCATGTCGATGACATACCCAAAAATGGAAAATCGATCCCCACCTATTTCTATTCGAAATATCCAGAGGCCACGTTACAGTTTTTGCATGGAGCAAAACCCTAGAGGAAACATGGATGATACGTAACTCAATGCGCGCCCTTCCAGGGTTCATGCAGCCGTTTCTGAGTTGGCTGACAGCCAAGCCTCTGCCCGAAGATCTCGATAAAGTCCGACCCCTGAAGCCGTTCCACCATATCGTTGTGTCGGCGGGATTAATAGCCGGCGGCGCGCTGTTGGCCGGTATCGGTTATGCACAGGCCAGTATTGCGCTGTGGCTGTTGGGCTTTGTCCTGGCCACCGGTGGCATCAAGCAGATGCAAGTGATGATCTGCCACAACTGCGCCCATGACATGGTCTTCGAATCGCGCGAGACCAATATGACCGTCGGCCGGATCATTTCCGGCGTCCTGATGCTCAAACCCTTCGACACCTACAAGAGCGAACACGCGCTGCATCACAGTTCGAAAACGCTGCTGACCGACGATGATGACACCCTCTCCTACCTGCAAAGTGTGGTGGGGTTAAGACCGTCCGACAGCATCGCCAGCATGTGGACCAAACTGGTCTCGACCGCGCTGTCGCCACTGGCCGTGCTGCGTTCGTGCTGGGGCCGACTGAAAGGCACCGCCACGGCTGAAAACCGCCGCGTTGCAGTATTGACCTTGGTCTTCTGGGCGGGCCTTGCACTGCTGTCGGCAGTCTTGGGCCATTTCGATCTGTTCATCGTGGCGTGGGTGATTCCGATCTTCGCCGGCTACCACATCAGCACCACATTTCGCTTGGCGGCCGAGCACACCTGGCCCAGCGTGGACGTGCTGGAACGGCGCGGCATCGACTTCATTTGCGAGAGCACCAGCGCCGTCTTTATCGGCGAAGAGCTGCGCATCCCCGAAGGCGCAGGAACTGTTCGACGCTTCGCCCATATCAGTGTTTGGCTGATCAAGATGCTGGCGTTCCACTTGTTTGTCCGGGTGTTTGTGATGGTCGGCGATACACCCTGTCACGACTTTCATCACCGGCGCCCACGATCCAAAGACTGGCCGAACTACATTACTGCCCGCGAACGCGACAGGATCGAAGGCTCCAAACCCTTTCCCACGAACTACACCGAGACCTGGGGCTACATCAACTCGGTGACCACCAACTTTCGCAACTTTCAGCGGGCGCTCCCGTACTACGCAACCAGGATAGCAACTTAAAAAGGGACTTTAACAATGACGTTCAGCAAAACCGCTCTGCTCACCACCGTGCCTTCGGACTCTCATAGCTGGAATCTGGTGTTCATGGAGTTCCTGCTCACGGACATGGGCTACAACGTCGAGAATCTGGGACCGAACACGCCCATGGATGAAGTGATCGCGCGGCTCAACCGCCATGCCTGCGCCATGGTTGTCGTCAGCACGGTCAATGGCCATGGCTACATCGAAGGCGCTGAACTCGCGCAGCGTATTCGTAGCGAAACCAAACACACCGACGGGGTGTATATCGGCGGCAAAATCTGCACCGAAAACGATCCTCAAACTATTGCCCGACATAGCGACACGCTGCGCGCCGCAGGTTTCGATGAGGTGTTCGACGACAGCGTGGCCAACAGCTTCGATGCCTTTCAGGAGCTGGTGTCTGCCCAGTTGTATCCAGAGCATTACCTGGAGAAACGGGTCGCTCGCTGACCCGTTGCACCCTTACCGATTCGCAGAAAAAGGCAGATCAGGATGATCGATTTCAACACCCATGTTCTTGAACGCTTCAACGCGCATGGCCCGGTGCTCCAGCCGCGAATGGGCTTCAGTGACCCGGCCCGGATGCAAGCCGGCCTGGAAGCCACAGCTGCGAGCCGGGCGAACACTGTGTGCACCATCACGCTTGATGCGTTCACCCGGGTAAACAATCTTGAAGCAGCGCAACGGGCCATCGACAGCGAATCGATGCTCAACGGCTATCCGATCGTCAACCATCCGCCGGCGCAGACCCGTGCCATGATCGACCAGATCGATGCGCGCTACCGCCTGCCAGTGCAGGTTCGTCATGGTTCACCCGACCCCTTGCACATTTTCGAGCGCATGGTCGAAGTCGGTCTGCCCACCACCGAGGGCGGGCCGATTTCCTATTGCCTGCCCTACAGTCGCACGCCGTTGCGCGAAGCGTTCGGTCACTGGGAGAAAGCCTGTCAGGTGCTGTCCGGCGGCGTCGACAACAGTCACATCGAAAGCTTCGCCGGTTGCATGATGGGACAGATGTGCGACCCGGTGATTCTGGTGGCGCTAAATATTCTTGAAGGGTTGTTCTTGCGCTCCCATGGCATCAAGACGCTGTCATTCTCCTACGCTCAAGGCACCTCGCCAGTGCAGGATCGTGCGGCGGTGACAGCCCTCCAACAACTCGCGGCCGAATATTTTGCGCCGGGAAGCTATCACTTTGTCGGTTATGTGTTCATGGGGTTCTTCCCGCGCTCGCTTGGCGGTTTTTGCCGAATCACTGGCGATGCGCTGGCTATGATCCGCGCCACGGGTGTGCAGCGCGTGATCATCAAGACACCGGTGGAATCAAGGCGCATTCCCCGGGTAGAGGAAAATATCGCGGCGCTGGAGTACTGCGACTACTGCCTGAACACCGACGGTGTTTTACCGCAGATTCCGTTCGATTCCCAGGAACACGGACGCGTCCTGCGTAGCGCAAAACGCCTGATCGAAGGCACGCTGGCCCACGACAGCAACTTGTCCGAAGCCCTGCTCGGTGCCTTCGACAGCAGTTTTCTGTCGATCCCCTACTGCCTGCACCCCGACAACAAACGCGGCACCGGCACGGTGCTGACGCCGGAAAACTATTACCACGGGTTCCAGGGCGAGCGGGTGGAAAACGCCTTCTCGTTTCTGGCGGCGCTGAGACAGAATATCCGCACTTATGACTGCGTGCTTTGACGCTGGACCGAGGCCGTCAGTACCAACACGGGAGCGTACGGGCTCACATGACAGCCGCCGTCCGTGTTCGGGCGGCGGTTTTTTGTGGTTTTATGGATTGGGGTTGCTTCGCAGCCCCACGGGGATAAATCCCCTCGCCACGAGGGTTGCCTGAAGCTGACGGTCTCAACATGCCCTGCCAATGACCGACGCATAACTGCGATTTTGTATTGTATTGAAAACATTCAGTGCAACCCGCCCCACCTCCCGATATTAATACCCTTCCCCACTCAAGGACCCGAGCCTGCCATGAAATTCGACCTCGCCTACTGCCGTAGCCTCGACGATAAGCTGTCGATCTATGACGTGCGCGATCTGAATTTCGACGAGACAGTGGCGTTCGATTCCGCAAAGGAACAGTTCCAGTGCCCCAGCGATGCCTGTCGAATGGCGTTTGATGCGGCGAATGTGTTGGGGACGTTCAACGCCAAGAATGTGAATTACGTACGCACGCCGCACTTCAAGAACATCCCCAGTACGCGGCATATCGAGGGTTGTCCTTATGTCAGCCTGAAGGCGCCGGCGTCGGGCCTGGAAGTGGATGGTGCGGAATCGGATGACGATCGGGAGGAGCATTTCCCTTCGGAGTTGTTGTTGACTCGGCGTGAGTATGTGCGCAAGCCGTCCAGCCCGACGGTGGTGGCAGACGTGATGCGCGATGAGCGAGTGCCTTCAGTTGCCAGGCATGACGAGCACCCGGGCCGTGATTCGGCGCCGGACAAGACCCATGTCTTCGCCCATCCGGTGGAGTGCTTCGTGTCGAACTTCGCAGACAAGGACCTGCTCAAGCGCAAGCTGTTGAAGATTGGCGAGCACACGGCGCCCTATGGATCGTTCTTCAAGAAGATCGAATACTTGCAGGACAACAAGGGCTTGATTTACTGGGGCAAGATCAAGGAGATCAAGGATTACACGTTGAGTTTTCGCATCGATTTCGAAGCAAAGGTCTGGTTCAAGCAACCGGACGAGGCGAAGAAGAAGCCTTACCCGGTCAACGTTTACCTGAGCAAGAAGCTGATCGATAACTACCGCAAGCGCAAAGCGTTCCTGGAAGAGATCAAGCATGCCGTCGTCAGTGACGCGCCGTTGTATTGCTTCTTTTATGGCGTGACGCCGGAGTTGAAACAGGTGCCGAGCAAGAAGAACCCCGAAGAAACGTTCGGGGTGTTCAGTGCCAATATCGAGAACCTGGATCACTTCATTATTCGGGAGGCACCGGGGTTGGCCGATAAGTGACTTCGCCTTAGGCCAGATGTAGCGCAATGCCTTCTTCAGGAAATCTCGTTGAGGTGCTTTTGTGCACCGCGATGGCCACGTTTATAAAAGATGTATTTACGACAACTTTCCTGGAAGCGCTCCATCATCGGTTCGTCATCGACCCAGCGAAGAAGGTCGTGCTGCCCTGCGTGACGCATCAGGCCCTCGATCCATCGTTCGGAAAACCGTCGAACAAAACCTTCGACGTCCGCTTTTTTAGCATCAGCGAAAATAGATATCGAGCCACATCATGCTGCGATTATTGTATCGATATACCCAGCATCACAATGACCAACAATCCAATATAGACCCAGGCGTGAAGCCTATCCGGTATCCGTCCGATCCATGGCGTTGCCAGACGAATACCCAGTAGCACGCCAAGTGTGAGCGCAGCGAAGGCCATCAAGTCGACGTAACCAACAAACCACGGCCCCAAATCAAACGCGGTAAACCCCGCCATGGCCATGTAAGTCAGCGTACCGGCCACCGCAACCGGCAAACTCAGCGGGTTGGCCATGGACGTCGCGCGCGACATGTTCAGCCCGCAACGACGCAACAACGGCACCGTCATGACGCTGCCACCCACGCCCAGAAAAGTGGCGATGACGCCGATGCTGATTCCGCCCGCCGATACCTCTGCCCTACCCAATCGCCGTGGGACTACAGCGTCAGACTGTGTCAGAAAACCGCGCCTGAATAAGCAGTCCAGAATGGTCACGCCCAGATAAACGATGAAGGCATAGCGAATGATTTCGCTACTCGCCCACATCGCGGCAACGGCTCCAACGATAGCGCCCAGGCCAATGAAGCCGCCCAACGGCCACACGTAATGGCGAATAAGGTTACCGGCGCGGTGATGCTTGGCGGTGGCGATCAGCGCGTTGACGATCATCACGCAGGTCGAGGTGGCCACGGCGATGTGCATCGCCGATTGACCGATAGGGTCGTCAGCGCCGTGGGTGGCGGTGAGCATGCGGTATAGCAAGGGCACCACGACGAATCCGCCGCCGAAGCCGAACAACACGGCGGTGACGCCAGTCATGCAGCCGAAGAGTGCCAGCAAGAGGTAGGACATCGCGCAGCATCCGTAAATTGAGAGAGGCCGACGATAGAGCGATGGGGCTTGGCCTGCTTCAGCAAGTAGGCCAATAATGTTTGCGTTTACGCCAATCGCCGGATACCGCTCGATGCGCAATGTTTCGATTGACCTGCTGGACAACACCCCACGGCCAGTGGTGGCTATCGGCACGGATTACCCCGACGGTCATCGGTTGCCCCGCCATACCCACCGGCGTGCGCAGTTGCTCTACGGCGCCACCGGAGTCATGCAGGTCAGCACCGCGGAGGGCAATTGGGTAGTGCCGCCCCAACGGGCGGTGTGGATCCCGCCCGGGGTTGCCCATGAAGTGCTGATGCTGGGCGTCAGCACGCGAAGCTTGTATATCGAACCGGCCGCCGTAACGGCCATGGACGCCCGTTGCCAGGTCATCAGCGTGTCGCCCCTGATGCGCCAGTTGCTGATGGAAGCCGTGGAGCTTGCGCTGGACTATGACGAGGCTGGACGCGACAGTGCATTAATCAATCTGTTGCTGCACGAACTGGTCCGCAGCGCGCATTTGCCGCTGCACCTTCCACTGCCCAAGGACCCGCGTCTGCTAGGCCTGTGTCAGGGTTTTCTGAAACACCCCAACGCCCACGTCTCGCCCGTGCAATGGGCGGCGCAGTTACATATCAGCTTGCGCTCGTTCAATCGCCTGTTCAGCCAGCAAACCGGGGTAAGTTTCAGCCAATGGCGGCAACAGGCGTGTGTGATGTCGGCATTGCCCCAATTGGCCGTAGGCGATTCGATAACCCGCATCGCCCTTGATCTGGGCTACGACAGCCCCGCTGCGTTCTCCACCATGTTCCGTCGGGTATTGGGTCATGCCCCGAGCGCCTGGCTGGAGAAGACCGCCGGTCATTGATCAAAAAAATAGGATTGATCCGGATTCAAAACAACTGTACAAAAACACAGTATTTTTGAATCCCACAGCTTTGGAGCCCCCATGGCCTCTCTCGCAATCAAAACCACCCTGGAACGCATCGCTGTCTATCAATTCACCCCTGCTCACAGTGCACAGGCGCGAGCCATGCTGGGTTGGAGTGTCGAGGAACTGTCCCGCCAATCCGGCGTCTCGGTCCAGGCCATCCGCCGCTTCGAAGCGGGCGGCGAGTTGCTCGATGTCACTCGCCTGGCCCTGGCGTTTCGCCTGGAGGCCGAGGGCCTGGTGTTCTTCCCCGGCTTCGCGCCGGGGCGCGGCATGAACATCAAGGGCGCGACGCCGGACCCGATGGGGCGCTCCGATTACGCGATGATCGAATAACCCTATTGCGCGGGTGTCAGGCGATACCGGCCTGGTCCTGATACGCCGAGGGCTCCACGTCCAGCCACCAGGCGCGGCCACGCTGCGGCTGCGTCAGGGTGAATGCTTCGCCCATTCGTGGTGTGGCGATGCAAACGTTGCGCTCCCAGGCCAAGGCCAGGATGCGATCGAAGGGTTCATACCAGGCATGCATCGCCAAGTCGAACGTGCCGTTATGGATCGGCAGCAACCAGCGGCCCTTTAGATCGATATGGGCCTGCAGGGTCTGCTCCGGCTGCATGTGAACATGAGGCCAATCGACGTTATAGGCGCCAGTTTCCATCAACGTCAGGTCGAAGGGACCGTATTGTTCGCCGATGCGCTTGAAACCATCGAAATAGCCGGTATCGCCACTGAAGAAAATTCGCGTGGCGGCATCGATCATCACCCATGAGGCCCACAAGGTGCTGTTGCTGTCGAACAGGCCGCGTCCGGAAAAGTGCTGGGAAGGCGTGGCGATGAACTCGATGCCGTCCACCTCGGTGCCTTGCCACCAGTCCAACTGACGTACCTTGCTGGCGTCGACCCCCCATTTGATCAAGGTGTCGCCCACGCCCAGGGGCGCCAGGAAGTGACGGGTCTTGGCCGCCAACTTGAGAATGGCCTGATGATCGAGGTGGTCGTAGTGATCATGGGACAGGATCACTGCTTCGATGGGCGGCAACTCGTCCAGGCTGATGGGCGGCTGATGAAAACGCTTCGGGCCAGCCCATTGCACCGGAGAGGCGCGCTCGGAGAATACCGGATCTGTCAGCCAGAACTTATCCCGCAGCTTGAGCAGCACAGTGGAGTGGCCGAGACGGAAGACGCTGTGATTCGGCGCGGCCAGCAGGGCAGCGCGCGTCAGTGGTTGAACGTCGATGGCACCTGCGGGGCGGGTGGAACGCGGCTTGTGGAAGATCATGTTCCAGATGATGCGCAGGGTGGTGCCAAAACCTTCCCGTGGCGTGAAGGCGTGATTGCGGTACTTGCCCTGTTCTAGCCGGGACGAGTCATGGACAGGCGGGCTGTCGGTCGAAAGAGAGGGAATGGTCATGGTGCGATAACTCCAGGGACGTCGCCGCCATTGCGCTTCGTCGTTGTGGGACGCTGGATGGCCGTTGCATGCACGCTCAGCCGTTTGACACAGAACTACACCGCTCGGTGTAGTTTCTAGATTGCATGAATCCCGGGAGCAAGTAAACTTCCGAGTGTAAGTTCCTCACCTCAACCGACGAATTGCCCATGACCGTACCGCAGCGCCTAACCGAGCGAAAACGCGAAGCCATCCTCCAGGCCGCGATATCTGAATTCCGCAGCAGCGGTTTCGAGATCACCAGCATGGACAGGATCGCGGCGACAGCCTGCGTATCGAAGCGCACGGTGTACAACCACTTCCCGAGCAAGGAAGCATTGTTTGCCGAAATCCTGAATCGGTTATGGAACAGCATTACCGCAGAACAGGACATGCCCTACAGCCCGCAAACGCCGTTACGGGAGCAGCTTCAAACGTTGCTGCAAACCAAGCTGCACCTGCTGGCGGACGAGAATTTCCTCGACTTGGCGCGCATCGCCATCGCTGCAACGATTCATTCCCCGGAGCGAGCCCAGGACATGGTGTCGCGCATGGGGCAACGTGAAGAGGGCCTGACGGCATGGATTCGCCAGGCCCAGGCCGACGGCCGCTTGAAACCCGTGGAGCCGGCATTTGCCGCCCAGCAAATGCACGGGCTGCTCAAGACGTTCGCTTTCTGGCCGCAGGTTTCGATGGGGCAACCCAGCCTGACCCAGGATGAGCAGACCCAGGTGATCGAATCGGCCCTCGACATGTTCCTGAGTCGTTACCAGGCTTGATCAATAAGTCCTGGCGTGAAGGGCTACTGTAGCGACGGGTTGTGCACGACCTTCTGGTGCATTTCAGTGGTCAAGTTGTCGATGCGCTCGGTCAATGCCTTGGTCATTTCCGTAAGACGCGTGTTCTGCTCCAACAACTCAAGCAATTGCGCCGTATTCTGCGCGGCCTGGGCCTGGCGCTCGCTGTTGGCGATGGCCAAGGCTTCACGATGCTGAGCATCGGCTTCCGCCTGGGCTTTGTCCCGAGCAGCCTGACGGGTTTGTGCCAGCAAAATCAGCGGCGCGGCATAGGCCGACTGCAGGCTGAACGCCAGGTTCAGCAAGATGAATGGGTAAGCATCGAAATGAAAGACCCCCACCAGGTTCAGGCTGACCCATATCAGCACGATCAAGGTTTGCGCGCCGAGGAACATCGGCGTCCCGAAAAAACGCGCGAACGCCTCCGCTCTCAGCGCAAAGCGGTCATTGCCAAAGGTCGGCGCCAGATGCGCGTGGGGGCGATGAAAACGCAAGTGGTCAACGGGTGCGGCGGGAGTGGGTTGGGAAGACTTCGTCATCGTGATGTTCTCTGCCAAGGGCTGGTGCTCGAGGCACTATAACCGTTGGGGGACCGTCATCCATTGAGTCATGCACACCCTACTCGTTAAAAGTCAGCGCCAGCGCAGATTGCGCCCCAGCTCATCGAACAAGGTCACCACCGAGCGCAAGGCCCGGCAGTCGGGGCGAGTCAGGAGCCACAGGGCTGTGTCATACCCCACCAGCGGTTCGCCAAGGGGCATCAGACCCTGGTGTTCATCGATCAGAAAGTCCGGCAGCGCCGCTACACCCAAGCCGGCTCGCACCAGTTCGGTGACCGAGAGCATGCTGTTGCAGCGATAGGCGGGCACCACGGCGGGTAGATGTTGGCGGCGCCAGGCTACGGTGGGGTGATCCGGGAGGAAATCGTCCGGCGCGATCCAGGTCATGGAAGCCAGGTCATCCGTATTCGTCGAGCGCAGGTAGCTGGCGCTGGCGCATACCCGGTATGCCACATTGCCCAGATTTCGACCGACCAGGTGTTCCGGCGGCGTACGGGTCAGGCGTAACGCAATGTCGGCATCGCGGCGGCTCAGGTTGGCAAAGTCGTTCGAAGTGCTCAGCTCAAGGGTCAACGCCGGATACGCGGGCATGAAGCGCGCCAGCGCAGGCAGCAGCAACGCTTGCAGGACCGAGTCACTGCACGTCAAGCGTACCGTCCCGCTGATGACCTCGCCGCCCAGCTCCACCCCCACCCGCGCCGCTTCCAGGGCCTGTTCGGCACGCTCGGCTTGCTCGGCCAGCGCCTGGGCCAGGCTCGTGGGCAAGTACCCGGAACGGCTTTTTTCGAACAAGGGCTGGCCCAGGGCCGCCTCCAGCCGACGTACCGAACGAAACACCGTGGACACGTCCACCTGCAGCAATCGAGCGGCCCGGGCCAGTGAGCCGCCACGGACCAGTGCGAGGATCAGGGACAGGTCGGGATAGTCCAGACGATAGTGCGCTGATGCATTGATCACTTGGATAAACGCCAATATTGATTGCGTGAACGCCAATCTATAGTGGCGACCAGGAATCAACAAGCGGCGAGTCTCTCATGGAAAAACAGCGTCCTTTACACATCGCCCTGATCGGCGACCACGACCCGCAAATAACGGCCCATCGGGCCATTCCCATTGCACTTGATCTCGCCAGCAGGCAGACCGGCCACGACATCAGCTTTCAATGGCTGGCGACCGATCTGATCGCCGAGGATAGCCCTCTGGGCGCCTTCGACGGCATCTGGTGCGTACCCGGCAGCCCCTACCGAAACGAAAACGGCGCCTTGCATGCCATTCGCTTTGCCCGCGAACAACGTCGTCCGTTCCTGGGCACCTGCGGTGGGTTTCAGCACGCCGTACTGGAATACGCGCGCCACGTGATGGGCTGGACCGACGCCGCCCACGGAGAAACCTCCCCCGGCGCAGAACGGGCGCTGCTGACGCCGCTGAGCTGTGCCTTGGTGGAAACCATCGACAGCCTTCAGCTCGATGCGGACTCGTTGATTGCCGAAGCCTATGGCCGCCGGACAGTGTTCGAAGGCTATCGTTGCCGCTTTGGGGTCAATCCAGCGTTTGAACGAGATCTGCTGAGCGAGCGTCTGCGTGCCGTGGCCCGAGATTCGACCGGCGAACTGCGGGCCGTGGAGCTGCGGGATCATCCGTTCTTCGTCGCCACGTTGTTCCAGCCTGAACGTGCCGCATTGGAAGGGCGCGTGCCGCCGCTGGTCAGCGCGTTTGTCGAAGCTTGCGCCAGGACAACGCCATGAGCGCTCACTACTACGCAGTGATTTTCACCTCCCTGCGCACCGAGGGGAACCAAGGATACGCCGAAGCCGCCGAGCGCATGCAGGCCTTGGCTCGAGAGCAGCCGGGGTTTCTCGGTGTCGAATCGGCGCGCGGCGAAGATGGCCTGGGGATTACCGTGTCCTATTGGAGCGATGAAGCTGCGATCCTGGCCTGGAAGCAGCATCCCGAACACCTCGCAATCCGTGAGCGCGGCCGTTCCACCTGGTATACCCATTGCCATACGAGGGTGTGAAAGGTCGAACGCGACTATGCCTTCCAACGCCAAGCCTGATGCCGGGATACAAAACCCGTGGGAGCGAGCTTGCTCGCGATGGCGCTGGGTCAGTCACGATAATGTTGGCTGATCCACCGCTATCGCGAGCAAGCTCGCTCCCACAAGATCTCTGTTCGACGCAAGACCGAGGGCTTCAGCCTTCCACCAACTGCCGCACCGCCACGATTTCCGGTAGATCGCTGCGGGCCATGTACACCCGCAAAGGTTCGGTGAGATGGATGCGGTCGTCGATATTCTGGTCCAGCAACAGTTGGATTCGCTCGCGCTTGAGGACCATGGTGCAGTCTGCCGCGGGGGTCCAGACAAATTCGCTGACGGGGATGATGCCGTCATCGGCCACGTCCATGCCGAAGGCGTCTTCGCTGAACCGCACGATGTACTGGCCGGTCTTGCGGTTCAGGCCGACAAAACCCTTGAGCTGGTCGGCGGCCTGGCAGATGAATGTCGAAGTGGTGCGCATGGTAAACCTCATGGATGCGTCCCTCGGGACGGCTGATCGATGGTTTACACGCAGGGCAAGCGAACACTGGATTCAAGGTCTCCCTCTGCCGGGGAAACTGCTGCGGCCAAGGGTACTGCAAAGCGGCTGGGAAATGCGTGGGAAAAATCTGCTTTGCACTGTTTTATGTCGGCGTAGCGATAGCGCCAACCGCGTTCAGTTGTTAAAAGATAGGTTTTTGCATCCTCCTACAAAAGGACCTCGAGCATGCCCGTCACCTTCACCCGCAGCGCCCTGGTACTGAGCCTGTTACTCGGCTTCGGCCAGACACAGGCCTCCGAAGCCCCGAACCCCAAGGCCCTGGCGACTCGCCAGGGCATTCCGCACCCGGCGGTCATCGCCCACCGCGGCGCCTCGTTCGACGCGCCGGAATCCACCGCTGCCGCCTACAAGCTGGCCCGCGACCTGGGCGCCGACTACCTGGAACTGGACCTGCAACGCAGTAAGGACGGCGTGTTGTTCGTCCTGCATGACGACAGCCTGCTGCGCACCACGGATGTCGCTACCCGATTTCCCGAACGCAAGGACAGCACCGCCAACGAATTCACCATGGCGGAACTCAAAACCCTCGATGCCGGCAGCTGGTTCAACACCGCCTACCCGGACCGCGCCCGCCCTTCGTTCGCCGGCCTGAAAATCCTGACCCTCGACGAAGTGATCAACATTGCCGAGGGCAACCCGTTGCACAAACCGGGGCTGTACATCGAAACCAAGGAGCCCAAGCTCTTTCCCGGCATCGAACGTGACCTCAAGGACAAATTGCAGGACCGTGGCTGGTTGAGCCCGTCCGGGTCCAAGCTCGCAAAAAGCGCTACCGGCGTTGGCCAAGGCAAGGGCAAGGTGGTCTTGCAGACCTTCGAAAAAAGTAGCCTCGAACTGTTGCACAAAGAGATGCCAAAGGTGCCGAAGATCCTCTTGCTATGGGTCGGCGAAGGCAACATCGAACCCAAGTCCAAGGTGCCGTTTGCCGAATCCGGTGAAACGGACAAGGCGGTCTACTATGCCAAGCAGGCACCCAAGGACAGGGCTGAATTCGAAAAATGGGTGCAGTACGCCAAGGCCCAGGGCGCAGTAGGCACCGGACCGTCCGCGGCCTTGACCCATGGCGGCAGCCAGAGTTACTCGGACCTGGTGCAACCGTGGATGAACCAGTACACCCATGACCAGGGTTTGCTGGTGCACGTCTACACCGTGGATGAGCCGGTGGACTTCAAAAAAGTGATGGATGCCGGCGTCGATGGCATCTTCACCAACCGTGCCAGTGAACTGCTCAAGTACTTCAATCGTTCCAATACAGGCAGCGTGGCGCAACTATTGGAAAAGAACGGCTATTGAGCCGAAGGACGTTTTCAGGAGCTCTGCTTCAAGTTTTTTCGAATTAAGGGTGAATTAAGTTGCCACAGATAATCTGAACCCACTTAAACGACTCACCCTTAACAACACCAAGGAAAGCACTCATGAAAACGTTGACTGCCCTGTTTACCGCTGCTGCCCTGACTCTCACCGCTGGCCTGGCCCAGGCAGATGTTCGCGTCGATCAGATTCCTCAACTGGTCAAGGAAGGCAAGATCAAGTCCCTTGAATCGATGAACGACGAAGCCCTGAAGTTGCACCCGGGCGCTACCATCACCGACACCGACCTGGATAACCACTTCAACGGTTATGAATATGAAGTCGAATTGAAAACCGCCGACGGCAAAGAGTTTGATGTTGATTTCGATGCCACGACCGGCAAAGTCCTGAGCAACAAGCAAGACACTTGATCCATCGGCAAAAAAAGAGCCGCGCAACCTTGGGGTTGCGCGGCTCTTTTGCGTTTATCGATACCTGTCGCGAACGACCGTCAGGCACTCAGCCGCGCCGTCACTTCATTCAACTGTCCCGACAAACCGTGCAAATCCCGACTGGCGGCTTCGGTGCGCTGCACATTGTCCAGGTTAGTGCTGGCAATGCAGGTGATTTCCGTCAGGTTGCGGGAAATGTCTTCGGCCACGGAAGTCTGCTCTTCGGCTGCCGTGGCGATCTGGCGGTTCATGTCGCGAATCGCTTCGACAGCCTGGGTGATGCGTTCGAGCATCACACCGGCCTGGGTCACTTGCTCCACACTTTCCTCGCTGCGTGACTGCCCACTCTCAATGGCGTGGGCCGCGTCCACCGCTCCCGTTTGTACAGTCTGGATAATCTGGTTGATCTCGATGATTGACGAGGCCGTACGCTGGGCCAGGCTGCGGACCTCATCGGCGACCACCGCGAAACCGCGCCCCGCCTCCCCGGCTCGCGCGGCTTCGATGGCAGCATTGAGGGCCAGCAGGTTCGTCTGTTCAGCGATGCCGCGGATCACCTCTAGCACCTTGCCGATGCGCCCGCTGTCGGTTTCCAACTGACGGATGACCGTGGCCGTGTTGGCGATCTCGCCGCGCATCCGGGTGATGGTGTGGATGGTCCCCTGCATGACCTTCTCGCCCTGTTGCGCCGATTGATCGGCGTCATCGGCCGCCTGCGCCGCATCGGCGGCATGACGGGCCACTTCCTGGGCCGTGGCGGACATTTCGTTCATCGCCGTCGCCACCTGGTCGGTGCGTTCGAATTGCTCGCTGGTGCCCTGGCTCATCAGGCTGGCGATGGCATTGAGCTCACCGCTGGCACTGTCCAGTTCCGTGGCACTGCGTTGCAGACGGGTAAAGGTTTCGGCAAGGAAATCGCGCAATGTGTTGGCCGCTACCGCCAGATTGCCCAGCTCGTCCTGACGGTTGCTCGTCACACGCTCGGCGAAACGCCCATGGCTGAGTCGGGTCACGTAGTCGATCAGGTTACGGATCGGTTGAACCAGGTTGCGATTGACCAGCCACAGGCTGAACAGCCCAATCAGCACACCCGACACCAGCATGATCACGGTGCCCAGCATAATCGTGCGATCGGCGCCGGCACTGATCAGCGTCGATTGCTCGGAGCCCAGCTTGCGCAGTTCCGCCACCAGCGCACTCATTTGTTCACTGGCCGCACGGTCCACGCCCTTGACCGCCGCATCACCCGCCGCCGAATCGCCACCGGAGGCGACAAATGCGTCACGGCCCTTTTGGTAGGCGGCGCCCAACTGACGATGTTCATCGCGCAGGGCCACGATACGGGTCTTGACTGATGCCGGCACACCTTCACGTTCGCTCAATTGGCCAAGGATGCCTTGGACCTCACGCTGACGTTCCTCGAACTGCTTCCAGTATTTATCCAGGTCCGCCTGCTGCTTGCCGCGCAGCAGGACGTTTTTCCATTCCTGCACCTGCACCTTGAACTGCAGGTTGGCCTCGTCGATCAATTGCGAGGCACGCAACGGTCCATCGATCAGGTTGCGATAGTTCTGGACACCGTTGGAAAGGAAATGAAAGGACGCCAGGGCGATCAGCAACATTGCCAGCAGGCTGCCACTCAACAGGGCGAGAATCTGGGCTCGAAGGGATTTTTGTAGAATCATGGGAGCAATCTCTAAGCAAGAGGAACAGGAACGATGTCCCGCCCCCCCATGTCCGCAACACACTGAATACGGGGGGGATATGTACACGGCATCGGCCTGCCCGGGGCATTCTTGAAACTTGGCGACTGCCGGTAGCGCCAGCTTGGCGGTGCGAATGGAACTGTCACAAAACCATCAAGAAAGCTTGCGAAGATGGCGTTCAAGTGAACCTGTAGCCGCGACAGGCACTTCCCGCCAGCGAGACTTCATGAACCACAGCCTTGATCAAAGCCACCGTGATCCGGACCTGTTCGGCCTGCTTTACGGGTTCCGTTTCCGCCCCGGCGAACGCGGGCAGGAGATCGATTCGGCCCAGGCCTTACGGAGCCTGCAACACGCGCAAGACTCGGATGAGTTCCTCTGGCTGCACCTGAACCTGGCCCACGCTGCGTGCGAGCGCTGGATGAAAGGTCACCTGGACCTGCCCCAGGAATTTTTCGAAGCCTTGCACGAAGGCTCGCGCTCGACCCGCATTGAGCATGTCGACTCGGCGTTGCTGGCCGTGGTGAACGATGTCGTGTTCAACCTCAGCAACATGGTGTCCTCGGATGTCTCCACATTGTGGGTTTGCGTGCACAGTCGATTGATCGTCAGCGCGCGCCTGCAACCCTTGCACTCGGTCGACAAGCTGCGCTCGTCGGTGAAGGCCGGCGAGTGCTTTCGCTCGCCAGTGGAGTTACTCGTGCACTTGCTGCGTGACCAGGGCGAAGTGCTGACCCAGATCGTGCGCAAGACCAGCCTGAGCGTCGACCAGGTCGAAGATCAGTTGCTGTCCTCGCAGCTGTCCACCAACCGCGCCGAGCTGGGCAGCAACCGCCGGGTGCTGGTGCGCTTGCAGCGCTTGCTGGCCCTGGAGCCGGGTTCATTGCTACGTCTGCTCAACCGCCCGCCGCAATGGTTGCAGAAAGAAGACGTCAAGGAGCTGCGCAAATCCACCGAGGAGTTCGCCCTGATCATCAACGACCTCACCGCGTTGAGTGAACGGATCAAGCTGCTCCAGGAAGAAATCGCCGCCAACCTCAACGAACAAAGCAACCGCACCCTGTTCACCCTGACGGTGGTCACGGTATTGGCATTGCCCATCAACATCATTGCCGGCTTCTTTGGCATGAACGTCGGTGGCGTGCCGCTTGCCAGCGATCCCGAAGGCTTCTGGATCCTGGTGGCACTGGTGGCAACCTTCACGCTGATTGCCGGCCGCTGGGCATTTCGCAAGCGACGTGACTATTGAACATGACGTGTCTAGACAATCCCTTTTGTCGGCCCGACGGGATTTAAAAGTCTTTTTGTCATTTCTCCTGGGGTATCCTGCCCGGGCTTTGTAAAAGCGCGGATCTACCAGATCTATCCACAGACTTTGCGAGGAGCGCGATATGCACGAGATCCCTAATCTCCCCTTCCCAAGCCTGCACGACACTGAGCAGACGACCACGCTACAAGCCGGGGGGCAACCTGATGTCCAGCAACCCGAGCCCAAGGAAGCCGCTGAACGCCGCCAGGCCGACAGCGAAGACTGATTGACCCGCACCACCAGACCGTGTGGAAAGCGCTAAGATGCGCTTTCCACACTGCCTGAATCCGAGTGCCCACCCATGAGCGATGACACCCCTCCCTTCAGCGAAGCCCAGGCCAGCGTCCTGATCGGCACCGCCGAAAAAATGGTCGATATCTGGACCCGCCTTCCCGCCGAGAAACAAGCGGCCCTGCTGGCTCGCTTCGGCAGCGAAGAAAACGCCATCGCCGCGCTGGTAACCACGCGCCTGGTCAGTGGACAGCACGACAGCTGAGCCACCATTGGGCAAATAGTTTTACTTTTCCCCGCCCGAACGCCACGGTCGCCGTTATCATAAGCAGCCTATCTATCCTGCTGCTCCGCGGACCTTTTTCCCATGTCAGATTCCCAGCGCCCCCTGGCGGTCACGCTGCAAGTCGTTTCCATCGTCCTGTTCACATTCATTGGTTACCTGAATGTCGGTATCCCCCTCGCCGTGCTGCCCGGGTATGTCCACGGCGAACTGGGTTTCGGCGCGGTCATTGCCGGGCTGGTGATCAGCGTCCAGTACCTCGCCACCCTGCTCAGCCGTCCTTACGCGGGCCGGATCATCGATAACCTGGGGAGCAAGCGTGCGGTCATGATCGGCCTCGCCGGTTGCGGGCTGAGCGGGGTGTTCATGCTGGTGTCGGTCTGGACGCCGAGCCTGCCGATGCTAAGCCTGGCCAGCCTGTTCATCGGCCGCCTGGTGCTGGGCAGCGCCGAAAGCCTTGTCGGCTCGGGTTCCATCGGCTGGGGCATCGGCCGGGTCGGCGCGGCGAATACCGCCAAGGTCATCTCCTGGAACGGCATCGCCAGCTACGGTGCGCTGGCGATCGGCGCACCGCTGGGGGTGTGGCTGGTGAATACGCTGGGGCTGTGGAGCATGGGCGTCAGCATTATCCTGCTGGCCTCGTTGGGCCTGGCTTTGGCCTGGCCGAAACTGGCCGCGCCCATCGTCGCCGGCGAACGCCTGCCATTCATGCACGTGCTGGGTCGCGTCCTGCCCCATGGCTGCGGCCTGGCCCTGGGCTCCATCGGTTTTGGCACCATCGCCACCTTCATCACCCTGTACTACGCCACGCAGCACTGGGACAACGCCGTGCTGTGCCTGAGCCTGTTCGGCGCCAGCTTCATCGGCGCACGCCTGCTGTTTGGCAACCTGATCAACCGTCTGGGCGGCTTTCGCGTGGCGATTGCCTGCCTGTCGGTGGAAACCCTGGGCCTGTTGCTGTTGTGGCTCGCACCGGATGCCCATTGGGCCCTGGCGGGGGCGGCGTTGAGCGGTTTCGGCTTTTCCCTGGTGTTTCCGGCGCTGGGCGTGGAAGCGGTCAACCTGGTGCCGGCCTCCAGTCGTGGGGCGGCGGTGGGCGCTTATTCGCTGTTCATTGATTTGTCATTGGGGATCACCGGGCCGCTGGCCGGCGCGATTGCCGCGGGCTTCGGCTTTGCCTCGATCTTTCTGTTCGCCGCCCTGGCAGCCCTGGGCGGGTTGGCACTGAGTGTCTACCTGTACCGGCAGGCACCCCGGTACCGTGAAGCGCGGGAGAAGCACTAGAAATCCACCTTGCCGCGTCCGGCCTTGATCGAGCCGCGCTTGGTCTTGGATTCCAGGCGACGCTTTTTCGACCCGAGGGTCGGCTTGGTCGGGCGGCGCTTCTTTTCGACCTTGGTGGCGCTGAGGATCAGTTCGGTCAGGCGCTCCAGCGCGTCGGCCCGGTTTTGCTCCTGCGTGCGGTATTGCTGGGCCTTGATGATCAGCACACCGTCGCTGGTAATGCGACTGTCGCGCAGGGCCAGCAACCGCTCCTTGTAGAACTCGGGCAGCGACGAGGCCGGAATGTCGAAGCGCAAATGCACGGCGCTCGAAACCTTGTTGACGTTCTGCCCCCCGGCCCCCTGGGCGCGGATGGCCATCAGCTCGATCTCGGCGTCCGGGATATGCACAGTGTTGGAAATCGCCAGCATGGAAAGTGTCCGGTATCAGGCCCCACAGGATACCGCGAATCCCCTAGACAACACCTGCCCCCTGTGGGAGTGGTGGTGACCACACACTCTGTGAACTCTGAAGAGCCAATGTGGGAGCGAGCTTGCTCGCGATGGCGGTGGATCAGCAGCATTGATGTGGACTGATACACCGCTATCGCGAGCAAGCTCGCTCCCACAAGAGCAGGTGTTGTCCTGCCTGAAACGACAAACCCGGCACTTGGCCGGGTTTGTTGTATTTCAGGCTTCTTACTTGGTGGCAGCCGCCACAGCCAGTTCATGCCGGGCACTGCGCTTGTTCTTGATCGCATAGCACACCCACATGAACACCACCCATACCGGAATCGCGTAGACCGAAATCTGGATGCCGGGGATCAGCAGCATCACGCCCAGGATGAACACCACGAACGCCAGGCAAATGTAATTGCCGTAGGGATACCACAGCGCCTTGAACAGCGGCGTCTGGCGGGCCTGGTTCATGTGCTGGCGGAACTTGAAGTGCGAGTAGCTGATCATCGCCCAGTTGATCACCAGGGTCGCGACCACCAGCGACATCAGCAACTCAAGCGCATGCTGCGGCACCAGGTAGTTCAACAGCACCGCCACCAGCGTGACCGCCGCCGAGGCGAGGATCGAACGCACCGGTACGCCACGCTTGTCGATCTTTGCCAAGGCCTTGGGCGCATCGCCCTGCTCGGCCATGCCCAGCAACATGCGGCTGTTGCAGTAGGTACCGCTGTTGTACACCGACAATGCGGCAGTCAGTACGACGAAGTTGAGGATGTGCGCGGCGGTGTTGCTGCCCAACATCGAGAACACCTGCACGAACGGGCTGCCGCTGTAGGCATCGCCGGACGCGTTAAGGGTGGTCAGCAGACTGTCCCACGGGGTCAGGGACAACAGCACCACGAGCGCACCAATGTAGAAAATCAGGATCCGGTAGATCACCTGGTTGATGGCCTTGGGGATCACGGTTTTCGGTTTGTCGGCCTCGGCGGCAGTGAAACCGAGCATTTCCAGGCCACCGAAGGAGAACATGATGATCGCCATGGCCATCACCAGGCCGCTCACGCCATTGGGGAAGAACCCGCCGTGTGACCATAGGTTGGTCACCGACGCTTGCGGGCCGCCATGGCCACTGACCAGCAGATAGCTGCCCAGGGCAATCATGCCGACAATTGCCACGACCTTGATGATCGCGAACCAGAACTCGGCCTCGCCGAAGACTTTGACGTTGGCCAGGTTGATGGCATTGATCAGGATGAAAAACGCCGCCGCCGACACCCAGGTCGGAATGTCCGGGGCCCAGTAATGGATGTACTTGCCGACCGCGGTCAGCTCCGACATGCCCACCAGGATGTAGAGGATCCAGCAGTTCCAACCCGACAGGAACCCGGCGAAACCGCCCCAGTACTTGTGGGCGAAGTGGCTGAAGGAGCCGGCGACCGGCTCTTCGACGATCATTTCGCCCAACTGGCGCATGATCATGAAGGCGATGAAGCCGCAGATGGCGTAACCGAGGATCATCGACGGACCGGCCGACTTCAGCACCCCGGCCGAACCCAGGAACAGACCGGTACCGATGGCGCCGCCGAGGGCGATCAATTGGATGTGGCGATTTTTCAGGCCGCGTTTCAGCTCGCCTGAATGCGAGTTTTGTCCACTCATGAAAAGGGTCTCACGCAAGGTTTGATGATGTTCGTAGGACGTTGCCGCTCAAATGGATGTCAAGCAGCGCCCATCAAACCCCAGCGCAGGCACCAGGAATTCAGCGTATTTACAACGGTCATGCGTCACCTGTTTGTTTTTATCTGTGACGAAATCGAACCCGACACGCTTGTGGCGTGGCGGAGTGAACAAGGCGGATAACCTTGAAAAGTGCGTGGGTACGCGAAGGGTCACAGTAAAACGCGGCGCATTGTACACCGCCGACCTTTTGCCGCCAGACACCATCACAAGGCATGGCACGCATCTGACCCTGCCCCAGAGGCGGAAACAAGTCGCCCCATTCCCTGGAAAACGCCGTTTGAAGCGTCTGATGGAAGCTTTTTCTTACATTCGCCGGGACAGGTATTTGGGATCGATGCGACAGCCCGATTTCGTCAGCATTTCTTTACAACACGTAACGCAATTTTTCCATGTAGGAATTTTCTGTCATCCGTCTGGAAATTGACGGTAGGAAGCTAGCTAATGAATAAACCTCACAGCCAATTGTTTTACATGAGCAAAAAAAACCGCCAAAAATAGAACAAAAAGTTCATCTGAAAAAAATAAAATTTCTTTTTGCATTCCAAAAAACCCTCGACTAGGTTTTCACCGACTTGCCAAGGCATCGTGCCGACAAGTTTTGCGGTGCCGCTTGCGGTCGGTTTCCACTGGCCGACCGGCCCGCTCATTTCCGTAAAAGTCATCTAGGAGATTCACTATGCAAGCACTGGACAAAGACTTGGAAACCGAACTTCAACTGGACGAATGGTTTGAAGCCCCTACCCATGAAGCCGCCGTTGAAATGATGCAAGCCGACGCCGTCGTTCCGTTCGGCACGGCGATGTGGCCTCTGTAGGCCTCGACCCGGCGGAGGCGATCCGGCCGGTCGACTCCGCCACACTTTGCCGGTTGTCAGGGAAGTCAAATGAACTTGTCAGGGAAGAATAAGCATGGACACACAACGAGCCATCTCACATTTCCTTTACTACCTCGAACACCATCCCGCCCTGGCTGGTATCCAGCCCGCCAAGGTGTTGCTCGGTCATACCGCTGACTACGAAGCGCTGACCGGCGCCATTGCCGAACAGGCGGGCAGCGACACGCCCTTCAGGTTCAGCGCCATGCGCCTGGACCTCGAGTCCACGGAGCGCCTGTCCAAGGCCATTGCCGACAGCGATCTGTACATTTTCTTCTACGACTCTTCCACCCTGCCCAACCCACGCCCCGACGGCCCGGAGTTTGTCCGCGCGCTGCAAGGCGTCATGGCCGACAACTGGAAAAAATCGCTGCTGTTCAAGGACTATGGCGATTATTTCTACGACACCTTCAGCGTGATTCCCCAGCGTATCGCCGGGCTCAACAGTCACCTGATCCGGCGCATGTCCCAGGCGACGACCTTGAGTTTTCAGGATGACCACGGTTCGTATTTCGACACCGCCCTGGGCAGCGTGAAGAAATGGACCGACATCAACGGCCTCGGCAACTACGACCTGGCTCCTGGCGAAATCGCCACCCACAGCGACACCATCAATGGCCGGGTGAAATTCGTCGGTACGTTCCTGAGCACCATTCCATTCGCCCGCAAATACGGCGTGCTGCAATCACCGCTGGAGTTGTGGATCGAAGACTCGACCATCCAGAAAATCGCCACCGACGTGCCGGGCCTGGAACATGACTTCAACAAGTACCTGGACGCCAACCCATCCAACCGCCGCATCGAGGAGTTGGGGATCGGCACCAACGAAGGGGTCAAGAGCCTGTACGCCCGCAATGCCGGTTTCGAGGAGCGCCACTGCGGCCTGCACCTGGGACTGGGTGGCGGGGCCAAGGGCAGCCATCACCTGGATCTGATTTTCGAGAGTGGCGTGTTGGCGTTGGATAATGAGCGGATGTTTGATGGGCGGTTTGTGCTTTAGGGGCAGTTGCAAGCGGCGAGCTTCAAGCGGCAAGAAAGGGCGAGCAGTCTCTGGATCGTGGTGTGGAGCTGCTGGCCTCTTCGCGAGCAAGCCCGCTCCCACAATGAAGCGACGCCGACGAAAATATTCTATTCACTGAAGATCAAGTGTGGGAGCGGGCTTGCTCGCGAAGACGGCCGCACCGGCACCGTATCAATAACGCCAGACACAAAAACGGCAACCTAGTGGTTGCCGTTTTTTCTTGCAGCTTGCAGCTAGAAGCTCACAGCGGCCTCACTCCGGCTTACGACGCCCGAACCCCGGACGCTGTCCCGAACCTGTCGGTGCACCACGGCGCTTGCCCGATGGCGCGTCGCGGTCGGCCAGGACAATACCCGGGCGCTTTTTCGGCGCTGGCTTGGCCGGACGCTTGGTGTCGGCCGGGCGATCGGCGACTGGCGTACCACGGCCAGCCGGGGCGCCGCGACCTTCGCCACGCTCAGTCCGACCATTGGCCGGACGCGGCGTGCGTGGGCCACGTTCGCCGTCCTGGCGTGGCGCAGGCTTGCGGGCCGGGCGCTCGCCTTCGATCTGCGGCTCACGCGAAGGACGTGGGCCAGTCGGCGCGCCCTCGGCAGCCGGACGCAGCGTGCGCACGCGCTCGGTCTTGCCCATCGGACGCGAGGACTTACGCTGCATCCGCTCCAGCTTGTCCTTGCTCTTGGCGGTCATTTGCGGCATTGCCACCGGCTTGAGACCCACTTCGGCAGCAAGGATGTCGACTTCGTACTGGCTCATTTCACGCCAGCGGCCCATCGGCAGATCGGAGTTGAGGAACACCGGGCCGAAACGCACGCGCTTCAGGCGGCTGACCACCAGCCCCTGGGACTCCCACAGACGCCGCACTTCACGGTTGCGGCCTTCCATCACCACGCAGTGGTACCAGTGGTTGAAGCCTTCACCGCCGGGCGCCTGCTTGATGTCGGTAAAACGCGCCGGGCCGTCTTCCAGCACAACGCCGGCCTTGAGGCGCTCGATCATCTCGTCGTCGACTTCGCCACGCACGCGCACAGCGTATTCGCGGTCCATTTCGTAGGACGGGTGCATCAAGCGGTTGGCCAGTTCACCGTCGGTGGTGAACATCAGCAAACCGGTGGTGTTGATGTCCAGGCGACCGATGTTGATCCAGCGGCCTTCTTTGGGACGCGGCATCTTGTCGAACACGGTCGGACGGCCTTCCGGGTCGTCACGGGTGCAGATCTCGCCGTCGGGTTTGTTGTACATGATCACGCGGCGCACCGTTTCGGCGGCCTCTTCGCGCTTGATCACCTTGCCATCGATGGTGATGGCATCGTGCATGTCGACACGCAGGCCCAAGGTGGCATCTTTGCCGTTGACCTTGATCCGGCCCTGGGTGATCCAGGCTTCCACGTCGCGGCGCGAACCGACGCCGATACGGGCGAGGACTTTTTGCAGCTTCTCGCCCGCTGGGCCGATTTCCTGGCTGTCGTTCTGATCTTGGTCTTTCATTCTGGGCACCTCCCGGTGTGGTCGGGTCAGGCTTGGCCTGACACTTTGGAAACGGGTCTTTCGGCGAAGGGATCGCCAAAGGGTCGCGAATCATACGCTCGTTGAGACGATAGCGCATCAGAGACTAGCTGATCGACGAACGCCCGACGCTTTTTCCGCCGACCGGTGACACGCCGCACCATCCAATGTGAGAGCGGGCTTGCTCGCGATAGCGTCATTACCCTCACCATCTTCGTTGACTGACCCACCGCTATCGCGAGCAAGCTCGCTCCCACAAGGGTTCTGTGGGTATTCGGACCCCATGAACACTGAAGATCAATTGTGGGAGCGAGCTTGCTCGCGATAGCAGAGGTCCAATCACCAAAAAATCGGATCAGTCGTCGAACTTGCGCCGTTCGTTTTCGATCGCTTCAGCCAGGGCGCGGGCTTCGGCTTCTTCGTCGCTCAATTCGGGTTCCGGCGGTTGGAGGGCGGCGACGGCGGCCAGCAGTTTTTCCCGGGCTTCGGCCACGCCGAGGATGTCTTCTTCTGGCTCTGGCTCTGGCTCTGGCTCTGGCTCTGGCTCAGGTTCCGACTCGCTGTCAGGCTCAGGCAACTCATCCGTCTCGCCTTCAGGCCCCGGCCCCTCGCGCAGCAAGTCGTCGAAGTCGGTCTTGAGGCCTTCTTCCATGGTGTCCAGTTCCAGCAACAACGAATGGAAACTGGTTTCCTCCTTGGGCTCCTCAGGCTCGGCACTGGCGTCGGCCAATTCCTGCAGGCCCTGTGGCACCGGGGCGTCGTCGAACTCCAGCATCGGTTCGGGTTCCAGCTCCCGCAGTTCGGCCAGCGGCGGCAGGTCATCCAGGTTCTTCAGGTTGAAGTGATCGAGGAAGCCCTTGGTGGTGGCGAACATCGCCGGCTTGCCCGGCACGTCACGATAGCCGACGACACGGATCCACTCGCGCTCCAACAGCGTCTTGACGATGTTGCTGTTGACCGCCACGCCCCGCACATCTTCGATCTCGCCCCGGGTGATCGGTTGGCGATAGGCGATGAGCGCCATGGTTTCGAGCAGTGCTCGGGAATAGCGCTGCGGCCGTTCCTCCCATAGACGCCCGACCCAGGGCGCGAACTTCTCGCGGATCTGCAGGCGATAGCCGGACGCCACTTCCTTGAGTTCGAAAGCCCGCCCCTCGCAGGACTTGCCCAACAACGCCAGAGCCTTCTTGAAGACGGCCGGCTCGGGTCGTTCGCCTTCTTCGAAGAGTTCGAACAGGCGCTCCATCGATTGCGGCTTTCCCGAGGCCAACAGGAAGGCTTCAAGCAAGGGGGCCAGCTCGCGGGGTTCAGTCAGATTCATTGATTTGCTCGTTATTCGGCTCGTGCCCGCACATGGATCGCTGCGAACGGCTCATTCTGCACCAGCTCGACCAAGGATTCCTTGACCAATTCCAGGACCGCCATAAACGTCACCACCACCCCCAACCGCCCTTCCTCGGCGGTGAACAGCTCGACGAACGGCACGAAGCCGCCGCCCTTGAGCCGCTCCAGCACATCGCTCATGCGCTCGCGGGTGGACAGCGCTTCGCGGCTGACTTGGTGACTTTCAAACATATCGCCCCGGCGCAGGACCTCGGCCATGGACATCAGCAACTCTTCCAGGCTCACATCCGGCAACAGCTTGCGCGCCCGCGCTTCGGGCGCATCGAGCTTGGGCACCACCACATCGCGCCCCACCCGGCTCAAGCCGTCGATGCCTTCGGCGGCGACCTTGAAGCGTTCGTACTCTTGCAAGCGCCGGATCAGTTCGGCCCGCGGGTCGTCTTCTTCCTCCTCGACCTCCGCCGAGCGCGGCAGCAACATCCGCGACTTGATCTCGGCCAGCATGGCCGCCATCACCAGGTACTCGGCCGCCAGTTCCAGGCGCACCGACTGCATCAACTCGACATAGCCCATGTACTGGCGGGTGATTTCCGCCACGGGGATGTCGAGGATGTTGATGTTCTGTTTGCGGATCAGGTACAGCAGCAAGTCAAGCGGGCCCTCGAAGGCTTCGAGGAACACTTCCAGCGCATCCGGCGGAATGTACAGGTCCAGGGGCATTTCCATGACCGCCTGGCCATAGACCATGGCGAACGGCAGCTCCTGCTGCGCGCCGGCCTGGCTGTCGGCACTTTCCACGGCGGTTTCCACTACGGACACTCAGGCCTCGACCATGAACGGCGTCGGATCGCCACAACCGACACGCACCACCTGGGGTTCGCCGTCGGCGAGGTTGATCACGGTGGACGCCGACATGCCGCCGAAACCGCCGTCGATGATCAGGTCCACCTGATGCTCGAGTATCTGGCGCATCTCATAGGGATCGGTCAACGGCTCGGTGTCGCCGGGCATGATCAGCGTCACGCTCATCAGGGGCTCACCCAGCTCCGCCAGCAGCGCCAGGGCGATGGGATGGCTCGGCACCCGCAGGCCGATGGTGCGTTTCTTCGGGTGCAGCAACAGCCGCGGGACTTCCCGCGTGGCATTGAGAATGAAAGTGTACGGCCCCGGCAAATGGGCCTTGAGCAAGCGGAAGGTGCCGGTGTCGATCTTGGCGAACAGGCCCAACTGCGAGAGGTCGCTGCAGATGAGCGCGAAATTGTGCTTTTCATCCAGTTGACGCAGGCGTCTGACACGCTCCACGGCATTCTTGTCGCCGATCTGGCAACCGATAGCGTAGGACGAGTCGGTGGGATAGACCACCACGCCACCGCTACGAATGATTTCAACGGCCTGTTTGATCAGGCGCGGTTGCGGGTTTTCCGGATGAATCTGGAAAAATTGACTCACGTGTTCTACCTGTTCAGACGGCGGCGGTAACGGGATCATGTTTGAATCTACACCATAGTGGCGGCAGATCGTCCGGCAACGGGCGGTATTCGCCGATCTCGGACCAGCCCCCAGGGCCATGGAAATCACTGCCGGCGGTCACCAGCAGACCGAACTCACGGGCCAGGATCGCCAAGCTGCCCACCTGCTCGGCGGGCTGATGGCCGTTGACCACCTCGATGGCATGGCCCCCCGCTTGAATATAGTCGGCCACCAGCCGGCGGCGCTTGCTGCGGGTAAAATCATAGTGCCACGGATGCGCCAGGCTGACCCAGGCGCCAGCGGCCCGCAGGGTCTGGACGGTTTCTTCCAGCGTCGGCCAGTGCTGCTTCACATCCCCCAGCTTGCCGGCCCCCAGCCATTTGCGGAACGCTTCGGCGCGGTCCTTGACGAACCCTTCGCGCACCATCCAGTCGGCAAAGTGAGGCCGGGCCGGTGCGTTGCCGCTGTCGCCCAGCTCCTGCTGGATCTGCCGGGCGCCGTCCAGTGCACCGGGCATGCCCTTGAGCGCCAGCTTGCGGCTGATCTCTTCGGAACGCAGCCAGCGCCCGTCGCGCAATTGTGCGATGGCCTCGACCAGCGCCGGCGCATTGACATCGAAACCGTAGCCCAGCACATGGATGGTCGCCCCGCCCCAGGTACAGGACAATTCGACCCCATTGACCAACTGCATGCCCAGCGCCGTGGCGGCACTGCGGGCCTCGTCGAGGCCTTCGAGGGTGTCGTGATCGGTCAGGGCCAGGACTCGCACGCCGTGCTCGAACGCCCGCGCCACCAGAACCGCAGGCGCCAGGGCGCCATCGGAGGCCGTGCTATGGCAGTGCAAATCAACATTCACGAGAGTTTGTTACCTCAAATCAGCTGGCCCTATCGCGGCCAAGGATGTTTGTTATTATGCCGCCACATCCTGCTTCTGGCTGCCACTGTGAAACAATTCATCGACTTCATCCCGCTCCTGCTGTTTTTCATCGTCTACAAACTTGATCCCCGGGTCGTCGAGTTCGCCGGTCACTCCTTGACTGTAGGCGGTATCTACAGCGCTACCGCGGTGCTGATCATCAGCTCCGTGGTGGTCTACGGCGCGCTGTTCGTGTCCCAGCGCAAGCTGGAGAAGAGCCAGTGGCTGACCCTGATCGCCTGCCTTGTGTTCGGTAGCCTGACCCTGGCGTTCCACAGCGAAACCTTCCTCAAGTGGAAGGCCCCGGTGGTCAACTGGCTGTTCGCCCTCGCGTTCATCGGCAGCCACTTCATCGGTGACCGCCTGCTGATCAAGCGCATCATGGGCCATGCCATCAACCTGCCGGAACTGATCTGGGCCCGGTTGAACATCGCCTGGATCGCGTTTTTCCTGTTCTGCGGCGCCGCCAACCTGTTCGTTGCGTTCACGTTCCAGGCGTACTGGGTCGACTTCAAGGTCTTCGGCAGCCTGGGCATGACGTTGCTGTTCCTGATTGGCCAGGGCATCTACCTGTCCCGTCACCTGCATGATGCCGACCCCACCACGCCCAAAACCGAGGACTGACATGCTCTACGCAATCATTGCCACCGACGTCGCCGACTCCCTGGAAAAACGCCTGGCCGTGCGCCCGGCCCACCTGGAGCGCCTGCAACAGCTCAAGGCCGAAGGTCGCATCGTGCTGGCCGGCCCGCACCCGGCGGTGGACAGCAATGACCCGGGCGCGGCGGGTTTCACCGGCAGCCTGATCGTGGCCGAATTCGACTCCCTGGCCGCCGCGCAAGCCTGGGCCAAGGCCGATCCGTTCGTGGCGGCCGGCGTCTACGCCGATGTCGTGGTCAAGCCGTTCAAGCAAGTCCTGCCGTAAATCCCCCCCTGGCGCGATGGGCCTCCCCGGCTCATTGCCCTCGTTGCTCATCTTTCTCATTCGCCTGCCGACAACCTGTCTAATCTCGATTGGAATTCAGGAGTTGCAATGCGCAAAGGTCCGTTGTGCCTGTTGTTGGTGTCGTTGGCGATCGGAGCGCCCGCCCATGGCGAGGAAAGCACCGAGGGCAGTCATTCGGCGCCCTTGTCCCTGAGCGCCGGCGGCCAGATCGCCGAATTGCAGCAACGCTTGAAAGACAGCGAACGCCAGCGCGAAGAACTGAGCAAACAACTGCAAAATGCCGACAGTGAACGCGAAAGCGCCGTGCTGGCCCGGCTGCGCCAGGAGAACCAGCGATTGAAGCTGCAACTCAAGGAAGCCCAGGCCAGCCCGCTGCCACGCCTGTTGACCGATCAACAGCAATGGTTCGTCATCGGCGCCGGGGTAGCGCTATTGGCCTTGCTCTGCGGTATCTTTGCCAGCGGTGGACGTAGACAACGTCGGCAATGGCTAAATTGAGTGAGTCATGAGCGAGCTGTTACTGATAGATGATGACCAGGAGCTGTGTGAGCTCCTCGTAAGCTGGTTGAGCCAGGAAGGGTTTCAGGCCCGAGCCTGTCACGATGGCCAAAGTGCCCGCAAGGCCCTGGCCGAAACCGCCCCGGCTGCCGTGGTCCTGGACGTGATGCTGCCCGACGGCAGTGGCCTGGAACTGCTCAAGCAATTGCGCAGCGATCACCCGGAACTGCCGGTGCTGATGCTGTCGGCCCGGGGTGAACCGCTGGACCGCATCCTTGGCCTGGAGCTGGGCGCCGACGACTATCTGGCCAAGCCCTGCGATCCACGGGAACTGACCGCCCGCCTGCGCGCCGTGCTGCGCCGCAGCCACCCGACGGCCGTACCCAGCCAGATCGAACTGGGCGACCTGACCTTCAGCCCGGTGCGTGGCGTGGTCAGCATCGACGAACAGGAACAGACCCTCACCGTTTCCGAAAGCCGCCTGCTCGAAGCGCTGCTCAAGCAGCCGGGCGAGCCGCTGGACAAGCAGGAACTGGCGCAGATCGCCCTGGGTCGCAAGCTGACCCTGTACGACCGCAGCCTCGACATGCACGTGAGCAACCTGCGCAAGAAGATCGGCCCCCACGCTGACGGTCGCCCACGCATCGTGGCGCTGCGTAGCCGGGGTTACTACTACAGCCTTTAAAATCCCCTCTGTGGCGAGGGGATTTATCCCCGCTGGGGTGCGAAGCACCCCCAAAATCTTTCTATCACCGGTTACATCCCATAGACCTCAGGGGCCGCTGTGCAGCCCATCGGGGATAAATCCCCTCGCCACAGGGTCGTTCCGAGCGTTTTGTCAGGATCGCACCAAACCCTCTTTACCCAAGCTTTACCCACCCCTGACCGCCGCTGACCTTGATCTCCGTAATCTGCACACATCCGGAACTGACCGGGAATGAGACAAGGAGACACACCATGCGCAAGACCCTTATCGCTCTGATGTTCGCTGCCGCCCTGCCAACCGTTGCCATGGCCATGCCTGGAGACGCCGGCCCGATGGGGCCGATGGACGGCCCGCGTCACGGCGGCCAGATGCACGGCAAAGGTCCGTACAGCCAGTTGGACCTGACCCACGAACAACGCCAGCAGATCCGCCGGATCATGGACGAACAACGTCACAAAAAACGCGAACTGGTCGACAAGTACCTGGCCAAGCTGTCGCCAGCCGACCAGAAAGCCATGCAGGATGAAATGCAGGCCCGGCATCAGAAGGTCGATGCCCAGATCCGCGGATTGTTGAAGCCCGAGCAGCAAAAGGAATTCGACGCGATCCAGAAGAAACAGGCCGAGCGTCGCGCCGAGTGGGCTGAGTTCAAGGCCTGGAAAGCGCAACAGCCGCAAAAAGCGCAATAATGCACTGAAGCGCCCCCAGCCCAACGGCCAATCGCCGTTGGGCTTTCTTTGTTTTCGAGGATTTATCGTGCGTTCATTGTTCTGGCGCATCCTGGCCAGTTTCTGGCTGGCTATCACCCTGGTTGCAGGACTTTCGATCCTGATGGGCCACATGCTGAACCAGGACGCCTGGATTCTCAGCCGTCATCCGGGCCTCAACACCCTGCCCGAAGAGTGGACGCAAACCTACGAAAGCCAGGGCGAAGACGCCGCCCAGGACATCCTGCAACAACGCAAGCGCCAGTATCACATCGACGTCCAGGTGTTCAACGAAAGCGGCGACCCGGTGGTGCGCGGCACCTTTCCACATCGCGCCGCGGCCTTCGAGGCCCGGCAGAAAAACGACGAGCGACGCCTGCCCTGGCGGCGGCTGACCGACGAGTTCACCAGTACCAAAAGCGGTGACACGTTCCTGTTCATCTACCGCATCCCCCACCCCGAACTGGACGCCTGGCACCGCGACAGCCTGCTGTGGCCGCTCAGTGCATTGGGGATCGCGCTGGTGGTGCTGACCTTGTTCAGCCTGTTGGTGACGTTCTCCATCACTCGCCCGCTGAGTCGACTGCGCGGCGCGGTGCATGACCTGGGCCAGGCCACCTACCAGCAGAACAGCCTCGCCAAGCTGGCCAACCGACGGGACGAGTTCGGCGTACTGGCCACCGACTTCAACCGCATGGGCGCTCGCCTGCAGAGCCTGATCGCCAGCCAGCGACAACTGCTGCGGGACGTGTCCCACGAACTGCGCTCGCCTCTGGCCCGGCTGCGCATCGCCTTGGCATTGGCTGAACGGGCCAGCCCCGAGGAGCGTGAAAAGCTCTGGCCGCGCCTGACCCGCGAATGCGACCGCCTGGAAGCGCTGATCAGCGAAATCCTGGTACTGGCCCGGGTCGATGCCGACAACGCCAGCGCCGAGGAGGTGGACCTCAACGGCCTGCTGATCACCCTGCAAAAAGATGCGCAACTGGCTTCACCCGAACAAAACGTGCAGCTGGAAACGGAGCCGAACCTGACCCTCAAGGGCTGGCCAACCATGATCGAGCGGGCGGTGGACAACTTGCTGCGCAACGCCCAGCGTTTCAATCCCGTCGGACAACCGATCGAGATCCGCGCGCTGCATCAGGGGGAGCGGATCCTGATCAGCGTGCGCGACCACGGGCCGGGCGTGGAGCCCGAACACCTGGGCCAGTTGAGCGAGCCGTTCTACCGCGCCCCCGGCCAGACCGCCGCCGGCCATGGCCTGGGCCTGGCCATCGCGCGCCGCGCCGCCGAGCGTCATGGCGGCACGCTGGCGCTGGCCAATCATCCCGGGGGCGGCTTCATCGCCAGCCTGGAACTGCCGCTGGTGCCAGGGGCTGTCGTCCAGCCATAACCTTTCAAATGCCACCCTCTAAAGGGCAGGACCGAACACACGGTAGACCTGTGGCGAGGGGATTTATCCCCTCCCCACACTGGATCAACCATGAGTCAAACCAAACGATAATTCCTCTTATTCAAACTGTTCCGCCCTGTTAGACTTTGCGCCCTCGTTTCACTCATCTCCCAGGTTGCCCGATGCCGTCGTTGCCTCTTCGTCTATGCGCACTGTTCATGGCCCTGGGCCTGAGTGCCTGCGATGATGCCCCGCGCTTTACCCAGGCCGAACCGGGTGAGACCCGTTCCGGTGGCGCCGCGACGGTACGCAAGGCCGACCAGAACGCCTTCTCCCTGCCCTCGGCCAACCTGCCGCCCTCACGGCGTGTGGATTTCAGCGTCGGCAACAGTTTCTTCCGCAGCCCCTGGGTGATCGCCCCCTCGACCACCACCGCCCGGGACGGCCTCGGGCCCTTGTTCAACACCAACGCCTGCCAGAACTGCCATATCAAGGACGGTCGCGGCCATCCGCCGGCGCCGGACGCAAGCAGCGCGGCGTCGATGCTGGTGCGCCTGTCGATTCCCGACACACCGGCCTATGCCAAGGTCATCGAACGACTGGGGGTGGTGCCGGAGCCGGTTTACGGTGGGCAATTGCAGGACATGTCGGTGCCCGGTGTCGTCCCCGAAGGCAAGGTGCGGGTCGATTACACACAGGTCCCGGTACGTTTCAAGGACGGCACCGTCGTCGAACTGCGCAAGCCGAACCTGCAGATCACCCAGTTGGGGTATGGCCCGATGCACCCCGACACGCGCTTTTCCGCCCGTGTTGCGCCGCCGATGATCGGTTTGGGTCTGCTGGAGGCCATCCCCGACGCGGCGCTCCTGGCGAATGCCGAAGCCCAGGCGCGGGAGAACAACGGCATCGCCGGTCGCCCTAACCAGGTCTGGGACGATGTACAACAGAAAACCGTACTGGGGCGTTTCGGTTGGAAAGCCGGTCAGCCCAACCTCAATCAACAGAACGTCCACGCGTTCTCCGGTGACATGGGCCTGACCACGAGCCTGCGGCCCTTCGACGACTGCACCCAGACCCAGGTCGACTGCAAGCGCGCGCCTAGCGGCAATGGTCCGGACGGTGAGCCGGAAGTCAGCGACAACATCCTGCGCCTGGTGCTGTTCTACAGCCGCAACCTGGCTGTACCGGCCCGTCGCGACGTGAATTCGCCCCAGGTGCTGGCAGGCAAGAATCTGTTTTTCCAGGCCGGTTGCCAGTCGTGCCATACGCCGAAATACACCACTGCCGCCAACGCTGCCGAACCGGAGCTGGCGAACCAGGTCATCCGCCCCTACAGCGACCTGCTGCTGCATGACATGGGCGAAGGCCTGGCCGACAACCGCAGCGAATTCAAGGCCAGCGGCCGTGACTGGCGGACCCCGCCGCTATGGGGCATCGGCCTGACCGAAACAGTCAATGGCCACACCCAGTTCCTGCACGACGGTCGTGCCCGCAACCTGCTCGAAGCCGTGCTGTGGCATGGCGGTGAAGCACAAGCGTCGCAGCGCCAGGTTTTAGCGTTCAATGCCGAGCAGCGCGCTGCGTTGCTGGCCTTTCTGAATTCCCTTTAAATGCCTTTTCCAGAAATGGGAGCCTGACATGTTCCGTCCCAAGCTGTTGTTCACCAGCCTCGCCGCCCTCGCCCTCGGGGCTTGCTCGCCCCAGGACCCGCAAGCCGTCACCTCGGCCGCCATCGCCAAGCAAGTGATCCTGCCGACCTACAGCCGCTGGGTCGACGCCGACCGGCAACTGGCGACCAGCGCCCTGGCGTTCTGCCAAGGCCAGGAAAACCTGGAGACCGCCCGCGCCGACTTCTTCAAGGCGCAAAAAGCCTGGGCCGAGTTGCAACCCCTGCTGATCGGCCCACTGGCCGAGGGCAACCGTACCTGGCAGGTACAGTTCTGGCCGGACAAGAAAAACCTGGTGGGCCGTCAGGTGGAACAGTTGGTCAACAGCCAGCCACAGATCGATGCCGCCGGCCTGGCCAAGTCCAGCGTTGTCGTGCAAGGGCTCTCGGCCTACGAGTACTTGCTGTTCGACGCAAAAATCGACATGGCCGACAGCGCACAGAAAGCCAAGTACTGCCCGCTGCTCATCGCCATCGGTGAACGCCAGAAACAACTGGCCGAAGAGATCCTGTCGCGCTGGAACACCCAAGACGGCATGCTCGCCCAGATGAGCAAGTTCCCCAACCAGCGCTACGCCGACTCCCACGAAGCCATCGCCGACCTGCTGCGCGTGCAGGTCACCGCCCTGGACACGCTGAAGAAAAAACTCGGCACGCCGATGGGCCGCCAGAGCAAGGGCGTACCTCAGCCCTTCCAGGCCGATGCCTGGCGCAGCCAGTCGTCGTTGCAAGGGTTGGAGGCCAGCCTGAGTGCCGCCAGGACCGTCTGGGTCGGCGTGGACAACAAGGGCCTGCGCGGCCTGCTGCCAAGCGACCAGAAACCGTTGGCGGACAAGATCGACGCTGCCTACGATGCCTCGTTGAAACTGTTCGCCGGCAGCCAGCGCTCGTTGACCGAAATGCTCAACGACGACGCCGGGCGCCAGCAACTCAACGATTTGTACGACAGCCTCAACGTCGTCCATCGCCTGCACGAAGGCGAACTGGCCAAGGCGCTGGGCATTCAATTGGGCTTCAATGCCAACGACGGTGACTGATCATGTTTCGACGTCAGGTCCTGGCGCTGGGCAGCTTGCTGCTCGGTGCGATCACCCTGGGCGGCTGGACGCTGTTCAAGCAAAAGGACAAGCACCCACTCTTGCTGTCGGCACGGGACGATGGCGACGGCAAGCACTACGCCGTCGGCTATCGACTCGACGGCACGCAGGTGTTCGCCACCCAGGTCAGCCAGCGCTGCCATGACATCGTCCATCATCCGACACAGCCGATTGCGCTGTTCGTCGCCCGTCGCCCGGGCACCGAAAGCTACCTGATCGACCTGCGCGACGGGACGCTGCTGCAAACCATCGCCTCGTTGCCGAACCGGCATTTCTACGGCCACGCGGTCATCCATAAAAGCGGCGAATGGCTGTATGCCACCGAGAACGACACCACCGACCCGGGACGCGGCCTGCTGGGCGTGTACCGTTTCGAAGGCGAGCGGCTGGTGCACAGCGGCGAGATCCCCACCCATGGCATCGGTCCTCACCAGGTGTCCTGGATGCCCGACGGCGAGACGCTGGTGGTCGCCAATGGTGGCATTCGCACCGAGGCCGAGAGCCGGGTCGAAATGAACCTCGACGCCATGGCACCGAGCCTGGTGCTGATGCAACGCGATGGCACCCTGCTGAGCAAGGAAACCCTCGGCCAATCGATGAACAGCGTGCGCCACCTGGGCATCGCCAGTGACGGCACCATCGTCTCGGGCCAGCAGTTCATGGGGGCGGCCCACGAATCGTCGGAGCTGGTGGCGATCAAGCGACCGGGGCAGCCGTTCCAGGCATTCCCGGTGCCCGAAGAACAGTTACAGGCCATGGGGCACTACACCGCCAGCGTTGCTGTGCACAGCGACCTGCGCCTGGTGGCCCTGACCGCCCCGCGCGGCAACCGCTTCTTCATCTGGGACCTGGACAGTGGCGAAGTCCGCCTCGATGCCCCCCTGCCAGACTGTGCCGGCGTGGGCGCGGTGGCCAACGGTTTTGTCGTGACGTCGGGCCAAGGGCGATGCCGCTACTACGATTGCCGGCAGACACAACTGGTTGCAAAACCATTGGATCTGCCGGCCGGGCTCTGGGACAACCATTTGCATCTGGCCTGAACAGGGGAGCGAAGGCCATCGGCGCCGAGCTCCCTGTTTTTTCGGAAAAGTCCCACGCAACACCGACCCGCCAACATCTGGAAACGCCCGCACACTCGGAGTAATGTGCCCGCCTATCTGTATTTTCTCTCAGTTCTTTTCCAAGGAAGTGGAACATGCTGCGACGCCGCATGCTGATCATGTTGGGTGTTGTCCTGCTGGTGGTGTTGTTGCTCGCCGGCTACAAGGCCTTCTCCGTTTACCAGCAGATCCAGATGTTTTCTGCACCTAAACCGCCGGTCAGCGTGGCCGTGGCCACGGCCGCCCAGCAACCCTGGCAGGCCCGCCTGCCCACCGTTGGCAGCCTCAAGGCGCTGCAAGGCGTGGACCTGAGCCTGGAAATCGCCGGGACCGTGCAGAAGGTGCAGTTCCAGTCCGGGCAGAAGGTCAAGGCCGGCCAACCGCTCCTGCAACTGGACAGTGAAGTCGAAAGCGCCCTGCTGGAAACCGCCGAGGCCGACCTTGGCCTGTCGCAACTGGATTTCGGTCGCGGCCGACAACTGGTGGGCAGCCAGGCGATCTCCAAGGGCGAATTCGACCGGCTCTCGGCGCAACTGAAAAAGAACCAGGCCACGGTCAACCAGCTCAAGGCTTCGCTGGCAAAAAAACAGATTCTGGCGCCATTCAGCGGCACCATCGGCATTCGCCAGGTGGACGTTGGCGACTACCTGGCCAGCGGCACGGTGATTGCCACCCTGCAGGACCTCAGCAGCCTTTACGTGGACTTCTACGTCCCTGAGCAAACCGTGCCCCGGCTCGCCGTTGCCCAGTCGGTCAACGTCAGTGTCTCGGCCTATCCCGGGCAAAACTTCGTCGCCACCATCAGCGCGATCAATCCCAAGGTCGAGGACAGCACCCGCAACGTGCTGGTGCGCGCCACCCTGGCCAACCCCGATGGCAAGCTGCTGCCCGGCATGTTCGCCAACCTGCAGGTCATCCTGCCGGACGTGGCGGCCGGAATCGTCGTGCCGGAAAGCGCCGTGACGTACACCCTCTACGGCAACTCCATGTACGTGGTGACCCAGAAGAAAGCCGCCGACGGCACGTTGGAGAAAGACGACAAGGGCCAGCCGGTCCTGATCGCTGAACGGCGTTTCGTAGAAACCGGCGAGCGACGCGATGGGCAGGTGCTGGTGTCCAAAGGCGTGCAGAGTGGCGAACAAGTCGTGATCGCCGGCCAGCTCAAGCTCGATAACGGTACGCCGATCGCCATCAGCGACGACAAGACCCTGACCGAACAGAACAGCCCGCCGCGCGCGGACTGATCAAGGAACCCCCATGGCTTTTACCGATCCGTTCATCCGCCGTCCGGTGCTCGCCACCGTGGTCAGCCTGTTGATCGTGCTGCTGGGCTTCCAGGCCTGGAGCAAGTTGCCCCTGCGTCAGTATCCGCAAATGGAGAACGCCCTGATCACGGTGACCACCGCCTACCCCGGGGCCAATGCCGAGACCATCCAGGGCTACATCACCCAGCCGATGCAGCAGAGCCTGGCCAGTGCCGAGGGCATCGACTACATGACCTCGGTCAGTCGCCAGAATTTCTCGGTGATTTCGGTCTATGCCCGCATCGGCTCCAACAGCGACCGGCTCTTTACCGAGCTGCTGGCCAAGGCCAACGAGGTCAAGAACCAACTGCCCCAGGACGCCGAGGACCCGGTCCTCAGCCGCGAGGCCGCCGACGCCTCGGCCCTGATGTACATCAGCTTCTTCAGCAAGGAACTGAACAACCCGCAGATCACTGACTACCTGTCCCGAGTGATCCAGCCCAAACTGGCGACACTGCCCGGCATGGCCGAGGCCGAGATCCTCGGCAACCAGGTCTTCGCCATGCGCCTGTGGCTGGACCCGGTCAAGCTCGCCGGCTTCGGCCTGACCGCCGCCGACGTGACCAATGCCGTGCGCCAGCACAACTTCCTCTCCGCCGCCGGTGAAGTGAAGGGCGAGTACGTCGTCACCAGCATCAACGCCAACACCGAACTCAAGTCCGCCGAGGCCTTCGCCGCGATCCCGCTCAAGACCGACGGCGACAGCCGCGTGTTGCTGCGGGACGTGGCCCGCGTGGAAATGGGCGCCGAGAACTACGACACCATCAGCTCCTTTGGTGGCACACCCTCGGTGTACATCGGGATCAAGGCTACGCCCGGTGCGAACCCGCTGGATGTGATCAAGGAAGTGCGCAAGATCATGCCGGACATGGAGGCCCAGCTCCCGGCCAACCTCAAGGCCGAGATCGCCTACGACGCCACCCTGTTCATCCAGGCATCCATCGACGAGGTGGTAAAAACCCTGTTCGAGGCGGTGCTGATCGTCATCGTCGTGGTGTTCCTGTTCCTCGGCGCCCTGCGTTCGGTGGTCATCCCGGTGGTGACCATCCCGCTGTCGATGATCGGCGTGATGTTCTTCATGCAGTTGATGGGCTACTCGATGAACCTCCTGACCCTGCTGGCCATGGTGCTCGCCATCGGCCTGGTAGTGGACGACGCCATCGTGGTGGTGGAGAACATTCACCGGCACATCGAGGAAGGCAAGACCCCATTCGACGCCGCGATAGAAGGTGCCCGGGAAATCGCCATGCCGGTGGTCTCGATGACCATCACCCTGGCAGCGGTGTATGCGCCGATCGGCCTGCTCGAGGGCCTGACAGGCGCCTTGTTCAAGGAATTCGCCCTGACCCTGGCCGGAGCGGTGGTGATCTCCGGGATCGTCGCCCTGACCTTGTCACCGATGATGTGCGCCCTGCTCCTGCGCCACGAGGAGAATCCCTCGGGGCTGGCCCATCGGCTGGACATGATTTTCGAACGCTTGAAGAGCCGTTACCAGCGCATGCTCCATGGCACGCTCAATACCCGGCCAGTGGTGCTGGTGTTCGCCGTGATCGTCCTGCTGCTGATCCCGGTGCTGATCATGTTCACCAAGTCCGAACTGGCCCCCGACGAGGACCAGGGCATCATCTTCATGATGGCCAGCGCCCCGCAGCCAACCAACCTCGACTACCTGAACACCTACACCGATCACTTCATTACCATCTTCAAGGAGTTCCCGGAGTACTACTCCTCGTTCCAGATCAATGGCTACAACGGCGTACAGTCGGGCATCGGCGGCTTCCTGCTCAAACCCTGGAACGAACGCAGCCGCACCCAGATGGAAATCCTGCCGGAGGTCCAGGCCAAGCTGGAAAGCGTGCCTGGCTTGCAGATCTTCGGTTTCAACCTGCCCTCACTGCCGGGCACTGGCGAAGGCTTGCCGTTCGCGTTCGTCATCAACTCACCGAAGGACTATGCGACGCTGCTGGAGGTCGCCGACCGGGTCAAGAAGCGCGCATTGGAATCCGGAAAGTTCGCCTTCATGGACATCGACCTTGCGTTCGACAAGCCAGAAGTCGTGGTGGATATCGATCGCGCCAAGGCCGCCCAGATGGGCGTTTCCATGGAGGACCTGGGCGGTACCCTGGCGACGCTGCTGGGGGAGTCGGAGATCAATCGCTTCACCCTCGAAGGCCGCAGCTACAAGGTCATTGCCCAGGTCGAACGACCGTTCCGGGACAACCCCGACTGGCTGAACAATTACTACGTGAAAAATGCCAAGGGTGAATCGCTACCGCTATCGACCCTGATCAAGGTCAGCGACCGGGCGCGACCGCGACAACTGAACCAGTTCCAGCAGCTCAATGCGGTGACGATTTCAGGCTTCCCCATCGTGAGCATGGGCGAGGCCATCGAGACCGTCCGCCAGATCGCCCGGGAAGAAGCACCGGTGGGGTTCGCCTTCGATTACGCCGGGGCCTCGCGCCAGTTCGTCCAGGAAGGCAGCGCGTTGTGGGTAACCTTTGCCCTGGCCCTGGCGATTATCTTCCTGGTGCTCGCCGCGCAGTTCGAAAGCTTCCGGGACCCACTGGTGATCCTGGTGACCGTGCCGTTGTCCATCTGCGGCGCCTTGATTCCGTTGTTCCTCGGCTGGTCGAGCATGAACATCTATACCCAGGTGGGGCTGGTGACGCTGATCGGCCTGATCAGCAAGCACGGGATCCTGATCGTCGAGTTCGCCAATCAGTTGCGCAGGGAACAGAACCTGACGCCGCGCGAAGCCGTGGAACAAGCCGCCTCGATTCGCCTGCGGCCGGTGCTGATGACCACCGCGGCGATGGTGTTCGGCATGGTGCCGCTCATCTTTGCCACGGGCGCCGGGGCAGTGAGCCGCTTCGACATCGGTACGGTGATCGCCACGGGCATGTCGATTGGCACCTTGTTCACCCTGTTCGTGCTGCCTTGCGTCTACACGTTGCTGGCCAAGCCGGACAAGGCTTGAGGGCTGTTCAAGCAAGCCCCTCGCCACGGGTGGGTATTTGACTGGTTTTTTTGGGGGGCTGGTAAAAACGCCAAAAATAAAGGCCTCGCACGGGGGAGGCCTTTATCTGGGTTTCAGGGCTTTCAACTCTGTGGCCTCATCCCTTGGGACAGGCTGAACATGAACAGCAACAGATCATCGTCCGGTCGGATCGCTTCGCTGGCCTTTGCCACGCGCGGCAGGGGACAATGCGCGCCCGCACCGGAAACACTGAGGATCTGCGAGCGTGGCTGCTCCCATACAGCCACCGCCATCGATGCAACTGCCAGGGCTCCAACTAAAAACAAACCTCTAGCAATTTCTAGTTTCATGGCTATAAACCTTTGATAGCGCTGCCAAACGCCGCTTCATAAAAGTAGACGAGTTTTTTCCAGTCGACATCGCTGAACGACGAATGGCGCCGCAATTGCTTCAGGTCATGGGAAGCCGCACGCCGGGCCGTCAGGCGCTGGCGACACTTCTCCAGATCCAACAGGGCCACCTCAGGCTTGGCCGCCTCGCCCTCCCCGGTCACGCGCACGAAAACATGCTTGATGTAGATGCAGCTGTGCTGCCAACGGCCCTTGTGCATGCGGGCCAGGTTTTCAGCCAGCTCCCGGAGGATCTGGTCATGCACCGCTTCGCCATGACGCTCGCGGCCGCCGCCGGCATACCAGTGTTCGATCTCCTCGAAACCTTCGAGCGCACGGGTCACCAGCAACGCCCGCCATTTATGCTCCGGGTCCGGCTGGGCCCCACAGAACACCAGCTCGGGCACCCGTACATTGAGTCGAGGCAACGCCAGGAGCGCATCCTGCTCGCGCAACACCGTCGGACGACCGAACGGGTGCAGCCAACTGCGATAGATGTGTCCGGTCTGGCGCTTGGCATACAGCAACTCACCGTCCTTGCTGGTGATCCGTTGTACGCCGCTTTCGCCGCCACGCCGTACGTTGGGCTCTTCTACCCATTCACCTTGCAAGCTCCAAAAATAATCGAAGCGGTCCCGCGGAATTCCTGACGCCTCTGCTACCTGCACAACCATGCTTTTACCTCTTGCGTAATACATAAACTCGCCACATGGCATAGAGCGGTAGGAAATCCAGTCGTTCCTGGATACGGAACCCGGCCTGGCGAAATTCCTCTTCTACTGTAGCAACCGGTAACACAAATCGATTCTGGTAGTCTTTCTGCCCACGGTTGCGCTCTTGGCGCTTGCGTTTCCAGGCCTTGAAATTGCCATCGACCCACAATGAAACAATCACGCTGTCGCGGCTGACCCGCTCGAATTCCTTGAGGATCGCCAGACGATGCGCGGATTCACCGATGTGATGCAGCAGCCGCATGCAAAAAATGCTGTCGACGGCGTTATCAGGCAAGGCAATGTCGAACGCAGATGTGTGCAAGGGTTGTACCCGTTTCACCACATCGGCCGGTTGAGCCGTCATGGCCGCCCTGAGCATGGCCTCGGAATTGTCTGCACCGATGATCACCCGGTTCGGCTTTTCGGCCAGCAAGGACCAGAAACGCCCCGCACCGCAAGGCAGGTCCAACACCAACCCCGGATCGCCGACAAGCGCCAACGCTCGGCGGGCCAGCTGTTGATCCCGCTGGTTGGACAGGCGACGGCTCATGCCGCTGCGATGCTTTTGGAAATATTTGCGAGCATGCTGCTCGTCATATTTTTCGGAAAAATCCAGCTTGATGGGGTTGGGCATTGAGGGGGCCTCCATTACAGATCGGCCCCACCTTATGAATCGACATGTCATCGCGTTGTGAAAACAAAGTCATGTAGACGCCACCAATAGTTACAAGATTTGTCCGCACGCACACTCATCCCGTCGGGTTCAACTGCACTTCGAAATGGCAGCCGCTGGGCTCCATCGTGCTGAGGCCCACGGTCCAGCCCTGGTTTTCACAGATCCGCTGCACCAGCGACAGTCCCAGTCCCAACCCCTCGCCGCGCTGCTCGTTACCGCGCACGAACGGCTCGAACATCGCCTCGCGCTTCTCTTCGGGAATGCCCACGCCGCTGTCCTCCACGACGAAACCGGTAGCGCTCAACGACAGGCGGATGAAGCCCTGATCGGTGTAGTGCAGGGCGTTACGCAACAGATTGCCCATCACGGCCGTCAGGAACGTGGCGTTATACAGGGTATCGAGGGGTTGCCCGGGTTCGAAGATCAGTGCCAGGCCCTTGGATTCGATGGGCGCGCGCCACACGCCGAGAAGCTCCTCGGCCACCTGCCCCAGGGTCAGACGAGGCGACATGCCGTTGTCTTCGCGTTCGGACCTGGCCAGCATCAGGAAAGTCTGCACCAACTCGCGCATCTCTTCGCTGGCTCGATTGATGCGCTCGACCTGGGTACGACCGCGAGGGTCCAGCGCCGGGTTCTCCAGCAGCAACTCACAGGAGGTCGCCAGGACCATCAACGGCGTGCGCAACTCATGGCTCACGTCGCTGGTAAACAAGCGCTCGCGGGTCAGGGCCTGGCGCAAGCGCCCCAGTGTGGCGTCGAACGCCACGGCCAGTTCACCCACCTCGTCGGCAGCATAATCCGGGGCCAGCGGCGGCGCGAGGCCGAGGAGTTGGTCCCGATGGCGCACTTGCCGGGCCAGGCGAACCACAGGCGCCATCACCCGACGGGCCAGGACCCAACCCAAGAACACCGCCAGCGCCAGGCTGAGCACGAAGCCCACCAGCACCACGGCGAACAGCACCCGTTCGCGCTCTTCGAAGTCGCTCTGGTCTTGCAGCAACACGTAGTGCCGGCCGTCAACGATCTCGACCATGGCGTGGTAGGACAACTGCTCGCGAAACACCTCGTGAAAGCCGCGCTCCAGATGACGCAAGTCCTTGGGCAACTCGAAGTCACCCGGGCCGCCGCTGAAATAAAACAACTGGTCGGGTTCCGGTCGATGGCTCCAGTCCGAGACGCTGTCCATCAACAACAGGCGTTGCAGATCACCGCCAAGCCCGGCGGAAATCAGTTTTTCTTCAACCAAATGGACCGTCGCCACGATACCCATGGCGAACGCGCCAGCCACCAATGCGCTCATCAGCGCAAACGCGATGATGATCCGTTGGGCGAGGCTCTGCTTAAACTCCATCGCGGCCCTCGGCCAGGCGATAGCCGACGCCGTGCACGGTGTGCAATAAGGGTTTTTCGAACGGTTTGTCGATCACCTGGCGCAGTTGATGGACATGGCTGCGCAAGCTGTCGCTGTCCGGGCAATCGTCGCCCCACAGCGCTTCTTCGAGGATTTCGCGGCGCAACACGTGAGGACTTTTCTGCATCAGTACCGCCAACAGTTTCAGGCCCACGGGGTTGAGCTTGAGCAGCTTGCCTTCACGGGTCACTTCCAGGGTATCGAGGTCGTAGCTCAGGTCACCGACCTGCAAGGCACGGCGGCCACCGCCCTGGGCTCGACGCATGACAGCTTCGATCCGTGCGGCCAGTTCCGACAGGGCAAACGGTTTGATCAGGTAGTCATCGGCCCCGGACTTGAAGCCCTGCAAACGATCGTCCAACTGATCCCGGGCGGTGAGCATGATCACCGGTGTGTCGCGCCGAGCGTCTTCGCGCAGGCGCTTGCACAAGGTGTAGCCGTCGATGCCCGGCAGCATGATGTCGAGCACGATCAGGTCATAGTGCTCGGTCGCGGCCAGGTGCAACCCCGACAAACCATCCTGGGCACAATCGACGGTGTAGCCCTTGAGCCCCAGGTAATCGGCCAGATTGGCGAGAATGTCGCGGTTGTCTTCGACCAGTAGAATTCGCATGGGCACCTCTGCATACACAGTTAACGGCCATCTTGGCCCGCGCAGCTTACGGCCAAGTTTGGCTCACGGCTAGGATTGTATCGGCTGTGGCAGCCTGGACCCACAGCCGGACTGCAAGGCATTGACGAGTTTTTCACCCAACATTCACACCGTCCCGACGCAACGCAGACCAGACTGCGCATCGCGCTGCTTACGCCTCCCACCACCAAAGGTACTGCCATGGTTTCCACCGCCATCCGCCCCGCTTCCAGGCCCCTGAATTTCTGGATTGCCCTCGGCCTGCCTGCCGTTGTCGCAGCGATTCTGGTGTTACTGGAGCTGACCACGTTGGACATGGACCTGGCCAAGCTGTTTTACGACCCGATGGCGGGTGGATTTATCGGTCGCCACAGCTTTTTTCTGGAAGACATCCTGCACGACCGGGCCAAAGAAGTGGTGATCGCATTTTCCATGCTGGCGATTCTTGGGTTCATCGGTGCGTTTTTCATCGCCCGGCTCAAACCGTTCAAGCGGGAATTGGGTTGCCTGGTGCTGTCCCTGGCACTGGCGACGTCCTTCGTCACCCCGATGAAAGCGGTGACGGCGGTGCAATGTCCCTGGAGCCTGAAGGAATTCGGTGGCAAGGAAACCTATAGCGAACTGCTGAGCCCACGTCCGGCCACGGACAAACCCGGTCGATGCTGGCCCGGCGGTCACGCCGCCACCGGGTTCACGTTGTTTGCGCTGTTTTTTGTGCTGCGCGACCGCCGTCCACGCCTGGCCCGCCAAGCCCTGGTACTCGCCTTTACGCTAGGAACGGTGTTTTCCCTGGGGCGGATGATGCAAGGGGCGCACTTCTTTTCCCACAACGTGTGGACGGCGGTGTTCTGTTGGCTGATTGGCCTGGGGTGTTACTACTACATCTTGTACCGCCCGGCCGCCGTTGCTGAGCGTGTCGCTGTAACCAGTCCCGCCAATGCCTGAACTGAACCACATCCCAATGTAGGAGCGAGCTTGCTCGCGATTACGATGTGTCAGCTCTTGTATTCGGCACTGACCCACCGCTATCGCGAGCAAGCTCGCTCCCACAGGGGATTGACACCGTGTCATGAATCCAAGGCAATAAAAAACCCCGCTTGCTTTCGCAGGCGGGGTCTTTCGCTACAGGGGTAAGGCTGGCTTACATCATGCCGCCCATGCCACCCATGCCGCCCATGTCTGGCATACCGCCGCCAGCTGGAGCGTCTTCCTTGATTTCAGCGATCATCGCCTCGGTGGTGATCATCAGGCTGGCAATCGACGAAGCCGCTTGCAGAGCCGAACGAGTCACTTTGGCCGGGTCCAGGATACCCATTTCGATCATGTCGCCGTATTCGCCGGTGGCAGCGTTGTAACCGTAGTTACCCGAACCCTGCTTGACCTTGTCGACCACAACGCTTGGCTCGTCGCCGGAGTTGGCAACGATCTGGCGCAGCGGCGCTTCTACAGCGCGACGCAGCAACTGGATGCCCACGTTCTGGTCATCGTTGTCGCCTTTGAGTTCGCTGATGGCTTGCAGGGCACGAACCAGTGCCACGCCGCCGCCAGGCACCACGCCTTCTTCGACGGCTGCGCGGGTAGCGTGCAGGGCGTCTTCAACGCGGGCTTTCTTCTCTTTCATTTCAACTTCGGAACCAGCGCCAACCTTGATCACTGCAACGCCGCCCGACAGCTTGGCCAGACGCTCTTGCAGTTTTTCACGGTCGTAGTCGGACGAAGTCTCGGCCACTTGTGCGCGGATCTGAGTCACGCGAGCCTGGATGTCAGCCTCGACGCCAGCACCGTCGATCACGGTGGTGTTTTCCTTGGACAGGATCACGCGCTTGGCGTTACCCAGGTGTTCCAGGGTGGTGCTTTCCAGGCTCAGGCCGATCTCTTCGGAGATAACGGTACCGCCGGTCAGGACGGCGATGTCCTGCAGCATGGCCTTGCGACGGTCGCCGAAGCCTGGAGCCTTGACGGCTGCGACTTTAACGATGCCACGCATGTTGTTCACAACCAGGGTCGCCAGGGCTTCGCCTTCAACGTCTTCAGCCACGATCAGCAGTGGGCGGCCGGCCTTGGCAACGGCTTCCAGCACTGGCAGCATTTCGCGGATGTTGGAGATCTTCTTGTCCACCAGCAGGATCAGCGGGCCGTCGAGCTCGGCGGTCATGGTGTCTGGCTTGTTGACGAAGTACGGGGACAGGTAGCCACGGTCGAACTGCATGCCTTCTACGACCGACAGTTCGTTTTCCAGGCCCGAGCCTTCTTCAACGGTGATCACGCCTTCTTTACCGACTTTTTCCATGGCTTCGGCAATGATGTCGCCGATGGAGTTGTCGGAGTTGGCCGAGATGGTGCCGACTTGGGCGATAGCCTTGGTGTCAGCGCAAGGCTTGGACAGGGCTTTGAGTTCTTTGACGATGGCGATGGTCGCCTTGTCGATGCCGCGCTTGAGGTCCATCGGGTTCATGCCGGCAGCGACGGCTTTCAGGCCTTCGTTGACGATCGATTGAGCCAGTACGGTCGCGGTGGTGGTGCCGTCACCGGCGTCATCGTTGGCACGGGAAGCAACGTCCTTGACCAGTTGCGCGCCCATGTTTTCGAAGCGGTCTTTCAGCTCGATTTCTTTGGCTACGGAAACGCCGTCCTTGGTGATGGTCGGAGCGCCGAAGCTCTTCTCGATGATCACGTTACGGCCTTTCGGGCCCAGGGTCGCTTTTACTGCGTCAGCCAGGACGTTGACACCGGCGAGCATTTTCTTGCGGGCGGAATCGCCGAATTTAACTTCTTTAGCAGCCATGATCGATATTCCTTAAATACTTTGTAGTAACGGGAAAATGGGCGGGGGAATCAGCCTTCGAGAACAGCGAGGATTTCGTTCTCGCTCATTACCAGCAGGTCTTCGCCGTCGACTTTCACTGTGTTGCTGCCGGAGTAAGGGCCGAACACAACCTTGTCACCCACTTTCACGGCCAGCGCACGTACTTCACCGTTTTCCAGTGCCTTGCCTGGACCTACAGCGAGAACTTCACCGTGGTTGGCTTTCTCGGCAGCCGAACCTGGCAGGACGATACCGCCAGCGGTTTTCTTCTCTTCTTCGCTGCGACGGATGACGACGCGGTCATGCAGAGGACGAAGCTTCATTGTCGATCTCTCCTAATTTTTGGTTTTCATCGGCCGGTGTAGTCCCGGCGGGTTTAACAAATCCGGCAAAGCCGGGTGCGGTTCGTCAGTCGAACCGCGGAAGTCTGTCCGGTGTCGCCACCGGAAACCTTGCGGTGACCGTTACATAAGGGCGTACAAGTGGATTACAAGGGCGAGGGCAGAAATTTTTTTCTTCACGCAGCCAGAACGGACACGGCGCCCGAAGGCGCCGTGTCGAGGGTTTTACTTGGAATCCCGGTGTTCGAATTCGCCTTCGATCACGTCGGGTTCGCGGCCCACAGGCTGGCGCGGAGCAGGACCGCCGCGTGGCTGCAGGTCATCGGCGAAGGCGCGCTGACGCATCGCCTGCTCCTCGGCGCGCTGGCGCATTTTATTGGCCAGCAACCGACGGGTGAACGGCAACAGCATGACCAGGCCCAGCACATCGCTGATAAAGCCTGGCAGGATCAACAGGCCGCCGCCCAGGGCCAGCATCAGGCCTTCGAGCATGGTCTGGGCAGGCAGCTCGCCACGGTTCAGGCTTTCACGGGCACGCAGCGCCGTGGCGAGGCCGGCAATGCGCAGCACGAACACGCCGAGCATCGAGCCGAGAATGACCAGCAGCAGCGCCGGGAAAAACCCGATCGCACCACTGACCTTGACGAATACGAACAGCTCCAACACCGGGAACAGCAGAAAGAGCAACAAAAAAGGGCGCATCAAAGGGTTCCTCTACGCAAGAATGCCTTGCTATGAAACCTTAAATGACGTCGCCCTTTCGTGAATTCAAGCGTCGACCTCGGCATTTTTCGGCCATTGTTCGGCGTGAGCCAGATAAACCAAGGCTTCGCGCACTTGTGTCGGCGTGTTGCAAGGCGTCGCAAACGCCAGCCAGTGCAGGCCCTGGCCAATGCGCAGGTGCATGCCCTCGCTGTCGATGCCCACCAGTTGCGCCGGTTCGCTTTTCGGCAACCCGGCCAGCTCCACGTAATGGGCGATGGCCTTGGCGTGATCGGCGTTCATGTGCTCGACCATGCTGGCTTCGGCTTTGCCGGCGAAGGGATTGGCCAGGGTGAGCTGGTCAATCCAGTGGATGGCGCCAAAGCCGCCGATGTAGCGATGACGCACCGGCTCGAGCACCCAGAAATCGAAATCATGGGCCTTGTGGTAGTTCTGCGAGTCAGGGAAATAGCGGTAATAACGTTCGGCAGCCGTTTCGATGGCGGCGCTGTCTTGGAGTTTGCGGGCCTCGGCCAGGTAGGTCAGACGCCCCACGGCCTGCACATCCTCGGCGCCCCGCTCGCCCACCAGCATCGAACACTTGGGGTCTTTTTGCAGGTTGTGAGTGTGCTGGGCGATGCGGCTGATCAGAATCAGCGGCCAGCCTTGTGCGTCCAGGCAATACGGCACGACGGAGCCGAACGGAAAGCCGGGCATGGATTTGGAATGGGTGGAGAGCATTCCACGGTACTCCTTGAGCAGCAGTTCCCGGGCATGCTTGGCAGCTTCAACGCTCAATTTATGACTCCTTTTATGAAATTCGTCTAGAAAGCGGCCGGGCGACTGGAGTAATGTTCCGATACACCTAGGGGACAGTGCTCGTGTGCAGCCGGACCATACCGCCGCAAATCGAGAGGCCTCCAACAGGTTCCCCCTTCACCGCTGCGCCATCTGGACATGAGAATGCAACTCACTGACAAAGTAATCATTATCACTGGCGGTTGCCAGGGCCTGGGTCGTTCCATGGCCGAGTATTTCGCCGGTAAAGGCGCGAAGCTGGCGCTGGTGGACCTCAACCAGGAAAAACTCGACCAGGCGGTGGCCGCCTGCGCAGCCAAGGGCGTCGAGGCACGAGCCTACCTGTGCAATGTCGCCCATGAAGATCAGGTGATCGATATGGTTGCCCGGGTGGCCGAGGACTTTGGCGCGATCCACGGCCTGATCAACAACGCCGGGATCCTGCGCGACGGCCTGCTGCTCAAGGTCAAGGATGGCGAAATGACCAAGATGAGCCTGGCCCAGTGGCAAGCCGTGATCGACGTCAACCTTACCGGGGTGTTCCTGTGCACCCGTGAAGTGGCAGCGAAAATGGTCGAGCTGAAGAACAGCGGCGCCATCATCAATATCTCGTCGATTTCCCGCGCCGGCAATGTCGGCCAGACCAACTACTCGGCCGCCAAGGCCGGTGTGGCGGCCGCCACCGTGACCTGGGCCAAGGAACTGGCGCGTTACGGCATCCGTGTCGCCGGCATCGCGCCGGGCTTCATCGAAACCGATATGACCCTGGGCATGAAACCCGAGGCCCTGGAAAAAATGACCTCGGGAATTCCGCTCAAGCGCATGGGCAAACCCGAAGAGATCGCCCATTCGGCGGCGTATATCTTCGAGAACGACTACTACACCGGTCGGATCCTGGAGATGGATGGCGGGTTGCGGATCTAAGGTCACCGCAAACCAAATGTGGGAGCGAGCTTGCTCGCGATAGCGTCAGTTCAGTCAGCCTTGATGCGACTGATACGCCGCTATCGCGCGCAAGCTCGCTCCCACAGTGGGTAGGGTTTCACTCTATCAATCGTCGCTGACGGTGATGTTCGGCATCGCCGGTGATGCGGCTTCCTGCAGCACGATTCGCGCGCCCACGTGGCGGGCCAGCTCCTGGTAGACCATGGCGATCTGGCTGTCCGGCTCGGCGATGACCGTGGGCTTGCCACCGTCGGCCTGTTCGCGGATGACCATCGACAGCGGCAGCGAAGCCAGCAATTCAACGCCGTACTGGGTCGCCAGTTTTTCTCCGCCCCCCTCACCGAACAGGTGCTCGGCATGTCCGCAATTGGAGCAGATGTGCACGGCCATGTTCTCCACCACACCCAGCACCGGGATGTTCACCTTGCGGAACATCTCCACGCCCTTGCGCGCGTCCAGCAGGGCCAGATCCTGGGGAGTGGTGACGATCACCGCACCGGCCACCGGGACTTTCTGCGCCAGGGTCAGTTGGATATCGCCGGTGCCCGGCGGCATGTCGATCACCAGGTAATCCAGGTCGCCCCAGGCGGTTTGCGTGACCAGTTGCAGCAAGGCCCCGGACACCATCGGCCCGCGCCAGACCATCGGCGTGTTGTCGTCGGTCAGGAAGGCCATGGACATGACTTCCACGCCATGGGATTGCAGCGGCACGAACCATTTCTGGTCCTTGACCTGGGGCCGGGTGCCCTCGGCGATCCCGAACATGATGCCCTGGCTCGGGCCGTAGATGTCCGCGTCGAGAATCCCCACCTTCGCCCCTTCACGGGCCAGGGCCAGGGCCAGGTTGGCGGCGGTGGTGGATTTGCCCACGCCGCCCTTGCCCGACGCCACGGCGATCACGTTCTTGACATTCGCCAGCCCGGGGACCTGTGCCTGGGCCTTATGCGCGGCGATCACGCTGGTGATCTGGACGGTCGCGGCCGTCACGCCGTCCAGGCCTTCGAGCGCCATCTGCAGCATCTGCGCCCAGCCGCCCTTGAACAGGTCGGCGGCGTAGCCGATTTCCAGCTGGACACTCACACGATCGTCCTGGATGTCGATGGCGCGCACGCACCCGGCGCTGACCGGGTCCTGGTTCAAATAGGGGTCGGTGTACTGGCGAAGGACGGTTTCCACCGCTGCGCGGTTGACGGCGCTCATGGGCAACTCCGATAGCAAGACTGGAAAAACAGGCCGCTATCCTACGCCGCGCGCTCCCGCGTGGCGACCCGATTACAGCAGAGCGAACACCTTTTGTGGCGAGGGGATTCATCCCCGCTGGGTTGCGAAGCAACCCCAAAACCTCGCGCCTCGGTGAGTCAGGTTGGTCTGGCTCGAATGTTTTGGGACTGCTGCGCAACCCAGCGGGGATGAATCCCCTCACCACAGATTGTGCCTGGCTCAGGCCTTTGCCGCTCCCAACCGATGCATGCGGAAACAGGCCAGTGGGGTGAAATATATTTCCCGGCGCTTTATAGTGGCCGACCTCCGTTTCATCAAGTAGCCGAGCCCCATGTCCGAGCCACGCAAGATCCTCGTCACCAGCGCCCTGCCCTATGCCAATGGTTCGATTCACCTCGGCCATATGCTGGAATACATCCAGACCGATATGTGGACGCGCTTCCAGAAACATCGCGGCAACCAGTGCATCTATGTCTGCGCCGACGACGCCCACGGTTCGGCCATCATGCTGCGCGCGGAAAAGGAAGGCATCACCCCGGAACAACTGATCGCCAACGTCCAGGCCGAACACAGCGCCGACTTTGCCGAGTTCCTGGTGGACTTCGATAACTTCCACTCCACTCACGCCGAAGAAAACCGTGAGCTGTCGAGCCAGATCTACCTGAAGCTGCGTGACGCCGGGCATATCGCCACCCGTTCGGTCACCCAATATTTCGACCCGGAAAAGAACATGTTCCTGGCCGACCGCTTCATCAAGGGCACCTGCCCGAAGTGCGGCACCGAGGACCAGTACGGCGACAACTGCGAAAAATGCGGCGCCACCTACGCACCGACCGACCTGAAAGACCCGAAATCGGCGATTTCCGGCGCCACGCCGGTGCTCAGGGACTCCCAGCACTTCTTCTTCAAGCTGCCGGATTTCCAGCAGATGCTGCAAACCTGGACCCGCAGCGGCACGCTGCACGACGCAGTGGCCAACAAGCTCGCCGAATGGCTCGATTCCGGCCTGCAAGAGTGGGATATTTCCCGCGATGCGCCGTACTTCGGCTTCGAAATCCCCGGCGAACCCGGCAAGTATTTCTACGTCTGGCTGGATGCGCCGATCGGCTACATGGCCAGCTTCAAGAACCTCTGCAACCGCACGCCGGAGCTGGACTTCGACGCGTTCTGGGGCAAGGATTCCACCGCCGAGGTGTATCACTTCATCGGCAAGGACATCGTCAACTTCCACGCGCTGTTCTGGCCCGCCATGCTCGAAGGCGCCGGGTTCCGCAAGCCGACCGGCATCAATGTCCATGGCTACCTGACCGTCAACGGCCAGAAGATGTCCAAGTCCCGCGGCACCTTCATCAAGGCCCGGACCTACCTGGACCACTTGTCTCCCGAGTACCTGCGCTACTACTACGCGGCCAAGCTCGGCCGCGGCGTAGACGACCTGGACCTGAACCTCGAAGACTTCGTACAAAAGGTCAACTCCGACCTGGTGGGCAAGGTGGTCAACATTGCCAGCCGTTGCGCCGGGTTCATCCACAAGGGCAACGCCGGCGTCCTGGTCGCCGGTAATGCCGCGCCGGAACTGACCGACGCCTTCCTGGCGGCCGCGCCAAGCATCGCCGAAGCCTATGAGAGTCGCGACTTTGCCCGTGCCATGCGCGAAATCATGGCCCTGGCCGACCGCGCAAACGCCTGGATCGCCGACAAGGCACCCTGGTCCCTGGCCAAGCAGGAAGGCAAGCAGGACGAAGTCCAGGCCATCTGTGCCCTGGGCATCAACCTGTTCCGCCAGTTGGTGATCTTCCTCAAGCCGGTGCTGCCGTTGCTGGCCGCCGATGCCGAAGCGTTCCTGAACGTCGCGCCGCTGACCTGGAACGATCACCAGACACTGCTGAGCAATCATCAGTTGAACGCGTTCAAGCCGTTGATGACCCGTATCGACCCCGCCAAGGTCCAAGCCATGATCGACGCGTCCAAGGAGGACCTGGCCGCCAGCCAGACCGACACCGGCGCCCCAACCGGCAACGGCGAGCTGACCAAGGACCCGTTGTCGCCGGAGATCGACTTCGATGCCTTCGCCGCCGTTGACCTGCGCGTGGCGCTGATCGTCAAGGCCGAAGCCGTCGAAGGGGCCGACAAGCTGCTGCGCCTGACCCTGGACATCGGTGACGAGCAACGCAACGTGTTCTCCGGTATCAAGAGTGCCTACCCAGACCCCGCCAGGCTCGAAGGCCGGTTGACGATGATGATCGCCAACCTCAAGCCGCGCAAAATGCGCTTCGGTGTCTCCGAAGGCATGGTGATGGCGGCGGGCCCCGGCGGCGAGGAAATCTACCTGTTGAGCCCTGACAGCGGCGCCAAGCCGGGCCAGCGGATCAAGTAACGCGACCGCCTGCTGCACCGATCCCACAGTCGCCTTGCAGGGTGGCTGTGGGATTTTCATATCTGGCCCACGCTCCCGGCGTGCCGGATAATGCCTAATCTTGTAACAGGCCCTTTATCGCCCACACGCCCATGACCGAAATCGTCCTCACACTGTTCAGCGCTGCCCTGATCAACAACCTGGTGTTGCATTGGCCGCTGGCCGTCGACCCGCTGCTGGCGGCCAACGGTAGACAGCAAATACACGCCCTGGGCCTGGCAACGGCGTGCCTGATGCTGATCGTCGGTACCCTGGGTTATCTGGTCGATCATGGGCTGCTCGTACCGACAGACCTGACCTCCCTGCGCCTGTTGGCATGGCTGTCCTTGAGCATCTTGCTCATCGGGCCCTTGCTACGCCTGCTGGCACGTTGGCTGCCAACAATGCCGTTCGACGGGTTGTGGCCGCTTTTGCTCGGTAATGCCGGCATCCTGGGCGTCACGCTGCTCAACGCCCAGGAAGACCAAGGCCTGGGCCACGCCATGGCGCTGAGCCTGGGCGCCGGGCTCGGTTTCTGGCTGGTGCTGAGCCTGTTCGACGATTTGCGCCAGCGTACCTTCCATAACGCTATTGCCTTGCCCTTTCGGGGCCTGCCGATTCAGTTGATCAGTGCCGGACTGATGGCGGTGGCCTTTCTCGGATTGCGCGGGCTGGTCAAAACATGAGCCTGATTCAACGTATCGACGCCCTGCTGCCGCAGACCCAATGCGGAAAGTGCGGCCATCCCGGGTGCAAGCCCTACGCCGAGGGCATCGTCCAGGGCGAGCCGATCAACAAATGCCCGCCCGGTGGGCGTGAAACCATCGCGGCCCTGGCCGAACTGATGAACATACCGGTACTGGAACTGGACACCAGCCGCGGCGTGGCCCCGGCGCAAATCGCCTTTATCCGCGAAGCCGAATGCATCGGCTGCACCAAATGCATACAGGCCTGCCCGGTGGACGCGATTGTCGGCGCGGCAAAGCTGATGCACACCGTCCTCATCGATGAATGCACCGGCTGCGACCTGTGCGTGGCGCCCTGCCCGGTCGACTGCATCGAGATGCGGCCTCTACCGACGGCCAGCGTGCTACCGATTGTCGGCGGCCTGGCCTTCAGCGCCGCCGAGCAGCAGGCGCGAACCGCCAAACGCAATCACGCACGGCACCGCTTCGAACAACGCAATGCCCGCCTGCGTCGTGAAGAAGCACAGCGCCAGGCCGAACGTCTGGCTCGAACCCAACGGGCAGCCCAGGCCGTGGAACAGGCGCAGCCACTCGATCCCGTACAGGCCGCGCTGGAACGCGTGCGCGCGCAAAAAGCCGCCACCGCCGATGCGGCCTTGAAAAAAGCCAAGGTTGACCTGGCCATGAGCCGGGCGCAGTTGAACAAATCCTTGAAGGCGTTCGGCCATCCGCCGACCTTCGAGCAGCAATCGCAACTGATCGTGCTGCAACGCCAGTTCGAAGCCGCCGAACAGGCCCTGGGCCAACTGGAAAACGCTGCACCAGCGGCCACTCCAGCCCCGGCGCCGGCACAAAGCGCCGAACTGAAGCGGGCCAAGATCCAACTGGCGATGCGCCGCGCCGAACTCAGCAAAGCCCGGACGGCAGCGGCATCGGATGAACAACTGCAGGCGTTGGAGCAAGCGGTGAAGGATGCCGAACGCCAGGTGGACGTCCATGCCGCTTCCTGAGCCAATGGACGAACGGCTGCGGCCCGCGATGACCCGAGTATTGCTGGCGACGTTGCCCGGCGTGCTGGCGCTGTTGTGGTTCCAGGGCTGGGGCGTGGCGCTCAACCTGCTGTTGTCAGGCCTCACCGCACTGGCAGTCGAGGCGTTGGCGCTGCGTTTGCGCCGTAGGCCGCTCAAACCCGAACTGAGCGATGGCAGCGCGCTGGTCAGTGCCACGCTGCTGGCCCTGGCCTTGCCGGCGTATTGCCCGTGGTGGCTGACCGTCACGGCGGCCGCCTGCGCCTTGCTGTTCGGCAAGCACCTGTGGGGCGGCGTCGGCAGCAACCCGTTCAACCCGGCGATGCTCGGGTACGCCCTGGTGCTGGTGGCCTTCCCTGTCCACATGAGCCAGTGGCCCGCCCCCCACGGCATGGGCCTGCTTGAAGGCTTGCAGCAGGTGTTCGGCACTCATCCGGCGCCCGATGCCTGGGCCGGGGCGACGGCGTTGGACAGCCTGCGCACCAACACGAGCCTGACCATCGATGAACTGTTCGGCAGCGATCCGGCGTTCGGGCGTTTCGGCGGCCGAGGTGCCGAATGGGTCAACCTGGCTTTCCTGGCAGGCGGTCTGTTTCTGTTGCAGCAGCGGGTGTTCAGTTGGCATGCGCCGGTGGGAATGCTGGCGAGCCTGTTCATCGTCAGCCTGCTGTGCTGGAACGGGTCGGGCTCCGACTCCCATGGCTCACCCCTGTTTCATCTGTTCAGTGGCGCGACCATGCTCGGCGCGTTTTTTATCGCGACCGAACCGGTCTCGGGCGCCAAGGCCCCCCTCGCCCGCCTGCTATTTGGCGCGGGCATGGGATTGCTGGTCTATCTGATCCGCACCTGGGGCGGTTATCCGGACGGCGTTGCGTTCGCGGTGTTGCTGATGAACCTCGGCGTGCCGGCACTGGACCGGTTTGCCGAGGCACGACAACGGCGGCCACTGCCATGAAGAATCCCGGCGGCGTGGCAATCCTGATGCTGTTGATCGGCCTCGGTGGCGGTGCCACTTACCTCACGCACCTTGGCACGGCCGGGCGCATCGAGGCCCAGCAGCAAGCGCTGGCCAACAGGACGTTGCTCGACGTGCTGCCCACTGACCGCTATGACAACCAGCCGTTGGCGCACCCCGTTTTCACCGCCTCGGTGACCTTGGCCCATAGCACACTGTTGGGCGGCTACCTGGCGAGCCGCAACGGCCAACCCAGCGCCGTGCTGCTGCGCAGCCAGGCGCTGGGCTATGAAGGCAGCATCGAGTTGCTGGTCGCTATCGATCCACAAGGCCGGTTGCTGGGCGTCAAGACGTTGCGCCAGACCGAAACACCCGGGCTGGGCGCGGCGATTGCCGGCTGGCCAAACGCCTGGATGCAGGCCTTCACCGGCAAATCACGCCAGGCGCCTGACGACAGCGGCTGGGCCTTGAAAAAGGACCAGGGCCAGTTCGATCAACTGGCCGGCGCAACAGTGACGTCCCGGGCGGTGCTCCAGGCGGTTCACGACGCGTTGCGTTACTTCGACGAGCACAAGGCTCGGTTGACGGGAGTGCCTGAGAATGAATAAGCCATGGGGCCTGATGCACGGCCTGCTGCTCGTCCCGTTGATTGGCGCCAGCGATTCGCTGATCGGCGCACTGACGCTATGGCTGGCCTGGGCCTTGATTTTCTTCTGCCAAGGCCTGGCGATGGGGCTTGTCCGACAGCGCCTGGCCGCTTGGCAACGACTGTTCGCCGCCATTGTGCTGGCCGCCTCCCTGACCACCTGCACAAGCTTGGTCGTTCAGGCCTGGGCACTCGAACTGTACCGTCCCCTGTACATGGGTTGGATCGCCCTGAGCTGCGTGGCCCTGGAACATGCGGGTGTCTTCGTCCAATCGCGCTTGCCTGGACGCCTCAGGCTGGCTGGTGTATTCGGCCTCCTGATGATCGGCCTGGGCGCCGTGCGCGAGCTGATCGGCAGTGGCCTCCCCTTGGCCTTGCTCGCCCCTGGCGGGTTCATTCTGCTCGGGCTGCTGTTGGCGGCCCGACAAGCCTGGACAGCTGCCAATTCCCCTTCAACCATCGAGGAAACGCCGCGCCCATGAACGCCGCAAAACGCCTGGAGATATTCCGTCGCTTTCACGAGGACAACCCGGAACCGAAAACCGAACTGGCCTATGGCTCGCCGTTCGAGTTGCTGATCGCGGTGATCCTGTCGGCCCAATCCACCGACGTCGGCGTCAACAAGGCCACGGCCAAACTGTTCCCGGTCGCCAACACCCCGGAAGCGATCTACGCCCTGGGCGTCGAAGGGTTGTCCGAGTACATCAAGACCATCGGCCTGTTCAACAGCAAGGCCAAAAACGTGATCGAAACCTGCCGTCTGCTGATCGAACGCCACGGCAGTGAAGTCCCGCAGACCCGTGAAGCACTGGAAGCCCTTCCCGGCGTGGGCCGCAAGACCGCCAACGTCGTGCTCAACACCGCGTTTCGGCAGTTGACCATGGCAGTCGACACCCACATTTTCCGGGTCAGCAACCGGACAGGACTGGCCCCCGGCAAAAACGTGGTGGAGGTAGAGAACAAGTTGATGAAGTTTGTTCCCAAGCAATACCTGCTGGACTCCCATCACTGGCTCATCCTCCACGGGCGCTACGTCTGCCTGGCCCGCAAGCCCCGCTGTGGCAGCTGCCGGATCGAAGATTTATGCGAATACAAGCACAAGACCTCGGACGATTGAGGCGCTATTGCTTTTATTGATCCACCGATTGAAAAAATCTTTTTTACCCGCCCGTGGTTTATCGATATAAGGAGCGCCAATGGCAGTCTTAGCCTGGAGTCGAACCCATGAGTGCTGGCAAAGAACAACTCGATGTAGAAGACGAATTCATCGCCGTTGAGGCCGACGACGTTGAACCCGTGGTCGTGGAAGTGGCGAAAACCAACCTGAGCAAGCGCCGCACCATCGATAACCTGCTGGAAGAACGTCGCTTACAGAAACAACTGGCCGATTACGACTTTGACCTCTGACACGTAAAAGCCTCCCTGATGGAGGCTTTTTACTGAGTACGTGTGGCCGGTCCCCTCACACCAACCCATTACGCTGCGCCAGTTCGATCAGGTCGACCAGCGAACGGGCATTGAGCTTCAATAACAGACGGGTCTTGTAAGTACTGACCGTCTTGTTGCTCAAGAACATTCCATCGGCGATTTCCTTGTTGGTCTTGCCGCGCGCCAGCTGCTGCAAGACCATCATCTCCCGCCCCGATAACCGATCGACCATATCGGATTCACTGGCATTACCCAGGCTCGACCGCACCGTATGCAACGCCTGGTTGGGAAAATAACTGTAGCCGGACAGTACTGCCTTTATTGCACTTAATAACTCGGTCAGGTCCTGTTGCTTGCAGACATACCCGGCCGCCCCCGTTTGCATGCAGCGCATCGAAAAATGTCCAGGCGCCTGGGAAGTCAGTACCAATACCTTCATGGAGGAAGGGATGGCCCCCAAACGGGCAATGACCTCCAGCCCGTCCAGTTTCGGAATACCGATATCGAGAATGACGATATCGGGCATAAGTTCACGAGCAAGTTGCAACGCATCGACGCCGTTGTCGGTTTCGGCAACGACCTCATAACCATGACGCTCCATCAGCAAACGTACAGCAAGACGAATGACGGGATGATCATCCACGATCAGCACTTTATTCATGGGCAAATCCAACTTCGCTGTTCGAATTTTTAGAGCACGCACAATAGCCTAGTCATTTCTACCTTGGCATGCCGCCCCCCCCTGACCGCTCGCACCGAGAGACAGAACCTACAAGCTATACAGAAAATTCCTACAAATCCCGGCAGGAAAAATGTGTCCTGCGTTTTTTACGGAGAAGGACCGACTGCCCTTGACAGTCCGGTACCCCTATCAATAATGCGCCCTTTCAGCGCGTTCCCCACCCGCGGACAGGCAACCGGGAAACACTTCATTCATAAAGAGTAACCGAATTATTTACTGTTAAAACTACCAGTACTCACTTCAACTGCGGGAATCCTATATAAGAGACGTTCAGGCGTCCGATAAAAAATATCGGCGCCCCCGGATGGGCTGGCTATACCTTATTACTTACCCATCGACACTATTCCCCATTAATTCACCGAGCATGAATACTCCATGAGCATTAACCATGAACAAACCTTTGAAGACTATTACCAACCCCATGACCCTTATCGCCATATTCGCAACTTTATCCGAAACTTCCGCGGCCATTTCCCTGCCGTTCCTGGATGATCAGGACCGGGAGTATTACCTCTGGTTCCTGATCAGCTTTCCTTTTTATCTATTGCTGCTCTTTTTCATCACCCTCAACTTCAATTATCGCTCCTTGTATTCACCTTCGGATTTTCGCAAGAACAAACACTTCATGAAGACCCTGGATGACGCGACCTGTCGGCGCAAACGACTGCCGTGCCGGTCGGGCAAGGACCCTCGGCGGCGGGCAACCCTTCATCGATCCAGGCATGAACCGCCAGACACCCTTTGCATTCTGTGCCGCCAATCCCAGCGCCCGATCGAGCCCTGTCGATCAGTGCATTTGAAGCACGCCAGCATCATCGTGTACGTCATCTACCACCACGCAGACCTCGCGGCCCACGGGCAGGATGAATGAAGAGGCAGCGCCGCCACCAGCAGGCCGTACGTACAGAACAGAGGGCAAAAAAAACGGCCTGCTCAAGGCAGGCCGTTTTTTTTGATAACCAGGGTCAGAACAGCTTGCGACCCTTGTTCGCCGCGATGCGCATGCGCAGGGCGTTGAGCTTGATGAAACCGGCCGCATCGGCCTGGTTGTAGGCACCGCCGTCTTCTTCGAAGGTCGCGATGTTGGCGTCGAACAGCGAGTCGTCGGACTTGCGCCCGGTCACGATCACATTGCCCTTGTACAGCTTCAGGCGCACGACACCGTTCACGTTGGTCTGGGAAGCGTCGATCATCTGTTGCAGCATCAGACGCTCAGGGCTCCACCAGTAGCCGGTGTAGATCAGGCTGGCGTACTTGGGCATCAACTCATCCTTGAGGTGAGCCACTTCGCGGTCCAGGGTGATCGATTCGATCGCCCGGTGGGCGCGCAGCATGATGGTGCCGCCCGGGGTTTCGTAGCAGCCGCGGGACTTCATGCCGACATAGCGGTTCTCGACGATGTCCAGGCGACCGATGCCGTGCTCGCCGCCGATGCGGTTCAGGGTCGCCAGCACGGTGGCCGGGGTCATTTCCACGCCGTCCAGTGCGACGATATCGCCGTTGCGATAGGTCAGCTCCAGGTATTGCGGAGTATCGGGAGCCTTCTCCGGGGAGACGGTCCAGCGCCACATGTCTTCTTCGTGCTCGGTCCAGGTGTCTTCCAGCACGCCGCCTTCATAGGAGATGTGCAGCAGGTTGGCGTCCATCGAGTACGGGGATTTTTTCTTGCCGTGACGCTCGATCGGGATCGCGTGCTTCTCGGCGTAATCCATCAGTTTTTCACGGGACAGCAGGTCCCATTCACGCCACGGGGCAATGACTTTCACGCCCGGCTTGAGGGCATAGGCACCCAGCTCGAAACGCACCTGGTCGTTGCCTTTGCCGGTGGCGCCGTGGGAAATGGCGTCGGCGCCGGTTTCGTTGGCGATTTCGATCAAGCGCTTGGCAATCAACGGACGGGCGATGGACGTACCCAGCAGGTACTCGCCTTCGTAAACGGTATTGGCGCGGAACATCGGGAACACGAAGTCGCGGACGAACTCTTCGCGCAGGTCATCGATGTAGATCTCTTTGACGCCCATGGCCTGGGCCTTGGCGCGTGCAGGCTCGACCTCTTCGCCCTGCCCCAGGTCAGCGGTGAAGGTCACCACCTCGCAGTTATAAGTGTCCTGCAGCCACTTGAGGATCACCGAAGTGTCCAGGCCGCCGGAATACGCCAGAACGACCTTGTTTACGTCCGCCATGCCATCACTCCACGGGTTGTACGGAAAGCCGGGAAGTCTAACGTCCAGCGCGGATAATTTACAGAGGCGCGACAGCTTATGACGACGAAGCGACAGATTATGTCGACGGCGCGACGGTAAAATCCAATCAGGAGGTCCGCGCCGTTGCCCCGACGGGTGTGGGTGCCGGTGTCTTGGCCGGCGCCGCGGTTGGCGCCGGTGGCTTGGCAGGACCGGCAGCGGGCGCCGGCTGCGCGGCGGGTGCCTGGGGTGCCTGGGGTGCCGGTGCCTGGCTAGCCGCCACGCGCTCGAGGCGCACGACCACGCGACGGTTCTTGGCGCGATTGGCAGCGTTGGTGTTAGGCACCAGGGGATAGCGCTCGCCGTGGAAACGCAGGGTAATCTGCGACTCCTGGAAACCATTGGCCTTGAAGAAGTCCTGGACCGCCAGCGCCCGACGGCGAGACAGTTCGCGATTGGTCAGGCGGTTGCCGCTGTTATCGGAGTGACCATCAAGCTCGACATGATTGACGCTCGGATCGGCCTTGATGAAGTCGAGCATCACTTGCAACTGAGCCTTGGCGTGGGCATCGAGATCGACCGCTTCGCCAGGAAAACCGATTTGCGTCTGTTTCACCTGCTCGAAATTCTTCGGCAACAGTTTCGCCACACAGCCTTGGTAGTCATTGAACGCCTTGCTGAAGCGCACCGGCAGCAGACGCACTTCCGAAACCCGCCCGTCCTCGCTGTTGCGGCGTACCACGGGGCTGCGCCCCTCCATCAGCCCACTGATCAGGCGCCCGGCCTGGACCTGGGAGCTGTTGAACAATACGTCGCCACTGCCGATCCTGACTGAACCCAGGTTGATGTCGCCGCGCCCCGGTTGCCACGGCGCCGCGGCCGCCAGCAGGGTGGCCGAACCGCCGCCCAGCATCGGGTTATAAGCCTTGAGACGGAACGTGGCCTGTTCGCCCGCCCGGCGCACGAACTCGCCACTGCCAAAATCAGTGATCGGCTGGCTCAGCCGGCACTCGAACTTGTCGCCTTCGACCGTCCACTCAATGCTCTCCAGACGGGTCTGGAAAGTGAGCGCCATGGCGGGAAGGCTGGCAAACACACTGAGCAAGGCTAGATAACGCTGGCGCACGGGAGGCTCCACTGACTTTTATACAAAGATCGACGCATGCCGAGGGCATGACGCCTGTCCGGCGCACTACACGGATTCGTGGCACACCTGTAGGAGCTATCGGTAAGTTGCGCCAGAACTTGATAGCGGGTGCCTGAATCGGTCTTTTCCGGTAGCATTCCCACAGTTTGACCCGCCTGGAAGCCCCCCAATGTCCGACCGCCTGACCCTGCTGCGTCCCGACGACTGGCATATTCATCTTCGCGATGGTGCTGTGTTGACCCATACCGTCGCCGATGTCGCGCGCACCTTCGGGCGCGCAATCATCATGCCTAACCTGGTTCCGCCAGTGCGCAACGCCGCCGAAGCCGACGGCTATCGCCAGCGTATCCTCGCCGCACGCCCGGCTGGCAGCCGCTTCGAACCGTTGATGGTGCTTTACCTCACCGACCGCACCCAGCCCGAAGAAATCCGCGAGGCCAAGGCCAGCGGCTTCGTCCATGCCGCCAAGCTGTACCCGGCCGGTGCCACCACCAACTCCGATTCCGGCGTCACCAGTATCGACAAGATCTTCCCGGCGCTGGAAGTCATGGCCGAAGTCGGCATGCCGTTGTTGATCCATGGTGAAGTTACCCGGGGCGACGTAGACGTATTCGACCGCGAGAAAATCTTCATCGACGAGCACATGCGCCGCGTCGTGGAGCGCTTCCCGACCCTCAAGGTGGTGTTCGAACACATCACCACCGGCGATGCCGTGCAGTTCGTCAACGAGGCCCCGGCCAACGTCGGCGCGACCATTACCGCCCATCACCTGCTGTACAACCGCAACCATATGCTGGTGGGCGGGATCCGGCCGCACTTCTATTGCCTGCCGATCCTCAAGCGCAATACCCACCAGGAAGCCTTGCTGGACGCCGCCACCAGCGGCAGTGCCAAGTTTTTCCTCGGCACCGACTCCGCACCCCACGCCCAGCACGCCAAGGAAGCGGCCTGCGGTTGCGCCGGTTGCTACACCGCCTATGCCGCCATCGAGATGTACGCCGAAGCCTTCGAACAGCGCAACGCGCTGGACAAACTCGAAGGCTTCGCCAGCCTGCATGGCCCACGTTTCTATGGCCTGCCGGTGAACACCGATCGTATTACCCTGGTTCGCGATGAGTGGACCGCCCCCGCCAGCCTGCCTTTCGGCGATCTGGCTGTCATCCCGCTGCGCGCCGGTGAAAAACTGCGCTGGCGCCTGCTGGAGGAAAACGCGTGAGTGAAGATCATTTCGACGACGAACTGGACGGCAACGGTGGTTCGGGCGGCGCCCGTCACCCCATGGCCGCGCGGTTCCGTGGCTACCTGCCGGTCGTCGTCGACGTAGAAACCGGTGGTTTCAACTCCGCCACCGACGCCTTGCTGGAAATCGCCGCGACCACCATCGGCATGGACGAAAAAGGCTTTGTGTTCCCTGACCACACCTACTTCTTCCGTGTCGAGCCGTTCGAAGGCGCCAACGTCGAAGCGGCGGCCCTGGAGTTCACCGGGATCAAGCTCGATCACCCGTTGCGCATGGCAGTCAGTGAAGAAACGGCCCTGACCGACATCTTCCGTGGCGTGCGCAAGGCGCTGAAGGCCAACGGGTGCAAGCGAGCGATCCTGGTCGGCCACAACAGCAGCTTCGACCTGGGCTTCCTCAACGCCGCCGTCGCGCGCCTGGACATGAAGCGCAACCCGTTCCACCCGTTTTCCAGCTTCGACACCGCGACCCTGGCTGGCCTGGCGTACGGCCAGACCGTCCTGGCGAAAGCGTGCCAGGCGGCCGACATCGATTTCGATGGCCGCGAGGCTCACTCGGCCCGCTACGACACCGAGAAGACCGCCGAGCTGTTCTGCGGCATCGTCAATCGCTGGAAAGAAATGGGTGGCTGGCAGGATTTCGACGACTGACATCAACCTGGCTTGGCTCACTTGTGGCGAGGGATGTATCCCCGTTGGACTGCGCGGCAGTCCCAGAAAGGTGAGCCAGGCAAACTCAATTGGCAGGTTTGGGGCCGCTTCGCGGCCCGGCGGGGATAAATCCCCTCGCCACAAGGCTCTGTGTTTCAGCCGATGATCTGGTTGAACACCCATAAAAAAACCGGCCCATCGAGGGCCGGTTTTTTTATGCCTTTGCGCTTACAGCTTGTCGCTGTGCTCGCCCAGGTAAGCGGCAACGCCTTCAGGCGATGCGGTCATGCCTTTGTCACCTTTTTTCCAGTTGGCCGGGCAGACTTCGCCGTGCTCTTCGTGGAATTGCAGCGCATCGACCAGACGGATCAGCTCTTCCATGTTACGACCCAGCGGCAGGTCGTTGATGATCTGCGAACGGACAACGCCCTTGTCGTCGATCAGGAACGCGCCACGGAAGGCCACGCCGCCTTCGGACTCAACGTCATAGGCCTTGGCGATTTCGTGCTTCATGTCGGCAGCCATGGTGTATTTCACTTGGCCGATGCCGCCATTGTTGATCGGGGTGTTGCGCCAGGCGTTGTGGGTGAAGTGCGAGTCGATCGAAACCGCGATCACTTCAACGTTGCGCGCCTTGAAATCATCCATGCGGTGATCCAGTGCGATCAGCTCGGACGGGCAGACGAAGGTGAAGTCCAGTGGATAGAAAAACACCAGGCCGTATTTGCCTTTGATGGCCGAGGACAGGGTGAAGCTGTCGACGATCTCACCGTTGCCGAGGACGGCTGGAACGGTAAAGTCCGGGGCTTGTTTGCCTACGAGTACGCTCATTGGATATCTCCTGATGTAATAGCGTGAAAACACGGTCCGGGCCAGCCTGCCACCCTCAGGCGACAGCCCTGTGACACGAACCCGCTTGCAAGGGCCGACCATCATACACCGCGCATTTGGACTGTCTTCAACGGTTTTTCGGTGGCATCGAAAAATCGCTGTCCCTCCCCGTCACCCTCCTGGATAAAACCGTTCGTCAGCCTGACCTCGCCCTGACGCAAGACCTTGAGAAACCACTTTGACAATCATTCTCGTTAACATTAAGATCCGTCTCAATTGAGTCACAACCAGCGACGGTTCTCACTTATGTATGTATGCCTCTGCACTGGCGTCACCGACGGACAAATCCGCGAAGCGATCTATGAAGGTTGCTGCAGCTATCGTGAAGTCCGCCAGGCCACCGGCGTAGCCAGTCAATGCGGCAAATGTGCCTGCCTGGCCAAGGAAGTGGTGCGTGAAACCCTCGCCAAGGTGCAGACGGCACAGGCCTCGATCCCCTACCCGGTAGAATTTACTGCCGCGTAAAGACAGCTTTTCAAGGAACCGGACTCAATGTCCGGTTTTTTTATGTCTGTAAATCAAATGGTTAGCGTCCAGACGCGGAACACAAACATTCTTATTCCGATTAATTTTCATTTATTATTCAATAACTTAGGTTTGACACTGATAAATGCGCGGCTCAAACTCCGCCCTATACACAGCTATTACAGGGCAGGCCTCATCATGAAAGGCGACATTACAGTCATCCAGCATCTCAACAAGATCCTTGCCAATGAGCTGGTCGCGATCAATCAATACTTCCTGCATGCACGCATGTACGAGGATTGGGGCCTGAACAAGCTGGGCAAGCACGAGTACCACGAGTCCATCGACGAGATGAAGCACGCGGACAAGCTGATCAAGCGCATCCTGTTCCTCGAGGGCCTGCCAAACGTCCAGGACCTGGGCAAGCTGCACATCGGCGAGCACACCCGGGAAATGCTGGAATGCGACTTGCGCATCGAGCGCACCGGCCATGCCGACCTGAAGGCCGCTATCGCTCATTGCGAAAGCGTTGGCGACTTCGGTAGCCGTGAACTGCTGGAAGATATCCTCGAATCCGAGGAAGAGCACATCGACTGGCTGGAAACCCAACTGGGTCTGATCGACAAAATCGGTCTTGAGAACTACCTGCAATCGCAGATGGGCGAAGAGTAACCTTCCCCGACAGCAAGCCACTAAAAAGCCCCGCCCTCTTTCGAGAGGCGGGGCTTTTTATTGCCTGGATTCCCAGGTCCTACCCAAAACCACTGTGGGAGCGGGCTTGCTCGCGAATGCGGTGAGTCAGGTAAAGAAGTGCCAACTGATCCATCGCATTCGCGAGCAAGCCCGCTCCCACACGTCCGCGTTCACCCCATCATGCGTGGCAAACACAGATCATCGCGGATCAGGCTTCGGCCTTGTTCGCCGCCGCCTTTTCTACCGCTGCCTTGATCGTGGTTTGCAGGGAGCCATCAGCGGCCATCTCGGTCATGATGTCGCTACCACCGATCAACTCACCACCCACCCACAATTGCGGGAAGGTTGGCCAGTTGGCGTACTTGGGCAGGTTGGCGCGGATTTCCGGGTTCTGCAGGATGTCCACGTAGGCGAACTTCTCGCCACACGCCATCACAGCCTGAGCAGCCTTGGCCGAGAAGCCGCACTGTGGCGCGTTCGGCGAGCCTTTCATGTAAAGCAGGATGGTGTTGTTGGCAATCTGGTCTTTAATCGTTTCGATGATATCCACGGAGCACCTCGGCTTAAACTTTGCGACGTCAGTTGTCGACACGGTGGCGCATTGTAACGGAAAGCAGAACGTGCTGCTCAGAGACAATTCTACGCAGCCGCCACCTTGACCGGTACACCGTTGAGCGCCGCGTTACCGGATAGCTCATCGAGTTGACAATCATCGGTCAGGTCATTGGCGCTGGAGCCTGGCTGCCCGCTGGCAATGGTCATCTGCACGCCCGGTCGGGCATGGCCCCAGCCGTGGGGCAGGCTGACCACGCCTTTCATCATGTCCAGGCTGCCCAGCACCTCGACTTCAATGGCCCCTACCCGCGAACTGACGGTCACCCGCTGCCCGTCGACGAGGCCGCGAGAGGCGAGGTCGTCCGGGTGCATCAGCAATTGATGGCGCGGCTTGCCCTTCACCAGTCGATGGAAGTTATGCATCCAGGAGTTATTGCTGCGCACATGGCGGCGGCCAATCATCAGCAGCTCATCCGGCTTTGGCGCCTGCAACGCGGCAAAGCGCGCAAGGTCGGCAAGAACCACCGCCGGCGCGGCCTGCACCCGTTGGTTTTCGGTTTTCAACCGCGGGGCCAGGTTGGGCTTGAGTGCTCCAAGGTCGATGCCATGGGGATGGTCGAACAGGGTCGCCAGGGACAGCTTGTGCGGCGAGGCATCGCCATACGCACCGCTGCGCAGGCCGAAATCGATCATCTGCGCGGGCGGCATGGTCGGTTTGAGCGCTTTGCCGGTCCGGGCGGCGAAGGCCTTGGCCAGGCCGACGAAGATTTCCCAGTCGTGCAGCGCGCCCTCGGGCTTGGGCAGGATCGCCCGGTTGAAACGGGTCACGTTGCGCACCGCGAACAGGTTGAACGTAGTGTCGTAGTGATCGTTTTCCAGGGCCGACGTCGAGGGCAGGATCAGGTCGGCGTAACGCGTGGTTTCGTTGATGTACAAATCGACACTGACCATGAACTCCAGGCCGTCCAGGGCCTGCTCCAATTGCCGCCCATTGGGGGTGGACAATACGGGGTTGCCGGCCACGGTGACCAGCGCACGAATCTGGCCTTCGCCCTCGGTGAGCATCTCCTCGGCCAGGGCCGACACCGGCAGTTCCCCGGCGTACTCGGGACGCCCGGATACCCGGCTCTGCCAACGATTGAAATGCCCACCTGAGGTGGTGGCCACCAAGTCCACCGCCGGCTCGGTGCACAGCGCGCCGCCCACCCGATCAAGATTGCCGGTCACCAGGTTGATCACCTGGATCAGCCAGTGGCACAGCGTGCCGAAGGCCTGGGTCGACACCCCCATCCGTCCATAGCACACCGCTGACGGCGCGGCGGCAAAGTCCCGGGCCAATTGGCGGATCTGCACGGCCGGCACCGAACAGAGCGGGCTCATCGCTTCAGCGGTGAAGGAGCAAACAGCCGCGCGCACCTCGTCCAGGCCGTCCACCGGCAGATGGCTGTCACGGGTCAGGCCTTCGCTGAACAGGGTGTTGAGCAAGCCAAACAGCAGCGCGGCATCGCCACCCGGGCGGACAAAGACATGCTGGTCGGCAATGGCCGCCGTTTCGCTGCGGCGCGGATCGACCACCACCACTTTGCCGCCACGGGCCTGGATCGCCTTGAGGCGCTTTTCCACATCAGGCACGGTCATGATGCTGCCGTTGGAAGCCAGTGGATTACCGCCCAGGATCAGCATGAAGTCGGTGTGGTCGATGTCCGGAATCGGCAGCAGCAGGCCGTGGCCGTACATCAGGTGACTGGTCAAATGATGGGGCAGTTGGTCCACCGAGGTCGCCGAGAAACGGCTGCGGGTCTTCAACAGGCCCAGGAAGTAGTTGCTGTGGGTCATCAGCCCATAGTTATGCACGCTGGGGTTGCCCTGGTAGACCGCCACCGCGTTCTGGCCGTGGCGCGCCTGGATATCCGCCAGGCGCTCGGCCACCAACGCGAAGGCATCGTCCCAGGCGATGGGTTGCCATTCGTTGCCGATGCGCTGCATGGGGTGGCGCAGGCGGTCCGGATCATTCTGGATATCTTGCAGGGCCACTGCCTTGGGGCAGATGTGACCGCGGCTGAAGGTGTCCAGCGCATCGCCCTTGATCGAGGTGATCGCCAGGCCCTGGCCTTCGGTTTCGGTGGTTTCGAGGGTCAAGCCACAGATGGCTTCACACAGGTGGCACGCACGGTGGTGGAGAGTCTTGGTCATGGCCAGTCTCTGTTTTATTCGTGGCGGGCACTTTCGGCCGCGGGAACAAAACTATGGCGCGCGATTCCCGGCAGCGCCAGCGACGTTCGTCCTGTGAATCGCCGGGCATCAGGCCCACCGATGACTGGCGTCAGGGCTGCTCGGGAGGCGGTGCCAGCAGTTGGATTTCCTCGACGGTTTCTACCTGTTCCTGGGCGATGGGTACGCCGGTCAGCTCGCCAATCAAGCGCCAATGCTCGTCGAGGCCGCTGCTGATCGTGGCCATGCGGTCGATCATCCGACGGCCGGCGGCCTTGGTCACTTCATCATCGCTGCGCAGCAATTCGAATGACATGGAGGTCACAGAAGCCGTCAGGTGTGTCAGCGAGCGTGCGGTCAGCCCCAGCAATTCCATTAATTGTTGCTCTTTCGAATCCATTTCGGGCTCCTGTGCCGCTGTGGCTCATTTATAACCCAGGCCTTTTGCATTAGGAAATGTTTCACAACCACCAGCAGACAGGCGCAAGGAAGGGATGACACGACATAAACCGACCATCAACCATGGCATGCCCGCCGCGCTTGATTGCCAAGGCGAGCAACGCCAGTGTACAAATGGACCGCTGCTGTCAGGAAACCGGCTCCAAACATGCCATCGCATTCGCGTGATGGCCTCGCTGAAATCCCCAAAAACCGTAGCCCTATTGGTAAGACGCGACATTTAATTATAAGATCGCGCCTTCCCCTATTTCGTCGCCCCGTGCGGCTTTTGCCGCAGGTCTCGCCCGTTTTTTCATTAAACAAGGCTTTGAGCATCTGCGGTCCGTTACAAAAAGGTAGTCAATCATGAGCGCAAGGCACTTTCTCTCCCTGATGGATTTCACGCCCGATGAGTTGCTCGGCGTGATCCGTCGAGGCGTGGAGCTCAAGGACCTGCGTAATCGCGGCGTACTGTTCGAGCCCTTGAAAAACCGTGTGCTGGGGATGATCTTCGAGAAGTCATCGACCCGCACTCGCATCTCTTTCGAAGCCGGCATGATCCAACTGGGGGGCCAGGCGATTTTCCTGTCGCCTCGCGATACCCAACTGGGCCGTGGCGAACCCATCGGCGATTGCGCCATCGTCATGTCGAGCATGCTGGACGCGGTGATGATCCGCACGTTCGCCCACAGCAACCTGACCGAGTTCGCCGCCCATTCCCGCGTACCGGTGATCAACGGCCTGTCCGACGACCTGCACCCCTGCCAGTTGCTGGCCGACATGCAGACATTTCTCGAGCACCGAGGCTCGATCCAGGGCAAGACCGTGGCCTGGATCGGCGATGGCAACAACATGTGCAACAGCTATATAGAAGCGGCGATTCAATTCGACTTCCAACTGCGCATTGCCTGTCCCGAAGGTTTTGACCCCCATGCCGAGTTGCTGGCCAAGGCCGGGGACCGGGTGTCCATCGTCCGTGACCCGAAACAGGCCGTGGCCGGTGCGCACCTGGTGAGCACCGACGTCTGGACCTCCATGGGCCAGGAAGAAGAAACCGCCAAGCGCCTGGCGCTGTTCGCGCCACTGCAGGTCAACCGGGCCCTGCTCGACCTGGCGGATGCCCAGGTGTTGTTCATGCACTGCCTGCCGGCCCACCGGGGCGAGGAAATCAGCATGGACCTGCTGGATGACCCACGTTCGGTAGCCTGGGACCAGGCCGAGAACCGCCTGCATGCGCAAAAGGCTTTGCTCGAGTTCCTGGTCGAGCCGGCGTATCACCACGCATGAGCCACGCCCTGCTGTTGAACCTGCACAACCTGGCCTGCGGTTACCAGGACCAGCGTGTCGTGCAGAACCTGAACCTGCACCTCAATGCCGGTGATATCGGTTGCCTGCTCGGTTCGTCCGGGTGCGGCAAGACCACGACGTTGCGCGCCATCGCCGGCTTCGAGCCGGTGCACGAGGGTGAGATCCAACTGGCCGGGCAAACCATCTCCCGTGCCGGCTTCACCCTCGCCCCGGAAAAGCGCCGCATCGGCATGGTGTTCCAGGACTACGCCCTGTTCCCCCACCTGAGCGTGGCACAGAACATTGCCTTTGGCATTCGCAAGCATCCGGACAAGGACCGCGTCGTCGAAGAGTTGCTGGAACTGGTCAACCTGAAACACCTGGGCCAGCGTTTTCCCCATGAACTGTCCGGCGGCCAGCAACAGCGCGTGGCCCTGGCCCGTGCGCTGGCGCCGGAACCGCAGTTGCTGTTGCTCGATGAGCCGTTCTCCAACCTCGATGGCGAGTTGCGCCGCAAGCTCAGCCATGAAGTGCGGGACATTCTCAAGGCCCGCGGCACCAGCGCGATCCTGGTCACCCACGACCAGGAAGAAGCCTTCGCCGTGAGCGACCATGTCGGCGTTTTCAGGGAAGGTCGCCTGGAACAATGGGACACGCCCTACAACCTGTATCACGAACCGCTGACGCCATTTGTCGCCAGCTTCATTGGCCAGGGCTATTTCATTCGCGGCCAACTCGACAGCCCGGAATCGGTACAGACCGAGTTGGGCATCCTGCGCGGCAACCGGGCCTACACCTGGCCGATCGGCGGAGCGGTGGACGTGCTGCTGCGCCCGGACGATATCGTCTACGCACCGGACAGCCCGCTCACCGCCAGAATCGTCGGCAAGACCTTCCTGGGCGCTTCAACCTTGTATCGCTTGCAATTACCGACAGGCGCGCAGTTGGAATCGATCTTCCCCAGCCATGCCGACCATCAGGTCGGCGCCAATGTCGGCATCCGCGTGGCGGCTGAACACCTGGTGCTGTTCCAGGCTTCAGGCAGCACCGCGGCGCATATCCCGCCGGTGGACAGCAGTGTGCGGCGCCATAGCACCGCCAGCTGACCATTGTGGGAACGGGCACATTCAGCACCGATGCACGCTGCCCCATCGCTATCGCGAGCAAGCTCGCTCCCACAGGTTTTTGGGTCGTGTGCAGATGCTGTGAACACCCGCGATCCCATGTGGGAGCGAGCTTGCTCGCGAAGCGGTGGGTCGGTTTGTGGTGATGTTGGATGTGCCGACGCCTTCGCGAGCAAGCGCGCTCCCACAGTTGATCTCATTGGCTTGAGTGCAGAGTCAACGTCCCACTGGCCACCAACGTCGCATGTCCGCCGATCTTAACCCGCTCACCCTCCAATCGGCAGAACAACGCCCCGCCCCGGGCCGAGCATTGGTAAGCCGTCAGCCCGTGCTTGCCCAAGCGCTTGGACCAGTATGGAATCAGGCTGCAATGGGTCGAGCCGGTCACTGGGTCTTCGTTGATGCCGATCGCCGGAGCAAAATAGCGCGAGACAAAATCATGCTTGCTCCCCGGCGCGGTGACGATAGCACCGGGCCAGGGCAGTTTTGCCAAGGCCGCCATGTCCGGTTTGCAATCGAGCACCGCCTGCTCCGACTCCAGCACCACGAACAGTTCGTTGGAACTCAGCACATCCACCGCTTCGACGCCCAAAGCATTCTGCACGGCCAGGGACGCGCCCAACTCGGCAGGCACGACGGCCGGAAAATCCAGCCACAGCCGATCCCCCTCGCGCGTCACGCTCAAGGAACCGGAGCGGCAGATGAAATCCAGGCGCTCGACGGTTTCGTGATAGACCTCGAACAGCACGTAGGCGCTGGCCAACGTGGCGTGTCCGCACAGCGGGACTTCAGTGGTGGGGGTGAACCAGCGGATATGCCAATGCTGGCCTTCACGCACCAGGAACGCAGTTTCAGCCAGATTATGTTCGGCGGCGATCTTCTGCATCAGGTCGTCGGCAAGCCAGCCGTCGAGCCGATAGACCATCGCCGGGTTGCCGCCGAATGGCCGGTCACTGAACGCATCGACCTGATGAAACGCAAGCTGCATGGTCTTTCTCCTTATTTTTTGATACGCCAGCATGGGGTGTAGCGGTACGGTTTATCCAGCGACAGATCAGCAGTATTTTCATCCTACAGTTCAGGATAAAGGCTCTAACGACCACTCAAGTTCAAGCTTGCCCTCCATGGCGAGGGTGCTGCTCCCACTTGGCTGCGCAGCCGCCGCCCTGCTATCAAGCCCGTCCAATATCAGCAAAGGTCGCCCCGGTGTGCTCCTTCAATACCGAAGGCGCCAACTCGACTTCCAACCCTCGCCGCCCCGCACTGACAAACATGCTGACGAGCGGCTGTGCGGAACTGTCGATAAACGTGCGCAAACGCTTCTTCTGCCCCAGCGGGCTGATACCACCGAGCAAATAACCAGTCGAACGCTGCGCGGCGGCCGGGTCGGCCATCTCGGCTTTTTTCACCCCGGCGGCATGGGCCAGCCCTTTCAAATCCAGGCTCCCGGCCACAGGCACTACCGCCACCAACAGCTCACCTTTTTCACTGGCCGCCAACAGCGTCTTGAACACCTGCGCCGGATCCAGCCCGAGCTTTTCCGCCGCTTCCAGGCCGTAGGACGCCGCTTTGGGATCGTGTTCATAACTGTGGATACGATGTTCGGCGCGCACTTTCTTAAGCAGATCCAACGCGGGTGTCATGGCCGCTCCTGATAAGGAAATCAAAAAAGAGTGAGCGGATTCTAAGCCATCGCCTGTGAAAAGGCTTTGCGGCTGCACGTCCCGTACCGGTGTCGCCCTCCTGGGGCAGCGTCATTCACAGCACGAATAGTTGAAATGTGACCAATGGTTCACTTTCGACCTTTGACACCAGCGTTTCTTGTCTATATTTTTTCGAAACTGAAAGCCACATTACATGTCTCAGACAGCAACCCGAGATCAGGATGGGGATCCTGCCTCGGTGGAAATCGCGCAATCGTGTTGTCCCGAATGCGCTGCAAAACAACAAAAACCGAGGTTTGAATGACTATTGCTTTACAACAGCCGTCCCTGTCCAGCCAATGCCTGGCCGAATTCCTGGGAACGGGCCTGCTGATCTTTTTCGGCACCGGTTGCGTCGCGGCGCTCAAGGTCGCGGGGGCGAGTTTCGGTTTGTGGGAAATCAGCCTCATCTGGGGCGTCGGCGTCAGCATGGCGATCTATCTGAGCGCAGGCATTTCCGGCGCCCACCTCAACCCCGCCGTCAGCATCGCCCTGTGCCTGTTCACCGACTTCGAGAAACGCAAGCTGCCTTTCTATATAGCGTCCCAAGTGACCGGCGCTTTCTGCGGCGCCCTCCTGGTCTACACGCTGTACAGCAATCTATTCTTCGATTTCGAACAATCCCGGCACATGGTTCGCGGCACCGAGATGAGCCTCGAACTGGCCTCGGTGTTCTCCACCTACCCGCACGCGGCACTGTCCACTGGCCAAGCCTTCCTCGTGGAAGCGATCATCACCGCCATCCTGATGGGGGTGATCATGTCCCTGACCGATGACAACAATGGTTTGCCCCGTGGCCCGCTGGCGCCGCTGCTCATTGGCCTGCTGATTGCCGTGATCGGCAGCTCCATGGGGCCGCTGACAGGCTTTGCGATGAACCCGGCGCGGGACTTCGGTCCTAAACTGATGACTTTCTTCGCAGGCTGGGGTGAAATTTCCCTCACGGGCGGACGCGACATCCCGTACTTCCTGGTTCCGATTTTTGCGCCGATCGTGGGTGCATGCCTCGGTGCTGCGGCCTATCGCGGGTTGATTGCCCGCCACCTGCCCAGCGCCATAACGGCTACAAAGGATGCAAGACCGGCCATTGACGGCAAGCCCAGAACATCCTGAAACAGTCGGCGCAGGCGTCTGCCACCGAGCCTGCACCGTGGCTTCTTCCCTATCAAGTCCCAAGGCAATCGACATGACCGATATCCAGAACAAGAACTACATCATTGCCCTCGACCAGGGTACGACCAGCTCGCGGGCGATCATCTTCGACCGTGACGCCAACGTGGTCTGCACCGCCCAGCGCGAATTCGCCCAGCATTACCCACAGGCAGGCTGGGTCGAACACGATCCGATGGAAATCTTCGCCACCCAGAGCGCGGTCATGGTCGAAGCCCTCGCCCAGGCCGGCCTGCACCATGACCAGGTGGCCGCCATCGGCATCACCAACCAACGGGAAACCACCGTGGTCTGGGACAAGACCACCGGCCGGCCGATCTATAACGCCGTCGTGTGGCAGTGCCGTCGCAGTACCGAGATCTGCCAGCAGCTCAAGCGCGACGGCCACGAGCAATACATCAGCCAGACCACCGGCCTGGTCACCGACCCGTACTTCTCCGGCACCAAGCTCAAATGGATCCTGGACAACGTCGAAGGCAGCCGCGAGCGCGCGCGCAACGGTGAACTGCTGTTCGGCACCGTCGACAGCTGGTTGATCTGGAAATTCACCGGCGGCAAGGTCCATGTCACCGACTACACCAACGCCTCGCGCACCCTGCTCTTCAACATCCACACGCTGGAGTGGGATGCGAAGATGCTCGAGATCCTCGACATCCCACGGGAAATGCTCCCGCAGGTGAAGTCGTCCTCGGAGATCTACGGCCGCACCAAGAGCGGCATTGCCATCGGTGGCATTGCCGGCGACCAGCAGGCCGCCCTCTTCGGTCAGATGTGCGTGGAGCCGGGCCAAGCGAAGAACACCTACGGCACTGGTTGTTTCCTGTTGATGAACACCGGGAGCAAGGCGGTCAAGTCCAATCACGGCATGCTCACCACCATCGGTTGCGGACCCCGCGGCGAAGTCGCCTACGCCCTCGAAGGCGCGGTGTTCAATGGCGGGTCCACGGTCCAATGGCTGCGCGATGAACTGAAGATCGTCAACGACGCCCTGGACACCGAATACTTTGCCAACAAGGTCAAGGACAGCAACGGCGTGTACCTGGTGCCCGCCTTCACCGGCCTGGGGGCACCGTATTGGGACCCCTACGCCCGTGGCGCGCTGTTTGGCCTGACCCGCGGCGTAAGGGTCGATCACATCATTCGCGCAGCGCTGGAGTCGATTGCCTACCAGACCCGCGACGTACTCGACGCCATGCAGCAGGACTCGGGAGAACGCCTCAGGGCCCTGCGCGTCGACGGTGGGGCGGTGGCGAACAACTTCCTGATGCAGTTCCAGGCCGACATCCTCGGTACCCGGGTCGAGCGGCCGAAAATGCGCGAAACCACAGCCTTGGGGGCGGCGTACCTGGCCGGCCTGGCGTGCGGTTTCTGGGGCAGCCTGGAAGAACTGCGCGGCAAAGCAGTGATCGAGCGCGAATTCGAACCGCAACTGGACGAGCTGGCGAAAGAAAAGCTCTACGCCGGCTGGCAGAAGGCGGTCAGCCGCACCCGCGATTGGGAGCCCCACGAAGACGCCGAATAAGGCCCGATAAAGTTCTGCAACTGGTCGGGAGTGGATTCCTGCGGCATCATGGGCAAATTTTGTATGGCAGCCCAAAGGAAGCCCCATGAATCTGCCTCCCCGCCAGCAGCAAATTCTCGAACTGGTCCGCGAACGCGGCTATGTCAGCATCGAGGAAATGGCGCAGTTATTCGTCGTCACCCCACAAACCATCCGCCGCGACATCAATCAACTGGCGGAAGTGAACCTGCTGCGTCGCTATCACGGCGGCGCCGCCTACGATTCAAGCGTGGAAAACACCGCCTACGCCATGCGCGCCGACCAGATGCGCGACGAAAAGCAACGCATTGCCGAGGCCATCGCCACCCAGATTCCCGACCACGCCTCGCTGTTCATCAACATCGGTACTACCACCGAATCCATCGCCCGGGCGCTGCTCAATCACAACCACTTGAAGGTCATCACCAACAACCTGCACGTGGCTTCGATCCTCAGCGCCAAGGACGACTTCGAAGTCCTGATCGCCGGCGGCAACGTACGGCGTGACGGCGGCGTGGTGGGCCAGGCCAGCGTCGACTTCATCAACCAGTTCAAGGTCGACTTCGCCTTGGTAGGCATCAGCGGGATCGACGAAGACGGGAGCCTGCTGGACTTCGACTACCAGGAAGTGCGGGTTTCCCAAGCCATCATCGCCAACGCCCGACAAGTGTTGTTGGCGGCGGATTCCAGCAAGTTCGGGCGCAACGCCATGGTCCGCCTGGGCCCCATCAGCCTGATCGACTGCCTGGTGACCGACCTGCAACCCGTGCCGGCCCTGGTGCAACTGCTGAACCAGCACAAGATTCGGCTGGAAGTGGTCTGACTTTCCCTGCAAGACCCTGTGGCGAGGGGATTTATCCCCGTTGGGCTGCGCAGCAGCCCCCTTCAGTCATTCAGCTTGCCTGAGACACCGAATCGCCGGGTTTAGGCTTGCTTCGCAAGCCAGCGGAGATAAATCCCCTCGCCACAAGTGCACGCCGCGCCTTGACCGTTATTTTTATGTTCGAAAATTTTCCTTTCAGCTTCCCTTGATCAGTATTTTCAATCGAAGTTGACTGGCTGTTGCCGTCTTTATGGGCTAGTATTTTCGCAAATGAACATTTATGTTCGAATTCAAATATTACGAAAAGAGCCCGAGGCCAGCCGATGCCCACTTCTACCTTGCCTACGCCCCCTCTCGCCGAGATCTATGACGTCGCTGTCATTGGTGGCGGTATCAATGGCGTGGGGATTGCCGCAGATGCTGCCGGTCGCGATCTTTCGGTGTTCCTTTGCGAAAAGGACGACCTGGCCAGCCACACCTCGTCGGCCAGCAGCAAGCTGATCCATGGCGGCCTGCGCTACCTTGAACATTATGAATTCCGCCTGGTGCGCGAAGCGCTGGCCGAACGCGAAGTGCTGCTGACCAAGGCCCCGCACATCGTCAAGCAAATGCGCTTCGTGCTGCCCCACCGCCCGCACCTGCGCCCCGCCTGGATGATTCGCGCCGGCCTGTTCCTCTACGATCACCTGGGCAAACGTGAGCAGCTCGCTGGCTCCAAGAGCCTGAAATTCGGTGCCGACAGCGCACTGAAAAGCGAGATCACCCAAGGCTTCGAATACTCCGACTGCTGGGTCGATGACGCCCGGCTGGTTGTGCTCAACGCCATGGCCGCCCGTGAAAAAGGCGCCCACATCCACACGCGCACCCGTTGCGTGAACGCCCGTCGCAGCAAGGGGCTGTGGCACCTGCACCTGGAGCGGGCCGACGGCAGCCTGTTTTCGATTCGCGCCAAGGCGCTGGTGAACGCTGCCGGTCCATGGGTGGCCAAGTTCATTCGCGACGACCTGAAGATGGAATCGCCTTACGGCATCCGTCTGATCCAGGGCAGCCACCTGATCGTGCCGAAACTCTATGAAGGCGAGCATGCGCACATTCTGCAAAACGAAGACCAGCGCATCGTGTTCACTATCCCCTACCTGAACCAGTTCACCCTGATCGGCACCACCGATCGTGAATACACCGGTGACCCGGCCAAAGTAACCATCACCGAAGGCGAAACCGATTACCTGCTGAAGGTGGTCAACGCTCACTTCAAGAAACAGATCAGCCGCGACGACATCCTGCACAGCTATTCCGGTGTCCGTCCGCTGTGCAACGACGAGTCCGACAATCCATCGGCCGTGACCCGTGACTACACCCTGGCGCTGTCAAGCAGCGGCGAAGAAGCCCCGTTGCTGTCGGTGTTCGGCGGAAAGCTGACCACTTATCGCAAACTGGCCGAATCGGCCATGGCACAATTGGCCCCCTACTTCACGCAAATGCGCGGGAGCTGGACCGCCGTAGAGGCGCTCCCCGGCGGCGAAAACATGACCACCCCGCAAGCGCTGTGCTCGGCGTTGCGCGACAAGTTCGACTGGCTGCCAACCGACATCGCCCGCCGCTGGGCCACCACCTATGGCAGCCGTACCTGGCGCATGCTCGAGGGCGTGCATGACTTGGGCGACCTGGGTGACCACCTCGGCGCAGGCCTCTACACCCGCGAAGTCGATTATCTGTGCAGCGACGAATGGGCCATCGATGCCCAAGACATCCTCTGGCGCCGCAGCAAGCTGGGCTTGTTCACCACCGCGCTCGAGCAGGAGAAACTGCAGCAGTACCTGGATAAGGTCGAGCATAACCGCCGCAAGATCGAAGCGGCCTGAACGATAGCCCGCTGAACCTAAAGCCCCTGAATCCTCGATTCAGGGGCTTTTTGCATTCTGCGATACACCACCGCCCCCCCCTGTGGGAGCGAGCTTGCTCGCGATGACGCCTGCACATTCAACATCTATATGACTGGCACACCGCATTCGCGAGCAAGCTCGCTCCCACAATGGATTAATGCGGCCTCAGGGCATTCGGTTTTCCGAACAAGACCCGCCAGTCAGTTCGGCTAACCGGACAAATCAGATCACATAAAACCTGAAACAAAACATTAACTTCTTTTAAAAACAACAGCTTACAAGCGCGCGCCTGGCCTGGCACGAGTCATGCTCTACACTTCTGGAGACGAATGCCTGTACGCCGACACAACAGGAGCTGCCAGGCATCTCGAAGTACTCAGGGCCGACGAACCGGCCGAAATAAAAAAAACAATGTCGAGGAAACATCGATGCGTATCGTTCCCCATCTCCTGGGCGCAGCCATGGCTGCCGCTCTGATCAGCACTCCGGTTTTCGCAGCCGAACTGACCGGCACACTGAAAAAGATCAAAGAGTCCGGCGTTGTCACGCTTGGCCATCGCGACGCTTCCATTCCGTTTTCCTACATCGCGGACGCTTCCGGCAAACCGGTGGGCTACTCCCACGATATCCAGATGAAAGTCGTCGAAGCACTGAAAAAAGACCTGGACCTGCCCAACCTGCAGGTCAAGTACAACCTGGTCACCTCGCAGACCCGTATCCCACTGGTACAGAACGGTACCGTGGACCTGGAGTGTGGCTCCACCACCAACAACGTCGAGCGTCAGCAACAGGTTGACTTCTCCGTTGGCATCTTCGAGATCGGCACCCGCCTGCTCTCCAAGAAAGACTCCAAGTACAAGGATTTCGACGACCTCAAGGGCAAGAACGTCGTGACCACCGCCGGCACCACGTCCGAGCGCATTCTCAAGGCGATGAACGCCGACAAGCAGATGGGCATGAACGTCATCTCCGCCAAGGACCATGGCGAATCCTTCCAGATGCTGGAGTCGGGTCGTGCCGTCGCGTTCATGATGGACGACGCCCTGCTGGCCGGCGAAGCCGCCAAGGCCAAGAAAGCCGATGACTGGGCCGTGACCGGCACCCCACAGTCCTACGAAATCTATGGCTGCATGATGCGCAAGGGCGACGAGCCATTCAAAAAGGCTGTCGATGACGCCATCAAGGCCACCTACGCTTCGGGCGAGATCAACAAGATCTACGAAAAGTGGTTCATGCAGCCTATCCCGCCAAAAGGCCTGAACCTCAACTTCCCGATGAGCGAAGAGCTCAAGAAGTTGATCGCCACACCGACCGACAAAGCGGCTGACGAAAAGAAATCCTGATTTCTGACTAACCTTATCTCCTGAAGGGGCCCGACCCTTTCAGGGGATGGTCACTCCCTGCTGGCAAATCTGGAAACACTCGAACCGGTGGCTGTCGAGCCGATCGCGTGTGCCTGGCCCCCAAGCCGGGCGGGAACGGAGTTTCCCCAGGCGGGCATTTGTATATCGAACGATCTGAGGGGAGACCCTAATGAATTACAACTGGGACTGGGGCGTGTTCTTCAAGTCCACCGGCGTGGGCAGCGAGACTTATCTCGACTGGTACGTGGCCGGCCTGGGCTGGACCATCGCCATCGCCGTCGTCGCCTGGATCATTGCCCTGCTGCTGGGTTCGATCCTGGGTGTGATGCGTACCGTGCCGAACCGACTGGTGTCGGGTATCGCCACCTGCTACGTGGAGCTTTTCCGTAACGTACCGCTGCTGGTTCAGCTGTTCATCTGGTATTTCCTGGTGCCGGACCTGCTGCCCGCCGACATGCAGGAGTGGTACAAACAGGACCTGAACCCGACCACCTCGGCCTACCTGAGCGTCGTCGTGTGCCTGGGCCTGTTTACCGCCGCCCGGGTCTGCGAACAGGTGCGCACCGGTATCCAGGCCCTGCCGCGCGGCCAGGAATCTGCCGCCCGCGCCATGGGCTTCAAGCTGCCGCAGATCTACTGGAACGTGCTGCTGCCCCAGGCCTACCGGATCATCATTCCGCCGCTTACCTCGGAATTCCTCAACGTCTTCAAGAACTCCTCCGTGGCCTCGCTGATCGGCCTGATGGAACTGCTCGCGCAGACCAAGCAGACCGCCGAGTTCTCCGCCAACCTGTTCGAAGCCTTTACCCTGGCGACGCTGATCTACTTCACCCTGAACATGAGCCTGATGTTGCTCATGCGCATGATCGAGAAGAAAGTCGCAGTGCCCGGCCTGATCTCCGTGGGGGGCAAATAATGGAATTCGACTTCACTGGCATCATCCCGGCCATTCCCGGCTTGTGGAACGGCATGGTGATGACCCTCAAGCTGATGGCCCTGGGTGTCGTCGGCGGGATCATCCTGGGGACGATCCTGGCGCTGATGCGCCTGTCCCACAACAAGCTGATCTCCAATATCGCCGGCGCCTACGTCAACTATTTCCGTTCGATTCCGCTGCTGCTGGTCATCACCTGGTTCTACCTGGCGGTACCGTTCGTGTTGCGCTGGATCACCGGCGAAGACACGCCAATCGGTGCGTTCGGCTCCTGCGTCGTGGCGTTCATGATGTTCGAGGCAGCGTACTTCTGCGAAATCGTGCGGGCCGGCGTGCAGTCGATCCCCAAGGGCCAGATGGGCGCGGCACAGGCGCTGGGCATGAATTATGGCCAGACCATGCGCCTGATCATCCTGCCCCAGGCGTTTCGCAAGATGACCCCGCTGCTGCTGCAACAGAGCATCATCCTGTTTCAGGACACCTCGCTGGTCTACACGGTCGGCCTGGTGGACTTCCTCAATGCTTCGCGAGCCAATGGCGACATCATCGGCCGCTCCAATGAGTTCCTGATCATCGCAGGTCTCGTGTACTTCACAATCAGCTTTGCCGCCTCGCTGCTGGTCAAGCGTCTGCAAAAAAGGTTCGCCGTATGATCTCTATCAAGAACATCAACAAGTGGTATGGGGACTTCCAGGTACTGACCAATTGCAGCACCGAGGTCAGCAAGGGTGAGGTTGTGGTGGTGTGCGGCCCCTCGGGGTCGGGCAAGTCCACGCTGATCAAGTGCGTGAACGCCCTGGAGCCGTTCCAGAAAGGCGACATCGTGGTCGACGGCACGTCCATCGCCGACCCGAAGACCAACCTGCCGAAACTGCGTTCGCGCGTGGGCATGGTGTTCCAGCATTTCGAACTGTTCCCGCACCTGACCATCACCGAGAACCTGACCATCGCGCAGATCAAGGTGCTGGGCCGCAGCAAGGAAGAAGCCACCAAGAAAGGCCTGCAACTGCTTGAGCGGGTCGGTCTTTCGGCCCACGCCCACAAGCACCCAGGCCAGCTCTCCGGTGGCCAGCAACAGCGCGTGGCGATTGCCCGTGCGCTGGCGATGGACCCGGTGGTGATGCTGTTCGACGAACCGACCTCGGCCCTTGACCCGGAAATGGTCAACGAAGTACTCGACGTGATGGTGCAACTGGCCCACGAAGGCATGACCATGATGTGCGTGACCCACGAAATGGGCTTCGCTCGCAAAGTGGCGAACCGGGTGATCTTCATGGACCAGGGCCAGATCATCGAAGACTGCAAGAAAGAAGAGTTCTTCGGCGACATCAGCGCCCGCTCCGAACGCGCGCAGCATTTCCTCGAGAAAATCCTGCAGCACTAAAAACACCGCTCCAATCCTGTGGGAGCGAGCTTGCTCGCGATAGCAGACTGTCAGCCAACATTATTGTCGGCCGGTAAGCAGTCATCGCGAGCAAGCTCGCTCCCACAAGGATCCAGTGTTGGCTTGTAGATTTGTGTTGTGGTTGACCCAAGGCTTCTGTGATGAAATGCGACCCCATCCTTTATCGCGCCGCGCCGCCATCACTCGCCGTGAAACCCCGTCTGATCCGCCATCTGTTCCTGCCGCCGCTGATCATTGCCCTGATGATCGGCCTGGGTTACCTCGGCTTCTGGATCAGCGAGCACTATGGCGTGCGTGGCCTCGCCGAGAATGGCGAACGCCAGTTGGAGCTGCACGCCCGCGCGGTCGAGAGCGAGATCAGCAAGTACACCTACCTGCCCAGCCTGCTGGAGCTTGAATCGAGTGTCTCGCAACTGCTCGACGACCCGACGCCCGAGCATCGCAAGACCGTCAACGAATACCTTGAAGGCCTGAACCGCCGCAGCCGCAGCCGGGCCATCTACGTCATGGACACCACCGGCCGGGTCATGGCCACCAGCAACTGGCGCGATGTCGACAGTTACCTGGGCGAAGACCTGTCCTTCCGTGCTTATTTCCAGAACGCCGTACGCGGCCAGCCGGGACGGTTCTACGGCATCGGCAGCACCAATGGCGAACCCGGCTACTACCTGGCCCATGGCCTGGAGCAACAGGGCAAGATCATCGGCGTCGCCGTGGTCAAGGTGCGTCTGGAAGCCATGGAGGAACGCTGGCAGCGAGCGCGGCTGGAGGCGTTCGTCAGCGACGAGAATGGCATCATCATCCTGTCCAGCGACCCGGCGCGACGGCTCAAGTCGGTACGTCCCCTGAGCGACGAGACCAAGGAACGCCTGGCCCGTAGCCTGCAATATTACTGGTTCCCGCTCAATGAGCTGGTGCCCCTGGCCCGGGAACGTCTGGCCGAAGGCATGGAGAAGCTGACGTTCCCGGCCAACACCGAACTGGTGTCCGACGAGCGCGCCATCAGCTACTTGTCCCAGACCCGGCCCTTGAGCGATACCCCGTGGAATTTCACCCTGCTGACCCCCCTTGAAGACCTGCGTCGCCAGGCGATCAACCAAGGCATCCTGGTGGCCGTGGCTTTCGCCCTGGTGGCGTTCCTGCTGATCGCCTGGAACGAACGGCGCAAGGTCATCGCCACCCGCCTTGCGGCCCGGGAAGCCTTGCAGGAAGCCAACAACCAGCTCGAGCGTCGGATTACCGAACGCACCACCGACCTGCGCGCCAGCAACGAACGACTCAAGGGTCAGATCCGCGAGCGACGCCAGGCCGAAGAGACCTTGCGCCGGGCCCAGGACGAACTGGTCCAGGCCGGCAAACTGGCGGCCATCGGCCAGATGTCCACCAGCATCGCCCATGAACTCAACCAGCCGCTGGCGGCGCTGCGCACCTTGTCGGGCAACACCGTGCGTTTCCTGGAGCGCGGCCAACTGGACATCGCCAGCACCAACCTCAAGACCATCAACGAATTGATCGACCGCATGGGCCGGATCACCGCCAGCCTGCGTGCCTTTGCCCGACGCGGCGATGACCAGGGCCAGGCGAGCCTGGGCAAGGCCGTCGAGGCCGCGCTGCAATTGCTGGGCGCCCGCCTGGAGAACCTCGACATCCAGATCCATAGCGGTTTCGAGGACGTGCAGTTGCACATCGACCAGACCCGCCTGGAGCAGATCCTGGTGAACCTGATCGGCAATGCCCTGGACGCCATGCAGACACAACCCGAGCCGAAACTGTGGCTCGAAGGCCAGGCCGCCGATGGTAAATATCGCCTGCGGGTGCGGGACAATGGTCACGGCATCGATCCTGAAGCCCGCAAGCATTTGTTCGAACCGTTCTTCACCACCAAGCCTGGCGAACAGGGCCTGGGCCTGGGCCTGACGCTTTCGGCAAGCCTGGCCGCCGCCGCGGGTGGACACCTGGGTGTCGAGTACCCGCCTGAACGTGGCACCACGTTTGTCCTCAATCTACCGTTGGTCCGCCTTTCACCTGCCGAGCCGCTATGAACCACGACCTGAGCGTACTGATCGTCGAAGACGATCCCCACGTCCTGCTGGGCTGCCAGCAGGCCTTGAGCCTGGAAGACATTCCCTGCATCGGCGTGGGCAGCGCCGAAGAAGCCCTGGAGCGAGTCGACGATAACTTTGCCGGTATCGTCATCAGCGACATTCGCCTGCCGGGCATCGACGGCCTGGAACTGCTGACCCGCCTCAAGGCGCGAGACCGAAGCCTGCCGGTGGTGCTGATCACCGGCCACGGCGACATTTCCATGGCAGTGGGCGCCATGCAAAAAGGCGCCTATGACTTCATGGAAAAACCCTTCTCCCCTGAGCGCCTGGTGGACGTCGCCCGCCGCGCACTGGAGCAGCGCAGCCTGGCCCGTGAGGTGTCTTCGCTGCGTCGGCAATTGGCCGAACGCGATTCCCTGGAGGGCCGGATCATTGGTCGCTCGCCGGCCATGCAACATCTGCGCGCGCTGATCGCCAACGTCGCCGACACGTCGGCCAACGTCTTGATCGAAGGTGAAACCGGCACCGGCAAGGAGCTCGTCGCCCGCTGCCTGCATGATTTCAGTCGGCGCCACGACAAGCCGTTCGTCGCGCTGAACTGCGGCGGCCTGCCGGAGAACCTGTTCGAAAGCGAGATTTTCGGCCACGAGGCCAATGCCTTCACCGGTGCCGGCAAACGCCGGATCGGCAAGATCGAGCACGCCGATGGCGGCACGCTGTTTCTCGATGAAGTGGAGAGCATGCCCCTGCCCCTGCAGATCAAGCTGCTGCGCGTGTTGCAGGAGCGCACCCTGGAGCGCCTGGGGTCGAACCAGAGCGTGGCCGTGGATTGCCGGGTGATCGCTGCCACCAAGTCCGACCTGGACGAAATGGGCCGGTCCGGCCAGTTCCGCAGCGACTTGTATTACCGCCTCAACGTGGTGACCCTGGAGCTGCCGCCCCTGCGTGAGCGGCGCGAAGACATCCTGCAACTGTTCGAGCATTTCCTCCAGCAGTCGTCCCTGCGCTTCGACCGCACGGTGCCGGAACTGGACAACCAGACCCTGTCGAACCTGATGAGCCACGACTGGCCGGGCAACGTGCGCGAGCTGCGCAATGTCGCCGAGCGCTACGCCCTGGGCCTGCCGGCGTTCAAGCGTTCCGGCGCCAGCGGCGGCAGCCAGGGCCTGGCGTTCGCCGAAGCGGTGGAAGCCTTCGAGCGCAACCTGTTGGCGGACGCCCTGCAACGCAGCGGCGGCAACCTGACCCAGGCCAGCCAGGAACTGGGCATGGCCAAGACCACGCTGTTCGACAAAGTCAAAAAATATGGCTTGAGCCACTGACCGGGGACGTGAACCTGTGGACCTGATATTCAAGGCGGCGCTGGGTGCAGCCGTGGTGGTCATCCTGGCCATGCTGGCCAAGACCCGGAATTACTACATCGCCGGGCTGGTGCCGCTGTTCCCCACCTTCGCCCTGATCGCCCATTACATCGTCGGCAAGGGCCGCTCGGTGGACGACCTGAAGACCACCATCGTGTTTGGCATGTGGTCGATCATTCCGTACTTCGTGTATCTCGCAACGCTGTACGTGATGCTCGACCGCCTGCGCCTCGAAGCTTCATTGGCCGTGGCAACCGTCGCCTGGCTGATGGCGGCGACGGTGCTGGTCAGCGTCTGGGTGAGGGTTCACGGTTAAACTGTGAGACCCATGTGGGAGCGGGCTTGCTCGCGAAGGCGGCGTGTCAGTCGACATTTACTTGGCTGACACAGCGCATTCGCGAGCAAGCCCGCTCCCACAATTTCATCGGTGACTACAGATACTACGATTACCCCACAGATGCCTGCGGCGATCAAACCGAGGCAGCGGACAGCGCCCGATCAATACCCGACGGTGAACCGCGTCCGCGAAAACTGCGGCGTTTCCACTTCATCGATCATCGCGATGGCGTAGTCGGCAAAGCTGATCCAGCTACGTCCGTCAGCGTCGAACAGCAGGTGATCCTTGCCGACACGGAACTGACCGGTGCGCTCGGTTTCGACGAATTCCGCAGAAGGCGAGAGGAAGGTCCAGTCCAGATCCTGCTCCTTGCGCAGCACATCCAGGAACAATGCACCGGCGCTGGCTTCGGCCAGGTATTCCTCCGGGAAGCCCTCGCTGTCGATCACACGGCTGTTATCCGGCAACAGCAACGACCCGGCCCCGCCAACCACCAGCAGGCGCTTGACCCCAGCGGCTTTCAGCGGTGCGATGACCTTGTCGGCCGGCACGCTGGCAAAGTGCGCGGCACTGATCACCACTTCATGCCCGTCGATGGCGGCGATCAGCGCCTCGCTGTCCAAGACGTCCAACTGCTTGCTGACCACCCCCGCCCTTTTGCCGATTTTCGCGGTGTTGCGGGCAATGGCCGTCACGCTATGACCCCGGCGCACGGCTTCTTCCAACAATTGGCTGCCTGCACGCCCGGTGGCGCCGATGATTGCGATTTTGCTCATGGTGTTCTCCAGTGATTAGCGATGTTGAAATACACGCTCTTGTGGCGAGGGGATTTATCCCCGCTGGACTGCGAAGCAGTCCCCTAATGCATCACATGCCACAGGTCTGATGTAACTGGGTCAGCCTTCTTAGGATCGCTTCGCGGCCCAGCGGGGATAAATCCCCTCGCCACAACGGTGCTCCGATCACAGATCGGTATTCACCACTTCATCTCGCCCTTTGCCACCTTGGCACTGAGCTCCAGGGAACTGTCTTCGCCCAGGTTCGGGTAGCGTTGTTTCATGGCGGCGATCAGTGCAGCGGAATCCTTGGCCTTGGCGGTTTCTTCATCGAAGGCCTTGATGTAACCGGCGGTGAAGCGCACCGGAGCCAGGGAGCGGGCGCTTTCACCCAAGTAATGGCCAGGGATCACAGTGGCCGGTTGCAGCTTTTCGATGTTATCCAGCGTCGCCAGCCAATCCTTGTGAGACTGCGGCGTCTGGGTATCGGCCATCCACACATGGATGTTCTCGGCCACCACGACCCCGCCGACCACTGCCTTGATCGATGGAATCCACACGAAACTGCGGTCCGGCTGCGGACCATCGAGGCCGACGACCTGCAAGCGCTGGCCTTCCAGGGTCAGGCTGTCGCCCTTGAGTACCTGGGGCACGATGGCCTTGGCCGGTGCATCGGTTTTCAGGATCGGCCCCCAATAGTTCAGCTTGCCCTCCATGGTGTGCTTGATGTGCTCGACGGTCGGCGCGGACGCCAGGACCTTGGCCTCGGGAAATGCGGCAATCAGTGTTTCCAGACCGAAATAGTAGTCTGGATCGCCGTGGCTGATGTAAATGGTGGTCAGCTGCTTGCCACTGGCGCGAATCTTCTCGACGACCTGCTCGGCCTGAGATTTGCCGAACTGAGCGTCGACGAGAATGGCTTCCTTTTCACCACTGACCAATACCGAAGTCACCGGAAAAATGGCCGCCGCGCCAGGGTTATAGACGTCAAGCGTCAAGTCGGCGGCCCAGCCCTGGGCGGTGAAGGCCAGGGCCGCAGTGGTCAGCAGCAGGCGCTTGATGGGGGAAAAAGTTTTCACGAAGTGCTCCGTCGTTCAAAGGCCCGCAAGGGAATGAAACGGAGCTTAGTTGCCTCACTCATTACAAAAAATGCGATGCTGGGACATAGTTTGTTTCTGAAATCGGGCAAATCATGGATCGTCTACAAGCAATGCGCGTTTTCGTCACAGTGGTCGACCTGGGCAGCCAGTCGGCGGCGGCCGAGCATCTGGACCTGTCGCGGCCGGTGGTGTCGCGGTATCTGGCGGAGCTGGAAGACTGGGTCGGCGCCCGGCTGATGCACCGCACCACCCGCAAGCTGAGCCTGACGGCCGCAGGCTCCGAGATCCTGCCGCGCTGCCGACAGATGCTGGAGCTGTCCGGCGACATGCAAGCCGCCGTCAGCGCCCCGGACGACGCACCACGGGGCATGTTGCGCATCAGTGCCAGCACCTCGTTCGGCCAGGCCCAACTGGCGAGCGCCATGGTCGAATACGTCAAGCGCTACCCTGGGGTGAGCGTCGACCTTCAGATGCTCGACCGTACCGTGAACCTGGTGGACGAACGCATCGACCTGGCGATCCGCATGAGCAACGACCTGGACCCGAACCTGATCGCCCGCCGCCTTACCGTCTGCCGCTCGGTGATCTGCGCCTCGCCGCGGTATCTGCGCGAGCACCCGACACCGCTGCGCGTGGAAGACTTGAGCCGGCACAACTGCCTGACCCACTCCTACGTCGGCAAGAGCCTGTGGCATTTCGAGCAGGACGGCGAACAGGTCTCGGTGCCGGTGCAAGGCAATATCAGCGCCAACGAAGCCAGCACCTTGCTTCAATCCACGATAGCCGGCGCGGGCGTGGCGATGCTGCCCAGCTACCAGGCCGGCGCCCACATCAAGAACGGCGAACTGATCCGCCTGCTGCCCCACGCCGAACCACGCCGGATGAACATGTACGCGGTGTATGCCTCACGCAAGCACATGCCGTCGGCGCTGCGCAGCCTGCTGGATTTCCTGGTGCTGAAGTTTCCCGAGACGCCGGAGTGGGATGTGGGGTTGTAGCTGCCACTTGTGAACGCCTGTGTGGGAGCGAGCTTGCTCGCGATAGCGGGGTGTCAGCCACCCTTTTATTGACTGATACACCGCTATCGCGAGCAAGCTCGCTCCCACAATGGAGATCGGTGTATGACCAGGATTTCACCATTAGCCCGCCCCAAGGCATACTTGCGGCCCTCCGAGTTCCAGAACCCATCGCCCCATGCGTATCCACGTCAGTTTCATCGACCGCGTCGGCATCACCCAGGAAGTCCTGGCCTTGCTCGGTGGGCGCAATCTCAATCTGGATGCGGTGGAAATGGTGCCGCCCAACGTCTACATCGACGCCCCGACCCTCAGCCCGCAAGTGCTCGACGAGTTGCGCGAGGCGCTGTTCAGCGTGCACGGCGTGCAGGCGGTCACCGTGGTGGACATCCTGCCGGGCCAGCGTCGGCACTTGCAGCTCGATGCCTTGCTCGCCGCCATGACCGACCCGGTGCTGGCCCTGGACAGCGTCGGCAAGGTATTGCTGGCCAACCCGGCGCTGATCGCCCTGTACGGTCGTGAACCGGCCGGGGAAAGCGTGGGAGAGGTGTTCAGTGACGAGGCATTGCTCGGTGCTTTGCTGGAAAACGGTTTCCGCCTGCCGTTGCGGGAGGTCACCCTCAACGGCCAGACCTTGCTGCTGGACGCCACCCCCATCACCGATGCCGGCGCGTTGCTGACGCTGTATCAGCCCAATCGCATCGGTGAACGCCTGTCGGCCCTGCATCACGACCACGCCGAAGGTTTCGACGCGCTGCTGGGCGAGTCCCCGGCGATCCGCACCCTCAAGGCTCGGGCCCAGCGGGTCGCGGCCCTGGATGCTCCACTGCTGATCCAGGGTGAAACCGGCACCGGCAAGGAACTGGTGGCCCGGGCTTGCCACGCCATCAGCGCCCGTCACAGCGCCCCCTTCCTGGCCCTGAACTGCGCCGCGCTGCCGGAGAACCTGGCGGAAAGCGAACTGTTCGGCTACGCCCCCGGCGCCTTCACCGGAGCGCAACGGGGCGGCAAGCCAGGGCTGATGGAGCTGGCGAACCAGGGCACGGTATTCCTCGATGAAATCGGTGAGATGTCGCCGTACCTGCAGGCCAAGCTGCTGCGTTTCTTGAACGATGGCAGCTTCCGCCGCGTAGGCGGCGATCGGGAAATCAAGGTCAACGTGCGGATCCTCAGCGCCACCCACCGCAACCTGGAGAAAATGGTCAGCGAGGGCTCGTTCCGTGAAGACCTGTTCTATCGCCTGAACGTGCTCAATGTCGAAGTCCCGCCGCTGCGGGAGCGCGGCCAGGACATCCTGCTGCTGGCGCGTTATTTCATGCAGCAGGCCTGCGCGCAGATCCAGCGCCCGGTCTGCCGCCTGGCCCCCGGCACGTACCCGGCACTGCTGGGCAACCGCTGGCCGGGCAACGTGCGGCAATTGCAGAACGTGATCTTCCGCGCCGCCGCCATCTGCGAAAGCAGCCTGGTGGACATCGGCGACCTGGACATCGCCGGCACCTCCGTGGCGCGCCAGGGCGATGTGGAAGTCGAAAGCCTGGAACAGGCCGTGGAAACCTTCGAGAAGCACCTGCTCGAAAGCCTCTATGCCAACTACCCCTCCACCCGCCAGTTGGCCAGCCGCCTGCAGACCTCCCACACCGCGATCGCCCATCGGTTGCGCAAGTACGGGATTTCCAACAAGCCATAAGCCCACCGCAATCCCCTTGTGGGAGCGAGCTTGCTCGCGATGACGGTAGCCCAGTCAGCCATAGGTTGACTGACACACTGCTATCGCGAGCAAGCCCGCTCCCACAGGATTCTGAGTTGTGGTCGAAATCGCGCCAAAAACGACCTCCATCTGTACTGAAAGCGCTACAGCGGAACGATATCGATACAGCGAGCGGTAAACTGCGTCATATAAGGCTTTGATCCCACAATATTTTTTTCCAGGCGCATCGCTGTAGCGATTTCGCTACAGCACAGGTAGCCCACATCACACCGAACCCCTTCAAATCATTGATCCATAAGCACTTATCGAGATTGGCCGCATTCTTGCTATGGGTATTGGCATCGGGCCGGGCCAAGCCCCGCGCCTTTCCTTCGCGTCCACCAGACGAATCTGGCCCCAGGAGTTTCCATGAGCGAGTTGCGTTTCACTGAAGATCACGAATGGCTGCGCGCCGAAGCCGACGGCAGCGTCACCGTAGGCATTACCGCTTTCGCGCAGAACGCATTGGGCGACGTGGTTTTCGTGCAACTGCCCGAATTGCAGTCCTACGCCAAGGGCGCCGAAGCCTCCACCGTGGAGTCGGTCAAGGCCGCCAGCGGCGTGTACATGCCCCTGGACGGTGAAGTGCTCGAAGTGAACGACAAACTCGACGCCAGCCCGGAACTGGTCAACGAAGATCCGTTGGGCGAAGGCTGGTTCTTCCGCTTTAAACCGACCGACGCCGGCGCAGTGGCTAAGCTGTTGGATCAAGACGCCTACGATCGCCTGATCAAAGCCAACGCCGAAGCCTGAGGAGCGCACCATGACCGTTAATCTCGGCACCGCCAACGAATTCATCGCCCGCCATATCGGCCCGCGTTCCAGCGACGAGCAGGCCATGCTCGAGCGCCTGGGCTACGACTCCCTGGAAGGCCTGAGCGCCAGCGTCATCCCGGAAAGCATCAAGGGCACCAGCGTGCTGGACATGGGCGACGGCCAGAGCGAAGCCGACGCACTGGCCTCGATCAAAGCCATTGCCGCCAAGAACCAGCTGTTCAAGACCTACATCGGCCAGGGCTACTACAACTGCCACACGCCGACACCGATCCTGCGCAACCTGCTGGAAAACCCAGCCTGGTACACCGCCTACACCCCGTATCAGCCAGAAATTTCCCAGGGCCGTCTCGAAGCATTGCTGAACTTCCAGACCCTGATCAGCGACCTCACCGGTCTGCCGATCGCCAACGCGTCCTTGCTCGACGAAGCCACCGCCGCCGCCGAAGCCATGACCTTCTGCAAGCGCCTGAGCAAGAACAAGGGCAGCAACGCGTTCTTCGCCTCCGTGCACAGCCACCCGCAAACCCTCGACGTGCTGCGCACCCGTGCCGAGCCCCTGGGCATCGACGTGGTGGTGGGCGATGAGCGCGAACTGAGCGACGTCAGCGGCTTCTTTGGCGCGCTGCTGCAATACCCGGCCAGCAACGGCGACCTGTTCGACTACCGCGAACTGACCGAACGCTTCCACACCGCCAACGCCTTGGTGGCCGTTGCCGCCGACCTGCTGGCCCTGACGCTGCTGACCCCGCCGGGTGAATTCGGCGCCGACGTCGCCATCGGCAGTGCCCAGCGCTTTGGCGTGCCCCTGGGTTTCGGTGGCCCGCACGCGGCCTATTTCTCCACCAAGGACGCCTTCAAGCGCGACATGCCGGGCCGTCTGGTCGGCGTTTCCGTGGACCGTTTCGGCAAGCCGGCCCTGCGCCTGGCGATGCAGACCCGCGAGCAACACATCCGCCGCGAGAAAGCCACGAGCAACATCTGCACCGCCCAGGTGCTGCTGGCCAACATCGCCAGTATGTACGCCGTGTACCACGGTCCCAAGGGCCTGGTGCAAATTGCCAATCGCATCCACCACCTGACCGCAATCCTCGCCAAAGGCCTGGGCGCGCTAGGGCTGAGCGTCGAGCAAGAGAGCTTCTTCGACACCCTGACCTTGCGCACCGGCGCGCAAACCGCAGCCCTGCACGACAAGGCCCGCGCACAGCGCATCAACCTGCGTGTGGTGGACGCTGAACGCCTGGGCCTGTCCCTGGACGAGACCACCAGCCAGGCTGACGTCGAAGCACTGTGGAACCTGTTGGCCGACGGCAAGGCCCTGCCGGACTTCGCGGCCCTGGCCGCCAGCGTGCAAAGCCGTATCCCGGCCGAACTGGTGCGCCAATCGGCGATCCTCAGCCACCCGGTGTTCAACCGCTACCACTCCGAAACCGAGCTGATGCGTTACCTGCGCAAACTCGCCGACAAGGACCTGGCCCTGGATCGCACCATGATCCCGCTGGGTTCCTGCACCATGAAACTCAACGCCGCCAGCGAAATGATCCCGGTGACCTGGGCCGAGTTCGGCGCCCTGCACCCGTTCGCACCGGCCGAGCAGAGCGCTGGCTACCAGCAACTGACCGACGAGCTGGAGGCCATGCTCTGCGCAGCCACCGGCTACGACGCCGTTTCGCTGCAACCCAACGCCGGCTCCCAAGGTGAATACGCCGGCCTGCTGGCAATCCGCGCTTACCACCAGAGCCGTGGCGAAGACCGTCGCGACATCTGCCTGATCCCGTCTTCGGCCCATGGCACCAACCCGGCCACCGCCAACATGGCCGGCATGCGCGTGGTCGTGACCGCCTGCGATGCCCGTGGCAACGTCGACATCGAAGACCTGCGGGCCAAGGCCATCGAGCACCGCGAACACCTCGCGGCGCTGATGATCACCTACCCGTCCACCCACGGTGTGTTCGAAGAAGGCATCCGTGAAATCTGCGGCATCATTCATGACAACGGCGGCCAGGTGTACATCGACGGCGCCAACATGAACGCCATGGTCGGCCTCTGCGCGCCGGGCAAGTTCGGCGGCGACGTGTCGCACCTGAACCTGCACAAGACCTTCTGCATCCCTCACGGTGGTGGCGGCCCGGGCGTCGGCCCGATTGGCGTCAAGTCGCACCTGGCGCCTTTCCTGCCAGGCCACGCGAACATGGAACGCAAGGAAGGCGCGGTGTGCGCGGCGCCATTCGGCAGCGCGAGCATCCTGCCGATCACCTGGATGTACATTCGCATGATGGGCGGCGCGGGCCTCAAGCGCGCTTCGCAACTGGCGATCCTCAACGCCAACTACATCGCCCGTCGCCTGGAAGAGCACTACCCGGTGCTCTACTCCGGCAGCAACGGCCTGGTGGCCCACGAGTGCATCCTCGATTTGCGCCCGCTCAAGGACAGCAGCGGCATCAGTGTCGATGACGTGGCCAAGCGCCTGATCGACTTCGGTTTCCACGCCCCGACCATGTCGTTCCCGGTGGCGGGCACGCTGATGATCGAACCGACCGAAAGCGAATCCAAGGAAGAACTGGACCGCTTCTGCGACGCCATGATCTGCATCCGCGAAGAAATCCGCGCAGTGGAAAACGGCAGCCTGGACAAAGACGACAACCCACTGAAGAACGCCCCGCATACCGCGGCGGAACTCGTCGGTGAGTGGACCCACCCTTACAGCCGCGAACAGGCGGTGTACCCGGTGGCGTCGTTGATCGAAGGCAAGTACTGGCCGCCCGTGGGCCGGGTCGACAACGTGTTCGGCGACCGCAACCTGGTCTGCGCCTGCCCGTCGATCGAAAGCTACGCTTGACCTGTGGAGGGGCGGGCTTGCTCGCTCCTCTCAACAACACCGCGAACCTTGTGCAAGGTCACTTTCTCAAGGAAACCACATCTCCCTGTGGGAGCGAGCTTGCTCGCGATAGCGGTGTGACAGCTGACAGAAATGTTGACTGACACTCCGCTATCGCGAGCAAGCTCGCTCCCACAAAGGAGCCTGTGCCCCATTTCATAACCGTCGATCTTCATAAAAAGAAACCGGAGAAACACCATGTCGTTAAGCGTGTTCGACCTGTTCAAGATCGGTATCGGCCCTTCCAGCTCCCATACCGTCGGCCCGATGCGTGCCGCTGCCCGTTTCGCCGAGGGGCTGCGCCGTGACGATTTGCTTGAAAGCATTACCAGCGTCAAGGTCGAGCTCTACGGCTCGCTCGGCGCCACCGGCAAGGGCCACGGCAGTGACAAGGCCGTGCTACTGGGCCTGGAGGGCGAGCACCCCGACACCGTGGACACCGAAACGGTGAACGCCCGGCTCCAGGAGATCCGCAGCAGCGGTCGCCTGAACCTGCTCGGCGAACACGTCATTGAATTCAACGAAAAGCTGCACTTGGCGATGATCCGCAAGCCGCTGCCCTTCCACCCCAACGGCATGATCTTCCGCGCCTTCGATGCCGCCGGCCTGCAAGTGCGCAGCCGCGAGTACTATTCGGTCGGCGGCGGCTTTGTCGTGGATGAAGACGCCGCCGGTGCCGACCGCATCGTCGAAGACGTCACACCCCTGACCTTCCCGTTCAAGAGTGCCAAGGATCTGCTGGGCCATTGCACCACCTATGGCCTGTCTATCAGCCAGGTGATGCTGACCAACGAAAGCGCCTGGCGCCCCGAGGCCGAGACCCGCGCCGGCCTGTTGAAGATCTGGCAGGTGATGCAGGATTGCGTGGCGGCGGGCTGTCGCAACGAAGGGATTCTGCCGGGCGGGCTGAAGGTCAAGCGCCGGGCCGCGGCGTTGCACCGCCAATTGTGCAAGAACCCCGAAGCCGCCCTGCGCGACCCGCTGTCGGTGCTGGACTGGGTCAACCTGTATGCCTTGGCCGTCAACGAAGAAAACGCCTATGGCGGGCGCGTCGTCACCGCCCCGACCAATGGGGCGGCGGGGATCATCCCGGCCGTGCTGCATTACTACATGCGCTTTATCCCCGGTGCCAACGAGGATGGCGTAGTGCGCTTCCTGCTGACCGCCGCTGCCATCGGCATCCTGTACAAGGAAAACGCCTCCATCTCCGGCGCCGAGGTCGGTTGCCAGGGTGAAGTGGGCGTGGCCTGTTCCATGGCCGCCGGGGCCCTGTGCGAAGTGCTCGGCGGCACCGTGCAGCAAGTGGAAAACGCCGCCGAAATCGGCATGGAACACAACCTCGGCCTGACCTGCGACCCGATCGGCGGCCTGGTGCAGGTGCCCTGCATCGAACGCAACGCCATGGGTTCGGTGAAAGCCATCAACGCGGTCCGCATGGCCATGCGCGGCGACGGGCATCACTTCGTCTCCCTCGACAAAGTCATCCGCACCATGCGCCAGACCGGCGCCGACATGAAAAGCAAATACAAGGAGACCGCCCGCGGCGGTCTGGCGGTCAACATCATCGAATGCTGACGCGCGCCATTTTCATTTTCCAGGAGTTGCTATGTCCACCGAACAACTGTTGAAAACCCCGCTGCACGCCCTGCACCTCGAACTCGGCGCCCGCATGGTGCCGTTCGCCGGCTACGACATGCCGGTGCAATACCCGTTGGGCGTGATGAAGGAACACCAGCACACCCGCGGCCAGGCCGGGATGTTCGACGTGTCCCACATGGGCCAGATCCGCCTGACCGGCGCAGGCGCTGCCAAGGCCTTGGAAAGCCTGGTGCCGGTGGACATCATCGACCTGCCGGTGGGCATGCAGCGCTACGCCATGTTCACCAACGAGAACGGCGGCATCCTCGACGACCTGATGGTCGCCAACCTGGGCAATGACGAACTGTTCCTGGTGGTCAACGCCGCCTGCAAGGATCAGGACCTGGCTCACCTGCAAGCCCACATTGGCGCGCAGTGCAAGATCGAGCCGCTGTTCGAAGCCCGTGCCCTGCTCGCTCTGCAAGGCCCGGCCGCCGTCACTGTGCTTGCCCGCCTGGCGCCGGACGTGGCGAAGATGACCTTCATGCAGTTCCAGCGTGTCACGCTGCTGGGCGTGGACTGTCTTGTCAGCCGTTCGGGCTACACCGGTGAAGACGGTTTCGAAATCTCCGTCCCCGCCGCCGATGCGGAAAAACTGGCCCGCGCCCTGCTGGCCGAACCGGAAGTCGCGGCCATCGGCCTCGGCGCCCGTGACTCCCTGCGCCTGGAAGCCGGCCTGTGCCTCTACGGCCACGACATGAACACCGAGACGACGCCGATCGAAGCCAGCCTGCTGTGGGCCATCTCCAAAGTGCGCCGCGCCGACGGCGCCCGCGCCGGTGGTTTCCCCGGGGCTGAGGCTGTGTTCGCCCAACAACAGGGCGGCGTGAACCGCAAACGTGTCGGCCTGCTGCCCCAGGAACGCACACCGGTGCGTGAAGGCGCGGAGATCGTCAACGAAGCGGGCGAGATCATTGGCGCGGTGTGCAGCGGCGGTTTCGGCCCGACCTTGGGCGCTCCGTTGGCGATGGGTTACCTGGACAGTGCTTATGTGACACTGGATACGCCGGTCTGGGCCATCGTGCGTGGGAAAAAGGTGCCTTTGCTTGTAAGCAAAATGCCATTCGTTCCACAGCGCTACTACCGTGGTTGATTGGTTGTTTCTATAAGTAACGCGGTTGCGTTATACGTGCACTAATGTGTCACGCAACCGCCATAAAAAGGTGCATATCTTTAGAACATCAACCAACCTTATAACGAGCGCAAACAATTGAACTAGCCTATCGACAAGCCCTGCTCCGCAAGCGGCGTAAATGCTGGCAAGCTGAGCAAATACGGGGCCTTCCGGGGGGTTGTTTTTTCATTCGAAGTTGGCGTAGAGTTTGGTCACTGTGTTTGCATGGGTCGCTTGGAATCGTGACCTGGGCAGTAGCTTATGAAGTTCGCTACATCCCGTTCGACGTCTCTTACTTTCCTGCAACCCAGCCCCAGTACTCTTTCGTGTGAAAGAGGCTGTCATCAATTTTAGCGTCAAAGGAAATAAGAAAATGTCTCAACGTCAGAGCGGTACCGTCAAGTGGTTCAACGACGAGAAGGGTTTTGGTTTTATCACGCCTGAAAGCGGTCCGGATCTGTTCGTGCATTTCCGCGCCATTCAGGGCAACGGCTTCAAGAGCCTGAAAGAAGGCCAGAAAGTCACTTTCGTTGCCGTGCAGGGCCAGAAAGGCATGCAGGCTGACGAGGTTCAAGCAGAAGCCTAAGGCTTTCGCACACTAAAAAGCCCCTGATTGATATCAGGGGCTTTTTTATGGGCGTAAATCCGTAAAATGGCTTCTTTTTTCATCCGAGGCCGTCATGCCGAAACACCTGCTCACCCCCCAGGGCGACTTTCCTCCCGCCGGCCTGGGTCGTCGCCTGGCCGCGATGTTCTATGACTTCTTGCTGTGCACGGCGCTGCTGATCGTCACCAGTGGCGCCTACAAGATGATCCAGATGGCGATCATCGGCGAAGAAAAAATGCGCGTCCTGACCGAAGCCGGCGCACTGGACGGCGACCCGCTGCTGTCCACCGTGCTGCTGTTCGTGCTGTTCGGCTTCTTCGCCAAGTTCTGGACCCACAACGGCCAGACCCTGGGCATGCAGGTGTGGTGCATCCGCGTACAGAACGCCGATGGCACCGCCATCAGCCTGTGGCAGGCGCTGTTGCGGTTCGTGGTGTCGATCGCGTCACTGCTGCTGGTGGGGCTGGGCTTCATCTGGGCGCTGTTCGACAAGCGCCAGCGCAGTTGGCATGACATCTACTCGGATACGCAACTGGTGCGAATTCCCAAGAAGACCAACTGAAGCCACCTAATCAGAAAAGTTGAAATACATTTGTGGCGAGGGGATTTATCCCCGCTGGGCTGCGAAGCAGCCCCCAAACTTGACACCGCGTAGTGTCAGAGGGAATAGAGAGGGCCGCTTCGCGCCCCAGCGGGGATAAATCCCCTCGCCACAAAAAGCTCCGCAAGTCTCAATATCTTCGTCAGCTTCAGGCATTGCCCGCCAGCTTCATCCGCGCCGCCTGGGTGAAGTCCAGCATGCGCTTGAGCGGACGAATCGCCTGGGGGATCAGCGCCGGGTCGACGAAGATCTCGTTGGCGCCTTCCTGCAAGCTCTTGAGCGTGCGCTCCAGGGTATTCATGGCCATCCATGGGCAGTGCGCGCAACTGCGGCACGCCGCGCCGTTGCCGGCGGTAGGGGCTTCGATGAAGACCTTGTCCGGGCACAGCTGCTGCATCTTGTAGAAAATGCCCCGGTCAGTGGCGACGATCAGCGTCTTGTTCGGCAGGGTCTGGGCCGCGGCGATCAGCTGGCTGGTGGAGCCCACGGCATCCGCCAGTTCGATCACCGACGTCGGCGACTCCGGGTGCACCAGGATCGCGGCGTCCGGATACAGCGCCTTCATGTCTTCCAACTGCTTGGACTTGAACTCTTCGTGGACGATGCAGGCACCGTCCCAGAGCAGCATGTCGGCGCCGGTCTTGCGCTGGATGTAGGTGCCAAGGTGCTTGTCCGGCCCCCAGATGATCGTCTCGCCGTTGTCCATCAGGCTCTCGACGATTTCCAACGCGCAACTGGATGTCACCACCCAGTCGGCCCGGGCCTTGACCGCCGCCGAAGTGTTGGCATAGACCACCACGGTGCGCTCCGGATGCTGGTCGCAGAACGCCGAGAACTCATCCACCGGACAGCCCAGGTCCAGGGAGCAAGTGGCTTCCAGGGTCGGCATCAACACGCGTTTTTCGGGGTTGAGGATCTTGGCGGTTTCCCCCATGAACTTGACCCCGGCCACGACCACGGTCTTGGCCGGGTGGGCATTGCCGAAACGGGCCATTTCCAGGGAGTCGGACACGCAGCCACCGGTCTCCTCGGCCAGGGCCTGGATGATCGGGTCGCAGTAGAAGTGGGCCACCAGCACCGCGTCCTGAGCCTTGAGCTCGGCGGCGATGGCGGCGCGGTACCAGGCCTCTTGCTCGGCCGTCAGCGGCTTGGGCTGCTTGGCGTCGAGGTGAGCCTGGACCAGAAGGCGTTCGGAAATTTGCGTCATGTTCGCAAGACCTGCAAGCGCGTTTAGCGCGAAAGTCGAGTATACACCCGGCTCCGGACCACTCGGGTACCGCCGGGAAAGTGGGTATCAATCAGGCACGGGACAGCGTGAAGCCGGCAAGGCTACAGAATATCCCGTCGATGCAAAAGATCATTCTGACCTGCGTCCAATCCCAAGACCGGAGGCCCTCGCCACAAAAGCGTCACCTGGTGCTCGCCCCCGGCAAGCTGACTGAAATGTAATCACCCGCTCCGCCGGCTTATGTCATCTTCTTTTCAACGCGACACCGGGGAACCGGTGTTCGCTGCGAATCGACGGACGGACTTTCAACCCATGCAAACAAACACTTCCCGGCGAACCTTCGTAAAGGGCCTGGCTGCCGGTGGCATCCTCGGCGGCCTGGGCTTGTGGCGCGCGCCCGTCTGGGCCGTCACCGGCCCGGGCCAACCCAACGTACTGAGCGGCACCGAGTTCGACTTGTTCATCGGCGAAAGCCCGGTCAATTTCACCGGCAGCCCCCGCACCGCCCAGACCATCAATGGCGGCATCCCCGGCCCACTGCTGCGCTGGCGTGAAGGCGACACGGTGACCCTGCGGGTGCGCAATCGCTTGAAGGACACCACCTCCATCCACTGGCACGGCATCGTGCTGCCGGCCAACATGGACGGCGTTCCGGGGCTGAGCTTCAAGGGCATCGAACCGGACGGCATGTACGTGTATCAGTTCAAGGTCCGGCAGAACGGCACCTACTGGTACCACAGCCATTCCGGTTTCCAGGAGCAGTCCGGGGTCTACGGCCCGCTGGTGATCGACGCCAGGGAACCGGATCCCTTCCAGTACGAACGGGACTATGTGGTGATGCTCACCGACTGGACCGATGAAGACCCCGGCAACATCCTTCGCAAGCTCAAGAAACAGTCGGACTACTACAACTACAACAAACGCACCGTCGGCGACTTCATTGACGATGTGGGCAAGAACGGCTGGGCCAGCACGGTGGCCGACCGCAAGATGTGGGCCGAGATGAAGATGAATCCCACCGACCTGGCCGATGTCAGTGGCGCCACCTACACCTACCTCATGAACGGCCAGGCGCCGGACATGAACTGGACTGGCCTGTTCAAGCCTGGCGAGCGTCTTCGCCTGCGCTTTATCAACGGCTCGGCCATGAGCTATTTCGACGTGCGCATTCCCGGCCTGAAGATGACGGTGGTGGCGTCCGACGGACAATACGTCAAACCGGTGAGTGTCGATGAGTTCCGGATCGCCGTGGCCGAAACCTATGACGTCATCGTCGAACCGACCCAGGAGGCCTACACCCTGTTCGCCCAATCCATGGACCGCACCGGCTATGCCCGCGGCACCCTCGCGGCCAGGGCCGGGTTGTCGGCACCGGTGCCGTCCCTGGACCCGCGGCCATTGGTGACCATGGACGACATGGGCATGGGTGGCATGGACCACGGCAGCATGGGCGACATGGGGCAAATGAGCGGCATGGACCACGGCTCGATGCAGGGCATGGCCGGGATGGACGACAGCCAGATGCAAGGTATGGATCATAGCCAGATGCAGGGCATGGGCGACATGGCCCGGATGGATCACGGTGCCATGCAAGGCATGGACGGCATGCTGTCGCACCCCGACACCGAGAAAGGCAACCCCCTGGTAGATATGCAGGCCATGAGCGTCAAGCCCAAGCTCGACGACCCGGGCATGGGGCTGCGCGACAACGGCCGCAAAGTGCTGACCTACTCAGACCTGCGCAGCACCTTCCCCGACCCCGACGGCCGCGAGCCGGGCCGTACGATCGAGCTGCACCTGACCGGGCACATGGAGAAATTCGTCTGGTCGTTCAACGGCGTGAAATTTTCCGACGCCGCGCCGCTGCTGCTCAAGTACGGCGAGCGACTGCGCATCGTGCTGATCAACGACACCATGATGACCCACCCCATCCACCTGCACGGCATGTGGAGCGATCTGGAGGACGAGAACGGCCAGTTCATGGTGCGCAAGCACACCATCGACGTGCCACCGGGCGCCAAGCGCAGCTATCGCGTCACCGCCGATGCCCTCGGGCGCTGGGCGTACCACTGTCATCTGCTGTTTCACATGGAGATGGGGATGTTCCGTGAAGTTCGGGTGCAGGAATGAGGAGCCGACCATGACCACTGTTTTTCAATACCCCATGGCACTCATTGCCAGCCTGACCCTCGGCGCCACCACCTCGGCCTGGGCGGCGGGCAACGACATGCAAGGCATGGATCACAGCCAGATGCCCGGGATGGACCATAGCCAGATGCAAGGTATGGATTCGATGCAAGGCATGGAACCCATGCAATCAGCGCCGACCACCAGCCGCACGCCGATCCCGGAACTGACTGCCGCCGACCGCGCCGCCGTCTACGAGGATCATGGCGGACACGCGGTGCATGACAGCGCCATCCATTCGTTTTTCCTCATCGACCAGCTGGAGTGGCAAGACGCCGATGACGGCAGCGCCCTGAGCTGGGATGCCTCGGGCTGGATCGGCGGCGACATCGACCGTTTGTGGCTGCGCTCCGAAGGTGAACGCCTCAACGGCAGGACCGAAGAGGCGGAACTTCAGGCCCTGTGGGGCCACGCCATCAGTCCTTGGTGGGACGTGGTGGCCGGCGTACGCCAGGACTTCAAGCCGGGCGATGCGCAAACCTGGGCCGCCTTCGGCGTGCAAGGCATGGCGCTGTACAACTTCGAAGCCGAGGCCACCGCGTTCATCGGCGAAGGTGGCCAGAGCGCGGCGCGGCTGGAAGGTGACTACGACATCTTGCTCACCAATCGGTTGATCCTGCAGCCCACCGCCGAGGTCAACTTCTATGGCAAGAACGACCCCGCCCGCGGTGTCGGCTCAGGGCTGTCGGACACCGAACTCGGCGTACGGCTGCGTTATGAAATACGCCGCGAATTCGCCCCCTACATTGGCGTCACCTGGAATCGGGTCTACGGCAACACCGCCGACTACGCCCGGGAAGAAGGCGAAGACCGCAGCGAAGCCCGCCTGGTGTTGGGCGTGCGCATGTGGTTCTGAGCCACTGACCTGTTTCACTCAAAACTAAAAACCGAGCTGTAGGAGTCCTTGCATGTCACTCATCAAAACCGCTGTTGTTGCTGTCGCCTTGTCCACCGGCCTGCTGGTCAGTGGCCTGGCCCAGGCCCACCCGAAACTGCTGTCCTCTACCCCCGCCGAGGGCGCCGAAGGTGCGGCACCGGCAAAGATCGAACTGCACTTTTCCGAAAACCTGATGACCAAGTTTTCCGGTGCCAAGCTGATGATGACCGAGATGCCCGGCATGGCGGCGCATTCGCCCATGCCCATGCCAGCCAAGGTCTCCGGCAGCGATGACCCGAAAACCATGGTCATTGTCCCGAACGGCCCCCTCACCGCCGGCACCTATCAGGTCCAGTGGCGCGCGGTGTCGTCCGACACGCACCCGATCACCGGTAACGTCACGTTCAAGGTGAAGTGAGTTGATGAGCGACTCGATCAACATCGCCCTGCGTTTTGCCCTGTATTTGGATCTGATGTTGCTGTTCGGCCTGGCCGCGTTCGGGCTCTATAGCCTGCGAGGCCAGGAGCGGGTCTCGGGTGCGCACTTGTCTTTCACGCCGCTGCTGCTGACCACGGCGGCGCTGGGCGGGTTGCTCTCCCTGGCGGCCATGGCGTGCATGGCCTGGGCCATGAGCGGTGTGTCGGCGTGGGCCGAACTGTGGCCACACATTGAAATGATGGTGGTGGAGACCGAGGTCGGCCTTACGTGGACCCTGCGCATGGCGGCGCTGCTGCTGGCCGGTATCGCCGTGACGCTCAATCACCGATGGCCGACTGCCAGCCTAGGCCTGGTCGCGCTGTGCGGGGCCGTGGCGCTGGCGACATTGGCCTGGACAGGCCACGGCGCCATGGACGAAGGCGCACGCCGTCACTGGCACTTCATCACCGATTTCCTGCACCTGTGGGCGGCAGGTGGTTGGGTCGGTGCCTTGGCCGCGTTTGTCCTGTTGCTTCGCCAGGCTGAACCTCGGCTGGCGGTGCTGGCCCGGACATTGACCGGGTTTGAAATCGCCGGGGCGGTGATCGTGGCGATCATCAGCGTGACGGGAGTGGTCAATTACCTGTTCATCGTCGGCGCCAGCGTCACAGGGCTGCTCGACAGCACCTATGGTCAGTTGCTGGCGCTCAAGCTCCTTTTGTTCGCAGCCATGCTGGTGTTCGCCGCGTTGAACCGTTTTCACCTGAGCCCGCTGCTGGAACAGGCCCGACAGACCGGCGGGCACGGCGTGGCAGTGAATGCCCTGCGACGCAGCATGGTCCTGGAGTTCGCCGTGGCGGTGGTCATCCTGGGGTTGGTGGCTTGGCTGGGGACGTTGAGCCCGGGGATGGAATAAGAGGCTGTGAGCTACAGTGTGGCGAGGGGATTTATCCCCGCTGGGTTGCGAAGCGCCCCCCAAGCCTGAGCGCTCGGTGTGTCAGGCAAGTTGCGTCCATACTTTTCAGGTCTGCTTCGCAGTCCAGCGGGGATAAATCCCCTCGCCACAAAAACTCTGACCCCTTCGCTGATGACCATTACCTACAGCATTTAATTTTTCAATACTCCCCGCCAGTTTTCAGTTTGCCCATAACAGGCCGCCCCAGCCTAAATGACCCTTTGTTAACCAAGGCTCTGTTATGGAAAACGTTCGAACCTCAAGCACCCATGCCGTCTGGCTGATGGTCAGCATCGTGTTGGTGGCGCTGAACCTGCGGCCCTCGATGGCCGCCGTCGGGCCGTTGCTGTCAGCCATTCGCGGCGACGTCCCCCTGAGCTTCAGCACCGCCTCGCTGCTGACCATGTTGCCGGTCATGGCCATGGGCCTGGCGATGTTCCTGGGCATGCGCATCGCCCTGCGCATCGGTGAACACCGCACCATCGTGCTGTCGCTGTTGATCATTGGCATCGCCACCGCCTCGCGCTTGTACCTGGACAGCGCCGTCGAGCTGATCGTCAGTGCCGTTTTGGCGGGGCTCGGCATCGCGCTGATCCAGGCGGTGATGCCGGCGCTGATCAAGTCGCGCTACGCCGACAACGTCTCGCTGTTCATGGGCCTGTACGTCACGTCGATCATGGGCGGGGCCGCGCTTGCAGCATCGTTTTCGCCATTTGTCCTGTCGCAGACCGGCAGTTGGCGCATCGGTCTGGCGATCTGGGCGTTGTTGGCGTTGGTTGCCCTGGGTTGCTGGTATGCCCAGCGCTCAGCCGTGACACCGTTACCCGAAGCCCCTGTCCGGCAGCACGAGTCATTCTTCAGCAACTCCCGGGCTTGGTTGCTGGCGATTTTCTTCGGCCTGGGCACCGCCTCCTACACCTGCGTACTGGCCTGGCTGGCCCCGTACTACGTGGAGAAGGGTTGGAGTGAGCAACACGCGGGCCTGCTGTTGGGGTTCCTCACGGCGATGGAAGTGCTGTCCGGCCTCGTCACCCCTGCGATTGCCAACCGTAGCCGGGATAAACGCCTGGTCCTGGCCGTGTTACTGGCGCTGATCATCGGCGGCTTCAGCGGCCTGATCCTCAGCCCGGAACGCTTCAGCCTGTTGTGGCCTTGCTTGTTGGGCCTGGGCATCGGCGGCCTGTTCCCGATGAGTTTGATCGTGTCCCTCGACCACTTGGACAACCCGCGACGTGCCGGTGGCCTGACGGCGTTCGTGCAAGGCATCGGCTACCTGATCGCCGGGCTTTCGCCATTGATTGCCGGGATGATCCGCGATCAGTTGGGCAGCTTCGAATGGGCCTGGTGGTCACTCACCGCCGTCATGGCGGTGATGCTCCTGATGGTGCTGCGCTTCAATCCCAAGCAATACGCGCGACACATCAGCTAGACGGCGAGACAGCCGCCTACACAAATACCGGGGGCCGCAGCGGATGCAGCCCCGGTTTTGACAGTTCATCCGTGACGGCAGACCGTTTTGTCCATCATGACGTTCCGACCCACACCACAGGAATAAGACCTTGATGAAAAACGTCGGTTTTGCCGCCGCTCACTGGGGCATGCTCATTTGGGCGATGCTGATCGCCTCGTCGTTCTTTGCCGCGGCCCAGGTCAGCCAGACGATCGACCCGATCCTGCTCACAGGCCTGCGGCTGCTGTTTTCGGCGCTGATGTTCCTGCCGCTGCTGCTCCTGAAAAACACCTCGCCCATTTCCATTCGGGGCCTGCTGGCCCACGCCGTGCTCGGCCTGCTGTTGGCGACTTACTTTGGTTCGTTGTTCGAAGCGCTGCGCTACACCTCTGCGGTCAACACCGCGACGCTGTACACGCTAGTGCCTTTGATGACCTTGTTTTTCGAGGTATTCCTGCTGCCCAGTCCCAGCCTCAAGACCCGCTTGCTGCCCATGTTGGTGGCGGCAGTCGGCGCAGTGTTGCTGACGCTCAAGGGCTCGGCCCCGGGGCAAATGCCGGCGCTTTATCCGGTGCTGGTGTTCGGTGCCGGTTGCCTGGCGATGGCGTTGTATTCGCCGCTGAGCCAACGCTTCAAGGCAACAGCGTTGCAGGGCCGTGATCCGGTGGCGATGACGTTCTGGAACATGCTGTTCGGTTCGCTGTTCCTGCTGGTGTTCTGCCTGGCCAGCGGCGGGTGGCGCAGCGGCCTGCAGTTGTCGACGCTGGACATCGGCTGGCTGGTGTACCTGGCCTTGTTCGGCACCCTCGCCACGTTCTGGCTGCTGCATCGGGCAATCGGGGTGATCTCCCCCTCCACGGTGATTTCCTACGTTTACCTCAACACCCTGTTCGTCACCCTGCTGAATTGGTTCTGGCTCAGGCAGCAACCGATGATGATCGAGATCATCGGTGCTGCGCTGGTGGGCGGCGGCATGCTGGCACTGGTGGTCAGCAGCCGTAATGCCAGAACCGTTACGGCTTGAGCCCCCTCAGTACGTCGATACCGGGCGAGGCGAGACCGGGCTCCAACGCTCCAGCTCCCGCTCAAGGAAAGCCGCCACCGCCAACAACCGTTCTTCCTGCCAGTGAGGCCCGACAATCTGAATGCCGATGGGCATCCCGGTGGACGGGTCAACGCCGGCGCGGATCACCACGGCGGGGGAGCCGCTGAGACTGAACGGGAATACGAAGGCATACCGATCGCGGTCCTCCAGGGACTCCCCATGGCGGAACGCGACATCCGGAAAGACCGGGCAGATGAACAGATCGTGCTGCTTGAAGAACTTCGCCAATTGATAGCGGAAGGTATCGATCATGATCCAGTCGCGCTTGACTTCATCCACGCTCAACTCCACGGCCTCGCTCATGTCCAGCAACTGAGCGATCGCCGGAGTAAAGCTGCGCTTGTTCATGGACTCGAACAAACGCCGCCAGCTGCGTCCGGCGTCGGCGCCCGTGATGAACACCCGCCACAGGACATCGCAGGCTTCATCGAGCATCGGCGGCGCGACCGCGCTCACCTGCGACACCACGGGGCTCAAGCACCGTTCGACCTGCTGCAACACCTGGCTCACCGCCGCACTGACGGGGGCTCGGCTCGATGCCGAGAACAGCGCGACACGCAGGTCGGCCAGGGGCTCACTGGCAGCGAACGGCACATCGACGGTGTCCGGGTCATGGCCGTCGGCACCGCTGATCAGTGGACCGAGCAGCGCCAGGTCATCGACATAGCGCCCCATCACGCCAAAGGCCGAGGTCAGGTGAAATAGCCCGGAACGGTCGTTGGGAAACTGGCCGGTCAACGGCACCCGTCCCTGGGTCAGTTTCAGGCCGCAGACACCATTGAAGTGCGCCGGAATCCGCACACTGCCGCACGCATCGGACGCCAGTCCCGCTGGCGAGCACCCAGCGGCGATGGCGGCCGCTTCACCGCCACTGCTGCCTCCCGCCGAGCGGAGCAGATCGTGGGGGTTGAGGGTGCGTCCGTAGATCAGGTTCTCGGTTTCGAAGGCCATGCACAGTTCGGGCACATTGCTGATGCCGAGGATGAGCGCGCCGGCCTGCCGGAGTCGGGCGACAGCCGTCGCATCTTCATGGCTGACATCCCCCATCAGTTCTCCCACGCCGCGGGACATCTTGAATCCGCGAACATGAAGGACATCCTTGACGGTGATGGGAATGCCATGCAGCGGACCGCTGATCTGACCGATGCGCGCCATCTCATCCGCCTCACGAGCCTGGCGCCGCAGTTCCTCCACCGGCGCCAGTTGGATCAAGGCATTGATCTGCCGGTTACGCTCGGCAATGCGTTGCAGGTAAAACTCCAGCAATGTCACGCTGGTCAGCACGCCACGGCGCAGCAGACTGGCCATTTCCCGCAAAGTCAGCGTGTCGGGGTTGAACATACTCACGACGCCTCCTTGTTGCGCAGCCACTTATTGGGCAACTGATACATATTGCGCACCACCAGGGAAAACGCCTTCACCGCCAGTGCCGGACGCTGGTCGATGGCTTCCAGAGCCTCTTCGATCATCACCAGGACATGCCGCAACGCTTCGGGTTCGATATTCAACGGCGGATAGAAGCGCAGCACCGGGCGTTCGGCCTTCTCATTCATCGAATGCCCGGCATGCACGCCACGCTTGCCCAGCTCCATGCTCATCAAGGCTTCATAGACCGAGCCACGCAGGCGCAGCCCCGTCATCAAGCCGACGCCCGGCACGTCCTCGACAATGTGCGGGTAGCGCAAGGCCAATCGTTGCAGGCCGTGGCGCAACATGCCGCCGTTGATCCGGGATAACGCCACCAGATTGTTTTGCTCGATGTAATCGATGGCCGCAAGTGCCGACGCGCACGCGACCGGATGCCCGCCGTTGGTTCGCGTATCCGGCTCGATATCGCCGAGGGGGTACTGGGTGGCCAGACGCTGGCTGTACATGGCGCAGGCAAACGAGGTGTAGCCGCCAGTCAAACCCTTGGAAAGAATCATGATGTCGGGCACGACATCATCGTATTGCACGGCGAACCACTTGCCGCAGCGACCGAACCCGGTCTGGATTTCATCGGCCACCAACAGGGTGCCGGTGGCGTCGCACAGGGCCCGGATGTTGGCCATATACCCCACCGGCGGCACCTGCAAATGAGCCCCGCCCAGAATCGGCTCGACGTACACCGCACACACGCCCTCGCCCACGGCCTTTTGCAACGCAGCGAAGTCACCGTAGGGCACGCAGGTCACTTCGGGAGGATCAATGCCATAACTGCCATGGTTCTGCTGCTGGCCCAGGATGCTCATCGCCGCCAGGGTCTTGCCGTGGTAGGAACCGCTCATCACCACAATGCCACGCCGTTGGGGCTGGATCCGTAGCACATAGCGCAGGCTCTGCTCGACGGCTTCGGCCCCCGAGACCATGAACTGCACGTCGCCCCACTCCCCCGGCACCAACTGGCACAGCCGCTCGGACAAGGTATCCTGCAGCGGATGGCGCCGGCCTTCCGGCACCCAGGCCAACTGATTCAATTGCGCCTGCACCCGATCACGCACCATCGGGTTGCGATGCCCGACGATAAACACCCCATAGCTGCACGCGCAATCGATGAAGCGCTTGCCGGTGTGGTCGGTGACGTGGATGCCATCGGCCTGCTGCTCGACAGTGGTCTTGCCAAGGCGATACAGCTTGGCCGCCGAGGCGCTCCAGTGGCGCTGGCAGTCATCCAGCAGTTGTTCATGCGGCCTGAGTAAGGACATGGCTTAACGTCTCCTTGATGATGAGTGCGGCACGTTGGATCTGCTCGGGGCGTGCAGTGATCGGGCAGCGCAAGATCACTTCGCGGCCACGGGGCGTACTGACATAGACACCCCGCTGGTAAAGCGCCTCGCACAGCACCGCCGGTTGCAGGTCGTCGGCCAGGGGCACGCTGACCCAGGCGCCCACGGCCACGGCCCCCCATGGCGCAAGGGCTTGCGCCAGGTACTGGCCGTTTTCCTGACAGTGCCGGGGCGAGTCGTGGGCCTGCACGTAATCCAGTGCGGCCAGGGCCGCCACGCAGGCCATTGGATTACCGGCGGTGGTGCTGCCGTGTTTGGCCGGGCTGCTGCGCCCGTAGACCTGCCAGGCCATGCGCTCGCTGCAGGTATAAGTGCCGATGGGAATGGCACTGCCGCCCAGGGGCCCGCCGAGTACAACAATGTCCGGAATCGGACGATAGCGTTGGAAACCGAACAGCGAACCCAGGCTGCCGAGGCAACTGTGGGTATCGACCGCGATGACCGGCGCCGACGCTTTTGCCGCGCGGGCATGCAAGTGCTCGATCAAATCCGCGTCGAGCAACTGCAGACGACCGTTGGCGTCCGTACGGGTGTTGCTGTGGCACACCGCAAAACAATCGCTCCAATCCACCGTATCCAGGTCAGCCAGGTGACGGATAGCCACCCGCTTGAACCCCAGGAAGGCCTGGACACCCAGGTCGCCTTGGGCGGCATTGAGGCAGCGCCCGTACGTCAGCGAGCCATAATCGCCGCCCTGGATAAACACAATGGTGTTGCCCTTGGGTTTGAGCCCTTTGCACAACTTCAAGGCCCCCTCGAAAGCTTCGTCGCCGGAGCTGCACACGTAAGAGCTGACCAGCGGTGCGGGCAACAGCTCAGCCAGGCGTCGGCACAAGGCAATCAGCGGTTCGGACATCAGCACCCGATTGGACAGGCCCATGATCTCTGCCTGGCTGTTGACCGCCTCGATCACGGGCGGCACCTGGAAGCCAAACCCGCCGGTCAGGTCAATGATCTGCCGGCCCTCACCGTCGAGGTAGGTCTCGTACTGCCCGCCGATAATCTGTTTGTTATTTTTCATGGCATCTCTCAGCGATAGCTCAAGGCGTTGAAAATGCGTCGACGCTCGTCGACGATGGTTTCCCGACCGTGCATGACCCGCCGGTTATCGATCATCACCATGTCGTGGTCACGCCAGCCAACCGCGTAGGTGTAATGAGCGGAAACCTCGGTGATTTCAGCCAGGAATTCGGAAGGGATCGACTGCCCGGCCACCGTATCGATGACCGGTGCCTCGTAGTTGAAGGAGGGCCCCAGAATGCTGTTGGCAAAGGCCGGACGCCGACTGAAGGGGGACGTCAGGATCGCCGACGTGCTAAAGGCGTAATGAATCGAGTCATCGGCCGGGTTGAAGGAAATCAGGGTGTGCGGGTCGTCACCGATGATTTGCAACAGATCCTCGATCACGACGGCCGCCGGGTCCGACAACGTTGGCGAGTAATGACAGACCAGCCGGCGCCATTTCTCCCCCGCCACGGTGCGGCTGTAGCGAATCGGGTTCTCTTCAAAGAACGTGCGGCAGCCCGGGGACAGCTTCTCCAGCACCCTTTCGCCGTCACACAAGGTTGTTTGCGAGCCCTTGCGCGGTGCTTCCTGGCAATAGAACCACGTCATGTCCGGCCAGAACGGTGAGTTACCATTTTCGCAATGCAGCCCGACCGCCTGGTGCCCGGCATCCACCAACTGCGCCGCGCCACCCACCATGACCCGGGCCGGATCCAGGCTCAACCGTGAACTGTTTTGCTTCACGTACGCACTGAAATCCTCGGCGCTGTGAATACAGTTGCGAAAGAGCACGACACCGTAATGTCCCAACAGCTCATACAACTCAGCCTTGCCCAGACTGGCGAAGTGGCGCGACTCAACGATGGAGACGTCCGGGTTTTCAAAGTGAAAGGCAGGTGTACTCATTGAATGCATTCCTTTGCAGCGTGGAAAAAACAGTGGCGATATCGGCACGTTTGGGCCGCCCTGTGACGGTGTAGAGTTGCTCGATCAGCGGATCATCCTGGGTCAACAACCAAAGCCGGTTCGGTCGCTCGATGTCGGAGAAGCGTCCTGCCGACCAGGCGAGCAATTCATCGCGCACCGGCGTCGACTCGACGCACAGCAACGCCACCAGACCTTGCTGCTCATCGAAAAACACCGCTGCGTCGCTCACGCCAGGGTATTTGCGATACTCCAGCTCAACCTGCTCGGGGCTGACGTTGCGGCCATTGGGCAGGCAGATCACGTTCTTCTTGCGCCCGTGCACGTAGAGGTAGCCATCGGCATCCAGCGCGCCCAGGTCACCGGTATCCATCCAGCCGTCGTCCGACATGGAACAAGCACTGGGGTCCGTGCCCGAGTAACCGCTGAACAGCGAGCTGCTCTTGACCTCGATGGTCTGGTCGGCACCGATCCGCACCTGGACATGGGGCAACGGCCTGCCGACACTGCCCAGACGTTGCTGTTCGAAGGTGTTCACGCTGACCACCGACGCGTTCTCCGAAAGCCCGTAGCCCTGGTACACCTCGATGCCTTGCTCGGCCAAGCCGCGCAGGGCATCGATACTCACCGCCGCGCCGCCGCAGGTGATATGCGCACCCGATTGCAGGTAACGCGCCAGTCGCTCGCCCTGCTCGCCGCCTTCGTTCACCTGCTCCAGGAAACGATTGACCATGACCGGCGGCACCGTCAGGGCCGTTGGCTGGACGCGCAGGATCCAGTCGACCAGCCGCTGTGCCGACGCTCCTGGCTCGCCGAGCAACGCTTCGTCCGGCGGCAGGAAATGCACGGTCCCACCCGCCAGCAGTGGCAGGTAAGCAGCGGTGACTTGCTCAAGCAGCAGACTCAAAGGCACCAGCGACAGGTAACGCCGATGAGCATGGGCGGGCATGCTCTGGCGCAGCGAGGCCAGCACCGTGCCGACCGCCTGGTTGCTCAGGCGCACGCCCTTTGGCCGGCTGGTGGTGCCCGAGGTATGAATGATCTTGCAGATCCAGTCACCCTCGCCGTCCGGCATCCGCAGCAAGGGTTGCTCGACCACCGGCTCGTTGAGGCGGCGCAGGCGGCTGTCAGCAAAGTTCAGTTTCCAGCGCTGCACCAAGGTCCGCTGCCCTGCCGCATCCACCAGAAATCCATCGCAACGCGACGCCAGGTGTTCAGCCTGGGATTGGCTGAACGCCAGCGGCAGCGGCAGCGCGGTAATTCCAGCGAACAGGCAGGCCAGGTCTGCGACCAGCCAGTCGCTGCTGTTGCGCGTTGCGATCCCCAGCACCACATGGTCGCCGTAGGCCGGCTCAGGGAAACGTCGCTGCAGTTCGGCTGCCAGGTTAAGGGCCCGGTGCTCCAGCTCGCCATAAGTCAGCGCCACCGACTCCTTGCCGGATTCCAACCAGTCAACCGCACAGACGGCCTGGCGATTGTCTTTCAACGCCCGTTGTAGCTGAGTGATAAACCCGCCGCTCATGGCTGCGCCCTCGCCAGCATGTCACCGGGCAGTTGAGTGAATGAGGTATTGAGCGTCATGGCGGCGAAACGTGAACGTTGCGGGTCGACCCGGATGAACCCCGTCACGGGCAACTTGGCGTAATAGCTTCCCCAGCTCTTGCCGCCATCGTCGGCCAGGCGCGCTGGATCCGCGGTCAGCAGAGGCTCGAAATCGATCTGGCAACTCTCCATCATTTGCCGTACACGAGGTGTTACGGTGCACAACAGGTAATGCCCGCCCATGCACCAGGCCAATAATGGAATCATATTGACCAAGATCATTCCCGCCGTCAGGTGATGGGAGACCAAGTTGCCGATTTCGACAATATTCGAGCGATCGATCGTTTTCTCGAAACGCTGGGACAATATCTCCTCGACGGGTTGCGTCAGGTATTGCTCGGAAAACAGTATACGGTGATCAGCAAAAGTAATACCGGCGCAAGCAAGAATACGATCTTCCGGATCCTGAGTAACCGCAAAGTACTGCGGATTCGGTTCGACCGAGGCCGAATAAGAACTGCGAAATTTCTCCCTTACAACTTCTGTGGCTTGCACCCACAACGGTGTTTTAGTTTCTGCAACACGTATTTGCATATCGTCCTCCTTCGTCCATGTACAGGATGTCCATAAAAGCGAGGCGAGCATATTGGGGAAATTTCCTACAGGCCATTTAAAAAATAAATTGCTTCCGCTAATATATAAATAAATGTTCCTGTCATAAAAAGCGGGGACGCTAGCCAATGGAATGCGCCAAGAAGGATCTTATGCTCAATAGTAATATGCTTAGAAAGCTGGATATGCAGGACTTGATGGTGTTTGTCGCGGTGTACGAACAGAACAGCGTCACCGACGTGTCCGAAGCCCTTTGTGTCAGCCAATCAACTGTAAGCTATTGCCTGAAGACGTTGCGCACGAGCTTCGAAGATGAACTTTTTGTGAATACCCGTAGTGGCATGTTGCCGACGAGCAAAGCCACTGCCATGTACCCTCATATACTTGACATCCTCAAAACAATAAACACATGTCATTCTGGCATACCGGCGTTCGATCCGACCCAGAAAGAGATAACCTTCAATGTCTGCGCCCCCGAATACTTTGAACTTCTTATCCTGCCTAAACTGGTCAAGCGCTTTATTGGTAGTCGCTTCCCAGTCATCATCAATATCACTAAATTTCACAGGGATATTCCGGCTGACGAGTTGATGGAGGGTCGTTTCGATCTGGTTATTTGTTTCGGGCCGAACTTCCATCGCGGCGTCAAGGGATTGCGCTCGCAAGTACTACTGGAAGATGAACTGGTTTGTGTGGTGGATAAGAGCTTCACACTGCCGGAAGAGGCGTTCAGCCTGGAAACCTTTGTCGCACGCCAGCATGTGTTTCCGACACCTTGGACATCCGACACCAACATGATCGATGGGTGGCTCGCCCGGCAAGGCTATAACCGACAGATTGTCGCCCGGGCCAACAGCTACGTAGCGGCGTTGAACATGATCACTGGCACCGACTTCATCCTGACCTTGCCTCGACGCATTCAGGCGCTGACCTGCGACGACGACACATTCAGCCACCGTCGGCCACCGACAGGCCTACCGAACTTCACGCTGGACATGATGTGGAGCGAAAAACCGAGCCAGGATAGCGCCAACAGCTGGTTTCGCGAACAGATCATCAAGGTATGTGCTGAGGACGGCCTGCTTTAATCAGCCGAGAACCGCTCGAGTCGTCGAGCGGTTCAGGTCTTGACTTTTCATCAGGCAAAAAAAAATCCGGAAATCCTCACTTTCGTGGGCCTTCCAGACTTTTAAAACAGCAAAAAATGGTGGGTCGTGTGGGATTCGAACCTACGACCAATTGGTTAAAAGCCAACTGCTCTACCAACTGAGCTAACGACCCGCTGTGTGGTGGCGCGTATAATACTGATTTCTAAGGACTATTCAACACCTAATTTGAAATAAATCAAAAATAACGGGTTGGATCGTTCACACCCGCCGCAGCGAAGCCTTGTGCACGCAGGCGGCAGCTGTCGCATTTGCCGCAAGCGCGGCCCTGATCGTCGGCCTGATAGCAGGAAACGGTGAGTCCGTAGTCCACGCCAAGCTTCACGCCCGCCGTGACGATGTCGGCCTTGCTGAGGTTCTGCAACGGCGCCTGGATGCGGAAACCCTGCCCTTCCACGCCGGCTTTGGTCGCCAGGTTGGCCATGCGCTCGAACGCTTCGACGAACTCCGGGCGGCAATCCGGGTAGCCGGAATAATCCACGGCGTTGACGCCAATGAAAATGTCACGGGCGCCCAGCACTTCGGCCCACCCCAGCGCCAAGGACAGGAACACCGTATTGCGCGCCGGCACATACGTCACCGGAATGCCCTCGCCAGGTGTCTCGGGCACGTCGATGGACGTGTCGGTCAGGGCCGAGCCGCCGATGCCGTTGAGGTTCAGGCCGATCACTTTGTGCTCCACCACGCCCAGGTCCCGTGCAACCCGCTCGGCGGCGTGCAACTCGGCGCGATGACGCTGTCCATAGTCGAAACTCATGGTATAGCAGCGGTAGCCCTCGGCGCGGGCCATGGCCACGACCGTGGCCGAATCCAGGCCACCGGACAACAGGATGACCGCACGTTTTTCAGCAATGTTCGAATGTTCAGTCATCTCAGCGCCCCGGCTCGTCGTTCCAAAGATATTTATGCAACTGCAATTGCAGGCGCACCGGCAAGTTATCCGCCACCACCCAGTCCGCCAGGTCCCGGGCGCTCAAGTCATGATGACTCGGCGACAGCAATACTTCGCCGGCCCGCTGATCGAGCCCGTACTGGATCAACTTGGACACGGCCCAGTCGTAATCCTCCCGCGAACAGATCACGAACTTGACCTGATCGTTGGGCGTCAACAGCTCGATATTCTCATAACGGTTGCGGTGCGCTTCCTTGGAGCCTGGCGTCTTCAGGTCCACGACGCGGCTGACGCGCGGGTCGACGGCCGAGATATCCAAGGCGCCGCTGGTTTCCAGGGAAACCTCGTAACCGGCATCACACAACTGCGTGAGCAAGGGGATGGCGTTGGGTTGCGCCAGTGGCTCACCGCCCGTGACGCAGACATAACGCGGACGATAACTGGCCACTTGCTCAAGGATATCGTCGAGGGTTCGCAAGGTGCCGCCGCTGAACGCGTAGGCACTGTCGCAGTATTGGCAACGCAACGGGCAACCGGTGAGGCGCACAAATACTGTGGGCAGCCCAGCCGTTCGCGTTTCACCCTGCAACGAGTAAAAAACTTCGGTGATTCTCAATGTGTCTTGCATAGTCGCCACGGGCGTAACAGCTAAACAGGCTGTCCGCCTCCGTCAGGCACTTCAAGGAACCCCGCCAACGCGCAGATCCCAAAAAGCGTGTTTCATAAAAAGGGCGTGAATTCTAACGAAAAAACCCGCGACAGGCGCGGGTTTCTTCAAAACAGATCAAGGCGGCTTACATGCGTTGCAGATCACGCTGGGCCAACTGGGCGGCGGATGTGCCCGGGTACTGGGCCACCACCTGTTGCAGAATGCCCTTGACCTTGTCGGTGTGACCGAGGCGGCGCTCTACGTCAGCCAGCTTGTACAGCGAATCCGGCACCTTGGCGTGCTTGGGATACAGTTGCGAAACCTTGGCGAACGCCTGGCCGGCCCCTTGCAGGTCGCCCTTGGCCAGGTTCACTTCGCCCAGCCAGTATTGGGCATTGCCCGCATACTGGCTGTTTGGGTATTTGCGTAGGAAAGCGGCAAAGGCTTGGCTGGCCTTGTCGAAGTCCTTGGCCTTGATCAAGTCGAAGGCAGCATCGTAATAGAGCTTTTCCTTCGCTGGATCAGCCGGCTCGCCACCGGCGGCAGGTGCTGCTGGAGCAGTTGCCCCCGCGCCTGCGGCTGCACCGGGGGCATTCAAGTCGCCACCGGCTGGAGAATTCTCAGGAGTCGCGGCAGGTGCAACGCCGGATCCTATGCGCCGATCAAGATCCTGGTATCGCTCCAGGCTTTCCTGTTTCATGCGCGAAATATCATTTTGCAGTTCTTCGATCACACCCTGTTGGCGCGAGATCTGATCCTGCATTTGCTGCAGTTGGTTGAACAGCTGGCCCTGTGCCGAGACAGGGGTCGAAACCCCTCCCCCGGCATAGGCGCCGTTCGTACCGTAACCTGCAGGCGGATAACTGCTCCCGCTATTGTTATAGCCGGCATCGTTATCGACCACAGGAACCGCAGCCCACGCCGCAAGCGGCGCGAGGCTGAGAGCCAGAACAGTTACAGCACGACGGCACGTTCGCATGACGAATTACTTACGCAGTTCGACGCGACGGTTTTGAGCCCAGGACTGCTCGTCGTTGCCGGTAGCAACTGGACGCTCTTCGCCGTAGGAAACCAGTTCCAGCTGAGCTGGGGAAACACCTTGCAGTACCAGGTAGCGCTGAACGGCTTTCGCACGACGCTCGCCCAGTGCCATGTTGTACTCACGAGTACCACGTTCGTCGGTGTTGCCTTCCAGAACAACGCGAGCGCCGTTTGCTTTCAGGTCCTTGGCGTGAACGTCCAGAGCGCGCATGGCTTCTGGCTTCAGGTCCGAGCTGTCGTATTCGAAGTAGAAGGTGGTGATTGCGCGCAGAGCAGCTTCTTCGCTCAGGGAGCCGTCAACAGCACCAGTGTTAGCGCCGTAACCAGCGTTTGGATCAACAGCGCCTTCACCGGCATTGTCGCCGCCTTTGGACGAGCAACCTACAGCTACAGCCATGGCCAGAGCCAGCGCAGCAAATTTACCAAACTTCAGCATTTCCATCGTGAAACTCCTAATGAACCCCAGTGTGTTAAGTAAAACGTATTGCGCCGCGTCAGTTCAGGTAAGGGGACCAGGACGGTTCTCTGACTTCGCCTTGAGCGGTAGGAAGCGGGAGCCTCACGCGTCCATTAATGGACACGAGCATCAAGACTCCCCGGCCCTGCTGGCGGGTGGCGTAGATTACCATGGTGCCGTTGGGCGCAACAGTGGGTGACTCGTCCAGAGTGCTATCAGTGAGGATTTTTACGCTGCCTCGCTGCAAATCCTGGGCCGCCACCTTGAAATTGGTGAAACCGTCCTGGCGATGGATCATCACCAGGGTCTTTTCGTCTGCCGACAATTTAGGGTTGGCGTTGTAGTTACCCACGAATGTCACGCGTTCGGCACCGCCGCCACCGGCACTGGTCTTGTAGATCTGTGGCTTGCCGCCGCGGTCGGAGGTGAAGTAGATGGTCGAGCCATCCTTGCCCCAGAACGGTTCGGTGTTGATGCCTGGACCGTTGGTGACGCGGGAGATGGCGCGCGAGGCCAGGTTCATCACGTAGATGTCCGGGTTACCGTCCTTGGACAGCACGAACGCCAGGCGCGAACCGTCCGGCGACCAGGCTGGCGCACCGTTCAGGCCTTCGAAGTTGGTGATCTGCTCACGGCGACCGGTGTCGATGTGCTGCACGAAAATGCGCGGACGCTTCTGCTCGAAAGAGACATAGGCGATGCGCTTGCCATCGGGGGCAAAGCGCGGCGACAGGATCGGCTCGCGTGATTGCAACAAGGTCACCGCACGCGCGCCGTCATAGTCGGAACGTTGCAGGGTGTAGCGGGTATTGTTTTCGGAGAAGCGCTCGGCGGTCACGTAGAGCATGCGCGTGGAGAACGCGCCCTTGATGCCGGTGAGTTTCTCGAAGGACTGGTCGGCGATGTAGTGCGCCATGTCGCGCAGTTGATCGACGCTGCCCGACACGCTGCCGGTCAGCACTTGCTGCTCGGTGGCGACGTTGAACAGGGCGTACTGCACCTGCAGGCGACCGCCGGCCGGAACGATGCTGCCGACCATGATGTACTGGGCGCCCAGGGCCTTCCAGTCACGGTAGATGACTTCGCTGGCCTGGGTTGGCAGGCTGATCATGTTCTGCTTCGGAATCGGCGCGTAGTAACCCGAGTTGCGCAGGTCGTTGCCGATGATTTCCGCCATGTCGTCCGGCAGGACGTTACCGCCCTGCCAGCCGAACGGTACGACGGCGATCGGGGTCGCCCGGTCGCTGCCGCTGGTGACCAGGATGTTCTTTTCCTCTGCTACCGCTATCCCTGCCAGGCAGCAGATAACGACCAGCATTGATCGAAGAAGGTTTCTCACAAGGCTAGATCCTCAGGTGTGAATGTCATCTTGAATGAACGATAGGGAGCAAAGTCGCTCGGTTTCATTCCTTGCATTTCCGTCAAACGCCCAATGTTCTTGACCGCTGCGACCGCCGATGCGTCGAACGGGCCGTCACCACTGGACTTGGCAACGCTGACCGAGGTAACCGTACCGTCGGGCAACATGCCGATTTGCAATACGACCGTCATGCCTTTGCGCGCCGAAGGTGGACGAGCCCAGCCTTCTGCCGCTCGGGCGCGAATCAGATCATCGTAGCTGCCGGCGACTTCATCGCCCTGCTCATCGGCCAAGGCCTGCTGACGCTCCGGCGTGTCGGAAAGCAAATCTGCCAAGGCCTGGGCCTTCTTGTCTTCGGCGGATTTACGCGCTGCGTCCTGGGCCTTTTTCTTGGCGGCATCGGCGGCGGCTTTCTTCTTCGCGTCTTCGGCGACTTTCTTTTTCGCCGCTTCAGCTTCAGCTTTCTTCTTGGCGTCCTCGGCCGCTTTTTTCTTCGCGTCCTCGACGATCTTTTTCTTCGCTTCTTCAGCGGCCGCTTTCTTGGCCTCTTCTTCAGCGGCTTTCTTGGCGTCTTCTTCGGCTTTCTTCTTGGCTATATCAGCCAATTGTTTCTCTTCTGCCTTTTTGGCCTCGGCGGCTTTCTTCGCTTCGTCGGCTTTCCTGGCTTCATCAACCTTTTTCGCCTCGTCCGCTTTTTTCGCCTCATCGGCCTTCTTGGCTTCTTCGGCCTTTTGAGCCGCTTCCTCTTTCTTTTGTTCCGCAGCCTTTATCGCTTCCTGCTCGACCTTCTTTTGCTCCATCTGCTCGACTTCAGTCTGGCGCGCGGCAGATTTCTTCGCCTCACCGGCAAGCTTCTGGTTGGTCTGCGTGGTGGCCTGGCTTTTCGACTTGAGCTGGTACAACGTCGCCTGCACGATCGGCTTGGCCGGCGGCAGCTCTGGCGTCATGGCAAAACTGACGAACAGCATGCCGAACACCAGCACATGCAGGCCGATGGCCAGGACACTGGGCCAGAAGTAGCTTTCCGAGGCGGACGGCTCTCGCTGTTGCTGCATCAGGGTGCCTCGGTGATCAAGCCAACATTACCGACCCCGGCTTTCTGCAGGCCGCCCATGGCCCCCATCACGGCACCGTAATCGACGGTCTTGTCGCCACGAATGAAGACTTGCGTGCGCTTGCCGGCATCGTTGCCGACACGAATGATCTTGGTCACCGCATCGGTCATCTGCGGCAAGGTCATGGCCCGGTCCTGCTGCTTCTCGGTGTCCACTTCACTGCCAAGGTTCCAGTAGTAGGTCTTGTCAGCCTTGATCGAAATAGTCAGGACCTGGGTGTTGTTGTCCTGCGGCAAGGCTTCGCTGGAAACCTTGGGCAGATCAACCTTCACGCCCTGATTGAGCATGGGCGCGGTCACCATGAAGATGACCAGCAGCACCAACATCACGTCGATGTAGGGCACCACGTTCATCTCGGCAACCGGCTTGCGCTTTTTTCGGGCTCGAGCGATTAAAGCCATTGGGAAATACCTGCTTATTCTTCGCTGGTGTGCACTTTACGGTGCAGGATCGCCTGGAATTCATCGGCGAAGGTGTAGTAACGGCCGGTCAGCATTTCGCTGCGGGCAGCGAAGCGGTTGTAGGCGATAACGGCCGGGATGGCCGCGAACAGACCGATGGCCGTGGCGATCAGTGCCTCGGCGATGCCCGGGGCTACGGTGGCCAGGGTCGCTTGCTGGGCGGAAGCCAGGCCACGGAAGGAGTTCATGATCCCCCACACGGTGCCGAACAGACCGATGTACGGGCTGACCGAACCGACGGTGGCCAGGAACGACAGGCCCTGCTCGAGCTTCTCTTCCTCGCGGGAAATGGCGACGCGCATGGCACGGGCCACGCCTTCCATCACCGCTTCAGGGTCGACGCCCGGCTGCTGGCGCAGGCGGGAGAACTCCTTGAAACCGGCACGAAAGATCTGCTCGACGCCCGAATCCGGGTCCGGGTTGCTGCCGGCCTGGCGGTAGAGCTTGGACAGGTCGATGCCGGACCAGAAGCGCTCTTCGAAGCTCTCCAGGGCACGGCGACCGGCACGCAGCATGTTGCTGCGCTGAAAGATCATGATCCATGAGGTCACCGATGCGGCTACCAGGGTCAGCATTACCAGTTGCACCACGACGCTGGCATTGCTGACCAGGCTCCACATGGAGGAATGGTCGACGACGTTAGCTTCCACGCTTTATCTCCTGCTCTGAGTGTGTACCCGCGCCGCTCACGCCGGCAAAGGCCGTGCGTAGAGCTTCGGGAATGGCCCGGGGTTTCAAACTATGGGTGCGCACACAGGCCACCAAAAACTGCCCTTCGCAGAGCAGCACGTTATCCGTAGCCCGCCTGACCTGCTGCTTGAAGCGCAGGCTGACACGGTTCAATTCGATGACATCGGCACTCACCACCAGTTCGTCGTCCAGTCGCGCCGGCGCGTGATAGCGCGCTTCGCTGGAATGCACGACGAATAACAGGTCCTCCCCTGCCAGCGCGGATTGGGCGAAACCCAGTTCCCGCAGCCGTTCGGTTCGAGCCCGTTCCATAAACTTGAGGTAATTGACGTAGTAGACGATGCCGCCAGCATCGGTGTCCTCGTAATAAACGCGACAGCGATGTGCGAACGACTCCAGCCCGTTTTGCGCGCGCATACTCTAGTGCTTACTCCTCAGGTTGCCAATCGGCCAGGCAACTGTTTTTTAATTCTCGAACGCATTGACGCTCCAGGCGTCGTCTGGGACAGCACGAACCGGAAAAAAGTCGGCGTACAGAGCTCGTTCAATCGTCCACGGCATCGAGGAATTCGTCTACCACCGGCATCTCGCCCATTCGTGTCGGGATGTTTAAGCCAAAGTGCAGATAAGCATGGCGGGTCACCACGCGCCCGCGTGGGGTGCGCATGATGTAGCCCTGCTGGATCAGGTACGGTTCCAGCACATCTTCAATGGTGTGGCGCTCTTCGCTGATGGCCGCCGCCAGGCTGTCTACGCCCACCGGGCCGCCGTCGAACTTCTCGATCATGGTCAGCAGCAGGCGCCGGTCCTGGTGGTCGAACCCCCGCTCGTCGATGTCCAGCAGGTTCAACGCCAGGTCGGCAATCGGCTTGGTGATGTGACCCTTGGCCCGGACTTCGGCGAAATCCCGGACCCGGCGCAGCAGGCGGTTGGCGATCCGCGGCGTACCCCGGGCACGGCGGGCGATCTCATACGCACCGTCCGGGTCCAGCGGCAACCCGAGGATGCCCGCCGAGCGACTGACAATCGTCGCCAGGTCGGCGTTGTTGTAGAACTCCAGGCGCTGGACGATACCGAAGCGGTCCCGCAACGGGTTGGTCAGCATGCCGGCGCGGGTAGTGGCGCCCACCAGGGTGAAGGGCGGCAGGTCCAACTTGATGGAGCGCGCCGCCGGCCCTTCGCCGATCATGATGTCGAGCTGGAAATCTTCCATGGCCGGGTACAACACTTCTTCGACGATCGGCGACAACCGATGGATTTCGTCGATGAACAATACGTCATGGGGCTCAAGGTTGGTGAGCAGCGCGGCCAGGTCGCCCGGTCGCTCGAGCACCGGCCCCGACGTGCTCTTGATCGAGACGCCCATTTCCTGGGCAATGATATTGGCCAGGGTGGTCTTGCCCAGGCCCGGCGGGCCGAAGATCAAGGTGTGGTCCAGCGATTCGCTGCGCCCACGGGCCGCCTGGATGAACAGCTCCATCTGCTCGCGCACGGTCGGCTGGCCAATGTAGTCGGCCAGGCTGACAGGACGAATCGCACGGTCCTGGATTTCCTCGCGGTCACGGGGCGCGCCCGTGGCGGCAATCAGACGGTCAGCTTCAATCACTTAAATCATTCCCTTCAGGGCACGGCGAATCATATCTTCAGTGCTCAGGCCTTTTTCCTTGATGGCGGAAATGGCCTTGCTGGCTTCCTGCGGCTTGTAGCCCAGGGAGATCAGCGCGGTGACCGCATCGTTTTCGGCGCTGACCGCTGGCACCGGCGCATCCGGCTGGTTCGGCACCAGCGCGAACATCGCCGGGACCGCCTCCCAGGCCTTGAAACGGTCCTTGAGTTCAACCAGCAGGCGCTCGGCGGTTTTCTTGCCTACGCCCGGCACCTTGGTCAGGGCCGAAGTGTCCTGGGATTGTACGCAGCGCACCAGTTCGTCGACTTCCAGGCTCGACATCAAGGCCAGGGCCAGTTTCGGGCCAACACCATTGAGACGGATCAGCTCGCGAAAGAAATCCCGCTCGCGCTTGCCGACGAAACCGTAGAGTAACTGCGCATCTTCGCGCACGACCAAATGGGTGTGCAGGGTCAGCGGCTCGCCGACCGACGGCAAGCGATACAGCGTGGTCATGGGCACTTCCAACTCATAGCCCAGGCCGTTTACATCCAGAATCAGGTGCGGCGGCTGTTTTTCCGCCAGGGTGCCGCGCAAGCGTCCAATCACGTTTCAGATCCTTGGGTGTTGGCCAGCCCGCAGGCTGGCAAATATCAACACGAGCATAAAGGCCGACGACACAGGCGCAACTTACTCGGGCTCATGAATGAAGCGCTGATGCTATCAGAGACGCAGGCGCCCGCCACGACTGCGTGCGGTCCCCAGGCCATGAGGTACCAGGCTGGAACGGGTATGGGCATGGCAAATGGCGATGGCCAGGGCGTCGGAAGCATCGATCTGCGGCTTGCTGACCAGTTTCAACAGGTGCATCACCATCATTTGCACCTGCTCCTTGTTCGCCGCACCTGTGCCGACCACCGCCTGCTTGACCTGGGTCGCGGTGTATTCGGCGATCTCCAGGTTTTCCTCGGCGCCGGCCACAATGGCCGCGCCCCGTGCCTGCCCCAGCTTCAGGGCCGAGTCGGCGTTACGGGCCATGAAGACCCGTTCGATGCCCATGGTCACCGGACCGTAGGTCTGAATGACTTCGCGCACGCCACGATAAACGATCTGCAAGCGCTCATGCAGTTCACCCGCACCGGTGCGGATGCAACCAGAGGCGACGTACACGCAGCCGCGCCCTGTATCGCGAACCACACCGTAGCCGGTGATGCGCGAACCAGGGTCGATACCAAGGATTAAAGTCATAGCGCCTGCGAAGAGTAATACGGTTGCAAGTGAGGATACAGTAAGGGCTTAACCCAATGCCGGTCGCACAATAGGCAAGGTCGAGCAATATGCCTGTGGCGAGGGGATTTACCCCCGCTGGTCGCGCAGCGACCCCAAATCCGGCAGTTCGGTGTACCAGACAGATTGAGTTGACTATGGGGGGCTGCTACGCAGCCCAACGGGGATAAATCCCCTCGCCACAGGGTTCCGCTTGACGGATCACACTTGTGGATCAGCCCAGCTGCTCAGCCACCGATTCCGGAATATCGGCGTTGGAATAAACGTTCTGCACGTCATCCAGGTCTTCCAGCATGTCGATCAGCTTGAGCACCTTCTCGGCCCCTTCCAGGTCCAGTTCGGCACTGGTGGTCGGCTGCATGACGATTTCCGCATCGGCGGGCTTGAAACCGGCCGCCTCCAGGGCGTTGCGCACGGCATAGAAGCTGGCGAACGAAGTGAACACGTCGAACGAGCCGTCTTCATGGCTGACCACATCATCGGCGTCGGCCTCCAGGGCCGCCTCTGTCAGGGCATCTTCATCGAGGCCCGGAGCGAAGCTGATTTGCCCCTTGCGTTCGAACAGATAGGCCACCGAGCCATCGGTGCCGAGGTTGCCGCCGCATTTGCTGAACGCGTGACGCACGGCGGCAGCGGTACGGTTGCGGTTGTCGGTCATGCATTCGACCATCACCGCCACGCCGCCCGGGCCATAACCTTCGTAGGTCAGTTCTTCAACATTGTCGGCCTCGGTCGCACCCGCGCCACGGGCGATGGCCCGGTCGATGATGTCGCGGCTCATGTTGGCACCCAAGGCCTTGTCCAGGGCCAGGCGCAGGCGCGGGTTGGAACCCGGATCGCCGCCACCCTGGCGGGCCGCGACCGTCAGTTCACGGATCCACTTGGTGAAGATCTTGCCTCTCTTGGCATCCTGACGTTCTTTGCGGTGCTTGATGTTCGCCCACTTGGAATGACCTGCCATAACTCGCTCCGTTTCTCTTTGGAACATTGCCCGCCCTGCGCGTACGCAGTGGCCGGCAATCAGAAATATCGACCCCAATGAAAAGGCGCATCCGAAGATGCGCCCTCTCAGGTGCCAGCCTTACTCAGCCTTTGGCTGTTCACGCAGACGGATGTGCAACTCGCGCAGCGCCTTGGCGTCCACCACGCCCGGCGCCTGGGTCATGACATCGGCCGCGCTCTGGGTTTTCGGGAACGCGATGACTTCGCGAATCGACTGGGCGCCGGTCATCAGCATCACCAGGCGGTCCAGGCCGAAGGCCAGGCCACCGTGGGGCGGTGCACCGTACTTCAACGCATCAAGCAGGAAGCCGAACTTCTCTTCCTGCTCGGCCTCGCTGATGCCCAGCAGGCGGAACACCGCCTGTTGCATTTCCTTGCGATGGATACGGATCGAACCGCCACCCAGCTCGGTGCCGTTCAGGACCATGTCGTAGGCGCGCGACAGAGCGGTGGCCGGGTTGGCCTCCAACTCTTGCGGCGAGCACTTCGGCGCGGTGAACGGGTGGTGCAGCGCGGAGAAGCTGCCGTCGTCGTTTTCTTCGAACATCGGGAAGTCAACGACCCACATCGGTGCCCACTCGCACGTCAGCAGATTCAGGTCGTGCCCCAGCTTGATGCGCAGCGCGCCCAGGGCTTCGCTGACGATCTTGGCCTTGTCGGCGCCGAAGAACACGATGTCGCCGTCAACCGCACCCACGCGATCGAGGATCACGTTGAGGTTGGCCTCCGGGATGTTCTTCACGATTGGCGACTGCAGGCCGTCCACGCCGGCGGCGCGCTCGTTGACCTTGATGTACGCCAGGCCCTTGGCACCGTAGATGCCGACGAACTTGGTGTAGTCGTCGATCTGCTTGCGCGGCATGCTCGCCCCGCCTGGAACCCGCAGCGCCGCGATACGGCATTTCGGGTCGTTGGCCGGGCCGCTGAACACCTTGAACTCGACGTCCTTGAGCTGATCGGCCACGTCCACCAGTTCCAGCGGGTTACGCAGGTCTGGCTTGTCGGAACCGTAGCGGCGCATGGCTTCTTCGAAGGTCATGTGGGGGAACTCGCCGAATTCCAGGCCCAGCACTTCCTTGAACAGGTTGCGGATCATGCCTTCGGTCAGGCCCATGATGTCTTTTTCGTCGAGGAAGCTGGTCTCGATGTCGATCTGAGTGAACTCAGGCTGACGGTCGGCACGCAGGTCTTCGTCGCGGAAGCACTTGGCGATCTGGTAGTAGCGATCGAACCCGGCCACCATCAGCAGTTGCTTGAACAGCTGTGGCGACTGCGGCAGGGCGAAGAAGCTGCCGGGGTGGGTGCGGCTCGGCACCAGGTAGTCGCGGGCGCCTTCCGGCGTGGCGCGGGTCAGGATCGGCGTCTCGACATCGAGGAAGCCGTTTTCGTCCAGGTAACGACGAATGCTGGTGGTCATGCGCGAACGCAGGCGCAGCTTCTCGGCCATCTCCGGGCGACGCAGGTCGATGAAACGGTAGCGCAGGCGGGTTTCCTCGCCCACGTCGGAATATTCGTTGAGTGGGAACGGCGGGGTTTCCGCTTCGTTGAGCACTTCCAGCTCGTAGCCCAGGACTTCGATCATGCCCGACGCCATGTTGGCGTTGCCGGCGCCGGCCGGGCGCAAGCGCACCTTGCCGGTGATCTTGACGACGTATTCGCTGCGCACGCGGTCAGCGGTGGCGAAGGTTTCGGCGCGGTCCGGATCGAACACCACCTGGGCCAGGCCTTCACGATCACGGATATCGAGGAAAATCACCCCGCCATGGTCACGGCGACGATGGACCCATCCGCAAAGAGTAACTTCCTGACCTTCCAGGCTTTCGTTCAGTTGGCCGCAATAATGGCTGCGCATCATGGTAGTGGTTTCACTTCTCGTAATTCGACATTCGGTTGGAGGCCCTGCCCGTGCAAGAACTCGCGCGTGTTCAACTCAGTCTGCTTTGTCGCCACCGGCCAGGTTCTTCTTGGCGCCGGTCTTGAAGTCGGTTTCATACCAGCCGGTGCCACCGAGGCGGAAACCAGGCATGGAGAGCATCTTTTTCAGTTCCGGCGCCTGGCAGGCAGGGCAGTCGACCAGCGGTGCCGCGCTGATCTTTTGAATGGCTTCCATCTGATGACCACAGGAAGCACATTGATAGTCGTACATCGGCATGGGGTTGTCTCGGCGATCAGGTTACTCGCGCAAAGGCGGGGCTTTGCGGCAAAGAGCGGGATTATATCCATTAAATGCGGCCTGTGCAGCCGTAAGCGCACAGGCCGCTTGCGCGCCTGCTCAGTCATCGCCAGGACAGGCACCCCGCCAACGACGGTCCGCGATCTCCGACGCTGCGTCCTTCAAACTGTGCACCACGCAGACCACGCGCACCAACCCGCTGAAATTGCGCACCCCGCCATGGCGAAGGTGCACTTCCCTGTCCACATGGGACAGCAATGTGCTGATGGAACAGCGGTTGAGCTCGGCCATGTGACCGAGGATGTCCCAATAGACCTGTTCCAGTCGCAGACAGGTGGCGAACCCGTTCAAACGAATGGATCGGGCCAGGGGCCGCGCCAGTTGCATATCGAATCCCCGGACGAACGGGTCGACACGGATGGGCTGAAAACGCCCGCGTGCACCCTCCCCGGGTTCTTTTCCTTGAATCATACCGTCGACACTCCTTTGCCATACGAGCCTCTGGGTTGGAACAACCCATGGGGTTCTATGGAAGCGCAACGGCCGCGCCAGTTCCAGACGACTTTATGACCATGGACGTAGGACAAGCCAACAGCAGGACGACGACGAATTACGCCGTCCTACACGACATGTGAAGGCAATACGCCCCACGCCCGGTCATCACCCGCTGATTATTGACCTTCGAGCAACGCGCGCAGCATCCACGCAGTCTTTTCGTGAACCTGCATGCGCTGGGTCAGCAGATCGGCGGTGGGCTCGTCGCTGACCTTGTCCAATAAAGGAAAGATGCCACGGGCCGTACGCGTCACCGCTTCCTGGCCCTCGACCAGTTGCCGGATCATGTCTTCGGCCGCCGGCACGCCTTCTTCTTCCTTGATAGAAGACAGGCGCGCGTACACCGAGTAGGCGCCCGGAGCCGGGAAGCCAAGGGCGCGGATTCGCTCGGCGATCAGATCCACCGCCAGGGCCAGCTCGTTGTATTGCTCCTCGAACATCAGGTGCAGGGTCCGAAACATCGGCCCTGTGACGTTCCAGTGGAAGTTGTGGGTCTTGAGATACAGCACATAGGTATCCGACAGCAGGCGCGAAAGCCCGTCGACGATGGACTTGCGGTCTTCTTCACTGATACCGATATCAATTGCCATCTGGTTGATCTCCTGCGGGTGATGAATTCAACGACGCCCTAAACTCTAGTGGTTTTGGCAGCCTATGGCCTGCGACAGATCGACAGCCCTCCAGAACCGACAAGCCAGGACAGTCGACGGTTCCTGCACCCAGGGAAATTCAACGCCGCATGCCTGCCTCCCTTCGTTCAAGCATCCGCGGATCTTTTCTGGCCGACGAACAGCGCGGTGCGCGCCCGTAACGGGTTTGAGAAGGCCCGAGCTTTGCTGTTAAATAGGCAGTGTGTCGCTACGCTTATTTTCCCGGGCGTAACGCATAGGCTGATTCGGGTACGTGTCCAACGCCTCTCATTGTTTCGAAGCGAACCGTCCCCGACCCGCTCTTCCTTGTGATCTGTCTTAACCGTGAGCCAATCAAAATGTTGAAAATCGTCCACTTGCTAATGGGCGCAGCTGCCCTGCTGCTGTCCTTCATCCCTAGCCTGGGTTCCGAAGCCACACCTTACCTGCAACACCCCGATGCACTGTACCTGGCCTTTTTCGGCCTGCTCAACCTGACCCTTGCACCTGTCATCCCTTACTGGAACAAAGGTCCACGTCACCAACTGCAAAACCTTGTCAGCGCCCTGCTGGTGCTGGCCGTTGCCTTGCAAACCCTGGCCCTGTTGGCGCCCATGCCGGAAATCGGCGGTCAACCGGCCATTGTGTTCAGCCTGGGCGCGGCACTGCTCGCCGTGGCACTGCACCTGGCCGTCAGCTTCTACAAGAAGTCGTCGCCGGCCGCCGCTGCACAGAACTACGACATGTCCAACCGCGATACCGGCACGGTGAAGTGGTTCAACACGTCCAAAGGGTTCGGCTTCATCTCCCGCGACTCCGGCGATGACATTTTCGTGCATTTCCGGGCCATTCGTGGCGAAGGCCATCGCGTCCTGGTGGAAGGCCAGCGCGTGGAGTTCTCCGTGATGAACCGCGACAAGGGCCTGCAGGCCGAAGATGTGATCGCCGCGCTGCCGCGCCGCTGATCCTCGCGTAAAAAAACCGCGATGCAGCCTGGCTGCTCGCGGTTTTTTATTGTCCGTCAAACGAGAGTCGGACCCAGTCAGTAGTGAGGAGGCGGCACCTCTTCATCGAACGACTCGAACTGCCCGGCCATTTCTTCCTGGCGCTTGAGCAGCGCCGCCATCTGCAACTGCAGACGCTCGACGATCCGCTGCTGCTCCACAAGCACATCGTTCAATGCCTGGATGGTGTCATCCTGAAACGCCAGGCGGCTTTCCAGATCGGTTACGCGGTCTTCAAGATTCATGGTTCAGCCCTCCAGAAACTTGAAATCATCGGTCAAGGCCACTCGCAACCGTTCACGAATGGCCGCGACCTGCCCTTCATTATAAGGCTGGGCCGGGTGCTTGCCCCAGACCGGCGCAGGCCAGGCCGCATCATCACGCTTACGCACAATGACATGCATGTGCAATTGACTGACGACGTTACCCAAGGTTGCAATGTTCATCTTGTCGGCATCGAACGAATCCTTGAGGGTTTCGGCCAGCGCCGTGGTTTCTTTCCACAGCTGTTGCCGATCAGCGTCATCCAATTGAAACAATTCGCTGATATCTTCCCGCCGCGGTACGAGGATGAACCATGGGTAGTTCGAATCGTTGGACAAGAGCAATCGGCACAACGGGAAATCACCGATCGGCAATGTGTCTTGTTGCAGTCGTGGATCTAAAGCGAACACCGCGTGTACTCCTCGCTCGTTATCGGTTCTGCCCGGTTTGGCGGCCCGCAGGCCTGCATCGGACTCATATGCGCAGCATACCCGCGAACGCTGGATCGATCACTGTGTACCGTCCTGATGCCCGGTCTTCGAAGGTTTTTTTCAACACACCGCATCAACCTGTGCAAGCTGACGCACCAACACAGCGCAAGCGGCACGACAGGGTCCTGACAGGACCGTGCCAGGGCTCGGGCAAGGCATCGAGGCTGTAAGATTTTCGTACAGCTTGAAAATTTTTTGCACCAAAACGGCACATTAGGTCTACGCTCAGTGCACAAAGCATCCGCGATTTACTCACTGGGAGGGTGAACCGGTAACGTTTTTGGTTGTCTTGCCACATTTTTCACTGTCAAACACGAGAGCCACACACGCGTCAACCCTATTTAAAACAAGGCCTTTGGAGCCCGGTTTCATGAGGTTTCACCGCGTCAATCGCTGAAATGTGAAAAAAATGTAAACGAAATTCGGGTTTGAGCATGCTTGTTGCATTCATACCCGCACTGTCCAAAGGGCCTCGCCGGAAGCGAGCACCTGCCGACATACAAATTAAAGTGGCAAGGCTGCCCACAGGAGCTTCAAGCGCGGTAATGACGGACTCTTTACACCGATGCCGGAAAAGAAAAAACAACGTGAAGTTGTGAATACGGTTGCGTCGGAACAGCTGAAATGCGACATGGATCGAGCCATTGGCGACATGGTCGTAAAGAAGCTGAAAGGTTGAATGGGCAAGTATCGCCAAAGAATGTCGACGTGATATAAGTTTGCGCCGACACAAAAAGAAAGAGCCGCCCAGATAAAAAAACAGGTGGGACGGCAGTACTCTTCTAAAAACCAAAGGAGCAAATCACGATGCGCGTGATGAAGTGGAGCATGATCGCACTGGCTGTATCGGCCAGCGTTTCGCAGTTCGCAGTGGCGTCCTCCCAAGAGGAATCCAAGGGCTTTTTTGAAGATCAGAGCCTGAATGTACTGAGCCGTATGCTGTACATGAACCGTGATTTCAAGAACAACCCAAGCACTTCACAAAGTTATCGTGAAGAGGCTGGTCTTGGCGTCCGTGCCATGTACGAGTCGGGCTTCACCCAAGGCACCGTCGGCGTGGGCGTTGACGCCTTCGCATTCGGCTCCGCTCGCTTTGACGGCGGCACCGGTCGTGCAGGGAACGGTTTGTTCGCCCAAGACAGCGACGACAATCTGGAAGACACCCAATCGAGAGCTGGCGGCGCGGTTAAATTCCGTCTGTCCGACACCGTCCTGAAGTACGGTAATCAGCTCGTTGCCAGCCCGGTTTTCTCTACAGACGACAGCCGTCTGCTGCCGGAAGTTGCCACCGGTACCTTGATCACCAGCAAGGAAATCAAGGGCCTGGAGCTGAGCGCAGGTCGCTTCACCTCCCTGAGTTCGCAGACTGGCATGGGTCGTGACAGCCTCGGCCTGACATCGGCTGACATTGCCGGTGCAACCTACCAGTTCACCGACAATTTCGTTGCCGGCGTAGCGGCTTCCGACGTGGAAGACCACTATAAAAAGAAATACATCAACCTGAACTACACCCTGCCGATCAACGAAGATCAGTCCCTGAACTTCGACTTCAACGGTTATGACAGCCAGGATCAGGGTCAGAAACTCAGCGGCGAAGTTGACAACCGCATTTGGTCCCTCGCAGCTGCCTACGCCATCGGTGCCCACAAGTTCACCGTGGCTCACCAGCGCTCCACCGGCGATAGCGGTTATGTGTATGGTGCTGACGGCAACGGCACTATCTTCCTCGCCAACTCCGTCCAATACTCCGACTTCAACGGTCAAGACGAGCGCTCCTGGCAGGCTCGCTACGACCTGAACATGAAGACCTACGGCGTTCCTGGTCTGAGCTTCATGACTCGCTACATCACAGGTGACAACGTTACCGTTGGCGACGATAGCGACAACAAAGAGCACGAACTTGACATCGAGACCAAGTACGTAATGCAGAGCGGTCCAGCAAAAGACCTGTCTTTCCGCGTTCGTAGCGCGTTCTATCGTGGCAGCACCGGTGTTGGCAGCGATAACAACGACTTCCGCTTCATCGTCGAATACCCACTGAGCATCTTGTAATTCAGTGCTAGTTCGATAGCGTCACCCGCAACAAACAAAAACCGCTCACCCCAATCAGGTGAGCGGTTTTTTTATGTCCATTGCACAGTCAGCTTTAAAACAACTTGTTAAATAGCAAGCTAACTAAACATAACCTGACCCTAACGCCAAGTTATCGTCGAATCGCTATTGCACTGCCCCTTCCTGAACGACCCGAATCACGCGCTGTGGAAATGGAATATCAATACCGACCTCTTTCAAACGATCCCGCGCCTGTTCATTGAGCATAAACATGACATCCCAATAATCGGCCGTCTTGACCCATATCCGCAGTGACACAGTGATAGAGCTGTCACCCAAGGTAGAAATCACCGCTTGCGGGGCCGGATCAGCCAGCACACGCTCATCCTTGGCCAGCTCCAGCAACACTTCCCGGGCCTTTTGCAGGTCAGCCTGGTAATCCACGCCCACATCGAACACCACCTTGCGGGTCGGCTGACGATTGGTGTTGGTGATGATGCCGTTGGAGAGATTGCCGTTAGGCACGATGACGGTCTTGTTGTCACCGGTGCGAATCACGGTGTGGAAGATCTGGATGCTGTCGACCGTACCGGCCACGCCCTGGGCTTCGATCCAGTCACCGATGCGGAACGGGCGGAACAGCAGGATCAGCACGCCCCCGGCGAAGTTCGCCAGGCTGCCCTGCAAGGCGAGGCCAATCGCCAGGCCGGCCGCACCGATGGCGGCGACGAACGACGTGGTTTCCACACCGATCATCGAAGCAACGCTGACGATCAGCAATATCTTCAGGATGATGTTGGCCAGGGTGCTGATAAACCCTTGCAGGGCCAGATCGGCGTTACGCAAGGCCAGCAGCGCGCCCAGTTTCTGCGTCACTTTGTTGATCAACCACCAGCCGATGGCCAGGGTGATGACGGCCAGCAGCACGCGGCTGCCGTATTCCATGATCATGGGGATCCAGGTCTGGGAAGCCTTGACCAGGTTGTCCACTTCAGTGTTCAAGTCCATCTAATTCTCCTTTGTTCCTGTTACCACGAACGACCAATCGAAACACATTGTGGCGAGGGGATTTATCCCCGCTGGGCTGCGAAGCAGCCCCTTTTTAGGTGGGCGCTTCGCACCCAAGCGGGAGCAAGCCTCCTTGCCACAGGGTCTCCATACAACGAAAGGATCAGTCGCGGAAATTATTGAATTGCAGAGGCATGCCGAATTCCTTGCCGCGCAATGCCGCAATGGCTTCCTGCAAGTCGTCACGCTTCTTGCCGGTGACCCGCACCTGCTCGCCCTGGATGGCGGCTTGTACCTTGAGCTTGGCGTCCTTGATATGCGCGACGATCTTCTTCGCCAGTTCCTTGTCGATGCCTTCCTTGAGCACGGCTTCCTGCTTCATCAGCTTGCCCGAGGCGTAAGCGTCCTTGACCTCAAGGCACTGCACGTCGATCTTGCGCTTGACCAGCGCCAGCTTGAGGATCTCGATCATCGCCTCGAGCTGGAAGTCGGCCTCGGCGGTCAGGTTCACGGTCAGGTCTTTTTCCTTGAACTCGAAACTGCCCTTGCCCTTGAGGTCATAACGACGGTCGAGTTCCTTGACGGCGTTTTCAACCGCGTTGGTGACTTCGTGCTTGTCCAGTTCGGATACCACGTCGAATGACGGCATGTAGTGTTCTCCAAATAAAAAGGCGCGCCAGTATCAACGGCGCGCGCTTGGCTTGTGGTTAAAATCGGGGTCATTATAACGGCTCTTTTCCCGCCGACACTGCGAGCCCTCCGATGCCTGCGCCAATCCGAGCAAAAAACTGATGTCGACCACCTGGCATGTCCTGGGGGCCGGCAGTCTCGGCACGTTGTGGGCCACGCGCCTGGCCCGGGCCGGGTTACCGGTGCGGCTGGTGTTGCGCAACGACGCGCGCTTGCAGGCCTACCGCCGCGCCGGTGGGCTGACCCTGGTGGAACAGGGCCAGGCGCAGAGCTACCCGATACCTGGCGAAACGGCGGACAGCCCGGAGCCCATCAGGCGCCTGCTGTTGGCCTGCAAAGCCTACGACGCGGAAGCGGCCGTCGCCTCGGTGGCCCATCGCCTGGACGCCGAATCGGAACTGATCCTGTTGCAGAACGGCCTCGGCAGCCAGGACGCCGTGGCCAATTGCGTGCCACAGGCCCGCTGTATCAGCGCGTCCAGCACCGAAGGCGCATTCCGCGACGGCGACTGGCGCGTGGTGTTTGCCGGCCACGGCTACACCTGGTTGGGCGACCCGGCTCACCCGGTCGCGCCGTTCTGGCTGGATGACCTGGCCGCCGCCGGTATTCCTCACGAATGGAACGCGGACATCCTCACCCGCCTCTGGCGCAAACTGGCGCTCAATTGCGCAATCAACCCGCTGACCGTGCTGCATCACTGCAAGAACGGCGGCCTGCAGGCGCACAGCTGTGAAGTGGCGACCCTGTGTGCGGAGCTTACGGATGTACTCGAACGCTGCGGCCAGCCCGCAGCCGCCGAGGATCTGCAGCCGGAAGTGGAACGGGTGATCCAGGCCACGGCCGCCAATTACTCCTCGATGTACCAGGATGTGGCCAATCGGCGTCGCACCGAAATCAGCTACTTGCTCGGTTATGCCTGCAAGGCCGCCCGACGCCACGAGCTGACCGTGCCGCACCTGGAGCAACTGCGCCAGCGACTGATTGCCCACTTGGACAACCTCGGATTGCCCAGCGACTGAGCAGCGGCTACGCTGGCCCTCGTGTTCCTTCTTAGCGACGAGTCTGATGCCATTGCGCCAGCGCCTTGAAAACCTCCCGGTCGGCCAGAAACTGCTGGCCGCCCTGTTGGTGTTGTTGACCACTGTCCTGCTGGTGGCCAACCTGACCTTTATCAGCGCCGCCTACTACATTTCCCAGGAAAGCATGGCGCCCCAGGCCCTGCAGACCATTGGCCGGCTGGTCGCCAACCCGAGCCTGATCTCCGACGCGTTGCAATCGCCACAAAATGCCCAGCGCCTGCTCGACGAACTCAACAGCTACGCACCGCTACGGGCCGCGGCGTTGTACGACGGTCAAGGCGAACGCCTGGCACAGTTGCAACAGGGCGAAAAGCTCAAGCTGCCGGACCACTACCGCAACATACAAGCCTGGCAGGCCGGTGAATTTCGCAGCAACCAGGTCATTACCCTGCCCCGTCCCGGCACTGTGCCTGGCCATCTGTTGCTGGTGGCCAGCAGCGAATTGCCGACCGCGTTCTACACCGGCACCTTGACCGCCAGCCTCGGCATCCTGATTTTCAGCGTGTTGCTGTGGCTGATCATTGCCCAGCAGATCAAACGCCTGATCACCCAGCCGATTCATCAGCTCGAAGAACTGTCACGCCAGGTCACCCGCGAGGAGAACTACGCCCTGCGCGCCGCGCGGGGCAACCACGACGAGATCGGCAGCCTGGCCGAGGCGTTCAATACCATGCTGTCGCGAATCGAAGCCCGGGAACAGCAACTCAAGCGCGCGCGGGACGACTCCCAGGCCGCCTACGACCAGGCCCAGGGCCTGGCAGAGGAAACCCGCCATACCAATCGCAAGCTGGAGCTGGAAGTCCAGGTGCGCAGCAAGATCGAGAAAAAACTCACCGGTTTCCAGAACTACCTCAACAGCATCATCGATTCCATGCCGTCGGCCCTGATCGCCCTCGACGAACAACTCTACGTCACCCAATGGAACCAGGAAGCCAGCGCCCTCTCGGGCACACGACTGGACGAGGCCCTGAACCAGCCGATCTTCCTCGCCTTCGAACCGCTCAAGCCGTACCTGCCCCAGCTCAAGCAGACCGTCGAGCAGCATACGGTAGCCAAGATCGAACGCGTCACCTGGACCAAGGACGACGAAGCCCGGCACTACGCCCTGACGTTCTATCCGCTGATGGGCGGGGCCGGACGGGGCGTGGTCATCCGCATCGATGACATCACCCAGCGCCTGTCGCTGGAGGAAATGATGGTGCAATCGGAAAAAATGCTCTCGGTCGGCGGCTTGGCGGCGGGCATGGCCCACGAGATCAACAACCCGCTTGGGGCGATCCTGCACAACGTGCAGAACATCCGCCGGCGCCTGTCGCCGGAATTGCCCAAGAACCTCGAACAGGCCGAGCAATTGGGCATCGAATTACCGGTGGTCAACCGCTACCTGGACAGCCGGGAAATCCCGCAGTTGCTCGACGGTATCCAGCAGGCCGGCGCCCGGGCAGCGAAAATCGTCACCCACATGCTCAGCTTCAGCCGGCGCAGCACCCGGCAGATGGCGCCTTGCGACCTGCCGGCACTGATCGACCAGGCGGTGGAAATTGCCGGTAACGACTTCGACCTGGCGATCGGCTTCGACTTCAAGGGCCAAGCGATCATCCGTCAGTTCGACCCGAACCTGGGGCCGGTGCCCGGCACGGCCAACGAACTGGAACAGGTGCTGCTCAACCTGTTGAAAAACGCCGCCCAGGCGATTCACCAACGCCAGGACGACAGTGAGCCCGGGCGCATTATCCTGCGCACGCGATTGAATCCGCCGTGGGCGGAAATCCAGGTCGAGGACAACGGCATCGGCATGAGCGAGAACGTGCGCAAGCGCACGTTCGAACCCTTCTTCACCACCAAGGAAATCGGCCAGGGCACCGGCCTTGGGCTGTCGGTCTCGTATTTCATCATCACCAACAACCATAAGGGGCAGATGGAAGTGCACTCGGCGCCGGGCCAAGGCACCTGCTTCACGCTGCGCCTGCCCCTGGCGGTCGCCTCGATGGTGCCGCAGGAAAACAAACAACTGGAGCGCTGAACATGGGTTTTCGCCTGTCGAAGATATACACCCGCACCGGCGACACAGGTGAAACCGGGTTGGGCGATGGTCGCCGCGTGGCAAAGGACCACCCACGGGTGGAGGCCATCGGCGAAGTGGACACGCTGAACAGCCAACTGGGTTTGTTGCTGGCCGGGCTCGCCGCCGAAACGCCTCGATACCCGGCACTGGAGGAAGTCAGCGAAGTCCTGGGGCCTTGTCAGCATCGCCTGTTCGACCTGGGCGGTGAACTGGCGATGCCGGCCTATCAGGCCCTGAACGTGACGGAAATCGAGCGACTGGAAGCGGCGATCGATGTGTGGAACGAGGAACTGGGGCCACTGGAAAACTTTATCCTGCCCGGTGGCTCTACGCTGATCGCCCAGGCTCACGTCTGCCGCAGCCTGGCCCGCAGCGCCGAGCGTCGTTGCCAGCAACTGAACGCAGTGGAGCCACTGGCCGGGCCAGGGCTGGCCTATATCAATCGGTTGTCGGATCTACTGTTCGTGGCCGCGCGGGTCATTGCCCGACGGCAAGGGGTGGCGGAAGTTCTATGGGAGGCGGCGGCCAAGCCTGAGGGCTGAATCGTTCTTGAGGCCGCCATCGCGAGCAAGCTCGCTCCCACACTGGAGCTTTGGCGCTCACAGAACCCTGTGGGAGCGAGCTTGCTCGCGATGGCGTCAGTGGTTACACCACAAAATCAAGCCCCAGGCCAGAACGCCCGAATCCCCGCCACACCCTGGGCGCCGGCTTCCCAGGCCTGTTGCCGCTCGCCAGGCCCTACCCCACCCAACAGATAGACCGGCCGGTTGAAGCCCTCGATCAACCGCGCCGCCTCTGCCCACCCCAACGGCTGTGCATCGGGATGGGTCTGGGTCGGTTGCACCGGCGAGAGCGTCACGAAGTCCACGTCCATCTGCTGCGCCAGGGACAGCTCCTCGGCGTTATGGCAGGAAGCCGCCAGCCAACGGTCCTTGCCGAACGGTCGACCGGCCGCCGCATGCTTGCGCAGTTGCGCGGCGGTAATGTGCCAGCCAGCAGAAGGGAAATCGCCCAGCCATTCGAACGGTCCCTTGAGCATCAATTGGGCCTTGCCGGCACACAACCCCACCGCATCCACCGCCAGGTCGCGGTATTGCGGGTCGTAGCCGTTGGGGGCACGTAGCTGGAGCAACTTGATCCCGCCGGCAATCGCCTTCTGCATGCCGCGCAGCAGCGCCGGCGTCTCAAGCCCTTCAGGGGTGATCAGGTATTCACCCGGCAAACGGGCCGCCGCAACGATTGGCTGATTGGCCGCCGGGAACTCATGGTTCGTCAGGTCGCGGGCCGTCACCCAGGCCAACGGCTGCCCTTCGGCGCCGTGAGGCTCGCCGGTGAAGGCCGAAACTTCCCAGACATCCAGCAACACTTGTTTGTCCGGGTAATCGTGACGCACCTTGATCAACGGCCGGGCGGCGTCGACGACAATGCCCAGCTCTTCGTGTAGCTCACGGGCCAGGGCGGTTTCGACGGACTCATCGGCCTCGACCTTGCCGCCAGGAAATTCCCACAGGCCACCCTGGTGCTGGGTGTCGGCCCGTCGGGCGATCAGGATTTTACCGGCGGCATCGCGGATGACCGCTGCCACCACATGGATTCGTTTCACCGCGCAGTGTCCTCCAGGCCAGCTTGTTGCCACGCCTTGAATGCTGGCCATTGATAAAGGGTTTCGACGTAGGCCGCATCGACCTCGGAAAGTGCCACCTGATAAGTGCGCAAGCGTACAGCCACAGGGGCAAAAAAAGCATCGGCCAGGCTCACGCGGCCAAACAGGTAGGGACCGGTTTCGGTCGTCGCGGCACGGCATTCAGCCCACAACCCCAGCATCCGCTCGATGTCCGCCTGGACGTCAGCCGGCATGGGCGACAGCGGTGCATCGCGCAGCAGGTCAAAGGGCATGTGGCTGCGGATGGCAAAAAAGCCGCTGTGCATTTGCGCACAGGCCGAGCGAGCCTGGGCCCGGGCGGCCACATCCTTGGGCCAGAGACAGGCCTGGGGAAACCGTTCGGCCAGGTATTCGGCAATCGCCAGGGAATCGGCAATCACGCCGAACTCGGTCTTGAGCAACGGGACCGTGGCCGTGGCCGAATACTTGAGCAGTTTCACGCGGGTATCAGGCTGGTCGAGCCTGACCAGCTCTTCGGTGTATGTCTCACCGGTCAATGCCAGGGCCAGTGCGCCGCGCAGGGACCAGGAAGACAGATCCTTGTCGCCGATGATCAGGTGCAGGCTCATGTCTGGAATCCTTCCTTGTGGCTATCTGGAAATATTGCAGATCTGTCGTGGCGCCTTCGCGAGCAAGCTCTCTCCCACAGGAGGATTTGCCGGGTGGCCCGAAGCCTGTTCCAGCACAAATCCACTGTGGGAGCGAGCCCGCTCGCGAAAGCGCGACTCGCTCCCGACGCCTTACGTCCGGTACTCGGCGTTGATCTTCACATACTCGTGGGACAGGTCGGTGGTCCAGATGGTTTCGCTGCAATCCCCACGTCCCAGCTCGATGCGGATGGTGATTTCTTCCTGCTGCATCACCGCCGCGCCCTGGGCTTCGGTGTAGGTCGCCGCACGAGCCCCTTGGCTGGCGATGCAGACGTCACCGAGGAACACGTCGATCTTGCTCACATCCAGTTCAGGCACGCCGGCACGGCCAACAGCGGCGAGAATGCGGCCCCAGTTCGGGTCGGAGGCGAACAGCGCGGTCTTGATCAACGGAGAGTGGGCCACGGTATAGCCGACATCCAGGCATTCCTGGTGATTGCCACCGCCGTTGACCTGCACGGTCACGAACTTGGTCGCGCCTTCGCCGTCACGCACGATGGCCTGGGCCACTTCCATGCACACTTCAAACACCGCCTGCTTCAGAGCCGCGAACAGCGGGCCGCTGGCTTCGGTGATTTCAGGCAGGCTGGCCTTGCCGGTGGCGATCAGCATGCAGCAGTCATTGGTGGAGGTGTCGCCGTCGATGGTGATGCGGTTGAACGACTTGTTGGCGCCGTCGAGCATCAGGTCTTGCAGCACCTGGCGCGAAACCTTGGCGTCGGTGGCGATGTAACCGAGCATGGTCGCCATGTTCGGGCGGATCATGCCGGCACCTTTGCTGATGCCGGTGACGGTGATGGTCACGCCGTCATGCTCGAACTGGCGGCTCGCGCCCTTGGGCAGCGTGTCAGTGGTCATGATGCCGGTGGCGGCCGCGGCCCAGTTGTTTTCCGACAGGTCATCGAGGGCAGCTTGCAGCGCGCCTTCGATCTTCTCGACCGGCAGCGGTTCGCCGATCACGCCGGTGGAATAGGGCAGCACCTGGCTGGCGTCGACGCCGGTCAATTCCGCGAGCTTGGCGCAGGTGCGCTCAGCGGCGGCCAGGCCTGGCGCGCCAGTGCCGGCGTTGGCGTTACCGGTGTTGGTCAGCAGGTAACGCACCGGCCCTTGCACGCGCTGCTTGGCCAGGATGACCGGCGCGGCGCAAAAGGCGTTGAGGGTAAACACGCCAGCCACCGTCGAGCCCTCGGCGCAACGCATGACCACGACGTCCTTGCGCCCGGGGCGCTTGATGCCCGCCGAAGCAATACCAAGTTCAAAACCGGCAACCGGGTGCAACGTTGGCAACGGACCAAGACCAACAGCCATGAATGCGCTCCTAAATGAGATGTATATCGACGCCGTCCTCACCGAGACGGCGAATCAAATGGCAAAACGCCGCGACAGGGGATGGCCTGTCGCGGCGCGGGTCGTTCAGCGTTGAAACGGGTTTATTGGATCTGCCCGTGGCAATGCTTGTATTTCTTGCCCGAACCGCAATAGCACAGTTCGTTACGGCCCAGTTTCTGCTCGTTGCGCACCGGTGCGGTCGCCAGGGCGACATCCACATCGACGCCTTCTTCGGAGGTCACTTCCAGGCCCGGGGCTTCAGCGTGTTCGAACTGCATGCGCGCAGCCAGGGCTTCGGCTTCCTGGCGCAGGCGGGCTTCTTCTTCGGCCGGGTCTTCGCGGCGAACCTGAACGTGGGACAGCACACGGATCGAGTCGCGCTTGATCGAGTCGAGCAACTCGGAGAACAGCGTGTAGGACTCGCGCTTGTACTCCTGCTTCGGGTTCTTCTGGGCGTAACCACGCAAATGGATACCGTGACGCAGGTGGTCCATGGTCGACAGGTGGTCTTTCCACAAATCGTCCAGTACCCGCAGCACAATCTGCTTCTCGAAGGAACGCAGCGCCTCGGCGCCCGCCTGGTCTTCCTTCTCGTTGTAGGCCGCGATCAGTTCGGCGAGCAGCTTCTCGCGCAGGGTTTCTTCATACAAGTGATCGTCTTCGTCGAGCCATTGCTGGATCGGCAATGCCACGCCGAAATCGCTCTGCAGGGCGGCTTCCAGGCCGGCGACGTCCCACTGCTCCGGCAGCGATTGCGGCGGGATGTGGGCGCTGACGGTGGCGTTGAGCACGTCCTGGCGGAAATCGGCGATGGTTTCGCCAATGTTGTCGGCGGCCAACAAACTGTTACGCATGTGATAGATCACTTTACGCTGTTCGTTGTTGACGTCGTCGAACTCGAGCAATTGCTTGCGGATATCGAAGTTGCGGCCTTCGACCTTGCGCTGGGCTTTCTCGATGGCGTTGGTCACCATGCGGTGCTCGATCGCCTCGCCTGGCTGCATGCCCAGGGCCTTCATGAAGTTCTTCACCCGGTCAGAGGCGAAGATGCGCATCAGGCTGTCTTCCAGGGACAGGTAGAAACGGCTGGAACCGGCGTCGCCCTGGCGACCGGCACGGCCACGCAGCTGGTTGTCGATACGACGCGACTCGTGACGCTCGGAAGCGATCACCTGCAAACCGCCGGATTCGAGCACCTGTTGGTGACGTTTCTGCCAGTCGGCCTTGATCTGCGCGATCTGCTCTGGGGTCGGGTTTTCCAGGCTGGCGACTTCCACTTCCCAGTTGCCGCCCAAGAGAATGTCGGTACCACGGCCGGCCATGTTGGTGGCGATGGTCAGCGCACCCGGGCGACCGGCCTGGGCGATGATCTCGGCTTCCTTCTCGTGGAACTTGGCGTTGAGGACCTTGTGCTCGATGCCTTCCTTGTTGAGCAGGTTGGACATGTGCTCGGAAGTCTCGATGGTGGCGGTACCCACCAGGATCGGACGGCCCTGGGCCATGCCTTCCTTGATGTCGTTGATGATCGCCGCGTACTTCTCTTCGGCGGTCAGGAACACCAGGTCGTTGTAGTCTTTACGGGCCAGTGGCTTGTTCGGCGGGATCACCACCACTTGCAGGCCGTAGATCTGGTGGAACTCGAACGCTTCGGTGTCAGCGGTACCGGTCATGCCGGACAGCTTGTTGTACAGGCGGAAGTAGTTCTGGAAGGTGGTGGAGGCCAGGGTCTGGCTCTCGGCCTGGATGTTCAGGCCTTCCTTCGCTTCGATGGCCTGGTGCAGGCCTTCGGACAGGCGACGACCCGGCATGGTACGGCCGGTGTGTTCGTCCACCAGTACGACCTGGCCGTCCTGCACGATGTATTCGACGTTGCGATGGAACAGCTTGTGCGCACGCAGGCCAGCATAAACGTGGGTCAGCAGGCCCAGGTTGTGGGCCGAGTAGAGGCTCTCGCCTTCAGCCAGCAAACCGATACGGGTGAGCATTTCCTCGACGAACTGGTGACCCGCTTCGTTGAGCTCGACCTGACGGGTCTTCTCGTCCACGGTGTAGTGCCCGGCCTGGGTCACTTCGCCTTCGACTTCCTCGACGTGCAACTTGAGCTGCGGGATCAGTTTGTTGATCTCGATGTACAGCTTGGAGCTGTCCTCGGCCTGACCGGAAATGATCAGCGGGGTACGGGCTTCGTCGATGAGGATGGAGTCGACTTCGTCGATCACGGCAAAGTTGAGTTCACGCTGGAATTTTTCTTCCATGCTGAACGCCATGTTGTCGCGCAGGTAGTCGAACCCGAATTCGTTGTTGGTGCCGTAGGTGATGTCGGCGGCGTAGGCGGCGCGCTTCTCTTCCGGCGGCTGGAACGGCGTGACGACGCCGACGCTCAGGCCGAGGAATTCGTAGAGCGGGCGCATCCAGTTGGCGTCGCGGCGGGCCAGGTAGTCGTTGACCGTCACGACGTGCACGCCCTTGCCGGACAGTGCGTTGAGGTACACGCCCAAGGTTGCCACGAGGGTCTTGCCCTCACCGGTGCGCATTTCGGCGATCTTGCCTTCGTGCAAGGTCATGCCGCCGATCAACTGAACGTCGAAGTGGCGCATGCCCATGATCCGCTTGCCGGCTTCACGGGCGACCGCAAAGGCTTCGGGCAGGAGCTGGTCAAGGGTCTCCCCCTTGGCGATGCGGTCCTTGAACTCGGCAGTCTTGGCGCGTAACTGATCGTCCGAAAGGGCCACCATTTGCTCTTCGAAGGCATTGACAGTCTGTACCGTCTTGAGCATGCGCTTGACTTCACGCTCGTTCTTGCTTCCAAAAAGTTTCTTTAACAAAGGCGCAAACATATCGGCAGGATCTTCCACACTAAAGGGATGGAGGGCGGCCCCATGAGTCGCCCGTGCAGCCCTCATGGCCGCATGCGAACGAGCATTCTACCCGGAAACGATGGAGAGGAAAGTGGCGTTATTCCACGATGCTGGCACAGCGCTGTGACGGGGCTTGCTTAAAATAAGGGCTTTTGCGCGAACTTCAACCCATACAGCGCAGAAGTTACCCATTGATTGTGCAACCAAAAACCGCTGGCCGAGAGGTTCGAGGCGTATCGGGCGCTTTCTGCTACCATGGCGCCTCTGTCACTTGCGGTATTCTTTCATGGCCTTTCGCCCTCTTCCAGCCAAGGCACCCGCCGTTCTGCTGCGCGAAGCCAAGCCGCTGAAAGCCATCTTCGGCCACGCCAGACGTCTGGGCCACCTGCAACGCCTGCTGGACAGCCAGTTGCAGCCGGCCGCGCGCGAACATTGCCACGTAGCGTCCTGGCGCGAAGGCAGCCTGCTGCTGATCGTCACCGACGGCCACTGGGCCACGCGCCTGCGCTACCAGCAGAAACGCCTGCTGCGCCAACTCCAGGCGTTCGAAGAATTCGCCCACCTGACACGGATCCTGTTCAAGGTCCAACCGCCCACCGTCCAGGTCGGCGCCAAGGGGCATACGCTGGACCTGTCCACCGACGCCGCGGCGACCATCCAGGCCACTGCCGACGGCATCACCGACCCTAACCTGCGGGCAGCGCTGGAGCGGTTGGCGGCGCATGCACGGCCCAAGGGCTGAGATTTTCGGCGCCAGTTGAACCGCTATCGCGAGCAAGCTCGCTCCCACAGGGTGTCTGCGGTGGGCACCTGTTTCGTGTATGACGCCAACCCCATGTGGGAGCGATCCTGCTCGCGATGGCGGCGGGTCAGCAGCCTATGCTTCGCCTGCTAGACCGCTTTCGCGAGCAAGCCCGCTCCCACAGTAGATTTTTGCCAGACACAGAATGTGTGCCCGCCGCAGATCCCCTGTGGGAGCGGGCTTGCTCGCGAAAGGGGCGACTCGATCCCGACTACCGGCGGCGCTTGCTGCCTCCCAGCAATGAGCCCATCAACCCACGCACCAATTGCCGGCCCAACTGATTGGCCGCCTGGCGCATCGCCGATTTAAGCGCCTGGCCGGCCGCGGAGCCGAGGAATTCCCCGGCCTTTTCGGTGAAGCTCGGTTCTTCCGCCGCAGGCTTGCCCGGCGCCGCTTCGGCCTGGGGTTCGAGCCCCTTGCGCCCCATCAGCACCTCATAGGCCGACTCACGATCAATCGGCTTGTCGTAGCGCCCTTGCAACGACGAACTGGCGATCAACCCGGCGCGCTCGGCTTCGCTCAGCGGCCCGATACGCGATTGCGGCGGCGCCACCAGCACGCGCTGGACCATTTCCGGCGTGCCTTTTTCCTGCAAGGTGCCCACCAGGGCTTCACCGATCCCCAATTCGGTCAGCACCGCCAGGGCATCGAACTGCGGGTTGGGCCGGAAACCGTCGGCCACTGCCCGCAGGGATTTCTGCTCCTTGGCCGTGAAGGCCCGCAACCCGTGCTGGATGCGCAACCCCAGTTGCGCCAGCACGTCGTCCGGCAAGTCGCCGGGCGACTGGGTCACGAAATACACACCGACCCCCTTGGAGCGGATCAGCCGCACCACTTGCTCCAAGCGCTCCTGCAACGCCTTGGGCGTACCGGCAAAAAGCAAGTGCGCCTCGTCGAAGAACAACGCCAGCAGCGGTTTGTCCGCATCGCCGCGCTCGGGCAACTGCTCAAACAGCTCGGCCAGCAACCACAGCAGGAACGTCGCATAGACCTTCGGCGCTTCGTGGACCAGGCGGCTGGCGTCGAGCAAGTGGATGCGACCACGGCCATCGCTGGCCGGTTGCAAGAGGTCTTCGAGCTGCAAGGCCGGCTCGCCGAACAACGCGTCCGCGCCCTGCTGCTCCAAGGTGGACAAGCGCCGCAGTAGCGCCTGGCTGGAGCCGGTGGTCATCAGGGCCGCGTCGTCACCCAGCAGTTCGGGATTGTCCTTGAGGTGATTGAGCAGCGCCTTCAGGTCCTTGAGGTCCAGCAGCAACAGGCCCTCACGATCAGCCACCTTGAACGCGGCGTAGAGCGCCGATTGTTGGCTGTCCGTCAATTCCAGCAGGCTGCCGATCAACAACGGGCCCATTTCACTCAGGGTGGTGCGCAATGGATGACCGGACTGGCCGTGGATATCCCACAAGGTCACCGGATAAGACTGGGGCTTATGGTTGAGCCAAGGCATGCCGGCGATGCGCTCGGCGATCTTGCCCTGGGGGTTGCCGGCCGCGCCCAGGCCGCACAGGTCGCCCTTGATGTCCGCCGCGAACACCGCCACGCCGGCATCGCTGAACATTTCCGCCAGGCGCTGCAAGGTGACGGTCTTGCCGGTCCCGGTGGCGCCCGCCACCAGGCCATGACGGTTCGCCAGGCGCATGGCCTGGGCGATGGGCTGGCCGCTCAGGTCGGCGCCGATAACGAGTTGCGATGAGTCAGGCATATGGTCACCCGTGGTGTTTGCGATATGACGCCATTTTGCACGCTTATATAAAAGCATGCCTGGGGCATCGAGGCCCTGGCAGCAGGAATAATAGCGGCGAACCCGGGCTCGCGATGAGGCGCTGTCAAACCCAGCCATACTCCACTGGCAGCGCAGCCGCCCCACAACCCCAACCGAACATCTATTCTTCATAAAGGTCAACACAGGAGAGCACAGACCGGAGGGATGTTCATCGTGCATATCGCGGACATAACCATGTTCTACGCCCCTGCCAGCGGGGGCGTGCGCACTTACCTGGATGCCAAGCACCGGCGCCTGGGCGATCGGCCCGGTATTCGTCACAGCCTGTTGATTCCCGGTGCGCATTTGAGCGAGCACGACGGGATCTACAAGGTTCCGGCCCCTGCGTTACCGTTTGGCAAGGGCTATCGCTTCCCCCTTCGCCTGGCGCCCTGGCGCAATGCCCTGCGCGATCTGCAGCCGGACCTGATCGAGGTCGGCGATCCCTATCTCACCGCCTGGGCCGCATTGGATGCCCGTCGCCAGCTCGACGTGCCCGTCATCGGTTTCTATCACTCCGACCTGCCACTGCTGGTCAGCAACCGCATGGGCAACTGGTTCACCCCCAACATCGAAGCTTATGTCAGCAAGTTGTACGGCAATTTCGACCGAGTCCTGGCGCCGAGCCAGGTCATGGCCGACAAACTGACCGGGTTGGGGGTCAAGAACGTCTACGTGCAACCGTTGGGCGTCGACCTGCACACCTTCAACCCGGCCGCCCGCGACCCGGAACTGCGGGCCGAGTTGGGCATTGCCGAAGACACGCGCCTGCTGATTTTCGCCGGTCGCGGCTCCAAGGAGAAAAACCTGCCGGTGCTGCTCAAGTGCATGAAACGCCTGGGCGAGCGCTACCACCTGCTGCTGGTGGGCTCGTCGATGCCCGCCTTGGTACCGGACAACGTCACGGTGGTCGATGAATTCTGCCCGGCGCCACAAGTCGCCCGGCTCATGGCCAGCGCCGATGCCCTGCTGCACGCCGGCGACCAGGAGACCTTCGGCCTGGTGATCCTCGAAGCCATGGCCAGTGGTATTCCCGTAGTGGCCGTGGCGGCCGGGGCCTTCACCGAAATCGTCAACGAGGACTGTGGCCTGCTGTGCACGCCTAACAATCCACAGGCCATGGCCAACGCCGTGCGGCAACTGTTTGCCGAAGGTTGCCAGCGCCGTGGCCTGCTGGCGCGTCGGCATGTGGAGCGTCAATACGCCTGGGACACCGTGGTCGACAGCTTGCTGGGGCATTACTACGCCGTGCTCGGCGAGCAGATGCCGTTGCTGGCCAATGGTTGAGACGAGGTCCGTGTCGATGAATCACTCGCCCAGCGTGCTCCTGGTGCTGCACGACGTAGCACCGCAAACCTGGCCCGACTACCAGCCCTTCGTCGAAGCCGTTGATGCCCTCGGCCACGTGCCGATGACCTGGTTGGTGGTGCCTGACTTTCACCGCAACAACGCCCTGGAGGCTCACCCCGGCTTTCGACGCCTGCTCGACAGCCGGGTCGAGCGCGGCGACGAGCTGGTGTTGCATGGCTACTACCATTGCGACGACGGCCCCGCCGCCCGCCACCCCAAGGATTGGTTCATGCGCCGGGTCTATACCCATGAGGGCGAGTTCTACAACCTGTCCGAGGCCGCCGCCCTCGCCCGCCTGCGCGCCGGCATCGCCACCTTCGAGCGTTACCACTGGCCGCTGGAAGGTTTCGTCGCCCCGGCCTGGCTGATGAGCGAAGGCACGCGCCAGGCCTTGCGCCAATTGCCACTGAGCTACACCAGCGATACCCAACACCTCTATCGCCTGCCGGACTTCACCGCGATCGACGCACCGGGCCTGGTCTGGAGTGCCCGCAGTGCCTGGCGCCGTGGCCTGTCGAAAGTCATCAGCGACCAGCGTGAACAGCGCTGGCGCCAGGCCCCGGTGATTCGCCTGGGCCTGCACCCGGTGGACATGCGCCACGGGTTTTCCCGCAACTACTGGCTGCGCACCCTCGAACGCTTGCTCGCCGACGGTCGCACGCCGATGACCAAGGTCGGTTGGCTGGCGACCCAGGGGCTGCGGGCCCGCAGCGCCGCATGAAACGGCTGATCTGGCTGGCCGTCGCCCTGCTTACGGCGCTGTTGGTGCCGCTGCTGGTCGGGGGTGGGGAAATGTGGTCGCGGGTGCAGCGCTTTCCTCTGTCGTTGCTGCTGGCCATGCTCGGCATGATCGTGCTGTGCTGGGGTTTGAACTCCGTGCGCTTGCGTCTGCTGCTGGGTGAATACCGTGGGCGCATCGGCGGATGGAAAAGCATGGGCGTGGTGATGTCCACCGAGTTCGCCATGTGTGCGACGCCCGGCGGCAGTGGCGGCCCGCTGACACTGATGGCCCTGCTGGCGCGCAACGGCGTGCGCCCGGCCCACGGCAGCGCGGTGTTTGCCATGGATCAACTGAGCGACTTGCTGTTCTTCCTCTGCGCCTTGGTGGGCATTCTGTTCTACGCGCTGTTCCAGAACCTCAGCCAGCGCCTGGAGTGGATGCTGGCGTTGAGCGCAATTTCATTGTCCGGCGGGCTGTTCGGCTGCGTGCTGGTGGCCCGCTATCACCGCCGGTTGATCCTGCTGGGGGCCCGCGTGCTGCGGCACTTGCACGTGAAAACCGCCACCCGCCAACGCTGGGGCCGCAAGATCCTGAACTTCCTCGCGGCCTTCACCGACACCTTGAAATTGCCGCGACAGACCCTGTTCCAGGTCTTCGGCCTGACCTGCCTGCATTGGGCACTGCGCTACAGCGTGCTGTACCTGGCATTGAAGGGGCTGGGCGCGGATTTGCAGTGGGCCTGGAGTTTCCTGATCCAGATGTTGTCCTTGAGCGCAGGACAGTTCAGCCTGCTGCCGGGCGGCGCCGGGGCGGCCGAGTTGACCTCGGCGGCGCTGCTGGCCCCCATGGTGGGCAAGTCCACCGCAGCGGCGGCGATCCTGATCTGGCGGGCGGTGACCTACTACTTTTACCTGGTGGCCGGCGGGCCGGTGTTCTTCCTGATGGTCGGGCGGCCGTTGATCAAGAAGCTGATCAGGCTCAGGCAAGCCTGAACGGTCACGGCTTTTGTTCGGGCTCGTCCTGGGGATGCAGTTGCTCCCACAATTGCGCGGCATCGGGAAACTCAGTGCCGTCGTCGGGGCTCAACGCGTCGGGGTCATAGCGGCTAAGGCAGCCCTCGCCCAGGGTGGGCGGTGCCTTGGAGGTGGCTTTGTCCAATGGATCGGTCATGGCGAACCTCATGAAAAAAGGCCTGGCGATCGCTCGTCCAGGCCCTTGGCAGTGTCGTCAGAAGACCACAGTCTTGTTGCCGTGCACCAGCACCCGGTCTTCCAGGTGATAACGCAGGCCCCGGGCCAATACCATCTTCTCTACGTCACGGCCGAAACGCACCATGTCTTCGATGCTGTCGCTGTGGCTGACGCGCACCACGTCCTGTTCGATGATCGGACCGGCATCCAGCTCTTCGGTCACGTAGTGACAGGTGGCGCCAATCAGCTTCACGCCGCGCATCGAGGCCTGGTGGTATGGCTTGGCGCCGACGAACGACGGCAGGAAACTGTGGTGGATGTTGATGACCTTATGGGCGTATTCGCTGCACAGGGCCGGCGGCAGGATCTGCATGTAGCGGGCCAGCACCACCACCTCGGCGTCGTGCTGCTTGACCAGCCGCGAGACTTCGGCGAACGCCGGGTGCTTGTCCTGCGGGTCGACCGGTACGTGGTAGTAGGGGATGCCGTGCCACTCCACCATGCTGCGCAAGTCGTCATGGTTGGAAATCACACAGGCGATGTCGCAATCGAGTTCATCGCTGTGCCAGCGGTGCAACAGGTCAGCCAGGCAATGAGACTCGCGGCTGGCCATCAGCACCACGCGTTTTTTCTGCTCGGTGTCGGTGATACGCCAATCCATCGAGAACTCTTCGGCGATGGGTGCGAACGCTTCACGAAAGGCTTCGATACCGAAGGGCAACGAGTCGGCACGAATTTCGTGGCGCATGAAAAACCAACCGCTTTGATTGTCCGAGTGATGGCTCGCTTCGGTGATCCAGCCGTTATGGGACGCCAGAAAGTTACTGACTTTAGCAACGATGCCGACGCGGTCCGGGCAAGCAATCACCAGACGAAAAGTGCGCATTAGGGAAACTCCAGAACTTCGCAAAGGCGGCCATTCTAGCCATTGCGCGGCAAAACTGCAGTATCGATGACACGCCAAATCACGGGCGCCACCCAGCCATGGCCTGGGAGGCCCGCCGAGGCGGGTTATATGTGTGAACAGATGTGAAGACACTGTCGGGGTATTTAACTGCAACAGGCGTTTTTGTGGCGAAGCACTAATTAATTAAATAAAACACCGGTTAAATGTTTACTTGATGAAACTGTCTGATTACTATTGCCGCACTGTCTCCTTGTCACCCGCGTCCTACATAAGGTAGTCCACATGTCCTTGATCAATGAATACCGCGCCACAGAAGAAGCCATCAAAGAACTGCAAGCTCGCCTGAAAAACCTGTCGCAAGACGACAAACTGCAAACCGAGCTTGAATTCGAAGGCAAACTGCGCACGCTGATGGGCGAATACTCCAAGTCGCTGCGCGACATCATTGCCCTGCTGGATCCAGAAGCCAAGTCGAGCAAAGCACCCCGTGGCGCCGTCAAAACTACCGGTACCAAGCGCGCTCGTAAAGTTAAGCAATACAAGAACCCGCACAACGGCGAAGTCATCGAAACCAAAGGTGGCAACCACAAGACCCTGAAAGAGTGGAAAGCCAAGTGGGGCGGTGACGTGGTAGAAGGCTGGGCAACCCTGCTGGACTAAGCCTCACCGCGACGCAAGCTTCTTTGCGAACCAAAAAACGCCAGTGATTGCTGGCGTTTTTTTATGCCGGTCATCTTTTCAATTCATTGCGGCTCAAGGCTTAGACGTTTGCGCAATTGCTGGCTATAGCCCTGCCACTCCACGAGTACTTCTCGCTGCATTGGCGTAGACAGGGCCAGCCACTCTCCCATTGCCTCGTCAAAACTTTCCAAGGTATTAGGCGCTCCCCATTCCGGGGCGCACAGACGTTGTTGACAGAAAAGTCTCCAACGCCCCTGCTCTTCGGGATTCAAGGTGTCTGGGAAGTTGCGCGCACGATATCGGAACAATAGTTCCGGCAGACGCTCATCATCGAAAGGCCAGTGCTCTTGAGCCAGTTGCGCCGGGTCCGCCATGCGCACTTGTTCACATAAACGCCGATCGCGATCACCCAAAAAGCCCGCGTATAACTGTTGCTCGGGATCCTCGCTGGCGGTGAAATCTTCGCGGCTATAAATAGCCTGAAGTTTATCCTGCCAAACTTTCTGTGCGTCAGTTAGCCGCAATGCCCGCTGTTGGTAGCCTTCCATGTCCAGTTCCAGCCGCTGCTGGTCTTCGACGCGTAGCACCGACAACGGTGCGACCACGGGGCATTTGTTGATATGGATGAGCTTGAGCGGCACCGGCAACTCACCTTCGAGCAATGCTTCACGGCGGGTATACAGCCGCTGGCGCAGGCTTTCGGCGTCGTGGTCCAACAAGCCCTGGGGGTCCAGGTGCAGGTCGCAGACAATCAGGGCATTGCGGTTTTTCGGGTGCCAGGCCAACGGCAGGACCACGCCGAGGTAGTGGCGCGCCGCCGAGAAGCGACCGGAAATATGCACCATCGGCTGCAACAGGCGAATCTGGTCCATCACCTTCTGTTTGCTGCGCAACTGGAACAACCAGTCGTAGAGCCGGGGCTGCTGCTGACGGATCAGGCGGGCCAGGGCGATGGTTGCGCGCACGTCCGACAACGCATCGTGGGCCTGGCCATGATCGATGCCATTGGCGGCGGTCAGCCGTTCGAGCTTGAGCGTGACCCGTCCGTCCTCCTGCGGCCAGACAATGCCTTGCGGGCGCAGCGCATAGGCCGCACGTACCAGGTCGATCAAATCCCAGCGACTGTTGCCACCCTGCCATTCCCGCGCGTACGGGTCGAAGAAATTTCGATAAAGGCTGTAGCGAGTCATTTCATCGTCGAAGCGCAGGGTGTTGTAGCCGGCGCCACAGGTACCGGGCGCGGCCAGTTGGCCGTGGACACGGGTCATGAAATCGGCTTCGCTCAAGCCTTTTTCGGCCAGGCATGTCGGGGTGATGCCGGTAATCGCACAGGCCGCCGGATGCGGCAGGATGTCATCGCTGGGGCGGCAATACAGGTTCACCGGCTCGTCGATTTCATTGAGTTCGAAATCGGTACGGATACCCGCCACCTGCAAGGGCCGGTCGCAACGCGGGTTGATGCCGGTGGTTTCGTAGTCGTACCAGAAGATGGAAGTCACGGGCTGTTCCTGAACTGAAGACTGGCGAAGTCTAGGCGCTCGAACCCGCCCGAGACCAGCAGTCCTGTAACTTTTGAATTCCAACACGGGGTTCCCCCACCCCATGTGGGAGCGAGCTTGCTCGCGATAGCGGTGGTTCAGCTTGCATCCATGTTGAATGGGCTGCCTCATCGCGAGCAAGCTCGCTCCCACAGTTGATCTGCGGGGCCCACGAATCCTGTTGCAAACCATGAAATGACCTGCACAGTTCTATCGTTTGCCCGCACGAAGACTGCTAGCATCGGGGCCGAGATCGAATGTTCGGATCGGCCCATCACAGGTTGCCCATGCTCGAGACACCAGCACTGCAAAGGAACGCGTCGCTGCCCGCGCCCCTGGACACGCGTTACCAGGTTGAAACGCCGGAAGGCATCGACCTGCCGCTGCGCCCGGCGGGGCTGATGCCTCGTGCAATCGCCTTCGCCATCGACCTGGGCATACGCGGGCTGGTCCTGGGTGTTTTTTTCCTGGTCCTGGCGTTTTTCGGCGAGCTGGGCCTCGGTCTGGGCTCCATCCTGCTGTTTGTCGTCAGTTGGTGGTACATGGTGCTGTTCGAGGTACTCAACCAGGGGCGCTCTCCCGGCAAGCAGATCATGGGACTGCGCGTGGTGCAGGACGATGGGCGGCCCATCGGCTGGTCGGCGTCGTTGATCCGCAACCTCCTGCGCTTCGTCGACATGCTGCCCTTCGGCTACACCTTCGGGGCTATCTGTTGCCTGCAGCATCCGGCGTTCAAGCGCCTGGGCGACCTCGCGGCCGGCACGCTGGTGGTGTATCGCGAACAACCGGTCAAACGCCCCGCATTGCCAATCGCCCCGCCTATACGCCCGCCTTTCCCCCTGAGCCTGCAGGAGCAACGCGCCGTGCTGGGCTTCGCCGAACGCCAGGCAGAACTGTCCCAGGCGCGGGTCAACGAACTGGCCGCCATCCTGGCCGCGCCGCTGAACGTCCAGGTGCCGAACGCCACCGCCGAACTCAATGGCATCGCCCGCGGCCTGTTGGGGGCGACATGAAGCAAAGCCTGTTCGAAAGTCGCCACCAAGAAGAATGGGAGCAGCTGTCCCGGCAACTCGATCAATTGGAGCGCAACCGCGTCGTGCCCCAGAGTGGTGACTTCCCCGCCGCCTACCGACGGCTTTGCCATCACCTGGCACTGGCCCAGGCCCGGGGCTACAGCAGCTTGCTGGTCGACACCCTGCAACAATTGGCGCTGCGCGGTCACCAGCAACTCTACCGGGATCGCAGCCGACCATCGGCCGGCCTCTCGGCCTTTGTCCTGGTCGGTTTCCCTCGTCTGGTGCGCGAACAATGGCGTTTCGTGCTGGCCGCCAGCCTGATGTTCCTGGGCAGCCTGGTCGGCATCGGGCTGCTGGTCTACCTGTTTCCGGAACTGGTCTACAGCGTGCTGGGCGCCGACGAAATCAGCCAGATCCGCAGCATGTATGACCCGGCCTCCGGGCATCTGGGGCGCTCGGTCGAACGGGCCGCCAGCGAAGACTGGGTCATGTTCGGCTACTACATCATGCACAACATCGGCATTGCCTTTCAGACCTTCGCCAGTGGCTTGATGTTTGGGCTGGGAAGCGTGTTCTTCCTGCTGTTCAATGGCCTGACCATTGGCGCGGTGGCCGGGCACCTGACCCAGATCGGTTCCGGCGCAACCTTCTGGTCGTTCGTGATTGGCCACGGTGCCTTCGAACTCACCGCCATTGCCCTGGCCGGCGCCGCGGGCCTGCAACTGGGCTGGGCGTTGATCGCCCCGGGACGCCTGACCCGGGGCGAGGCCTTGCGACTTGCCGCGGGCAAAAGCGTGCTGATGATCGGCGGCGTGATGCTGTTCCTGCTCATTGCCGCGTTCATCGAGGCCTACTGGTCTTCCAGCGCGGTGACGCCCGCCACCAAGTACACCGTGGGCGCCCTGTTGTGGCTGTTGGTGATCAGCTATCTGTCGCTTGCCGGACGGGCCCGCCATGCGCCTGAGTGATGTCACCGTCGTCATCCGCCCACGCACCACCTGGGAAGCCATGGACCTTGGCATATTGATGAGCCAGCAGCATCGACGCCTGCTGATGACCAGTTGGGCGATCATCACCTTGCCGGTGTACCTGTTGCTGACCCTGCTGCTATGGGACTCACCATCCCTGGTGGTGATGCTGTTCTGGTGGTTGAAACCGGCCTTTGACCGTCTGCCGCTGTACATCTTGTCCAAGGCGCTGTTTGGCCAAACCCCCACCTTGAAGCAGGCCCTGCGCCAATGGCCGGCGCTGCTCAAGCCCCAGTTGCTGGCCAGCCTGACCTGGCGCCGGCTGAGCCTGAGCCGCAGCTTCCTGATGCCGGTGGTGCAACTCGAGGGGCTTAGCGGTGAAGCGCGGACGCAGCGCTTGCGGGTATTGATGCAACGCAACCGCGGCGCGGCGCAAGGGTTGACCATCATCGGCGTGCACCTGGAAACCGCCTTGTGGTTCGGCCTGATGGCCCTGTTCTACCTGTTCGTGCCGCAACAAGTCGAACTGCAATGGGATTGGGAAACGCTGGTGTCAGCGGCCGAGCACGACTGGTTGTGGTTCGAACACCTGGTCAACTTCCTCTACCCGCTGCTGCTGATCTTGTGGGAGCCGGTGTATGTCGCCTGCGGCTTCAGCCTCTACCTGAACCGGCGCACGATCCTCGAAGCGTGGGACATCGAACTGGTGTTCCGGCGCCTGCGCCAGCGCCTGAGCGGCGTGGCCCCGGCATTGTTGCTGCTGGCCCTGGCAGCGCTGCCAATGGCGCCCCCGGCGTTTGCCGCCGAGGACAACAGCGGCCCCGACAGCCCGCGGCTGCTCAACCAGCCCCTCACCAGCGAAGCCTCCCGGGACGGCATCAAGGCGATCCTCGACGCCCCGCCGTTCAAGAACCCCGAGACCGTCACCCGTTACCGTTTCGGCGAAGAAACCGCCGAATCCGCCGAGGAGACCGAGGCAAAACCGGGCTGGCTCAAGGCCCTGTTCAAATGGCTCGCCGGCCAACGCTTCGACATCGCCGCCGCGCTGATCCAGGTGGCGCTGTGGGCCTGTCTGGTGGGGGCGATCGTCTGGCTGGCCTGGCACTACCGGGAACGACTCAAGGCCCTGGTCAATCGCCGACCGACACAACGCCCGACCGTGGAACGAGCAGCGCCGACACTCATGTTCGGCCTGGATATTCGTGAAGAAAGCCTGCCGGCCGACGTCGCCGCCAGCGTCGAACAACTGTGGGCCACACACCCCCGCGAAGCCCTGGGCCTGCTGTACCGGGCGCTGCTCAGCCGGTTGCATCATGACTTCAAGATCCCCCTGAAACCGTCCGACACCGAGGGCCAGGTGCTGCAACGCGTCGAACAGCTCGAACAGGACAACCTGCTGGGTTTCAGCAAAGCCCTGACCTTGCATTGGCAGAACATTGCCTATGGCCATCGCCCACCGCCGTCTCACCTGCAACAGGAACTGTGTGATGGCTGGCGCGGGTTGTTCGGCCCGGGAACGTCTCGATGAGCCGGCACGCGGGGTGGCTGATCGGCGCCGTTCTCGCCGCCGTGGTGTGCGCATTTGGTTTCTATCTCTACACCAAGGCCGTGCCCTACGAAGAGGTTGTCGAGCATGGCCCTTCCCCGCAAGCCCAGGCCAACCCGTACCTGGCCGCCGAACAGTTCCTGCGCCAGCAGGGAATCAACGTCGAGCACGCCAACAGCCTGGATGTGCTGCCCACCCTGGAGCCTCGCCAGCACAGCCTGCTGTTGCTGGGCGAGCGAACCCACATGACGCCAAGGGAAGTCGAACAGTTGATGAACTGGACCCGGGCCGGCGGGCGCCTGCTCTTTGTGGCCGAAGCCTTGTGGGACGACAGCACCGGCAGCAGCGGCGACCTGCTGCTCGACCGCGTACGCCTGCGGCAACTCTTGAGCAAGGACCTCAAGGAACCGGCCCCTGAATTGATCAAGGACCATTACCCGGAACTGACCAAGCTCTACCTGGAAGACGAAGAGGCGCCGGCGTATATCGGCTTCGACACCGACTTCCACCTCGAAGACCCGCATAACCTGGCCCAGGCCTGGGCCAACAGCGCGTTGTCGACCCACATGATGCAGTTGAACCTCGGCCTGGGCTCGATCACCGTGCTCACCGACGCAGAGCTGTGGAAGAACGACGCCATCGCCCAGTACGACAACGCCTGGCTGCTCTGGTATTTGAGCGTCGACACGGACGTCACGCTGCTGTTCAACAGCGACCACGACAACCTGCTGACCCTGCTGCTGCGGTATTTCCCTCAGGCACTGGTGGCGCTGCTGGCCTTGATTGCCCTGTGGTTCTGGCGTTCCGCGGTGCGCCATGGCCCACTGCAACAACCGGCCTCCAAGGCGCGGCGTCAGTTGGAAGAGCATGTGCAGGCCAGCGCCGGTTTCCATCTGCGCCACAATGGCCAGCAACACCTGTTGCACGCCTTGCAACACGACGTGCTGCGCCGGGCACGCCATCTTCACCCTGGCTTCGAACAACTGGCCGTCGCCGAACAATGGCAGGTCCTCGCCCGCCTGACCCGGCAACCCACACGCGCCATCAGCCAGGCCTTGAGCCCACGGCCGACACAACGCCTGTCCCGCGCCGAGTTCTGCCGCCAGGTCGCCCATTTGCAAACCCTTAGGAATGCCTTATAGATTTTTCCGCAGAAAAATCCGCAAAAACAACAAAAATCATCTACCTTACAGTATCGCCAAACCCAGTAATTACAGGCTTTATAGGTCGTTTTATTTTCCGCATAAATTTCCGCAGGAACTACCCAAAAAATAACCGTTCATGGTCGCTGGAAGCAAAACGATGATCACCTCGAAAACGTACCTTGATCCCGTACTGCCAGAAAGTCTGCCCGACTCGATCATTCAGGCTGCGGATCAATTGCCACGCAAGGCCGAATTTCTTGCCGGACGGCTGGCCGATGAGACATCCAAGCAACTGGCGGGCCTGTTGCGTATCACCAATACCTATTACTCGAACCTGATCGAAGGGCATCGAACCGAGATCGCCGACCTCCAGGTTGCTCTCACGACACCGAAACGGGAAAGAAAAGAGCTCAAAGAGCTTGCCGTGCAACACATGACGCAGCAGGAGGTGATGGAACGACTGCTTCGCATGCGGCCAACGGACAGTTTCTCTGCCGTGTTCGATCCCAAGTTGATCGCGGCCATCCATCGTCGACTGTTCAAGGACGCCTCCAAGCAGGAATTGACCCTGGGTGATGGTCGCATGATGGAGCCCGGCAGGCTGCGGGCCGAAGAGAACGAACAGGTCCAGGTTGGCGCGCATGTCGCTCCAGCCGCGGCTGTTGTATTGCCCATGCTTGAGCATCTGCAGTTGCACTACGGACGAATCAGGGATCCGCGACGCCAATTGATCGCGGCCCTGGCAGGCCATCACCGAGTGGCGCTTGTTCACCCCTTCCTTGACGGCAATGGCCGAGTGATTCGGATGCTCACCCACCTGCAACTGGTTCACCTGGGGCTAAGACCTTTCCTTTGGTCACTGTCTCGAGGCCTGGCTCGCAGGCAAGATGAGTACTATCGCTTTCTGGCCTCGGCTGATCGTCCTCGTGAAGGTGACCATGACGGGCGCGGCCAACTTTCACAGCGTCACTACTTCAACTTCATCGAGTTCATGCTCGATGTTTGCCACGACCAGATCGAGTACATGACGAACTCGCTGAACCCGGCCAAGCTGCGCGAGCAGGTCGTACATGTGTTCTCGACGGATCCTGACCTTCGCCGTGCCGGCATCCGGCCCACCAGCGCTGCTGCCGTGCTGGCGCTTCTCACCCAAGGGGCGATGCCGCGGGCGGAGTTCAAGGTGTTCACAGGCTTGAAGGATCGGCTTGCAACAGAAGAACTGGGCCGCTTGATCGAAGCGGGGATCGTGATCAGCAGTACCCCCAGATCCCGAACGGTGGGAGCGGGTTTGCCCGCACGCTTCGCCGGGTTGATCTTTCCAAACCTGCATTTCCAAATGGGCTAAGGTGTGCCGGCGACTCAGTTGTCACCACCCGAGCACTGAAGGATGGAAGAGTTAGATCACGAGAAACAGGATTTAACCGTTAGGAGAACGTAAGAATTGACGACTGAACAGAACGAACCTACCGACGGCCAGGCCCACGCCACCCAACAGCGCCAGCGTGCCAGTCAGTTGGCCCAGGCCATCCGCACCGAGCTGCACAAGGCGGTGGTCGGCCAGGGCGCGGTGATCGACGATGTGCTCACGGCACTGATCGCCGGCGGCCACGTCCTGCTCGAGGGCGTTCCAGGGCTGGGCAAGACCCTGCTGGTGCGAGCCCTGGCCCGCTGCTTCAACGGTGAGTTCGCGCGCATCCAGTTCACCCCCGACCTGATGCCCAGCGACGTCACCGGGCACGCGGTGTATGACTTGCAGACCGAGCAGTTCAAGCTGCGCAAGGGCCCGGTGTTCACCAACCTGTTGCTGGCCGACGAGATCAACCGCGCACCGGCCAAGACCCAGGCCGCGCTGCTCGAAGCCATGCAGGAACGCCAGGTCACCCTCGAAGGCCGCGCCCTGCCCATCAGCCAGCCGTTCATGGTGCTCGCCACCCAGAACCCCATCGAACAGGAAGGCACCTACCCGCTGCCGGAAGCCGAGCTCGACCGGTTCATGCTCAAGGTACGCATGGACTACCCCGACGCCGACCAGGAGCTGGACATGGTGCGCCAGGTCAGCCGCTCGACCCGCGCCGACATGCTCGACGTGCAGCCACTGCGCATGGTTTTGCAGGCCAAGGACGTGCAAGCGTTGCAACGCATCGCCAGCGACCTGCCGATGGACGACCAGGTGCTCGACTACGCCGTGCGCCTGGCCCGCACCACCCGCAGTTGGCCGGGCTTGACCCTCGGCGCCGGGCCGCGTGCCTCGATCGCCCTGGTGCGGTGCGCCCGGGCCCGAGCGTTGTTACGCGGCGGCGAGTTCGTGGTGCCGGACGACATCAAGGGCTGTGCCCTGGCGGTGCTGCGCCATCGCGTGCGCCTGGCACCGGAGCTGGACATCGAAGGGCTCTCGGTGGACCAGGTGCTGGGACAACTGCTCGATCAAGTGCCGGCGCCACGGTTGTGAATACGCACTTCGTGATGAAGAGACTCATTGTGGCGAGGGGATTTATCCCAGTTGGGCTGCGCAGCGGCCCCCTGGTTTTGTCTGACACACTGCAAGGGGCCGCTGCGCGCCCCAGCGGGGATAAATCCCCTCGCCACAAAAGTGCGCTCGGCATGTCCTCAAGGGGAATGCACCCATGAAACCCTCGCGCCTGCTCTTGATCTGGCTCGCGGCGCTGTTGGCCCTTGGCATTGTGCTGGGTGCACTGCGGGCACTCGGCGTAGCGGTGCCTGCGACGTTGCTGTCGATCAACTGGGGCCTGCTGCTGGCCCTGCTGGCCCTGGCGCTGCTCGACGCGGTGCGCGTCCGGCGCCTGCCCTCGCCGCGGGTGCAACGGCAGATGCCGGGAAGCCTGGCGCTCGGGCGCTGGAGCGAAGTACGCCTGACCATCGAGCATGATTTCGCCCAACCCTTGGGCATCGAGATGTTCGACCATATCCCCCAGGGCCTGGACTTCGAAAACCTGCCCCTGTCCGTCGCGCTTCAACCCGGCCAGCACAGCCAGATTGGCTATCGCGTGCGCCCGCTCAAGCGCGGTCACTTCGCCTTCATGCAATGTGAAACCAACCTGCCGAGCCCGCTGGGCCTGTGGACCGACAAACGTCTGCTGGACGCCGTCGACCACACCCGCGTCTACCCGGACTTCGCCCGGCTCTACGACGGTCAACTGCTGGCGGTGGACAACTGGCTCAGCCAACTCGGCATCCGCCAGCGTCAACGTCGCGGCCAGGGGCAGGAATTCCACCAACTGCGGGAATTCCGCGAAGGCGACAGCCTGCGCCAGATCGACTGGAAAGCCACCGCCCGCCATCGCACGCCGATTGCCCGGGAATATGAAGACGAGCGCGACCAGCAGATCATCTTCATGCTCGACTGCGGCCGGCGCATGCGCAGCCAGGGCGGCGAGCTGTCGCACTTCGACCACGCCCTCAACGCCTGCCTGCTGCTCAGCTACACCGCGCTGCGCCAGGGCGATGCCGTGGGCCTGAACACCTTCGCCAGTGATCAGACCCGTTACCTGGCACCGGTCAAAGGCACCGGCCAGCTCAACGTCCTGCTCAACACTGTGTATGACCTGGACAGCAGCCAACGCCCCGCCGATTACCAGGCAGCCGTCACCCAGTTGTTGGCCCGGCAAAAACGCCGGGCCCTGGTGGTGCTGGTGACCAACCTGCGGGATGAAGACGACGCGGATCTGCTCGCCGCCGTCAAACGGTTGGGCCAGCAGCATCGGGTACTGGTGGCCAGCCTGAGGGAAGAGGCCCTCGACCGGTTGCGCCAGGCACCGGTGCAAACCTTGCCCGAGGCCTTGGCCTACTGCGCAACGGTGGACTATTTGAACGCCCGGGCCGAACTGCACAAGCAGTTGGCTGCCCACGGCGTCCCGGCCCTGGATTCGCGTCCTAGTGAATTGGGTGCGGACCTGGTGACCCAATACCTGGCCTGGAAAAAGGCCGGGACGGCATAGGTCCTACGGCGGGCCAGCAAAACTCCGGCTGACTACAGCGCCTTGCGCAACGGCCTACAGATCCGCCAGAATCCGCCGGCTTGTGCGCCTTGGCCTTGCCCCGTAACTTGATCCGCGTCGCTGATATCCAGCGATCGGGTTTAGTCGCCCGGGGTATGTCACCAAGATGCATTGCGTTTCCATCAGTCGGGTATCCCTATCCCTGCTCTTGATGGTGACTGTGCGCAGGGCGCTTCGGCGCGCCGGTTTTGGTGCATTTCCCCGGTCGACTAACCTGCGTACAGCCGCCACCCTTCGTTTAGTCGCGGAGCGGTCAAGGCATTACTTAAGGGAAATCACTATGTTCAAGGCTACACCCACCCCCCCACACACCGATCCACTATCCCCCCACGAAACCCTCGACCCCGAAAAGCTCGACGAAGCAGCCCAAAGAGCCCTCGACTACTACCTCAAGCCCAACCACGGTCAACCTGACAAGAAGCCTGCCAAACAACCGGATTACTTCATCGTCGCCCCCGACGCCGACCCCGAAGGCATGCTCGCGCACACCTACGAAACCTTCTGTTCGGTGAGCACACTGATCTTGGATTTATCGGAAGACCTGGAAGGCGCCCCGCGCAACCTGGCCCTGGCGATTCACCAGATGGGCGAGATGGGGGTGTTGTTGCTGGAGAAGATGCTGGATAACGAGGCGAAGGTTCAGCGCTGAAGAGGCGTATGAGAAACCTGTGGAAGCGAGCTTGCTCGCGATAGCGGTGGGTCAGCTTGCATCAATGCTGAATGTGCTGCCGCCTTCGCGAGCAAGCTCGCTCCCACAAAGTCTTGCGCCAACAAAAGTGACCAGGGCTCAGGCCGATTCCGGCAACGAATAAAAACTGAAATATTGCCGCAACGAACTGATCAGTTGCCCGTATTCGGGCGGTGCCCATTTCAGGCTGAAACCGGCGTCGAAATGCATCGGCGTCACGTCTTCACGGCACCACAGGCAATTGGCTTTCAACTTGATGTTCTGCTGCGGTCCCTCATCGGAAGGGATTTTCAGGTGCAGTTCAAAGTCCGCACCCACCATCAAGGGCAGATGGCTGATCAACATCAGGCCATTCTCGGAAACATTGCCCAAGAAGCCGATAGGCCTGTCGTTGATACCGTTAAACACTTTGAGGAAATACGGCAACTGATGCCGTTCGATGCGGCGTTGCTTGTACATGTCTTGTATCGCTTTCTTAGCGGCCACATACCGGGCCTACCGATCACTTCGGAACGAACCCAAACGAGCCCGCTCTCCCCAATCCCGGTGCCAGACGCTATCAACCGCCTTATACCTACTTCTGCCGGTCTCAGGTGCTTCTATAAAGTAGAACGCTAGCGCTTACTACGGACTTGTACAAATATAGCCCAAGGTGGGGTGACAACCAGTCCCATGTATTAACTTTCATAAACACGACGGGCAGAGGAGCGTGGCCAGGACTGCGCCTGGCCACGGGAAGCCGCTCAAGAAGCCGGGCGGATCGCCGAGGCGCTGCGGGTCGGGTAATGGCCCAGGCTCTGCAGGGTTTCGAGCCGGGCGCGGGCGCGGAAAGCGTATTCGCTGTTTGGGTATTGGGTGATGATGAACTGGTAGGTCTGCGCTGCATCGATAAACAGCTTTTGCCGCTCCAGGCACTGCCCTCGCAACATCGAGACTTCCGGCTGCATGTAGCGGCGGGCGCGACTGGCCCGGTCGACCTTGGACAGTTCGAGCATGACCTGCTCGCAATTGCCACGGTCATAGGCCTTGTAGGCCAGGTTCATGTGGTGGTTCATCGACCAACGGGTGCAGCCCGTGACGCTCAGGGCCAGGGCAACAAAAAGCACGAATCGCATGGGAGGTTCTCCTGTCTTGAGCTCTGTATCGACCCGGAAGGGAAAATCTTCAACCTGAAAATGGAGCCGGGCTCGCGCTATGTGGCGAGGGGATTTATCCCCGTTGGGGCGCGAAGCGGCCCCCAAAAAGCCTGAAGCCCATTAACCTGGCACACCGCAGTGGCAGCTTTTGGGCTGCTTCGCAGCCCAGCGGGGATAAATCCCCTCGCCACAGGGGAATTGTGAACCTCTGGGAAGCGTGAATATTTTCAGGAATGTTCATTTCGAAAAACAAACGAAAAAGTAGTGCACATGAACAATGACTACACCCAAAGAGCATAGTAGCCTTCGCTGGCGCTTGAACTTGAGGAGTCTTGCATGTCCGTCCGTCGCACCAAAATCGTCGCTACCCTTGGCCCGGCCAGTAACTCGCCGGAAGTTCTCGAACAGCTGATTCTGGCTGGCCTGGACGTCGCCCGCCTGAACTTTTCCCACGGCACCCCCGACGAGCACAAGGCTCGTGCCAAGCTGGTGCGCGACCTCGCCGCCAAGCACGGCCGCTTCGTGGCCCTGCTGGGTGACCTGCAAGGCCCGAAGATCCGCATCGCCAAATTCGCCAACAAGCGCATCGAGCTGAAGATCGGTGACACCTTCACCTTCTCCACCAGCCATCCGCTGACCGAAGGCAACCAGCAGGTGGTGGGCATCGACTACCCGGACCTGGTCAAGGATTGCGGCGTGGGCGACGAGCTGCTGCTCGACGACGGTCGCGTGGTGATGCGCGTCGAGACCGCCACCGCCACCGAACTGAACTGCATCGTGACCATCGGCGGCCCGCTGTCGGACCACAAAGGCATCAACCGTCGCGGTGGTGGCCTGACCGCCCCGGCCCTGACCGAGAAAGACAAGGCCGACATCAAGCTGGCCGCGGAAATGGAAGTCGACTACCTGGCCGTGTCCTTTCCCCGTGACGCGGCTGATATGGAGTACGCCCGTCAACTGCGCGACGAAGCCGGCGGCACCGCCTGGCTGGTGGCCAAGATCGAACGCGCCGAAGCCGTGGCCGACGACGAAACCCTCGACGGCCTGATCAAGGCGTCCGACGCCGTGATGGTGGCCCGCGGCGACCTGGGCGTGGAAATCGGCGACGCCGAGCTGGTGGGCATCCAGAAGAAGATCATTCTGCACGCACGCCGCCACAACAAAGCGGTGATCGTCGCGACCCAGATGATGGAGTCGATGATCCAGAACCCGATGCCGACCCGCGCCGAAGTGTCCGACGTAGCCAACGCCGTGCTGGACTACACCGACGCCGTGATGCTCTCGGCCGAAAGCGCCGCGGGCCTCTACCCGCTCGAAGCGGTGCAAGCCATGGCGCGTATTTGCATCGGCGCTGAAAAGCACCCGACCAGCAAAACCTCCAGCCACCGCATCGGCAAGACCTTCGAGCGCTGCGACGAGAGCATCGCCCTGGCGACGATGTACACCGCCAACCACTTCCCGGGCGTGAAGGCGATCATCGCCCTGACCGAAAGTGGCTACACGCCGCTGATCATGTCGCGCATCCGCTCCTCGGTGCCGATCTACGCGTTCTCCCCGCACCGCGAAACCCAGGCCCGGGCGTCCATGTTCCGTGGCGTCTACACCGTGCCGTTCGACCCGGCCGCCCTGCAACCGGGCGAAGTCAGCCAGGCGGCGGTGGATGAACTGGTCAAGCGCGGCGTGGTGCAGACCGGTGACTGGGTCATCCTGACCAAGGGCGACAGCTACCACACCATCGGCGGCACCAACGGGATGAAAATCCTGCACGTTGGCGACCCGATGGTCTGAGTGACCGAGCGCTGAAAAACAAAAGCCCTGCCCTGTGAATGGCGGGGCTTTTTGGTTTTTGCCTTGAAGCCTGTGCGGTCTGGTCTGGCGCCATCGCGAGCAAGCTCGCTCCCACAGGGGTTTCATGAACACCACAGAGCTACTGTGGGAGCGAGCTTGCTCGCGATGGCGCCAGGCCAGGCGCTACAGAATTCAATGCCTGTTGATAACCCCCGACAACGCCGCTACCGCCTCGGGCGAGCGCAGGCGTTGGGTAAACAACTTGCCCTCTTCTTCAATCACTTGGCGCAACAGTTCCCGGTCCGGCGCCCTCATCAGTTGCTTGCTGATGTGCACCGCGTCGGGCGGCAGCGATTCGAAGCGCAACGCCACTTCCCGGGCCTTGGCCAATGCCGCCTCGCCACTGTCCAGCGCTTCGGTGGCAATGCCCCAGGCGACCGCTTGTTCACCGCTGAAGCCCTCGCCCAACAGCAACAATTGCGCGGCCCTGGCCTGGCCCAGCAGTCGCGGCAGGATCAGGCTGGAGCCAAACTCCGGGCACAGCCCCAGGTTGACGAACGGCATGCGCAGCCGCGCGTCCCGGCTGACGTAGACCAGGTCGCAATGCAGCAGCAACGTGGTGCCGATGCCCACCGCCGACCCGGCCACGGCGGCAATCACCGGTTTGCGGCAATCGAGCAGGCTGAGCATGAACTGGAACACCGGGTTATCGAGGTCGTTCGGTGGTTGTTCGAGGAAGTCGATGATGTCGTTGCCGGCGGTGAAGCAGTCGCTGGAGCCGGTGAGCAGCACTGCGCGAATCTGCGGGTCGGTATCGGCCATCGCCAGGGCTTGGGCCAATTGACTGTACATGGCCCGGGTCAGGGCGTTTTTCTTGTCCGGGCGGTTCAAGCGCACGGTCAGCAGGCCGTGTGCACGGTCGAGCAACAAGGTTTCGGTCATGGTCGGTCTCGCGTCTGGAACTCAGCGCTCAACCACGGGGCAGGAAGACGTCGGCCAGCAGTTGATTGCGCGGCAAGCCGGCCAGGTACAAACGTTTGGCAAAGGCCTCGACCCGGTCGGGATGGCCGCAGAGTAAGGCCTGGGTTTGCCGGGAAACAAGCCGCAGTTGCGCCAAGGCGGACGGCGCCTCGGCCGCGGTCAGCAGCTCCACCGAGAGGTTTTGATGCTTGGCCGCCAGCGCTGCCAAGGGTTTGGCCAGGTAATGCCCGGCCGCGTCATGGGCCACGTGAATAAGACGAATCGCGCCTTGGTGATGCTGGCGCAAGGCTTCGCGCAGCAAGCCGAACAACGGCGCCAGGCCGGTGCCGGCGGCGAGCAGCCACAGCGGCCTGGCGTGCCAGTCGGGGTCGTAGTGCAAGGCTCCGCCACGCAGTTCGCCCAAGCGGATCGGGTCACCGGCCTTCATCTGCCGGGCCGCCTCGACGAACTGGCCGGGCTCGCGGCAATCGAGGTGGAACTCCAGGAAACGGTCTTCTTCGGGCAGGCTCGCCAGGGAATACGGCCGGGCCACCTCACCGGCCCAGAGCACCAGGTGCTGCCCGGCGCGATACCGCAACGGTCGCTCGGGGGTGATGCGCAACCGCAGCACCTCAGCGCCCAGCCAATCCACCGCCATCACTTGGGCGCCCTGGCCGTCGCGTTGCGGGTCGAAGGTGTGGATCCGCACATCCTCGACCACCTGGCATTGGCAGGCCAGCCGCCAACCCTGGTCGCGTTGCACCGGGTTCAAGGCGTCGGGACGACTGTCGCGCACATCACCGCCCACACACTGCACCAGGCAGGCGTGGCAGCTACCGGCGCGGCAACTGTAGGGCACCGGCACGCCGGCGCCGTTCAAGGCGTCCAGCAGGTTACTGCCCGCCGCCACCGTCCATTGCCGACCGGCGACTGTCAGTTCAGGCATCGACGTTCTCCCAAGCGGCGGCGCAACGATTGCGGCCGTCTCGCTTGGCACGGTACAGGGCCTGGTCGGCCCGCTGCAACGCGTTGTCCAGGTCATCGCCCATGTCCAGCATCGTCATGCCCGCCGACAGGCTGAGGGCGCCAACCTGCAAGCCGATCAGCTCGACTTCGGTGAATGCCAGCCGCAGCCGCTCGCAACAGGCCGTCAGGCGCTGGGGGTCGCAAGCGGGCAGCAGCATGACGAATTCCTCGCCGCCATAACGGGCCAGCACATCGCCCTCGCGCAGGCACGCGGTGGCGACCGCGGCAAATGCCTGGAGCACCTGGTCACCGGCGGCGTGGCCGTGCAGGTCGTTGATGCGCTTGAAATGGTCGAGGTCGATCAGGGCCAGGCCATGGGCGACGCCGGGCCTGAGGGTGTTGAGCTCGCGGGAGGCCAGGCGCAGGAAATGCCGGCGATTGAACAGCCCGGTCAGCTCATCGGTGGCCACCAGGTCTTCGAGCTGACGCATCATCCCGCGCAAGGTGTCCTGGTGGGCCTGCAAGGCAAATCGCCGCTGGCGCATGCGCTGACGAGAGGTCTGGACGTAGCGGGCGTAAAACACCAGCCACACCAGCACCAGAAACAGCACCGCCACCTGTAGCCCGGCCAGCGTGGGATCGGGAAGCCTGAAGAAATAACCGTCCCAGAGGGTAATCGCGGTGAAGCTGATGAACACCAGCGACGCGCAGCGCACAAAGGCCCGGCGTGACAGGTGGAACAGCCCGAACAGCAGGATCAGCACATAGAACACCAGGAACACGCCCCGGGCCTGGTCCAGGTGCGCCATCATCCAGGTCTGCCAGCCCAGGCCGATCAACACCTGGACTTCGGTGAGGCTGGGGTCGGCGAAGCGCAGGTTGCGGTCGGTGATAAACAGCGCGAACAGCCCGGCCTGGCACAACACGACCAACACGCTGCCGATGATGACACCGCGCAACGAGTCCAGGTAATGCCCACTGAAAAATGCCAGCCACAACAAAACCAGTGCCAGCGCGTACGTCGCGGCCGCCAAAGCGAAGCGTTTCAGCAAAAGACGTTGAATGGCGTTATGGGTCAATCGTTGACTCACCATGGGAAAGGAAACTGACAGGAGGCGTCCTACGCTACAGGCCAGACGCCACTTTAGTGGCGTGTAGGACAAATGACCATTCAATTCTGGAGCAGAAAAATGGCGTCAAAGCAATGGCCTAGATTGACGCAGTTGTTCGAGGTGGGCTGACCCCCTGTGGCGAGGGGATTTATCCCCGCTGGGCTGCGAAGCAGCCCTGAAAGTCAGTCACCTCGGTGTATCAGGTTGTTCGCCTTCAGTCATTTTGGGGCCGCTTCGCAGCCCAGCGGGGATAAATCCCCTCGCCACAGATAATCCCCTCATAACAGGTGGAGCTTGCACACACAGGGTGCCTGCCTGCGATATACTGCCGCGTCTTTTTAGCGTCGCGCCAGCATGCCCGGCGTGCCTTGTAGAGGTGCCGCCCGTCGACCGATGCACCCAAGCGGCCGGCACCTTATTGAATGTTCCCGTCTTTAGAGAGGAGCGCGACTCATGACCGTGATCAAGCAAGATGACCTGATACAGAGCGTTGCCGACGCCCTGCAGTTCATTTCCTACTACCACCCCGTGGATTTCATCCAGGCGATGCACGAAGCCTACCTGCGCGAAGAATCGCCGGCGGCCCGTGACTCCATGGCGCAGATCCTGATCAATTCGCGCATGTGCGCCACCGGCCATCGGCCGATCTGCCAGGACACCGGCATCGTGACCGTGTTCGTGCGCGTGGGCATGGACGTGCGTTGGGATGGCGCGACCATGAGCCTGGACGACATGATCAACGAGGGCGTGCGTCGCGCCTACAACCTGCCGGAAAACGTCCTGCGTGCCTCCATCCTCGCTGACCCGGCAGGCGCCCGCAAAAACACCAAGGACAACACCCCGGCGGTGATCCACTACTCCATCGTCCCGGGCAACACCGTGGAAGTGGACGTGGCGGCCAAGGGCGGCGGCTCCGAGAACAAGTCGAAGATGGCCATGCTCAACCCGTCCGACTCCATCGTCGACTGGGTGCTGAAAACCGTTCCGACCATGGGCGCCGGCTGGTGCCCACCGGGCATGCTGGGCATCGGCATCGGCGGCACCGCCGAGAAAGCCGCGGTCATGGCCAAGGAAGTCTTGATGGAATCCATCGACATCCACGAGCTCAAGGCCCGCGGCCCGCAGAACCGTATCGAAGAGATGCGCCTGGAGCTGTTCGAGAAGGTCAACCAACTGGGCATCGGCGCCCAGGGCCTGGGTGGCCTGACCACCGTGCTCGACGTGAAGATCATGGACTACCCGACCCACGCTGCCTCCCTGCCGGTGTGCATGATCCCCAACTGCGCCGCCACCCGCCACGCTCACTTCGTGCTGGACGGCACTGGCCCGGCGTCGCTGGAAGCGCCACCGTTGGACGCCTACCCGGAAATCGTCTGGGAGGCCGGCCCGTCGGCCCGTCGCGTCAACCTCGACACCCTGACCCCGGAAGACGTGCAGAGCTGGAAACCGGGCGAAACCGTGCTGCTCAACGGCAAGATGCTCACCGGTCGCGACGCGGCGCACAAGCGCATGGTCGAGATGCTGAACAAGGGTGAAACCTTGCCGGTGGACCTCAAGGGCCGCTTCATCTACTACGTCGGCCCGGTCGACCCGGTCGGCGACGAAGTGGTGGGCCCAGCCGGCCCGACCACCGCCACGCGGATGGACAAGTTCACCCGCCAGATCCTCGAGCAGACCGGCCTGTTGGGCATGATCGGCAAATCCGAGCGCGGCCCGACCGCTATCGAAGCGATCAAGGACAACAAAGCCGTCTACCTGATGGCCGTCGGCGGTGCCGCTTACCTGGTGGCCCAGGCGATCAAGAAATCCAAGGTCCTGGCGTTCGCCGAACTGGGGATGGAAGCGATCTACGAGTTCGAGGTCAAGGACATGCCGGTGACCGTTGCGGTCGATAGCCAAGGCGAGTCGGTGCACATCACCGGCCCGGCCATCTGGCAGAAGAAGATCAGCGACAGCCTGGCGGTAGAAGTGCAGTAACACGCACTGTGGCGTTATAGAAAAGGCCGGTGGGCAACAACCCCACCGGCCTTTTTTATGTTGAACCCTGTGGGAGCCAAGTGACCACAATACTCAATTCACCGCTATCCCCTGTGGGAGCGAGCTTGCTCGCGATTGCGGCTTGTCAGTCAACATCGATGCCGAATGATCCACCGCCATCGCGAGCAAGCTCGCTCCCACACCGGTCATGGGCCGGCTCAAGTACATGCTCGCTCGAAGCAACCGCCATGCTATCGTGCCCGCCCGACTTTCCACTGGTTTACGCCAGCATGCTGCCGACCACCCGCACCTTGCGCCTGTCGCTGTACACCCTGCTGATCCTCGCCGGCGCAGCCGTTGCCGCCACCCTCGCCGTGCGCCACGCCGAACGCGAGGCCTTGGAGGAAGACGCCAGCCGTGCCAGCCAGCAATTGGCCCTGTACGCCAATTCGTTGCACACCTTGATCGAACGCTACCGCTCCCTGCCCGCCGTGCTGGCGCTGGACCCGGAATTGCGCTCGGCCCTCAAGGGGCCGGTCAGTACGGCCCAGCAGGATGCGTTGAATCGCAAGCTCGAACAGATCAATGGCGCCGCCCAGTCCTCCACGCTGGAACTGCTCGACCACAACGGCCTGGCCGTCGCGGCCAGTAACTGGCGCCTGCCCAGCAGCTACGTCGGGCACAACTATGGTTTTCGTCCCTATTTCCTCCAGACCCGCACCCAGGGCACCGGGCGATTTTATGCGGTGGGCGTGACCAGCGGCATCCCGGGGTATTTCCTCTCCAGCGCCGTGACCGACGACAACGGCGAGTTCCTCGGCGCGATGGTGGTGAAGCTGGAGTTTCCGGAACTGGAGCGCGAATGGCGCCAGGGCAGCGACACCCTGCTGGTCAGCGATGCCCGTGGCATCCTCTTTATCGCCAATCGCCCGGGCTGGCGTTATCGCCACTTGCAGCCGCTGACCGACAGCGACCGCGCCGAACTCAAGGCCACCCGCCAATACGACAAGCAACCGTTGCAACCCCTGAACCATGAACCGCTGCGACGTTTCGATGACAACAGCTATCTGGCCCGGGTCGAGGCCCCTGATGGCTCGGCGGATTACCTGTGGGAATCCTTGCCGTTGACCACCGAGGGCTGGACCCTGCACTTGCTGCGTCGCCCACAGATCGCCTTCGAAGACTTGCGCAACGCCGGGCTCGCCGCCGCCGGGTCGTGGCTGGCGCTGGTGTTCCTGCTGCTGTTTCTCAACCAGCGCTGGCGCCTGGCAAAACTGCGCCAGCGCAGCCGCGAAGAGCTTGAACGGTTGGTCGAAGAACGTACCCGGGATCTGCGCACGGCCCAGGACGGGCTGGTGCAATCGGCCAAGCTGGCGGCGTTGGGGCAGATGTCGGCGGCCCTGGCCCATGAAATCAACCAACCCTTGACCGCCCAGCGCATGCAATTGGCAACCCTGCGCCTGCTGCTGGATCACGGCCGGGTCGATGACGCCTACAAGGCCCTCAAGCCGGTGGATGACATGCTGACCCGCATGGCCGCCCTCACCGGCCACCTGAAGACATTTGCCCGCAAAAGCCCCAGTGGCCTGCGCGAGCGCCTGGACCTGGCGGCGGTGGTGGACCAGGCCCTGCAACTGCTGGAGACGCGCCTGCGGGACGAGCAGGTCAGTACCGTGTTGCAGCTGACCCGCCCGGCGTGGGTGCGCGGCGATGCGATCCGCCTCGAACAGGTGTTGATCAACCTGCTGCGCAACGCCCTCGACGCCATGGCCGGCCAACCTCTCAAGCGCCTGGAAGTGCGCCTGGAGGCCGATGACCAGTTGTGGCGCCTGACTGTCAGCGACAGCGGCAACGGGATCGCCGAAGAACACCTGGCCCAGGTGTTCGACCCGTTCTTCACCACCAAGGCCGTGGGCGATGGCCTGGGCCTCGGGTTGGCGGTTTCGTTCGCAATCATCCATGAATCCGGTGGGCGGCTGACGGCGGACAACCATGAGCATGGCGCGGTATTCTGCGTGACCTTGCCCATCGATCAGGAGGCTCAACGGCATGCTTGATTCAGTCATGGTCGTGGATGACGAAGGCAGCATCCGCAGTGCCGTCGAGCAATGGTTGACCCTGTCGGGGTTCCAGGTGCAACTGTTCAGCCGTGCCGACGAATGCCTGGCCCGGTTGCCGGAGCATTTCCCCGGTGTGATCCTCAGCGATGTGCGCATGCCCGGCCTCAGCGGCCTGGAGTTGCTGGCCGAAGTACGCCGCCGCGACCCGGACCTGCCGGTGATTCTGCTGACCGGCCACGGTGACGTGCCCATGGCCGTGGAGGCCATGCGCGACGGTGCCTACGACTTCCTCGAGAAGCCCTTCAGCCCCGAAGCCCTGCTCGGCAGCCTTCACCGTGCCCTGGACAAGCGCACCCTGGTCCTGGAAAACCGTCGCCTGCATGAACAGGCCGACGCCCGCGCCCGCCTTGATGGCACGCTGCTGGGGGTTTCCCGGGCGCTGCAAAACCTGCGGCGCCAAGTGCTGGACCTGGCGGCACTGCCGGTCAACGTGTTGATCCGCGGCGAAACCGGCAGCGGCAAGGAACTGGTCGCCCGCTGCCTGCACGACTTCGGCCCGAGGGCGAGCAAACCCTTTGTCGCGTTGAACTGCGCGGCCATTCCCGAACCGTTGTTCGAGGCCGAGCTGTTCGGCCATGAAAGCGGCGCCTTCACCGGCGCCCAGGGCAAGCGCATCGGCAAGCTCGAATACGCCGACGGCGGCACGCTGTTTCTCGACGAAATCGAAAGCATGCCCCTGGCCCAGCAGGTCAAATTGCTGCGGGTGTTGCAGGAACAGAAGCTTGAGCGCCTGGGTTCCAACCAGAGCATCCGGGTGGACCTGCGCATCATCGCCGCCACCAAGCCTGACCTGCTGGACGAAGCCCGGGCCGGGCGGTTTCGCGAAGACCTGGCCTATCGCCTGAACATCGCTGAACTGCGCCTGCCGCCGCTGCGAGAACGACGCGAGGACATTCCCCTGCTGTTTGAACACTTCACCCACAACGCCGCCGAACGCCTGGGCCGCCCCGCCGCGCCCCTGAGCGGCCCGCAGTTGAGCCACCTGCTCAGCCACGATTGGCCGGGCAACGTGCGTGAACTGGCCAACGTCGCCGAACGCCAGGTGTTGGGGCTGGATCAACTGCCCGCCCTGGAGACAGAGCCGGGCCAGTCCCTCGCGGCCCAGCAGGAAGCCTTCGAAGCCCAATGCCTGCGCGCCGCCCTGACGCGGCACAAAGGCGATGTGAAAGCCGTGCTCGAGGCACTGCAACTGCCACGCCGTACCTTCAACGAAAAGATGCAGCGGCATGGGTTGAGTCGGGAGATGTTTTTGTAGGTTTCTGTGGCACCTGCACTGGCCTCATCACGAGCAAGCTCGCTCCCACATTTTGTCCTGTGTACACATCACCCAGTGGGAGCGAGCTTGCTCGCGATGAGGCCAGCCCAGACAGCACATCTCCCCCACGGATAAGCGGATTCCCGCTCACCCGCAAACAAAAACAAGCGGATTTCCGCTCACAAAACGCCTTAAACCCCTCTAAAACAGGCCTCTTCGACCTGGCACAGCTCCTGCTATAGCCCTGTCAGGCTGCGTTCCAACGCGCTCCACAAAAACAATTAAACGAAGGATCCTTCAATGGATAACTCCAACGCCCTGCCCCTTGGGTCGGCTGCCGTGCCCGCCCGTGAAAGAACCACCGCCAGCCGGATCAAATCGATCTTCAGCGGCTCGGTCGGCAACATGGTCGAGTGGTATGACTGGTACGTCTACGCCGCGTTCTCGTTGTACTTCGCCAAAGTCTTCTTCCCCAAGGGCGACACCACCGCCCAATTGCTCAACACCGCCGCGATCTTCGCCGTGGGCTTCCTGATGCGCCCGATCGGCGGGTGGTTGATGGGCCTGTACGCCGACCGTGCCGGTCGCAAACGGGCGTTGATGGCTTCGGTGTACTTGATGTGCTTCGGCTCGCTGATCATCGCCCTGAGCCCGAGCTACGAAACCATCGGTGTCGGCGCGCCGATCCTGCTGGTGTTCGCCCGTCTGCTCCAAGGCCTGTCGGTGGGTGGCGAGTACGGCACCTCGGCGACCTACCTGAGCGAGATGGCGACCAAGGAACGTCGCGGCTTCTTCTCCAGCTTCCAGTATGTGACCTTGATCTCCGGCCAGCTCATCGCCTTGGGCGTGCTAATCGTGTTGCAACAATTCCTCACCACCGAACAGCTGTATGCCTGGGGCTGGCGTATCCCGTTCGCCATCGGCGCGCTGTGTGCGGTGGTGGCGCTGTACCTGCGTCGCGGCATGGAAGAAACCGAGTCGTTCACCAAAAAGGAAAAAGCCAAGGAAAGCGCGATGCGCACCTTGATGCGCCATCCCAAGGAACTGTTGACCGTGGTCGGCTTGACCATGGGCGGCACCCTGGCGTTCTACACCTACACCACCTACATGCAGAAATACCTGGTGAACACCGTCGGCATGAGCATTTCCGATTCCACCACTATTTCTGCCGCCACGCTGTTCCTGTTCATGTGCCTGCAACCGGTGATCGGCGGGCTGTCGGACAAGATCGGTCGCCGGCCGATCCTGATTGCCTTCGGCATCCTCGGCACCCTGTTCACCGTGCCGATCCTCACCACCCTGCACACCATCCAGACCTGGTGGGGCGCGTTCTTCCTGATCATGGCCGCGCTGATCATCGTCAGCGGCTATACCTCGATCAACGCGGTGGTGAAAGCCGAGCTGTTCCCCACCGAAATCCGCGCCCTGGGCGTCGGCCTGCCCTACGCGCTGACCGTGTCGATCTTCGGTGGCACCGCTGAATACATCGCACTGTGGTTCAAGAGCATCGGCATGGAAACCGGCTACTACTGGTACGTGACGGCCTGCATCGCCGTATCGCTGCTGGTGTACATCACCATGAAAGACACCCGCAAGCATTCGCGGATCGTGACCGACTGACCTCCAAGTCGTACAAACAAAAAGGGGCGAACCTGACAGGGTTCGCCCCTTTTTTCGTTCCTTGGTTAAAGATTTTTCTGACATTAATCCCTGGTTAATGCCTGACCTTCATCCTCATCCTCAACAGAACGCCGCTCGAATACGCCGGCAATGGCCTCATTGACCGTTCTGCTGCAACGGCACACGCATCGATTTTATCGATTTGTTTGAGCATTTTTTTGCGCTTTTTAATCAAATTAACAAGCGTAATATGAACTCCACACCCAAGGCGCTAACGCCAAACATTCTGGAGCACGACCATGAAAACCAAACTGATCATCGCCCTGACCCTGTCCGTACTGGCCGCCAACACCTTTGCTGCCGACGGCTTCGACCGCACCGGCTCGTCCATCGCCGCTGATGGTTACGACCGCACCGGCGCCGCCACCCTCGCTGCCGATGGCTTCGACCGCACCCACGGCGCCACCCTCGCTGCCGACGGCTTCGACCGCACCCACGGCGCCACCCTCGCTGCCGACGGCTTCGACCGCACCCACGGCGCCACCCTCGCTGCCGATGGCTTCGACCGCACCAACGGCGCCACCGTCGCTGAAGATGGCTTCGACCGCACCAACGGCGCAACCGTCGCTGAAGATGGCTTCGACCGCACCAACGGCGCAACCGTCGCTGAAGATGGCTTCGACCGCACTAACACCGCTGCCATCAGCTAATCCCATGACCACACCCTCACAGCCCGGCTTCGGCCGGGCTTAGTTGTTTTTGGGGTACGGAAAAGAACAGCGGACGCAGGCTTCGTCGCCTCCCTATCGCAGTGTGGGAGCGGGCTTGCTCGCGAAAGCGGTGGCACAGCTTGCCTCAATATTGAATGTTCCGACGCCTTCGCGAGCAGCCCACAAGGCTCCACGGTGCTGACAAAAACAGTGGGCCCCTGCACTATCGTCGAAATTTTTAAAATCCAACCCAGGATCCGCACCCGATGCCCGATGACATCCACTTCTACGAACCCGCCAACGGCCACGGCCTGCCCCACGATCCGTTCAACGCCATCGTCGGCCCACGGCCCATCGGCTGGATTTCGTCCCAGGATGGCGAGGGCCGCCTGAACCTGGCGCCCTACAGTTTTTTCAACGCCTTCAACTACATCCCACCGATCATCGGGTTCTCCAGCGTCGGGCGCAAAGACAGCCTGAACAACATCGAACAGACCGGCGAATTCGCCTGGAACCTGGCCACCCGCCCCCTGGCCGAGCAAATGAACCAGAGCTGCGCGATGGTCGCCCCAGAGGTCAATGAGTTCGAACTGGCGGGCTTGACGGCCGCCCCGTCACGGGTGATCCAGGTACCACGCGTCGCCGAGAGCCCGGTGTCTTTCGAATGCAAGGTCACGCAGATCATTCAATTGCAGCGGGCGGACAAGGGGCTGGTGCCGAGCTGGCTGATCCTCGGCGAAGTGGTCGCCGTGCATATCGCCCAGTGGCTGTTGAAGGATGGGGTGTACGACACCGCCGCCGCCGAGCCGATCTTGCGCGGCGGCGGGCCGGCGGATTATTTCCAGCTGGGGCCTGAGGCGTTGTTCAAGATGCATCGCCCCAAATAGAAGCTTGACCAGCACACTCTGTGGCGAGGGGATTTATCCCCGCTGGGCTGCGGAGCAGCCCTCAATACCTTCCTGACACTGAGTTGCCTGGACTGGTTTTAGGGCCGCTTCGCGCCCCAGCGGGGATAAATCCCCTCGCCACAGGTGTAGGTCATCCCAACAGGTGACGCGGGGTTTACCAGACCAACCCGCCCTCGTCGTCGACACCCTGGAGATGGGTGAGCTGCATGGCGGCGGCTTCATCGGCTTCGGTCGCAGTCTTGAAGCTCTGTTCTTCAAGCACCTTATTAAAGCGCGGTGCACCCAAGCCGCCGATGGCCTTGGTGGCAATGGCGGCGTGGTAACCGCCGCCTTCCTTGGGAACAACGGCGGAAACAGCTTCAAAGGTTTCAAAGGCTTTACGTGCCATGTCTTGTGCATCCTGGCGATGGAAAATGACGCTCATTAAACCTTCAACCGGCCAGTTTGTGTACCTGTGCCCGGCACCCTTCAGTCGCCTGGGCGGCGGAGACTTCCCTGAAGGTATGGAAATCCAGGCTGCTCACCACCAGGTCCTGCACCAGCTCGGCGAAAATGGCCATGGACGATGAATTGAAGTAGGCGTCCATCGATGGCTGATTGACCCAGAGCCCGGACACCAGCCACAAATCAGCGTCGCATTGCGATTGCTGCAAGGCAAAGTGCAGGCAACCGGGCGCCTGGCGCGAGGGCGCGATAAGCGTGCTCAGGCGTGCACCCAGTTGCTTGGAGCAACCGGCGCGGGCCCGGACAAAAGCCATGTGGCTGACGGGGATCTGTGTAGTCATGTTCAACCCTCCCAGGTAATCCGTTGTGCAGCCGGGGACAGGCTGCGACAGGATCAAAGGTTAAGCGCCACGACGCCAGCTTCGTTAGTCGATTCCTGCCGACCCGTTGCACAATCCTGCGCATCGGCCGCCCAAAATCCGACGACGATCCGGTTGCAAGCCAGGAAGTTGAAACAAAAGGTTTCAAGCAAGTTTCGGTAGCGTTGCACCGTCATGGCCCAGTGCGCCGTGCAGGATCAGGCAAGCTTTCAACAGGATGTTGCTACCGCTGCGCCTTGCACAAACATAAGCTTTGTTCATCGCTCCCTATTGCCTGAGGATCCCGGCATGTCGCCGCTCGACCACGCCCACGTCCCGCTGGACACGTATCTGGAACAACAGCGCGCCGAACTGGCGTCGATCATCGACCGCAACACCAGCGAAGACGGCAGCTATGCCACCGCCATCGGCTCGCTGAACCTGTCGCGGCATAGCAAGCCGCAGAGTTTCGCCCCGGTGTTGGCGCAACCGGCCCTGTGCATCATGGCCCAAGGCAGCAAACAGGTGCGCCTGGCCGACGAATTGTTCGACTACGATCCGCTGCATTACCTCGTGGTCTCGGTGTCTATGCCGTTGAGCGGCTGCATGGCCCACGCGACGCCCGAGCAGCCGATCCTGGCCCTGCGCCTGGACATCGACCCGGCGGAAATCACCGCGTTGATCGCCGACGCCGGCCCCTTGGGCGTGCCGACCCGCCCCGCCGGTCGCGGGCTGTATGTCGAACGCCTGGACACACCGATGCTCGACGCCGTACTGCGCCTGGCACGGCTGCTGAACACGCCGAAAGACATCGCCATGCTCGCGCCCCTGGTGCGCCGGGAAATCCTCTATCGCCTGTTGCGCAGTCCGCAGGGCTATCGGCTGTATGAAATCGCCATCGCCAACAGTCAGAGCCATCGCATCAGCCAGGCGATCAAATGGCTCAACGGCCATTTTGAACAGCCGCTGCGCATCGATGAGCTGGCCCGGGAAGTGAACCTCAGCGTCTCGACCCTGCATCATCGCTTCAAAGCCATGACCGCCATGAGCCCGTTGCAATACCAGAAGCAACTGCGCTTGCAGGAAGCCCGCCGGTTGATGCTGGCCGAAGGGTTGGAAGCCTCGGCGGCGGGGTATCGGGTGGGGTATGAAAGCCCTTCGCAGTTCAGCCGCGAGTACAGCCGGTTGTTTGGCGCGCCGCCGTTGCGGGATCTGGCGCGGTTGCGGATGACCGTTTGACCTGGGTTTTGCGTTGACTGGGCGGGCCCCATCGCGAGCAAGCTCGCTCCCACACTGAGTCTGTAGTGAACAGAGAACCTGTGTTCACTGAAGATCCCTGTGGGAGCGAGCTTGCTCGCGATGAGGCCAGTAAAAACACCTCAACACTTCGATGTCCAGACACCCTGGTCAATCTCAATCAATGTCGGTCCCTGCCGCTCGCGGGCCGCCAACAACGCGGCACGCAGCGACGGCACATCGTCGATGGTTTGGGCAAAGCAGCCCAAGGCCTTGGCGACCCCGATGAAATCCGGGGTGTAGATGTCCACGCCCACCGGTTCGATGGCGCGGTTGAGCATGTATTTCTTGATCTCTTCGTAGCCCTGGTTATTCCACAGCAGCACGATCACCGGCGTACGCGCTTCCACGGCGCTGGCCAGTTCCGGCAAGGTGAACTGCAGCCCGCCGTCGCCAATCAGGCACACCACCGCCGGGCGGCCGTGGCCCAGGTCCTTGCCGCCGAGCCAGGCGCCGATGGCCGCTGGCAACGCGTAGCCAAGGGTGCCGTAGCCGGTGGATGAATTGAACCAGCGGCGCGGACGCTCCGGGTTGAACGTCAGGTTGCCGGTGTACACCGGTTGTGTGGAATCACCGACGAACACCGCCTCCGGCAGTGCCTGCAAGACCGTCTCGAGAAACACGGTCTGGGCCCGGGTCGCGGCGTCCCAACCGCCTTGAAGCTGCGCGCACAATCGGGCGGCACGCGCAGCGCCCCAATCGGCGTGGCGTTCTGCCAAGGGTTGCTGGTCCAACTCCTCCAGCAAGGCCCGGGCGGCGACACCGGCGTCGGCCACCAGGGCCAGGTGCGGCGGGTAGTTGCGCACGGTCTGGTCCGGGTCGATGTCAATACGCAGCAATGCCCCCGGGATCTCGAAGCCGCCAGCGAAGGTCACATCGTAATCGGTCTCGGCCAGTTCGGTGCCGATGGCCAGCACCACGTCCGCCTCGCTCACCAAGGCGCGGGTGGCGATCAGGCTCTGGGTGGAGCCGATCAGCAACGGATGGCGTGCAGGCAACAGGCCTTTGGCATTGATGGTCAACGCCACGGGCGCGTCGAGACGTTCGGCCAGCTCAGTCAATTGCGCCGCTGCGTCGATGGCCCCGCCCCCGGCCAGGATCAACGGCCGGCGCGCCGTCGCCAGCAGACCCGCCATTTGTTTCACCGCACCCGGTGCCGCACCGGCGCGGCAAATGTTCACCGGCACGCTGGCGAGCAAGGCGTCGGCGTCTTCGACCAACACATCCAGCGGGATTTCAATGTGAACCGGCCGTGGACGCCCGGCCTGGAACAGGGCAAACGCCCGGGCCAGCACGCCGGGCAACTCGGCGGCGGACATCAGTGTGTGGGAAAACGCCGCGACACCGCCTACCAACGCAGACTGGTCCGGCAGTTCGTGCAACTTGCCGCGGCCGCCGCCCAACTGGCTGCGCGACTGCACGCTGGAGATCACCAGCATCGGGATCGAATCGGCGTAGGCCTGGCCCATGGCGGTGGTGATGTTGGTCATGCCGGGCCCGGTGATGATGAAGCACACGCCAGGCTTGCCGCTAACGCGGGCGTAACCGTCGGCCATGAAACCTGCGCCCTGCTCATGGCGCGGCGTCACATGGCGGATGCTTGAACGGGCCAGCCCGCGGTACAGCTCGACGGTGTGCACGCCGGGAATACCGAACACCTGCTCCACGCCATAGCCTTCGAGTAACTTGACCAGTACTTCGCCGCACGTTGCCATTGCCACTGCCCTTTTCTTGTCTGGGATGGGGCCCGTGCAATACGCTGCGGCCCCTTTTTATCGATGGGAATGGCGTTATTGGAACGGCCAGGCCATGGCGGCAACAATGGATAAAAAGTCATACTCGCCATGTCCTCACGTCATGGCTGGATCGAAATGAAGCGACTCCCCCCGCTGCCCGCACTGCACACGTTTCTGATCACGGCCCAATGCTGCAACTTCACCCGGGCCGCCGAACACTTGCACATTACCCAGGGCGCGGTGAGCCGGCAGATCGCCGGGCTGGAAGATCATTTGGGTTATGCGCTGTTCCAGCGCCAGGCACGCGGCTTGAGCCTGACGGCCGAGGGCCAGGCGTGGCTGCCACGGGTACAACAGGTGTTCAGCCTGATCGGCGAAGCGGTCGAGCAGATCGGCGAGAAGCGCCAGGCCCTGCGACTCAAGGCCCCGACCTGCGTGATGCGCTGGTTGCTGCCGCGCTTGTTGCAGTGGCAAAAGGAACGGCCGGACGTGCCGGTTGAACTGACCACCACGGTCAGGCACGGCGTGGATTTCCAGCGCGAAGCCTTCGACGCCGCGGTGGTCTATGGCCCACCACCGGACGCCTCGCTGGCGTGCCTGCACCTGTTCGATGAACAACTGACGCCGGTCTGCTCGCGCCCGGTCCTGGAAGGTCCGGTGCCGTTGTATGAACCTGCCGACCTGCAACACCACCTGCTGTTGCACCCGGCCCTTGACCAGCGCGACTGGAACGCCTGGTTGGCGGCTGCCGATGTGCATTTAAGCCATGCCAGCAAAGGCCAGCATTTCGAAACCCTGGACCTGGCCATGTCCATGGCCTCCCAGGGCACCGGCGTGGCGATTGGCGACTGGTCGTTGATCGGCGACGACCTGAGCGCCGGTCGGCTGGTGATGCCGTTCGAGCTGAAGGTCAAGACCGGGCAGGGCTATCACCTGGTGCACCCGCGCAAGCCCCAGGCCTCGGGGCCGTTGCAGGCGTTGATGGGCTGGTTGGTGGAGCAGGCCCAGGCGCGATAGAAGCCATGTGCTAAACCCTTGTGGCGAGGGGATTTATCCCCGCTGGGTCGCGCAGCGCGCCCCAAAGCCTGGTGCTTCGGTGTGTCAGGTTGATCATGTTCGATCGCTTGGGCCCGCTGCGCAGTCCAGCGGGGATAAATCCCCTCGCCACAAAAAAGCCAGCGGTCAGCTAGAGCAGATTAGACGACTGCACCGGCTCGATCTGCGCCCAGTGGGACGTGTCTTCGCGGTGCTGCTGCAGATACGGCAAGACCGCCCCCAGCAACGGCGCCTTGAACGCGTCCTGGAAGCGATGGGCCAGGCCTGGGATCAGTTTCAATTGGCTGCCTTGGATGTGCGCCGCCAAGTGCACGCCATGCATCACTGGCAGCAAAGGGTCGGCAGTGCCGTGGACGACCAGAGTCGGCACCCGCAATTGATTGAGCAGGGCCACCCGGCTTGGCTCGGCCATGATCGCCATGATCTGGCGCTTCACGCCTTCGGGGTTAAAGGCCCGGTCATAGGCCACGGCGGCCTGATGCAGCAAGGCCTGGCGATCGTCCACCACCCCCGGGCTGCCCAACGCAGCCAGCAGATCGGCCTGCTGTTCCAGGGCCATTTCGCGATTCGGCGCACCGCGCCGGGACAACAGTTGCACCAGTCTTTCGCTGGGCGCGGGCAAGCCTGCGGCGCTGGAACTGGTCATGATCAACGTCAGGCTTTCGACCCGTTGCGGCGCCATGGCGGCCATGTGCTGGGCGATCATCCCGCCCATGCTTGCGCCCAACACGTGGAAGCGCTGCACGTGCAGGGCATCCATCAGCCCCAACCCGTCGTCGGCCATGTCCGTCAGGGTATAAGGCGCGGCCACGGGCAACCCGAGTTTGTAACGCAGGGCTTCAAAGGTCAGGTTGGCGCTGCCGGGCGCCTGCCGCCAAGTGCTCAGGCCCACATCGCGGTTGTCGTAGCGAATCACCCGGAAACCCTGCTCGCACAGGGCGACCACCACTTCGTCCGGCCAATGGATCAACTGCCCGCCCAACCCCATCACCAGCAACAACGCCGGATCCGAGGCACGACCAATGCTCTGGTACGCCAGGCTCACCTGGTCCAGATCGACCCGTTGGGTCGCAACGTTGACATCACAACGAGACGCCGCCATCGACGGCAGGCCGAAACACAACGCGGCCAGGAAAATAAATACACGCATGAAGAAACACCAAAACGCAGAACCCCAGTAGAGCGCGAGTCTGATGAAGTTTGTTCAAGCGCGCTGCCACAGTTGCGTGACAGTTTGATGAAGATTGCCGAGTGGCGATGGTTGCCCGGTCAAGTGGAGCAATAAAACCGAATACGATCCCCTGTGGCGAGGGGATTTATCCCCGTTGGGCTGCGAAGCAGCCCTAAAGCCAGGCGCCTTGTTGTATCAGGTGGATTGCGTCCAGCCTTTTCTGGGGCTGCTTCGCAACCCAGCGGGGATAAATCCCCTCGCCACAGGGTGCAAGGTCACAGGGAGGGGCAAACCTCGTGGGGCCTCAGGCCAACTGGCTACGCAACTGCCGCGCCGCCGCCACCATGTTCACCAATGCCGCTTCCGTCTCTGGCCAGGCCCGGGTTTTCAGCCCGCAGTCGGGGTTGATCCACAGCCGCTCGGCCGCGATCCGTTTCACCGCCTTGCTCATTAGCGCAACCATCTCGGTCGTGTCCGGCACCCGTGGCGAATGGATATCGTAGACACCCGGGCCGATGTCGTTCGGGTAGTCGAACGCCTCGAACGCGTCCAGCAATTCCATGTCCGAACGGGAGGTCTCGATGGTGATGACATCGGCGTCCATGTCAGCGATGGCCTTGATCACGTCGTTGAACTCGCTGTAGCACATGTGGGTATGGATCTGGGTGTCATCCGCCACACCCGACGCACACACACGGAAAGCGTCCACGGCCCAGTCCAGGTACGCCTGCCATTGCCCGCGACGCAACGGCAACCCTTCGCGGAACGCCGCCTCGTCGATCTGCACGATTTTGATCCCGGCCTTCTCCAGGTCCAGCACCTCGTCCCGCAGGGCCAGGGCCAGTTGTCGAGCCTGGACTTGGCGCGACACGTCTTCGCGGGGGAACGACCACATCAGCATGGTCACGGGACCGGTGAGCATGCCTTTCATGACTTTGTCGGTCAGGCTTTGCGCGTAACGAATCCAGTCGACGGTCATGGCCTGCGGGCGGCTGATGTCGCCGTAGATGATCGCCGGCTTCACACAACGCGAGCCATAGCTCTGCACCCAGCCAAAACGGGTAAAGGCGTAGCCGTCCAGTTGTTCGGCGAAGTATTCCACCATGTCGTTGCGCTCGGCTTCACCGTGCACCAACACGTCCAGGCCCAGGCGCTCCTGGATCTGCACGGCATGGCGGATCTCGGTGTGCATGGCGTCCTGATAGTCGTTGGCCGACAGCTTGCCTTGCTTGTAGGCCTGGCGTGCCAGGCGAATGGCCGGGGTCTGCGGGAAGGAGCCGATGGTGGTGGTAGGAAAGGCCGGCAACGCCAGGCGTGCACGCTGGCGTTCGATGCGCTGGGCAAACGGAGAACGCCGCTGGCTGTCCTGTGGACCGATCGCCGCCAGGCGCGCCTGGACCTCGGTTTTGTGAATGCGCGCCGAACCGGCGCGACGGGCCTGCACCGCGCGGCTGTCGCTCAACGCCTGTTGCACGGTGGGGGCTTGTGGATCGTTCAGAGCATCGCGCAACACCGCGACTTCACCGCATTTCTGTACGGCGAAGGCGAGCCAGCTCTTGAGTTCGGGATCGAGCCGGTCTTCACGTTCCAGGTCCACCGGGCTGTGCAGCAACGAGCAAGAGGTGCTGACCCAGAGGTTGTCGCCAAAGCGCTCCTGGGCCGGTTGCAAGTGCGCCAGCGCCTGTTCCAGCTCGCAGCGCCAGACATTGCGGCCGTTGACCAGGCCCACCGAGAGGATCTTGTAGGTCGGCAGGCGGTCCAGCACCTGGCCCAGTTGTTCCGGGTCGCGTACCGCGTCAATGTGCAAACCATCCACCGGCAGGCTTACCGCCAGGCCGAGGTTGTCTTCCAGGCCACTGAAATAAGTGGCCACGAGTTTTTTCAACGGCGAGTACTGGAGGATGTGGTAGGCCCGCTCGAAGGCGTTTTTCCAGGCTTGGGGCAGGTCGAGGGTGAGGATCGGTTCGTCGATCTGCACCCACTCCACGCCTTGGGCCTTGAGACGACTGAGGATTTCACCGTAGACCGGCAGCAGGCGCTCCAGCAGGTCGAGCTTGTCGAACGCCTCGCCCTTGGCCTTGCCCAGCCACAAGTAGGTCAACGGGCCGATGATCACCGGTTTGACCGGGTGGCCCAAGGCATGGGCCTCGTCCACTTCGTCGAACAACTGTTCCCAGCTCAGGGCGAAGGTCTGGTCGGCGGAGAACTCCGGGACCAGGTAGTGGTAGTTGGTGTCGAACCACTTGGTCAGCTCTTGGGCATATTGCGCCTGACCGTGGTCGGCACCGCAGCAACTGGCCGTGGCGCCACGGGCCATGGCGAACAGGGTGTCGAGGGTCGACCGGCCCTGGGCATTCAAGGTGCTGTGGAAGCGTTGCGGGACGGCACCCAGGGTCAAAGTGTGGCTGAGCACCTGGTCGTACCAGGCAAAGTCGCCGACCGGCAGCAGGTCGATGCCGGCGTCTTTCTGCAGTTGCCAGTGCCGAGCCCGCAGTTCGCGACCCACCGCCTGCAACGCCGCCGGGGCCAGATCGCCCTTCCAGTAGGCTTCGAGGGCTTTCTTCAGTTCGCGATCAGCGCCGATGCGGGGAAAACCGAGGGTGTGGGCCAGGGCCATGGTGTGCGTCCTCCTGTAAAAGATGGCGCCATTGTCGACAGCCGAGGCCACATGAGACAAACTCAACCTTTTCGTGTTGATCACAAGTTTTATTCATGGAGCAACTCCGGTGCTTGAACTCCGTCACCTCAAGACCCTGCACGCCCTGCGCGAAGCCGACAGCCTGGTGGAAGCCGCCGAACGCCTGCACCTGACCCAATCCGCCCTTTCCCACCAATTCAAGGAACTGGAAGAGCGCCTGGGCATGCAGTTGTTCGTGCGCAAGACCAAGCCGATTCGCTTCACCAGCGCCGGCCTGCGCCTGTTGCAACTGGCCGATGCCACCCTGCCGCTACTGCGCAGTGCCGAACGGGACATCGCCCGATTGGCGGGCGGCACGGCTGGGCGGCTGCACATGGCGATCGAGTGCCACAGCTGCTTCCAGTGGCTGATGCCGACCATCGACCAATTCCGCGACGCCTGGCCGGAAGTCGAGCTGGACCTGGCCTCGGGCTTCGCCTTCGCCCCCTTGCCGGCCCTGGCCCGGGGCGATCTCGACCTGGTGGTGACGTCCGACCCGCTGGAGCTGGCCGGCATCACCTATGTGCCGTTGTTCACCTACGAAGCGATGCTGGCCGTGGCCAACCAGCATCGACTGGCGGGCAAGCCGTTCATCGTGCCGGAAGACCTGGTCAACGAGACCCTGATCACCTACCCGGTGGAGCGGGACCGGCTGGACATCTTCACCCGTTTCCTGGAGCCGGCCGACATCGAACCGGCCCAGGTCCGCACGTCCGAGCTGACGGTAATGATGATGCAACTGGTGGCCAGCGGCCGTGGCGTCTGTGGCATGCCGCACTGGGCGCTGCATGAATACAGCTCGCGCGGCTATGTGAAGGCCAAGCGCCTGGGGGAGAAAGGCTTGTTTGCCACGCTATACGCGGCGGTGCGCACCGACATGCTCGACGCGCCATACATGCGCGACTTCCTGCTGACGGCCAAGGACACGTCGTTTTCGACCCTCGATGGGGTCAGTGCCGTTCGGTGAAGCACATTCCTTGTGGCGAGGGGATTTATCCCCGTTGGGCCGCAAAGCGGCCCTAAAGCAGCGAACGCCATCTTCCGGACACATCGCGTTGCCTGGTTTGGGGGCTGCTTCGCAGCCCTGCGGGGATAAATCCCCTCGCCACAAATAAAGCTCAACAGTCATGGCGGGTTGGTTTACAGCTCGAGCCACATGTGGATTTTGTCGATGTATTCGTCGCCCACCCGGATCGCCATCGGCTCAAGGCCATATAGGACAAAGCCACAACGCTGATAGAGCTTGACCGCCGGGTCGTTGCCGGCGGTGACGGACAATTGCACCAGGCGCAGGAAGGTGTGGCGCCGGGCTTCGTCGAGGGCGGTCTGTACCAGTTGGTAGCCGAGCCCGCGATGGCGATGCTCGTCGGCGACGTACATGCCGAACAGCAGCGCCTTGTGCCGGGCTTTTTCCCGGGGCTCCAGGGCCAGGCCGACGATGCCGGCCAGTTCCTGTTCGACAAAGGCCCCCAGCAACACATCGAGGCGGCTGACCAGGCGCGACGCCCACCAATTGATGGGCAGCTTCGCCCGCTCGCTGACACTGGACGTGAACGCCTGCGGGTGCAAGGCATACGCCTGGAGCATCAGCGCGCGATAGACCTCGGCATCGCCGGCCCGCAGGCGCCGAATGTTCACGCCGCGCGCCGTTGCTCAAGCATCAGGCGCAGCGCCAGGGCACCGAGGACAAACCCCATGAAGTAGCGCTGCACCGCCAGCCAGCTCGGGTTATGGACGAACCATGAGGCAATGCCGGCGGCGAACAGCGCGATCAACAGGTTGACGCTGAAACTGACGCTGATCTGGGTCAGTCCGAGGATGACGCTCTGGGTAAACAGCGAACCGTGTTCCGGGCTGATGAACTGTGGGAACACCGACAAGTAGAACACCGCAATCTTCGGATTCAGCGCACTGGTGAGAAAGCCCATGGTGATCAGCTTGCGCGTCGAATCCGCCGGTAACTGCTGGGCCTCGAAGGGCGAACGGGCGCCCGGCTTCACGGCCTGCCAGGCCAGCCACAACAGGTACAGCGCACCGGCCCATTTCAACATTTCATAGGCCATGGGCACCGCCAGGAACACCGCCGTCAACCCCGCGGCGGCGGCGAACATGTGCACGAAGAACCCCGCCACCACCCCCAACAGCGACGTGACGCCGGCCTTGCGACCCTGGCAGATCGAACGGGAGATCAGGTAGATCATGTTCGGGCCGGGCGTCAGCACCATCAGCAACGCGGCGGCGGCGAAAATCAGCAGGTCCGGCAATGGAATCATGGGCATCCGTCCTTGAAGGTGGATCAGCAGGTGGCGAGGTATGTCGCTCGATAAAACGGCAGGATCACCTCGCCTGTCAACGGTGCCAGCACCCGACCACTGTCGCCGGCCGGGTCGATCCAGCACACCTCTTCTATTTCGGCCGCTGGCGAAACCGGGACGTCGATGTTCAGCAAAAACACCTCGGCCTGCACGGTAAACCCCGGCTCGTTGGCCGCCGGCGCGCTGAACACACCCAAGTGACGGGCCTGGGCCGGGTCGATCCGCAACCCAAGCTCTTCTTCCAGCTCCCGGGCCAAGGCCTGGGCCGGTTGTTCATGGGGCTCGATCTTGCCCCCCGGCTGCATGAAGGCCCGGGTGCCACGCTTGCGCACCAGAAGGGTTCGACCGTCGGGCCCGAGCAACAGGGCGGCGGCGATGCGGATGAGGGAAGTGGTCATGATGAGTCAAAGCCTTGGGCAGAAAAATGCCAGGGAGATTACAGACCACAGCCGCAGGGAGCAAAGCCTGGCGCTGGACTGGAAATCAACATATTCCCCCTGTGGGAGCGAGCTTGCTCGCGATAGCGTCCGGTCAGCCAACACTGCAGTAACTGACACTCCGCTATCGCGAGCAAGCTCGCTCCCACAGGCATCTTCAGAACCGCATCACCCCAAAATCGGCTTCGGCGCCAACGGGTCGGCCTCCTCTTCGGGAATCTTGACGAACACGCTGTACCGGGCCCCTTCCATCGCCTCGAAGGCGATGAGCTTCTCCACCAGCGGGCCGCTCAGGACCTTGCCGGCGTTGAGCAGCAGCATGCCGTTGTCGGCGTTGAGGTTGCGCGCCAGGACCATACCGGCCGCCAGCTCCCGGGTGCTCATGACCTTCACCGTCGGGTCAGACAGGGTCACGTCGTCCAGGTATTCGCTACAGGCCTTGATGAAGTCCTCGATCATGTCCGGGTCGTACAGCTTGCCGGCGTATTTGCGGATGTAGACCAGGGCTTCGTCGCTGTTCATCTGCCGTTCGAGGATCAACCCACGCTGCAGCTCGATGAAGTCCACCGCCAGTTTCAACAGCCGCGAACCGAACGGAATCGCCTCGCCCTTGAGGTGCTCGGGGAACCCGCTGCCGTCCCAGCGCTCCTGGTGATGACGGATGATCCGTGCCGCGTCCTTCATCGGGTCCAGGGTCATCAGCAGCGATTCGCTCTGCTTCGGATAGGCACGGTACAGATCCAGCTCGTTGTGGTGCAGCAGGTCGGCCGGCGTGACCATCATGTTGTCGGTCCAGCTCAGCTTGCCGATGTTGTACAGCGCCGCGGCCATGGTCAGGTCGCGATCGGTGGACTCATCGAGGAAATGCAGCCGGCTGTAGACCCTGATCAATTCGATGATCTGCCGGTTGGTCTGCTTGGCCTTGGGCAGGCGCAGGTTGGCGATCAGCGAAAACACCTCGGTGCTGGTCACATAACTGCGCTTGAGCTCGTCGTAGGCCAGGTCGAGCATGTCGGCGGTCTGCTGCAGCTCGGAGGTGCGTGACGCCACGCGCTTTTCCAGGGTGGCGTTCAGGGTCTTGAGTTGCTGGTTCTGCTCGCGGTTCAGCGCTTCGAGGCGCTGGCGCTCGCTTTCGGAATGCTGGTGGGCCAGGGCCTGGCGCAAGGCCTGCACCAGTTCCTCATCGTTCCAGGGCTTGCTGAGGTAGCGATAGAGCTGCCCCTCGTTGATGGCCTTGGTCATCATGTCCACATCGGCATACCCGGTGAGCAGGATGCGCAACGTCGACGGGTACAACTTGCGGATCTCGGCCAACAGCGTGGCGCCATCCATGTTCGGCATGCGCGCGTCGGTCATCACCAGGTCGACCGGCCGTTCCTTGAGGATTTCCAAGGCCTTGGCGCCACTGTCGGCCAGCAGGATCTCGTACGGCTGGCTGCGCAACAGCCGACGCAGGCTATTGAGAATCGACTCTTCATCATCGACCAGCAGCACCGCCGGCTTCTTTACCGGAACATCCGGCGATTGATCTTCCATTTGAAACCCCCTCCTGATTCACGACAACCGTTCTACCTCAGCCCCTGAACACAGGCTAGTAGATTGCGAAAATTTAGACACATTTGCCATCAGTGGCCGAGCGCATCGCGATGAGACGACTATGCTCTACCCCATGAAGGGCCATGTACAGGCCGAATACTCATGCCAGCGAAAGGGATATCAGATGTTTCCGGGGTTCTATAGTCAGCATCAATACGGTGCACGGCCATGAGCCTGCCCTTGGATAAAACCAATCGGCGGATCCTGATCGTCGACGACACACCGACCATCCATGAGGACTTTCGCAAGATCCTCAGCCCCCAGATGAACGCCGAAGACAACCTGAGCAGCGCCGAAGAGGCCCTGTTCGGCGCGCCGGTGGCGGTGTCGAGCATGAGTTTCGTGCTCGATTCGGCGTTCCAGGGCATGGAAGCCTTGAACAAGGTCGAGACGGCGCTGGCCCAAGGGCAGCCGTTCGCCATGGCGTTCATCGACATGCGCATGCCGCCGGGCTGGGACGGCCTGGAAACCATCGAACGGCTGTGGCGCGCCGACCCCAAGCTGCAAGTGGCCCTGTGCACCGCTTACTCGGATTATTCCTGGGAAGACATTTCCGAACGCCTCGAACTGGGCGACCGCCTGCTCATCCTGAAAAAGCCCTTCGACGCCATCGAGATCCGCCAGATGGCCAGTGCACTGACCGTCAAATGGCAAATGACCGAGGACGCGGCGCTGAAGATGGACATGCTCGAACGGGCGGTCGAAGAACGCACCCGCGAGTTGGCCGACGCCAACATCATCGTGCAGAACAGCCCGACCATCCTCTACCGCCTGCGGGGCGAGCCGCCGTTCCCACTGATGTACATCTCCCACAACATCACCAAGTTCGGCCATGTCGCGGCGCAACTGATCGACGCGCCGGACTGGGCGCAAACCCTGATCCACCCCGACGACCAGGACAAGGTCCACGAGGCCATGGTCCGCGTCCTGGACCGCGACAGCGCGGGGGCTTCCATCGAGTTCCGCATGCGCACCGGCGACGACACGTACCGCTGGGTAGAGAACCGCTACATCCCGGTGCGCAACGACCAGGGCCTGTTGCTGGAAGTGGAAGGCATCATCCTCGACATCACCGAGCGCAAGCTGGCCGAAGAGAAGATCGCCCTGCTCGCCCGCACCGACGGCCTGACCGGGCTGGCCAACCGCGCCACCATGATCGAGCGCCTGCACCAGGCCTTCGCCGCCGCACGTCGGGGGGCGGCGCCGTTTGCCATGTTCTACCTGGACCTGGACCACTTCAAACGCATCAACGACACCTTGGGCCACCCCATTGGCGACCTGCTGTTGCAGGAAGTCGCCGCCCGCATCAAGTCTTGTACCCGGGAAAACGACGTGGTGGCGCGCCTGGGCGGCGACGAATTCGCCCTGCTGCAACTGGACGTCCATGAAGCGACCCACTGCGCCGCGCTGGCGGGCAAGATCCGCGATGCCCTCGTGGCGCCGTATACCCTGGACGGCAACGATGTGCGGATCTCGGTGAGCATCGGCATCGCCCTGTACACCCCGCAGAGCCTGAGTGCCGACAGCCTGATGGCGCAATCCGACATGGCCCTGTACCGCTCCAAGGAAAAGGGTCGCAACCAGTTTCACTTCCACAACGAGGAAATTAACCAGGAAGTCACCGACCGGGTCGCCCTCGCCAACGACCTGCGCCAAGCCATCGAAAATCAAGAGCTGCACCTGCACTACCTGCCGGAAGTCGATCTCGGCACCGGCAAGATCCTCGGCATGGGCGTGCAAGTGCGCTGGAACCACCCGCAACGGGGCTGGCTGGAACCGTCGGCCTTCATGCCGGCTGCCGAGAAGACCGGGATCATCATTGGCCTGGGGCATTGGGTGCTGGACCAGGCCTGCCAGCAGATGCGCCAGTGGCGCGACCAGGGCATGGCGCCGCCGGTGATCGCCATCGACCTGTCCCTGACCCAGCTCAAGACCGGCCCGGAACTGATCTACGACGTGCTGCGCACCACCGCGCGCTGGGAACTGGCGCCCTGGGACCTGCGTTTCGACGTCACCGAAGCCACCCTCGCCCAGACCAAGTGGACCCACAACGACGTGCTGCCGCGCCTATGCGAATTGGGCGTGCAGATCGCCATCGATGACTTCGGCACCGAATATTCCTCGTTCGATTACCTCAAGACCTACCGGGTCAATCACCTCAAGCTTGCCCAGCGCTTTCTCGACAGCGCCAACGCCGACCCGGAGAACGCTACGACGTTGCGGGCGATCATCAACTTTGCCCGGGACGTGGGCATCGGGATCATTGCCGAGGGCGTCGAGACCCAGGAGCAACGCACCACGCTGATGTCCAGCGGCGGCGCGATGCAGGCCCAGGGGCATTACTTCAGCACCGTGGTCGACAGCGGCCAGGCCGCTGAACTGCTCAAGGCCGGCACTATCATTCCGGCGACGGACCATTGGACCCGACCAGCGAGCCAGCTCTCGGAGAGCAATCCATGAACCCCATGTCGGTACCTGCCAACCGGCGAATCCTGGTGGTGGACGATACACCGGCGATCCACCAGGACTTTCGCAAGATTCTCAGCCCCAGCGCCGGCAACGATGACTCGCTGAATGACACCGAAAGCCTGCTGTTCGGCACCCCGCAGGTCAACCGGCTGCAATTCCAGATCGACTCGGCCTACCAGGGCGAGGAGGCGCTGGAACTGGTCAAGCGCGCCCAGGCCGAAGGCCAGCCCTATGCGCTGGTGTTCGCCGACATGCGCATGCCACCGGGCTGGGATGGCCTGCAAACCATCGAGCGGCTGTGGGAGGCCGACCCGCGGTTGCAAATCGCCCTGTGCACGGCATTCTCGGACTACTCCTGGGAAACCATGTCCGAACGGATCGAGTTCGACGATCAGTTGCTGATCCTCAAGAAACCCTTCGACACCCTGGAAATCCGCCAGATGGCCAGCGCCATGACCTGGAAGTGGCAACTGGCCCAGGATGCGGCGAGGAAAATGCGCAGCCTGGAGCGCACGATCGAAGAGCGCGTCCAGGAATTGCTCAAGGTGTCCCACCTGTTGCAATACGACGTGCTCACGGAGCTGCCCAACAGCATGTTGCTAGGCGATCGCCTGACCCAGGCCATGGCCCAGTGCCGTCGGCACGACCGGCAACTGGCAGTGATGTTCATTGGCCTGGACCGTTTCAAGCGCATCAATAACGCACTGGGCCATCCGGTGGGCGACGAGATGCTCAAGCGCGTGGCCCGGACGCTGACGACCGTGGTCCGTGAGTCCGATTCGGTGTTCCGCTACGGTTCCGATGAATTCGTGGTGGTGCTGGGGGACGTTGTAGACCCGCAGCAGACCAAAGGCGTGGCCGACAAACTGCTGGCGGCCATCAGTTCCCCGCACCCCATCGACGGCCATGACCTGAGCGTGACCGCGAGCCTGGGCATCAGCGTGTACCCGACCGACGGTTTCGACGCCGTGGCGCTGATCAAAAAAGCCGAGACGGCGATGCGCAACGTCAAGGAGACCGGCCCCAACGACTACCGTTTCTTCACCGAAGACATGAACCGCCGGGCCCGGCAGCAGCAGACCATCGAATCGGGCCTGCGCCTGGCCCTGCAGCGCAAGGAGTTCGTGCTGCATTACCAACCCAAGCTCGACCTCAAGAGCGGCAAGGTGGTCGGGGTCGAGGCACTGGTACGCTGGGACAGGCCGGGGCATGGCCTGGTCTACCCATCGGATTTCATTCCGGTGGCCGAGGACAGCGGCCTGATCGTTCCGCTGAGCCAATGGGTGCTCCAGGAAGCTTGCCAGCAGGCCTGCCGCTGGCAAGCCCAGGGCATGCGGCCGCTGTACCTGTCGGTGAACGTCTCGGCCATTGATTTTCGCCAGCGCGGCTTCGTCGAAGGCATCGCCCGCACCCTCAAGGAAACCGGCCTGGACCCGACACAGTTAGAACTGGAGATCACCGAAAGCGTACTGATGCAGAACATCGATACCACGGTCGCCATCCTCAAGGCCATCAAGCAACAGGGGATACGCCTGGCCATCGACGACTTTGGCACCGGCTATTCGAGCCTGAGCTACTTGCAGAAATTTCCGGTGGATGTGCTGAAGATCGACCAGTCGTTCGTCGGTGACCTGAGCATCGACAGCAACGACGCCAAGCTGGTGAGCACCATCATCAGCCTGGGCAAGAGCCTGAACCTGCACATCATTGCCGAAGGCGTGGAAACCCTTGAACAGCTTGAGTTTCTCAAGAAGCACCAATGCGAGGAAGTCCAGGGTTACTACTTCAGCAAGGCCGTCGAACCGCAGGCCTTTGCCGATTGGATGACCGAGTGGGAAAAACGCCAGAACCCGTTTTCGTGAACACCTGAGTGTCCTCAACCAAAGTTTCAAGGAAAACATCCCATGGCGTTACATGGACTGACTCTGGCTCTCGGCCTGCTCGTGGGAGCGAGCGTGACCGTTCACGCCGCCCCCCTGGACGAACCCCTCAAGCCCCTGCCACCGGTTCCGACCCTGGACCCCAAGCGCGTTCAGTTGGGACTGCGTCTGTTCAATGACCCGCGGCTGTCGGTCAACAACACCCTGTCCTGTGCCAGTTGCCATCGCCTGGACAAGGGCGGCGCCGACGACAAGCCGTTTTCCCTGGGCTTCGATGGCAAGCCGGTAGAGTTCAATACGCCCACCGTATTGAACGCCAGCCTGAACTTCCATCAGTTCTGGGATGGACGCGTCGATACGCTGGAAGAGCAGGTGCATGCGGTCGTGACCAGCCCGGCGGAAATGGGCAGTACCTGGGAGGCGGTGGTCAAGCGCATCGCCGACGATCCTGGCTATGCCAAAGACTTCAAGGACGCCTACCCCGATGGCGTGACCCAGTCCACTATCCAGAGCGCACTGGCCAACTACGAGCGCACTCTGCAGACGCCCAACTCGCGTTTCGACCAATACCTGCTGGGCAATACCGACATCCTCACGCCTCGGGAGAAGTTCGGTTACCAGCGCTTCAAGGAGTACGGCTGCATCGCTTGCCATCAGGGCGTGAACATGGGCGGCAACATGTTCCAGAAATTCGGCGTCATGGGTGACTACATCGGCGACCGAGGCAACCCCACCCGGGCCGACGAAGGACGCTTCAACATCACCGGCGATGAAGCAGACCGCCAGGTCTTCAAGGTACCGAGCCTGCGCAACGTGGCCGTGACCGCCCCGTATTTCCATGATGGCTCGGCGCCGACCCTGGAACGCGCGGTGGAGGTGATGTTCAAGTACCAGTTGGGCCGCGAGCCCCTGAAGAACGATACCGAGTTGATCGTCGAATTCCTCAAGACGCTGACCGGTGAGTGGGAGGGCAAACCCCTATGACAGTCCTCCGTCGCCTCGGCCTGGCCCTGATCGGCGTCTTGCTGGCTGGCATCCTGTTGTTCATGTACGTCAATTCGGGCGCCCAGCAGGCCGCCTCGTACATCGAATCCCGCGACCTGATCCGCCTGCTCAAGCAGCAGGACGCCATCTGGGACAACGAGGTGCTCAAGGCGCGGATTGCCCTGAGCAACAATTACGACCCCCTGGTCTCGCCATTGCAGGAGATGGCAGGCCTGTGGCAGCGCCTGGATGCCATCGAGTCGGAACCGGGGCGCCATGGGCCGTCACTGTGGGAGGCACAGCGCAACGAATACCTCAAGGCGGTCAAGGAGAAGACCCGTCTGGTGGAACAGTTCAAATCCCATAACGCGGTGTTGCGCAACTCCCTGGCCTTCCTGCCGACTGGCGAGGACGACATCCAGGCCCAGTTCGCCCGGCTGCCCGACACCTACAAGCTGGAGCTGCAAAACGTTGCCATCGACACCTACGACCTGTTGCTCAGCAGCATGGAGTTCGCCCAGCTCAGCTCCCCTGAGCGGGCAGCCGAGGTCCTGTTGGGGCTGAACCAGTTGGAGGTCAACAAGGAGCGCCTGCCTGAGGGGCTGCTCAACTCCGTCGAGATCCTGCGCAGGCACATCGGGGTGATCCTGCGCGAACAGCCAAAGGTCAATGAATTATTACTGGGAATCGAAGCGATCCCCGTGGCCGATCGCCTGGACACCATCACCCAACTGCTTGAGAAAGACCAGGAAAAAGCCGCCGCCCAGTACGAGCGCAACCACATTTACCTGCTGGTGTTCGCCACGCTCCTGGTAATGATCCTGATCTGGCTGGCGATCCGCCTGATACGCAGCTTCGCCGAGATCAAGCATGTCAACAACGCCCTGCAAACCGCCAACGACGAGCTGGAACAACGGGTCGAAGAGCGTACCCGCCAGCTCAAGGACACCCAGAGCGAGTTGATGGACACCGCCCGCCAGGCCGGCATGGCGGAAATCGCCACCAACGTGCTGCACAACGTCGGCAACGTCCTCAACAGCGTGAACATCTCTGCCGACCTGGTCAGCCGCAAACTGCGCAGCAGCAAGGCCCAGGGGTTGGGCAAGGCGATGCAATTGATCAACGAACACGCCGATGACCTCGGGCATTTCCTCACCGAGGACGCCAAAGGCAAGCTGCTGCCCGGCTACCTCAACCAACTGGTGGAGGCCATCGCGTCGGAGCAGCAGGGCCTGACCGATGAACTGGCCCAGTTGAGCAAAAGCGTGGACCACATCAAGGACATCGTCTCCACCCAGCAATCCTATGCCGGGGCCAGCAGCCTGCTGGAACCTCTGGTGGTCAGCGAACTGCTCGAAGACGCCCTGCGCATGAACTCCGGCGCCCTGACCCGCCATCATGTTACGGTGATCAAGGAATACGGCGACGTGCCGCGGATCATGGGCGACAAACACCGCTTGCTGTTGATCCTGATCAACCTGATCAGCAATGCCAAATACGCCATGGCCGGGGTGTCCAACCATGCGCGGAACATGACCCTCAAGGCTGCCGTCGTCGATGGCCAGACCCTGCAAATCAGCGTCAAGGACGAAGGCGAAGGCATCCCGGAGGAAAACATGACGCGCATCTTCGCCCACGGGTTTACCACGCGTAAGGAAGGCCACGGCTTTGGCCTGCACAGCTGCGCATTGGCGGCCATCGAAATGAACGGCCACCTCACCGCCCACAGTGAGGGGCCTGGTAAAGGGGCGACATTCCAATTGCAGGTGCCCCTGAAACTTGCAGAAGGTGAACCATGAACAGCCTGAGTAACCGCCGCATCCTGTTGATCGACGATACACCCGCCATTCATGAAGATTTCCGCAAGATCCTCACCCCTGAGGATGAGAGCAACAGCGACTTGCAGGACATGGAAAGCGCGCTGTTCGGCGAAGCGCCGAAACCTGCCGCCACCGTGTTCGAACTCGACTCGGCCTACGGCGGGCAGGAAGGCCTGAACAAACTGCTGGAGGCAACGGCCAAGGAGCGTCCCTATGCCCTGGCCTTTGTCGACATGCGCATGCCCGAAGGCTGGGATGGCGCCAAGACCATCGAAGAGCTCTGGAAGCGCGACCCGCAGTTGCAAGTGGTGGTTTGCACCGCCTATTCGGATTACTCCTGGGATGAACTGCTGGACCGCCTGAACGGCCACGACCGCTTGCTGATCCTGAAAAAACCCTTCGACAACATCGAAGTCCAGCAGATGGCCAACACCCTGACCACCAAATGGGAAATGACCTCTCGGGCGCAATTGAAGATGAACAAGCTCGAAGACCTGGTGGAGCAACGCACCCAAGCGTTCAGACAGGCCAGCGAGCTGCTGCAAATGGAGATCGACGAACGCAAGATGCTGGAAACCCAGTTGGTGCAATCGGAAAAACTCGCCTCGCTGGGCCAGTTGGCGGCCGGGGTGGCGCACGAAATCAACAACCCGATCGGTTTCATTTCTTCCAACCTGGGGGCGCTGGACGGCTACTTTGGCAAACTCCAGGAAATGCTCAGCGCCTACGGCGGCGCCGAGGAGGCCATCGCCTCGCCGGAGCTGGTGGTCAACTTGAGAAAGCTGCGCGAACAGGTGGAACTGGACTTCCTGGTCGAGGACATCCCCCTGCTGATCAAGGAATCCAAGGATGGCATCGGCCGGGTCGGGCAGATCGTCAAGGACCTGAAGGACTTCTCCCGTGTCGATTCCAGCCAGGAATGGCAGATGGCCAATTTGCAGCATGGCATGGATTCGACCTTGAACATCGTCGCCAACGAGATCAAGTACAAGGCCGATGTGGTCAAGGAATACACACCCTTGCCGGAGGTGGAATGCCTGCCGTCGCAGATCAACCAAGTGATCATGAACCTGATCGTCAACGCCGCCCAGGCCATCGGCCCCGAACGCGGCACCATTACCCTGCGCAACGGCGTTGGTGATGAAACCGTCTGGATCGAAGTTGCCGACAACGGCTCGGGCATCCCCCCTGACACCCTGCAGAAGATCTTCGACCCGTTCTTCACCACCAAACCCATCGGCCAGGGGACGGGGCTCGGGCTGTCGTTGTCCTACGGCATCGTGAAAAAACACAATGGCGAGATCACCGTACGCAGCGAAGTGGGGGTGGGTACGACGTTCCGGGTGGAGTTGCCGATGCGCCAGATGAAACAGGCGGGCTGACACAGGGTCAGTCGTTTACGTATGAAAGGAAAAGCCGTGGCGAGGGGATTTATCCCCGCTGGGGCGCGCAGCGGCCCTGGAACCCGACGACTCGATGCATCAGGCCGATTGAGTCGACTGTCTTGGGGCCGCTGCGCAGCCCAGCGGGGATAAATCCCCCCGCCACAGATAAAGTCTCAGTACATGAAATCCTCTCATCGCAGGTTGCCCAGCCTTTCACGGCCAACGCAGAATGCCTTCGTCATCCCTTCCCAAGGAATCCGTATGAGCCTGTCGCTGCTGAGCCGTTACGCCTTCTTCGCTGGCTGTGTCATCTTCACCCTCGCCAGCCTGCCCTTCCTGCAACACGACTGGCTCTGGCCCATCGCGCTGGTGACCGGGCTGCTGAGCCTGCTGGGGCTGTTCGACTTGTTGCAAAGCCGCCATGCCGTACGGCGCAATTATCCGATCCTGGGTAATATCCGCTATCTGGTCGAAGGCATCCGCCCGGAGATCCGCCAGTATTTGCTCGAGTCCGACAGCGATGCCCTGCCCTTCTCCCGGGCCCAACGCTCGCTGGTGTACTCCCGGGCCAAGAACGAAAGCGCCGACAAACCGTTTGGCACCTTGATCGACGTGTACCAGGCCGGCTTCGAATTCATCGGCCATTCCATGCGCCCCGCCCCACTGAGTGACCCCAGCGGTTTTCGTGTGACAGTCGGCGGCCCGCAGTGCACCCAGCCGTACTCTGCATCGGTATTCAACATCTCGGCCATGAGCTTCGGCTCCCTGAGCGCCAATGCCATCCGTGCGTTGAATCAAGGCGCGAAGCTGGGCAACTTTGCCCACGACACCGGTGAAGGCAGCATCAGCCCCTACCATCGCGAACACGGTGGCGACCTGACCTGGGAACTGGGCAGCGGTTATTTCGGCTGCCGCACCAGCGACGGGCGCTTCGACCCGGAGCGCTTCGCCGCCCAGGCGCAAAACCCGCAGGTGCGGATGATTGAAATCAAGATGAGCCAAGGCGCCAAACCCGGTCATGGCGGGATCCTGCCCAAGCACAAGGTCACCCGGGAAATCGCCGAGACCCGTGGCATCCTCATGGGCGAGGATTGCGTTTCGCCGTCACGTCACAGCGCGTTTTCCACGCCGATCGAACTGATGCAGTTCGTTCAGCAACTGCGTGAACTGTCCGGCGGCAAACCGGTGGGCTTCAAGTTCTGCCTGGGCCATCCCTGGGAATTCATGGGCATCGCCAAGGCCATGCTGGAAACCGGGATCCTGCCGGACTTCATCGTGGTGGACGGCAAGGAAGGCGGCACGGGCGCGGCGCCAGTGGAGTTCACCGACCACATCGGCGTGCCGCTGCGTGAAGGCCTGCTGTTCGTGCACAACACCCTGGTGGGCCTGAACCTGCGGGACAAGATCAAGCTCGGCGCCAGTGGCAAGATCGTCAGCGCGTTCGACATCGCCAGTGTCCTGGCCATCGGTGCCGACTGGGCCAACGCCGCACGCGGCTTCATGTTCGCCATCGGCTGCATCCAGTCGCAAAGCTGTCACACCAACAAGTGCCCCACCGGCGTCGCCACCCAGGACACCCTGCGCCAGCGCGCCCTGGTGGTTCCGGACAAGGCCCAGCGTGTCTACAACTTCCACCGCAACACCCTCAAGGCCCTGGCCGAAATGCTCGCCGCCGCCGGGCTTGAACATCCGTCGCAATTGCAGCCCAAGCACCTGGTGCGGCGGATGTCGGCCACCGAGGTCAAGTTGTTTTCACAGTTGCATGTGTTCCTGAAGCCTGGGGAGTTGCTGACCGGTGAAGTCAATGGGGCGTTTTATTCGCGGATGTGGCAGATGGCGCGGGCGGACAGTTTTGAGCCGATGGACACAGTGGCGGCATGAACACTCCCACTGCAGGCCGCCGCTGGCTAGCACCACGGCGCACTGGTCTGCGACGGCTCCTTCATGACAATGAAGCCGTAATCGCCCAGTAGATAAATCCGGTAATACAGGTTATCCACGAGGGGCGTATAGCCCCGATAACCGACTCGGGTCGCATTGCGCCGTTCCCGTTCGATCACCACGTTAGTGATACCCCAGGAACGGCGGGCTTTCCGGAAGAAGCAAGTAATCAATATTGAGCAGGTAATGCAGGACCGGCAGCCGTTTGAACGAACCGCAGGCACTTGTCAGCCAATGGGCGGAATAAGTGACCGACATATAGATCCGCTTGGCCTCATACAACTCGCGACGGGAAGTGATGTCATGCCCCAGGCTATAAAGCGCGCCGCTGGCAAAGGCCTTTTGCAGGGTCAGTACCCGACCATAGGCAAAGGACAGCGAAAGGGTCGCCAGCAATGGAATGATCAGCAACCATGGCAATCGACGATGAAGTGGCGCTAGCGCGAGGTAAGCCAGATAGAACAGCAGCATCAACCACACACCGAAGCCCATCAGTGTGCGGGCGCCCTCATTAAAGTCACGAAAGAACAGCGTGATGCCTGGTATCAACAGCGCCAGCATCAAAGATATCAGCAGGCAGAGCAGGCTCAAGCCCCACGTTTTCCACCCAGGCTCCTCACGTCCATCAAGCCGGCGTCCCACCCGCAAGGCACCGACCAGCGCAATCAGCACCAGCACGGCCAATACCCAGGCGTATCCACCGTGGAACAACAGGGCAACCTTCTGTAGCACCCTGGCGAAATTGATGCCCAACTGCATCAATGGATCAGCGTTCCAGTTCAGCAACGCGGTCCGCTCCGTTCCCATCAGCCAGACGGCCATGACGAAGTAAACCAGGAGGGCCAGGCCCAGCTGGGCGAGCCTGCTTCCCAGCATTTCCCAGCACTGCCGCCATGGCCACCGGTTGCAGACAGCCCTGCACAGATCCAGGCAGACCAACCCCAGGAATACGTTGAGGCTGATCTGGTAGAGCCCGAATGCCAGCACCAACCAGGCCACCGGCTCCCACAGCCATCGCAGGCGCGATGCCCCCCGAAAGGTGAAGGCATAGATAACCGCGACCAGGCTCAGGGCCATGCTCGGGCCGTCGTATTGATACGACAGGTTCTGCAACAGGAAAGGGTTGTACCAGAGGGGCAACGGCACCAGACAACAGGCGAGTGTCGGCTCAGGAAAATAATGGAAGGTCAGCCGAGCCAGCGCCAGGGACATTGCCAAGGTCGCGAGCAACAGAGGCAGCGGAAAAATATCCGGTGCGGCGCCGGAAAAAGACAACACCTGATACAGCAGGTCAGTGAACCAGCGCCCCTGGCTGGCCCAGGCATTGCCCGCCTCCAGCGTTCGCCAGCTGTCGTCGATATAGCGAAAATCAGCGAGGATCAGTGGCAGGGCATACAGCAGGGTCGCCAAGAGGAAAAAACACACCACTTGGCGGCGGTCGAGCTCGCGATCGAAAACCAGCGATACATTCATATGCAACGCCCTCGGGACCTGCCCCTTGGACAGCATTCAAAGGAACGTGATCGACATGGAACCCCAAAAAAACCCGATCATCCGACCGGGGGCTTTTCTACTGCATGGCTGGCAACTTACGACGCGGCATCCATCGAACCCTGGGCATGCCCGGTCGGTTGCAACTTGAAGGTATAGAACAACACCGTCAGCAACACCAGAAACGCCGGGCCCACGTAAAGGGCCACGCGGGTGTCCGGGAAATAAGCCATCAGGCCGACCACCAACACCAGGAACGCCAGGGCCAGATACGAGCTGACCGGGTACAGCCACATGCGGTACTTCAGGGCCGCACGCTCGGACGCACTCAAGCTTTTGCGGAACTTGAGCTGCGCCAGCAGGATCATCACCCAGGTCCAGATCGCACCGAAGGTGGCGATGGAGGTCACCCAGACGAAGACTTTTTCCGGCACCAGATAGTTGAGCAGCACGCCCAGCAACAGCGCGGCGATGGACAGCAGCAGTGCGCGGCGCGGTACGCCATTATTGGACGTCTTGGCGAAACCGGCCGGAGCCTGGCCGTTCTGCGCCAGGCTGTAGAGCATCCGCCCGGTGCTGAAGATCCCGCCATTGCAGGATGACAACGCGGCGGTGATGACCACGAAGTTGATGATGCCGGCGGCGGTCTTGATGCCCAGGCGCTCGAAGGTCATCACGAACGGGCTGCCCTGGGTGCCGATCTCGTTCCATGGGTAGATCGACAGGATCACGAACAAGGCGCCGACATAGAACAACAGGATCCGCCAGAACACCGAGCCGATGGCATTGGGGATGGTTTTCTGCGGGTTCCTCGCCTCGCCAGCGGTCAGGCCGATCATCTCCACGCCCAGGTAGGCGAACATGACCATTTGCAGGGACATCAACACGCCGGACACGCCATTGGGCATGAAGCCGCCGTGGGCCCAGAGGTTGGAAAGACCCAAGGCCACGCCATCGTTGCCGAAGCCAAAGGCGATGATGCCGACACCGCCGATGACCATGGCGATGATGGTGACGATCTTGATCAGGGCGAACCAGAATTCGAATTCGCCGAAGGCCTTGACCGCGATCAAGTTGATCGAGCCCATGCTGACCAACGCGGTCAGGGCCCAGATCCAGCGGGGCACATCGGGGAACCAGATGCCCATGTACACCGCGACGGCGGTGATTTCCGCCACACAGGTCACCAGCCACAGGAACCAGTAGTTCCAACCGGTCAGGAAACCTGCCAGTGGGCCGAGGTAATCCTGGGCGTAGCGGCTGAACGAACCCGCTACCGGGTTATGCACGGCCATCTCACCGAGGGCGCGCATGATCACCAGAATCGCCAGGCCGCCAATAATGTAGGACAGCATGATCGCCGGACCGGCCATTTCGATGGCCTTGGCCGAACCGAGGAACAGCCCGACACCGATGCAGGCGCCAAGCGCCATCAGGCGGATATGTCGCTCGCCGAGTTCACGTTTGAGCGGACCACCCTGGGCGGCCTCGCCATGGGGCAGATGATTGCCGACAGGCATAGGGATACAACCTCGTTTTGTTATTGGATTGGCCACCGAGTGTCCAAAGCCACAGGCCGGTCAGCCTGTCGCCTTGCCGAAACCGGGTCTGTCTTGTGGGCAGACCGTCCTGTGGAACGACAACCTCAGGATCAGCGGGTCGTGCAGTATAAAAAGCCTGGGATAGAGAGTTTCACTGTAAAACCTGACTAATTCAGGGGAAAGCCTCAACAAAAGCTGTTCTTTTGGAGAGGCTTTGACTGAGATTACAGGAAACTCAGTGGACAAACGCAATGCTGGCGAGCAAAGCGTCAAGCGAAAAAGCGAGGTGAGTGTCCGACGACCGATGGCTCTAACACCGGCGTTACAAGCAACACCCTTCTTGTGGCGAGGGGATTCATCCCCGTTGGGCTGCGCAGCAGCCCTGAAACCAGCCAATTCGGTCTGTCAGACAGATTGAGTTAATTGCAATGGGGCCGCTTCGCAGCCCAACGGGGATAAATCCCCTCGCCACAGGACTACGAAAGCCTCGGAAATTTCGCTCGACCGTTTCAGCACCAAGGCAACTGCCGCCTGACTACGCTGCCGTGACGCCCTTCATTGGAATCAAGGTATGCACTCACACCCCAATTCTCATCGCCTGCGTCGAGGCCGCTATTCGGAGCCGGGAAGAGCCTATCTGGTGACAGCCGTCGTCCATCGACGACGTCCGATTTTTGCTGACTGGACAGTTGGACGATTGCTGGTCGCCGAATTCAAGCACGCCCATGACTCGAGCCAGGTGAATTCCTTGGCTTGGGTGGTGATGCCGGATCATTTCCACTGGCTGCTGCAAGTCAAAGATGCCTCTCTGAGTCGGCGCTGCCAAAGCCCGATGCACCCGGAGCGTCAACCATAGGACGGGAGCGTCTGGCCCTCTCTGGCAAAGTGGCTTCCACGATCGAGCCATTCGCGATAACGAAGACCTCCTGCCTTTTGCCCGCTACATCATTGCCAACCCCCTTCGTGCCAGGCTGGCAGATCGCATCGGCGACTACCCGCTTTGGGATGCCACATGGCTATGAAACCCTCCACATTCCTGTGGCGAGGGGATTCATCCCCGTTGGGCTGCGCAGCAGCCCTGAAACCAGCCAATGCGGATGCCACATGGCCATGAAGCCCTCCACATTCCTGTGGCGAGGGGATTCATCCCCGTTGGGCTGCGCAGCAGCCCTGAAACCAGCCAATTCGGTCTGTCAGACAGATTGAGTCAATTGCAATGGGGCCGCTTCGCAGCCCAACGGGGATGAGTCCCCCCGCCACAGAGTTCATCCCGGGCTTCATGGCGCCAGCACGCCCACAATTTCCCCTCCCCCCACGCCAACCACCGTCTAAGCTTCAAGCAAGTCCGATCAATCTGCTTAATTGGATCAGTCGACTATGGGCGCTTTATGGCAAACCGATTCGAACAAACCTGTGGTCCCGACTGAACGTATGGAAGAAGCGCCTTCATCCCAAAAAAAGCCCCGTATACGGCATGGCTGGCGGGCGTTCTGGTTGTTGTTGCTGATCATCGTGGTGGTGGTCGGCCTGGCGGTGGCCAAGGAAATACGCACGTCGCGGTTTCAGGCCCGGGAAATCAGCAAGTACGCCGCGTCCCTTTCTTATTCGGTACAACCTGGGCCCAGCGATGCCATCGTCTACCCCGGCGCCGGCCCGTTCGACCGGCGCCTGGGCTACAGCGCGCTGGGAGAATTCCTGCCGCGCCTGCTCAAGCGCGACTATGTGATCCAGGCCCAGACGCGCTTTTCGCCAGCCTTGATGGACTACGTCGAAAAGGGCCTGTTCGTACCCTATGCGGAAAAGATCCAGGCCGGGTTGACCATCACCGATTGCCGCGCCGCGCCGGTCTATCAGTTCAAGTACCCCCAGCAGCTCTATGCGAACTTCGAAGCGATCCCACCCGTGGTGGTGCAGAGTCTGTTGTTCATCGAGAACCGTTTCCTGCTCGACCCCAAACAACCCTTGGCCAACCCGGCGGTGGACTGGCCGCGCTTCGGCATGGCGGCCTGGTCGCAAGTCGCCAAGCTGTTGAGCCTGCCGGGCCAGTCCGCCGGGGGCAGCACATTGGCGACACAACTGGAGAAGTACCGTCACTCGCCTGAGGGCCTGACCGTGTCCGGCGCGGAGAAAATCCGCCAGATGATTTCCGCCAGCGTGCGCGCTTACCAGGCCGGCCCGCAAACCCTCGAGGCGCGGCAGCGGATCATTCGCGACTACCTCAACAGCGTACCGCTCTCCGCCGTGCCGGGGCATGGTGAAGTCCACGGCATGGCCGAAGGCTTGCGGGTCTGGTATGGCGCCGACTTCACGCGGGCCAATGAACGCTTGGCCAGCACGGCGACCGATCCCCGGAGCCTGGCGGAAAAAGGCCTGGCCCTGCGAGAAATATTGTCGTTGATGATCGCCCAGCGCCGCCCTTCCCATTACTTGACCAAGGGTCGCGATGAACTGGCAAACCTGACCGACAGCCACATCCGGTTGTTGAGGCAAAACGGCGTGATCGACGCGGCGTTGGCCGAAGCCGCCCTGGCGAGCAAGGTCAGTTATCGCGATTGGGTCCAGGACCCGACCGTCCAGCCCATCGAAACCAACAAGGGCATCAGCGCCGCCCGTAGCCGCCTCGCCGCCCTGCTCAACCGCCCGCTGTACGACCTCGATCGTCTCGATCTCTCCGCCACCAGCACCTTGCAAAGCGACTTGCAGGCCCAGGCCACCGACTATCTCAAGCGTTTGGCCGACCCGGCCTTCGCGACCGAAATCGGCCTGATGGGCGAACGCCTGCTGACCCCCACCAGCACCACCCAGGTGCGCTACAGCTTTACCCTGATGGAGCTGACCCCCGATGGCTCGCGTGTGCGGGTGCAGACCGACAGCACCGACCAACCCTTCGACATCAACGAAGGCAGCAAGCTGGAACTGGGCTCCACCGCCAAGTTGCGCGTGCTCACCACCTACCTCCAGATCATCGCCGAACTGCACGAGCGTTATGCCCAGCAGACCCCGGCAGCGTTGAAGAAAACCGAGATCGCCGAGCAGGATCGCCTGTCCCGCTGGGCGCTGGACTACTTGATTGAAAACACCGACCGCAGCCTGCCGAAGATGCTCGAAGCCGCGCTGGACCGAAAGTACTCAGCCAGTCCCGGCGAGGCGTTCTTTACCGGTGGCGGGCTGCACACCTTCCACAACTTCCGCAGGGAGGACGACGGTCGCCTGCCCACGTTGCGCGATGCGTTGCGAGAATCCATCAACCTGCCGTTCATCCGCCTGATGCGCGACCTGGTGCGCTACGCCACCTATGCCGGCTCCAACAACAGCTCCGAACTGCTCAAGGACGACAAGGACCCGCGCCGCCAGGAATACCTGGCCCAGTTCGCCGACCGCGAAGGCACTTCGTTCCTGCTCAGGTTCTGGAAGAAATACCAGAAAAAGGACACCGGCCAGCGCCTCGAAACGTTCCTCGACGGCATGCGCCCCACCGCGATCCGCTTGGCCGCCGTGCACCGCTATTTCTTTCCCAACGACAGCCAGGAGAACTTCAACCGCTTCGTGCGCGCGCATTTGAAGTCGGTCAAGAGCGCCGAAAAACTCACTGACGAACGTCTCGAACGGCTCTACCAAAGCTATGGTCCCGGCGCCTATGACCTGCCGGACCAGGGCTTCATCGCCAAGGTCCACCCATTGGACTTGTGGTTGATGGGCTACCTGTTGAACAACCCCGACGCCAAGTTCAGCCAGATCGTCAAGGCCAGCGAGTTCGAGCGCCAGGAAGTCTACAGCTGGCTGTTCAAGAGCCGGCACAAGAGCGCCCGTGACAGTCGCATCCGCACCATGCTGGAGATCGAAGCGTTCCTGGATATCCACCAGCGCTGGCAGCAGGTCGGCTATCCGTTCGACCACCTGGTGCCGTCGCTGGCCACCGCCATCGGCAGCTCCGGCGACCGCCCCGCCGCGCTGGCGGTCCTGGTGGGTGCCATTCTCAACGATGGCATCCGGCAACCGGCATTGCGCGTCGACAGTCTGGACTTTGCCGTCAATACGCCCTACGAAACGCGACTGGTCAACGACCCGGAGAGCGGCAAGCGCGTGATGCCGGTGGAAGTCGCCCAGGCCCTGCGCGGTGCGCTATCCCAGGTGGTGGATGCCGGCACCGCGAAACGCGTGGCCGGCAGTTTCAAGCTGGCCGACGGGACGCCATTGGCGATGGGTGGCAAGACCGGCACCGGCGACAACCGCATCGAAGCGGTGGGTTCCGGTGGACGGGTGATCAGTTCCAAATCGATCAACCGTACCGCCACCTTCGTGTTCTACATCGGCGACAGCCATTTCGGCACCCTCACCGCCTACGTCCCGGGGGCGTCGGCACAGAACTTCAAGTTCACCTCGGCCTTGCCGGTGCAGGTGCTCAAGGGCATGGCACCGTTCCTTTCGCCGTACTTGCAGCCGGGCAGTCATACCCAGTGCAAGCCGTTGGTGGCACGCCAATGAGTCACGGTAATGGGGTGCAAGGCCCCTGTGGCGAGGGGATTTATCCCCGTTGGGCTGCGCAGCAGCCCTCAAAAAGCACGCCATCAACCTGAGCCACCGTGGTGTCGGCTTTCAGGGCTGTTGCGCAGCCCAGCGGGGATAAATCCCCTCGCCACAAAGTCAGGGGTTGCCCCAGATCAGGGAGATCAGGGATTGACCCGAGGCACCGCGTCGAAAATCACGGTGAAGTCGGCGTTGAATAAACCTGTCTGGCCGGGCAGAGGCAGGGCCGAAGCCCTGATGACCATGTCTGCCTGGGTACCCGGCGTAGACGTTGGGTCATCCACCACCTCTTGGGGCGAGGCGGTCAGGGTGACGTTGTTGAACCGGATCAGCAACGGAATGGCGCTGCTGCCGTTGGTCAGCGCAGGCTGGCCAGCCGGGAGATATGCATGCACCGAACCGTCGGTGTTTTTCACATCGAAGGTCTGGCGTACCGTACTGAATTGACTCGTCACAGGGTCGTAGTGCATGACCTCGTTCTTGCCGAATTCGGGATCGCGGGGCTGCACATGGAACTGTTGGGTCGGAATATTCGCCGTGATGTGAATCGACGAGCGAGCATCATCCGCCGCGTATGCCGGTGAGACACTCAGGGCAAGGGCGCCCAGAACCATTGCAACTACCTTCTTATTGAACATGCCAAATACCTTTTTAGCGGTTGGAGAACAGGGAGGGGTCAGGAAGAGATCCGCGGTACCGCGTCATAGATCACGGTGAAGTCGCCGGTATAGAAGCCCGGGCGGCGCTGGACCGGCATGGCATCGGCACGGATCGTCATCTCGACCTGGGTACCAGGCGTGGAGGACGCATCGTCCACGACCTCCCGAGGCAAGCCATCCAGACGGACTTTGTTGAACCGGACCCTCAACGGGATTCTGGTATTGCCGTTGGACAGGAACGCCGCACCGCTCTCAATGTAGGCGTTGATCGACCCTTCGGTGTTCTTCACATCGAAGATCTGGCGCAAGATGCCCAGGTCGTCGTTCAAGGGGTCGTAATGCATGACCTCGTGCTTGCCGAACTCCGGATCCCGTGGCTGGACATGGAACTGCTGGGTGGGGATGTTCGTCTTGATATGAATGGCTGAGCGCGCATCATCGGCTCCGAACGCCAGCGACGGACTCATCGTCACGACACCCAAGGTCATGACGGCTACAAATGTCTTCAACATGCTTGCTACCTTTTTTCATCGTTATGTTTAAAGAAGCGTCCATGCCTTCACTGCTAACCCGTGGCGAGGGAACGTGCTCCCGCTCGACTGCGCAGCAGCCGCCCTCCTGGCAAGACCAGAAAAAACAGGGGCGGCTTCGCCACCCGGCGGGTGCAAGCTCGCTCGCCACAGAAGTTGGGGGGCCTCTATACCGGCCCTTCCTACGGCGCCGTGGCGTCGAACACCATGTGCACCGTGCCGTAGTAGTCGCCTGGCTTGTAGTCGTCATCGGGCTTGACGGCGGCGATTTCCAGGGGCACCTGCCGGCCCGGACGGGCTTCGGTGGCCGAGACCACCTGGGCGGAATCCAGGGTCAGTTCGACGCCGTTGAAGCGCACGCGCAAGTCGATGCGGTCGCGGCCATTGGACAGATAGGCCTCCTCCCCGAGGCGCGCGCCAATGGAACCGTTGCTGTTCTTCACCTCGTACGTGGCCCGCAACGGGCGCAGGTCCGAGGTGATGGTGCTGAACGGCAGCCGCTGTTCTCGCTGGACCAGTTGCGGGTCGAGGGGCAACACATAGAAGTCGGCCGTCGGGATGGTCACGTAGAGTTCGAACGTCTCCCGCTCGACAGCCCCCCAGGTCGACGACCAGGGCATGACCAGGGCGGTCAATGCGAGGGGGCGTAGCCGTGTCTTGATCATTTTGATTTACCTCTTGCGTCAACGACGATTCGGCGACGGTCGCCGTCAGCCCTTGATCTCGACGTTCTGGGTCTTGCTGCCTTCGATCAGGGTGAAGCGGTATTCACGTCCCGCCTCCTTGTCGAACGCGAACGTGCGGCCCTTCATGACGTGATGCTTGGTGGTCGGGCGACATTCGTTCTCTTTCTTCGCCTCGCAGTCCTTGAACTCGTCGATGACCACCACGCTGTTGCCGTTGTTGCGCAACTGGTAGCGGGTGGCGCTGTCATCGATCACGGTGTCGAAGCGGGTGTCCTTGGGCCGCACGAAGAACACCGTGCCGTACCCGGCCAATACCTTGACCCCGGCCGCCACGCGCTCTTTCTTGTAGGCTTCGCGCTCCTCGGCGCTGACGGCGAATTCATCTTCCGCTTCCGGCACCACCGGCACGAAACGCACGCGGAAGTAACGCTCCTTGTCGCGGTTGCCCATGAACAGCAACCGCGTACCCTGCACACCGTTGGCTGGCACGATCAGACGCGCCGGGCTGGCCATCAGACCATCCCTGGCCTGGGCACTGGTCTGGTTCTGCAGGGGCACCTCACTGTAGGTGCCGTCCTCGTTGTAGATGATTTCCAGGATGTTCACCTTAACGAAGGCCGTTGACGTCCCGCCGTTGAACACCCGTTTCATGTAGGTGGTCTTGTTGCCGTCCAGGTAGTCGTAGACCACCCCGACACCGATCTGCGGCCCGGCCTGGGCCACGCCGCAAAACAGGAAAAACCCAACCCATGCCCATAGCTGTTTCATCACTTGCTTGACCTCATGCATTAAACGCAACTCACAAAAAATTTGGCCGGCAGGCCACTCAGACTTCCGAATCCCAGATCACCGTGACACTGCCGGAGTAAGCCTTGGCGCCGGTATCCAACATCTCTTCAACGCTGCCCTGGGCGACCTCGAAGTGCAGCATCCCGGACCGACGATCAACGTAAACACTTGGCTGGAACAGCTCGGTCCCGCTGCCATCGCGCAACAACGGACGCCGCTCGACCGGTTGGCCGCCAGCGTCTGCCAAACCTTCGGGCAGGCTCACGCGCACATCCACCGGCACGGCATGACCGGTGCCGGATTCAGTGATCGCGCAGGTATTGCCGCTGATGTATTGGCATTCGAGTCCCATCTTGAAACGCGAGGAAGTCGAGATGTGGAAGCGCTGGTCGCGAAACAGCCGCGTCGGTTTGCGTCCGCTGTTCAGCCAGGCTTGCCAGCCTTCCTGGGGCACCAGTTCCACCCGGTTGCCGCCGGGAGGCACCTCCACCTTGAGGTTGTGCTCGACGTCGAGCTTGAAATTGAGGGTGATCACCGATTCGTTGGGGATCATCACGTCACCGAAGTCGAAGTCCTGCCCCGGGCCGACGCTGTAGACCAGGGAGCCGGTGTATTGGCCGGACGACATCTTCAGTGGGTTGGGGGTGCGCAGTTCGTAGGCGAAGTTCATGGAGGTGTATTCCATGCCCGGAATCAGGTAACGGGCCCTTTTGGCACAGTTGCCTTCGACCGGTGTTTTCCAGAAGAAGGAGTAGGAGCGGTCGTTCAAACTCGATTGACTGCTGGATAGACAAGGTGCGGGGGCGTACTTCCAGGTGGTCCCCCACAACATCGCATGAGCGGTCCCCATGTCCACGCCCCCTCCGACCAGATCAATCACGCTGACCGGCAGGAAGTACATCGAGCCAATGCCGGCGATGCGCACCTGGACGATTTCAGTCTCGCCCGTGCCGGTATGGGTGACCTGGGCCAGACGCCAACTGGCAGGCACATTGAATATCGCCCCTTGCCGCAGATCCGCATGATTGGCCTGGATGGGCGCGTTGGAATACGAGTTGATGTTCCACTGCAGGCTGGACGTGTTTTCCCTTTCACAGTCGGCCGGGTAAAAGGCGCAATAACCCGAGACCGGCGTGGTATTGCGAAAGGTATTCTCGTTGGGTTTCGAGGGATCGGGCCTGAAGACGGCGGTGATCTCCTTGCTCACACCATGGGCTTCCGATGCGCCGGCCAACACCATCACCGAAACCATGCTACGCACTGCTATTGGTAGACCTTTCATCACTCACCGTCCTTTCGCCTCAGGCAGGCCAATCCGTGCCCTTTAAACTTCCGAATCCCAGATCACCGTGACATCGCCGGTGTAGCGCGTGGCGCCCGTGTCGAGCATCGCTTCGACGCTGCTGCGGCCTACTTCGAAATGCAGCATCGCAGGCCTGCGGTCGACGTATAAGCTGGGCTGGAACAACTCGGTGCCGCTGCCGTCGCGCAGCAACCGGCGGCGGTTGGCCGGCAGTCCGGCACCGTCCGTCAAGCCATCGGGCAGGGTCACGCTGACGTCCACCGGTACGGTGTGCCCGGTGTCGGTTTCGGACATCCCACAGGTGTTGCCGCTGATGTACTGGCACTCGATTGCCATCTTGAAACGCGAAGAGGCGGAGATATGAAAGCGCTGGTCACGGAACAGGCGCGTTGGCTTGCGTCCACTGTTGAGCCAGGACTGCCAGCCTTCCTGGGGCACCAGTTCCACGCGATTACCGCCGGGGGGGACTTCGACCTTGAGGGTGTGCTCGACAGTCAGCTTGAAATCGAAGGTAAGTATCGGATCGGAGGGGATCATGATATCGCCCATGTCCAGATCCTGGCCCGGCCCGATGCTGTAGGTCAAAGAGCCCGTGTACAGGCCACTCGACATTTTCAGGGGATTCGGGGTGCGCAATTCGTAGGCAAAGTCCAGATAGTCGTAGGTAAAGCTGGGGATCAAAAAACTGGCCTTTTTGGAGCACGCAGCTTCGACCCGGGTTTTCCAGAAAAACCGGTAAGTAGTCGCGTTCAACCCCCCATGACCGGTATATCCGCAAGGTGAGGGAGGGTTCACCCAACTATTCCCATACCCACCCCATAACCGGTTATGTGCCAGTGTAAGATCAATGTTCGGGTTACCTATCAGATCAAGCACATTCATTGGAAGTCGGTATCTCGAGCCGATTCCTGAAAAGCGCACTTCAATAGTTTCGATTTCACCCGTACCTGCATGAGTTACTTGTGCGGTACGCCAATCAGCGGGCACCTTGAACGTCGCCCCTTGCCGGTAGTCGGTATGATTCGCCTGGATAGGACCGGCCGAATCGAAGCGGATAGGCAACTGAATGCTGAATATTTTAGAGGCTGCGCAATCCGCCGGATAAAATGTGCAGTAACCAGTGACCGGAGTGGTGTTGGTGAACTGATTCAGGTTTGGCTTCGAGGCATCGGGCCTGAATATCGCAGTAATGTCCCGGCTCATGGCAGTCGCCACCGGCGCGCAGGCAAGCATCATCACCGAAATCAGGCAGCGCACTGCCACCGGTAAACGTTTCATCTATACAACCTCATACATCAAAGCGAATCCCTGCAAGTTGGGGGAAAACTACACCGTGGGAGCAAGGCTTGCCCGCGATGCAGGCGCCCCCACTCTTCAGGTGAATGGCCTTATCGTTCGTCGCGAGCAAGCTTTGCTCCCACAGCCTCATGAGCGCTGCTTCGCCGGGTCAGCCGCGGCCAGCGAACTGTCAGCCAGGCTGTCCGGCGTGCAGCGCAGGTCGCCGATCATCAGCACATCGCCTTCGTTGCTGGCATTGTCCGGATCGAGGCGGAAGCGGCAGAACAGCTCGTTGCCATAGCGCACCTCCAGGGTCGGCGAGGCGGCATTCATTTCCATGGAGAAGAATCCGTCCGCCTCGCTGACGCCGCGGCTGGCGTGGTTGATCACGTGATGCCCCCTGAGCGGTTCGCCCTGTTCGTCCAGCAGTCGGCCGAGTACCGTCACGGTTTTCATCACGCTGATCTTGCGATAGTCCACACCGCCCTTGTTCAGGTGGTAGCGGGTGCGGGCCGGCTCGATGCTCGCCGCCGGTGGGTGCACGCCCTCGAAGTCGAAGGCCACCATGCTGTTGCGGTAGGCGGTTATCGGCACGAAGTTGCGGCCCGGGTGCAAAGTGGTGGAGCCGCCGGTCAGGTCGTCGGCGCGCAGGATGATGTCGTCCAGGTCGGTTTCCACATCGACGATCATCCCCGCGCCACGGCCCTGGGGTACGCCGGTGAAGGTGGCTTTCTGGCCGCCGATGGCCACCGTGCTGCTCAGGTTCAGGCCGCCGGTGAGGTTGTCGTTATAAGAAGAGCGCTGCAGGAAACCGTCGCCGTAGAGCGATTCGGTGCTGAAACTGGCGATGCCGGACAGGCCCACGCCATAGGTGTCGGCCAGCGCCGTGGCGGAGACGTTTTGCAGCACGTGATCCTCAAGGTCCCGGCGATAGGTCAGCGACGCGTTGTTGTCCCGATCGCCTTCGCGGGAGGTGCGGGTGCCGACGCTGCCCGACCAGTATTCACCCGGCCCGCCCAAGGCGACGCTGACGCTCAGGTCCACGCCGCGATTGCGCTGGTCGTTGGTGCTCGACGTGCCAGGACGGTCGAACACCGACACGCGCCAGTTGGCATCGCTGCCGCGCAGCTTGCCGCGCTGGGTCCAGCCCAGGTCCAGGCCGGTGCCCTGAACGTTGCCTTCGCTGTAGGCCAACCGGCCGTTGAGGGACGTCTTGTTGCTCAGGCGATGGCTGACCGACAGCGACGAGTTGCTGGTCTGGCCGACGAACACGTTGCGCTGGCGAATGCGGGTGCCGTCCGGCAGCGTTTCGTAAGTGTTGCGAGTATCCAGCCAACTGCGGTTGTGGCTGGCGACGACGCTGCCCTGGCCGTAGCTGTACAGCGCCTGCACGTCCATCCCGTTGCCGTATTGTTCGGTGTGGTAGACGTTGGCGTACAGGTTGGTATGGGTGGCCAGTGTCCAGTCCACCGACGTGCCGACCTGCAGCTTATCCTGCACCTGGCGCGTGGAGCCGCCGACGATCACCCGTGGGTGTAGCAGGTAGTTGACGCCAACCCCCGCGGTCCTGAACCCCGAGGGCTGGTCTTCCCAGTTGCTCCAGAGCCGGGTTTCGCGGCCGGCGAACAGGTTGTAGCGCCAGCGCTCCTCGGTACTGCTCCAATTGTTCGGCTTGTAGACCAGTTCCTGGCTGGTGGCGGTGGTTTGCCCGTCCTCGATCAGCCGTACTTCCACTTCATAGATGCCGCCGGGCAATGGGCGGGTGTCCAGGCTCTGCAAGCCGGCGCTGACGGCCTGGCTGTTGATCAGCAGGCCGTTGCGATAAATCTCCACCGACGCCTGGCGGCTGGCGGTGACGTAAATGGGGTAGACGCTGGGCTTGGGGTTTTCGATCACCAGGCTGTCGGAACTGCCGTACATCACGCCCAACGCGGTGTCCGGGTTGGCACCGAACGAGCGGATCTGACGGTTCAGGCCATCGGAGCTGGGGGTGAAATAGCCCAGGCGAAAAAAATGCCCTTCCAGTTCACGTTGGGTGAACAGTTCATGGACGGCGTGGTAGAGCTTGTCGTCCGGCCCGCCCAGGCGCGAGAGCTGCAGGTCCAGGGACTGGCTCCAGTTGCCGACGCTGGAACTGGCGTTGAGGCCATAACGGCCACCGGTGTCCTGTTCCTGGCCACCGTTGAGATTGAGTTGATTGTTGAAGATCAGGCCGAAGCTGCCACCCTGGGGCTGATCGTGATAACGCTGGGTTTCGGTGCCGCGTTCGACGTCGCGCGTGAGGATCGACACCAGCGAGTTTTCAAGGCTGTAGTGCACGGCCAGCAGCCCGGCGGTGCAGTTCTTTTCACAGGCGCCCAGCAATTGCCCTTGCTTGAGTGTCTGCTCCCATTGGTCCCGCTCCACGGCCTTGATCGTGCTGTCGTGGGTGTCGGTGAACTCCAGCAGGGTAATGCGATCATCCCGCGTCAAGACCACCATGGCTTCACCCAGATATTGTTGATTGAGCTCGATACGAACCGCCAATGGCACATCGAAGAAATGGGCTTCAAATTCCGCCGGCAGGCCCTTGGCCTGGGACAGCAGGCTGGTCGGTGTCGTACCGGGGGCAGTCGGCGCGGCCAATGCACTGGCGCACAACAACAGCGCGAGCGCACCCGCGATGGGTGTCATCGGAAACATCAACGGATTCTCATAATCAGCGAGCTTTCGGGGCGTTTCAGGGGGGGCCGACCGGCTGGGGAGAACCGGTCGGCCTGCTGCTGCCCTGGGACGAGGTAGGCGTCACCGGGCAGCGAGGGCCTTACGGGCGCGGCACGGCGTCGAAGATGACGGTCATGTCGGCGGTGTACAGGCCGTTCTGGGTGGAGAGCGGCTTGGCGGCAGTGATGGTCATCTCAGCCTGGGTGCCTGGAGTGGAGGTGGCGTCGTCGACCACTTCCTGGGACAGGGCGGTCAGGGTGACGCCATTGAAGGAGGTGGTCAGGGCGATGGCATCGCTGCCGTTGTACAGCGAAGCCGGGCCGCCTTCGATGTAGGCATTGACCGAACCCTGGGTGTTCTTCACGTCATAGGTCTGGCGCAGCGATGTCAGGGTGCCGCTGACCGTGTTGTAGGTCATGGTTTCGTCCTTACCCCAGTTCCCGTCGCGTGGTTGCACATGGAACTGCTCGGTCGGGATGTTCGCCGTGATGTGGATGGCCGAACGTGCATCGTCGGCTGCAAACGCCAGAGAAGAAGTCAGGGCCGCTGCAGTCAAGGAAGCGGCGGTTACGATTTTCATGAGCATGGGTTAACACCTGTTCATAGCAATAAAGAGAGAAAGGTTGAAGTGGCAGGCCCGATACAGGTTGGCGTGCCCCCTCAACGCCGCTGCATGATCGTCGTTCTTTAATTAAAAATAAGCAGGAAAGTTCGCAGAGACATGTAGTAAATCGCGCACGCGAAAGAGCGAAAAAGACGCGATTTTCGATAAAACGTAACTTTTAATGTAAGAGACTTCCCACACTCCCAAGAGGCACTGGGAAAAAGCCCCACAGATACTTTTGATTCATCCCGCAAACATAGGGGGATTCAGGTAATGTCTTATCTTACTTGGTGCAGGACACAACTAAGATATATCGCCGAGACAAGATATATCTATAGGCAAAGATATATCTAAGGTCAACGATATATCTCGGTTCTATTTATGCAGAACAGAGAGCAGACAGATGACAGTCCCCTACTTTCCTTCCACTCGTGAACAAGGTCATCACGATGGCTTCGAACGGCGCCCACCCGGCCGTGAACGCAGGCGCGGCCCACGGGTGTTCGCCGCCGGCGAGCTGAAATTGCTGTTGCTGGCCCTGATCGCCGAAAAGCCTTGCCACGGCTACGAGCTGATTCGCCAGATCGAGTCGATGTTCGACGGGGCCTACACGCCGAGCCCCGGCGTGATCTACCCGACCCTGATCCAGCTCGAAATGGGTAAGATGGTCGTGCGCGACGCCGAAGGTGGAAAAAAGTGTTACAGCGCCACCGACGTCGGACGTCTATTCCTTCGAGACCAGGCCGAGGCGCTGGACGGTGTGCGGGGGCGCATCGAAGCCAGCAAGCGCGTCCTGCGCGAGCAAGGGCGGCCGGCTGAAATCCACGAAGCGGTGGTCAACCTGCGTCGCGCGCTACAGATGCACCAGCCGCGCTGGAACCCGGAAGAAATCCTGCGGATACGCGACCTGCTCAACGAGACCGCCAAAGCCATCATCGACGGCCCCGACCGTCCACCTGTTTCGGAGTCAAGCCATGACTGAAGTCGATCCAACCACCATTCATCGCGTCAACCACGAGATCAAGCGTCGTCGCCTGCAAGTGCTGCGGGTGGTGGACCTGACCCCGCGCATGCGCCGCATCACGGTCGGCGGACCGGAGCTGGCGGGGTTCGCCAGCCTGGGCACGGATGACCATGTGAAACTGCTGTTCCCGCAGAACGCCGAGGAACAGGCCGCCCTGGAAAACTTCAGCCCCAGCGCGGGCAAGGCCCAGGGCCCGATGCCCGAGATGCGTGACTACACCCCGCGCCGCTACGACTTGGACACCCTGGAGCTGGACATCGATTTCGTGCTCCACGGCGACGGCCCTGCCGCGACTTGGGCGGCCCAGGCGGCGACAGGGCAATACCTCAACATTGCCGGGCCCCGGGGCTCGATGATCGTGCCGGACATCTTCGACAGCTACCTGCTGGTCGGCGATGAAACCGCCCTGCCCGCCATCGCCCGCCGTCTCGAAGGCCTGGCCCCCAACCGGCGGGCCCTGGTGGTGGTTGAAGTGGAAAACGGCGCCGAGCAGCAAGTGCTGCAAAGCCCGGCGCAAGTGCACACGATCTGGGTCCTGCGCGAAGGCCGCCAGGACAACCTGGTGACCACGGTGAAGCAACTGGAAGTCCCCGCTGGCAAGCTGTACGCCTGGGTCGCCACCGAAAGCAAAGTGTCGCGGCGGATTCGCAAGGTGTTGCTGGAGGAGAAAGGCCTGGACCCGGATTATGTGAAAACCGTCGGTTACTGGAAGGCGGATGATAGCGACGAGGAGTAACCCCGCAGAGCGCTCCGGTCTCTGTGGCGAGGGGATTTATCCCCGCTGGGCTGCGAAGCGGCCCTAAAGCCAGCCAACCCGGTGTATCAGGCGGATTGGGTCCAGTTGATGGGCCGCTTCGCGGCCAACGGGGATAAATCCCCTCGCCACAGATAAATCCCTCACCACAGATAAATCCTCTGGCCACAGATAAATCTCTTCGCCACAGGTCTATCATTCGCCTTCGAATAGTTGCTGAACCGGGTACACCCATGCTTTTCCTGCTTGCCTACATCTGCAGCGTCGTGCTGATCAACTTCGCGTTTTCCGCCGCACCGCACTTGGACATCATCTGGTCGGCCTGGGGTGGGCTGGTGTTTATCCTGCGCGACATGGTGCAGACCCGCTTCGGTCATGGCGCCATCGCCGCGATGCTGGTGGCGCTGGTGTTGTCCTATATCACCTCGGACCCGACCATCGCACTGGCCAGCGCCACGGCGTTCGCGGTGTCCGAGTGCATCGACTGGCTGGTGTTCACGATCACCAAGCGCCCGCTCCATGACCGATTGTGGATCAGTTCGGCCCTGAGCATTCCCCTGGACACCTTCATTTTCTTCGGTTTGATCGACGCCCTGACGCCCGCGGTGGTGACCACTGCCCTGCTCTCGAAATTCGCCGGCGTGACCGCCGTCTGGCTGATCATGGCCTGGCGCCTGCGCAAACAGGCCGTCGCCGGCTGACGCGGTTCATGTAAAATGCCGCGCTTTCTCCCCATGGGAAGCTCGCCCGGCGCGCGCCCCCGATGATCCGCTCCTGTTTGAGGACCTTCAGATGACCCGTATCGGAACCCCATTGTCGCCCACCGCGACCCGCGTTTTGTTGTGTGGCAGCGGTGAGCTGGGCAAGGAAGTGGTAATCGAACTGCAGCGCCTGGGCGTCGAAGTGATTGCCGTGGACCGCTACGCCAACGCGCCGGCCATGCAAGTGGCCCACCGCAGTCATGTGATCAACATGCTAGACGGCGCCGCCCTGCGTGCAGTGATCGAGGCCGAGAAGCCGCATTTCATCGTGCCGGAAATCGAAGCCATCGCCACCGCCACCCTGGTGGAACTGGAAAACGAAGGCTTCACCGTGATCCCCACCGCCCGTGCCGCGCAGTTGACCATGAACCGCGAAGGCATTCGTCGCCTGGCTGCCGAAGAATTGGGTCTGCCGACCTCGCCATACTTCTTCGCTGACACCGTGGAAGACTACCGCAAGGCCGTCCAGACCCTGGGGTTCCCGTGCGTGGTCAAGCCGGTGATGAGTTCCTCGGGCAAGGGCCAGAGCCTGCTGCGCAGCGCCGACGATGTGCAACAAGCCTGGGATTACGCCCAAGAAGGCGGCCGCGCCGGCAAGGGCCGGGTGATCATCGAAGGGTTCATCGATTTCGACTACGAAATCACCTTGCTCACCGTGCGTCATGTGGGCGGCACCACCTTCTGCGCACCGGTCGGCCACCGTCAGGAAAAAGGCGACTACCAGGAATCCTGGCAACCCCAGGCCATGAGCCCGGCGGCCCTGGCCGAGTCCGAGCGCGTCGCCAAGGCGGTGACCGAGGCCCTGGGTGGTCGCGGCCTGTTTGGCGTCGAGCTGTTCATCAAGGGGGACCAGGTATGGTTCAGCGAAGTCTCGCCACGCCCGCATGACACCGGCCTGGTGACCCTGATTTCCCAGGACCTGTCGCAGTTCGCGTTGCACGCCCGCGCCATTCTCGGCCTGCCGATCCCACTGATCCGCCAGTTCGGCCCGTCGGCGTCGTCGGTGATCCTGGTGGAAGGCCAGTCGACCCAGACCGCTTTCGCCAACCTGGGCGCTGCCCTGAGCGAACCGGACACCGCCCTGCGCCTGTTCGGCAAACCGGAAGTCAACGGCCAACGCCGCCTGGGCGTGGCCCTGGCCCGCGATGAGTCCATCGAAGCCGCCCGCGCCAAGGCGACCCGGGCTTCCCAGGCCGTCAAGATCGAGTTGTAAAGCCTGGGGGAGGAATACAGTCCCCTGTGGTGAGGGAATTTATCTGTGGCGAGGAGATTTATCTGTGGCGAGGGGATTTATCCCCGCTGGGCTGCGAAGCAGCCCTAAAGCCTGACAACTCGGTGGATCAGAAAGATTGAGGTGACTGCTTTGGGGGCTGCTTCGCAGCCCAGCGGGGATAAATCCCCTCGCCACAAAAGCCGGGGGCAGCCTCAACCTGAGTAAAATCGGCACAAAAAAAGGCGACACCCGCAAGGGTGTCGCCTTTTTCATGGGCGCCGGTTTTGCTTAATCCGGCAGCTTGTAGGCGATCACATAGTCACCCTGCTGGGTGCCCAGGGAACCATGACCACCCGCAACGACCAGCACGTATTGCTTGCCGTCCTTGCCGGTATAGGTCATCGGCGTGGTCTGGGCTCCGGCAGGCAAGCGACCTTCCCACAGTTGCTTGCCGTTCTTCACGTCGTAGGCACGCAGGTACTGGTCGAGGGTGCCGCTCAGGAACGCCAGGCCACTGGCGGTGGTGAAGGTGCCGCCCAGGCTCGGGACGCCCATGCTCAGCGGGATCGGTACCGGAGAGCTGTCGCGCACGGTACCGTTCTTGTGCTTCCACAGGGTCTTGTTGTTGGTCAGGTCCACCGCCGCGACATAACCCCACGCAGGCGCCTGGCAAGGCAGGCCCATGGGCGAAAGCAGCGCTTCGAGGATCACGCCATACGGTGCACCTTTGTTCGGCTGCACGCCTTCGGTTTCGCTCTTGCGACCCGGACCACCGGCCACTTCAGCCGCTGGCACCAGCTTCGACTTGAACGCCATGTAGCTCGGGTTGACGAAAGCGATCTGGCGCACCGGGTCCACCGAAATGCCGCCCCAATCGAACACGCCGAAGTTGCCCGGGTAGACGATCGAGCCTTGCAGCGACGGCGGGGTGAACATGCCGTCATAACGCAGCGACTTGAAGTCGATCCGGCACAGCATCTGATCGAACGGGGTCACGCCCCACATGTCGCTTTCCTTGAGGACCGGCGGCACGAAGTTCAGGTCGGACATCGGTTGGGTCGGCGAAGTGAAGTCGCCCTCCACCGCGCCCTGCGGCACCGGGATTTCCTTGATCGGCACGATCGGCTGACCATTGCTGCGGTCCAGCACGTAGATGCTGCCCTGCTTGGTCGACGCCAGGACAGCGGGTTTCACGCCATCGGCGGTCTTCAGGTCCATCAGGGTCGGTTGACCGCCGACGTCCATGTCCCACAGATCGTGGTGGGTGAACTGGAAGTACCAGCGCACCTTGCCGGTGGCGATGTCCAGGGCGGTCAGGCCGGCAGCGTATTTTTCCGATTCCGGGGTCCGGAAGCCACCGAACTGGTCAGGGGTCTGGTTGCCCATCGGCAGGTAGAGCATGCCGAGTTTTTCATCGACGCTGAACATGGACCACATGTTCGGCGAGTTGCGGGTGTACGTCTTGCCCTCGGCAATCGGCGTGGTGTCGTCGGGGTTGCCACTGTCCCAGTTCCACACCAGCTTGCCGGTGTGCACGTCGTAGGCGCGGATGACACCGCTTGGTTCGTCGGTGGAGACGTTGTCGGTGACGTGGCCGCCGATCACCACCAGGTTCTGGGTGACCGCCGGAGGCGACGTGGAGTAGTAACCCCCCGCGGTGAAACCGCCGATGTTGGCGGTCAGGTCGACCTGGCCCTTGTCGCCGAAGTCTTCGCACATCTTGCCAGTGTCGGCGTTGAGGGCGATCAGGCGAGTGTCGGCGGTGGGCAGGAAAATCCGTCGTGGGCACACGGTACTGGCCGGCGTAGTGCTGGCGGTGCCGGTCGGGCTCTGTTCGGCGGAAGCGTACACGGCGTCATCGTGGTAGGTCACGCCACGGCAGGTCATGTGGGCCCATCCCTTGAAGTTTTCCGCTTTTTGCGTGGAAAGCTTGGGATCGAAACGCCAGATTTCCTTGCCGGTCTCAGGCTCCAGGGCAATCACCTGGCTGTGGGGCGTGCACACGTAAAGCATGCCGTTGACCTTCAGCGGGGTGTTTTCGGCGGTGGTTTCACCTGGGTCGTTCGGCCCTGGCAGGTCGCCCGTGCGATAGGTCCAGGCTTGCTTCAGCTTGCCGACGTTCTCGGGAGTGATCTGCGCCAATGGCGAATAACGGTCGCCATGGGCGCTGCGCCCGTAGGAGTTCCAGTCGCCGTCCGGCATGGCCGGTGCAGTGTTGGTCATGCCCGGTACGGCGTCCCGGTCCAGTTGGCCCTTGATTTCACCCGGGTTGGTAAACTGGCTGGCAAGGGCGGCAACACCGGCGATGACCACGGCGGCGCCCAATGCGCGGGTACCCAGGGTCGAAGCATCGGTGGTCAGCAGCGGGCGGCGGAACCACGGCAGCAACATGACGATGCCCAGGGCAAACAGCATTGCCAGGCGCGGCACCAGTTGCCACCAGTCCAGGCCCACTTCCCACAGTGCCCACACCGTGCTGGCGAACAGCACCAGTGCGTACAGGCCCAAGGCCGCGCGACGGGCCATGATCAGCAGCACGCCGGTCAGCGCCAGGCCGATACCGGCCAGCAGGTAATACAGCGAGCCGCCAAGCGTGCTTAGCTTGACTCCCCCGGCTAGCAGGGCCAGGCCCATCAGTAGAAGCAGAATGCCGAGCAGGCTCGGTAGCAGACGGCTTCGACCCAAAGCACCCTCAGTGCTCATAGTGTGATTCTCCGTGATGTTTTAAGGAGTCCCGCGCAAGTAGTCACTGTAGATGACGATCTTGAGGGGGCATGGTTCAGTTGAAAAAGGCAAATTGGCTGCCGCGATCCCTGTGGGAGCGAGCTTGCTCGCGATGGCGGCGTGTCAGTCGGCTTCAATGTTGAATGTGCAATTGTTATCGCGAGCAAGCTCGCTCCCACAGGAGCTCGCCGAGACAGCGCTGTCTTTCAGGGGCAGGACATCGAGCATTCATCAGATCTTTCAGCAGGAATGAGCTGGACGCTGAGGCCTCGGCACAACAAAGGAAGCGTTTCAGCAGGCGGCGCAAGGATAATGTCCTGTTCTCAATAGAGAAAGGGCTTTTGTTGACATGGATCATCTCGTATTTGGTAACAGTGCGCCTGACCCTGGAGCCTCACGATGAACGCTATGCTTCCACCACAAGGGCACCTCGGCTAAGGTGCGCGGCTTTACACCTTTTCCCACGAAGGCCTCCCATGACCGAACCCAACAACAACCCGCTGCACGGCGTGACGCTGGAACAAATCCTCAACGCCCTCGTGCAGCACTACGAATGGTCGGGCCTGGCTGAACGCATCGATATCCGCTGCTTCAAGAGCGACCCGAGCATCAAGTCGAGCCTGACCTTCCTGCGCAAGACACCGTGGGCGCGGGAGAAGGTCGAACGCCTGTACATCAAGTTGATGCGCACTAAACGGCCGGTCTGAACACCGTGGGGATTGATAAGGGGCCCCACCTCACGTTGCGACAGCGCTTCGTGTCGGTGACGGCGCTGCTGGGCTGGGCGGGGTTGAGCATCCAGCTGTATCTGATCCTGCTGGGTCGCTGGGAACTGGGCGCGAGCCTGCTGGGCGGACTGGTGAGTTTCTTCAGTTTTTTTACGGTGCTGACCAACCTGTGGGTAGCGGTGGTCCTGACCTGGGAACTGACCCCTCGCCCCTCTGCGGCCCGACGCTGGTTCCTGCTGCCCAGCGTATGCAGCGGCGTCGCCGTGAGCATTGCCCTGGTCAGCCTGGCCTACAACCTGCTGCTACGCCACCTCTGGCAACCCGAAGGCTGGCAATTCGTGGCGGACGAGTTGTTGCACGACGTGGTGCCGCTGCTCTACCTCGTCTATTGGTGGCGATGGGTGCCCAAGGGTTCCTTGCGCCTGGGTCACCTCGGGCTGTGGATCCTCTATCCCCTGGTTTACTTCGCCTACATCCTGCTGCGGGGCAATCTGCTGGCGGCCTACCCTTACCCATTCATCGACGTGGCGGACCTGGGTTATCCACAGGTGTTCATCAATGCCGGGGGGATCTTGCTGGGGTTTGTCGCGATTGCGCTGGGGGTGGTGGGGTTGGATCGGTGGCGGGCTCGCTAGGGATTTGTCGCCGATCACTTTTGTGGCGAGGGGATTTATCCCCGCTGGGTTGCGAAGCAACCCCACCGCTGTGGACTCAAATCTGTCTGACACACCGAGTTGTCTGGTTCTGGGGCCGCTTCGCAGCCCAACGGGGATAAATCCCCTCGCCACAGGGGCTGTGTCACAAATGGGGAATTCAAGACCTGGCCGGCAACATCCACACCAACCCACTGGCCTTCGCCCGCTCATGACACAACGCCAGGACACTACGCCGCTCGTCGTTGTCCATCCGGCTCCACCGGGTGATTTCCGCCACGGTGCGCTGGCAGCCGGTGCAGATGTCATCATCGTCCAGCGCGCAGATGTTCACGCAGGGCGAAGGCACCGGGCGTTCAGCCGCGCTCATGATTCCTGCTCGGCCAGGTCGCGGGCGTAGCGCTGGGCGTTGTGCACATAGTGCGCGGCACTGGCCACGAGCATGTTCTTCTGGCCTTCGGTCAATTCCCGTACCACCTTGCCGGGCGAGCCCATCACCAGCGAACCGTCGGGAATCTCCTTGTTCTCGCCGATCAGCGCGTTCGCGCCGATGATGCAGTGCTTGCCGATCTTCGCGCCGTTGAGGATCACCGCGTTGATGCCGATGAGGCTGTAGTCGCCCACCGTACAGCCGTGGAGCATGGCGTTGTGGCCGATGGTCACGCCGGTGCCGATGGTCAGTGGATACCCCATGTCGGTGTGCATCACCGTACCGTCCTGCACATTGCTGTCCTTGCCAATCAGGATCAGCTCGTTGTCACCGCGCAGCACGGCGTTGAACCAGACATTGGCGCCCTCTTCGAGGCGGACCTTGCCCACCAGCGTGGCGTTGGGCGCGACCCAGCTCTGTGGGTGGGTTTCGACACGGGCATCGCCCAGGCGGTATTTCATGGGAATCCTCGGGGCATCAGGTATTGATGAAACTTTTTGGCGGGGTGTGCAGGTCGATATCGGCGTCGTACAGCAGGTTGACCAACTCGACGATCATGATCGCCGTCAGCCCCCAGATCTTGTACCCCTCGAAACGATAGCTGGGCACGTACCAACTGCGCCCCTGGTAATCGATCCGGTGCGTGTGTTCGCGCGGATCCTTGCGGAAAAACTCCAGCGGCACGCTGAAAACCGCCGCGATCTCGGCATCGTTGGCCTGGTATTCGACGTAGTCCGGAATCACCCCGACATACGGCGTGACCTTGATGCCATGCAGGGAAATCAGCGGGCTGAGGGGGCCGATCACTTCCACCAGGCCGGGCGGCAGGCCGATTTCTTCCTCGGCTTCGCGCAGGGCGGTGAAGATCAGGTCCGGGTCTTCCGGGTCGCGACGCCCGCCGGGGAACGCCACTTCGCCGCCATGGGTCGAGAGCCCACTGGCGCGCAGGGTCAGTACCAGCTCAGGTTCTTCGTTGCGGGTTATCGGCACCAGCACCGCGGCTTCAGGGAAACGTCGGTCGGCCTGCAGATCGTGCGGGGTATGGTTGCTTACTCGATGCAGTAGCTCGTCCAGCATGAGACTTCTCGATTTATTCGCTACCTTGCATCATGCACCAATCGTTCAAGCGGCCCAACCCCCGCACCGCCTCGTGTCGCGAAACGACAACTTGCCGACACCGGCCCGCGCACGCCAAGATAGGCGCAGCCTCCAGGAATCCAAGCATGAAATTCTGCAGCCAGTGCGGTAACCCCGTGACCCAGCGCATACCCGAGGGCGACTCGCGCCTGCGCTTCGTCTGCGACACCTGCCACACCATTCATTACCAGAACCCCAACATCGTCGCCGGTTGCATACCGACCTGGGGCAGCCAGGTGCTGTTGTGCCGACGCGCCATCGAACCGCGACGCGGTTATTGGACGCTGCCGGCGGGCTTCATGGAGAACGGTGAAACCGTGGAACAGGCCGCCGAGCGCGAAACCGCCGAGGAAGCCTGCGCCCGGGTTCGCAATCTGCACATCTATACGCTGATCGATGTACCGCACATCAGCCAGGTGCATGTATTCTTCCGCGCCGAACTGGTGGATAAAGAATTTGCCGCAGGGGCAGAAAGCCTTGAGGTGAAACTGTTCGAAGAAGCCGACATACCCTGGGACGAACTGGCATTCCGCACGGTGGGCCGGACCCTGGAGTATTTCTTCGCCGACCGGCGAGCGGAGGCTTACCCGGTGCGATCCGAATCGATCCCACCGTTGGCCCAGCCCGCCAACACCTGAAAACCATTTAGCCGCGACACTTCTAGGGATATCGTTTCAATGCGTTGGTTGCTTGTCCTGTTCTGCCTGTCGTTCACCGCTGTGTCCCAAGCCTCGGCGGTGGGAACCTACAACGGCAAGGTCATCGAAAAAGTGCTGGTGCTCAAGTCCGCCCATCAATTGCAATTGATCAACGACAACAAGCCACTCAAGACCTATCGCATCTCCCTGGGCAAGGGCGCCAAGAAAGGCCCCAAGCTGATCGAAGGCGACAAGCGCACCCCCGAGGGCTTCTATTGGCTGGACTGGCGCAAGACCAGCGACCGCTTCTACCTGTCGATGCACATTTCCTACCCCAACATCAGCGACGCCGCCCGCGCCCGGCGCGAAGGCGTGGAGCCGGGGGGCATGATCATGATCCACGGCACGCCGGATTCGGAAGAGAACCCCGAGCAGTTGTTCCATACGCTGGACTGGACCGACGGCTGCATCGCCATGCGCAACGTCGACATGCGCGAAGTCTGGAACCTGGTGCCGGATGGGACGATGATCGAGATCCGGCCGTAGCATCCGTCTCTTATGTGGCAAACGCTTGTTGAAGCATGAGCGCCTTGCTGTGACATGAGAGCTTTTGTGGCGAGGGGATTTATCCCCGCTGGGCTGCGAAGCGGCCCTAAAGTCACGCCACTCGGTGTGTCAGGCAGATTGAGTCGCCTGCTTTGGGGCTGCTTCGCAGCCCTGCGGGGATAAATCCCCTCGCCACAGGGATCGGTATCGATCAGCCTCTTGTTACAAATCCAAGAACCACAACGCATCCCCTCCCCTATCTTGATCTACCCTCAGAACTGATGCGGTGACTCAAGGCCCTGCCCAGCAGGCCACCCGCAGAATTCACAGTGAGACGTGTCACGTCGAAGCATAGGCAGTCATGACGTATGTGATTCGACAGGGCTTCACCTGCTCAAGATGAGACATCAATCATGACAACTCATAACAGTTTTACACGGACCACCGCAGTTGCTGTGGTGGCGTTGGCGAGTGCGTGGCAGTCAGGTAACGAAGCGTGGGGGGCCGGGGCGCCTACGGATGGAAAAGAGGAGCCGTGGTACACAGCCTGGCTTCAGGTCACGGCAGATCCGAGTGTGGACATCCACAAAACCACGCCATTGTTGCGCTGGCGTACCGACATGGACACGCTCTATCGGGGAGATACGACGGGTCAGGGCCTCGCTGCCTTCGAGAAGGGACTGTTGCCCAAAGCCGTGGGCACTCCCGAGGAGCAATGGGCGTACGACTGGATCATCCACGCGAGCGGAAGCTCGGGGACGGTGTTCAGCAGCACAACGCGCAGCCTGATCTGGGCTCAACATTACGCCTCGAGTGGGTGTACGAGTTCACCGCTCCCCACGGAATCGATCAGGTGCAATCGGGAGGGCCCTTTCCAAAAGAGCAGGAAATCAGCTTCCCGGGCGGGGTCAAGGCGCGCTTCATCAAGCAGGCCTGCCACAAAGACGATCTTTCCAAATGCAGGCCGAACCCAAACTACCGAGAACCCACCGGCCGTGAGTCGATGCAGGACGTCGCCGCGACTTCTATCAACTGGAACCGGCTGAATCCTCCAGAGGGGCTGGCGTGGGTAACGACCAAGCAATCCCTCTGGGCAGTCGGTTCCACGACGATCAACCCCGTGCAGGGCGCGGAGGCGCTTGCCCAAGGGTTACGGGCCAGGGACTCTTCGCCACCCAGTTTGAGATCGGTGCGCAGGCCGGAGTCTCCCCTGGTCGGATCGATCGTTGTAGCATTTGGCGATTATAGCGAGGCAAAACTCTGGGCAACCCAGGAAGCAGAAAACGGTGGATGGGTGTATGAAGTCAGACCCAGCGTCGTGGCGGTGGACTTGTCGGTACCTAGCGCGGGTTCTCGTGAAGGCGCCTTCGCGCTCATCGGCGGTATCAAGGGAGGCCTGTTGATGAATGCACGCCGTTTCGAGAAAGGCGTGAGCCAACCGGTCGAGTGCATTGGCATCGAAAAAGAAGCGTGCCGACTTGAGAACGTCCACCAATAGTTTCAGAGTGCCTGAGGCCTTGAGGCTTGTACGCCTCCCTCGCCACCTCCGTGGCGAGGGAGCTTGCTCCAGCCGGCGCTCCAGTGATGAGGCCAGCCCTTATTGCATCAAACCCGAAGCTCTGCCCGGTCCAGGCATTTGTTCGCCAGCAGCGTGCCCAGCTCGATCATTTGCGCCACGCCCAGTGCCACATGGCGTCGTGAACCTTCCAGGTCGAACGCCAGGTCGCTGAGCATCGCATTGGCAGAGGCCAGGGTTTCGCTGAGGTTGGCCAACATCACTTCGGGATCGACACCGTCGGTCACGGTGAAGAGCTGCGTCGAGGGTTGGGGGGCTGGCTCGCCGTCTTCAAGCTTGAGGTAATGGTCCATCGCTCGGTCGGCGGCTTCTTTCAGTTTTTCGGGGGCGTAGTCGCCGTAAGGGAAGGAAGATGCGGTTTTTGGAGGGTTGGGGGTTTCTTTGATCATTTAGAGCTCCTGATTCAATGGAACCACCACTCTTCGCGGTCAAACAAAAGGTGGCAGCTGTACGCGGGTTGACCGACCGGGAATCAAGAAAACCGGCACGTCCGAAGACGTCCCACGCACAGCCGCCGCGACACGATACCTCAGACGACAGAAAAACGCCTGGGCTAGGTCTTGGAACGCTGGCGCGTATAGATTCTCGGACGGTCAAATCCGGTCCCTGAATGGGCAGCGACATCCAGAGCCTAGGGGGCTTGCTTCTGACGGGCAACCTTAAAAACTTGTCGGAAACTTCGGGGCGTCTGACAGGCCGCTTGCTGGGTCGCAGATGTTTCGCACGTTTTTTTGAGGTATGGGATTGTGTGTATATCCGTTTCTTCGGTGATGGCTGCTGATGGTTCCGCTCTTACAGCGGGTCACTTTTGGAAGAGCCGGGAGCCGGACCAGCCAAAAGTAACCAAAAGCGCTTTGCCCCACCACTCGGTGCCTCGCCTAGGCTCGACATGCCCGAACGCATTTCCCCTGTGGGAGCGGGCTTGCCCGCGAAAGCGTCCTGCCAGCCGGCCAACCTTTCCCTGCCCCCCAACCCCGCAGGCGCAATGCAATCCGGTGTTTCACCATTGCTTGAAAAAACCCTCGATTAAAAATCATCGAACAACGCGTATCTACTGTCAGAAATAACAGGTAACGGATATTTCCGATCAGTGATATCCACCGACCTAGCCCTGCCATTCCTCGACTATTAGCTTGTTACAAGATCAAGCCATAAACCCTCTGCATTCATCTATTCTCAGTCTCACGCAGTGAACCGAGGCGCATCCCAGCGGTGTCTTCGCACTGCGCAATCAGCAGCTAAACTGTCAATTCGAAGAATAGGTCGTAATGAAGTATGTGATTCGATTGGCGTCCTCGTTTCAGGTGAGGTGTCCAAATCATGAGTAGAAGCAACGGTTTTGTACGGGCGGCGACTGTCGCCGTGGTATTGGCAGGCGCCTGGCAAGCGGGCACAGATGCGTGGGCAGCATCCCAGGACCCAGCGCAGCAAGAGGAACCCTGGTATCAAGCCTGGCTTCAGGTCACGGCGGATTCGAGCGTGGATATCCGCAAGACCGCCCCCTCGTTACGCTGGCGGACCGACATGGACACGCTCTATCGGGGCGACACCACCAATCAGGGGTTGGAGGCTTTCCAGGACGGGCTATTGCCCAAATCCGTCGCGTTCCCCGAAGACGAATGGATGTATGACTGGTTCAGCCATGGCGCTGGCGCCCAACGGTCGGTGTATAGCAGCACTACCCGCAATCAACGTATCGCCCAGAGCTTCGCCAACGAATGGGTGTTCGAGTTCAGGGCACCCCATGGCATCGATCAGGAGCAATCGGGCGGACCTATCATAGGTGAGCAAGAGATCAGCTACCCAGGCGGAGTAAAGGGTGTCTTTATCAAACAGGCCTGCAAGAAAACCGATCTGGCCGACTGCGTCACCAACCCGAACTACCGCGAGCCCTCCGGCCACGAGACGATGCAGGAAGTCGCGGCGACGCCCATCGATTGGAGCAAGCTCACGCCATCAGAAGGCCTGCCTTGGATAACGAACAAGGAATCCCTCTGGGCGGTGGGCTCGTCGAGGATTAACCCTGTGCAGGGGGAGGACGCACTCGCACGTGGGTTACGGGCAAGGAGCTCGCAGGCGCCGGTCTTGCGTTGGGCGAGCAGCCCGGAGGCCCCGGGCATTCAATCGGTCGTGGTGGCGTTTCGTGACTATAGCGATGCCAAGATCTGGGCGGTCACGGAAGCAGCAAGCGGCGGCTGGGTGTATGAGGTCAGGCCCAACAGCGTAGCGGTGGATCTGTCAGGGAAGTACACCGGCAACCGTCCAGGCGCCTTCGCATTCATCGGTGGTATCAAAAGCGGGCTGTTGATGAACGCGCGCCGTTTCGAGAAGGGCGTCAGTGAACCGGTCGAATGCATCGGCATCGAGAGAGAGGTTTGTCGCATGGAGCATCGGCATCAGTAGAGGCTAGTGGGCCAGGTGCTGGCCTAGGGATGCTTTCGCGAGCAGGCTCGCTCCCACAAGGGGATTGAGTGCCTATACAAAAGAAGGCCGCCACCCCCTGCTCTGTGGGAGCGAGCCTGATCGCGAAGGCGGCAGTGCTGACCACGACTGATAGCCCGTCCAATAAAAAACCCGCTGAATCCATCAGCGGGTTTTTCATTTCAATCGGCGAAGGATCAGAAATCCTCCAACCGCCACACTTCATAAGCCGGCGTCTCGTAGGGATGGCTTTGCTTCAAGGCTTGCACCACTGCGCCAATCAGCTCATCAGCAACCACCAGCTCGACCTTCCACTCCTCGACCTGCTCGACCTGCCCCGCTTCGCCAATGAACGGCTGGCTGCCGTCCAAAGGGCGAAACTGGCCCAGGCCCAGCACTTGCCAGGCGCAGTGGTCATAGTCGCCGATTCGCCCGCCGCCGCCGGCGAATACGGCGTTTTTGACCTCATCCACATGGCTGGCCGGGACGAAGAAGCAGAGCTTGTACACCGCCTTAGTTCACCCAGACGCGCGCGTTGCGGAACATGCGCATCCATGGCGCGTCCTCGTTCCAGTCGTCCGAACGCCACGAGTTCTGCACCGCGCGGAAGACACGCTCCGGGTGCGGCATCATGATGGTCACACGGCCGTCGCGGCTGGTCAGGCCGGTGATCCCGCGCGGCGAACCGTTCGGGTTGGCCGGGTAGGTTTCGGTGACCTTGCCGTGGTTGTCGACGAAACGCAGCGACACGCAACCGGACAGATCGGCTTCGAGCAAGGCTTCTTCGCTTTCGAATTCCGCATGGCCTTCGCCGTGGGCGATGGCGATCGGCATGCGCGAACCGGCCATGCCCTGCAGGAAGATCGAGTTCGACTCCTGCACCTGGACCATTGCCACGCGCGCTTCGAACTGCTCGGAGCGGTTACGCACGAAGTGCGGCCAGAACTCGCTACCCGGGATCAGCTCGTGCAGGTTGGACATCATCTGGCAACCGTTGCACACGCCGAGGGTAAAGCTGTCGGTACGTTCGAAGAACCCCTGGAACGCATCGCGGGCGCGGCTGTTGAACAGCGCCGACTTGGCCCAGCCTTCACCGGCACCCAGCACGTCGCCGTAGGAGAAGCCGCCGCAGGCGACCATGCCCTTGAAGTCGTTCAGGTCGACACGACCGGCGAGGATATCGCTCATGTGCACGTCGATCGCGTTGAAACCGGCGCGGTCGAACGCGGCCGCCATCTCCACCTGGCCGTTGACGCCCTGCTCGCGCAGGACCGCCACTTGTGGGCGGATGCCTTTCTTGATGTAGGGCGCGGCCACGTCGTGGTTGACGTCGTAGCTGAGCTTGGCGCTCAGGCCCGGGTTGTCTTCTTCCAGCAGCGCGTCGAATTCCTGCTCGGCACACTCGGCGTTGTCGCGCAGGCGCTGGATCTGGTAGCTGGTTTCAGCCCACTGGCGCTGCAACAGGCGGCGCTGGCCTTCGAAGACGGTGTCACCGTTGAACGTGATGTTGATGTGGGCGTTGTTGATCGGCTGGCCGATCACCGAGACGCAATCGGCCAGGCCGGCGGCGCTGAACTGGGCGAGGATGTCCGGCGTGGCGTCCTGGCGAACCTGGATCACGGCACCCAGTTCTTCGTTGAACAGGATGGCCGGGATTTCGGCCTTGGACTCGGCAACGCTGTCGAGGGTCAGGCTCAGGCCGCAGTGACCGGCGAAGGCCATTTCCACCACGGTGGTCAGCAGGCCGCCGTCGGACCGGTCATGGTAGGCCAGCAGGTGACCGTCGGCGTTGAGGCCCTGGATCACGGCGAAGAACGCCTTCAGGTCTTCGGCATCATCGACGTCCGGCGCTTGCGAGCCGAGCTTGCCATGGACCTGGGCCAGGATCGAGGCACCCATGCGGTTCTGGCCACGGCCCAGGTCGATCAGGATCAGGTCGGTGGTGCCCTTGTCCATGCGCAGTTGCGGGGTCAACGTCTGGCGGATGTCGGTGACCGGGGCGAAACCGGTCACGATCAGCGACAGCGGCGAGGTCACGCTCTTGTCCACGCCTTCGTCGTTCCAGCGCGTGGCCATGGACATGGAGTCCTTGCCCACCGGGATGGTGATGCCCAGCTCGGGGCACAGCTCCATGCCGACAGCCTTGACGGTGTCGTACAGGCGGGCGTCTTCACCCGGATGGCCGGCGGCGGACATCCAGTTGGCCGACAGCTTGATGTCGGAAATCTTGCCGATGCGCGACGCCGCGATGTTGGTCAGGGTTTCGCCGATCGCCATGCGGCCCGAGGCCGGGGCGTCCAGCAGCGCCAGTGGCGTGCGCTCGCCCATCGCCATGGCTTCGCCGGTGTAGACGTCGAAGCTGGTGGCGGTCACGGCCACGTCGGCCACCGGCACCTGCCACGGGCCGACCATCTGGTCACGGGCCACGAGGCCGGTGATGGTACGGTCGCCGATGGTGATCAGGAAGCTCTTGCTTGCCACGGCCGGGTGATGCAGGACGCGCTCGATGGACTCGGCGAGATCGAGGGTGGACGGATCGAAGTCGTCGCCCAGCTCGGTTTCCCGAACGGCCGAACGGTGCATGCGCGGGGCCTTGCCCAGCAACACTTCCAGGGGCATGTCCACCGGGTTGTTGCCAAAGTGGCTGTCGGTCACGGTCAGTTGCGGCTCGGCGGTGGCTTCACCCACCACGGCGAACGGGCAGCGCTCGCGCTCGCAAATGGCCTGGAAGCGTTCGAAGTCGGCCGGGCCGACCGCCAGGACATAACGCTCCTGGGATTCGTTGCTCCAGATTTCGTGCGGGGCCATGCCCGGCTCGTCGTTCGGAATGTTGCGCAGTTCGAAGCGGCCACCGCGGCCACCGTCGTTGACCAGTTCCGGGAAGGCGTTGGACAGGCCACCCGCACCGACGTCGTGGATGAAGCTGATGGGGTTGTGTTCACCCAACTGCCAGCAACGGTCGATGACTTCCTGGCAACGGCGCTCCATTTCCGGGTTTTCCCGCTGGACCGAGGCGAAGTCCAGGTCGGCCGAGCTGGTGCCGGTGGCCATGGACGAAGCGGCGCCGCCACCCAGGCCGATCAACATGGCCGGGCCGCCGAGGACGATCAGCTTGGAACCGACCAGGATCTCGCCTTTCTGCACGTGGTCGGCGCGGATATTGCCCATGCCGCCCGCCAGCATGATCGGCTTGTGGTAGCCGCGCACTTCTTCGCCACGGGGCGTGGTGATGGATTGTTCGAAGGTACGGAAGTAGCCGGTCAGGGCCGGACGGCCGAATTCGTTGTTGAACGCCGCGCCTCCCAGGGGGCCTTCGATCATGATGTCGAGGGCGTTGACGATGCGCTCCGGCTTACCGTAGGGCTTTTCCCACGGCTGTTCGAAGCCCGGGATCTGCAGGTTCGACACGGTGAACCCCGTCAGGCCGGCCTTGGGCTTGGCACCACGCCCGGTGGCGCCTTCGTCGCGGATCTCGCCGCCGGAACCGGTGGACGCGCCCGGGAACGGCGCAATGGCGGTCGGGTGGTTGTGGGTCTCGACCTTCATCAGGATGTGCACCGGCTCCTGGACCGCACCGTACTGGCGGGTCTCAGGGTTCGGGTAGAAACGCCCGGCAACGTTGCCGACGATCACCGCCGCGTTGTCCTTGTAGGCCGACAGCACACCTTCGTTGTGCATCTGGTAGGTGTTCTTGATCATGCCGAACAGGCTTTTTTCCTGGCTCTGGCCGTCAATGTCCCAACTGGCGTTGAAGATCTTGTGGCGGCAGTGCTCGGAGTTGGCCTGGGCGAACATCATCAGTTCGATGTCGTGGGGGTTGCGCTTCAAGCCCTGGAAGGCGTTGACCAGGTAATCGATCTCGTCCTCGGCCAGGGCCAGGCCCAGTTCGGCGTTGGCTTTTTCCAGCGCGGCACGGCCGCCGCCCAGTACGTCGATGGCGGTCAGCGGCTTGGGTTCGGCGTGGCTGAACAGACCCGCGGCCTGTTCCAGGTTGCCCAGCACGACCTGGGTCATGCGGTCATGCAGGCCTTCGGCGATCAACTGGGCCTCGGCCTCGCTGAACTCACCGGCGACATAAAAGGCAATGCCGCGCTCCAGGCGCTGGATTTTCGCCAGGCCGCAGTTGCGGGCAATGTCGCTGGCCTTGCTCGACCACGGCGAAATGGTGCCGAAACGCGGCAGCACCAGGAACAGGCGACCGGCCGGCTCCTGGACAGGAACGCTGGGACCGTACTTCAGAAGGCGCGCAAGCACCTGCTGTTCGTCGCCGGTCAAACCGCCGGTGACTTCGGCGAAGTGAGCGAATTCAGCATACAAGCCACTGACAGCCGGAACCTTCTGGCTCAGTTGCTCAAGGAGTTTGCTGTGGCGAAAGGCAGAAAGGGCAGGAGCGCCGCGCAGGATCAACATCTTCGGGACAGCCTCGGGAAGGGGGTGTGCTTTGAGGCCGTGCATTCTAGCCTAAACCGCCGACAACGGCACCCGAAACGGCACGCGCGGTGCTGGCCGGATGTCGGTCTTTGCGTGCGCGGCGGTATTGGACACATGAGCCGGGGTTCGCGCAGAGATATTTTTCAACGACGCAAAGCCCGCCGCACGCCGGCCGGCCGGTGTTGCGGACATGTTTTGCAACCGCTAGCAGACTGGCCTTTTGCTGTCGAGATATGGCGGTAGGGGCCGTTTGCGTATACTGCGCAGATGTTTTCCCCAACGGCTTTGCGTCCGCGATACGCCAAATGGCTGTTCGCAACCGGACTCTTCCTGGTGCTCAGTGGTTGTGTTGAGAAACCCAACACACTGGAGCGCGTAAAGGAGGATGGCGTGCTGCGGGTGGTTACCCGAAACAGCCCCGCCACCTACTTCCAGGATCGCAATGGTGAAACCGGCTTCGAATACGAGCTGGTGAAGCGCTTCGCCGACGATTTGGGGGTGGAGCTGAAGATCGAGACCGCCGACAACCTCGACGCCCTGTTCAGCCAGGTCGGCAAACCCAACGGACCGGTACTGGCGGCCGCAGGCCTGGTCAGCAGCGAAGAGCGAAAGAAGCAGGTGCGGTTCTCCCGCTCCTATCTGGAAGTCACCCCGCAGGTCATCTACCGCAACGGCCAGTCACGCCCCACCGACGCGGCCGCCCTGGCGGGCAAGAAGATCATGGTGCTCAAGGGCAGCACCCACGCCGAACAGCTGGCACAGTTGAAACAGCAGTATCCTGGCATCGAATACGAAGAATCCGACGCAGTCGAGGTTGTCGACCTGCTGCGCATGGTGGATGAGGGCCAGATCGACCTGACGCTGGTGGATTCCAACGAAGTGGCGATGAACCAGGTGTACTTCCCCAACGTGCGCGTGGCTTTCGACCTGGGCGATGCCCGCAGCCAGAGCTGGGCAGTGGCCTCAGGCGAGGACAACAGCCTGCTCAACGAGATCAACAGCTACCTGGACAAGGTGCAGAAGAACGGCACCCTGCAGCGCCTTAAGGACCGTTATTACGGGCACGTTGACGTCCTCGGCTACATGGGCGCCACCACGTTCGCCCAACACTTGCAGCAACGATTGCCCAAATACGAACAACATTTCAAGGCCTACGCCAAGAAAGAGAAGGTCGACTGGCGCCTGCTGGCCGCGATCGGCTATCAGGAATCGCTGTGGCAACCGACGGTCACGTCCAAGACCGGCGTGCGCGGCCTAATGATGCTGACCCAGAACACCGCCCAGGCCATGGGCGTGTCCAACCGACTGGACCCGAAGCAAAGCATCATGGGCGGTGCCAAGTACCTGGCCTCCATGAAGGAGCAGTTGGACGACAGCATCGAGGAGCCCGACCGCACCTGGTTCGCCCTCGCCGCCTATAACGTCGGCAGCGGTCACCTGGATGACGCCCGCAAACTGGCGGCCAAGGAAGGGCTGAACCCGAACAAGTGGCTGGATGTGAAAAAGATCCTGCCGCGCCTGTCCCAGAAACAGTGGTACAGCAAGACACGCTACGGCTACGCCCGGGGCGGCGAACCGGTGCATTTCGTGGCGAACATACGTCGCTACTACGACATCCTGACCTGGGTGACGCAGCCACAGCTCGAAGGCGACCAGGTGGCCGAGGGCAACCTGCATGTGCCGGGCGTGGACAAGAGCAAGCCGAACCAGGAATCCCCGCAGCTCTGACAGCTGTACACCATCCCGATGCTGCGATGAATCTGTGGCGAGGGGATTTATCCCCGCTGGGCTGCGCAGCAGCCCCAAAGCTATCAACTCAATCTGCCTGACACACCGAGGCGCCAGATTTTAGGGCTGCTTCGCAGCCCTACGGGGATAAATCCCCTCGCCACAGATAAATCCCCTCGCCACAATGAATCAAGCAGGCCTTAGATGAGCAGGCATATTGAGTTATGTGGTGGCATCAGGGTTTCGCGGCCGCCAGGATCAACGCCTTCATTTCCGCCACCGCCGACTTGAACCCGACGAACAACGCATGGGCCACCAGCGCGTGGCCGATGTTCAGCTCGTTGATGCCCTTGATGGCCGCAACGGCTTCGACGTTGTGGTAGTGCAGGCCATGGCCGGCGTTGACGATCAGGCCTTGGGCCAGGCCAAAGGCGACGCCGTCGGCGACCCGCTGCAGCTCATCGGCCACATCCGTGGGCGTCTCGGCATCGGCGTAACGGCCCGTGTGCAGCTCGATGGCCGGCGCGCCAACACGCTTGGAAGCCTCGATCTGCCGTTCGTCGGCATCAATGAACAGCGATACCTCGGCACCGATCTTCGACAGACGTTCCACCGCCTGGCTGATCCGAGACTCCTGCCCCGCGACATCGAGGCCGCCTTCGGTGGTCAGCTCCTGACGCGTCTCCGGCACCAGGCAGATGTGCGCCGGGCGGATGCGCTCGGCGAACGCCATCATTTCTTCGGTCACGCCCATTTCGAAGTTCATGCGGGTTTGCAGCACGTCCTTGAGCAGCAGCACGTCGCGCTCCTGGATGTGGCGACGGTCTTCACGCAGGTGCACGGTGATGCCGTCGGCCCCCGCTTCTTCCGCGTCCAGTGCGGCCTTGACCGGATCCGGATAACGCGTACCGCGGGCCTGGCGCAGGGTGGCGACATGGTCGATGTTCACGCCGAGAAGAATGCGATTGCTGGTGCTCACGAAAAGGCTCCTGAATGGACAAATAAGTCGGCCCACAGCATACGGGTTGATCAGGGCTTGCGAAACAGCTCGCGACTGACCAGTGGCCGACCGCCCAGATGCACGGCCAAGGCCTGGCGCATCAGCCGCTTGGCCGCCGACAAGGCGCCCGGCGCACTCCAGTCGGCCTCGGCCATGGCCAGCAGCTCGGCGCCGTTGAACAGCCCCGGTTGCAGCAGGTAGACCTGCTCCAGGCCGGCATCCACTTGCAAGCGGTAGAGGCCATCGGCAGCGATAGGCTCGCCGTGCAGGTCGGTGCTCAGGGCGAAGCCATAGCCCAGGTCATCCAGCAGACGCCATTCGAAGGAACGCAGCAGCGGCTCCAGTGGACGGCCTTCGGCCAGGGCCAGCAACGTCGCGGCGTAGTGGTCGAAGACAGCCGGATGGGGATCTTCGGCGGGCAGCAGGCGGATCAGCAGTTCATTGAGGTACAAGCCGCTGAACAACGCTTCGCCGTTGAGCCAGGCGGCGACGCCATTGCTCTCCATGCGCCCGACGCTCTTCAACTCGCCCCGGCCACGGAACTCGACGTCCAGCGGCACGAACGGCCGCGCCAACGTCCCGGCCTTGCCACGCGCCCCCCGCAACACCGCCCGCAGCCGACCTTGGGGCGTGAGGAAGTCCACCAGGGCGCTGCTTTCGCGGTAGGCGCGGCTGTGGAGGACGTAGGCGGATTGGCCGGTGGGTTGAGTTGGGGGCATGGGAATCAGAGTTCTCAATGGACGAGCAGAGTTTTTAAACAGCCCCAAACCAATGTGGGAGCGAGCTTGCTCGCGATAACGGTCTGTCAGTCAACATCCATGTTGAACATCAGGCCCTCATCGCGAGCAAGCTCGCTCCCACAATGGTTCTCGGTATATCCAGTCAGCTGATCAGAGGTCGCCGTAACCCAACGAACGCAACGCCCGCTCGTCGTCGGACCAGCCGCCCTTCACCTTGACCCACAGGTTGAGCATGATCTTGGAGTCGAACAGCAGCTCCATGTCCTTGCGCGCCTCGGTGCCGATGCGCTTGATGCGCTCGCCCTTGTCGCCAATGATGATTTTTTTCTGGCCGTCACGTTCGACGAGGATCAAGGCATGGATGTGCAGGGTCTTGCCCTGTTGCTTGAACTCTTCGATCTCGACCGTGATCTGGTACGGCAGCTCGGCGCCCATCTGGCGCATGATTTTCTCGCGCACCAGTTCGGCGGCGAGGAAACGGCTGCTGCGGTCGGTGATCTGGTCTTCGGGAAAGAAGTGATCGTTTTCCGGCAGGTGCTCGGCAATCACCCGCTCCAGCGCGTCGAGGTTATGACCGTGCTGGGCAGAGATGGGGATGATCTGGGCGTTGGGCAACTGTTCCTGCAACCAGGTCAGGTGCGGCATCAGTTCAGCCTTGTCTTCGATACGATCGGTCTTGTTCAGCGCCACGATCAAGGGGCCTGTCACGTACTGGACGCGCTCGAGGACCATCTGGTCTTCTTCGGTCCACTTGGTGCGATCGACCACGAAGATCACCACATCGACGTCTTTCAGCGCCGCCGAGGCGGTCTTGTTCATGTAGCGGTTCAGGGCCTTCTCGCCACCCTTGTGCATGCCCGGGGTGTCGACGTAGATCGCCTGCACGGCGCCTTCGGTCTTGATGCCCAGCATGTTGTGGCGGGTGGTCTGGGGCTTGCGCGAGGTGATTGCCAGCTTCTGGCCCAGGATGTGGTTCAGCAGCGTGGACTTGCCCACGTTCGGCCGACCGACAATGGCGACATAGCCGCAGCGGGTGACGGTTGTATCAGTCATTGCCATTCTCCACGCCCAGGGCAATCAATGCTGCGGCAGCCGCTACCTGTTCGGCAATACGACGACTCACACCCTGACCCCGGCTTTTTTCATTCAATAGGACCACTTCGCATTCGACGAAGAAGGTACGGCAATGCGGCTCACCCTGGATATCCACGACTTCGTAGCGCGGTAGCTCGCAACTGCGCGATTGCAGGAATTCCTGCAAACGAGTCTTCGGGTCCTTGTTGGTGTCCACCAGCGTCAGGCTGTCGATCTCGGACGTCAGCCAGGCCAGCACACGTTCACGCGCCATTTCCATGCCTGAGTCCAGATAGATCGCGCCAATCAACGCTTCCAGGGCATCGGCAAGAATCGACTCGCGACGGAAACCGCCGCTTTTCAATTCACCGGAGCCCAGGCGCAGGTAGTCGCCCAGGTCGAAACCACGGGCCAGTACGGCCAGGGTCTCACCTTTTACCAACCGTGCGCGCAAACGCGACAACTGGCCTTCGCGGGCCAGCGGGAAACGCTCGAACAGCGCCTCGCCAGCGACGAAGTTGAGGATGGCGTCACCGAGGAATTCCAGGCGTTCGTTGTTGCGCCCGGCAAAACTGCGGTGAGTGAGGGCCAGGAGCATCAGGTCCGGGTCCTTGAAGGTGTAGCCGAGCTGACGCTCGAGACGGCTTAGAGAAACGCTCACGGTTTACCCACGCTGAGTTCGTGGCTGGATTCCACCGCCACGGCGGCAAGGCACCGTTGGCTTGGGACAATTAACGCTGTGTTCAAAAATGACGTCCTGACTATCGTTGGCTTCATGCCTCCGGGCAACCTTGTGCAGGCTCCAGAAAAGCATTCGGCGCTGTGTTCAACAGCGCCGTGTGTGATTACTTGATCAGGCCAACCCGCGAAAAGTTCGGCAGGTGACTGAGTTTGGGTTCCGGCCAGCTCATCCAGACCGCAAAGGCCTTGCCGACGATGTTCCGGTCCGGGACCATGCCCAACAGGTTCTTGGGAATGTTCGGATCGTCCCAGTAACGGCTGTCGTTGGAGTTGTCGCGGTTGTCGCCCATCATGAAGTAGTGCCCCGCCGGCACGGTCCAGGAACGGTCCGGCGTTGCGCGGTAGCGGCTCATTTCCTTGCGGATCAGGTGTTCGGCCTCGCCGAGTTTTTCCCGGTAGAGCTCGGCACTGCCCAGCGTCCCCGGCTCGGAGCCGAGCAACTGTTCGGCCACTGATTCGCCATTGACAAGCAGACGCTTGTCGGCGGTGTAGCGGATCGTGTCACCCGGCAGGCCGACCACACGCTTGATGTAGTTGACGCTCGGGTCGCTCGGGAAGCGGAACACCATGACATCGCCGCGTTGCGGGTCACCCACCTCGATGACTTTCCTGTCGATCACCGGCAGGCGGATCCCGTAGGAAAACTTGTTCACCAGGATGAAATCGCCCACGTCCAGGGTCGGTTTCATCGAACCCGACGGGATCTGGAACGGTTCCACCAGGAACGAACGCAGCACCAGCACGATGAACAGCACCGGGAAGAACGACTTGCCGTATTCGACCAGCAGCGGTTCCTTGTTGAGCTTTTCGATCACCACACCATCAGGCTGGCTGACGCTGCCCTGATAAGAGGCGATGGCCGCCCGGCGCCGAGGCGCCAGGAACAACAGATCAAGCAACGCCAACAGGCCGCAGACAAACACGGCGATAACCAGCAACAGCGGGAAATTTAGCGACATAGGACCTAACTATCCAACCTGAGCACCGCAAGGAAGGCTTCTTGTGGAATTTCCACGTTACCGACCTGCTTCATGCGTTTTTTACCGGCCTTCTGCTTTTCCAACAGCTTGCGCTTACGGCTGACGTCGCCGCCGTAGCATTTGGCCAATACGTTCTTTCTGAGCGCCTTGACGGTTGTACGCGCCACAATCTGCCCGCCAATGGCGGCCTGGATTGCCACATCGAACATCTGCCGCGGAATCAGTTCCTTCATCTTCTCGGTCAATGCACGACCTTTGTAGTGCGCGTTGTCACGGTGCACGATCAATGCCAGGGCATCGACCTTCTCACCGTTGATCAGCACATCCAGCTTCACCAGATTAGCCGATTGGTAACGATCGAAATGATAGTCCAGCGAAGCATAGCCGCGACTGGTGGATTTGAGGCGGTCGAAGAAATCCAGCACCACTTCGTTCATCGGCAGGTCGTAGGTCACCTGGACCTGCGAGCCGAGGAACAGCATGTCGTGCTGCACGCCGCGCTTCTCGATGCACAGGGTGATGACGTTACCCAGGTGCTCCTGGGGTACCAGGATGTTGGCCCGCACGATCGGTTCGCGCATGTCCTCGATGGCCGACAGGTCCGGCAGCTTGGACGGGTTGTCGACGTAGAGGGTTTCGCCGTTCTTGAGCAGCAGCTCGAAGATAACCGTCGGCGCAGTGGTGATCAGGTCCAGGTCGTACTCGCGCTCCAGGCGCTCCTGGATGATTTCCATGTGCAACATGCCCAGGAACCCGCAGCGGAAGCCGAAGCCCAGGGCGTCGGAGCTTTCCGGGGTGTATTGCAGGGACGAGTCGTTCAGGGTCAGCTTTTGCAGGGCTTCGCGGAAATCCTCGAAGTCGTCGGAGCTGACCGGGAACAGACCGGCATAGACCTGCGGCTGGATACGTTTGAAACCGGGCAGTACATCGACGTCGGGCGTGGAGCTCAAGGTCAGGGTGTCGCCGACCGGCGCCCCGTGGATGTCCTTGATGCCGGCGATGATGAAGCCCACTTCCCCGGCCTTCAGGTCGACGGTGGCGGTGTGTTTCGGGTTGAAGACACCGACGCTGTCCACCAGGTGGATCTTGCCGGTGGACTTGACCAGGATCTTGTCGCCCTTCTTCACGCGGCCATGGCGCACGCGAACCAGCGAGACCACGCCCAGGTAGTTGTCGAACCAGGAGTCGATGATCAACGCTTGCAGCGGATCTTCGATGTTGCCGGTTGGCGCGGGGATGGTCGTCACCAGGCGCTCGAGCACTTCGTCCACGCCCAGGCCGGTCTTGGCACTGCAGGTGACCGCGTCGGTGGCGTCGATGCCGATGATTTTCTCGATCTCTTCCTTCACGCGGTCCGGATCGGCCTGGGGCAGGTCGATCTTGTTCAGCACCGGCATGACTTCCAGGCCCTGCTCGATGGCCGTGTAGCAGTTGGCAACCGACTGGGCTTCAACGCCCTGGCCGGCATCGACCACCAGCAACGCACCTTCACAGGCCGCCAGCGACCGGCTGACTTCATAGGTGAAGTCGACGTGGCCGGGGGTATCGATGAAGTTCAGTTGATAGGTGACGCCGTCGCGGGCCTTGTAATAAAGGGTAACGCTGTGGGCCTTGATGGTGATCCCGCGTTCACGCTCGAGGTCCATGGAGTCCAGGACCTGGGCCTCCATTTCACGCTCGGCCAGGCCGCCGCACATCTGGATGAAGCGATCAGCCAGCGTCGACTTGCCATGGTCAATGTGGGCGATGATGGAGAAATTGCGGATATGACTCAAATCACTCACGGATCAACACTCAAAAAGGCTGCAGGCATGGCCCGCCGAAAAATAGCCGGGAATTGTACCTGATACAGACGCCATTGTGGCGAGGGGATTTATCCCCGCTGGGCTGCGAAGCAGCCCTCGACCTATCAGCCATGGCGATGCGCCAGAGAGGATGCTGGGGACTGCTGCGCAGTCCAACGGGGATAAATCCCCTCGCCACAGAAGCCTGCCCGCCACAAGAATTGGGGTCAACCAGCCCGGCGCAGCAGCCAGAGCCCGGCCAGCGCACACACGCCTGCCGGCACCAGCACCGCGAACAGCGGCGAGAAACCGAACACCAGGCTCGACGGCCCCAGCAGATCCTGGGCAATGCGGAAAGTGAAGCCCACCAGTACACCGGTAAACACCCGCTGGCCAAGGGTCACCGAACGCAGCGGACCGAAAATGAAGGAAATCGCCATCAACACCAGGGCGGCGGTGACCAACGGTTGCAACACCTTGACCCAAAAAGCCAGCCAATAGCGGCCGTTATTCAAGCCCTGGTCCGCCAGATAGTGGATATACCCCCACAAGCCGGTAATCGACAGGGATTCAGGCGCCATCACCACGGTGCTGAGCAGCTGCGGGCTGATCGACACGTCCCAACGCTCCTGCGGGGCGGCAACCACCTCGGTGCGCTTGTCATGGAACAAGGTGGTACTGACACCGCTCAACTGCCAGTGGTCCTCGGCGAAATTCGCGCGCTTGGCGAAGCTCGACGACAGCATGTGCCGTTGCTCGTCGAAACGATAGCGGGTCACCCCGTAGAGGATGCCATTGGGCTGGACCGAGTTGATATGGATGAACTCGTCGCCCTGGCGATGCCACAGGCCGTGCTTGGCACTTTGCGCATCACCGCCGCCCTGGGCCAGGGAGCGGTTGGCCTGGGCGGTATTTTCGGTGGCCGGGGCGACGTATTCGCCGATCAGCAGGCCCACCAGCATCAACACCAGCATCGGCTTCATCACCGCCCAGACGATCCGACCAATGGACACGCCGGCGGCGCGCATGATGGTCAGCTCGCTGTTGCTGGCCAGGCTGCCCAGGCCGATCAGGCAGCCGATCAGCGCCGCCATCGGCAGCATGTCATACAGGCGCCGCGGCGCGGTCAGCAGGACGTAGCTCGCCACATCCATCAGCGTATAGGTATCGCTGACATCGCTCATTTCATCGATGAAGGCAAACAGGGTCGCCAGGCCAAGGATAATCCCCAGTACCGCGAGGATCGCCATGAACACGCTGCTGCCGATGTAGCGGTCGAGTTTAACCACGGGCCACCTCCAGCGTGCTGCGACGACTGGCCAGCTTCAGGCGCAGCGGCTCCCAATAGAGCAGCCCCAGGCCGATGGCCAGGAAGATGCCATGCACCCACCACAAGCCCAGCGTTGGCGGGATCTTGCCCTTTTCCAGGGCGCTGCGAGCGGAAATCAGGATGGTCAGGTAAGCCATATACAGGAGAATCGCCGGTAGCAACTTGAGGAAACGGCCCTGGCGCGGGTTGACCCGCGCCAGCGGCACCGCCATGAGGGTCACGATGAACACCAGCAGCGGCAACGACAGGCGCCATTGCAGCTCGGTGCGGGCACGAATGTCCTTGTTGCCCAGCAGGCTGGCGGTCGGCATCGCGTCGCGGTCGGTGACTTCCTCGCTGACCTCGGGCTTGGGCAACAGCACGCCATAGGTGTCGTACCGGATGGCCCGGTAATCGGCCTGCCCCGGTTTGCCGTCGTAGCGATAGCCGTTTTCCAGGATCAGGTAGCGGTTGCCGTCGGGGCTGAGTTCCTGGCGGCCCTTCTCGGCCACCAGCACGGAAATGCCGCGGTCCTTCTTGGTGTCCGCCGACAGGTTCTTCTGCGTAATGAAGACGCCGCCCAGGTTGATCCGGTCATCCGAGAGCTGTTCGGTGTAGGTCACCCGCGTACCGTCGCGCAGCGCCTGGAAGCGCCCCGGCACCAGGGTGTCGAATTCGGTCAAGGCGTCCTGCTGGTTGATCAGCAGTTGGAATTGGTTGGCGCCCTGGGGCGACAGGCTCAGGCTCAGCCAGGCCACCACCAGCGCCACCAATGTGGCCGGGAACAGGGTCATGCGAAACAGGCGTTGCTGGCTCATGCCGGTGGCCGACAGCACCGTCATTTCGCTGTCCAGGTACAAGCGCCCGTAGGCCAGCAAAATGCCGAGGAACAACCCCAGGGGCAGGATCAACTGCAGGAAGCCGGGCAGGCGGAACCCCATGATCAGGAACAGGGAGCCCGGATCCAGGGCGCCGGACGCCGCCTGGGCGAGGTATTTAATGAAGCGCCCGCTCATGATGATGACCAGCAGCACGGCACTGACGGCGCTCAGGGTCAGCAGGACTTCGCGGGATAGATAACGGAAGACGATCACACCAGACACTCCAGGGTTGTCAGGCTGGGTTTTGTATGAAAAGTGCCTGCGCGACGATCATGCTGCGTTGAAAACAGGCTCGGAATGTTCATTGACAGCCAGTCAACTCCGCTTCCTCGCCTGTTTTCGCCTTGCCTGATCGCCGCTCGGCGACTTTTCATACAAACCCTTAAGGCGGCCAAACAAGCAAACATATCGAGCCGGCCCGCCAACGCGAGCCGCCGAAAAAAGAGCCGCATTATCCTGTGATTGGAGGCGCCTGTCACTTCGCACGCTTTAAGCCGGTGCTCAAAGCCGAAAAGTTAGGCGCGCCGAGGGTTGTCAGGCTCGGCCGCCGGGGTTCAAACTGCGGCCTTTGTCGCCGGCACACACCGGCGCTTTCACCTATATAGAAGCAGCTCGCCCGGCGCGCCATCGTGCGACACCTGGCATCTTGACCATTCACTCAGGGATCCGGACATGGAACTGGTTGTAAAAAGCGTCAGCCCAGAAACGTTGAAAACCGCCACGCTGGTGGTTGCCGTCGGTGAAAACCGCAAGCTCGGCGTCGCCGCTACCCAACTCGACAGCCTGAGCGGCGGTGCCATCAGCGCCGTGCTCAAGCGCGGCGACCTCGCCGGCAAGGTCGGCCAGAGCCTGCTGCTGCACAGCCTGCCCAACCTCAAGGCCGATCGCGTGCTGCTGGTGGGCGTGGGCAAGGACGCCGAACTGGGCGACCGTCCATTTCGTAAAATCATCGCCGGCGTGTTGGCCACTCTTAAAGGCCTGGGCGGCACCGATGCCGCCTTGGCGTTGGACGAGTTGGTGGTCAAGGGCCGCGACAGCTACGGCAAGAACCGCCTGCTGGCCGAAACCCTGGTGGACGGCGAATACCAGTTCGACCAGTTCAAGAGCCAGAAAGCCGAACCCCGCGCCCTGAAGAAAATCACCCTGCTGACCATCAAGGCCGCCCAGGCTGAAGTCCAGCGCGCCGTGACCCACGCCACCGCGATTGCCAACGGCATGGCCTTCACCCGCGATCTGGGCAACCTGCCGCCGAACATCTGCCACCCGACGTTCATGGGTGAGCAGGCCAAGGCCTTGGGCAAGGAATTCAAGGGCCTGAAAGTCGAGGTCTTCGACGAGAAGAAGATCAAGGACCTGGGCATGGGCTCGTTCTACTCGGTCGGCCAGGGCAGCGCCCAGCCGCCACGCCTGATCGTCATGCAATACAACGGCGGCAAGAAGTCCGAGAAGCCGTACGCACTGGTCGGCAAGGGCATCACCTTCGACACCGGCGGCATCAGCCTCAAGCCGGGCGCCGGCATGGATGAAATGAAGTACGACATGGGCGGCGCCGCCAGCGTGTTCGGCACCCTGCGCGCCGTGCTCGAACTGCAACTGCCGATCAACCTGGTGTGCATCCTGGCCTGCGCCGAGAACATGCCTAGCGGCACGGCCTCGCGCCCGGGTGACATCGTCACCACCATGAGCGGCCAGACCGTGGAAATCCTCAACACCGACGCCGAAGGCCGCCTGGTGTTGTGCGACGCCCTCACCTACTCCGAGCGCTTCAAGCCGCAAGCGGTGATCGACATCGCAACCCTGACCGGCGCCTGCATCGTCGCCCTGGGCTCCCACACCTCGGGCCTGCTGGGCAACAACGACGAGCTGATCGGCCAACTGCTCAGCGCCGGCCAACAAGCCGACGACCGCGCCTGGCAGTTGCCGCTGTTCGACGAGTACCAGGAACAACTGGACAGCCCGTTCGCCGACATCGCCAACATCGGCGGTCCCAAAGCCGGGACCATCACCGCGGCCTGTTTCCTGTCGCGCTTCACCAAGAACCTGAACTGGGCGCACCTGGACATCGCCGGCACGGCCTGGACCAGCGGCGGCAAGGACAAGGGCGCCACCGGTCGTCCGGTGCCCCTGCTGACCCAGTACCTGCTGGACCGCGCCAAGGCCTGACACCAATGACCGTCGTTGGCGTCGTCCTCGGGCGGCGTCATCGGCGGCTCAGGAACCGCAATGACCAAAGTCGATTTCTATATCCTGCCCAGCGCCGACCCGTCGGCGCGGCTGGATTTCGCCTGCAAACTGACTGAAAAGGCCTGGCGCATGGGGCACCGCATCTACCTGCATTGCAGCGATGCCGCCCAGCGCGATGACCTGGACACTCGCCTGTGGGCGTTCAAGGGCGAGAGTTTCGTGCCCCACGGCCCGGCCGAAAGCGAACCCGAAGGGCTGATCGTGCTGGGACTGGGAAATGACTGCGGTCAGCACCATGACCTGCTGGTCAACCTCGACCTGAAAGTACCGGCCTTTGCCCAACGCTTCGCCCGCGTGGCGGAAGTGGTAGTGGAGGACGCGACCATCCGACAAGCCGCGCGGGAGAGTTTCCGTTTCTACCGCGAACAGGGCTATCCTCTGCAAGACCACCGTTTACAGCGACTCTGAGCCCTACGATGGACACTCCAAAATCGCCACAAAAGCCCGCGCACCTGCTGGATGACCTCGAGTCGATCCGCCAACTGCTCGGCGACGACAACCTGCAACCACCGCTGCTGACCGACACCGTCGTGCACGAGCCGGTGCATGACGAGCAGATTCCGCTGCTGTTCGATCCGATCAACGGCCAGCCGGAACCCAAGCCCGTCGCCAAGGCCGAAGTGAAGGGCCCCGACGCCCTGCTGCACCTGGACCGCGAATTGCGCGCCGCCGCGCAGTTGATCATGCAAGACGTCATCGACGACTTCGCCCCGCACATCGAAACAGAGATCAAGCGCCGGCTGGATGCGCGGATGGAACGGTTGCTGAGCCAGTACGAGTAACCTCCGACGCCTGACTGATTGCACTTCCCTGTGGGAGCGAGCTTGCTCGCGATAGCGGTGGCTCAGCCTGCATAGGTATTGAATGTGCCGGCCCCATCGCGAGCAAGCTCGCTCCCACAGGGTTCAACTGCGCTCCTCCATCCGGCTTCTCGCTCGCAGCTTGTGGCTTGCACCAGCCCCGCCCGCTATACTTCCCGGCTTTTCCTGAATAAATGCCAATAGGGTCCCGCCGCGCATGGATAAGACCTACCAGCCGCACGCCATTGAAACTTCCTGGTACAACACCTGGGAGTCCGAGAATTATTTCGCTCCGCAAGGCGCGGGCGATTCCTACACCATCATGATCCCGCCGCCGAACGTCACCGGCAGCCTGCACATGGGCCACGGCTTCAATAACGCGATCATGGACGCCCTGATCCGTTTTCGTCGCATGCAAGGCCGCAACACCTTGTGGCAGCCGGGCACCGACCATGCCGGTATCGCCACGCAGATGCTGGTTGAACGTCGCCTCGAAGCCCAGGGCCAGAATCGCCATGACCTGGGTCGCGAGAAGTTCCTCGAGAAGGTCTGGGAATGGAAAGACGAGTCCGGTGGCAACATCAGCCGCCAGATCCGGCGCCTCGGCTCGTCCGTGGACTGGAGCCGCGAGCGCTTCACCATGGACGACGGCCTCTCGGAAGCAGTGAAGGAAGCCTTCGTGCGCCTGCACGAAGACGGGCTGATCTATCGCGGCAAGCGCCTGGTCAACTGGGACACCAAGTTGCACACGGCCATTTCCGACCTCGAAGTGGAGAACCACGACGAGAAAGGTTTCCTGTGGAACCTGAAGTACCCGTTGGCCGACGGTGCCAAGACTGCCGAAGGCAAGGATTACCTGATCGTCGCCACCACGCGTCCGGAAACCATGCTGGGCGACTCGGCCGTGGCGGTGAACCCGAACGACGAGCGCTATCAGGCACTGATCGGCAAGTTCGTCGAGTTGCCCCTGGTTGGCCGGCGCATCCCGATCATCGGCGACGATTACTGCGACCCTGAATTCGGCACCGGTTGCGTGAAAATCACCCCGGCCCACGATTTCAACGACTATGAAGTCGGCAAGCGCCACAACCTGCCGCTGCTGAACATCTTCGACAAGAACGCCAACGTGTTGCCGGCCGCCCAGGCGTTCAACCTCGACGGCACGCTGAACGAAAGCGTCGACGGCCAGATCCCGGCCGAATACGCCGGCCTGGAGCGCTTCGAAGCGCGCAAGCAGATCGTCGCGGCATTCGAGGCCGCCGGCCTGCTGGTCAGCGTCGACGATCACGCCCTGAAAGTCCCGAAAGGCGACCGCTCCGGTACCATCATCGAGCCGTGGCTGACCGACCAGTGGTACGTGTCCACCAAACCGCTGGCTGAACCTGCGATTGCCGCCGTGGAAGACGGCCGCATCCAGTTCGTGCCCAAGCAATACGAAAACATGTACTTCTCCTGGATGCGTGACATCCAGGATTGGTGCATCAGCCGCCAGCTGTGGTGGGGCCATCGCATCCCGGCCTGGTACGACGAGTCGGGCAAGGTCTATGTCGGCCGCGATGAAGCCGAAGTCCGCGCCAAGCACAACCTCGGCCCGGACGTGGCGCTGCAACAGGACAACGACGTCCTCGACACCTGGTTCAGCTCGGGCCTGTGGACGTTCTCGACCCTGGGCTGGCCGCAGCAGACCGAGTTCCTGAAGAAATTCCACTCCACCGACGTGCTGGTCACCGGCTTCGACATCATTTTCTTCTGGGTCGCCCGGATGATCATGCTGACCATGCACCTGGTGAAGAACGAGGACGGCACCCCGCAAGTGCCGTTCAAGACGGTCTACGTCCACGGCTTGGTACGCGACGGCCAGGGCCAGAAGATGTCCAAGTCCAAGGGCAACGTCCTGGACCCGCTGGACATCATCGACGGCATCGACCTGGAAACCCTGGTGCAGAAACGCACCTCCGGTCTGATGCAGCCGAAACTGGCGAAGAAGATCGAAAAAGCCACCCGCGAAGAATTCGCCGAGGGCATCGCCAGCTACGGCACCGATGCCCTGCGTTTCACCTTTTGCTCGCTGGCGTCCACCGGTCGCGACATCAAGTTCGACATGGGCCGCGTCGAAGGCTATCGCAACTTCTGCAACAAGATCTGGAACGCCGCGCGCTACGTGCTGGATAAGGGGGAAGACTGCGGTCAGAACGGCGAAGCCTTTGAGCTGACCCTGGCCGATCGCTGGATCATTTCCCAGTTGCAGCGCACCGAAGCCGAAGTGACCCGCCAGTTGGACCAGTTCCGCTTCGACCTGGCCGCGCAGGCCTTGTACGAGTTCATCTGGAACCAGTATTGCGACTGGTATCTGGAACTCTCCAAGCCGGTGCTGTGGGATGAAAACGCCCCAGCCGAACGCCAGCGCGGCACCCGCCGCACCCTGGTGCGCGTACTGGAAGTGGCCCTGCGCCTGGCACATCCGTTCATGCCGTTCATCACCGAGGAAATCTGGCAGCGCATCGCACCGCTGGCGGGTATCCAAGGCAAGACGATCATGCTGCAACCGTGGCCGGTGGCCAACGAGACCCGCATCGATCCAGCGGCCGAAGACGACATCGAATGGCTCAAGACCTTCATGCTGGGCCTGCGTAACATCCGCGCCGAAATGAACATCGGCCCGGGCAAGCCACTGGCCTTGTTCCTGAAGAACGCCAGCACCGAAGACCTGCGCCGCCTCAATGAAAACGAGGCGCTGCTCAAGAAACTGGCGAAGCTCGAATCGGTGACGGTCCTGGCCGCCGGCGAAGAAGCGCCACTGTCGGCCACCGCCCTGGTCGGCGAGATGGAAGTGCTGGTGCCGATGGCCGGCCTGATCGACAAGGCCGCCGAACTGGCGCGCCTGGACAAGGAAATCCTGCGCCTGAAGGGCGAAGTGCAGCGGGTCGGCGGCAAGCTGTCCAACGCCGGCTTCGTTGACAAGGCACCGGCCGAAGTCATCGAGAAGGAACGGGCCAAACTGGCCGAGGCCGAACAGGCCTTGGGCAAGCTGGCCGAACAACATGGACGGATCTCCAGCCTGTAACGGCGGTTCGCAATGAAAAGGGAGGTCCTATCGGACCTCCTTTTTTATGCCTGGCACTTTCTTACTCATGCTGAGCCCCCTGTGGGAGCGAGCTTGCTCGCGATAGCGGTGGGTCAGCTTGCATCGATACTGGATGTGTCGCCGCCATCGCGAGCAAGCTCGCTCCCACATTTGAATAATGGGACAATGCCCGCCACTTTTTGAGCCATCCCCGAATCGACTCGCCCATGACCGCCCCCCGTACACCCAAACCAGCCCGCCAGAAGCCAAAACCCGCCACCGAGGCCAAGGCCGTGGCGCCACGGGAGAAGGCCAGCCTGCATCCTCGCAACCGCCATCAGGGCCGCTATGATTTCCCGGCGTTGATCAAGAGCACACCCGAACTGGCAAAGTTCGTGATCATCAATCCCTACGGCAAGGAAAGTATCGACTTTGCCAGCCCCGAAGCCGTGCGGGTGTTCAACCGGGCGCTGCTCAAATCTTTCTACGGCATCGCCCACTGGGATATCCCGGCCGACTACCTGTGCCCGCCGGTGCCAGGGCGTGCGGACTATGTGCACTTTCTCGCCGATTTGCTCGCCAGCCACAACGAAGGTGAAATCCCCCGCGGAGCGGCCGTCAAGGTGCTGGACGTCGGCACCGGCGCCAACTGCGTCTATCCGTTGATCGGCTACAGTGACTACCGCTGGCACTTCCTCGGTTCGGAGATCGACCCGACAGCCATCGCCTCGGCCAAGGCCATCGTCCAATCCAATGGTTTGAACAAGTCCATCCAGTTGCGCCAGCAAGCCAACCGCAAGCAGATCCTCCTGGGCCTGCTGGAGGATGGTGAACGGTTCGACCTGACGATGTGCAACCCGCCGTTCCATGCGTCCCTGGAGGAAGCCACCAAGGGCAGCCAGCGCAAGTGGCGGGCACTGGGCAAGGCCGATCCGAAGCGTAAGCTGCCAGTGCTGAATTTCGGCGGGCAGGCTGCGGAGTTGTGGTGCGAGGGCGGAGAAGCCCGGTTCGTGACGCAACTGATCGGCGAGAGTGCCCAAGTGGCCGGGCAAGTGCTGTGGTTCAGCACCCTGGTGTCGAAGGCGTCGAACCTGCCGACGATTCAAACCGCGCTGAAAAAGGCCGGGGCGCTGCACAGCCAGGTGGTGGAAATGTCCCAGGGCCAGAAGCAGAGTCGTTTCGTGGCCTGGACCTTCCAGACCGAGGCCCAGCAACAAGCCTGGCGCCAAGCCCGCTGGGTTCGCAAAGGCTGATTGGGAGCAAGCCTTGCTCCCACATACTTTTTCCAAGGCAATAAAAAACCGTGCCCGGATCGCTCCGAGGCACGGTTTTTTTTACAGCGGTCTTACTTGTTGACCGCGTCGGTCAGGCCTTTGGCCACAACCAGCTTGATCACTTTCTTGGCAGCGATTTCGATGGCAGCGCCAGTCGAAGGGTTACGGCCGGTACGGGCAGGACGCTCGGTGACTTTCAGCTTGCCAACGCCTGGCAGGGTGATTTCGCCGCCATTTTCCAGCTGATCGGCAACGACTTGGCCCAGTTGGTCCAGCAGAGCACGCACGGTAGCTTTTGGTGCGTCTACAGATTCAGCCAAATCAGAGATCAGTTGGTCTTTAGTAAGAGCCATGTAGTGTTCCTTCCCTATCAAATTCATATGGATTGCAGAGTGCAGTGTCAGCCATCGAGCCGGATCTCTCTGGATCAGGCACCCTCGGCAATCACCACGACGGATCGGGGTAATAGATGCCAAAAACCGGGTTTGGTTCGACCTGACAGATGCTGAATGCACGCTTAACGCAGTGACTTCGCGTAAGACCGGGCAAAACTAGCACAACGCCTCTGAAATATCCGCCTCTAGCTACCCATTTGGTCAGCTTTCTTGCGCTAAAACGTTAAAAAAATGCATATAGGCTGTCGGACGGCTCTGAAAGGGCCTTTGCAGGGTTTCAAAACCAGTGATTGCGGTACACTGAGCCCTTTTCGGGGAGCACGCCCTCCTCTCTTTCATCAGCCGAGAAATCCATGCCGATCCGTCATTGCATCGTCCACCTGATCGACAAAAAACCCGACGGCACCCCTGCTGTGCTCCATGCCCGCGACTCCGAACTGGCAGAGTCCACCGCCATCGAGAACATGCTCGCCGACCTCAACGAAAGCTATAACGCCAAGCAAGGCAAGGCCTGGGGTTTTTTCCATGCCGAGTCCGGGGCGCATCCGTTCAGCGGCTGGCTGAAGGAATACCTGGACGGCGGCAAGGATTTCACCGCATTCAGTCGCGTGGCGGTGGAACACCTGCAAAAGCTGATGGAAGAGTCCAACCTGTCGGTGGGCGGCCACGTGTTGTTCGCACATTACCAGCAGGGCATGACCGACTACCTGGCCATCGCCCTGCTGCACCACAGCGAAGGCGTGGCGGTGACCGATGAACTGGACGTGACCCCGTCCCGCCACCTGGACCTGGGCCAATTGCACCTGGCGGCCCGGATCAACGTGTCGGAATGGCAGAACAACAAGCAATCGAAGCAGTACATCTCGTTCATCAAGGGCAAGAACGGCAAGAAGGTCTCGGAGTACTTCCGTGACTTCATCGGTTGCCAGGAAGGCGTCGACGGCCCCGGCGAGACCCGCACCCTGCTCAAGGCCTTCAGCGACTTCGTCGAAAGCGAAGACCTGCCGGAAGACGACGCCCGGGAAAAGACCAAGACCCTGGTGGACTACGCCAGCAGCCAGGCCAAGCTCGGCGAGCCCATGGGCCTGGAAGAACTCTCCGAGTTGATCGACGAAGAGCGCCCGAAAGCCTTCTACGACCACATTCGCAACAAGGACTATGGGTTGTCGCCGGAAATCCCGGCGGATAAACGCACCCTCAACCAGTTCCGCCGCTTCACCGGCCGCGCCGAAGGCTTGTCTATCAGCTTCGAAGCGCACTTGCTGGGCTCCAAGATCGAATATGACGAAGAAGCCGGCACGCTGATCATCAAGGGGTTGCCGACGTCACTGACGGATCAGCTCAAGCGGCGCAACTGATGCTCGGCGGGGTACTGAAGAAATGTCTGCTGGTCTTGCTGGTGGTGGTGGCGTACCAGCACTGGGGCAAGATCGAGTGGGTATTCAACCCGTCGCAACGGGTGCCGGAACAGGTTCGGGCCAACGCCCGGGTCGTGTTGTATGCCACCGACTGGTGCGGCTACTGCAAAGCCACCCGGCGTTTCCTGGATGAGAAAGGCGTGCCGTTTCGCGAGTTCGATATCGAGAAGGACACCGAGGCGCGCAGGGCCTACGAGGCGCTGGGCGGTCGCGGGATTCCGATCCTCGATGTGAACGGCACGTTGATTCGCGGGTATGAGCCGGAGAATATTCTCAAGGCGTTGTCTGCCAGCTAGTCATCATCGCAAATCCCCTGTGGGAGCGAGCTTGCTCGCGATAGCGGTGGGTCAGCTTGCATCAATGCTGGATGTGTCGCCGCCATCGCGAGCAAGCTCGCTCCCACAGGTCATTCGTCGCTCAGCGAGCCTCGATCCGAAACCCGAACCGCGGAAAGTGCACATGCACCACCCCGCCACGCTCATCTTCGCGACGCAAAATCAACTCTTCGCTACCCGCAAACAACAACTCCCCTGCCACCGGGTCAACGCCATAGTCCGTCGCAGCGATAGTTACCTGCTGCCCTGAGGTGAACCCGTTCGGCTCTTCGAACGACTCATCCGGCAGCGCTTGCGGTGTCGCGTTGCGGGCAAACTCCAAGGCTTCTTCGGCACTTATCTGGCTCGACGCACCATGGCCGAAACCCAGCACCCGCGCCAGCCAGGCCGAAACAGCCGGATAGGCATCCACCAGCGGCGAGGTCACCGGCGTACCCTTGAGGAACCACAGCGGATGGGCCATGGCGAAGTCGGCAATCGACGGATCACCCAACAGGAAATCGCCCTCCTCGCGCTGCAACTGCTGCTCCAGGCGCGCCATGATCGTCGGCCACTGGTGCTTGGCCTGGTCGACAGGCAAGCGTGTAGTCGTACCGCCACTGAACAGCCCGGCGCGGTCGCTGATAAACGCCTTGATCGCTTCAGGCGACAGCTTGGCGAAACGCACCGCCACCGATTCAGGCTGGAACACCAGGCTCACCGCGTGCTGGAACACCACCGAATCGGCCCATGCCGCAAACGATGCAGCGATCATCTCCCGGCCCTCGGGGAACAACGCCGGCGAGGCTTTTTCCTGCTCCAGCCGGCGGGCCATCAGGGACGTATCGCAATAGATATCCGCGCCGATCTGCAATACCGGGGTCTTGCGGTAGCCGCCCGTCAGTGCCGTCAGGTCGGGTTTGGGCATCATTGGCGGAATGCTCACCGAACGCCAGGACAGGCCCTTGAAGCCCAGCAACAGACGGGCTTTTTCCGCAAAAGGAGACGTTGGGTAATGATGAAGAATCAGCTCTGACATGAGATTCGCCACTGCAGGAATGAAGGCTTGCAGCTTAGCGCGCCGCAGCGGGATAAGCCTACCCACCTGATAGAGGCCTATCAGCCAGGCTGATGAAGCGACAGCGCACTCGCCACCAGGCACTCCTTGGCGCTCTTCCTGAGTTTCTTGATCAGTCGCTCCTGGCGCAGGGCCTCGCCCTTGTCGCGACAGGCTTCGGTATACACCAGCGCCACCGCCGGGCTGGAGAGGAAGAAGCGCGCGCCCTTGCCGCTCTGATGCTTGGCGAAGCGCCGTACCGGGTCATCGCTGATGCCGCAGTACAGCGAACCGTTGGCGGCCCGTACCAGATAGACGAACCAGGGCTTGCCCGATTCGGCGGGCGCCTCGACAGGCAGGTCGGAAATGTCGTTGGCGATCGTCACAAGCGTTCAACAGGTGCGGGAACAAGCCGCGATCTTATCAGCGACTGGCCTGGAACGCCCGCAGCCCCTTGAGCGCCTGGGCCCTGACGGCGTTGCGCACCAGGGGGGTCCAGCCCAGCAGCAACCCCTTGGTGCCCAACGCCTGGCGAGACCAACGCCACAGGTCGAAGTGATCGTGGTGCTCGCAGATCTTGCCATCACGAAAGACGAAACGCGCCTGAATGTCATTGATCACGACGTTGCCGGTCTGGCTGAACAGGTACGTCGCCACCCAATGGGCGCCGCCGGTGCGCTCATCGCTGCGCACGTTATCGAAGGTCAGGGAAAAATCCTTGGCCCGGGTGGTGAGCATGCGCCACATGTCACCGGCATCGCGCCCGCGCAGCTCGCCAAAGGCCGGGTCGCTGAACACCACGTCATCGGTGTAGCAGGCGCTCATGGCCTCGGCGTCCAGGCGCTGGAAGGCCTGGTAAAAACGGGTGATCAAGGCGTTGTGGGCATCGCTCATGGACAGGCTCCGAAAAAACGTTTCAGTCAGCCTGCACGATAATCTGCCGGCGCAAGGAAGACTATCGTCATTCGCCACGAAAATGACATCAAAGAAGATCAGTCACTCTTTCACTGCTGCCCCCCACGTACAATGCCCGACCTGCGCCGATACCCGCGATGATCGCCCCCAGGCCGACCAGGCCGAAGATCCAGCCCAAGGCATTCCAGCCGCCGGTCAAGTCGTGGACCACGCCTACCGCGAAGGGCCCCAACGACGCCAGCGTATAGCCGAAGCCCTGGGCCATGCCGGACAGGTTCGCGGCCACATGGGCGTCACGCGAGCGCAACACGATCAGCGTCAGCGCCAGGCTGAAGGTCGCGCCCTGCCCCAACCCCAGCAATATCGCCCAGCCCCACAAGCCATCGATGGGGGCGTAGAGGCAACCGAACAGCCCGCCCAGGGTCATGACCATGACCACCACGATGGCCAGGCGCTGATCCTTGCCACGCGTTGCCAGCCAGGGCGCGGCGAGGGAGCTGATCAACTGCACGATGACCGAGCCGGACAGCACGAGCCCGGCCTGGGTCGGGGTCAGGCCGCGTCCGATCAGGATCGAGGGCAGCCAGCCAAAGACGATGTAGGCCAGGGACGACTGCAACCCCATGTACAAGGTCACCTGCCAGGCGAGGGGATCACGCAGCAAGCCTCGGACCCGGTACGTCACCTGATGGGCACCGTGTCGCTCACCCACTTGCGGCAACCAGAACAGCGCGGCCAGCAGCGCCGGGACCACCCAGAACCCCAGGCCCAAGGCCCAACGGTTTCCAAGGTGCTCGCTCAACGGCACCGTTGCCCCGGCCGCCATCGCCGCGCCCAGGCACAGCGCCATGGTGTAGACGCCGGTCATGGCGCCAGCCTGCTTGGCGAAGTCGCGCTTGACGATGCCCGGCAAGAGCACGCCGATCACGCCGATGCTCGCCCCGGCCAGGATACTGCCGGCAAACAGCCCGACCTGACCGAACGCACTGCGCAGGACAATCCCGCCCGCCAGTGTCAGCAAGATCCCCAGTACAACGCGCTCGGCCCCGAAGCGTCGCGCCAGCACCGGCGCCAGCGGCGCGAACAGCCCCAGGCAGAGCACCGGCAGCGTGGTCAGCAACCCGGCCTGGGCAGCCGACAGGCCCAGGCTTCTTGACACTTCGCTGAGCACCGGCGCCATGCTCGACAACGCCGGCCGCAGGTTCAGCGCCACCAGGATCAGCCCGAGCAGCAACAGCCAGGGCCGGCGCACCAGTGGGTGGCCCTGCTGGACCTGGGCGTCGTCGGCTTCGGCGTCGATCAACAGTTCTTCAAGTTCGGCGACGCGCTTGGACGTCGTCGAGGGGGTGGGATCAAGCAAATCGCGGGACATGGAAAACTCGGGTTCAGGGTGCATTGATCAACTGCCGGCAAAGGGCCTTGGCCTGCTCCGGGTCTTGGCGTTCGACGGCTTCGAGGATTTCGACGTGCAGGTCGAACACATGCTGATGGCGGGGAATGATGTTGAGGCTCTGGCGCAACTGCGCAGCGATCACGCTGGAAAAGTAACCATAAAGCTCGCTGAGCGCCGGATTGTGCGCGGCGTCCACCAACAGGCGGTGGAACACCAGATCGCAGGCGATGTAATGCTCCAGGTCGCCGTGGTAATGCTCGCCACTGACCCGGAGTGCCTTGCGCAAGGCCAGCAAGTCTTCCTCGGTGCGCCGTAGCGCGGCCAGGCCGATGGCCTCGACTTCGAGGATATGCCGGGTTTCCCGGGCCTGCTCCAGCGAACAGCGCGACAGCACCTTGAGCGTATCGAGCGGGTCCACCGTCGCCCGTACATAGCTGCCGTCACCCTGACGGATCTCGATCAGCCCGGAAAACGCCAGCACGCGCATGGCTTCGCGCACGGTATTGCGGCTGATCCCCAGCTCGATCACCAACTCCGGCTCGGTGGGCAAACGCTGGCCCACGACCCACACGCCATCACTGATGCGCTGGCGCAGTTGATCCAGAGCTTGATCGACTAAGGACCGCTTAATCAAAGGAGAAATATCTGACATGGAACTCACCTTTCATCCAATCATAGGATGAATTTTCTGACATGTTAGTCAGCTTCATGTGGGACGGCAACCGCCTAGGGTCAACGGGAGGTAAAGAAACGAGATTTTCGATTAGTCAAAATTACCCTTTGAGGGTAATTTTAAGGACAAGGCACGCCGTTCTATGGAAAAGAACACACCCCACTACGCCTTGGCGGCGATACAGGCAGATGTCAGGCGGCTTAAAGGGAAAGCTTTCACCAGCACTGCGAAGAACGCTGCTCGGACGCTCGGTTTAAACGTCTCGGACATGCAGCAGGTCATCCATGGGCTTGAGCGAAAACAGTTCTACAAATCGATGACCACCTATGACGATCATCGAGTCTGGCATGACGTCTACCACGCCAATTCACACGGTCTGCAGATTTACCTGAAGGTGACGTACCGCCCCAGCGGAGGCCCACCGGTAATTTCCTTCAAGGAGAAAAACTCATGAAACACCAGCAATGCTTCAGCTGTGGTGCCCCGGAAGGTATGTTGCATTTCGAAGGTCGCGGCGAAACCATGAGCGTCAAGGGACTGGAACGCCGGGTCGATGACTTGTCTGGCTGGGAATGTCAGATGTGCGGCGAAGTCGAGCTCGATTCAAGCTGCTCGGATCGCTACGACCACGCAGGTGATGAGCTGGTCAACGCGGCCAGGCGAATGATCGGCGAAGAGATCAAACGTGTCCGGCGCAAACTGCATCTATCGCAAAAGGAAGCGGTACTGCTGCTATCGGGCGGTGGACACAATGCGTTTTCCCGCTACGAGCGCGGCGAGGTAGTGCCACCCAAGGCGTTGATCTTGCTGATGCGCCTGCTTGATCGTTATCCGCATTTGCTTGCCGATGTCCATGCCTTCGCTGAAGACGCAGACTTGCGGCAATTCAAAACGACGGTGCACAAGGAACACGAGACCCTCACGGCTTGCTGAGCGGCCCATTAAAAATAAACCCGGACAAGTCCGGGTTTATTTCACTGCCTAAGACTGGATCAGTGCAGAATCTGGCTCAGGAACAGCTTGGTGCGGTCGTTCTGCGGGTTGTCGAAGAAGTCGTTCGGCGCGGCCTGTTCGACGATTTCACCCTTGTCCATGAAGATCACGCGGTTGGCCACGGTACGGGCGAAGCCCATTTCGTGGGTCACGCAGAGCATGGTCATGCCGTCTTCGGCCAGACCGATCATGGTGTCCAGCACTTCTTTCACCATTTCCGGGTCGAGGGCCGAGGTCGGCTCGTCGAACAACATGATTTTCGGCTTCATGCACAGGGCACGGGCAATGGCCACACGCTGTTGCTGGCCGCCGGAGAGCTGGCCCGGGTACTTGTGCGCCTGCTCTGGAATGCGCACGCGCTCCAGGTAATGCATGGCGATTTCCTCGGCCTTGCGCTTGGGCATCTTGCGTACCCACATCGGCGCCAGGGTGCAGTTCTGCAGGATGGTCAGGTGCGGAAACAGGTTGAAGTGCTGGAACACCATGCCGACTTCACGGCGGATCGCTTCGATCTGCTTGAGGTCGTTGGTCAGTTCCACGCCGTCGACCACGATGCGACCCTGCTGGTGCTCTTCCAGACGGTTGAGGCAACGGATGGTGGTGGACTTGCCGGAGCCCGACGGGCCGCACAGCACGATACGCTCACCCTGGGTGACGTTCAGGTTGATGTCTTTCAACACATGGAACTGGCCGTACCACTTGTTGACACCCTGCATCTGAATAATGCCTTCAGGGCTCACAGGCTGTTTGATCGCTTCACTCATAAACTACGCTCCTAACGCTTGTGGCCAGTGTCCAGCTTGCGTTCCAAATGCATGGAATAGCGGGACATACCAAAACAGAAAATCCAGAACACCAGGGCGGCGAACACATAGCCTTCGGTGGCCATGCCCAGCCATTTCGGGTCGGCGGCAGCTTGTTTCACGCTGTTGAGCAAGTCGAACAGGCCAATGATGATCACCAGGCTCGTGTCCTTGAACAACGCAATGAAGGTGTTGACGATACCCGGGATCACCAGCTTCAGGGCTTGCGGCAGAATCACCAGGCCCATGCTGCGCCAGTAACCCAGGCCCATCGCCGCGGCTGCTTCGTACTGCCCCTTGGGAATGGCTTGCAGGCCGCCACGCACCACTTCGGCCACGTAGGCCGACTGGAACAGGATCACCCCGATCAGTGCCCGCAGCAGCTTGTCGAAGTTCATGCCTTCGGGCAGGAACAGCGGCAGCATCACCGACGACATGAACAGCACCGTGATCAATGGCACACCGCGCCAGAACTCGATGAAGGTCACGCAGACCACACGGATCGCCGGCATGTTCGAGCGCCGGCCCAGGGCCAGGACGATACCCAGCGGCAACGCGCCGGCGATACCGACAGTGGCGATCACCAGGGTCAGCATCAGGCCGCCCCATTGGCTGGTTGCCACCGCGGCCAGGCCGAACACCCCGCCGTGCAACAGGCACCAGGCAATGATCGGGTACAGCACCAGGAAGCTCAGGCCGTAGATCGCCTTGCGCGGGAAGCGCGAGATGAACAGCGGCGCGACACCGAGCACTGCCAGCCAAACGGTCAGGTCTACGCGCCAGCGCAGGTCCGTCGGGTAATAGCCGTACATGAACTGGCCGAAACGCTGCTGGATGAACACCCAGCAGGCGCCTTCCTTGGTACAGTCGGCCTGGGTGGTGCCGACCCAGTTGGCATCGAGGATCGCCCAGCTGAGGATCGGGGGAATCACCAGGTAGATCAGATAGAACGCAAACAACGTCAGCAAGGTGTTGAGCCAGCTGGAGAACATGTTCGCGCGCATCCACGCCACCACACCGATGCTGCTGCTCGGAGGGGGCATGTCAGGTTTGAAAGTATGGGATGTCATGCGCGTTTCCTCACCGCTCGATCAGCGCAATGCGCTTGTTGTACCAGTTCATCAGCAGGGAAATGCTGATACTGATCGCCAGGTACACGCTCATGGTGATGGCAATGACTTCGATGGCCTGCCCGGTCTGGTTCAGCACCGTACCGGCAAACAACGAAACCATTTCCGGGTAACCGATACCGGCCGCCAGCGAAGAGTTCTTCGCCAGGTTCAGGTATTGGCTGGTCAACGGCGGGATGATCACGCGCAGGGCCTGCGGGATGATTACCTTGCGCAAGGTCGGACCGTTGCGCAGGCCCAGCGAGTGAGCCGCCTCGGTCTGGCCATGGCTGACCGACTTGATGCCCGAGCGCACGATCTCGGCGATGAACGCCGCGGTGTATACGGTCAAGGCGAGGGTCAAGGCCAGCAGTTCAGGAATCAGTACCCAGCCACCGACGAAGTTGAAGCCCTTGAGCTCCGGCATTTCCCAGTGCACGGGAGCGCCGAAGATCAGCGTGCACAACGCCGGAATCACCAGGAACAGCGCCAGGCCCACCCAGAACTTATGGAACGGCTCGCCGGTCGCTTCGAAACGCTTGTTGGCCCAACGGGTCATCAGCACGACGGCGACGATCGCCAGCACGATACTGGCCACGAACGGCCAGAACCCCTCCGCCACCAGCGCCGCCGGCATATTGAGGCCGCGGCTGCTGACAAAGAAGGTGTCGCCGAAGTTATGACTGTTGCGCGGCCCCGGCATGGTCAGGAACACCGCGAAATACCAGAACAGTATCTGCAGCAGCGGCGGAATGTTGCGGAAAACCTCCACATACACGGTCGCCACTTTAGCGATGATCCAGTTTTTCGACAGTCGGGCCACGCCGACAATGAAACCGAGGATCGTTGCCAGGATCACGCCGATGAACGTCACCAGCAGTGTATTGAGCAACCCGATGACAAAGACGCGGGCATAACTGTCCGCCTCGGTGTAGTCGATCAGGGTTTGAGCGATGCCAAAACCGGCACTGCGCTCCAGGAAGCCGAAACCGGAAGTGATGCCCCGGTGCTCGAGGTTGGTCTGCGTGTTATCGAACAGAAACCAGCCCAGCGAAATAACCGCCACGATGGTGACGATCTGAAATACCCACGCACGCACTCGTGGATCGCTGAGGCTGAGCCTCTGCTTAGGTGCGCCGATTGAATTTTGCATGAAGTGCCCCGCAAGGAATGGAACAGAACATCACCCGGTGGTTGGCCCACCGGGTGATAGAACCATCAGCGCACTGGTGGTGCGTATTGAATGCCGCCAGCGTTCCAGAGAGCGTTCATCCCGCGATCGATTTCCAGCGGAGTCCCCTTGCCGAGGTTACGCTCGAACACTTCACCGTAGTTGCCGACTTGCTTGACGATCTGCACGACCCAGTCTTTCGGCAGTTTCAGGTCCTGGCCGTATTCACCGTCAGCGCCGAGCATACGCGCGACGTCAGGGTTCTTGGTGGACTTGGCTTCAGCTTCGACGTTTTTCGAAGAGATGCCGGCTTCTTCACTGTTGAGCATGGCGTAGCCAGTCCAACGCACAACCGCCAGCCACTCGTCATCGCCATTACGCACGACCGGCCCCAGAGGCTCCTTGGAGATGGTTTCCGGCAGTACCACATAGTCCTTCGGCGATGCCAGCTTGCTGCGCTGGGCAAACAGTTGGGACTTGTCGGATGTCAGCACGTCGCAACGGCCGGATTCCAGCGACTTGGCGCTTTCATCGGAGGTGTCGAAAGTGATCGGGGTGTACTTCAGGCCGTTGCCGCGGAAGTAGTCGGAAACGTTCAGCTCGGTGGTGGTACCGGCCTGGATGCAGATGGTTGCACCGTCCAGTTCCTTGGCACTCTTGACGCCCAGCTTGTTGTTAACCAGGAAGCCGATGCCATCGTAATAAGTGATGAAGCCTGGGAATTTCAGGCCCATGCCGGCGTCGCGAGAGCTGGTCATGGTGGTGTTGCGCGACAGGATGTCGATTTCGCCGGATTGCAGCGCGGTGAAGCGCTCCTTGGCGTTCAACTGGCTGAACTTGACCTTGGTCGCATCACCGAACACCGCAGCGGCAACGGCGCGGCAGAAGTCAGCGTCGATACCGACGATCTTGCCGGTCGAATCAGGCACCGAGAAACCTGGCAGACCATCACTCACGCCACATTGCACAAAACCTTTCTTCTTCACGGCATCCAGGGTTGCACCCGCCTGAGCGAACCCGCTGACACCAAGTACTGCTGCCGCAGTGACGATTGCCAGGGTGGATTTCAGTAACTTCATTCAAACCTCCAGTTTTGCTCTTGTTGTGTCGGAGCTTGGGCCCTATCGCACCCTTTTGGGGCATTGCCGACCCTTGTTGGCTTTTTTTAGGGTCAACCGACGTCTGGACCTTCGCTATGAGTCTAATAATGAGGATGTCCGTAAACAGTGGTCATGCCCATCTCTCACCAATCGGCCGAACGGGCTGTAGCCCTTCACGTTCGCGAAGCCCGTAGCGGCTACTGGCGAACATTCATCACCGGATTTCTGATATCCCATGCGGCGCGTCTAACTGATAGTGTTACCGCGCAGCGTAAGAATCATCACTCAGCTACCCCATAGCAAAGCCCGTACCAGACCGCTGCGCTTAGGCCATGTAAAACACGTCAAGACAAAAACTTTCAACTTTGCGACATCTAATTAACTGAGACACCGGAAGCGCACTGTAATCACGCACTGATTGGGCGCACCCGCACAGATTTGGAGCACAACCATGACCGACCCCCTGATTCTCGAGCCCAGCAGCACCGTCGACGCGTGCGTTATCTGGCTCCATGGCTTGGGCGCCGATCGTTTTGATTTCCTGCCGGTCGCCGAAATGTTGCAGCAAAGCCTGCTCACCACGCGTTTCGTTCTACCCCAGGCTCCCACCCAGCCAGTAACGATCAACGGTGGCTATGCCATGCCCAGTTGGTACGACATCCGCGCCTTGAGCCCGGCCCGGGCCATTGACGAACAGCAACTCGAAGCCTCGGCGCAGCGGGTCATCGACCTGGTCGAAACCCAGCGAGCCAGCGGAATAGACGCCTCGCGGATTTTCCTCGCAGGTTTTTCCCAGGGTGGCGCGGTGGTCTATCACACCGCATTCGTGAAATGGCAGGGGCCGCTGGGCGGTGTGATCGCGCTGTCCACGTATGCACCGACGTTCAGCGATGAACTGCAATTGTCGGCCAGCCAGCAACGCATTCCGGTGCTGGCCCTGCACGGCCAATACGACGAAGTGGTACTCAACCCCATGGGCCGGACCGCAAAAGAGTATCTAAAGCAGCATGGTGTCACCGTGACATGGCAAGAATACCCAATGGGCCACGAAGTGTTACCCGAGGAGATTCGCGACATCGGCACCTGGCTGGCCGAGCGGCTGCGCTAAGAGGCCAATCGCCACGCCGGTCCTTTGACGATCACACTACGCCGCGCCCGTTTCTTGCATTACACTGGCCGGCGTACATTCCTTAACCAATCGATGAGATGACCGTGCTCAAAGCACTCAAGAAGATGTTCGGTAAAAGCGAGGCCGAGCAACTCGCGCCTGGCCCCACTGCGCCGACCCACGGCCCGAGCCGTACCGATGCGCAACAACCGCGCCGGGCTGCACCTGTTGCACAGGCGAACAAAGAACCCGTCGCCCAACCTGTTACGGCACCCGAGCCTGAGAAACCCCGCAACGAAGCCCCAAGGCCGCGCCGCGAACGCGCACCGAAACCACCGGTCGTCGCCTGGAAACTCGAAGACTTCGTCGTCGCCCCCCAGGAAGGCAAGACGCGCTTCCACGACTTCAAGCTCGCCCCGGAACTGATGCATGCCATCCAGGACCTCGGGTTCCCGTATTGCACGCCGATCCAGGCGCAAGTGCTGGGCTATACCCTCGCTGGCAAGGACGCCATCGGTCGCGCCCAGACCGGCACCGGCAAGACCGCCGCGTTCCTGATTTCCATCATCACCCAATTGCTCCAGACGCCGCCGCCCAAGGAACGCTACATGGGCGAACCGCGTGCGCTGATCATCGCGCCGACCCGCGAGCTGGTGGTGCAGATCGCCAAGGACGCCGCCGACCTGACCAAGTACACCGGCCTGAACGTCATGACGTTCGTGGGCGGCATGGATTTCGACAAACAGCTCAAGCACCTCGAAGCCCGCCACTGCGACATCCTGGTCGCCACGCCGGGCCGCCTGCTGGACTTCAACCAGCGCGGCGACGTGCACCTGGACATGGTCGAAGTGATGGTGCTGGACGAAGCCGACCGCATGCTCGACATGGGTTTCATCCCGCAAGTGCGCCAGATCATTCGCCAGACCCCACCGAAAAACGAACGCCAGACCTTGCTGTTCTCCGCCACCTTCACCGAAGACGTGATGAACCTGGCCAAACAGTGGACCACCGACCCGGCCATCGTCGAGATCGAAGCCGAGAACGTCGCCAGCGAAAACGTCGAGCAACATATCTACGCCGTGGCCGGGGCCGACAAGTACAAGCTGCTCTACAACCTGGTCAACGACAACGGTTGGGAACGGGTGATGGTGTTCGCCAACCGCAAGGACGAAGTGCGGCGTATCGAAGAACGCCTGGTGCGCGATGGCGTCAACGCAGCCCAGCTGTCGGGCGACGTGCCCCAACACAAACGCATCAAGACCCTCGAAGGTTTCCGCGAGGGCAAAATCCGCGTGCTGGTTGCCACCGACGTGGCCGGTCGTGGTATCCACATCGACGGCATCAGCCATGTGATCAACTTCACGTTGCCGGAAGTCCCGGACGACTACGTGCACCGTATCGGCCGTACCGGCCGTGCCGGGGCCGCCGGGGTTTCGATCAGTTTCGCCGGTGAAGATGACTCCTACCAACTGCCCTCGATCGAAGCGTTGCTGGGCCGCAAGATCAGTTGTGAGATGCCACCGACCCACCTGTTGCGTCCGGTCGAGCGCAAGCGCCCTTAAGCGTCTCCCAGAGCAAGAAAGCGCAGCCAGGACAGGCTGCGCTTTTTTTTGCCCCAGGATATTGCTCGATTAAACTAAAAGTCCATAATGGACAAATTAGTTTATAAAGCACCCCGGAGCCTCCATGTCCAGCACGCCCTATGTGATGACCCAAGTCCAAGCCCGTGAACTGCTCGGACAAATCGACGTGCCGCACATCCTGCGCCAGCTGTTTCTTGATCTCGCGGCCGGGCAAGCGGTGCAGCCGCCCCAGCAACTGGTCGTGTTTCCCCAAGGCGCCGGGGACTTCATCAACTACCTGGGCGTGCTGGCGCAAGAGCAGGTTTATGGGGTCAAGACCTCGCCCTATATCGTGGGGGAGCAAGGCCCATTGGTGACCGCCTGGACCTTGCTGATGTCGATGCAGACCGGCCACCCACTGCTGCTGTGCGACGCCACCGAACTGACTACCGCCCGCACCGCCGCTACCACCGCGGTCGCCGTCGATGCCCTCGCCCCGCACAACGCCCGGCGCCTGGCGGTCATCGGCAGCGGCACGGTGGCCCGGGCGCACGTGCACTACGTCAAGGGCCTGCGGGACTGGCAAGCGATCAGCCTCTATTCGCCAGGCCTGAAGACCAAGTCGGCCCAAGAACGTGCCTCGCTCACCGGCCTGGACCCGCGCCTGCAAATTGCCGACACCCTCGAAGCCGCGCTGCACGACGCCGATGTGGTGATGCTCTGCACTTCGTCCGCCAAAGCCGTGCTCGACCCACAGACCTTGGGCAAACCGGCGCTGATCACTTCCATCAGCACCAACGCCCCACGCGCCCACGAAATACCGCCCCAGCGCCTCAACGACATGGACGTGTTCTGCGACTATCGTCAGACCACCCCGGGCTCGGCCGGTGAAATGCTGATCGCCGGCGAACAGCACGGCTGGGAGGCATCGCGCATCGTCGGCGACTTGCCTGAATTGCTCAGCGAACACGTGGCGCGTCCCGACTACAAACGCCACGTGTTCTTCCGCTCCATCGGCCTGGGGCTGGAGGATGTGGCGTTGGCGAATGCCCTGTATCGACTTCACAACTGACACCCCATTCCCTTGTGGGAGCGAGCTTGCTCGCGATGGCGGTGGATCAGTCACCTTCAATATCGACTGTCAGGCCGCCTTCGCGAGCAAGCTCGCTCCCACAGAGGTCTTCGAGTTCCCGGGCACATTCTTCGCAGGAGAATTCATGAAACAAGCAGATTTCATCATCATCGGCGGCGGCATTGCCGGTGCGTCCACCGGTTACTGGCTGGCGCCCCACGGCCGGGTCATCGTGCTCGAACGCGAATCCCATCCGGCCTACCACTCCACCGGACGCTCGGCGGCGCTGTACACCGCCGCCTACGGCACGCCGCAAGTGCGGGCGTTGACTCAGGCCAGCCGTGACTTTTTCGACGCCCCGCCGAGCGGATTTTGCGAACATCCCTTGCTGACGCCTCGGGGCGAGATGACCGTGGATTTCACCGGCGACCCGGCCGAACTGAACAACCAGTACCTGAGCGCCAAGGCCACGGTGCCGCAGATGCAATTGCTCAGCGCCGATGAAGCCTGCGTGCGGCTGCCGATCCTGCGACGGGACAAGGTCCACGGGGCGATCTATGACCCCACGGCCTGCGACATCGATACCGATGCGCTGCACCAGGGCTACTTGCGCGGTATTCGCCGCCATGGCGGTCAAGTGCATACCAACAGTGAAGTCCTCGGCCTGAGCCGCGACGACCAGGGACATTGGCAGGTCAAGACAGCCAACCAGACCTTTACCGCCCCCGTGCTGATCAACGCCGCTGGCGCCTGGGCCGATCAAGTCGCCGAAATGGCGGGTGCCCGGAAACTGGGGCTGCAACCCAAGCGACGCGCGGCCTTCATCTTCGCCGGGCCGGAAGGTGTGGATATCCACGACTGGCCGATGCTGGTCAGCCTCGACGAGTCCTTCTATATGAAGCCCGACGCCGGCATGTTCCTTGGCTCGCCGGCCAACGCCGATCCGGTGGAACCCCACGACGTGCAGCCGGAAGAGCTGGACATCGCCATGGGCATCTATCAGATCGAAGAAGCCACCACCCTGGTCATCCGCCGTCCGACCCGCACCTGGGCCGGGTTGCGCAGTTTCGTGCCCGACGGTGATCTGCTGTCCGGTTTCGACCCACAAGTGCCCGGGCTGTTCTGGGTCGCGGCCCAGGGCGGTTACGGCATCCAGACCTCGCCGGCCATGGGCCAGGCCAGCGCGGCGCTGGTGCGTGGCGAACCACTGCCCGAGGCCCTGTCTCGTTTCGGCCTGAACAGCGCCATGCTATCTCTCGAGCGCCTGGAATGAACCCACCGAGGTGACGCATCGCCACGATTGCGGCACACTCCCCCGCGCCCCTGTTCCACGGGGCGCTGACGCTGCCTGGAGCCCTGTCATGACCGCTTCGCCACCCGATACGGCGCTGGAAAACTTCCGCACCATCGCCGACGCCATCGCCACGCTGTTCTATCCCCACGCCGAAGTGGTGCTGCACGACCTGCGCACCCAGAAAGTCGACTACATCGCCAATAACCTGTCCAAGCGCGAGATTGGCGATGACTCGTCCCTGGAAGACATGCTCAGTGAGGACGTCAGCGAACGTAACATCGGGCCCTACGAAAAACTGAACTGGGACGGACAGAAGATTCGCAGCCTCAGCAGCGTACTGCGTGACGCCGACGGACATCCGCTGGCGGTGCTGTGCATCAACCTGAATATTTCGCTGTTCGAGAACGCCAAGGCCGCGCTGGATCTGTTCCTCTCGCCGAGCAAGTTGATCCCCCAGCCGGACTCACTGTTTCGCGATGACTGGCAGGAGCGGATCAACACCTTCCTGCATGCCTGGATGCGCGAGCGTCAATTGAGCCTGAACCTGCTGACCCGCGACCACAAACGCGAGCTGGTGCTGGCGCTGCATGCCGAAGGCGCGTTCAAGGGCAAGAGCGCGTCCAACTATGTGGCCAATGTGCTGAACATGGGACGGGCGACGGTGTACAAGCATTTGAAGGAGTTGAAGGGCTGAAATCTGCTTTGCCAGGCCTGCCGCCTTCGCGAGCAAGCTCGCTCCCACACTGGATCTTTGTACCCAGGTCCCCTGTGGGAGCGAGCTTGCTCGCGATGGCGGTCAATCAGTCGCCGTAGATGTCTGACTTGAAATACTTGCCCTGAATCTTCTGATACTCGCCACTGGCTCGAATCCCATCGATGGCCTTGTTCAAGTCCGCCACCAGTTGTGTATTGCCCTTGCGCACCGCGATACCCGCGCCTTCGCCAACGTATTTGGGGTCCTTGAGCTCTGGCCCGACAAACGCATAGCCCTTGCCACGGGGCATCGACAGGAAGTCTTCCAGGGGGATCGTGTCGGCGAAAATCGCATCCAGGCGACCGGACGCCAGGTCCATGTAGATTTCTTCGTTGTTGCTGTAGCGCTTGACGGTCACACCCTTGGGCTCGAGGACTTCAGTGGCGTAGCGGTCAGTGGTGGTAGCCCGCTGCACGCCCACGGTCTTGCCCTTGAGGCTGGCGTACTGGTCATCGACCACCGCCCCTTCCTTCATGACCAGGCGCGATGAGGTGAAGTAATACTTGTGGGTGAAATCCACCGATTTCTTGCGTTCTTCGGTGATGGTCATGGACGACAGCGCCAGGTCGATCTTCTTCACTTTGAGCGACGGAATCAGCCCGTCGAACTCGCCCTCGATCCACTCGCACTTGACCTGCATCTGCGCGCAAAGGGCATTGCCGATGTCGTAGTCGAACCCCTCGATCTTGCCTTCCGAGGTCTTGGAAGCAAACGGCGGATAAGCCGCCTCGATGCCGATGCGCAAGGTTTTCTCTGCGGCGAACAGGCTGCTGGAAGCCAGCAGGCTCAAAGCCAGGCCGGTGATGAGGGGAAATTTCTTCATGATCGATCTCTCGCGGGTTGTTGTTGGTTTGGCAGAGAAAGGTGGGGCAGTGACTTTATGTGTACTTATAAATCCATACTGGACTTTAATGTACACATCGTCAATTGGGAAACAGGGGAAAGTGATGGGAGGCTGCCGGCCTCATCGCGAGCAAGCTCGCTCCCACAAGGGACCTGCGTACAACGAAGATCCACTGTGGGAGCGAGCTTGCTCGCGATGGCGACCTATGGCTTGCGACAAAACAACAGATTGCTTACTGCTTCCAGCGATCCGCCGCCGCATGATCACTGTCCCGCCCTTCAACCCAGCGCGGGCCGTCGACGGTGTTTTCCTTTTTCCAGAACGGTGCGCGGGTCTTGAGGTAGTCCATGACAAAGGCGCAGGCGTCGAACGCCGCCTGGCGATGGGCACTGGCGGCCGCGACGAAGACAATCGGCTCGCCCGGTTCCAGGGCGCCGATACGGTGCAGCACCTCCAGCTTGAGCAGCGGCCAGCGCTGCTCGGCCTCGGCGGCGATCTTGCCCAGGGCTTTTTCGGTCATGCCCGGGTAATGCTCCAGGAACATCCCGGACACATCGAGGCCGTCATTGAAGTCACGCACGTAGCCGACAAAACTCACCACCGCCCCCACGCCGACATTGGCCGCATGCATCGCGTTGACTTCGCCCCCTGCGTCGAACGGTTCGACCTGCACACGAATCGCCATGGCTCAGCCTCCGGTCACGGTGGGGAAAAACGCCACTTCGTCGCCGTCCGCCAGGGGTTCGTCGAGCAGGCACAGGTCTTCGTTACGCGCGCACATCAGGTTCTGCTCTTTCAGCACCTGGGCGCCGTCACGTTGGGCGAGCAATGCGCGCACATCGTCGACCGTGGCGAAATCGCCTTCCACCTTTACCGAGTCCACACCAAGCGCTTCACGGTAACGGGCAAAGAACTTCACGTTGATTTTCATGACGCATCCGCCTGGAAGTGGCCGCTCTTGCCGCCGAGTTTTTCCAGCACCCGCACGCCTTCGATGGTCATACCCCGGTCGACGGCCTTGCACATGTCGTAGAGGGTCAGCGCGGCGACGCTGGCGGCGGTGAGGGCCTCCATCTCCACGCCGGTCTGGCCCGATAGCTTGCAGCGGGCGACGATGCGCACCCGGTCCTCGCCTTCGGCCTTGAGCTCGACCTTGACGCTGGTGAGCAGCAGCGGGTGGCAGAGCGGAATCAAGTCACTGGTTTTCTTGGCCGCCTGGATGCCGGCAATGCGTGCGACGGCGAACACATCGCCCTTGGGGTGACCGCCGCTGACGATCATCTGCAGCGTGTCGGGCAGCATGCGCACAAAGGCCTCGGCCGTGGCCTCACGGAATGTCACGGCCTTATCGGTCACGTCGACCATATTGGCGCGACCTTGGGAATCGAGATGAGTCAGCACAGGGTTACTCCTGATCGGGAATGTCGATTGTAAACCCGTGGGTCAGATTCCGGCAGGGCTGATTGTCGCAGGCATTTGCGTCTTGGATTCGGAAGGCACTGCGAACCTCTTGTGGGAGCGAGCTTGCTCGCGATGGCGGTGGATCAGACACTTATTTTTTATCTGATACACCGTCATCGCGAGCAAGCTCGCTCCCACAGGGGATTTTTGTACAGCCATAAAAAACCGGGCGGCTTGAGCGCCGCCCGGTTGGGTTACAGGTGGGATTCGGCGTATTCGGCCAGGATCGAGCGCGGTACGCCCTGCAGGGTGATGTGGACCCCGTTGGGGAAGTCCTTGAAGCGTTCGGTCAGGTAGGTCAGCCCGGAGCTGGTCGCGGACAGGTAAGGAGTGTCGATCTGCGCCAGGTTACCCAGGCACACCACTTTGGAACCGGCACCGGCACGGGTGATGATGGTTTTCATCTGGTGCGGGGTCAGGTTCTGGCATTCGTCGATCAGGATCAGGCTCTGCTGGAAACTGCGCCCGCGAATATAGTTGAGGGATTTGAACTGCAACGGCACTTTGCTGAGGATGTAGTCGACGCTGCCATGGGTGCTCTCGTCATCCATGTGCAAGGCTTCGAGGTTGTCGGTGATGGCCCCCAGCCAAGGCTCCATTTTCTCCGCCTCGGTGCCCGGCAGGAAACCGATCTCCTGGTCCAGGCCCTGCACGCTGCGGGTGGCGATGATGCGCCGGTAGCGTTTGCTGACCATGGTCTGCTCGATGGCAGCAGCCAGGGCCAGGATGGTCTTGCCGGAACCGGCGGCGCCGGACAGGTTGACCAGGTGGATATCCGGATCGAGCAAGGCGAACAGGGCCAGGCTCTGGTAGATGTCACGGGGCTTGAGGCCCCAGGCTTCCTGGTGCAGCAAAGGTTCCTGGTGCAAATCGAGGATCAGCAGTTTGTCGACCTGGATTTCCTTGATCCAGCCGACGAAGCCTTGTTCGTCGATGATGAATTCGTTGATGTGCACCGCCGGCAGGTTGTCGATCAGTTGCACCTGGTGCCAGGTGCGGCCATGGTCCTGGCGGGTCTCGACCTTGCTCACGCGGTCCCAGAAGGAGCCGGTCATGGTGTGGTAGCCATTGGGCAGCAGCGAAACGTCGTCGACCAGTTGGTCGGTGCTGTAGTCCTCCGCCGCGATCCCGCAGGCGCGGGCCTTGAGGCGCATGTTGATGTCTTTGGTCACCAGCACCACGGCTTGGTCCTTGTTGCGCGCGTGCAGGTCGATCAATTGGTTGATGATGATGTTGTCGTTCAGGTGTTCGGGCAGCACCAGGTTGGGTTCGGTGCGCTTGCTCATCAGGATCGAGAGCAGGCCCTTGGGACCACTTTTGCCGCGCTGGATCGGCACGCCAAGCTCTACGTCTTCCGGCGAGGCATCACCCAGGGTCTTGTCGATCAGGCGGATCGCCTGCCGGCATTCGGCCGCCACGCTGTGGTGTCCGCTCTTGAGCTTGTCCAGCTCCTCAAGCACGGTCATCGGGATGGCAACGTGGTGTTCTTCGAAGTTCAGGAGCGCGTTTGGATCGTGGATCAATACGTTGGTATCGAGTACATAGAGGATTGGCTGGTTGGAGGAAGGGCTACGTCCGTGGTCATCCATACTCGGTCACCTATGTGGGGGCCATTCGACGCAATACCGTGACAGTGCTGCGCCTCGAGGTAGCCACCGGATTCACCCGCGAGGATTCAGGTGAACTGCACACAATCTGGGTCTTGGAAGACGCCACCTGTGTTGCAGGTTTCGGCGGTCTGACTTCTTGATACCCCAAAAACCATGACAGGAAAAAGCACTTTGACGCTTTTTTGAAGTTTATTTTTCAGAGTGACGAATAACCCTTGGCGTACCGCCATTGCGCCGTTAAAGTCGGAAGTCCGGTTGTCGTGAATACGCGCCGATTTTTCCTCCTTCCCCAATGTTTCCGGGCCTTTTCCGGTTTCAGCGAAACGCCTCCTGACAGTCCGCCCAACCGATCCCGCTCTGCGCCGTCTGCGCCATGAGCCAGGGTATCGCGGTTTTCACGCCGTCCTGCTTGGCGTTGAAATTGATCACCCCGTGACGCCACAACAGCATCAGGGTCAGCACACGCTGGGCGCTTTGCTCAGGCTTGAGCCGATTGCCGCTGTCCTGGGGGTCGATGTCCCACAGCGCCACTTGCAGACCCTGCTGTCGGAAAAACCCTTCGGCATCCCCACGACGCTGACCTTGGGGCGGGCGGAACAGCGGCACGTAATTCTCGGGCAACTTGCCCTTGACCAGTTCGGCACTGCGTCGGATCGAGTCTTGCCAGTCCTGCCAATGGCTGTGGGAACGGAACTCCCAGCCCTGTACCCCCACGCACTGTCCCGCGTACAAGGTCTGGAGGCCGTTGGCCGAGCGTTCTTCCAACCGCGACTGGATGTCCTTGCCCAGTACGAAGAAGGTACCGTTCAGGTTCGCCTTGCGCAGATAGTCAGTCAGCCACGGGGTATTGTCCGGCACGACGTTGGCGGCGCTGTCGAAGGTCAGCAGGAACAGGCGGTCGTTCATCGCCTCCCCATTGCGCTCGTAATCGCCGAAACGGGCGATCTCACTGCTGGTTTGCGGAAAAAGCGCGGCCTTACGCAGCAGTTCATCGCGGTATTGGCTATGAAAGATCTGGCTCGGCGCGGCCCATTTGATGTAGTAGGAATCGTCGTCGAGGTGGAACCTGCGGGCCTCTTCGCGCAGGGTTGCCATGTCTTCGACCAGGTAACAGAAGGACGCATCCTGATCGCAACTGCGCTGGGCAACGTTGTAGTTGTCCAGCAATCGTTGCCACAGCCTGGCGCGAAGTGCGTCGACCGCGGCCATATTGACTGTGCGCAACCCCAGGTACTGCTTGAGCGCGATCTCGTCCATGGCGTCGACGTCCAGCAACCCCCGGGCGAACATCAGGATCTCGGCCCGCGAGGCCACGTCGAACAGCGTCGGGCTGGTGAGTTGTTCCGGCCAGGTGCTGCGGTCCAGGGTCGCGACGTCATTGGGCGCGGGCGCGGCAATGGCACCCAGGCTCAACAGCCAGGCCGATAACAGAAGAGCGATACGCAAAAGGGATGTCTCCATAACGAAACCCGCGCGGCATCATAGCCGATCCTGGTGAGCGCATTGTGGGAGGTGCGAAGAGAGGCGCTTTTGTGGCGAGGGGATTTATCCCCGTTGGGCTGCGAAGCAGCCCCCGATCAAAGGATTGCAATCAACCTCATGACCGAGCCGTCAGCCTTGGGGCTGCTGCGCAGCCCAGCGGGGATAAATCCCCTCGCCACATGAGCACGCCACAAAATCGGCACCTCGCCACCCATCACCTATTACCCCAATAGCTGGAGTCCACCCGGACAACCCCCTAGAATCGCCGCACCCTCAAGGAGACGATTTCATGCTGATGGTGATTTCCCCCGCCAAGACCCTCGACTACGAAACACCGCCGGCCACCGCGCGCTTTACCCAGCCGCAGTACCTGGATCATTCCCAGGAACTGATTGAACAACTGCGCGACTTCTCGCCGGCACAGATCAGCGAGCTGATGCACGTTTCCGACAAGATCGGTGGCCTCAATGCCGCGCGGTTCGGCAGCTGGACACCAGCGTTCACCCCGGCCAACGCCAAGCAGGCACTGCTGGCTTTCAAGGGCGACGTCTACACCGGCCTCGATGCGCAAAGCCTGGGCGAAGCCGATTTCGACTACGCCCAGCAACACTTGCGCATGCTCTCCGGCCTCTATGGCCTGCTAAGGCCACTGGACCTGATGCAACCCTATCGCCTGGAGATGGGCACAAAGCTGGCCAATGCCCGGGGCAAGGACCTGTATGCCTTCTGGGGCACGCGCATCAGCGAATGGCTGAACGAAGCCCTGGCCGACCAGGGCGACGACCTGCTGCTGAACCTGGCGTCCAACGAATACTTCTCGGCGGTCAAGCGCAGCGCACTGAAAGCGCGCGTCATCGATACCGAATTCCGCGACCTGAAAAACGGCCAGTATAAAATCATCAGCTTCTACGCCAAGAAAGCCCGGGGCCTGATGAGTCGTTTCGTGATTGAAGAACGGATCAATGACCCTGCGGCACTTAGCCAATTCGACGTGCAGGGCTATCGCTTCAACCCAGAACAATCGAGCCGGGACAAATTGGTATTCCTGCGCGATCACGCCCCCGAATAAGGCATCACCTCATATTGCCCTCCGATCAGGGGCTTCAATCAAGCCCCTGTCGGTCATCTTAGTTCCTCACCTGTTTCGCCAGTTTCATGGCGCCAATAAATCGCCCCACTCCCCCGCTAACTTTTCTTTCACTCGACACTCGTCAGTTTTTTGCGTAGTGGCACCGATTTTTTTCTTCGATAGTGGCACAAAAATATCTCACCTTCTTAACTCCCCATTACTAAAGGTCAAAACGGCAAGTGCCATCATATTGAAAGCAGTGCCATCTTCGATAATATTTCGAAAAATTTCGAAAATCGCGATGAGCGGATCGGAACTATGTGAAATCACACGGCTCATACCACCCGTAACGATTCTTCGCAGATCTGTAGGAGATAACTTACACAGGACGTCGAACGGATTAACCAAGTTGTCACGACAACTTAGCGAAACGGTCGCCTATTTAGATCCACCCTTAAAGGATGGGAGATAACGCACCATTACTATCCCCAAAAAGGCCAAGGCTGCGCCCCTATAACGTGCTCACCCGAGCACACAAGCTTCTGATTTTGTGGGCTTTTTGCCAGGAGTCGGAAGTGAAGGACCTTTGCACGAGCGTTCCCGACAACGAGGACTGGCTGCATAACAGGGCAGGTCATAACAACTAGGCCACATTGCGCACAACTTGAGTGCATTTATTTAGACACTCGGAACTTAGTATGCCTGCACACGGCATTGTGGCGCCTGCATTCCACACTTCCGAGTGCACTATGACCGCTGAACACTATTAACTCCGGCCATTTAATGGCGTGAAAAACAGAGGGAAATGCGATGCGCATTAGCATATTTGGTTTGGGTTACGTCGGTGCAGTATGTGCCGGTTGCCTGTCTGCACGGGGCCATGACGTAGTTGGCGTAGATGTCGCCAAAGACAAAATCGACATGATCAACGCGGGCAAATCGCCAATCGTTGAACCGGGTCTCGGCGAGCTATTGGCGCAAGGCATTCAAACAGGTCGACTGCGCGGTACTACCAACTTCGCCGAAGCCATCCGCGATACAGACTTGTCGATGATTTGCGTCGGTACACCGAGCAAAAAGAACGGCGACCTGGAGCTGAACTACATCGAGGCCGTGTGCCGCGAGATCGGTTTTGTCCTGCGTGACAAGACTACCCGCCACACCATCGTAGTGCGCAGCACCGTATTGCCGGGCACCGTGGCAAACGTTGTCATCCCGATCCTGGAAGACTGTTCCGGCAAGAAGGCTGGCGTCGATTTCGGTGTCGCAGTCAACCCTGAGTTCCTGCGCGAAAGCACCGCGATCAAAGACTACGACCAGCCGCCGATGACCGTGATCGGTGAGTTCGACACCGCCTCCGGTGACGTTCTGCAGTCGCTGTACGAAGAGCTCGACGCACCGATCATCCGCAAGGACATCGCCGTCGCCGAGATGATCAAGTACACCTGCAACGTGTGGCACGCCACCAAGGTGACCTTCGCCAACGAGATCGGCAACATCGCCAAGGCCGTCGGCGTCGATGGTCGTGAAGTGATGGACGTGGTCTGCCAGGACAAGACCCTGAACCTGTCCCAGTACTACATGCGCCCAGGCTTCGCTTTCGGCGGTTCCTGCCTGCCCAAGGACGTTCGTGCCCTGACCTACCGCGCCAGTTCCCTGGACGTGGAAGCGCCGCTGCTCAACTCGCTGATGCGCAGCAACGAATCCCAGGTGCAGAACGCCTTCGACATCGTCTCCAGCCACGACAAGCGCAAAGTCGCCCTGCTGGGCCTGAGCTTCAAGGCCGGCACCGACGACCTGCGTGAAAGCCCGTTGGTGGAACTGGCGGAAATGCTGATCGGCAAGGGTTTCGACCTGAAGATCTACGACAGCAACGTCGAATACGCCCGCGTCCACGGTGCGAACAAGGATTACATCGAGTCGAAGATTCCTCACGTCTCGTCCTTGCTCAACGCCGACTTCGACTCGGTCATCGACAGCTCCGACATCATCATCCTGGGCAACCGCGACGAGAAGTTCCGCGCGCTGACCGAAAACGTACCGGAAGGCAAGCAGGTCATCGACCTGGTCGGCTTCATGTCCAAGGCCACCAACCCGAGTGGCCGGACCGAAGGCATCTGCTGGTAAGTCTGTTTGCCGGCCGGGGCATGCCCCGGCCGGCCTTTCGCCTGCCTTAACCCATCGGGCCGCCCACAAGGCCCGCCCGAGATAGAGACGGATGCAGATTATGCACAGGCTAAAGCACGGCCTGCTTCAGGCCGCCGGTTGGCTGTTTTACTTGAGTTTATTGATGGGCATCGCCATGGCGCTGCCCACGTCCACGTTCGACTCCGAATCCAAGGATTTCATCTTCCTGATCGGCGCCGTGGGCATCTGGCGTTACTCCATGGGAGCAACGCATTTCGTGCGCGGCATGATCTTCCTGTACATCGTCTACCCACACCTGCGCCGCAAGGTCCGCAAGTTGGGCAAGGCGGCGGATCCGTCCCACGTGTACCTGATGGTCACCAGCTTCCGGATCGACGCGCTGACCACTGCCCAGGTGTACGGTTCGGTGATTCGCGAGGCCATCGAATGCGGGCTGCCCACCACCGTGGTCTGCTCCATCGTGGAAATGTCCGACGAACTGCTGGTCAAGAGCCTCTGGGCCCGCATGAACCCGCCTGAGCGGGTCAAGCTGGACTTCGTGCGCATCCCGGGCACCGGCAAGCGTGACGGCCTGGCCTACGGTTTCCGCGCCATCTCCCGCCACCTGCCGGATGATCGCGCGGTGGTCGCCGTGATCGATGGCGACACCGTGCTCGCCGAAGGCGTCGTGCGCAAGACCGTGCCGTGGTTCCAGCTGTTCGGCAATGTCGGCGGCCTGACCACCAACGAGTTCTGCGAAGTGCGCGGCGGCTACGTCATGGCCGAGTGGCACAAACTGCGTTTCGCCCAGCGTCACATCAACATGTGCTCCATGGCCCTGTCCAAGCGCGTGCTGACCATGACCGGGCGCATGTCGGTATTCCGCGCCACCGTGGTCACCAACCCGGACTTCATCGCCGACGTGGAAAGCGACTCGCTGCAACACTGGCGTCTGGGCCGCTTCAAGTTCCTGACCGGTGACGACAAGTCGAGCTGGTTCAGCCTGATGCGTCTGGGCTACGACACCTTCTACGTGCCCGATGCAGCGATCAATACCGTCGAGCATCCGCCGGAAAAGAGCTTCATCAAGGCCAGCCGCAAGCTGATGTTCCGCTGGTACGGCAACAACCTGCGGCAGAACTCCCGGGCCCTGGGCCTGGGCCTGCGCCGCCTGGGCCTGTTCACCTCGGTGGTGCTGTTCGACCAGCGAGTGTCGATGTGGACCTCGCTGCTGGGCCTGACCGTGGCAATCATCGCCAGCTTCAAGTACGGCACCGCGTTCATCCTGGTGTACCTGCTGTGGATCGGCATCACCCGGTTGCTGCTGACCCTGCTGCTGTCGTGCTCCGGCCACCGGATCGGCCCTGCCTACCCGGCGATCCTCTATTACAACCAGATCGTCGGTGCCCTGGTGAAGATCTACGTGTTCTTCCGCCTCGACCAGCAATCCTGGACCCGCCAGCCCACCTCACTGACCCGTGATCTCGCCAGCTTTCAACGTTGGTTCAACACTTGGTCGTCTCGGACCATGACCTTCTCCGCCGGCAGCATTTTTGTCGCCGTGCTGCTGACGATGGTCTGACCGGACTTGAATGAATTAACTAGGAAATCGCCCCCTATGAACACCGCCGTGAATGTCAACGTAGTGCATGAATCCGAAGCCCAGCGTCAGCACGCCCGAGTGAAAATCCCGGCCAAGCTGCGGTTCTTCGGCCCCGACCGGACCCCAATGGAAGTCAAGGTCCTGGACCTGTCCGCTGGCGGCCTGTGCTTCAACGCCGGCCAGATGCCGCTCAAGGTCGGCGAAACCTACAAGGCTCGCCTGCAGTTCGTCATCGACAACCTTGGCCTGGCCATGGACGTTGAATTGCAGATCCGTTCCTTCGACCGCCAGACCGGCCGCACCGGTTGCCAGTTCCAGAACCTGGAGCCGCGGGACATCGCCACGCTGCGTCACATCATCACCTCGCACCTGGCCGGTGACATCGTCGGTGTCGGCGATGTGCTGGCGACGTTGCAACGCGACAACTTCACCAAGGCACGCAAGCAGAAAGACGAAAGCGGCGGCATGAGCGCGTTCGGTCGCCTGCGCGCCGTGACGTTCAGCCTGGGGGTCTTCGTCGTTGGCCTGGCGGCGTTCGGTTTCATCTTCAAGTCGGTGTATGGCATGTACTTCGTCAGCCACGCCCAGGCGGGCCTGGTGAACGTACCGGGCATGGCCATCACCATGCCGCGCGACGGCACCGTGCAGAGCCTGGTCAAGGCCGACGGCGTGGCCGCCAAGGGCGCCCCGCTGGCGACCTTCAGCACTAGCATGCTCGACGTGCTCAAGGGTCACCTGGACGATAACCAGTTGCAGCCGTCCAAGGTCGAGGAGCTGTTCGGCAAGCAGATGACCGGCACCCTGACCTCCCCGTGCGACTGCATCGTGGCCCAGCAACTGGTCGCCAACGGCCAGTACGCCAGCAAGGGCGACGTGATTTTCCAACTGGTCCCTCGGGGCACCGAAGCCAACGTCGAAGCGCGTTTCTCCTATCGCCAGTTCGGCGATGTGCGCCCAGGCACCCCGGTCAACTTCCAGGTCGCCGGTGAAGACACCACCCGCACCGGCAAGATCGTCAGCAGCACCAGCCTGAAAAGTGCCGACCTGTCCTCCGATATCCGTGTGCTGATCCAACCTGACGAGCCCCTGGACAGCGCGCTGGCCGGCCGTCCGGTAGAAGTCACCAGCGACCGTGGCCCGAACCTGAACTGGCTGATCGATAAAGCCATGGCCGTCGGTATTTAAGTCGAGGATATGCCCGTGACCACTCCACAAAACAACAATGCGCTGCATTCCCTGTGGGAGCGAGCTTGCTCGCGATGGGATCGACGCGATCTGTCTGGTACACCGAGCGGCCTGCATCGCGAGCAAGCTCGCTCCCACACAGGTTATGCATTGTGTGCTTTGACGCTGGCAGTCAGTCTTAGTGGCTGCGCCGGCCTGCCCGACCAGCGCCTGGCCAATGAAGCGCTCAAGCGCGGCGACACGGCGCTGGCGCAGCAGAACTACCAGCAACTGGCTGACCTGGGCTACAGCGAAGCCCAGGTGGGCCTGGCCGACATCCAGGTAGACAGCCGTGATCCGGAGCAGATGAAAAAAGCCGAGGCGACTTACCGCGCCGCGGCCGATATCTCGCCACGGGCCCAGGCTCGCCTGGGTCGCCTGCTGGTGGCCAAGCCCGGCTCCACCGAAGCGGAAAAACACGAAGCCGAAGGCCTGTTGAAGAAAGCCTTCGCCAACGGTGAAGGCAACACCCTGATCCCGCTGGCGATGTTGTACCTGCAATACCCCCACAGCTTCCCGAACGTCAATGCCCAGCAACAGATCAGCCAATGGCGCAGCGCCGGCTACCCGGAAGCGGGCCTGGCGCAGATCCTGCTCTATCGCACCCAGGGCACCTACGACCAGCACCTGGACGAAGTCGAGAGGGTCTGCAAGGCCGCGCTGGCGACCACCGACATCTGCTATGTCGAACTGGCCACGGTCTATCAGAAACGCGGCCAGCCGGAACAGCAAGCCGAGTTGCTCAAGCAGATGCAGGACGGCCACGCCCGTGGCGTCGTATCCGCCCAGCGCGTGGACAGCGTTGCCCGTGTCCTGGCCGATGCCAGCCTGGGCAAGACCGACGAAAAGACCGCGCAGTCGTTGCTCGAAGGCATCGCCCCTGGCTACCCCGCTGCCTGGGTCAGCCTGGCGCAATTGCTCTACGACTTCCCGGAACTGGGTGACGTCGACAAGATGATGCAGTACCTGGAAAACGGCCGCGCCGCCGACCAGCCTCGTGCCGAGCTGTTGCTGGGCAAGCTGTACTACGAAGGCAAATGGGTCCCGGCCGATGCCAAGGTCGCCGAGGCGCATTTCCAGAAAGCCGTTGGCCGCGAAGTGGCCGCCGACTACTACCTCGGCCAGATCTACCGCCGCGGTTACCTGGGCCAGGTGTACTCGCAAAAAGCCCTGGACCACCTGCTCAAGGCAGCCCGCAACGGCCAGAACAGCGCCGACTTCGCCATTGCCCAGCTGTTCTCCCAAGGCAAGGGCACCAAGCCCAACCCGGTCAACGCTTATGTGTTCAGCCAGTTGGCCAAGGTACAGAACACCCCGCAAGCCAACGAGCTTGCCCAAACCCTCGAAGCGCAATTACCGCCGCAGCAACTTGCACAAGCGCAACGCCTGCTACAGCAAGAGCGGGCCATTCGCGGTGCCATGAGCCCCGATACGCTGGAACTGCAAGCCCTGAAAGAAGATGACGGCGAGGAACCTCTATGAAGCTTTTGAAGCTCAATCCTTTTGTACAGGCTGGTATTGGCCTGTCGTTTGCCCTGTTGTGGTCCAGCCCGACCCTGGCGGCCCTGACCGACACCCAGAACTTCGGCCTGGAAGTGAAGATCACCGGCCAATCCGAAGACGACCGTGACCTCGGCACCCAGAGCGGTGGCGACGTCAACGGTGTCGGCCTGGACCTGCGTCCCTGGGTCTACGGCGAAAGCGGCGCCTGGAGTGCCTACGCCATGGCCCAGGCCGTGACGTCCAGCGACATCATCGAGACCGACACCCTGCAGCAATCCGATGGCACCACCCAGCAAACCGACAGCGGTGACCGCGAAGCCAAGAAAAGCTACCTGGCCATGCGCGAATTCTGGATCGGCTACAGCGGCCTGACCCCCTACCCGGGCGAGCAGTTGAAGTTCGGTCGCCAGCGCCTGCGCAATGACGACGGCCAATGGCGCGATACCAACATCGAAGCCCTGAACTGGACCTTCGACACCACCTTGTTGCGGGCCAACCTCGGCGTGGCCGAACGCTTCAGTGAGTACCGCACCGACCTCAAGGAACTGTCCCCCAAGGACAAGGACCGCCTGCACGTCTATGGCGACGTGGGCTACCAGTGGATGCCAGGCCAATGGGCCGGTATCCGTGCCCACCACTCCCATGACAATGGCAGCCTCGATTACCCGACCCCGGGCGAAGCCACCGACACCCTGGACAAGACCGAAAACGGTGACCTGACCTGGCTGGGCCTGGAAGCCAACAGTGACGCCTACAACTGGCGCAACACCAACACCGTCAATTACTGGGCCAGCCTTACCGGCATGACCGGTGACCGCGACACCGTCAACCCGCTCAACGCCGACGGCACCCGCCCTGCGCAAGCCAAGCGCAGCGATGACGTGGACGGCTGGGCCACTGACCTGGGTATCCGCCTTCGTCTGGACCCGCAATGGCAAGTCGGTGCGGCCTATGCCCGCGCCAGCGAGGACTACGAACAGAACGGCCTGCAAAGCAACCGCTCGAACTTCACCGGCACCCGCTCGCGGGTCCACCGCTTCGGCGAAGCGTTCCGTGGCGAAATGGCCAACACCCAGAGCGCCAGCCTGTTCGGTTCCTGGCAGTTGCGTGACGAATACGACGCCAGCCTTGTGTACCACAAGTTCTGGCGCGTGGACGGCAACAAGCCGGTGGGCAGCAACGGCATCAACGCCGTGCAAAACACTACCGACGACGTGACCGGCGCCATCCTGTCCACCTCGACCCTGCCGCTGCGTGACGGCGACAAGGACCTGGGCCAGGAAGTCGACCTGGTCGTCACCAAGTACTTCAAGCAAGGGCTGTTGCCGGCCGCGCTGAGCCAGTCCATCGATGAGCCGTCGGCGCTGGTGCGCTTTCGTGGCGGCGTGTTCAAGCCAGGCGACGCCTACGGCAAAGAGGTCGATTCGTACATGCATCGCGCCTTTGTCGACGTGATCTGGCGCTTCTGATGCGAATGGCCATGGGAGTGCCCGATATGAACCGCTACCTCAGGAACAGCCAGGCGATGAAAGGTTCGATCAGCCTGTTGGTCGCAGCGATGCTGCTGGCCGGCTCGCCGGCGTTCGCCAACGTTGAACCGGTGGTCAAGCCGGGCAACGTGGTCAAGGAACTGCAACGAGCCAAGACCTACACCGTCAGCAGCGCGCCGACCGCACCGCTGGAGCTGGCCACGCCGACCCTGCCCGACCTCAAAGGCTATACGGCCGAAGCGGTCGCGGCCAAGATCGTGCGCAGCAAGCCCGGCAAGATCAGCGTGCGCCGGATGATGCAGGAAAACGCCTTGAAGGACTTCATCGGCGGCGACAACAAGATGGCCGAGTGGGTGGTGCGCCAGCACGGCATCCCTCAGGCCGTCTTCCTTGACGACGGCTACATGAACCTCAAGGACCTGGCCAGGAAAGTCCCCAAGTACGTCATCGAAACCTCACCCGGTGTGTACCTGGCGAAGATTCCGATCGTGGTCGGCCAGAAAGGCATCCTGGAAATCGACAAGCAGACCCAGGAATTGCGCCTGTCCCAGGAGGGCGGCTCGTTCCTGATCAACGATGGCCGGATGTTCATCCGCGACACCAAGGTCACCGGCTGGCGCGAAAAGGAAAACGGCCCCGCCACGTTCCGTTCGGCCAAGGAATTCCGTCCATTCCTGCTGGCCTGGGGCGGCACCGAGACCTACATCGTCAATACCAAGATGGCGAGCTTTGGCTACGCCAACAGTAAGTCGTACGGGGTGAGTATTTCCCAGTACACGCCGAACATGGCCAAGGTCCTCAAGCGCCCGGAACCGACTGGCTGGATCATCGGTTCCGAGTTCTCGGACATGTGGTACGGCTTCTACTGCTACGAAACCAACGACTTCGTGGTCAAGGGCAATACCTACAAAGACAACATCGTCTACGGCATCGACCCCCACGACCGTTCCCATCGGCTGATCATTGCCGACAACACCGTCTACGGGACCAAGAAGAAGCACGGGATCATTATTTCCCGTGAGGTCAACGACAGCTTCATTTTCAACAACCGCAGCTACGACAACAAACTCTCGGGCCTGGTGATCGACCGTAACAGCGTCAACAACCTGATCGCCTACAACGAGATCTACAAGAACCACACCGACGGCATCACGCTGTACGAGAGTGGTGACAACCTGCTGTGGGGCAACAAAGTGATCAGCAACCGCCGCCACGGCATCCGGATTCGTAACAGCGTGAACATCCGCCTCTACGAAAACGTGTCCATGGCCAATGGCCTGACCGGTCTCTACGGCCACATCAAGGACCTGTCCGACACCGACCGGGACATCAAGCTCGACCCGTTCGACGCCCAGGTCTCGCTGATCGTGGTAGGGGGGGAATTGGCAGCCAATGGCAGTGGCCCGTTGTCCATCGATTCGCCATTGAGTGTTGAGCTGTACCGCGTGTCCATGCTCGCGCCGACCAAATCCAGTGGCATCAGCTTTTCGGGAATCCTCGGCGAGCGCCAGGATGAAATTCTCGACCTGCTGGTGCGCCAGCAGAAAGCCGTGCTGATCGACCCTGTCGAACGCCAGACCGAATTGCGGGACTGAGGATGACCTTTATGAACCCACAGATGATCAAACTCCTGGGCCTGTCCGCCCTGACGGCCGGCATTCTCGCCGCGGCAAGCGGCGCGCGCGCCGATGACATCAAGGCCCCGAGCTTCACCGCCGAACCGTGCTGCAACCTGTGCCCGGCGGCCCACGACGCGAAGAACTACACCACGCGCTACCAGCAGAACTTCACCACGCTGGTGCAGGCCCAGGGCGACTGGCTGTTCCGGACCCAGGAAGACCTGCGTACCGAATTCAACACCACCCCGGCCGGCTACAAGCGCATGCAGCAGTTGCACGATGCGTTCAAGGCAAAAGGCGTCGAGCTGGTGCTCGTCTACCAACCGACCCGGGGCCTGGTGAACCGCAACAAACTCAACCCACAGGAAAAGGCCGCTTTCGACTTTGAGAAAGCCCTGACCAACTACAAATCCATGCTCGGCCGTTTCGCCCAGATGGGCTATGTAGTGCCGGACCTGTCGCCGCTGACCAACGAGAACCTGCCGGATACCCTGCCGGCCCACGATTTCTACTTCCGCGGCGACCAGCACTGGACGCCATATGGCGCCCAGCGCACGGCCAAGATCGTCGCCGAGAAGGTCAAGCAGATCCCCGCCTTCGCCGACATTCCCAAGCGTGAGTTCGAGACCAAGAAGTCCGGCCGCATGGGCAAGACCGGCACCCTGCACAACATGGCCGGGCAGCTGTGCGGCACCAGCTATGCGATCCAGTACATGGACCAGTTCACCACCGAACCCAAGGGCGAGGCCGGCGACGGCGACCTGTTCGGCGATTCCGGCAACCCGCAGATCACCCTCGTGGGCACCAGTCACAGCGGCAAGAACTACAACTTCGCCGGTTTCCTGCAGGAAGCCATCGGCGCCGATATCCTCAACGTCGCCTTCCCTGGCGGTGGCCTGGAAGGCGCGATGATCCAGTACCTGGGCAGCGAAGATTTCCAGAAGAATCCGCCGAAGATTCTCATCTGGGAATTCTCGCCGCTGTATCGCCTGGACCAGGAAACCATCTACCGCCAGATGATGGCGCTGCTGGACAACAACGGTTGCGAAGGCAAGCCGGCACAGATGAGCAGCAAGACCGCGCTCAAGCCGGGCAAGAACGAACTGATGGTCAACAGCAAGAACATGGATCTGCGTAATGGCAGTCACCAGGTCGACATCCGCTTCGCCGACACCTCGGTGAAAACCTTGCAAGCCACCCTCTGGTACATGAATGGGCGCCACGAGGATATCAAGATCGAAAAACCGGATACCTCCGACACCGACGGACGTTTCGCCTTCCAATTGCGCACCGACGAGGACTGGGCTTCTCAGAACCTGCTAGCCGTTGAAGTCCAAGGCCCTGAAGCCGGTAAAGAACCGCTGCAAATCGAAGCGAAAGTCTGCAAACGCAACGCATCTCCGCAAGCCGGGCAACAGACGGCTCAAATCGGACAATGAGGTCTCGTCTCATGACCAGTACCACGCGCACCCGAACGTTGAAAACGCTGCTGGCGCCCTCCCTGCTGACCCTGGCGATGTTTGCCGGGGCCACGCAGGCGGCGGCCCCGCTGCGCCCGCCCCAGGGTTATTTCGCCCCGATCGAGAAGGTCAAGGCCGGCGACGCGGCCAAAGGTTGCGACGCCACGCCGACGCCCTACACCGGTGCCCTGCAATTTCGCAGCAAGTACGAGGGCTCCGACAAGGCCCGCGCGACGTTGAACGTGAAATCGGAAAAAGCCTTCCGCGACAGCACGGCCGACATCACCAGGATCGAGCGTGGCGTCAGCAAGCAAGTCATGCAGTTCATGCGTGACGGCCGGCCCGAGCAACTGGAATGCACACTGAACTGGCTGACCGCCTGGGCCCAGGCCGATGCGCTGATGTCCAAGGACTTCAACCACACCGGCAAGTCCATGCGCAAATGGGCGCTGGGCAGCATGGCTTCGGCCTATGTGCGCCTGAAGTTCTCCGAGTCCCGCCCACTGGCCAATCACCCGGAGCAGGCGCAACTGATCGAAGGCTGGTTCAGCCGGATGGCCGACCAGGTGGTCAGCGACTGGGACAACCTGCCGCTGGACAAGACCAACAACCATTCCTACTGGGCCGCCTGGTCGGTGATGGCCACGTCCGTGGCAACCAACCGTCGCGACCTGTTCGACTGGGCCGTCAAGGAATACAAGGTCGGCGTCAACCAGATCGATGCCGACGGTTTCCTGCCCAACGAACTCAAGCGCAAGCAACGGGCCTTGTCCTACCACAACTACGCCCTGCCGCCACTGGCGATGATCGCCAGCTTCGCCCAGGTCAACGGTGTGGACCTGCGCCAGGAAAACAACGGTGCCCTCAAGCGACTGGGTGACCGGGTACTGGCCGGGGTGAAAGACCCGGAGATCTTCGAAGAGAAGAACGGCGAAGAGCAGGACATGAAAGACCTGAAGGTCGACTCGAAATTCGCCTGGCTCGAACCGTTCTGCAGCCTCTACACCTGCTCCGAGGATGTGCTGGAACGCAAGCATGAAATGCAACCGTTCAAGACCTTCCGCCTCGGCGGGGACTTGACCCGGGTGTACGACCCGGCCAACGAGAAAGGCAAAGGTTCGTAGACACACTCGAAACCCTGTGGGAGCGAGCTTGCTCGCGATAGCGATCTGACATTCACCAATGATGTCGACTGATGCGCCCTCATCGCGAGCAAGCTCGCTCCCACAGGGGAATGTGGTCTGTTTCGGATGTAATCAACCTCCCGGTTTTCATGGGGGGGTTTGGGGGGGCTCTGGCCCTTGACTGTTGATTCAACATGGAGAGATCGGGATGGTATTTTCATCCAACGTGTTCCTGTTCCTGTTCCTGCCGATCTTTCTCGGCTTGTACTACTTGAGCGGGCAACGCTATCGCAACCTGCTGCTGCTGATCGCCAGCTACGTGTTTTATGCCTGGTGGCGGGTGGACTTCCTCGCGCTGTTCGCCGGCGTGACCCTGTGGAACTACTGGATCGGCCTGAAAGTTGGCGCCGCCGGTGTACGCACCAAACCGGCCCAGCGCTGGCTGTTGCTCGGTGTGGGCGTGGACTTGGCCATCCTGGGCTATTTCAAATACGCCAACTTCGGCGTGGACAGCCTCAACGCCATCATCACCAGCTTCGGTCTCAACCCGTTCATCCTGACCCACGTGCTGTTGCCGATCGGGATCTCGTTCTACATCTTCGAGTCCATCAGCTACATCATCGACGTCTATCGCGGTGACACGCCGGCGACTCGCAACCTGATCGACTTCGCAGCGTTCGTGGCCATTTTCCCGCACTTGATCGCCGGCCCCGTGTTGCGTTTCCGCGACCTGGCCGACCAGTTCAACAACCGCACCCACACGCTGGACAAGTTCTCCGAAGGCTGCACGCGCTTCATGCAGGGCTTCATCAAGAAAGTGTTCATCGCCGACACTCTGGCGGTGGTGGCCGACCATTGCTTCGCCTTGCAGAACCCGACCACGGGCGATGCCTGGCTTGGTGCCCTGGCCTACACCGCGCAGCTGTACTTCGACTTTTCCGGCTACAGCGACATGGCCATCGGCCTGGGTCTGATGATGGGTTTCCGCTTCATGGAAAACTTCAAGCAGCCCTACATCAGCCAGTCGATCACCGAGTTCTGGCGCCGCTGGCACATCAGCCTGTCGACCTGGCTGCGTGACTACCTCTACATCACCCTGGGCGGTAACCGCAAAGGCACGCTGATGACCTATCGCAACCTGTTCCTGACCATGCTGCTCGGTGGCCTGTGGCACGGCGCGAACATCACCTACGTGATCTGGGGTGCCTGGCACGGCATGTGGCTGGCCATCGAAAAAGCCGTGGGTATCAATACCACGCCGCGCAGCATCAACCCGATCCGCTGGGCGCTGACCTTCCTGCTGGTGGTGATGGGCTGGGTGATCTTCCGTGCCGAAAACCTGCATGTGGCCGGTCGCATGTACAGCGCCATGTTCAGCTTCGGCGACTGGTCGCTGTCGGAACTGACCCGCGCCAACCTCACCGGTCTGCAGATCGCCACGCTGGTGGTGGCCTACCTCACCCTCGCCTTCTTCGGCCTGCGGGACTTCTACACCAACCGTCCGCCGGTCAAGGCCAAGCCTGAGGTCAACACCGAAGCCAACGGTCCGGCCACCGCGCAACCGGGGATGATCAAGGCCGTGCCGGGTGACAACCCAGCGACGATCCACGAGCCGGGCTACACCGTCGGCGTCGAAGCCCAGGTGCAACCGGCCTACTGGACCGTGGACTGGTCGCGCTACGTGATGCGCGCCCTGGTGCTGCTGCTGTTCATCGCCTCGATTCTCAAACTCTCGGCGCAAAGCTTCTCGCCGTTCCTTTACTTCCAGTTCTGAGGGATCTGAACATGACCCGCTCATTACGCATCTTTTACATCGCACTGTTCATGTCGATCCTGACAGCGCTGGGCCTGTGGTCGATGCGCAGCTTCTTCGGCTTCAGCACCAACCCCGATGCGACCGTGCTCAACGGGCGCTGGACCAAGGCCGTGGAAACCCACTACGACGACGAGTTCCCGATCAAACGCCTGGGCACCAACATCTGGGCCGCGCTGGACTACAAGCTGTTCAACGAAGGCCGCAAAGGCGTGGTCCTGGGCCGCGACCAATGGCTGTACAGCGACGAAGAGTTCAACCCGATCGTCAATGAAGAACTGAACCTGCAAGGCAACTACGCGCTGATCGAAGGCGTGCGCCAGAAGCTCAAGGAACAAGGCATCACCCTGGTCATGGCGATCGTGCCGGCCAAGGCGCGGCTGTATCCCGAGCACCTGGGCGAAGTGAAGCCATCGAGCATTCACGCCAACCTCTACCAGGACTTCCATGCTCGCGTCGCGGCCGACAAGATCCTTGCGCCTGACCTGCTCGGCCCGCTGCAACAGGCCAAGCAAAGTGGCCAGCAAGTGTTCCTGCGCACCGACACCCACTGGACCCCGGAAGGTGCCCAGGTCGCGGCCGAGAACCTGGCCAAGGTCATTGCCGAACGCGCACCGCTCAACGGCGAACCACAACGTTTTGTCACGGAACCTGCGGAGAAAATCACCCACAAGGGCGACCTGCGCCAGTTCCTGCCCCTGGACCCGCTGTTCGAAAACCTGATGCCGGCCCAGGAGCCGCTGGTCAAGCGCAACACCCGCGAAGCCGACGACCAGCCGGCCGAAGGCGACGCGCTGTTTGCCGATGCCCAGGTGCCCGTGGCCCTGATCGGCACCAGCTACAGCGCCAACCCCAACTGGAACTTCGTCGGTGCACTCAAGCAAGCCCTGCACAGCGACGTCGTGAACTACGCCGAAGACGGCCACGGCCCGATTCTGCCGATGCTCAGCTACCTCAAGAGCGATGCCTTCAAGAACAGCCCGCCACAGGTGCTGATCTGGGAGTTCCCTGAACGTTATCTGCCCGTGAACAACGAAATCGGCGACGCCGACCCACAGTGGGTCGCAGAGCTCAAGCAAGCCGGTGCGCGTCAACAGAACGTAGCCGCCAACACCCCATCCGAGACGCCCGACCGGGCGCAAAACTGAAAGAGAGGTCCACCATGACTTTCAACACTACTCCTCGCCGTCTCGCTGCTCGCTCCTTCAAGGCCGTTGCCCTCGTCGCCAGCATGAGCGCCCTTTCACTGTCCGCCTTTGCCGGTGACTCGGCCCTGTATGGTCCGGTCGCGCCAAAAGGCTCGAGCTTCGTGCGGGTGTACAACGCCAGCAACGCCGAAGTCAGCGCCACCGTCGGCAGCACCAACATCAGCGACGTAGCCCCCCTGGCCAGCAGCGACTTCAGCTTCATGCCCGGCGGCGACTACAGCGCCAAGGTCGGCAGCCAGAGCGTACCGGTGAAACTGGCCTCCGATCACTATTACACGCTGGTCAACAATGCCAGCGGCCAGCCTCAACTGATCGAAGAACCGCCGTTCAAGAACAAGCAGAAGTCCCTGGTCCGGGTACAGAACCTCAGCGACAAGGCACTGACCCTCAAGACTGCCGACGGCAAGACCGAAGTGGTGCCGAACGTGGCCGCCAAGGGCCGTGGCGAGCGTGAAATCAACCCGGTGAAAGTCTCCCTGGCCCTGTTCGAAGGCGACAAGAAAGTCGGCGATCTCAAGCCCGTGGCCCTGGAGCGCGGTGAAGCGGCCGTGCTGTACGTCACCGGTTCAGGCAGCAGCCTGTCGCCAGTGTGGGTGAAACGCCCCGTGTCGACCCGCTGATCAATTCACCCGATTGACGCTGTCCCCCTGTGGGAGCGGGCTTGCTCGCGATAGCTATCTGACTTCAACATGAATGTCGATTGATACGCCGCCATCGCGAGCAAGCTCGCTCCCACACTGAACACAGCTGCCAGTCGGGTACGGAACAAAAACAAGAGAGTGAAACGACAGAACGCAGTAGCTCTAACAACCATTTCGCTTCAAGGAGTAACAAACATGATTCCGGTGATCTTGTCAGGTGGTAGTGGCTCACGTCTTTGGCCGCTTTCGCGCAAGCAATTCCCTAAACAGTTCCTGGCCCTGACCGGTGAACACACCCTGTTCCAGCAGACCCTCGAGCGCCTGGTGTTCGAAGGCATGGACACGCCGATCGTGGTCTGCAACAAAGACCACCGTTTCATCGTCAACGAGCAGTTGAACAACCGTAAGCTCGAAGCCCAGCGCATCCTGATGGAACCGTTCGGGCGCAACACCGCGCCAGCCGTGGCGCTGACGGCGATGATGCTGGTCAATGAAGGCCGCGACGAGTTGATGCTGGTGCTGCCGGCCGACCACGTGATCGACGACCAGAAAGCCCTGCAACGCGCCCTGGCCCTGGCCACCGTGGCTGCTGAGCGTGGCGAAATGGTGCTGTTCGGCGTACCGGCCACCAAACCGGAAACCGGCTACGGCTACATCAAGTCGACCAACGATGCGCTGCTGCCCGAGGGCGTTAGCCGCGTCTCGCACTTCGTCGAAAAACCCGACGTCAAGCGTGCCACCGAGTTCGTCGAGGCCGGCGGTTACTTCTGGAACAGCGGCATGTTCCTGTTCCGCGCCAGCCGTTTCCTCGAAGAGCTGAAAAAGCACGATCCGGACATCTACGACACCTGCCTGCTGACCCTGGAGCGCAGTGAGCAGACGGCCGACACCATCACCTTCGACGAAGCCACCTTCGCCTGCTGCCCGGACAACTCCATCGACTACGCCGTGATGGAAAAGACCCAGCGTGCCTGCGTGGTACCGTTGTCGGCCGGCTGGAGCGATGTCGGCTGCTGGGCTTCGTTGTGGGAAGTCAACGAAAAAGACAGCAACGGCAACGTCACCAAGGGCGACGTCGTCGTCCAGGACAGCCGCAACTGCATGATCCACGGCAACGGCAAGCTGGTGTCGGTGATCGGCCTGGAAAACATCGTGGTGGTGGAAACCAAGGACGCCATGATGATCGCCCACAAGGACAAGGTCCAAGGCGTGAAACAGATGGTCAACACCCTCAACGCACAGGGCCGTACCGAGACTCAGAACCACTGCGAAGTCTATCGTCCGTGGGGTTCCTATGACTCGGTGGACATGGGTGGTCGCTTCCAGGTCAAGCACATCTCGGTCAAGCCGGGCGCGTGCCTGTCGCTGCAGATGCACCATCACCGTGCCGAACACTGGATCGTGGTCAGCGGCACCGCTGAAGTGACCTGCGACGAAAACGTGTTCCTGCTCTGCGAAAACCAGTCGACCTACATCCCGATCGCGTCGGTCCACCGCCTGCGCAACCCGGGCAAGATCCCGCTGGAAATCATCGAAGTGCAGTCCGGCAGCTACCTGGGCGAAGACGACATCGAGCGTTTCGAAGACATCTACGGTCGCTCCACCCCGATCGAACGTGGCGTCTCGGTGAAGACCATCGCGCAGTAACCAGCAGCAACGATCAGCCGTACAAGAAGCCCCCATCCAGCCCACTGCGTCCCCTATCCGCAGTGGGTTGGGTGGGGGCTTTTTTTCAAGAAGGTGATGCGTAGACATCATTGCTTCAACATTGCCCGCGCCCTTCGGTAGGATGTGCCTACGGTAACGGAGGCTTTCACCATGCTTATCGGCGTCTTGTTGGTCATCACCTGGCTCATCCTGCTGTTGCGTTACCCGGCCAAGGCCTTGCCGGTTTCCCTGGCGGCCTTCATCGGGCTGGGACTGGTCGCCGTGTGGGTGCTCTGGCAGGAAAGCCGCGAGACCCGGCAACTGGAGCGCCTGGAACTGCGCATCGGCTATGCCCCCGGACAATGCCCCGCCGACCGACCACTGTCGCTGACTTTGAAGAACAACAACGACGTACCGCTGATCGAGTTGCGCTGGCGGGTCGCGGCCTATGCGCCTGGCGACACCATCAACCTGGCCGACAATCCCTACGACGCACCGCGCTACCGTGGCCCAGGCGAATTACAGGCGGGCGCCGACTGGCAAGACTGCTTGCCCCTGCCGCCCCTGCGTCCGGGTTATCGCCCGCAGACCCTGGAGTTTCGCGCCGAGCGGTTGCATGGCAGCTTTTCCAACTGATTACCCTCCCACACTTTTTTGCACAAGGAACACGCCATGCCTGTTGCGTTGATTACCGGATGTTCCAGCGGCATTGGCCGCGCCCTCGCCGACGCCTTCAAGGCCGTGGGCTATCAGGTCTGGGCCACGGCGCGCAAGGCTGAAGACGTGGCGACACTCGCCACTGCCGGGTTCACCGCGGTGCAATTGGACGTCAACGACGGCCAGGCCCTGGAGCAGTTGGGTGAGCGGATCAACCAGCAACACGGTGGCCTGGATGTGTTGGTCAACAATGCCGGCTACGGCGCCATGGGCCCGCTGCTGGACGGCGGCGTGCCGGCCATGCAGCGCCAGTTCGAAACCAACGTGTTCGCCATCGTCGGGGTCACCCGGGCACTGTTTCCGGTATTGCGGCGGGCCAAGGGGCTGGTGGTGAATATCGGCAGCGTTTCCGGGGTGCTGGTCACGCCATTTGCCGGCGCTTATTGCGCCTCGAAAGCGGCGGTGCATGCCCTGAGCGATGCCTTGCGCATGGAGCTGGCGCCGTTCGGCATCCGCGTGATGGAGGTCCAGCCCGGCGCGATCGCCTCCAGTTTCGCCAAGAATGCCGGCCATGAAGCCGAACAGCTGATCAGCGAACAATCACCCTGGTGGCCCCTGCGCGATGGCATCCGCGCCCGGGCCAAGGCCTCCCAGGACAACCCCACCCCAGCCAACGAATTCGCCGCCGGACTGCTCAAGGCCGTCCAACAACCCAAGCCTCCCCGCCTGCTGCGCCTGGGCAACGGCAGCCGGGCGTTGCCCTTGATGGCAGGCGTGTTGCCCAAGGGGTTGCTGGAGAAGGGTTTGAGGAAACGGTTCGGCCTGGGTGGAACACTTTAAATACGTCAGCAATAAGCTCTTTTGTGGCGAGGGATTTATCCCCGCTGAGCTGCGAAGCAGCCCCAAACCTGGCAGCACGGCGTACTGGCAGACACCGCATCAGGCAGATGGCGACTGCCTGCGCAGTCGAACGGGGATAAATCCCCTCGCCACAGGGATCCGGGGCGAACACAAGCCATGCCCCACCGAAAATCCACTGTGTGCGCTTGCTCGCGAGGGCGTCAGATCAGCACAGTTTTCCTTTACTGACCCTCCGCTATCGCGAGCAAGCCCGCTCCCACAGGGGATCTGTGGTGTGGACCAAATCTCACCATCACCCCGAAAAAACTGTGGGAGCGGGCTTGCTCGCGAAGACGCCGGCACAGTCAATATCAGTGCAATCTGACCCACCGCTATCGCGAGCAGGCTCGCTTCCACTGGGGATCTGTGGTGTGGACCAAATCTCACCATCACCCACAAATGATGCAATGCCTCAGCGCTTGTCGTGGGGTTCTACCACCACCGTGCAAGTCATCCCCGCCGCCAGCAGCACCCCATCGGGTACTTCGTCGAGATGAATGCGCACCGGCACACGCTGGGCCAGGCGAACCCAGTTGAAGGTCGGGTTCACGTCGGCGATCAGTTCGCGGCTTTCGGGGTTGTCCCGATCGTAGATGCCACGGGAGATGCTTTCCACATGGCCCCTGAGCACTTCGCCACTCATCAGTTGCAACTGCGCCGAATCGCCGACCCGCACCTTGGGCAACTTGGTCTCTTCGAAAAAGCCGTAGACCCAGAACGAATGCATGTCCACCACGGCCATTTTCGCCTCGCCGATGCGCGCGTAGTCGCCCCGGTGCACGTTGAGGTTGGTGACGTAGCCATCCACCGCCGCCCGAACGTCGGTGCGCGACAGGTTCAACTGCGCGGCCTCCAATTGCGCCTGGGCCTGCTGGTAGTCGGCCAGGGCCGAGTCGGCGATGTTGCTGGCGTCGTCGCGGTTTTCCCGGGAGATCACCAGGCTGTCCAGGTCGGCACGCCGATGGGCATTGACCTTGCGCATCTCCCAAGTGGCCTTGCGTGACGCCACCAGCGAGCGCGCCTGCTTCACAGCGATGCGGTAGTGCTCGGGGTCGATGCGCATCAGCAGGTCACCTTTGTTCACCAATTGGTTGTCGCGCACCGGCACCTCGACCACCTCGCCGCTGACATCGGCGGCCACATTGATGATGTCGGCCCGCACCCGCCCATCGCGGGTCCAGGGCGTGTTCATGTAATGGACCCACAGCGTACGGCCGATCCACAGCGCCAGGGCCAGTACCAATAGCGTCGCCAGCAGGCTGAAAAACTTTTTCATCGCATCGATCTCAACGGTAGACCGTCAGCGCCAACGCGCCGAACAGACAGGTAAACAGACTCAGGCGCAACAACGCCGGGTGCCAGAAGAAGCGGTACAGGTCCAACCCCGACAGAAAGCGGTCCAAGGTCCAGGCCAGGCCGGCGGCGATGAAAAACATCAGGGTCATGGTGGGCATGTACACGCCATGGAAGGCGATCTCACGGGGCATGTTCGGTTTCCTGGGGAAGCGGTGTGGCATGTGGCATGGCATAGCCGGCCAATGGCGATTGCGGGTCGAGCAAGGAGGTGCGGATGAAATGCAGGTAGCTTTTCACCCGACGCAGGGCCGAGGTGTCGAAATGCGGGGCGAAGGGCTCGTCGGTGGCCTGCACGCGGCCGATGGCGTGGTCCACCGCCACCAGGGCACGCTCCAGATTGCACGGGCTCGGTTGGCGGAACAGCCGCACCAGCGCCCGCCCCATCACCCGGATCGCCTGGCGCCACGGTTGGCTTTCGGCATACGCCGGGTGCACGGGCAGGATCGCCTGTTCCTTGCGCAACTCGATAATCGCGTGGCCGACCTCCAGCACCACGAACATCCAGCGCAACAAGTCCCGTTGCACCCGAGGCTGCCCCGCCGCCAGCCCGTAGGCCTGATGCAGCAAGTCGCGGGTACCACTTTCGAAGCTCGATGCCAGGCCCTTGAGCTTGCCACTGATGGCCAACACCACTTGCTCGCGCAAATCCTGTTCGAGCCGGCGCCACAACCAGCGACTGTTGGGCGGCAGAATGATTGCCCCGGCCGCGGCACACACCAGCATGCCGAGGATCATCGCAATGTAATCGTTGATGAAGGCGTAGGGGTTGTAGACCGTCAGGTTGTCCGGCACCGAACCGGTGCTGAAAAAGATCAGCAGCCCCAGCCCGACCCCGGCGTATTTCGGCCGCGAGCTGAGGAACGAACCGAGCATGATCACCGGCGCCAGCATCACGCAGAGCAAAGGGAAACCGTCGATCAGCGGGAAGAGGAAGAACATCTCGACAAAGCCGATCAACGCCCCGAACAACGTGCCGCAGGCCATCTGGAAAGCCATGCGCTTGGGGTTCGGCGTCGCGGCCGACAGGCCCACGGTGGCGGCAGCGATCATCGTCATGGTCGCGCCGCTCGGCCAGGCCGTGGCGACCCAGTAACTGCCCAGCACCAACAGGATGAAGGCGGCGCGAACACCCGATGCCGTGGCGGCCAGCCAGTTGGTCTGCGGCACGAACGGCTCGTCCCAGCGCTCACGTTCGTGGCGATGATCGGCCAGGGAGGCATGGGTCTGGGCGTAGCCATGCAGGTCTTCGACGAAGCGATAAAGCAACTCGTAGGCCGTGTGGAAATCCAGCTGCTGCCCATCGCTGGGCGCCGTTTCCTGGAACAACGCCCGCAGCCTTCGCACCTGGGCCGGCAGCTCGGCCTTGTACTCGGCCAGCGCCGCCGCCAGACGGCCCGCATCGGCATCGGTCAGGGCGCGGCCACTGAAACCGTCGAGCAGTTCGGCCAACGTTTGCAAGCCCGGCTCGATGGCGTTGACCACATGTTCCGCCGCGCTGCTGCGCAAGCGCTCGAGCAATTGGTGCAAGGCGTTGAAGCGGGTGGTGATGCCCATGAATTCGCTGTTCAAGCGACTGAGCCGGCCGTTGCGTCGGCGCATGTGCGGGTCTTCGAACACGGTCACGCTGCGCAGGCTTTCCAGGCCCACCGCTTCGGCAATGAAACCCACGTTGCGCGCTTCGAAGGCCTCCCGCTGGCTACGCCCACGCAGGCCATCGGTGACGAACAGCGCAAATACTCCGAAGCGCTGGTACAAGGCATTGCGCATGGCGGCACTGGCGGTTTGCGGCAGGATCGCAGCGCTGACCAGGGTGGCGCAGAGAATCCCCAGGCAAATTTCCAGCACCCGCCAGACCGCCGCCATGAATGCGCCTTGCGGATGGGCCAGGGCCGGCAGGCCAATCATCGCCGCGGTGTAGCCGGCCAGCACGAAACCATAGGCGCGGAAGTTGCGATAACGCGCCGCCCCCGCCGAACAGAGGCCGACCCAGATCGCCAGACAAGCGAGAAACGGCTCGGTGTCCTGGGCAAACAAGGCGATCAACGCCACCATCGCCGCCGAACCGGCCAGGGTGCCGAGCAAGCGGTAGAAACTCTTGGCGAACACCTGGCCGCTCTGGGGCTGCATGACGATGAACACGGTGATCATGGCCGTGCGCGGTTGTGGCAACTCCAGGCGCATCGCCAGCCACAAGGTCAGGAACGCGGCGAACAGGACCTTGAAGATATAGACCCAGGTCACCCCATCGCTGCGGGCCCAGTCGAAGAAACCCCGACGCCATTCGAGGCGATACAGCCAGCGCATGGGGGCAAATAGCGGCGTCATAGGCAACACTCGACCAAGGAAAACACTGCCCCAGTGGCGAGGGGATTTATCCCCGTTGGGCTGCGCAGCAGCCCCTTGATATGAGCGCTGCGCAACGGTCCCTTCATATGGGTGCTTCTCACCCACGCAGCAGCAAGCTCCCTCGCCACAGTACGGTTGCAGTGATTCATTGCGCGGGCACATCACTGCCGGCGTCTAGCCCGCCACCCAGCGCGGTCACTAGGTCGGCATGGGCCGTCAGGCGCGCCGCCTCCACCCGCTGTCGCACCTGTTGCTGCTTGAACAACAGGCTCTGGGCGTTGAGCACGTTGAGGTAATCGGTCAGGCCGCGCTGGAAGGCAACCATGGCAATGTCGTAGGTGCGCTGGGCGGCAGCCACCGATTCAGCGGCGAAGGCCTGTTGCTTGTCCATGGACTGGCGACGGATCAGTTGATCGGAAATGCTCTTGAGCGCATTGACCAGGGTCTGGTTGTAATGCGCGACGGCGACGTCATAACCGGCCGCTGCTTCACCCAACTGCGAACGCAGGCGTCCGCCGTCGAAGATCGGCAACGAAATGGCCGGCCCGACGCTGTAGGTGAGCTTCTTGCCTGTCAGAAACTCCAGCGCCCCGCCGCCGGTCGCCATGTAGCCGATGCTGCCCACCAGATCGACATTGGGATAAAAACCGGCCCGGGCCACATCGATGCCCCGGGCCTGGGCCGCCACTTGCCAACGCCCGGCAACCACATCCGGACGCTGGCCGAGCAGTTCGGCGGGCAAGGCCGACGGCAGCTTCAAGGCCGCGCCGAGGGCCAGGGTGGGACGTTGCAACTGTGCGCCCGCTCCGGGCCCCCTGCCCGCCAGGGCCGCCAATTGATTGCGGCTCAAGGCGATGGCTTCGTCCAGGGCGTCGAGTTGGCGATGGGTCTCGGGCAGGGGCGCCTGGGCCTGGCTGACTTCGAATTGGGTGCCGATGCCACCGTCCAGGCGCTTTTGCGCCAGGTCGAGAATCTGCTGTTGTTGCCGGAGGGTCGCGGCGACGATCTCGCGCTGGGCGTAGTGCAACGAAAACTGGATGTAGGCACGCACAATGTTGTTCTGCAGTTCCAGTTGCGCTTGTCGCGCCTCGGCGACGCTCACGTGGGCCAGATCGACCGCCCGCTCGCTGGTATTGCGCTCGCGGCCCCACAGGTCCAAGGCATAGCTCAAACCCAGGGAAGCATTGTTGTCCCAGGTGGTGGTGTCGGCCAACTCGCCCGGGCCGTAGAACTGATCGGTGGGCCAGCCATGGCGCTTGAGGGTCGACTCGCCATTGATCTGCAGCGCCTCGGCGGCCTCGGCAACGCCGGCCATGGCCTTGGCCTGGCGCACCCGGGCCGCGGCCATGGCCAGGCTCGGGCTGCCCTGCACGGCCAGGTCGATCCAGCGATCCAGTTGCCGGTCACCGTAGGCTTGCCACCACTGGCGGGTGGGCCAGTGGGCATCGCGGGCGGCCTCGCGGATGGCGGCATCGGTCGCCAGTTGATTGGCCGGTAGTACCTGGCTTTGCGGCGCAATTGCGCCTGTGCCGATGCAACCGCTGATGGTTAACGTTAAAACCCAAACACTGAGAGTCTTCAGCTCTCTGCTGATGCAACGCGGCACTTGCGCAAAATTCCTGAGATGGAGCATGACGACGAGGATGGCTGCCTGTTAACGCAAAACTTGTGGGAGCGAGCTTGCTCGCGATGGCGTTCGAACATTCACCTCAGGTGTTGAATGTGATGGCCTCATCGCGAGCAAGCTCGCTCCCACAGGAATCAGTGACCCAGGATTGGTGGCAATTCTAGGCAGCCCATCAAACGGCGATAAGCCGACCTTTCTGCGAATCTTTGTTACCGTTGACGCGATAATCCATTAGTCGGGTCCCGCATCTCTGTAACTTCATGTCACAATTTGCCACCTCCCAAGAGAGCCCTCCATGGACACCTTGCAAAACATGCGCGCGTTCAGTTGTGTTGCCGAAGCTGGCAGTTTCACCGCTGCCGCCGCGCAACTGGACACCACGACGGCCAACATCTCGCGCGCAGTTTCCAACCTGGAAGCCCATCTGCAAACCCGCCTGCTCAACCGCACCACTCGCCGCATTGCCCTGACAGAGGCGGGTAAACGCTACTTGCTGCGCTGCGAGCAAATCCTGGCTTACGTGGAAGAGGCGGAAGCCGAGGCCAGCGATGCCCATGCACGCCCCGCCGGGCAGTTGAAGGTCCACACCATGACCGGTATCGGCCAGCATTTCGTGATCGACGCCATCGCCCGCTACCGCAAGACGCATCCGGATGTGACCTTCGACCTGACCCTGGCCAACCGGGTGCCGGACATCCTCGACGAGGGTTACGACGTCTCCATCGTGCTCGCCAGCGAACTACCGGATTCGGGCTTCGTCTCCCAGCGCCTGGGGATCACCTACAGCATCGTTTGTGCGTCGCCCGCCTACGTGAAAGCCAGCGGCTGCCCGCAAAAGCCCGGCGACCTGCTAAACCATGCCTGCCTGCGCCTGGTCAGCCCGGTCATCCCGCTGGAAAAATGGGTGTTCGACGGCCCGGAAGGCCAAGAGATGGTCACCATCAACAGCTCGCCGTTCCTGGTGAACTCCGCCGATGCGATGAAAACCGCGATCACCAGCGGCATGGGCGTGGGGGTATTGCCGGTGTACGCCGCCATCGAAGGCTTGCGCAACGGCACGTTGGTGCGGGTCATGCCCAACTACCGCTCCCAGGAACTGAACCTCTACGCCATCTATCCGTCGCGCCAATACCTGGATGCGAAGATCAAGACCTGGGTCGAGTACCTGCGCGGCTCGTTGCCGGAAATCCTCGCCGCGCACCAGGCTGAGCTGACGGCTTACGAATTGAGTGGAAGCCTGGCAGGCGCACGGGTCGCGAACTGAAGTCGCCCCCGTGCGTGAAGGATGATATTAGCGCTTGCCCATCGAACGACGCGTGCCGGGAGGCGCGGCGCCCGGGGTCTTGGTATGGCCATTCTTCGCGCCGTTCTTGTACCACGGCTGCTGGCCGGCGCCCTTGGCCGCAGCCAGTTCACCGGGTTTGAACGGGAATTTGAAGGCTGGGATCGCCGCTTTGGCGTCCTCGGCGCAGGAAACATCGCTGTCGGGCAAATCGGCCTGTTCGCCGCCGGGGAGATCGTCCGCAGGCGAAGGTGTCGGGGAAGTCATGTAAGGCTCCGGGTCATGCATGCAAGTCGGGCCCGAAGGGCGAGCCGCGAAAGGCGGCAGTATACCTGCCCGATATCACCGCGCGCAGGGCAGTTTCATCTGGCACAACCATTCATCTGACGGCAAGCCAGGACAAAACTGACAAGCCTGTCAGTTAGCGGTCACCTTCCTGACCGGCTCGTAACGCTATATAAGAAAGCTCAAACTCCTGTGTCCCGAACCGGCCCTTCATATCCATGCACACCCAGAAGAAAACCGTCCTGCTCGTCGTGCTGTTGGTTGCCCTGGCGGCCCTTGTCCTCTGGTTTGTGCTCCGGCCCGTGACCACCAAGCCCGGCGCTCCCGCCGCCGTTCCGGTACGGGTCGTCAGCGTGGTGCAAAAGGATGTGCCGCGCTTTGCCAGTGGCATCGGTACGGTCCTGTCGCTGCACAGCGTGGTCATCCGGCCGCAGATCGACGGCATCTTCACCCGGCTGCTGGTCAAGGAAGGGCAACGGGTCAAGAAAGGGGACCTGCTGGCGACCATCGACGACCGCTCGATCCGCGCCAGCCTTGACCAGGCCCGGGCCCAGCTCGGCGAGAGCCAGGCGCAACTGGCGGTGGCCCAGGTCAATCTCAAGCGCTACAAATTGCTGAGCGTCGACGACGGCGTATCCAAGCAGACCTATGACCAGCAGCAGGCGCTGGTCAACCAGCTCAAGGCCACCGCCCAGGGCAACCAGGCGGCCATCGACGCGGCACAGGTGCAACTGTCCTACACCCAGATCCGCTCCCCGGTGAGCGGTCGCGTCGGCATTCGCAACGTGGACGAAGGCAACTTCCTGCGCACCGGTGACACCGAAGGCCTGTTCACGGTGACCCAGATCGACCCGATCGCGGTGGAGTTTTCCCTGCCCCAGCAAATGCTGCCCACCTTGCAACGGTTGATCGCCGCCCCCGAGCAAGCCTTGGTCAAGGCTTACATCGGCGCCGATGGCGCCAGCGGTGAGCTGCTCGGCGAGGGGCGCCTGAGCCTCATCGACAACCAGATCAACGCCAACACCGGAACCCTGCGGGCCAAGGCCGAATTCAACAACGCCGCGCAACGGCTATGGCCCGGGCAACTGGTGACGCTGAAGATCCAGACCGCCCTCGACAAGGACGCCCTGGTGGTACCGCCGACCGTGGTCCAACGCGGGCTGGAGCAACACTTCGTGTACCGGATCAAGGGTGACAAGGTCGAGAGCGTGCCGGTGGTGATGGTGTACCAGGACAGCGACCTGCACATCATCAAGGGGGTGAACGCCGGCGACCAACTGGTGAGCGATGGCCAGTCGCGGCTCAAGCCGGGCAGCCACGTCCAGGTGCTTAGTGACCCGCCCGCCCTGGCCAAGACCGCGGAGCCGCAGCCATGAAGGGCCGCGGCTCGATTTCGGCCTGGTGCATCGACCACCCCATCGCCACGGTACTGCTGACGTTTGCCCTGGTACTGCTGGGGGTGATTGCGTTTCCTCGCCTGCCCGTCGCGCCGTTGCCGCAGGCGGAATTCCCGACCATCCAGGTCAATGCGCAGTTGCCCGGGGCCAGCCCCGAAACCATGGCCTCGTCGGTGGCGACACCGCTGGAAGTGCAATTCAGTGCCATTCCCGGCATCACCCAGATGACCTCCAGCAGCGCCCTGGGCTCGACCAACCTGATCCTGCAATTCAGCCTCGATAAAAGCATCGACACTGCTGCCCAGGAAGTGCAGGCGGCGATCAACACCGCCGCCGGCAAGCTGCCCAATGACATGCCGAACCTGCCGACCTGGCGCAAGGTCAACCCCGCCGACAGCCCGGTGCTGATCCTCAGCATCAGCTCCAGCCTGATGCCCGGCACCGAGTTGAGCGACTACGTCGAAACCCTGCTCTCCCGTCAGATCAGCCAGATCGACGGCGTAGGGCAAATCTACATCACCGGCCAGCAACGACCGGCGATCCGGGTCCAGGCCTCGGCCGACCGACTCGCGGCCATCGGCCTGACCCTGGCCGACATCCGCCTGGCGCTCCAACAGGCCAGCCTCAACCTGGCCAAGGGCGCCCTGTACGGCGAATCGAGCATATCCACCCTGTCCACCAACGACCAGTTGTTCCAGCCTGCCGAGTATGGAGAGCTGATCGTGGCCTACCGGGACGGGGCTCCGGTTCAACTCAAGGACATCGCCAAGGTGGTCAGCGGCTCGGAAAACGCCTACGTCCAGGCCTGGTCCGACAACGAGCCGGGGGTCAACCTGGTGATCTTCCGGCAACCGGGGGCGAACATCGTCGAAACCGTCGACCGCATCCAGGCGGCCCTGCCCACCCTGCAAGCCATGTTGCCCGCCGCGGTTCAGGTCAAGGTACTGATCGACCGCACCCAGACCATCCGCGCCTCGTTGCACGAAGTGGAAATCACCTTGCTGATCGCGGTGCTGCTGGTGGTGGCGGTGATGGCGCTGTTCCTGCGCCAACTCTCGGCGACCCTGATCGTCTCGGCGGTGCTGGGGGTGTCGCTGACCGCCAGTTTCGCGCTGATGTACGTGATGGGGTTCAGCCTGAACAACCTGACCCTGGTGGCGATCGTCATCTCGGTAGGGTTCGTGGTGGACGATGCGATTGTGGTGGTGGAGAACATCCACCGGCATCTGGAGGCCGGCGACGGCATGCGCGAAGCGGCGATCAAGGGCGCTGGTGAGATCGGCTTCACCGTGGTCTCCATCAGTTTCTCGCTGGTAGCGGCGTTCATTCCACTGCTGTTCATGGGCGGTGTGGTCGGGCGCCTGTTCAAGGAATTTGCCCTGACCGCCACCTCGACCATTCTGATTTCAGTGGTGGTGTCGCTCACCCTGGCGCCGACCCTGGCCGCGCTGTTCATGCGTGCCCCGGTACATCATGCCCATAGCAAGATGGGATTCGGCGAGCGTCTGCTGGGCTGGTACGAGCACGGCCTGCGTCGGGCCCTGGCCCATCAGAAGCTGATGATCGGCGTGTTCGGCCTGACCCTGGCACTGGCGGTGGTGGGCTACGTGTTCATTCCCAAGGGTTTCTTCCCAGTGCAGGACACCGGCCTGGTGCTGGGCACCAGCGAAGCGGCCGCCGATGTGTCGTTCCCGGACATGGTGGCCAAGCACAAGGCCCTGGCCGACATCGTCGCCGCCGACCCGGCGGTGCAGACCTTTTCCCATTCCGTCGGTGTCTCGGGCAACAACCAGACCATCGCCAATGGCCGCTTCTGGATCGCCCTCAAGCCTCGGGGCGAGCGTGACGTGTCGGCCAGCGGCTTCATCGACCGGATCCGCCCGCAATTGCTGAAGATTCCCGGCGTGGTGCTGTACCTCAGGGCCGGTCAGGACATCAACCTCAGTTCCGGCCCCAGTCGTGCCCAGTACCAATACGTACTCAAGAGCAACGACGGTCCGAGCCTCAACGCCTGGACGCAGAAACTCACCGACAAGCTGCGCGGCAATCCTGCGTTCCGTGACATCTCCAACGACCTGCAACTGGGCGGCAGCATCACCCACATCAACATCGACCGCAGCGCGGCGGCGCGCTTCGGCCTCACCGCCACCGATGTCGACCAGGCCCTGTATGACGCCTTCGGCCAGCGGCAAATCAATGAATTCCAGACCGAGACCAACCAGTACAACGTGATCCTGGAGCTCGACACCGCGCAACGGGGCAAGGCCGAAAGCCTGGCGTATTTCTACCTGCGCTCGCCCCTGAGTGGGGAAATGGTGCCGCTCTCGGCCCTGGCTCGCTTCGATGCGCCGAGCAACGGCCCATTGTCCATTGCCCACGACGGCATGTTTCCGGCCGCCAACCTGTCATTCAACCTGGCGCCTGGCGTGGCCCTGGGGGACGCGGTGCGCCTGCTCGACCAGGCGAAAAACGAAATCGGCATGCCGGCCGCCATCACCGGCAATTTCCAGGGCGCGGCCCAGGCCTTCCAAAGCTCGCTGGCGAGCCAGCCGTGGCTGATCCTCGCCGCGCTGGTGGCCGTATACATCATCCTCGGCGTGCTCTACGAGAGTTTCGTGCACCCGTTGACGATCATCTCCACCCTGCCCTCGGCCGGCCTCGGCGCGCTGATCATGCTCTGGCTGCTGGGCCAGGATTTTTCGATCATGGCGCTTATCGGGCTGGTGCTGCTGATCGGGATCGTCAAGAAGAACGGGATCCTGATGATCGACTTCGCCCTCGACGCCCAGCGCAACAGAGGGTTGGCGCCCCAGGAGGCGATTTTCCAGGCGTGCCTGACGCGCTTCCGGCCGATCATGATGACCACCCTGGCCGCCCTGCTGGGTGCCTTGCCGCTGATGCTCGGTTATGGCCCCGGCGCGGAGCTGCGCCAGCCCCTGGGCATCGCGGTGGTCGGCGGCCTGTTGGTGAGCCAGGCGCTGACGCTGTTCACCACACCGGTCATATACTTGTGGCTCGAGCGAGTGTTCCATCGGCCCGCCCATCGGCCAGGGTCGGCGCCGACAGCGGCGCTGGCGAGCACAGACCACTGAGGCGGGGCCATGCGCGTTCTGATCATCGAAGACGAAGAAAAAACCGCGGACTACCTGCACCGCGGCCTGACCGAACAGGGCTACACCGTGGACGTGGCGCCGGACGGCATCGAGGGGCTGCACCTGGCCCTGGAAGCCGACTACGCGGTGATCGTGCTCGACGTGATGCTGCCGGGCCTGGATGGCTTCGGCGTACTGCGGGCCCTGCGCGCCCGCAAGCAGACACCGGTGATCATGCTCACCGCCCGGGAACGGGTCGAGGATCGCATCAGGGGCTTGCGCGATGGTGCCGATGACTACCTGGGCAAACCCTTCTCCTTCCTCGAACTGGTGGCCCGCCTGCAAGCCCTGACCCGCCGCAGCGGCGGTCATGAACCGGTGCAGGTGAGCATCGCCGACCTGTGGATCGACCTGATCAGCCGCAAGGCCACCCGCGCCGGCCAGCGCCTGGACCTGACCGCCAAGGAGTTCTCCCTGCTCAGCGTCCTGGCCCGCCGCCAAGGCGAAATCCTTTCGAAGACCGCCATTGCCGAAATGGTCTGGGACATCAACTTCGACAGCGACGCCAACGTGGTGGAAGTGGCGATCAAACGCTTGCGGGCCAAGCTCGACGGGCCATTCGAACAGAAGTTGCTGCACACCATTCGCGGCATGGGTTATGTACTGGAGAGTCGCAGCGATGAACGTCCCTGACAGCATCGCCCTGCGCTTGAGCGCCATGTTCACGCTGGTGGCGGCGCTGGTATTCCTGCTGATCGGGGGCGCCTTGTACCAACAGGTCGCCAAGGGCCTGGGCCTGTTGCCCGAAGCCGAACTCGATGCCCGCTACAGTGTCCTGGAGTCCACCGTTGGCCGCTACGGCACGCCTGAACACTGGGTGAAGATCAACAACAAGCTGCGCTTGCTCGGCGAAGAAGACAAACGCATCCATTTCTGGATCGTCAGCGACGATTCGCGCTTTGAATACGGTGATCCCGATGCGCAGATCCGCACCTTTGCCCAAGGCCCGCTGGGTAAACGCGACCTGAAATTGCCCCATCGGCACTACCCGATGAAAGTACTGGTGAGCCAGTTCCCCGCCAAGGACCAACGCCCGCCACTGCGCTTCATGATCGGCATCGACACCGAGACGTTCTATCAGACCCAGCATCGCCTGTTGATGGCGCTGGTGAGCCTGGCAATTGTCGGAGTATGCCTGGCGTCGTTGCTCGGCTACTGGGTCGCACGCATCGGCCTCAAGCCGCTGATCAGGCTGTCCGATGAAGCCCGGCGCCTGGCCCCGCCCCGCCTGTCCGGGCGATTGCAACTGTCGCCCCTGCCGCCGGAGCTGAGCCAGTTCGTCAGCTCCTTCAACGCCACCCTGGATCGGGTCGAACAGGCTTACTCGCGGCTGGAATCGTTCAACGCCGACGTCGCCCATGAATTGCGCTCGCCCCTGACCAACCTGATCGGCCAGACCCAGGTGGCACTGACTCGTGGGCGCTCGGCCGAACATTACTTCGAAGTGCTGCAATCGAATCTCGAAGAGCTGGAGCGGCTGCGCTCGATCATCAACGACATGCTGTTCCTGGCCAGCGCCGACCAGGGCAGCAAGGCCACCCAATTGACCAGCACATCCCTGGCCAGCGAAGTGGCGACGACCCTCGACTACCTGGACTTCATTCTGGAAGATGCCCAGGTCCAGGTCCGGGTCAGTGGCGACGCCCAGGCCAACATCGAGATCGCCCACCTGCGTCGGGCGCTGATCAACCTGCTCAGCAACGCCGTACAGCACACCGCCCCAGGGCAAGTGATCGACGTGCACATCGAAGCCCTTGGCGACCAGATCAGCCTCGCCGTCACCAACCCCGGCGACCCGATTGCCGGCGAACACCTGCCGCGCCTGTTCGAACGCTTCTATCGCGTCGATGCCTCGCGCAGCAACAGCGGCGCCAACCATGGGCTGGGGCTGGCCATCGTCAAGGCCATCGCACTGATGCACGGTGGCGAAGTGTTTGTGCGCAGCGACCAGGGCGCCAATACGTTCGGGATCCGTTTGCCGGCCTGAGGCGTGCACAAGGACCGATTTTTTTTCAGATTGAATGCTGGGCGAAAGCCAACTGAATCAAAATCAACCGGTCGCAGCCTTCGACCGCTCATACCGAGTTATTGCGCAAACACTCATTGCCCGCGCTCATTGATCCAAGCACAATTCAGCAAAAGGCCAGCATCTGGTTCATTGCCGGTTTGCCATCCTTTGGGACGGATCCCAGCCACACGACAATGCAGACATCAGAACCATGAGCACGCGCAGTGCGACACCCGGCAACACCCCGTCTGCGATACGTTCGGAACGGGTACTCGTACTGGCCAGTTCGCTGGTGGTCGTTGCCATCCTGAGCATCGTGACCTTCTTGTTGATTCGTGAACACGCGACTGCCCAGCAGGCAGCGACCCGCGCAGCGAACAATATCGTGCAACTGATCGATGCCGATGTACTGCGCAATGTCGAACTCTACGACCTGTCGCTGCAAGGCTTGATCGCCACGGCAAAACGCGACGACCTGAAGGGCGTTTCCCCGACGATCCGCCACCTGGCACTCTTCGACCGCGCCACCACCGTTCCCTATCGAGGCGACATCCTGCTGCTCGACAGGCGTGGCGATGTAATCGCCGACTCCGCATCGGTCGAACCGCGCAAAGGCAATTACGCCGACCGGGAGTATTTCCAGTCCCATGTCCAGGATCCGAGTCCGGGCATGATGATCAGTCGCCCGTTCCGCTCCAGAAGTGCCACCCGGGATTGGCGCATCAGCTTCAGCTATCGATTGAACGATGATCGCGGTGAGTTCATGGGCGTAGCCGAGGCCGCGATGCGCCTGAACTACTTCAGCCAGTTGTTCAAGAGCCTGAACATCGGCCATGGGACGGTGAACCTGATCAGCCGCGATGGGATTCTGTTGGCCCAGGAACCGCCCCTGGCCGACGACATGATCGGCAGGGACTTCAGCAACCGGCCGAACTTCGTGCGCATCCTGAAGGAAGGCAATGGGAGTTTCAGTAGCGTGTCCAGCGTCGACCAGACCACGCGCCTGTACACCTTTTCCCAGGTGGGCAACTTGCCGTTGATCGTCGTGGTGGCGCTGTCTACCCAGGAAGTGTTCGCCTCGTGGAAACGCACGGCGTTGATGGTCAGCGGCGCTACCGGCGCGCTGTGCATCGCCTTGCTCTGGCTCACCTGGCTACTACGCCGCGAATTGCGCCGCCGCCATCGGGCCGAGCGAGACCTGGCACAGCTGGCGTCGATCGACTCACTGACCGGCCTGGCCAACCGCCGGGCCCTGGACGTGAAGCTGCACCAGGAATGGCTGCGCTCCCAGCGCTCGGGACAACCGCTGTCGATCATGATGATCGATGCCGACCACTTCAAAGCCTACAACGATCGCCACGGCCACCAAGGCGGTGACGAAGCCTTGCGGAAACTGGCCCAGCTCATCGACGAACACGTCCGCCGCCCTGCCGACCTCGCCGCGCGCTACGGCGGCGAAGAGTTCGCGGTCGTGGTGCCGGAAACCACCACCGCTGGCGCCTTTTCCATGGCCCAGAGTATTCGCCAGGCGGTGGAACAGCTGCCGCCCGCAGTCCCAGGGGACACCCCGATGACGGTCAGCATCGGCATCGCCACCTGGGCAAAAGGACCGTACGGCGACCTCGAACAACTCCTGGTCGCCGCCGACAAGGCGCTGTACCAAGCCAAGGCCAGCGGCCGCAACCGCGTAGTGTGCGCCATGTAAAACCCTCGCCACAAAAACGGCTCACACCACCGCCCCCCCTTTGGTGAGGGTGCTTGCTCCCGCTGTCGCCACAAAAGCGCTCGCCTCAATCCATGTTTTACCCTGTTGAATAGTGCGCAACCACACAACCGTGGCGAGGGTGCTTGCTCCCGCTGTCGCCACAACCCGCCCCCCTGTGGTGAGGGGATTTATCCCCGCTGGACTGCGCAGCAGGCCCAAAAGGCTAGATGTGCGATCTGCCTGATACACCCAGGTACCCGCCCCCAGGGGCCGCTTCGCAGCCCAGCGGGGATAAATCCCCTCGCCACAAAAGCGCTCGCCACAAGGACCTGTTTATCCGCATCGTCCCACTGATAAAAAACCGGCATAAAAAAAGGCCACCCGAAGGCAGCCTTTAAAAACTAGAGAGGTTTTTTGCTTACACGGCCGCGACAGGGCGCATGTAAGAGATTGGTGCGGTGCTGGCGTCTTCGAACGTCACGACTTCCCAAGCGTCTTTCTGCTCAATCAACTTGCGCAGCAGCTGGTTGTTCAGTGCGTGGCCGGACTTGAAGCCCTTGAACTCACCAATCAGGCTGTTGCCCAGCAGGTAGAGGTCGCCGATTGCATCGAGGATCTTGTGCTTGACGAATTCGTCTTCATAACGAAGGCCGTCTTCGTTCAATACACCATCGGAATCGACCACGATCGCGTTTTCGACACTGCCGCCGAGTGCGAGGTTGTGCTTGCGCAGGTACTCGATGTCACTCATGAAGCCAAAGGTACGGGCGCGGCTGACTTCTTTTACGAACGAAGTGCTGGAAAAATCCACGCTTGCACTCTGGGTGCGATCCCGGAAAACCGGGTGATCGAAATCGATCTCGAAGCTCACCTTGAAACCTTCGAAAGGAACGAAAGTGGCGCGCTTGTCGCCGTCTTCCACTGTCACTTCCCGCAGGATGCGGATGAACTTCTTGGCTGCGTCCTGCTCTTCCAGGCCAGCCGATTGAATCAGGAATACGAAGGGTCCGGCACTGCCATCCATGATCGGGACTTCGGACGCGGAGAGCTCGACGTAGGCGTTATCGATGCCCAGGCCAGCCATGGCCGAGAGCAAATGCTCCACCGTGTCCACTTTGGTGTCACCGTTGACCAGTGTGGTCGACATAGTGGTTTCACCAACGTTTTCCGCGCGAGCAGGAATCTGCACCACAGGGTCGAGGTCGGCACGACAAAACACGATGCCGGTATCGACAGGCGCGGGCTTGAGGGTCAGGTAGACCTTCTCGCCGGAGTGCAAGCCGACACCTGTGGCACGGATAATATTCTTCAGGGTGCGTTGTTTAATCATGGCATGGGCCGCTTCAGCGCAAATTGCGAACTGGTATCAACAAAGGCTGGCGATAATAGCAGACCAGACCTTTGCTGAACACCAATCACCCGTATCCCCCTGATACATTTCATCAATCGGCCTGACGACGCAGGAAAGCCGGGATGTCCAGGTAATCCAGATCGTCTTGCGGATTCATCTTCGCGGCAGTCGCAGCACCGGCCTGGGCCTGGTTGCGCATGACGGTCGGACGGTCCAGGTCACGGTAGTTCACCGCAGGCTGTTCCTGACGAACGGGGGCTTGTTGCTGTGGCTGGGAGGCCATGGTGGTCTGCACGGTGTTGTCGATCACCTTCATCGGCTTCTCGATTTTCGCGCCCAGGCCCGTGGCAACCACGGTCACGTGCAACTCGTCACGCATGTCCGGATCGATTACGGTGCCGACCTTGACCATCGCGTGGTCGGAAGCGAACGCCTCGATGATGCTACCCACGTCGGAGTACTCGCCCAAGGACAAGTCCGGACCGGCGGTGATGTTCACCAGGATGCCACGGGCGCCCTGCAGGTTGACGTCTTCGAGCAACGGGTTGCGGATGGCCGCTTCGGTGGCTTCGCGAGCACGGTTCGGACCGCTGGCGCAGCCAGTGCCCATCATCGCCATGCCCATTTCGGACATCACGGTGCGTACGTCGGCGAAGTCGACGTTGATCATGCCTGGACGCTTGATGATGTCGGAGATACCGCGAACGGCACCGGCCAGTACGTCATCGGCCTTGGCGAACGCCGACAGCAGGCTGGCATCCTTACCCAGGATGGTCAGCAGCTTCTCGTTGGGGATGGTGATCAACGAGTCGACGCTTTCGCTCAGCGCGCGGATGCCTTCATCGGCGATCTGCATGCGCTTGCGACCTTCGAACGGGAACGGACGGGTCACCACCGCAACGGTGAGGATGCCCATTTCCTTGGCCACTTCGGCAATGATCGGCGCAGCACCGGTACCGGTACCACCGCCCATGCCCGTGGTGATGAACACCATGTTGGTGCCGGCCAGGACTTCAGCGATGCGCTCGCGGTCTTCCAGGGCAGCCTGACGGCCAACCTCGGGATTCGCGCCGGCACCCAGGCCCTTGGTCACGCCGGTACCCAGTTGCAGGATGGTCCGCGCGCCGATGTTTTTCAGCGCTTGAGCATCGGTGTTGGCGCAAATGAATTCGACGCCTTCGATGTTGCTCTTGACCATGTGGTTGACAGCGTTGCCGCCGCCACCGCCGACACCGATTACTTTGATAACCGGGCTAGCGGGGATGTTGTCTACGAGTTCGAACATTTTCCCTCTCCTTTCATTCTCTAGTTTTTTCGCCTACTGCGTTTGCTGCGTCTTCCAGCGCCAAGCCTGAAACCTGTCGCGTGAAGCTTTGAAACGGTTAGAAGTTGCCTTTGACCCAAGCCTGGAGCCGCTCGAACAGCGGTGCCTTCGGCTCTTCGCTGCTGTAGCTGTCGCGGCTGCCTATTCCTGAAAACGAGATCCCGTCGGACTGTTTCTGCAGGCCGTACATCAACAGGCCCACGCCGGTGGAATAGATCGGATTGCGGACCACGTCATCCAGGCCCTTGACGCCATGGGGCACGCCCAGGCGCACCGGCATGTGGAAAATCTCTTCGGCCAGCTCCACCGCACCTTCCATCTTCGACGTACCGCCGGTCAGCACGATGCCGGCCGGGATCAGGTCTTCGTAGCCACTGCGACGCAGTTCGGCCTGGATCAGCGTGAACAGCTCGTCGTAGCGCGGCTCGACCACTTCGGCCAGGGCCTGGCGCGATAGTTCGCGCGGTGGACGGTCGCCGACGCTCGGCACCTTGATGGTTTCACCGGCACCGGCCAGCTTCGCCAGGGCACAGGCGTAACGGATCTTGATTTCCTCGGCGTACTGGGTCGGGGTGCGCAACGCCATGGCGATGTCGTTGGTCACCTGGTCGCCGGCAATCGGGATCACGGCCGTGTGGCGGATCGCACCCTCGGTGAAGATCGCGATGTCGGTGGTGCCGCCGCCGATGTCCACCAGGCACACGCCCAGTTCTTTTTCGTCGTCGGTCAGCACCGAGTAGGCCGAGGCCAGTTGCTCGAGGATGATGTCGTCGATTTCCAGGCCGCAGCGGCGCACGCATTTCTCGATGTTCTGCGCGGCGTTCACCGCACAGGTCACCACGTGGACCTTGGCTTCCAGGCGCACGCCGGACATGCCCAGGGGCTCGCGCACGCCTTCCTGGTTATCGATCACGTAATCCTGCGGCAAGGTGTGCAGCACACGTTGGTCCGCCGGGATCGCCACGGCCTGGGCCGCGTCGAGTACGCGCTCGAGGTCGGCAGAGCTGACTTCGCGATCACGAATCGCGACGATGCCGTGGGAATTCAGGCTGCGGATGTGATTGCCCGCCACGCCAACGAACGCCGAGTGAATCCGGCAACCGGCCATCAGCTGCGCCTCTTCGATGGCACGCTGGATCGATTGCACGGTGGACTCGATGTTCACCACCACGCCTTTCTTCAAGCCACGGGACGGGTGTGTACCGATCCCGACGATGACCAGCGTGCCGTCGTCCGCGACTTCGCCTACCAGCGCCACCACCTTGGAAGTGCCGATATCGAGACCGACGATCATTTTCCCGCTTTGCACGTTTGCCATGGGTCCTGCCTCTTCTTAATTCTTCGCGACGGCGGGTTCGGCCGTCGTGGGCGCTACAGGTTCCCGCCAGCCAACGGCCAGGCCGTTGGCGTAGCGCAGATCGATGCGCGCAATGTTCGTAATCTGTTCTTTGAGCGTCTTGTCATAGATGGCGATGAAACGGCGCATCTTTTCCACCAGGTTGCCGCGCCCGAGCAACAGCTCGATGCCCGGCCCCGAGCTGCCCGCGCCAGTAGTCAGGAACCAACTGCCGCGCTCACGCAATTCCAGGCGTGCGATGGAGAAGCCCAACGGCCGCAACATCTGGCTCAACACCTGGTATTGCTGCATCACTTGCTGCTGGGCCCGCTGTGGACCGAACAGCTGTGGCAAATGTTCATAGTTGGCCAATTCCCGCGGCGTAAACGCCTGGCCCTGGTTGTTCAACAGCGACTCATCGCCCCAACGGGCCACCGGCAGTTGTTCTTCCAGGCGAATCGACACCTGGTCGGGCCATACCCGCCGGACTTCGGCGTGCGCGATCCAGGGCATCTGTTCCAGCTCCGTGCGCATGCCCGCCAGGTCGATGGTGAAGAAGCTCGACGCGACGAACGGGGCGATCCGCTGCTGCACCGCCTGCTGGCTGATGTAGCTCAGGTCACCCTGGACGTTGATCCGGGCGATCGGCCGGTCGGCATAAGGCAGCAACCGCTGGGCGCCTTCATAGGTACCGAACCCCAACGCCACCAGCAGTACGGGCCAGAACAGGCTCTTGAGAAAACCAAAATTGGCTTTCGGCAAGCGCGCCGACATCGGCTCTTTGGCCACCATTCGGCTGGCACCCCGCGGCACCGGCTTGCGACCGGGTGCGGATGGCTGATGACGAAGCGATGCGCCTTGCATGGCTTAACCTCTTGGCTCTTGAGTGCCGACACTGGCCGCCAGGATCGACAGCACCAGTTGCTGGAAATCAAGGCCGGCGGCGCGGGCCGCCATCGGGACCAGGCTGTGATCGGTCATGCCGGGGGCGGTGTTGACTTCCAGGAACCAGAACTGCCCATCGGCGTCCTGCATCACGTCGGCCCGGCCCCAACCGGCGATACCCAGCGCCTCACACGCCTTGGCCGTGAGGTCCATCAGTTCTTTTTCCTTGGCAGCATCCAGCCCGCAGGGAACGCGGTACTGGGTATCGTTGGCGATGTACTTGGCGTCGTAGTCGTAGAACGTGTGGGGCGTGCCCAGCGCAATCGGGGGCAACACCTGGTCACGCAGGGTGGCGATGGTGAACTCGGGACCGGTGATCCATTGTTCGACCAACACTTGCGAATCGTAGGAACTGGCGTCTTTCCATGCCGCGGTCAACTCAGGCAGCGAATTCACTTTCGCCATGCCGATACTTGAACCTTCATGGGCCGGTTTGACGATCAAAGGGAAGCCCAGTTCCGTGGCCGCCGAAATACAATCGGCCTCGGACGCCAGCACGGCGTGACGCGGCGTCGGAATGCCGAGGCTGTGCCAGACCTGCTTGGTGCGCAGCTTGTCCATCGCCAGGGCGGACGCCAGGATGCCGCTGCCGGTGTAGGGAATCCCCAGGCATTCCAGCAGGCCCTGCATGCTGCCGTCTTCACCGCCACGGCCGTGAAGAATGATGAACGCGCGGTCGATCTTCTCGCTCAGCAGGCGCTGCAGAAAGTCGTCGCCCACGTCGATGCCGAAGGCGTCGACGCCGGCGCTTTGCAGAGCTTGCAATACGGCGTTGCCGGACTTGAGGGACACCTCGCGCTCGGCGCTCTTGCCACCGAACAGTACGGCAACGCGACCGAAGGCTTTCGGATCGAGGGTCGAGACCAGGTTGGCGTAGGCAGCAGTCATTTCAGTTTCCCCTCGCTGGAGGCCACGATGGCTCCGGCGAATAACGGACTTTTCAACAGTTTCGGGGCCAGGCCACCGATGTCGCCGGCTCCCTGGCACAGCAGGATGTCGCCGGCGCGCAGCAACGGCTTGACCAACGGCGCGAGATCCACGCCCCGCTCGATGTAGATCGGGTCCAACTGGCCGCGCTGGCGAATGCTGTGGCACAGCTGGCGACTGTCGGCACCCGGGATCGGTTCTTCACCGGCCGGGTAGACTTCCATCAACAGCAGCACGTTGGCGTCGGCCAGCACCTGGACGAAATCGTCGTACAGGTCGCGGGTGCGGCTGTAGCGGTGCGGCTGGTAGACCATCACCAGGCGCCGCTCCGGCCAGCCACCGCGCACGGCCTTGATCACCGCCGCGACTTCAGTCGGATGGTGGCCGTAGTCGTCCACCAGCATCACGTTGCCACCGTCCACCGGCAGTTCGCCGTAGACCTGGAAACGTCGGCCCACGCCCTGGAACCCGGACAGGCCCTGGACGATGGCTTCATCGCTGACGCCCTCGTCGGTGGCGATGCAAATGGTGGCCAAGGCGTTGAGTACGTTGTGGTTGCCGGGCATGTTCACCGACACGTCCAACGGTTCGCGATCAGGGCGCAACACGGTGAAGAATGTCTGCATGCCTTGCTGGCGCACGTTGATGGCGCGTACGTCGGCGTCTTCGCCGAAACCGTAGGTCACGGTCGGACGCTTGATCAGCGGCAAAATCTCGCGCACCACCGGGTCGTCCAGGCACACCACCGCCAGGCCGTAGAACGGCAGGTTGTGCAGGAACTCGACGAAGGTTTTCTTCAGTTTGTTGAAGTCGCCGTCGTAGGTCGCCATGTGGTCTGCGTCGATGTTGGTCACCACGGCCACCAGCGGTTGCAGGTGCAGGAAACTCGCATCGCTCTCGTCGGCTTCGGCGATCAGGTAGCGGCTGGTACCCAACTGGGCGTTGGTGCCCGCGGCATTCAGGCGACCGCCGATCACGAACGTCGGGTCCAGGCCACCGGCCGCGAACACCGAGGCGATCAGGCTGGTGGTGGTGGTCTTGCCGTGGGTCCCGGCGACGGCGATGCCGTGGCGATAGCGCATCAGCTCGGCGAGCATCTCGGCCCGTGGCACCACGGGAATGCGGCGCTCCAGGGCGGTGGCGACTTCCGGGTTGGAAGTGTTCACGGCGCTGGACACCACCAGCACATCGGCATTGGCGGCGTTCTCGGCACGGTGGCCGATAAAGATCTGTGCACCGAAGGATTCCAGGCGCTCGGTCACCGGGGAAGCCTTCAGGTCGGAACCCGAGACCTGATAACCCAGGTTCAGCAACACTTCGGCGATCCCGCACATGCCCACGCCGCCGATACCGACGAAGTGGATGCGGCGGATACGGCGCATTTCCGGTTGCGGCATGGCTTTGCGATTCTCAACCATGGGCCACCTCCAGGCAGGTATCGACCACTTGGGCCGTGGCATCGGGTTTGGCCAGGCGGCGGGCGGCGCGGGCCATGTCTTCAAGTCGTTGCGGCTGCATCAAAACCTCTGTCAGGCGGGCGGCAAGATCCGCGGCGCCAGTCGTTCTTTGCGGCATCAGGAAGGCAGCGCCTTCACGGGCCAAATAATCGGCGTTACGGGTCTGGTGATCGTCGATGGCGTGGGGCAAAGGCACCAGCATCGAGGGCAGACCGGCGGCAGCCAGTTCACTGATGGTCAGCGCGCCTGCGCGGCAGACCACCAGGTCGGCCCAGCCATAGGCTTGGGCCATGTCTTTGATGAAGGGCTGCACCTGTGCCTCGACGCCGACTGCGCGGTAGCGCTCGGCGGTCACTTCATCGTGGAGCTTGCCGGCCTGGTGAAACACTTCCGGACGCAGTTCGGGGGCGACCTGCGACAGGGCTTCGGGCAGCAATTTGTTCAACGGTTCGGCCCCCAGGCTTCCGCCCAGGACCAGCAAACGCGCCTTGCGTCCAGCCAGGGCCGGGCGCGGTGTTTCGAGGAACAGCTCGGTACGCACCGGATTACCGGTGGTGCGGCGGCTGTCCGACAGGGTAAAGGTGTCGGGAAAGGCTTCACAGACCCGGGCGGCCAACGGCACCAGTAACCGATTGGCGGTACCGGCCACGGCGTTCTGCTCGTGAACGATCACCGGCACGCCGGCCAGTCTTGCCGCAACGCCGCCGGGGCCGGTCACATAACCACCGAACCCGACCACGCACACCGGGCGCAGCCGGCGAATGATCGCCCGTGCCTGCCAGATCGACTTGAGCAGCATCAGTGGGGCCTTGAGCAACGACAACTTGCCCTTGCCCCGCAGGCCGCTGGCATCGATCCGGTGCAGTTCGAGGCCGGCGCCAGGCACCAGTTCGTTCTCGATACCTCGTGGCGTGCCCAGCCAGTGCACGGTGTAGCCGCGCGCTTGGAACTCCCGGGCACAGGCCAGCGCCGGGAACACATGCCCGCCGGTACCGCCCGCCATGATCAGCACGTTAGCGCCCATGCGTCGGCTCCTCGGCGAAGTCGCTCTCCTGGAATTCCATCTCTTCGCTGCCCAGGTGGGTTCGACTCTCCCATTCGATGCGCAGCAACAAGCCGAGACAGGCGCAGCAGATCACCAGGGAACTGCCGCCATAACTGAGGAACGGCAGCGTGAGGCCCTTGGTCGGCAACAGGCCGACGTTCACACCGATGTTGATCAGGAACTGGCCTATCCACAGGAACGACAAGCCATACGCCACGTAGGCGGCAAAAAACTGCTTGGCCTTCTCGGCCCACAAGCCGATGTACATGCCGCGCACGCAGACGAATACGAACAAGGCAACGGTGCACAAGGAACCCACCACGCCCAGCTCTTCGGCCAGGACCGAGAACACGAAGTCGGTGTGGGCTTCCGGCAGGTAGAACTGCTTCTGCACGCTGTTGCCCAGGCCTACGCCCAGCCATTCGCCGCGACCGAAGGCGATCAGCGCCTGGGTCAATTGATAGCCGGAACCGAACTGGTCGGCCCACGGATCGGTGAAGGTGATCAGACGCGCCATCCGATATGGTTGCGCCTGCACCAGGATCGTCACCGCGGCAACCGCGAGCACGACCATCAAGGTGAAGCGGAACAGCCCGACGCCCCCCAGGAACAGCATCGCCGCCGCTGCGCCCATCATCACCACCGTGGCGCCGAAGTCCGGTTCCATCAACAGCAGGCCCGCCATCGGCAGCAACACGATGAACGGCTTGAAGAACCCCATCCAGCTCTCGCGCACTTCCTTCTGGCGACGCACCAGGTAACCGGCGAGGTAGATCACCACGAAGACCTTGGCGATCTCCGAAGGCTGGACGTTGAAGAAGCTGAACCCGATCCAGCGCATGGAACCGTTGACCTCGCGGCCAATACCCGGCACCAGCACCATCACCAACAGGCCGAAGGCGCCGAGCAGCATCAACCAGCCCAGGCGTTGCCAGGTGGCAATCGGCACCATCATGGTAACGATGCAAGCCCCCAGGCCGATCACCAGGTAAATGAGGTGGCGGATCATGTGGTAGAGGGTATTGCCCGACTGCACGGCGGCCACTTCCGACGACGCGGAAGTGATCATCACCAGGCCCAGGCCCAGCAATGCCAGGCAACCGGCGAGCATTGGGAAGTCCAGGTCGATGCCGCGGCCGGTGATCAACGGCGACGGGTACGGCTTGATGATGTTCATCAGGCTCATGCCAAGTCCTCCGCGGCCCGGGCGAACAGCTGCCCACGCTCTTCATAGTTCTTGAACATGTCGAAACTGGCGCAGGCCGGCGACAACAGCACCGCATCGCCTGGTTGCGCAAGGGCGCGGCACTGTTGCACCGCCTCGTCCAGCGAACCGACCCGAACCAGCGGCACGGCATCGCCGAGGGCCTGGGCGATCAATTCACGGTCGCGGCCCATCAGCACCACGGCACGGCAGTTGGCCGCCACCGGGTCGCGCAGATCCTTGAAATCGGCACCCTTGCCATCGCCGCCGGCGATCAGCACGAGCTTGCCCTCGATGTCCGCTCCCAGGCCTTCGATGGCCGCCAGCGCGGCACCGACGTTGGTGGCCTTGGAATCGTTGTACCAAGCCACGCCGTCCAGGTCCCGCACCCACTGGCAGCGGTGCTCAAGGCCGGCGAACGTGCGCAGGGCCGCGAGCATGGCGTCGAACGGCAGGCCGACCGCATGCCCCAGGGCCAGCGCGGCCAGGGCATTGGCCTGGTTGTGGGCACCACGAATCTTCAGTTCGCGCACCGGCATCAGGTTCTGGAATTCGAAGGCCAGGTATTTCTCGCCATTCTCTTCGCGCAACCCGAAGCCTTTGAAATCCGGAACGCCCAGGCCGAAGGACCAGCACGGCATGCCCTCGCCCAGCAACGGACGGGTCAGGGCGTCCTGGCGGTTGAACACCACTTGCCGGGCCCCTCGGAAGATCCGGTGCTTGGCCAGGTGATAAGCCGGCAGGCCGCTGTAACGGTCCATGTGGTCTTCGCTGACGTTGAGCACGGTGGCCACTTCGGCACCCAACTGGTCGGTGGTTTCCAGCTGGAAGCTCGACAGTTCCATCACGTACAACTCGACGTCGTCACTGAGCAGGTCCAGCGCCGGGGTGCCGAGGTTGCCCCCCACGGCAACGCGCTTGCCGGCCGCCGCGGCCATCTCGCCCACCAGAGTGGTGACGGTGCTCTTGGCATTGGAACCGCTGATGGCAACGATCGGCGCCTTGGCGTTACGCGCGAACAGCTCGATGTCGCCGGACAATTTCACGCCTCGGGCAGCTGCCGCCTGCAGGGCCGGAGTCGCCAGGGCCAGGCCGGGGCTCACGTAGAGCTCATCGGCGCGGCACAGGAATTCGACGTCCAGCTCGCCACAACGCACGTCCACCTGCGGATAGTCACGGCGCAGCGTGGCCAGCTCAGGTGGATTTTCCCGCGTATCGGCGACGGCAAACGACACGCCCCGGCTCGCCAGGAAGCGAACCAGGGACATGCCGCTCTTGCCGAGGCCGACAACGATGCGGAAATGGTCGGAAGCGATCAGGGACACGCGTTCTACCTCAGCTTCAGGGTGGCAAGGCCGATCAGCACCAGAATCACGGTGATGATCCAGAAACGGACGATCACACGTGGCTCAGGCCAGCCCTTGAGTTCAAAGTGGTGGTGGATCGGCGCCATGCGGAATACGCGGCGGCCGGTCAATTTAAAGGAAGCAACCTGAATGACCACTGACAGGGTCTCCATCACGAACACACCGCCCATGATGAACAGGACGATTTCCTGGCGAACGATAACGGCGATGGTGCCCAGGGCCGCGCCGAGCGCCAGCGCGCCGACATCGCCCATGAAGACCTGCGCCGGGTAGGTGTTGAACCACAGGAAGCCCAGGCCGGCACCGATCAGCGCACCGCAGAACACGATCAGCTCGCCCGCCCCTGGCACATAGGGGATCAACAGGTATTCGGCGAATTTCACGTTACCCGACAGGTAGCAGAAGATCCCCAGGGCGCCGCCAACCATGACCGTCGGCATGATCGCCAGGCCGTCGAGACCATCTGTGAGGTTGACCGCGTTGCTCGAACCGACGATCACCAGGTAGGTCAGCACGATGAAACCTGCGCCCAACGGAATGCTGTAGTCCTTGAGCATCGGCAGGATCAGGGTGGTTTCCACCGGCGAGGCGGCGGTCATATAAAGGAAGATCGCCGCGCCGAGACCGAACACCGACTGCCAGAAATACTTCCAGCGGCTTGGCAGCCCACGGGAGTTCTTCTCGATGACCTTGCGGTAGTCGTCGACCCAGCCGATGGCACCGAAGAACAAGGTCACCAGCAGCACGACCCAGACGTAACGGTTCGCCAGGTCGGCCCAGAGCAAGGTGCTGATGCCGATGGACGAGAGAATCAGCGCGCCTCCCATGGTCGGCGTACCGGACTTGGACAGGTGCGATTGCGGACCGTCGTTACGGACCGATTGGCCGATCTGCAGGTTCTGCAGGGTGCGGATCATCCACGGGCCCAGGAACAGTGACAACGACAACGCGGTCAGCACACCCAGGATCCCGCGCAGGGTCAGGTACTGGAAGACCGCGAAGCCTTTGTGGAACTGTTGCAGGTACTCCGCTAGCAGCAGCAGCATTAATGTTTCTCCGTGGAGGCGCCGCACAGCGCTGCGACGATGTTTTCCATCGCTGCGCTGCGTGAGCCCTTGATCAATAAGGTGGTGTTCGGATCCTGCTCGGCGCCCAGGGCCTGGATCAGTTCGGCCTGAGTGGTGAAATGCCGTGCGTGCTCGCCAAATGCGGCGACCGCATGGGCCATCATCGGACCGACCGCATACAGCGCGTCGACCTTGCCGCGCGCATAGGCACCGACATCGTGATGCCCCTGTTGCGCCCACTCGCCCAGCTCACCGATATCCCCCAGCACCAATACGGTACGGCCGGAGAAACCGGCGAGGATATCCACGGCTGCGCACATGGACGACGGGTTGGCGTTATAGGTGTCGTCGATCACGCGCATGCCGTTGCTGGCCAGTTGCGCGACGGAGCGCCCCTTGACCGGCTGCACCGCGTTCAGCCCGGCGACGATGCCCGGCAGCGAAACGCCCAGGGCATGGGCGGCAGCCGCCGCGGCCAGGGCGTTGGCCACGTTATGGGTGCCCAGCAGGTTCAACTGGACCCGCTCCGCGCCGTCGGGGCTGTGCAGGTTGAAGGCCGGGCAACCACGGGCATCGCGGTCCAGGTCGCTGGCGTAGAAATTCGCGGCGAGGTTGCTCAGGGCAAAGGTCAGCACCTTGCGCCCGCCCGCCCGGGTCTTCCAGATTTCGAAGGCCTTGTCGTCGAGATTCAGCACGGCGACGCCATCGGCATCCAGCCCCTCGATGATCTCGCCCTTGGCCTCGACGATTTTTTCCGGGCCGCCGAACTCGCCGACGTGAGCAGTCCCGGCGTTGTTGAGCACCGCCACATGAGGCTTGGTCATGCCCACGGTGTAGGCAATCTCGCCGAGCCGCGAAGCCCCCAGCTCGATGACGGCTGCGCTGTGTTCCGGCGCCAGCTCCAGCAGGGTCAGCGGCACGCCGAGGTCGTTGTTCAGGTTGCCACGGGTCGCCAGCACCGGACCACGGGTGCGCAGGATGCTGGCCAGCATTTCCTTGACCGTGGTCTTGCCGCTGGAGCCGGTGATGGCCGCGACCGGTTTGTCGAACGCCGCCCGGTTCAATGCCCCCAATTGGCCCAGGGCCTGACGGGTATCAGCGACCAATAGCTGCGGCAGCGTGCTGTTGCTCACTTCCCGCTCGACCAATGCAGCAACGGCACCTTTGGCGGCGACTTCATTCAGATAATCGTGGCCATCGAAACGCGGCCCGGCCAGGGCGACGAACAATTGCCCCGGCGCGATCGCCCGGCTGTCGATGCTGACACCGTCGAAGGTGGCATCCGCGGCGATGAGGCGCGCATTCAGGGCGCTAGTCAGTTCGCTGAGCTTCAGGGCCTCAAGCATGGGCCACCTCCCACGCGGTCAGGGCGTGATCGGCTTCCACCAGATCGGAAAACGCATGGCGTTCACCGTTGATTTCCTGATAATCCTCATGCCCCTTGCCGGCCAGTACGATGACGTCGTCCGCCGAAGCGCTGGCGATCAATTGGGCAATGGCCTGGCCGCGACCGGCGACAAAGGTGACGTTATCCACAGCCGTGAAACCGGCGCGGATGTCGTCGAAAATCCGCTGCGGGTCTTCGGTACGAGGGTTGTCGTCGGTGACCAGCACGCCGTCTGCCAGGCGCTCCACGACTTCTGCCATCAACGGGCGTTTGCCGCGGTCACGATCGCCACCGCAGCCGAACAGGCACAGCAACTTGCCCTTGGCGTGAGGACGCAGGGCCGTGAGAACTTTTTCCAATGCGTCGGGGGTATGGGCGTAATCGACCACAACCAGTGGTTGAGTCCCACCGCCCAAACGCTGCATGCGACCGGCCGGCCCTTCGAGCTTCGGCAAGACCTTGAGAATTTCGTCCAGCGCGTAGTCCAGGCCAAGCAAGGCACCGATGGCCGCCAATACGTTGCTCAGGTTGAAGCGGCCGAGCAAGGTGCTGCGCAAATGGTGCTCGCCCTGAGGCGTGACCAGCGTGGCACGCACGCCTTCGTCATTGAATTGCGCCTGGCGTATATAAAGGTAGGCGCCGGCATCTTCCAGGCTGTAGGTGATCAACCGCGACTCGCGCTTGTCGGCAGCCAGTTGCCGACCGAATTCGTCATCGAGGTTGATGACCCGGCACTTCAGGTCATTCCAGGCAAACAGCTTGGCCTTGGCTTCACCGTAGGCCTGCATGGTGCCGTGGTAATCCAGGTGATCCCGGGACAGGTTGGTCAACACCGCCACATCGAATGCCAGGGCAGTCACGCGGCCCTGGTCCAGGCCATGGGACGAGACTTCCATCGCAACGGCCTTGGCACCGGCCTTCTTCAGGTCCGCCAGGGTCGCTTGTACGGCAATCGGGTTCGGCGTGGTGTGCAGGCCGCTTTCCAGCGCACCATGAAAACCGTTGCCCAACGTGCCGACAATGCCGCAATGCTGGCCGAGCAGGTCCAACGCCTGGGCCACCAGTTGGGTCACGCTGGTCTTGCCGTTGGTACCGGTCACGCCCACCAGGTTCAGGTGGCGGCTCGGGTCACCATAAAAACGCCCGGCGATGTCCGACAGCTGCGCCACCAGGCCCTTGACCGGAATCAATGGGACGTCAGTGATCGGCAGCACGGTCGCGCCTTGCACTTCATAAGCCACGGCAGCGGCGCCACGCTTCAGGGCGTCGGCGATATGCTCGCGACCGTCGACACGGGCGCCCGGCACCGCGAGGAACAAGTCCCCGGCACGTACATTGCGGCTGTCCAGGGCCAACTCACGAATCAGCAGATCGTGACCGGCGTGGGCAAAAATCTTGTTCAGGCTCAAGGACATCAGCCACGCCCTCCTTCGGCTTTCAGGGGAACGACCGGCGCGGTATTGGCCTGCTGGGTCGGTGGCAGGTTATCCGGGGTGATGTTCATCAGGCGCAGGGTGCCGGACATCACTTTGCTGAACACCGGCGCCGAGACCAGGCCGCCGAAGTAACCCGCCTTGCTCGGTTCGTCGATGACCACGACGATGGCATAGCGCGGGTCGCTCATCGGACCGAAGCCGGCAAACAGCGAACGGTAGGAGTTCTCGGCGTAGCCTTTGGTGCCCACGGAGGTTTTACGGGCCGTACCCGACTTGCCTGCCACGTGATAGGCCGGCACTTGGGCGCGATAGACACCGCGCGGCGCCTCGATCACCTGTTGCAGCATGCCTTGCATGGTCTTGGCGACGTTTTCAGGGATCACCTGGGTGGTCTGCGGCGCCTTGTCGGTCTTGATCAGGGTCAGCGGTGCCATGCGCCCGTTGTTCGCCAACGCCGAGAACGCGTGGACCAACTGGATCGCGGTCACGGAAACACCGTAGCCGTAGGACAGCGTGGCGGTTTCAGCCTTGCGCCAGTCACGGTAGTTCGGCAGGTTGCCGACACGCTCGCCCGGGAAGCCCAGGCCGGTGTCCTGGCCGAGGCCGATTTTCTGGGCCAGGCGATAGATCGTTTCGCCGCCGATATCGAAGGCAATCTTGCTCATGCCGACGTTACTGGAGTTGATCAGGATGCCGGTCAGGTCGAGCACCGGGCCTTCGGTCTTGGACACGTCACGAATGGTGTACTTGCCGATCTGCAGGGTGCCCGGGTACACCTCGACGGTGTCGCTCGGCTTCCAGCGCCCGGTTTCCAGGGCGGCGGCCATGGACACGGCCTTCATGGTCGAACCCGGCTCGAACACGTCGATCATCGCGCGGTTGCGCATCATCGCCGGTTGCAGGTTGCGACGGTTGTTCGGGTTGTAGGTCGGCTGGTTGACCATTGCCAGGATCTCGCCGGTCTTCACGTCCATGATCACCAGGCTGCCGGCCTTGGCACCGTTCTCGACGATGGCATTGCGCAGCTCGCGGTTGGCCAGGTATTGCAGGCGCAGGTCAATGGACAACGCCAAGGGCTTGCCGGCCTTGGCGTTTTTGGTGACTTGGACATCCTTGATCAGCCTGCCGCGCCGGTCCTTGATGACCTGGCGCTTGCCGGCGACCCCGGCGAGCCATTCGTCATAGGCCAGCTCGACACCCTCCCGCCCTCGATCATCGATGTCGGTGAACCCGACCATGTGGGCGGTGACTTCACCGGCCGGGTAGAAGCGCCGAAACTCTTCGATGCCGTAGACACCGGGGACCTTCATGTCGAGCACGCTCTGGCCCTGCTCGGGCGTCAAGCCGCGCACCAGATAAATGAATTCCTTGTTGGCCTGGGCTTCGAGCCGCTCGGCCAGGGCCTTGGGATCCTGTCCCAGGGCGGCGGCCAGTGCCGGCCACTTTTCCTTGGCCTGCTGCATTTCCTTGGCGTTGGCCCACAAAGTGGTCACCGGGGTGCTCACGGCCAAGGGCTCGCCATTACGGTCGGTGATCAGGCCGCGATGAGCCGGAATCGGAATATGCCGCACACTGCGGGCGTCGCCCTGCTCCTTGAGGAAGTCACGGTCGACGACCTGCAGGTCGATGATGCGCCACGAAATCGCCGCCACCATGAGCCCGAGCAAACCCAGGACCAGACGAAAACGCCACGGGAACAGCGCCCCTTCGAGTTTCATCATGGCGCCACCATCTGTACTTCGGCGGCGCCGGGAATGCGCATTTTCAACTGCTCGGTGGCCAAGACTTCGATGCGGCTATGGGCGGTCCAGGTGCTTTGCTCCAGGATCAACCGGCCCCACTCGGCCTGCGCCTTGTCGCGCACGCTCAGTTCGTTGTAGAGGGTATTGAGCAACTGCCGGTTCCAGTGCGCGCTATAGGACACGGCGATGGCCGACACGAGCACGCCGATAAACAGCAGCAGCATGAAAAAGCTGCCGCCGGGCAGGGGCTTGGCGAAGAGCTTGCTCACCGCAACTTCTCCGCGACGCGCATGACGGCGCTACGGGCGCGTGGGTTGGCCTTGAGTTCAGCTTCGGAGGCGAACTGCGCCTTGCCATGGATCTTGATTTTCGGCACGAACGCCTCGAAACGCACCGGCAGGTTGCGCGGCAGGTTATCGGCTTCGCCCTTGGTGAGCTTGCGCATGAACAGCTTGACGATACGGTCTTCCAGGGAATGGAAGCTGATCACCACCAGGCGGCCGCCGATTTCCAGCGCTTCAAGCGCCGCCTCGAGGCCGACCTCCAGATCACCCAACTCGTTATTGACGTGGATGCGCAAGCCCTGGAAAGCACGGGTCGCCGGGTTCTTGCCCTTTTCCCAGGCCGGATTGGCAACCTTCAGCACCTCGGCCAGGTCGCCGGTGCGTTCGAAAGGCTTGATGTCGCGGCGCTCGACCACGGCGCGGGCCATGCGGCCGGAGAAACGCTCTTCACCGTACTCCTTGAAGACACGGGCGATTTCTTCCACCGGGGCGGTGTTGACGAACTCGGCGGCGCTGATCCCACGGGACGGGTCCATGCGCATGTCCAGCGGGCCATCATTGAGGAAGCTGAAGCCGCGCTCCGGGTCATCCAGCTGCGGCGACGACACGCCCAGGTCAAGCAGCACGCCGCTGACCTTGCCGGCCAGGCCACGCTCGGCGACTTCCGCGCCCAGCTCGGCAAAGCTGCGCTGCACAACGACAAAGCGGCCGTCTTCGGCCGCTAGCGCTTGCCCGGTGGCAATCGCTTGAGGGTCCTTGTCGAACCCGAGTAACCGGCCGTCCGGCCCCAGCTGACTGAGAATCAGCCGGCTGTGTCCGCCACGCCCGAACGTGCCGTCCAGATAGCAGCCATCAGGACGTACGGCGAGCGCCTCGACGGCTTCGTCAAGCAGTACGGTGATGTGGTTAAAGCCGCTATCAATAGTCACAGGATCAAATCACGCAGTTCATCAGGCATGGCGCCCGGTTGTTGAATAGCAGCGAGGTCAGCGGCAGAAACCGCATTCCAGGCATCTTCGTCCCACAGCTGGAACTTGTTCAGTTGGCCCACCAGCATCGCGCGCTTGTCCAGCTTGGCGTATTCGCGCAGGCGCGGCGGCACCAGGAAGCGACCACTGCCATCAAGCTCGAGGTCGACGGCATTACCAATCAGCAAGCGTTGCAGGCGGCGGTTTTCTTCTCGTAACGAAGGCAGTGCGCGCAGTTTGGTTTCGATGATTTCCCACTCATCCAGGGGGTAAACGCACAAACAAGGGTCAACGGCGTCGATCGTGACGATTAACTGACCGGAACTCCGCGAAACGAGCTCGTCACGATACCGGCTGGGCATGGCGAGCCGGCCTTTTGCATCGAGACTGATAGCGTTAGCTCCGCGAAACACGTCAGCGTTTCTCCACTTTTTGGCGTTTTACCTTCAAAAAAACCCACTTCATGCCACTTTCCGCCACTTGCGCACACTATAGGAATGCCCCCACTGCACCGTCAAGGCGCGTAATGAAGGAAAAGCCTTATAGATCGGAGATTTAGGAGCGTTTCAGGAGGGGTAACAAGAATCTGACGTAGGAAAATTCACCTCAACCCGAGGCAGCACAGGGGGCTGCGCGCGCAAGTTAAAGTAATTTATTAAGAGTAAGATTTTTTTGGTATTAGGAACTGCGTCTGCCAGTGATTCCGGCAGGAAGGGAAGAAGGTGGAGAGTCGATCTGTAAGCCGGGTTCTGTCTTGAACAGTCATTCGTCTACGATGGCCATCACTGGACATCTTTAGCAACCTACCCGGTCCCAGCGCGGGCCACGCCTTGGGACCCTATTTGGTCTTGCTCCAAGTGGGGTTTACCTAGCCACGAACTGTTGCCAGCCGTGCGGTGCGCTCTTACCGCACCTTTTCACCCTTACCGGCGCCGAAACGCTTAGGCGGTTATTTTCTGTGGCACTTTCCGTAGGCTCACGCCTCCCAGGCATTACCTGGCACTTCGCCCTATGGAGCCCGGACTTTCCTCCCCCCCCTAATTCTCATAGGGGGCAGCGACTGTCCGATCGACTCTCCGCCGCGAAGGTTAACGGTAGAGCGCTTGAAGAACAAGCGCTAAAAGCCCGGGGCCACCCCTGTGTCCCGGTTTCACTGGTCTTTCTGCCTTTCCAGTGCGACTTGATACAGCACATTCTTGCGCTCGCCGGTGATCTGCGCCGCAAGCGCCGCGGCGCGCTTGAGGGGCATTTCTTCGAGCAGCAGATTCAAGACGCGCATCGCCTCGCTGCTGACGGCATCCTCGCTTTGCGGCGGCGTCCAGCCTGCCACCAGCACGACGCACTCACCGCGCTGCTGGTTGCTGTCGTTTTCGACGAACGCCCGCAGCTCTGCCAACGGCAACCCCTTGAGGGTCTCGAAGGTCTTGGTCAGCTCGCGAGCCAGCAGCGCCGGGCGCTCGGCGCCGAACACCCGCTCCATGTCTTGCAGGCATTCCAGAATGCGGTGCGGCGCCTCATAAAAGATCAGCGTGCGCGGTTCTTCCTTTATAGCGTCCAGGCGCGCCCGTCGCCCCACCGCCTTGGCCGGCAGGAAACCTTCAAAGATGAAACGGTCCGACGGCAGGCCCGCCGCCGACAGCGCCGCGATCAATGCACAAGCGCCCGGCACCGGCACCACACTGATACCGGCCGCGCGAGCCTGGCGCACCAGATGATAGCCAGGGTCGGAAATCAACGGCGTACCCGCATCGGAAATCAGCGCGACGTTATCGCCCGCCAACAGCCGGGTAATGAAACGACTGCCCTCGTCCCGTTCATTGTGTTCATGACAGGCCGCCAACGGCGTGGAGATGCCGAAATGCTGCAGCAGACGCTGTGAGTGGCGAGTGTCTTCAGCTGCGATCAGTGCAACCTCCTGCAGGATTTTCAGCGCCCGGGCACTGATATCGTCCAGGTTGCCGATGGGCGTCGCCACCACATAAAGCGAGCCGGCGGCGGAATTCAAAGCACCTGGAGCAGTCAAGACACATACCTCATGATCGGTAAAAACCGCCATTGTAGCGTGTGCAGTCCGTCTCGGCTGTTCACATCAGCCATTGTGGCGAGGGGATTTATCCCCGCTGGTCTGCGCAGCAGACCCAAGACCTGCCGCCTCGGCGTGTCAGGCTAAATGGTTTTCCAGCCTTTTGGGGCTGCTGCGCAGCCCAGCGGGGATAAATCCCCTCGCCACAGGTTTGGTGCCAACGCCTATCAGCGACAGCGCCTTTGGCTACATCACAACATTTGAACCATCTAAATTGATCGATTCACGCCAGTAACATCGCGCCCCGGCCAGTGCTTGGGTACAATTCGACGCTAATTTGATCTCGTATCAGGAACACTTACATGATCGCTTGCCTGCGGCTGCTCTCCGCCCTCTGCCTCGCTGCCCTCCTGGCGGCCTGCGCCAGCTCGCCCTCGTCCAGCCTTGGCGAACTTCCACGGACCCCGGACGCCAGTATCGAGCAGTTGCTCGAACAGGCCACCCAAAGCAAAACCCCGGAAAAAGCCGCCCTGCTGCGCCTGAGTGCCGCAGACCTGGCTTACCGCCAGGGCAATGCCGGCCAGTCCGCACAGATCCTGCAGCAAGTGCCGATGGAACAACTCAAGCCCGGCCAGCAGATTTTCGCCAGCACGCTCTCGGCTGAACTGGCGATGACCCGCAACCAACCCAAGGCCGCGCTGACCGCCCTGAGCCATCCAAGCCTGCAACACCTGAGCGAAATGCCGGTGGAGCAGCAGGTCCGCACCGGCACCGTCCACGCCCGCGCCCTCGAAGCCGATGGCCAGACCCTGGCCGCGGCCAAGGAGCGCATCTTCATCGCGCCCATGCTGGAGAACGACGCCGCAGCAAAAAACCACGAAGCCATCTGGTCGCTGATCGCCTCGCTGCCCACCGACCAGTTGCAGCCAGCCTCCACCGACGACCTCGGTGGCTGGCTGAGCCTGGCCCAGGCCGTCAAGACTGCCGGCACTCTGGAACAACAGCAGGCAGCCATCGACCACTGGCGCGAGCAGAACCCGAAGCACCCCGCCGCCCTGCAACTGCCGACACCCCTGGTCAAGCTCAAGGAACTGGCCAGCCAGCCACTGAGCAAGGTCGCCCTGCTGCTGCCACAGAGTGGCCAGTTAGCCGCGGTTGCCAGGGCCTTGCGCGAAGGCTTCATGGCCGCGCATTACCAGGCCCAACAGGCCGGGCAGACGCCGCCCAGCATCCAGTTCTATGACAGCGCCAGCCTGACCTCCATGGACGAGTTCTATCGCAAGGCCCAGGCCGACGGCGTGCAACTGGTCATCGGCCCGCTGGAAAAACCCCTGGTCAAGCAGATCAGCACCCGCCCACAATTGCCGATCACCACCTTGGCGCTGAACTACAGCGAAGGCGAACAAGGGCCACCGCAACTGTTCCAGTTCGGCCTGGCCCCCGAGGATGAAGCTCGTGAAGTGTCCCGTCGCGCCCGCGCCGATGGCCTGCACCGCGCCGCCGCCATGGTACCGAAGGGCGAATGGGGTGATCGCGTACTGAAGGCCTTCAGCCAGGACTGGCAGGCCAACGGCGGCACCATCGTCGCGATCGAACGCGTCGACCAGCCGGTCCAACTGGCCCAGCAGATCGCCGACATGTTCCAGTTGCGCCAGAGCGAAGGTCGCGCCAAGAGCCTGCAAAGCACTGTGGGTACCGCGGTCGCCGCCCAGCCGTCCCGTCGCCAGGACATCGAGTTTATTTTCCTGGCCTCGACGCCGCAGCAAGCCCAGCAGATCAAGCCGACCCTGAACTTCCAGTACGCCGGCGACGTGCCGGTCTACGCGACGTCTTCGGTGTTCAGCGCCAGCGGCGACCAGAACCAGTACAACGACATGAGCGGCATCCGCTTCTGCGAAACCCCGTGGCTGCTCGACGCCAATGACCCGCTGCGCAAGCAGGTCACCGCGCAATGGCCCCAAGCGGGTGGCAGCCTGGGTCGGTTATACGCGATGGGGGCCGATGCCTATCGTCTCGCGCCGCGCCTGGGCCAGCTCAAGACCTTGCCGGACAGCCGCATCGAAGGCCTGTCGGGTAGCCTGGCGGTGTCTGCGACCCAGCGCGTGCAGCGTCAACTGCCATGGGCCGAGTTCGTCAACGGCCAGGTGCAGCGCCTGCCGGACACCCAGCGCTGATGCCTGACCGATCACGCCAGCAAAGCGGACGGGATGCCGAGGGCCAGGCCCTCGCGCATCTCCAGCAACAAGGCCTGCGGCTGGTGGCGCAGAACTGGTTGTGCAAACGTGGCGAGCTTGATCTGGTCATGCTTGACGGCGATACAGTAGTATTCGTCGAGGTCCGCTACAGAAAAAATACCCAATGGGGTGGCGCGCTCGACAGCATTGACGAGCGCAAGCGCCGCAAGCTGGTGTTCGCCGCGCAGTATTTCCTGCAACGCGAGTCTCGCTGGGCCGATTACCCTTGCCGCTTCGACGTGGTTGCCATCGACAGCAACGCCGACCAGTTGAACTGGCTGCAGAACGCCTTCGACAGTTGAGCGCCCATGCCGAGCCGGATACCTTCACCTCACTTTTTTGCTCTTTGCTTTGCGCGCCGCACACGTTTGTGCCGATAAGCCGCGCTACTTAAGGTCACACAGATGGACATGCAATCGCGAATTCGCCAGCTTTTTCAGGCCAGTATCGACACCAAGCAACAGGCGATGGACGTACTTGCACCACACATCGAGCAAGCCAGCCAAGTGATGGTCAACGCCTTGCTCAACGAGGGCAAGATGCTTTCGTGCGGCAACGGCGGCTCGGCCGGCGACGCTCAGCATTTCTCCTCGGAACTGCTCAACCGCTTCGAGCGCGAGCGGCCGAGCCTGCCGGCGATCGCCCTGACCACCGACAGCTCGACGATCACCTCGATCGCCAACGACTACAGCTACAACGAAGTCTTCTCCAAACAGATCCGCGCCCTGGGCCAACCCGGCGATGTGCTGCTGGCGATTTCCACCAGCGGCAACTCGGCCAATATTATTCAAGCGATCCAGGCCGCACATGATCGCGAAATGATTGTCGTAGCATTGACCGGTCGTGACGGCGGCGGCATGGCATCACTGCTATTGCCCGAAGACGTCGAGATCCGCGTACCGGCCAATGTCACCGCACGTATCCAGGAAGTCCACCTGCTGGCGATCCACTGTCTTTGCGACTTGATCGACAGCCAACTGTTCGGGAGTGAAGAATGACCCCTAATCGCCTAGGCCTTCTGGCCCTGACCCTGTGCCTCGGCATCAGCGGCTGCACATCGGTGGTTAACGCCAGCCGGGAAAAGCCGATTGAAGACGACCGCGGCACCCGCACCTTCGGCAGCAAGATCGACGACTCCCTGATTGAAACCAAGGTCGGCGTGAACATCGCCAAGGCCGACCCGGACCTGGACAATAACTCGCACATCGTCGTCACCAGCTTCAACGGTGTCGTACTGCTGGCCGGCCAGACCCCTCGTGCCGACCTGAAGGCCAAGGCCGAGCAGGAAGCCAGCGCCGTGCAGCGGGTCAAGACCGTGCACAACGAACTGCAGGTCCTGCAACCCTCCTCGCTGCTGGCGCGCCAGAATGACGCCTGGCTGACTACCAAGATCAAGACCCAGATGCTTACCGACGCCAGCATTCCTGGCTCGCGCATCAAGGTTGTGACCGAGAATGGCATCGTCTATCTGTTGGGGCTGCTGACCAAGCAGGAAGCCGCCCAGGCGACCAATCTGGTGCAGGGGGTGTCTGGGGTGCAGAAGATCGTGAAGTTGTTTGAGTATATTGACTGAGGGTAGTGGCGGTTCTTGATGCTGCGCTTGGTTTGACTGGAAAAACGGTGCTTCTTTATATGGAGGGCGCCGTTTTTTTGGTGTGCATATCCGTTTCTTCGGTAACGGCTGCTTATGGTTCCGCCCTTACGGCGGGTCACTTTTGGAAGAGCGCCAAAAGTAACCAAAAGCGCTTTTGCGGTATGACTCACCCACATGGGTTACAAATCAGTTCACGCACATAGGTAACAGTTTTTAACTGGCATGGTCGATTTCGCGAGGATCTGACCATGTCCTGGAGAGAGCTGAAACCTATGGACCTCAAAGTGATGTTCATCGCTGAGTATCTATCCGAAAAGCACAGCTTTAGCAGGCTGTGCCAGGACTATCAGATCAGCCGAAAGACCGGCTACAAATGGGTCGAGCGCTATGAACTGGAGGGACCCAGTGGGCTTGACGAACGTAGCCGCCGACGGCACAACCAAACCTATGTAGTGCCGCTGGTTGTGAGGCAGGCCATTATTGAGCTTCGCTCTACTGGCGAAACGGTTCCGGGTCCTAAAAAGATCCAGAACGATTTGATGAAACGTTTCCCGGGGCAAGATCCGCCGTCGAAAACGACGATTTACAACATCCTCAAGGCCGTTGATTTGATCACGCCTCGGCCGTCGCGCCAGCGTGTCGCTGTCTATCCCAAGCCTTTGCGTAAGGCAGAAACGCCTAATCAGCTTTTCAGCGCAGATTACAAGGGCCAATTTCTGACTGGGGCGGGCGTTTGGTGTTATCCGCTGACGATCATGGATCATGCCAGTCGCTTCCTGCTTGCCTGCGAGAGCATGGCCAATACCAATCTCAAGGAGACCCAGCAAACTTTCGAGCGCGTTTTTCGTGAGTATGGGATGCCTGAGCGCATCCGCACCGATAACGGCGTGCCGTTTGCCAGTACGGGGCGTGCTGGGCTGTCGCAATTGTCGATCTGGTGGCTACGCCTTGGGATTATTCCTGAGCGAATTGAGCCTGGTCGGCCAGATCAAAATGGACGTCATGAGCGCATGCACCGGACGTTGAAAAGTACCTTTCCCCAACCGCCGGCAATTGCTTGGGAGGCTCAGCAAAAACATTTTAATCGATTTATGCAGCACTACAATTACGAGCGGGGACACGAGGCGCTCGGTCAGAAAACTCCGGCCTCCTGCTACACACCCTCAACTCGGGCTTACCCGGAGAAGTTACCGGAAATGGGGTATGCGAGCCATATTGAGTGTTACCTGGCAGATGGTAGCGGAATCATTAATCGAGCCGGTCTGCGGATATACGTAGGGAATCTGCTTAGGCATCAGAACATTGGAATGGAGATGATCAAGGACGGCGTATGGAATGTGATCTTCGGTCCGGTGATCCTAGGTCACGTCAATGCCAGGGACGCAAAGAACGGCTACGTTTCAATCAAAGTGTCACCTATGTGAATGCACTTTTTTGTAACCCATGTGGTTGTCCCGTACATTTGCCCCACCACTGGGCACCTCGCCTAGGCTCGGTGTTCCCTCACTCCGGCATTGCTCCGTGGGCCCGCCGCGAAGGGCCATCCATGGCCCAGCGCGGCTATCCCGGCATCCATGCCGGGATGCCCACTACGCAATGCCTGCGCTCGGCCCTTGTGGTTAATGGGGCGCCTAAGATCAAAAGCAAAAGCCAGAGCAAAAGCCAGAGCAGAAGCGAGGCGGCCTAACGGCTGACCTGACTTTCCGGCTGTACCTCAATCCAACTGTGGGAGCGGGCTTGCTCGCGAAGGCGGCCTCACAGCCGACCTATCTCTCCCGGCTGCACCTAAGTCCAACTGTGGGAGCGAGCTTGCTCGCGATTGCAGTGTGTCAGCCAACATCAATGCTGCTGAGCTGACGCCATCGCGAGCAAGCTAGCTCCCACAGAGGGCTGGGTGCTTAGTGCAAAGCTATCGAGGGTCGACGTTATCCAGCACCTGGTTCGCCAGCAATGAAACTCAGTTCAATCAACTGCTGAATGCCAAGCGCCAAATGACGCCGCGAGCCTTCCAGGTCGAATGCGAGTTCGTTGGCCATGGCGTCCGCCGAGGCCAGGGTTTCGCTGAGATTGGCGAGTAAGCATTCGTTATCGAGGCCTTTCACAACGGTGAATACCTGGCCCGGTTTTGGTTCGTCTTGGGACTTATCCGACTTCGGCAGCAAGTAGTGATCAAGCACGCGTTGGGTGGTTTCGTCTTGCTGCTTGGCTTTGGATTTTGCGGACTGCGCGGTGGAGTCCGCTCCGGGCGGGTTCGGAGTTATCTTGTACGTATGCTTCGGTTCCTGATGTAGTGCCGACCACCCCGAAGCTACTAAACAAAAGGGTGGCGGCTGTACGCAGGTTAGTAGACCGGGGAACCGAAGAAGCCGGCGCGCCTGAGCGCCCTGCATACAGCCACCATCAAGAACAGGTAGGGCCCTGTTTGAGAGTGCTCGTACAACTTCGATTACCTCGGGCTACTAAACCCGACCACTGATGGGCAGTGGCAGGAAAGACAATAGAACCCGGAGACAAGGCGCACAAGCGGGCGGATTCTGGCGTAATTGTAGGCAAAGGCGCAAGGATGCGTGGGGCTGCGCGGGCAAAATGGTCAGGTTGGATATTTATCTGAAGGCACAGCCTCCCCCTGTGGCGAGGGAGCTTGCTCCCGTTCGGCGGCGTAGCCGTCGTGGGGCGGGTTCAAGTGGTTTTCCTGAAAGAATGCGTCATTGGTTTTGGGACGGCTTTGCCGACCAGCGGGAGCAAGCTACCTCGCCACAGGGGGTTAAGTGTTGCAATCCAGGGCTGTGCTCGACCATGGCATTCGATTTACTGGAAATACACCCTGAGAGATTGGGTGGCTGTCAGACCGTCTTCGCGAGCAAGCTCGCTCCCACAGGATTCAGGTACGGCCGGAAAAGTCAGACCGATCGTTAGGCCGCCTCGCTTTGGCTTTGGCTTTGGCTTTGGCTTTTGATCTTGAGCGCCCCATTAACCACAAGGGCCGAACGCAGGCATTGCGTAGTGGGCATCCCGGCATGGATGCCGGGATAGCCGCGCTGGGTCATGGATGACCCTTCGCGGCGGGCCCACGGAGCAATGCCGGAGTGAGGGAACACCGAGCCTTGGCGAGGTGCCCAGTGGTGGGGCACAGACCTTTTGGTTACTTTTGGGGCGTTTGCCAAAAGTGACCCGCCGTAAGGGCGGAACCATAAGCAGCCATTACCAAAGAAACGGATATGTATACCAATCCTTACTTCACCACCTTAAGACTAGGCCGCCCACTAGGCCGTGGCGGCTCATCATCCGGCGGCAGGTCCTCGTCAGCCTCGAAGGCCTCCTCGCCGTCCAGCGGCGTCTCGAGCTCAAACACCATGCCCTGGCCATTCTCCCGGGCATAAATCCCCAGAATCGCGGCAATAGGTACGAACAGGGTGTGCGGCACACCACCGAAGCGCCCTTCGAAACTGACGGCGTCGTTGTCCATGTGCAAGTGACGCACGGCGGCTGGCGACACGTTCAGGACAATTTGCCCGTCATTGGCAAAACCCTGCGGCACCTGCACCGACGGAAACTCGGCATTGACCAGCATGTGCGGGGTGCAATCATTGTCCACAATCCACTCGTAGAGCGCGCGGACCAGATAAGGTCGACTGGAGTTCATAGCGGCTCCCTAAGCCTTAGCGCATGTCGCGTTCGACACCAGACAGACTCGCCTGGAATGCCTCACGCGCAAATTGGCGTTCCATATAATCAAGCAGCGGCTTGGCAGGCCGCGGCAGTTCGATACCCAAAATCGGCAAACGCCAGAGTATGGGCAATAGGCAGCAATCCACCAGACTTTGTTCCTCACTGAGGAAAAACGGTTTGTCGACGAACAACGGCGATACACCCGTCAGGCTTTCACGCAATTCCTTGCGCGCCACGACCCGCGCCGACTCCTTGGTCCGGGAATCCAGGATCAGGTCCACCAACCCACACCAGTCACGCTGGATGCGATGGATCAGCAAGCGGCTGTTGGCACGCGCGACAGGATAAACCGGCAGTAAAGGCGGATGGGGATAACGCTCATCCAGGTATTCCATCACCACGGTCGACTCCCACAACGCCAGGTCACGATCGACCAGCGTGGGCAGGCTGCCGTAAGGGTTCACCTCGATCAGCTTCGGCGGCTGACGACCCGCTTCGACGTAAATGATCTCGGCGCTGACACCCTTCTCTGCCAGTACGATGCGTACCCGGTGGGAATAGTGGTCGGCGGGGTCGGAGTAACAGGCCAACCGATTGGTCACGCCCATGGCGATCCTCCTCGCTTGTTGAAATTATCGAAAAACGGAAAAACGAGCGCGCCCAGAGGGCGTCTCCCGTAACACCTGGCAGGCCAGGCTCGTTACATATAGAGACGCCCTTGGGCGCGCACGATTAACAGCAATGGCTTACAGCTTTATCAATGCACGTCTTTCCAGTATTCACGCTTGAGCAGGTAAGCGAATACGAAGAAGAACGCCAGGTACAGCAATACATAGGTACCGATGCGCTGATGCTCCAGCTTCACCGGGTTGGCCGAGTAGGCCAGGAAGGTCACCAGGTTCTTGACCTTCTCATCGAACTGGTCTGGGGTCAGACTGCCGGTGTTTGGCAATACAGTCAGCTGGTCGCAGGCTTCATGGGTCAAAGCGGAGCCAGTCAGCGGATCGAATTGCTTTTTACCGTCTTCAACGATCTGAACCTGTTTGCAGCCTACCACCTGGCGCCCCTGGAGGCCGACCAGAACGTTAGGCATGCCGACGTTCGGGAAGACCTTGTTGTTCACGCCCCATGGACGCGCAGGATCTTCGTAGAACGAACGCAGGTAACCGTAGAGCCAGTCGGTGCCACGCACACGGGCGACCAGGGTCAGGTCCGGTGGCGCGGCGCCGAACCAGGTCTTGGCGTCCGCAGGCTGCATGCCGATGGTCATGTGATCGCCCAGCTTGGCGCCGGTGAACACCAGTTTCTCGAGCATCAGCTCATGAGGGATACCCAGGTCATCGGCAACGCGCTCGTAGCGCTGGAACTTGGCACTGTGGCAACCCATGCAGTAGTTGGCGAACGTACGCGCGCCGTCCTGCATGGCGGCCTTGTCGGAAACGTCGATGTCGACTTTTTCCAGCTCCGGACCACCGTGTTCAGCCGCGAAGGACAGTACAGGCATAGCAGCAAAAATCAGTACAGCAAATAGCTTTTTCATCAGCCAGTCACCCTTTCCGGAACCGGTTTGGTCTTCTCGAGCCTGGTGTAGAACGGCATCAGAATGAAGTAGGCGAAGTAGAGGAAGGTGCAAACCTGCGACAGCAGCGTGCGCCCCGGTGTCGGTGCCAGTACACCCAGCACACCCAGGATCACGAACGAGATGCAGAACACCACGAGCCAGATCTTGCTCAGCCAGCCTTTGTAGCGCATCGACTTGACGGGGCTGCGGTCCAGCCACGGCAGGACGAACAGTACGGCGATGGCCGCGCCCATGGCGATAACACCCAGCAGCTTGTCTGGAATCGCCCGCAGGATCGCGTAGAACGGCGTGAAGTACCAGACAGGGGCAATGTGCTCAGGGGTCTTGAACGCGTTCGCCTGCTCGAAGTTCGGCTTCTCGAGGAAGTATCCCCCCATTTCCGGGAAGAAGAACACGATGGAGCAGAAGATGAACAGGAAGACCACAACGCCGACGATATCCTTCACGGTGTAGTACGGGTGGAAGGCAATGCCATCCAGCGGTACGCCGTTCTCGTCCTTGTGTTTCTTGATGTCCACGCCGTCCGGGTTGTTCGAGCCGACTTCGTGCAGCGCCAGGATGTGCAGCACCACCAGGCCGAGGATCACGATGGGCAGGGCAACTACGTGCAAGGCAAAGAAGCGGTTCAGGGTGATGCCCGAGATCAGGTAGTCACCACGGATCCACTGGGTCAAGTCGTCACCGATGACCGGGATCGCACCGAACAGCGAGATGATCACCTGTGCACCCCAGTAGGACATCTGGCCCCACGGCAGCAGGTAGCCCATGAAGGCCTCTGCCATCAGCGCCAGGTAGATCAGCATGCCGAAGACCCACACCAGCTCACGCGGTTTCTGGTACGAACCGTAGAGCAAGCCACGGAACATGTGCAGGTAGACCACGATGAAGAACGCCGAAGCGCCGGTGGAGTGCAGCAGACGCAGGATCGAGCCGTACTCGACGTCGCGCATGATGTATTCGACGGAGGCAAACGCTTCTTCCGCCGACGGGGTGTAGCTCATGGTCAGCCAGACACCGGTGACGATCTGGTTGACCAGAACGAGCAGCGCCAGGGAGCCAAAGAAGTAGAAGAAGTTGAAGTTCTTCGGTGCGTAGTACTTGCTGAGATGGTCTTCCCACATTTTGGTCGCGGGAAAGCGCGCATCAACCCAATCCATTAGTTTGCTCATCACGCTTTCTCCGTATCGACGCCAACGACAATGATGTCATCGGTCTCATAAGAATGCGGGGGAACTGGCAGGTTCAGAGGTGCAGGTTGCGACTTGTAGACGCGACCGGCCAGGTCGTAGTGGGAGCCGTGGCAAGGGCAGAAATAACCCCCGACCCAGTCCTTGCCCAGATCGGCAGGGGCCACTTCAGGACGGAACGTTGGCGAGCAACCCAGGTGCGTGCAAATACCGATCAATAGCAGGACTTCTGGCTTGATCGAACGCGTTTCAGGATTGACGTATTCCGGTTGGACCGAGTTCTTGGAGGATGGGTCGGACAACTGACCCTCGATCTTTTTCAGATTCCCCAGGATTTCCTCTGTACGGCGGACGATGAATACCGGCTGGCCGCGCCACTCAGCAATCATCTGCTGGCCTGGCTCGATCTTGCTGACATTCACTTTCACCGGTGCACCTGCGGCTTTCGCCTTGGCGCTGGGAAACCATGACCCCACGAACGGGACCGCAGCCCCCACCGCTCCTGCAGCACCCACCACGGATGTGGCTGCTACCAGGAAGCGACGCCGGCCTGCATTCACGCCGTCATTGCTCATTCAGTCCTCTCCCATCAGCTTTGTGGCCTGTTAAATCAGGCGTCTACTAAGTAAAAATCTGAACTTATAAAAATTTTGCCGAATGGTAATGAAAAGCCCCAATTCTGACAAGGTAATTACCATGCGGCCAAACCGCCAAGCCTTGTAGTATAGGGGCTCTACGAATGTGGCAAGTTGTCACAGAGCAATTCTTTTGCCCATAAAAAAAACGCCCAGCTCCGTGAGGAACTGGGCGCCTTTTGAAAGCGGAAGCGAAATTAACGCTTCGAGTACTGCGGACGCTTACGCGCTTTACGCAGACCGACTTTCTTACGTTCTACTTCACGAGCATCGCGAGTCACGAAGCCGGCTTTGCGCAGAGCACTGCGCAGAGTCTCGTCGTAATCCATCAGGGCGCGAGTGATGCCGTGGCGGATTGCGCCAGCCTGACCACTTACACCACCACCGATAACAGTGACGTAGATGTCGAATTTTTCGACGGTCTCGGTCAGTTCCAGCGGCTGACGAACTACCATGCGGGCAGTTTCGCGGCCGAAGAAGTTATCCAGGGAGCGGTTGTTGATGGAGATGTTACCAGTGCCCGGACGCAGGAAAACGCGTGCGGTTGCAGTCTTGCGACGGCCAGTGCCGTAATTTTGAGTCGCCGACATAATGAACTATTCCGTTAAAACTTCAGTTCTTGGGGCTGCTGAGCAGTATGAGGGTGAGCAGCGCCCGCATAAACCTTCAGCTTACGATACATGTCGCGACCCAGTGGGTTCTTAGGCAGCATGCCTTTAACCGCGGTCTCGATCACGCGCTCAGGGGCTTTGGCGATCAGCTTTTCAAAGTTGATCGACTTGATGCCGCCAGGAAAACCGGAGTGGGAGTAGTACATTTTGTCAGTGGTTTTAGCGCCAGTAACACGTACTTGCTCAGCGTTGATCACGACGATGTAGTCACCGGTGTCAACGTGAGGGGTGTACTCAGGCTTGTGCTTGCCACGCAGACGGCTCGCGATTTCGGTGGCCAGACGACCCAGGGTCTGACCAGCAGCGTCGACGACAAACCAGTCGCGCTTTACTGTTTCCGGTTTAGCAGTAAAAGTTTTCATTCTTTATAGCCTCAGGGGCCGCCCTGTAAATTAGACGGCGGATCTTACTGAATAGTGCGTACTTTGACAAGTCAAAGGCAGCCGGATACAGACGCTTTCGGGGGCTCGGGTCGGCGCGTCCGTTCAACGGCAAGATTCTTCGGCGGCGGCGCATCACTTCCACTGCAGAAAGAGGTGCGCAATTATGCAGATTGCGAAAAATATTTCAACCTGCTTTTATGATTGTTTTGCCCAAGGAGTTCCCGATGGACTATCGCCCGCTAGGCCGTACCGATCTGAACGTGAGTGCCCTGTGCCTCGGAACCATGACCTGGGGTGAGCAGAACAGCGAGGCCGAGGCCTTCGCCCAGATCGAACGCGCCAAGGGTGCCGGCATCAACTTCATCGACACCGCCGAGATGTACCCGGTGCCCCCCAAGGCCGAGACCTACGCCACCACCGAGCGCTACATCGGTAATTACTTCAAGAGCCGCGGCGACCGTGCAGACTGGATCCTGGCGAGCAAGATCGCCGGCCCCGGCAACACCATCGACTACATCCGCGACCAGCACCTCAAGCACAACCGCCGCCACATCGTCGAAGCCGTGGACGCCAGCCTCAAGCGCCTGCAGACCGACTGGATCGACCTTTACCAACTGCACTGGCCGGAACGCAGCACCAATTTCTTTGGCCAACTGGGCTACCAGCACAAGGCCGACGAAACCTTCACCCCCCTGGAGGAAACCCTCGAAGCCCTGGACGAACAGGTCCGCGCCGGCAAGATCCGCCATATCGGCCTGTCCAACGAAACGCCGTGGGGCACCATGAAGTTCCTCGCCCTGGCCGAGGCCCGTGGCTGGCCGCGGGCAGTTTCGATCCAGAACCCGTACAACCTGCTCAACCGCAGCTTCGAGATCGGCCTGTCGGAAATCGCCATTCGCGAGCAATGCGGCTTGCTGGCTTATTCGCCACTGGCGTTCGGCCTCCTGTCGGGCAAATACGAAAACGGCGCACGTCCCGCCAAGGGCCGCCTGACGCTGTACAGCCGCTTCATGCGTTACTTCAACCCGCAATCGGAAGCGGCCTGCAGCCGTTATGTGGCCCTGGCCCGCGAACATGGCCTGGACCCGGCGCAGATGGCCCTGGCGTTCGTCACCCAACAGCCGTTCGTGACCAGCAACATCATCGGCGCCACCACGCTGGAGCAACTGGACAGCAACATCGCCAGCTTCGACCTGAAGCTGTCGGACGACGTGTTGGCGGGGATCGAGGCGATTCACAAGGATCAGCCGAACCCGGCGCCTTGATCCATAGGCCTCATCGCGAGCAAGCTCGCTCCCACATGGGTTCGATGCTGATCACAAAATAGCGATCAAACTCGACTCCCCTGTGGGAGCGAGCTTGCTCGCGATAGCGGACCCAAGCCCACCACTGCATCAAAGCGACCGCGCAATGATCTCCTTCATGATCTCATTGGTCCCGGCATAGATCCGCTGCACCCGCGCATCTGCCCACGCCCGGGCAATCGGGTATTCCCACATGAAGCCGTAGCCGCCATGCAATTGCACGCACTCGTCGAGCACCTTGCATTGCAGGTCAGTGCCCCAGTACTTGGCCATCGCCGCCGTCGGCACGTCCAGCTTGCCTTGCAGGTGCAATTCCAGGCAGCGGTCGACGAAGACCCGGCCAATCTGGATTTCGGTGGCCATTTCCGCGAGCTTGAAACGGGTGTTCTGGAAGTCAGCGATGGTTTTGCCGAACGCCTTGCGCTCACGGGTATAGTCCAGGGTCCATTGAAGCGCCGCTTCGGCCGAAGCCAGGCCGCCAATGGCAACGGTCAGGCGCTCCTGGGGCAGCTCTTGCATCAAATAGGCAAAGCCCATTCCGGCCTGTCCGAGCAGGTTTTCCTTCGGTACGCGAACATCCTGGAAGAACAATTCCGACGTGTCCTGGGCCTTCATTCCGACCTTCTCCAGGCGCTTGCCCTTTTCGAAGCCCGGCGTGCCCGCCTCCACCAGAAACAGGCTGGTGCCCTTGGCGCCGGCCTTGGGATCGGTCTTGGCGACCACGATCACCAGGTCCGCCAGGAAACCATTGGTGATGAACGTCTTGGAACCGTTGATGACGTACTCATCACCGTCGAGCACCGCCGTGGTCTTGACCCCCTGCAGGTCGGAACCGGCGCCCGGTTCGGTCATGGCAATGGCGGTGACCATTTCGCCGGATATCAGTTTCGGCAGGTACTTGTGTTTTAGCGCTTCACTGCCGTAATGCAGGATGTACGGCGCGACAATGTCGGAATGCAGCGAGAACCCGATCCCCGTCAGCCCCAGGCGGCCGATCTCCTCGATCACCACCGTGCTGTAGAGAAAGTCTGCGTCCAGCCCCCCGTAGGCTTCCGGGAGATGCGAGCACAACATGCCCGCCTCCCCTGCCTTGTTCCAGAGCTGGCGATCGACATGTCCCTGTTTTTCCCACTGACTGTGGTACGGCACGGCTTCTTTTTCGAGGAAGGTTCGTACGCTGTCGCGAAACAATTCGTGCTCGGGACTGAACAATGTTCTTGGGATCATGGCGCACCTTTGGTTATTGTTGGACGTGGTTATCCGACAGAGCCTAAGCCTGCGATGTACGACAGGACACTGGACACATCCGACAAAAAATAAGACGATCCAGCCGTCTGATGACCACTTTCCCCTATAAAAATAAAGATAAATTATGTCTATGCACGTCTCCACGCCCTTGCGGCGCGTCAGCATCCTGGCCATCGACCGGGTCTTCGCCTCCACCCTCATGCAAGCCAAGGATTTTTTCCACCTGGCCAGCCTGCGCTATGGCAAGCAACTGGGCCACGGCCTGACGCCGGCGTTTGAAACCCGACTGGTCAGCCCCGATGGCAAACCGGTGAACAGCTTCAGCGATGTGATCATGCCGGTGGACGGTGGCCTGGAAAACACCGATGTCATCATCCTGCCGGCCTTCTGGGATGATTTCGCCACCCTCTGCCAACGCTACCCCCAGGTCCTGCCCTGGCTGCGCGAACAACACGCCCGTGGCGCAGTGCTCTGTGGCGAAGCCACCGGGGTGTTCTGGCTGGCCGAGGCCGGGCTGCTCGACGGCAAGGAAGCCACCACCTACTGGCGCTTCTTCAATGCCTTCAAGGAACGCTTCCCCCAGGTGCACCTGAACCAGGACAAACACCTGACCGACGCCGACAACCTGTTCTGCGCCGGCGGCACGACCTCGGCCTGTGACCTCTACATTTACCTCATCGAACGCTTCTGCGGCGCCAATGTGGCCCAGGCCGTGGCGCGGGACATCCTGTACGAAGTGCAACGCAACTATTCGCCAGGGCGGATCGGCTTCGGCGGGCAGAAGCTGCACCAGGACGTGATCATCCTGCAAATCCAGCAATGGCTCGAAGAGCACTTCGCCGACAAATTCCGCTTCGAGGATGTTGCCCGGGAGCATGGCATGAGCATCCGCAATTTCATGCGCCGCTTCCAGACCGCCACCGGCGATAAACCGCTGCATTACCTGCAACGGCTGCGCATCGAAACCGCCAAGGGCCTGCTCTCTGGCAGCCGCAAGAGCATCAAGACCATCAGCTATGAAGTTGGCTACGACGACGCGAGCTTTTTCGCCCGGCTGTTCCGGCAACATACCGACCTGTCGCCGAACCAGTATCGGCAGCAGTTTCAGCAGGCGGCGTGAATCGGCGGGTGAAGCCTCCTCGATGGGAGGGGGCGAGCTTGCTCGCCAGATCACCTCGGGGACTTCCGCGGGTAGGGGATGTCGCACTGAAGAGTCGCGTACTCCATTGGCATAGTGACGGCAGTTGCATTGAGCGAATGTCTGCCGCTCATTAAACCGATGATGCCGCGAACTTTTCACGAGCACTGCCTGAAAAAAACAACGGATCACACGCCCGTGATCCAGCTAGAAAAGCTGCCCAACCAGAAAATACGCGTCCACTTCAACTGGAAGCACAGCCCACCCGAACAAGCTTAGGAGATGCCCTACAGCCTAAGCAGAAACAGCTGACTTACAGCCTGCCTCCGTTTGACCTCTTATGAATGCGCCTTAAACAGCGCTAAAAACAATAAACAAGAGGTTTACGGAATGAGCGAGCCAACGAGTCCTGTTCGTGTAGCAGTGGTGCAATTCGATCCGCAAGTCGGCCTGGAGAACCGCGAAGACAATCTACGTCGAGGCCTTCAATTGGCGCTTGAGGCGGTGAACGGCGGGGCGAACCTCATCGTTATGCCCGAGCTGTCCAGTACGGGTTATTTTTTCAAGAGCCGCCAGGATGCGTTCGAACATGCCGAGCCCGTTCCCGATGGGCCAAGTGTGCGGTTATGGATGGACTTTGCCCGCCAGCACAGGATCTACCTGGTGGCAGGCTTGACGGAACGCGACGGTGTGCAGCTTTACAACACGGGCGTGCTGTTGGGGCCGGACGGCTTCATTGGCCGCTATCGCAAGGCCCACTTATGGAACCTCGAAAAACTGTGGTTCACCCCAGGGAACCTGGGTTTTCCGGTCTTCGACACCCCCATAGGCCGCATCGGCATGCTGATTTGCTGGGATATCTGGTTCCCCGAAGTGCCACGAATCCTCAGCCAGCAAGGCGCGGACATCATCTGCAGTCTGAACAACTGGGTCTGGACGCCTCCACCACTGTTCGATGAGGCCGGCAAATGTATGGCCTCCTACCTGACGATCACCGCCGCCCACGTCAACAACGTCTTCATCGCCGCAGCAAGCAGAATCGGAGAAGAGCGTGGCGCTCGTTATCTGGGCTGTTCGTTGATCGCGGGCACCAACGGCTGGCCGATTGGCAAGGTGGCATGTGCGGATGAAGAGGAAGTGTTGTATGCCGACATCGACCTGACCAGTGCTCGCAGCGCGCCCATATGGAACAGCCTGAATGATCTGCATCGCGATCGCCGCACCGATCTCTACGGTCCGATGCTTGGCTACACCCAGCACCCTTGTCTGCCACGTTGATAGGGGAGCAGAACCCATGGAAACCACAAACGAAAAATTCCCGCAGCACCGGCCGACCGCCGTGTTTGCCCTGGACATTACAATCGTTTTGCTACTGCTTGGCACGGGAGTGCTCATTTACGGGCTCTCAGACACCCACCACCCATCCTGGACCGCCCTTTGGCCCGACTATAGCCACATGGTGTCGAGCCTTCCTCATCCAGGAGCCTGGCTACGCTGGGTGCTGGGGGACATGAGTGAGGTGGCCTTCTACAAACATGAATTTGCCTCCATAGGGCTGTTGGCCGGCGGCTACCTGGCGTATCGGGCCAGCCAAAGGGGGAAAGCCTGGCAAGGCTTCACCATTTGCTATGGCAGCGGCTTATGGCCTTGGGTGGTCACCAGTTCGTTGCTCGGGCTCTTGCTGAGTAACCTGATGTGGGGCTGGACGGTGTCGGCCGACCAATGGCAACCCACCTTTGCGGCCTTTGTTTCTCTGCCTGCGGCAATGGTGCTGATGTTTGGCGCCGGATGGAAGGTCACGATCAACGGCGCGATCATGGGAGCCTTGCTCGTTACCCCGTCGTGCCTGCTGATTGTCAACTACGTCTGTAATCCGCTGGGATTACCTGCGGTGATCGGCAATGTCTCAGGCATGGCCGTGGCCAGCGTTATTGCCTTCCTCCTCTGTCGACACTTGCCAGGCCTGGTGAAATCCGAGACAGCTGAAAAACACCCTGCGCCTCTACCGCCTCCCGTCATGACCCATGATTACGGAGTGGTCTGGAGTCTGCGGCGGGTGCTGGCGGACTTTTCGGAAGCCCCCTTCCAGGGCAACGAGTGGGCAAGTCTCGGCCTGATCCTGGGCGCCTTGCTGGCTTACGCCTTGAACCCAATGAGTCCGGCGTATGGTTCAGGTTTGCTGCTTCAATTGATCGCGGCGCAAGCATTGGCCTCCGCCTTCGGGGTGTTGATCTGGCGCAAACAATGGATACAACGAGGCTGGTACCCCACCTATATCCCGCTGGTATCTGTCGTACCGGCTGCGATCCTGACCTACGGTGGTGGTTGGCAGGTCATCGCTGTCAGCGCGTTGCTCGGTGCTTTGATAGCGCCGCCCTTGGCCTGCGCCATCGCTAGCCGGCTGCCGGACGATATCCATCCTTTTGTCGCCAATGTTCTGTCCATGGCAATCAGTACCCTGCTCATCATTTCGCTCATTGGACATTTCCTGATCGATTAAACGCTTGGCTTGAAGGTTGTACCCACGTCCAACCGGGTACAGCCCACGCCCACTACTCGCGAACGAGGTAACCATGGACCTACCCAAACTGGCCGTCGCTTCCCTGGGCGGCACCGTGAGCATGCAGGTCAAAATCGCTGGTGAAGGGGTGATCCCGAGCATCAGCGGTGAAACCCTGCTGGCCTCGGTGCCGGAGCTGAAGTCGATGGCACAGGTCACCGTCGAAACATTGGGGCTGCTGCCCAGCGCGTCATTGAATTTCGAGTCCTTGCTCAGCGTCCTTTCCTGGGCCAACTTGCAGATCCAGTACGGCGCCGCAGGCGTGGTCATTACCCAGGGAACGGACACTCTCGAAGAAACCGCCACGCTGCTCGATCATCTATGGGCCCACGACGAACCGCTGGTGCTCACCGGTGCCATGCGCTCGGCCACGCAGGTTGGCGCCGACGGGCCGGCAAACCTGCTGGACGCCTGCCGTGTGGCTCTGGCGCAGGACAGCCGGCGGCGTGGCGTTCAGGTGGTCATGAACGGGCAGATTCACTCAGCACACGCCGTGCGCAAGACTGATTCGCTGGCACTGCACGCTTTCTCTTCACCGGTCATTGGCCCCACGGGTCATCTGCTAGAAGGTTCGACTCATTATCTTCGCCCGCCAACACGCCGTAACATCCTTCCCCTGCCGCAGCAGACCTCTCATACCATCGCCCTGCTCGAGGCGTCGTTGTCCGCCGACAGCCTGTTGCTGGAAAACATTCTCAAGCTTGGCTACGACGGCCTGGTGATCGCTGCTTTCGGTGCCGGACATGTCTGCGAGTCCTGGACTGACACTATCGAAGCCATTGCAAAGAGAATTCCCGTCGTTATTGCCACACGCTGTGGCAGCGGTTCTACGGCCCGGTCGACCTACGGATTCAAGGGAAGCGAGATGGACCTCATTCGCCGGGGAGCTTTGATGGCTGGGTTCATTTGCCCGCGTAAAGCCAGGATTCTTCTATGGCTGTTGGTGGGCTGCAATCGACAGGAGGATCTGGCGCTTTATCTGGGGAATGTTGCTGGAGAGGTGTAAGGGTTTCGGCGGATAAACAAAAAAGGGCCTGCAACTGCAGGCCCCTTTTATTTTTTCGAACCGGTCTAAGGCTTGTGCGCCCGCGACAGGAACTCGTGGGACTGCATCTCCAGCAAACGACTCAAGGTCCGCTGGAATTCGAAGGTCAAGCGACCGCCGGTGTAGAGGTCCTTGAGTTCGACTTCAGCCGAGATGATCAGCTTCACGTTACGGTCGTAGAACTCGTCGACCATGTTGATGAAGCGACGGGCGATGTCGTCGGTGGTAACGCTCATCTGCTCGACATTGCTCAGCAGCACGGCGTGGAAGATCTTGCCCAGTTCGATGTAGTCGTTCTGGCTGCGCGGACCGTCGCACAGTTCGCGGAAGTCGAACCAGGCCACGTCATCGCACGTACGCACGGCGCGGATTTCGCGATTTTCGATGACCAATATATCATTTTCCACGGCCTGGGTGCATTCCGGCGTCAGGGCGCGGAAGCTCTTGCGCAGGCTCTCTTCGGCGGCAGCGTCCAGGGGGAAATGGAACAGCTCGGCTTGCTCGAGATGGCGCAGGCGGTAGTCGACGCCGCTGTCGACGTTGACGATTTCCGTGTGTTCCTTGATCAGCGCGATGGCTGGCAGGAAACGCGCCCGCTGCAGCCCGTCCTTGTAAAGGCCGTCCGGCACGATGTTCGAAGTGGCGACCAGGGTCACGCCATTCTTGAACAGCTCTTCCATCAAGGTGCCCAGGATCATGGCGTCGGTAATGTCGGACACGAAGAACTCATCGAAGCAGATCACCCGGGTCTCGTCGGCAAAACGCTTGGCGATGATGGTCAGCGGGTTCTTCTCGCCACCCAGGGTCTTCATTTCCTCGTGCACACGCTTCATGAAGCGGTGGAAGTGCGTCCGAGTCTTTTCCTTGAAGGGCAGCGCTTCGAAGAAGGTGTCCACCAGGTAAGTCTTGCCACGGCCAACGCCGCCCCAGAAGTACAGGCCCTTGACCGGCGCCTGTTCTTTTTTGCCGAACAGCTTGCCCAGCAAGCCCGGCTTGTTGTTCGACGCAGCGATCAGGTCATCGTACAGGCGCTGCAAATGCCGCACCGCCGTTTCCTGGGCTGCGTCGTGGAAGAACTCCGGGCGTTTCAGATCAGCTTGATATCGTTCTAGGGGCGTCATATTCGTTAGCAAGGCAACAAAAACGGGCCGTCACTGTAGCGATGGCCCAGAGGAATGGCAATCGGCCCTTATTCGGGCCGATGGTCGGATGACGTGCCGGAATCAGTCCTGGGCAGGCGTCAGGGCAACGCGCAACGCATCGATGGCCGTATCCCGAGCGGCGCTGTCGGCGAAGACCGGGCTGTTCGCCACACACTCGCCTTCGAGCCAGACACTGAAACCCAGCTCGTCGCTGCGTACGTCCAAGGGCTGGCCGGACTGCAATTGCTTGGTCACCTGCCCTGCGGTCTTGCCGTCGGCAAAATTGTTCGAAAGCAACAGTTGCTCGCCATCGGCAGAAAGCAGGCGGAAGCGGAAACTGCCGTCATCCTCGCGGAAGCTGACGAAACGTGCCGCCTTGGTCGCTTTCTTTTTGGTCTGGGTTGCCACCTGGACCTGGCTGACGAAGGACCGCAGGCCAACGGCCTCGCGCAGTTCGTTGAGGAACGGCGTTGCCACGGCCCGGGCTTTTTTCGCACCCAGTTGCAGGATGTCTTCAAGGTCCGACGGACGCTCGATGAACTGGTGATAACGCTCGCGCGCTTCACCCAGCTCGCTGTCGAGCAACTGGAACAGGCGGTTCTTGGCTTCGCCCCAACCCAGGCCCTCCAGCAGTTCGCTGCGGAACTGGGCGGATTGTTCGACGGTGGCGAAGGCCTGGAACAGGGTGAACAAGTGGGAATTGTCCGGATCCTTGGCTTCGCCCGGGGCGCGGGAGTCGGTGACGATCCGCGAGATCGCGTCCTTCATGTCCTTGGCGCTGCTGAACAACGGGATGGTGTTGTCGTAGCTCTTGGACATCTTGCGGCCATCGAGGCCCGGCAGCGTGGCCACGCTTTCTTCGATCAGCGCCTCGGGCATGGTGAAGAACTCCTTGCCCTGGCCGAACAGGTGGTTGAAACGCTGGCCGATGTCGCGGGCCATTTCCACGTGCTGGATCTGGTCGCGACCGACCGGCACCTTGTGGGCGTTGAACATCAGGATGTCGGCGGCCATCAACACCGGGTAGCTGTACAGCCCCATGGTGATGCCAGCGTCCGGGTCTTCGCCGGCCTCGACATTCTTGTCCACCGACGCCTTGTAGGCGTGGGCACGGTTGAGCAGGCCCTTGGCGGCGACACAGGTCAGCAGCCAGGTCAGTTCCGGGATCTCGGGAATGTCGGACTGGCGATAGAACGTCACACGGTCCACATCCAGGCCGCCAGCCAGCCAGGTGGCGGCGATCTCCAGGCGCGAACGCTGGATACGCAGCGGGTCATCGCACTTGATCAGAGCGTGGTAGTCGGCCAGGAAATAGAACGAATCGGCGTTGCTGTCGCGGCTGGCGAGAATGGCCGGACGGATGGCGCCGGCATAGTTGCCCAGGTGCGGGGTGCCGGTGGTGGTGATGCCGGTCAGGATACGGGTACGCGTCGTCATGGGTTATCGCTTGTCAGACTGCTGTCAATTCGAGAGGCGCGGCAGGATCAGATCCTTGAGATCGGTCAGCTTGCCATGGAAAAAGTGTCCGCATTCTGCCACTTTCAGCAGCTCATGGGGGCGCTGAAGCGTGTCGGACCATTCGTAAACCCGCTGCGGATCGACCACTTCGTCGGTTTCCGGCTGGATCACGGTCAACTCACCACCGGTCGGCAAGGGCGACTGCTCGTCCAGGCGCATCACCGCCGGGGCCACCATGAACAGGTGCTTGACCGGTTGCCCCTGGGCTTCCAGGCGTCCGCCCAGGCTGGCGGCGACAAATCCACCAAATGAAAAACCGAACAGGGTCAGGGGCAATCGAGGGTATTTTTCACGCAGCCATTGGGCAACCGCCTGGGCGTCGTCCACTTCGCCGGTGCCCATGTCATGAGTGCCGGCACTGGCGCCCACGCCACGATAATTGAAACGCAACGTAACCAGGCCAGCATCACGGGCAGTGCGTTGCAGGGTCGAGACCACCTTGTTGAGCATGGTCCCGCCCTGCACCGGGTTCGGGTGGCAGATCAACGCCAGGCCACGGGGGGCCTCGTTGTCCAGGTACAAGGCTTCCAGTTGGCCCACGGGGCCATCGATGACTACAGGGGTTTCGCGCATAAGCAAGGGAAAGAACTCCGTGACCCCGAATGGGGTCGACTCGTCTAGCTAAAAGTCTGTGCCTGGCATGATTGCGATGTTCTTCGCGGTATACAGCGCAGGTCCGAGCCGTTAACGTAAAGCAAAGCCGTTTATAGAGGAAGGACTCGTGGAACACTCGCTCTTAGTTTGGCTGTTGCCGACTCTTGCCCTGGTTGCCGGTGTCGCCATTGGATTCCTGCTTGCCCGACTGCTGCCCAACGCGGTGCCTAACAGCACGCAACGTCAGCTGGACGACATTCAGGAACGTTTCGACAGTTACCAGAATGAGGTGGTCACCCACTTCAACAGCACCGCTTCTCTGGTGAAAAAACTCACCCAGAGCTACCAGGATGTCCAGGATCATTTGTCCGAGGGTGCCAATCGCCTGGCCCTGGACGAGCAGACTCGCCAGCGCCTGCTGGCCGCCCTGCAAGCCGATGCGGCACAGACGCCACGGGAACGCCTGACCCCGCCAAAAGGGATCCAGGAACCGCCGCGGGACTACGCCCCCAAGGCCCCGAATTCGCCCGGCATGCTCGATGAGCATTACGGTTTGAAGAAGTAATTTCCAAGCGACACCCAAAAGCCCGCCCGATCACCTGATCGGGCGGGCTTTTTTTATTGACTCAAGAAAATCCCCCCTGTGGGAGCGAGCTTGCTCGCGATGAGGCAACATCACCGTCTCAGACACACCGTCATCGCGAGCAAGCTCGCTCCCGCATTTAAAGTGGACTTAAGCCAACACCTCACCCGCCACCTGATCGATTGCACCTTTGGTGATGTCGACGATCAGGTCCGCATCTTCGCGGGTCAGGATCAGGGGCGGAGCGAAGCCCAGGATGTCGCCGTGGGGCATGGCGCGGGCGATCATGCCCCGCTCCAGGCAGGCGGCCGAGACCTTCGGGCCGACCTTGAGTGCCGGATCGAACGCCGTACGCTGTTCACGGTCGGCCATGAACTCCACCGCCGCCAGCATGCCGTCGCCGCGTACCTCGCCCACCAGCGGATGACCTTCGAGGGTTTCGCGCAGGCGACGATTGAGGTAGCCGCCCACGTCTTCGGCATTGGCCGTGAGGTCTTCCCGCTCGAGGATGTCGAGGTTGGCCAACGCCGCCGCCGCGCAGATCGGGTGCCCGGAATAGGTCCAGCCATGGCCCATGGCACCTTCGGCCTGGGAGGCCTTTTCAATCACGCTCCAGACCTTTTCCCCAATGATCACCGCCGACAACGGTGCATAGGCACTGGTCAGGCCTTTGGCGGTGGTGATCAGGTCCGGCTTCATGCCGTAGCGCTGGCTGCCCATCTTCGAGCCCAGGCGGCCGAACGCGCAGACCACTTCATCGGCAATCAGCAGCACGTCGTATTTCTTCAGCACGGCCTGGATCGCATCCCAATAACCGGCGGGGGGAACGATGATGCCCCCGGTGCCCATCAACGGCTCGCCAATGAACGCCGCCACGGTGTCCGGACCTTCGGCGAGGATCATTTTTTCCAGCTCGTCGGCGCAGTAACGCACGAACGCTGCCTCGTCCATGCCCGTCGGAGCCTTGCGGTACCAGTGAGGACACACGGTGTGCTTGACCCCTTCCACCGGCAGATCGAAATGCTGGTGGAAGGTCGCCAGTCCCGTCAGGCTGCCGGTCATGATGCCCGAGCCATGGTAACCACGGTCCCGGGAGATGATTTTTTTCTTCAGCGGCCGGCCCAGTACGTTGTTGTAGTAGCGCACCAACTTGACCTGGGTCTCGTTGGCATCGGAGCCGGACAGCCCGTAATAGACCTTCTTCATCCCTTCCGGCGCCCAGTCCATGATGCGGCTGGACAGCTCGATGATCGCTTCGCTCGAATGACCGACATAGGTGTGGTAGTAGGCCAGCTCCTTGGCCTGCTTGTAGATGGCGTCGGCCACCTCGGTGCGCCCGTAGCCGATGTTCACGCAATAGAGGCCGGCGAAGGCGTCGATGAACGCTCGGCCTTCATGGTCGCGAATGCGAACGCCTGACGCACTCTTGATGATCCGGCCCTTGAGCGCGCCGCTGGCGTGGTCGTGGGCATGGGTCGAGGGGTGCATGAAATGCGCACGGTCTTGTTCGAACAGCGTGTTGAGTTCTTGGCTCATGCGGGCTCTCCTGGGAACTGGCCTTGATGGTGCAGGCAAAAATATTTGGTTTCGACAAAGGGCTCGAAGCCCTCGCTGCCACCCTCGCGACCGAGGCCCGAGGCTTTCATGCCACCGAAGGGGATCGGGTGGCCGGTGAACTTGACGCCGTTGACCGCCACCATGGCGTGGTCGAGGCGGCGGATCAGCGGATAAATGACATCCAGGCGGTTGGAGCAAATATAGGCCGCCAACCCGTACTCGGTGTCGTTGGCCATTGCGATGGCTTCGTCCAGGGTGTCGAACGGCATCACTCCGGCAATGGGCGCGAAGTTTTCTTCACGGTAGATCCGCATCTGCGGCGTGACATCGGCCAGCACGGTCGGTTGGTAGAACAACCCGCCCAAGGCATGGGCCTCGCCGCCCACCAGGCGCTGGGCGCCTAGGGCCAACGCATCGGCAACACGGTCGGCGGTGCCATCGAGCGCCGCCTGGTGCATCAGCGGCCCGACCTCCACGTCCTGCTCCTGTTGATCGACCATGGCCGGCCCGACACGCAAGGCGCGCACCGCGGCGGCGAAGCGACTGAGAAATGCCTGGTACACCGGGCGCTGCACCATGATTCGGTTGGCCGCGCAGCAATCCTGGCCCGAGGTCTGGAATTTCGCCTCCACGGCGACCTTCACCGCCAAGGCCAGGTCGGCATCGGCGCAGACAATGAAGGGCGCGTTGCCCCCCAGCTCCAGGGCGACTTTCTTAACGTCATGGGCCGCTGCTTGCAGTACGAGTTTGCCGACCCGGGTCGAGCCGGTGAAACTCACCGAGCGTACGCGACGGTCCTTGACCAGGGTTTCCATGGCCATTTGCGGCTCACCCAAGACCACGTTGAAGACCCCGGCGGGAAAACCGGCTTCCTCGGCCAGTTGCGCCAGGGCCAACGCTGAATACGGTGTTTCGTGGGCGGGCTTGATCACCACCGTGCATCCGGCGGCCAGGGCCGCGGCGGCCTTGCGGGTGATCATCGCCGAAGGAAAATTCCACGGTGTGAGCAGCGCGCAGACGCCCACCGGCTCCTTGAGGGTGCCCAGGTGTGCATTGGGGATATGGCTGGGGATGTTCTGGCCGTACAGGCGCCGGGCCTCCTCGGCGAACCATGGGATGAAACTGGCGGCATAGGCAATTTCGCCACGGGACTCGGCCAGCGGCTTGCCCTGCTCCAGGCTGAGAATGCGCGCCAGGTCTTCGCTGTGGTCAATGATCAACGCCGCCCAGCGCCGCAGGATCGCGCCGCGAGTTTCCAGGCTCTGCTCGCGCCACACCGGGAATGCGCGATGCGCCGCGTCCACCGCCGCGACGATCTGTGGTTGATCGAGCATCGGCACATGGCCGATGACGGTGCGGGTGGCCGGGTTGTGGACAGCCACACTGTGGCCGCTGTCGCTGTGGACCCAATGGCCGTCGATGTAGCAGAGCGCTTTGAACAGCAGCGGATGTTGGTAAGGCATGACGTTCACTCCAGAGCGTGTGCGTGAATCCATGCTAGGGCAGCGACGCTCGGGTTTTCGGGCGTTTGCGTGGGGTGAGACCTTGGTTTTTTTCTGGAAAAGCCCCACAGGAAAGTGTTTTCTGCGGTGCTCAGGAAGCTGGCCCCAACTCCGCTGGCAAGGCGCCGACGGTCTTGATGGTCTTGGTGACGATGTAAGTGAAATAGCGCTCGATACCCAGGTCTTCGAGCAGCAGTTGATCGACGAAACGCTGGTAGGCATCGACGTCTGGTGCCTGGATCATCGCCAGGTAATCGACCCCGCCGCCGGTGGCGTAACAGAACGCCACCTCGGGCGCGGCGATCATGCGTTGCTCGAAACGACGCATGTCCTGGGCGGTGTGCCGGGCCAGGGTGATCTCCACCAGCACCTGCTGGCGCTTGAACACCGCGCCCCAATCGATCTGCGCCCGATAGCCGATGATCAGCCCCGCCGCTTCCAGCTTGCGCACCCGTTCCCAGGCCGGCGTCACCGACAGGTTGATGGCCTCGGCCAGGCTCGACTTGGTGATCCGCCCGTCCTCGGCGAGGATCTGCAGGATCTTGAGGTCGTAACGGTCGAGCTTGTGCATGGGCCGGGCTCCGAGTGGTGACATAAAACTTCCGGACGTACAGCAATTGTGGCGAGGGGATTTATCCCCGCTGGGTTGCGAAGCAGCCCCCAAACGACTGATTCAATTTGTCAGATATACCGAAGCGCCAGGCTTTAGGGCCGTTTCGCAACCCTACGGGGATAAATCCCCTCGCCACAGGTGCCGTGTTCAACCTGACTCAGGTCAACACATCCGCAATCACCGCCAAGGTATCGCCACACTGCACCAACCCGGGAAAGTGCCGGGCCGCCAGGAGGCCGCTGCGGGCGGCGCGGTATTCAACCGGGGCAACGCCGCTGCGGGTGGTGTCATGGATACGCACCACCACCTCGCCCTGGGTGACGTTTTCACCGAGATCACGGCACATTTCCAGCAAGCCATTGTGTTCGCTGGCAATGAAACAACTGGCATCGGGCATGTCGAGTATCAACGACGGTTGCAGTTGGATCGTACCGCGCAGAATGCCGGCATGGATCAGCAGGTTGCGCACCCCTCGCTCGGCAATCGCCACGCTGCGGGCGGTCGACGAACCGCCGCCGCCCAGTTCGGTGGTGACGAACACCTTGCCCTGGGACTCGGCCGCCGTGTCGTACATCGCCCCGGCGTCCAGCTCCAGCATGCGCATGCCATACGGCGCGTTGAACGCCAGCATCCCGGCCTCGCAGCGCGCCTGTTGCTGTTTGTCCGGCAAGACGTGGCAGGCGGCGAACGGCAGGAAATCCAGGGTCCGGCCGCCGGAATGAATGTCGAGGACAATGTCCGCCAAAGGCAACAAGGTGCGATTGAAATAGTCGGCGATTTTCTCCGTAACGGTGCCGTCCGGCCTGCCGGGAAAACTGCGGTTCAGATTGCCTTGGTCGATGGGCGATGTCCGGCGTCCGGCATGGAACGCCGGGGTGTTCATGAACGGCACGATGATCACCCGGCCGCTGACGTCTTCAGCGGTCAACTGCTGGGCCAGTTTGCTCAACGCCACCGGGCCTTCGTATTCATCGCCATGGTTGCCACCGCTGAGCAGTGCCGTCGGGCCACTGCCGCGCTGGATGACCGTGATGGGGATCATCACCGCGCCCCAGGCCGAATCGTCCCGCGAATACGGCAGCTTGAGAAAGCCGTGCTGCACGCCCTCGCGGCTGAAGTCCACCGTGGCGCTGATGGGGTTGTCGGGCAATTCGGGCATGGGTCAGTCCTTCACGAACAGTTGACGAGGCACGTTGCACAGCGTCTCGACGCCGGTCTCGGTGATCAGGATGCTTTCGGTGATTTCCAGGCCCCAATCGTCCATCCACAGCCCCGGCATGAAGTGGAAGGTCATGCCCGGCTGCAACACGCTGTTGTCGCCGGGACGCAGGCTCATGGTGCGCTCGCCCCAATCCGGCGGATAACTGATCCCGATGGGGTAGCCGCAACGGCTGTCCTTGTGGATGCCGAATTTCTCCAGCACCTTGAAAAACGCCACGGCGATGTCACCGGTGGTGTTGCCCGGCTTGGCCGCGTCCAGGCCAGCGGCGATGCCTTCGACCACGGCTTTTTCACCGTCGAGGAAATGTTGCGGCGGCTTGCCCAGGTAAATGGTCCGTGACAGCGGGCAGTGGTAACGCTTGTAGCAACCGGCGATTTCAAAGAAGGTGCCGGCACCCTTCTCGAAGGGTGAATCGTCCCAGGTCAGGTGCGGCGCACTGGCGTCCGCCCCGGTAGGCAACAGCGGCACGATAGCCGGGTAGTCGCCACCATGACCGTCGGCGCCTAGGATGCCGCTGCTGTAGATCTCGGCCACCAATTCGTTCTTGCGCATGCCCGGTTCGATGCGTTCCAGGATCCGCCCGTGCATGCTCTCGACGATGCGCGCAGCAATGCGCATGTAGGCGATTTCCTGGGGCGACTTGACGGCCCGTTGCCAGTTCACCAGGCCCGCCGCATCCACCAGTTTTGCCTGGGGCAAATGCTTTTGCAGCGACAGGTACGCAGCGGCGCTGAAGTAATAGTTGTCCATCTCCACGCCGATGGTCAGCGCGCCCCAGCCACGGGCGATGATCACCTCGCGGGACAGGTAGTCCATGGGGTGGCGCTCGCGGGACTGCACGTAGATGTCCGGGTAGCCGACGATGTTATCGGCCTGCATGAACACCGTGCGTTTTGCACCGTTGGCATCCTGGCCGCGACCGAACCACACGGGCTCGCCCTCCAGCGCCAACAGCACGCACTGGTGCACATAGAACGACCAACCGTCATAGCCGGTGAGCCAGGCCATGTTCGACGGATCGGTGACCACCAGCAGCTCCAGGCCCTGGGCCTGCATGGCCGCGCGCACCTTCGCCAGGCGTTGGCTGTATTCCTCCCGCGGAAACGGAAGATTGACGACGATCTCTGACATCCACCTGCCCTCTGTTCGATGACTCATGAGAAAACTGATCTAGCGGCCGAACGCAAAGCCCTTGCCCGCCGCCCGTGCCCGCTCGAACGCCAGGTTGGCGATGGCGGTGTCCTGGGCGCCGGTGCCGGTCAGGTCGCAAAGCGTCACTTGCGCCGCATCGCGACGCCCCAGCCGTTGCCCCGCCAGCACCCGCCCCAACTCCGTCAACGCGAGGTCATCCCGAACGGTGCCGGCCGCCAGGGCGTGGTGCAGCTCGCCGAGCACGCGGGTCTGGCCCAGGCGATCGGCGACATAGCAGTCGACGGCAGCCAGGGCTTGCGGGGAAATTTCATTCTTGTGTTCCGCATCCGAGCCCATCGCCGTGATGTGCAGGCCAGGATGCAAATGGCGGGCTTGGATCAACGGCTCGCGACTGGGTGTACAGGTGATGGCGATGTCCACGCCTTCCAGGGCATCGTCAATGGAGGCGCATGGCGTGACGACCAGTCCGGTGTCGCGCGCCAGCTCCTGACTGAACGCCTTGGCCTTTTGCGCATCGCGCGCCCAGACCCGCACCTCGTCGATGGGTCGCACCAGGCGCAGTGCCTGAAGTTGCAACGCCGCCTGCTCGCCAGCACCGATCAGCGCGACGCTGCGGCTCTCCTCGCGAGACAGGCAACGCGCCGCCACCGCCCCGGCCGCGGCGGTGCGCACGGCGGTGAGGTAACCGTTGTCCAGCAGCAGGGCTTCCAGCAGGCCGGTGCGCGCCGAGAGCAGCATCATCATGCCGTTGAGGCTAGGCAGGCCGAGCTTGGGGTTATCGAAAAAGCCCGGGCTGACCTTGATGGCGAAGCGCTCCAGGCCCGGCAGGTAAGCGGTCTTCACATCCACTTCACCGTTATGCTCGGGAATGTCCAGTCGCAGGATCGGCGGCATCGCCACGGCGGCGGTGGCCAGCAGCACGAAAGCCTGCTCGATGGCGTCGACGCTGGCCAGGTCGAGGGCCACGCAGCTGCGCAGGTCGGCTTCGCTCAATAGGGTGACTTCACTCATGACAGGCTCCGTTACGGGGTTATCAAGCGTTGGCGCCAGCGATCACGCGGGCATGTTGTTCGGTGTCGACGTTGCGCCCGCTGATCACCAGGACGATGGGGCCACGCGGTTCGACCAGGCCGTCGAGCAGCGCCGCGATGCCCACCACCGCAGCGCCTTCGAGCACCAGGCGTTCGTGGTGATAAGCGTGGCGGATGGCATTGGCGATGGAGGCTTCCGAGAGCAGGTGCACGTCATCGCGCAGTTGCCGGGTCATGGCGAAGGTGTAGCGGTTGTCCAGGCCGATGCCACCACCGAGGGAGTCGGCCAGCGTCGACAGTTCTTCGACGTCCACGGCCTGCCCGGCGGCGAGGCTGGCGTGCATCGCGGCACCACGGGCCATGCTGATGCCGTGGACTTGAATCGCTGGGTTCGCACTTTTGAGGGCCAGGGCAACACCGGCGAACAAGCCGCCACCGGACAACGGCACCAGGACCTGGGCCACCTCCGGTTGCTGCTCGAGGATCTCCAGGCCGAGGGTGCCCTGCCCGGCGATGATCGCCGGATGATCGAAGGGCGGCAAAAAGGTCGCGCCCTGCTCCCGGGCGATGCGCTCGGCCTCGCGCTGGGCATCGTCCTGGGACTGGCCGACGATGCACACCTCGGCGCCCAGGTCGCGAATCGCCTGCACCTTGTTGGCCGGCACCAGGTTCGACAGGCAGACAATCGCCTTGACGCCTTGTTGCGAAGCAGCATGGGCCAGTGCCCGACCATGATTGCCGGTCGAAGCCGTGACCACGCCTTGGGCCTTTTGCTCGGCGCTGAGCTGCGCCACTGCATTGCTCGCCCCGCGCAGCTTGAAGCTGCCGGTGATTTGCAGGGCCTCAAGCTTGAGGTACACCGCCACGCCCATCAACCGCGACAAACTCGGGGAATGCTCCATGGGTGTACGCCGCACCAGCGACTCGATGCGCTGGCGAGCACGGTAGATATCCTGAAGCTGCAACACTGCCATGACCGCGTCCCGAGCTGATGTGTTGCGCGCAGTCTAAGAGGGCTGGATTGTGGTGATGAATGTACTAGGGCAATTTAATGACTTTGCTTGAACGGTAGCCAATCCCCTGTGGGAGCGAGCTTGCTCGCGATTGGGCACTCACATTCAACATCTTTGGTGGCTGACACACCGCTATCGCGAGCAAGCTCGCTCCCACAGGGGGGATGTGGTGTTCACAAATTCGGCATTTCAGAAATCATGGATCTGCGGGTACTGGTTGAAGATGTCCCGCATCCCCGCCAGTGCATGGCGCATTTCCTTATCGTTGCACTCAGCCCCGACGCAGACCCGCACCGCGCGGGGCCTGGGGGTGCCGCGCACGGTGAACGGGTCGGGGGAAGTCACGGCGATGTGCTTGTGCCGCAACGCCCGCACCAGGCTGTCCACTTCCCAATGGGGCGGGATGCCGATCCAGGCATTCAAGGCGTGGGGATGCTGGCCCAGCAGATGCTCGCCCATGTACTCGGTGATCATGGCCTGGCGCCCGGCCAGCAGTTGACGTTGCAACCGCAGCAGCGACTCGGCGCGACCATCGCGAATCCAGCGGGTGGCGATCTCCGAGACCATGGGCGTGGCCATCCAACTGTTGACCCGCAGGATGCTCTCGGTGCGCAAGGCCAGGCGCTTGGGCACTACCAGGTAGCCGGTGCGCAGCCCCGTGAGTACCGACTTGGTCATGCTCGTGCAGTAGAACGACAGCTCCGGCAGGTAGTGACTGATGGGCGGCGCCCGGCGTTCGTCCAGCAGCGGGCCGTACACATCGTCTTCGATAATGTGCACGCCGAAGCGCCGGGCGATCTCGGCGATTTCCCGGCGCCGGGCATCGGGCATCAGGCTGGTGGTGGGATTGTTCAGGTTCGGCGTACACACCAGCGCCGTGATGCGCTCGTTGCTGCACATGTCTTCGAAATGTTCCGGGTCGATGCCATAGCGGTCCATCTCCAGGCCCTTGAGGGTGAAGCCCAGCACCTGGGAATTGCCGATCACGCCGTGGTCGGTCAGGCCTTCGCAGAGCACCACATCGTCGGGCCCCGCCAGCGAAGCAAGGGCCAGGAAAATCCCGTGGGCCGCGCCGTTGGTGATCAGCACATCGTTACGGTCGACTTTCAACCCTTGCCGGCCGATCCACTGCGCCGCCGCTTCGCGATGGGATTCAAAACCGGCGATGGGACGAAAGGCGTGAATCCACGGCTGGTCTTCTTCGGTGCTCAGCGCCGCGCAGGTATCCCGCCAGGCCTGGTCATGCTCACGGGTGTGCAGGATGCGGGTGATGGAAAAATCCACCAGCGCCCGCTCGGGGCTGTCGAGAATGTACGTCGCCACCCGGTCGCTCATGCGCCGCGAGACGAAACTGCCCCGCCCCACCTCACAGCGCACCAGCCCCTGGCGCTCCAGCTCCTTATAGGCATTGGTGACGGTCTGCACGCTGATGCCCATGGCGTCCGCCACCTGCCGTTGCGGCGGCAGGCGCTGGTCATTGGCCAGGCTGCCCTGTTCGATATCGTCGGCAATGGCCTGCACCAGAATCTTGTACTTGGATTCACCGCTGCGGGCGAGGTCCAAGGCTGACTTCCACTTATCCATGACAGCTGCAACCGGCGTGTGTAGGGGGTGCGCACAGCATTGCGCGGCCATCGCGGCAAAGCAATTGTCCTAGTGCAATACAATCGATGCCGGGGCTTTTGTATGCTCGGTCCAAGGTCGTCACCCAGGCGGGCTCATCGCCCTGACAAAAAGCCGGAACGACCTGTACCGGCGCCGTTCCCGATTCAAGGCCACGCCCGGATCCGCCGCTGTACGCTTTGCTCTTGTAACACTGCCTCCTACCACAGAGCCGTCAAACGACGGATCCACAAGAAACAGGAGATTTTATTGATGAGCAATTTTCTTCCCAGCACCTGTGCGCCCTTGCGTCGGCTCTTGTTGACCTGTGCCGTATTGGGCCTGGCCGGCGGTGTTCAAGCGGCCACCCTGGACACCGTCAAAAGCAACAGCAGCATCCGGATCGGCTACGCCAACGAAACCCCGTTCGCCTTCACCGAAACCGACGGCACCGTGACCGGTGAATCGCCAGAAATCGCCAAGATCATCTTCGCCAGGATGGGTATCAAGCAGGTCAATGGCGTGCTCACCGAATGGGGCTCGCTGATCCCAGGCCTGCGCGCCGGTCGCTTCGATGTGATTGCCGCCGGCATGTACATCACCCCGGCGCGCTGCAAGCAGGTGTTGTTCACCGATCCGCAGTACCAGTTGCCCGACGCCCTGCTCGTGGCCAAGGGCAACCCGAAAAAACTCCACAGCTATGAGGACATCGCCAAGCAACCGGATGTGAGGCTGGCCATCATGGCCGGTACGGTGAACCTGGCCTACGCCCGCGATTCCGGGGTCAAGGACGAACAGATCCTCCAGGTCCCCGACACCACCGCCCAACTGCAAGCCGTGCGTGCCGGACGCGCGGACGCTGCCGTCGGCACGCAACTGACCATGAAAGGCTTGGCCAGCAAGGGTGGCGACAAGGTGGAGGCAATGACGGAGTTCAAGGACGACCCCGCCCACATCGGCTACGGCGCCCTGGCCTTCCGCCCCGAAGACAAAGACTTGCGCGATGCGGTCAATGCCGAGCTGAAAAAGTGGTTGGGCTCCGAAGAGCATCTCAAGACGGTTGCGCCATTCGGGTTCGACAAATCCAACGTGACCAGCAAGACCGCGGCCGAGCTCTGCGCTCAGTAGTCGCCAACCACTGGCGTGCCGAAACGGGCATGACGCGCGGTGCGTGATGCCTGTTCCCTGCTTCACCGGACATTGGGTTGAACCATGGGCGAATTACTTCCGTTATTGATACAAGGGGCCTGGGTCACGCTCCAGGTGACCTTCCTTGGCTCGCTGCTGGCGATTGTCGCGGCGGTGCTGGCAGCACTCGGGCGACTCTCGCCGTGGCGAGCGTTGCGCTGGTTTTCCATCACCTACATCGAAGTGTTCCGTGGCACCTCGCTGCTGGTGCAACTGTTCTGGCTGTTCTTCGTGCTGCCGCTGCCACCCTTCAACGTTGAGCTGAGCCCTTACGCCGTGGCCATCGTCGGCCTGGGTCTGCACATCGGCGCTTACGGTGCGGAAGTGATGCGCGGCGCCATCAGTTCGGTCGCCAAGGGCCAATACGAAGCCTGCACGGCGTTGAATTTCAGCGGTTTTACTCGCTTCAAGCGGATCATCCTGCCGCAGGCATTACTGGCGGCGATTCCACCGGGCACCAACCTGTTGATCGAGCTGCTGAAGAACACCTCGCTGGTGTCGCTGATCACCTTGTCGGACTTGAGTTTCCGGGCGCGGCAGTTGGATCAGGCGACCTTCCAGACCCTGGAGATCTTCAGCCTGGCCCTGGTGATGTATTTCATCCTCGCCCAGGCCATCAACTTCGGCATGCGCCACGTCGAACGACGACTGAGCCGGGGCCGGATGCGTGGAGGTCTGTCATGACGCTGTTCGATTGGTCCTACGCCGCACAAATCCTGCCGGACCTGCTGCGCGCCTCCCTCAATACCGTGGGCATTACCCTGATCGGTTTCCTGATCGCTATCGTCCTGGGGTTGTTCCTGGCGATTGGCCGGCGCAGTCGCAAATTCTGGCTGTCGTGGCCGGCCACGGCGGTGATCGAGTTCATCCGCAGCACGCCGTTGCTGATCCAGGTGTATTTCCTCTACTACGTGCTGCCCAACTACGGCTTGAGCCTGACGGCCATGCAAGTCGGCATCCTCGGCATCGGCCTGCACTACGCCTGCTACATCGCCGAGGTCTATCGCAGCGGTCTCGACGCGGTGCCGCGGGCGCAGTGGGAAGCGGTGACGGCATTGAACATCGCGCCCTACAACGCCTACCGCAACATCATCCTGCCCCAAGCGCTGCGACCGATCGTGCCGCCCCTGGGCAACTACCTGGTGGCCATGCTCAAGGACACTCCGGTGCTGTCGGCGATCACCGTGGTGGAAATCATGCAACAGGCCAAGAACATCGGTTCCGAACACTTCCGCTACCTGGAACCGATCACCATGGTCGGCCTGTTCTTTCTCGCCTTGAGCCTCGCCTTGGCCTATCTGGTACGGCGCCTCGAAACGCGCATGGAGCTACGCTAATGACTTTACCTCTGTCCACGCCCACCGATTTGTCCCGGCGCAGCACACTGGCGTCGCAGCAGGAGGCCCCGGCCATGCAAGATCCAACAACGTCCCGGCCGATCGTGAGTTTCCAGGACGTGACCAAAAGCTATGGCAGCTTCACCGTGCTCGACCATCTGAACCTGGATGTCGCCCCCGGGGAAAAGGTCGCGATCATAGGCCCCAGCGGTTCAGGAAAATCCACATTGCTGCGGGTGCTGATGACCCTGGAAGGCATCGACCAGGGCCAGATCCGCGTCGAGGACGACTCATTGACCCACATGCCCAACCGCAACGGCGTGCTGGTGCCGGCCAACGACCGACACATCCGCCGGGTGCGCGGCAAGATCGGCATGGTGTTCCAGAGTTTCAACCTGTTTCCCCACATGACCGCGCTGCAAAACGTGATCGAGGCGCCGGTGCAGGTGTTGGGCATGAACCCGAAAGAAGCCCGGGAACGCGCCGCCGACCTGCTGGAGCTGGTGGGGCTGGGCAACAAGCTGGACCATTACCCATCGCAGTTGTCCGGCGGCCAGCAACAACGGGTAGCGATTGCCCGGGCGCTGGCGATGCGGCCCAAGGTGATGCTGTTCGACGAAGTGACCTCGGCGCTCGATCCGGAGCTGTGCGGCGAGGTGCTGAACGTGATCCGCAAACTGGGGGCCGAACACAACCTGACGATGCTGATGGTGACCCACCAGATGGGCTTCGCCCGGGAATTCGCCGACCGGGTGTGCTTCTTCTACAAAGGGCAGATCCACGAACAAGGCACCCCGGCGCAGATCTTCGAGAACCCGCAGCAGGAGCGCACGTGTGCGTTCTTGAGTGCGGTGAAAGAGGCGAACTGAACCTACAGGGTTGATCTGACAGCCACAAAAAAGGGCCCTGTTTCCAGAGCCCCCCGTTTCATTTGCCGCCCAGCCGTTATGGGTATTGCTGGTAAGTCTGGCCCTGCTGTTGCGGTGCCTGGTACTGCTGGCCGGGAATGGCCTTGAGGTTGACCTCGACCCGGCGATTTTGCGCGCGACCATTGACGTCGGCGTTGCTCGCCACCGGATTGTCCGGGCCGGCGCCACGGGCCGACAGGTTGGCACCGCTCACGCCCTGGGAGGTCAGGTAGGTCGCCACGCTCTGGGCTCGGCGCTGGGACAGATCCATGTTGTGCTGGCGGCTGCCGGTGCTGTCGGTGTAGCCGACGATTTCGATCTGGTTCTGGTTGAACTCCTTGAGGGAGTTGGCCAGGTTGTTCAGTGGCTGGTAGAAGCTGGACGCAATGTTCGCCGAGTCGGTGGCGAAGGTGATGTTGCCCGGCATGATCAGTTTGATCTGGTCGCCCTGGCGCTGCACTTCGACGCCGGTATTGGCCATGCTGGCGCGCAGTTTCTTTTCCTGCTGGTCGGCGTAGTAGCCGTAGCCGGCCGCGGAAGCCCCCACCACCGCCGCGCCGATCAACGCGCCCTTGCCGCGGTTATCGTGACCGATGGCTGCACCGGCCAACGCCCCCGCCAGTGCGCCGAGGCCGCCGTACTTGGCGGTTTTGCTCATGCCCGACGATTCGGTAGAGGCCTGGCCCTGATTGTCATAGGGGTTAGGCGACGCACAGCCAGACAACAAGGCCACAGCAGTTGCGACAACGATCAAGCGACGCGAGGTGAACATGGAATGCTCCTGGTTTTTCAGTCTGAATGCCAAAGTGTAGGCAATCGACTCTGGCAGGCGTTGGAACGCGGCAATCGTTAAAAATTCCGTCACGCTGCGTTGCGCTTCGTCCGGCTGCCCGACAAAAAAACCATCACCCCGACAAGCTGCCCTCAGCCCTGCGCCAGACAGCGGCTCACGCCCCTGACAATCATTTCCACTTCCCGCCCGTCGATCGTCAGCGGCGGCAGCAGGCGGATGGTCTGGCCCCGGGTGACATTGATCAGCAGGCCGTGGTCCCGGGCGGCGCGAAGGGTCAGGTCGCGGACCGGTTGCTTGAGTTCGATGCCGATCATCAAGCCCTGGCCGCGAATCGCCAACACATTCGGGTTGTCCGCCAACTCGGTCCGCAACCGACCCAGCAATTGTTCGCCCTGCTGCCTGGCATTATCCACCAGCGCTTGCTCCTCGATGATGTCCAGCACCGTGCAGCCGACCCGACAGGCCAAAGGATTGCCGCCGAATGTGCTGCCATGGCTGCCAGGGGTAAACAACTCGGCGGCCTTGCCCCGAGCCAGGCAGGCACCGATAGGCACGCCGTTGCCCAGGCCTTTGGCCAGGGTCATGACGTCCGGCACGATGCCCTCATGCTGGAACGCGAACCATTGGCCAGTACGGCCGATGCCGGTCTGGATCTCATCGAGCATCAACAGCCAGGCGCGCCGGCTGCACAACTGCCGCAAGGCCTTGAGGTAACCCGGTGGGGCGAGTTGCACACCGCTTTCACCCTGGATCGGCTCCACCAGCACCGCGACGATGCGCTCGGCATGCGCCTGCTGGATCTGTTCCAGGGCCGCGAGGTCACCAAACGGCACCTTGATGAAATCCCCCGGCAACCGGTTGTAGCCCAGCCGCACGGACGGACCGTCGCTGGCAGACATCGTGCCCAGGGTGCGTCCGTGAAACGCATTGTCCATGACCACCACCAGCGGCTGCTCGATGCCCTTGTGCCAGCCGTAGAGGCGCGCCAGTTTCAGCGCGGTTTCGTTGGCCTCGGCGCCTGAGTTGTTGAAGAACGCCCGCTCCAGCCCGGACAGCCGGGTGAGCTTTTGTGCCAGGCGTTGCTGCCAATCGATGCTGTACAGGTTCGAGGTGTGCAACAACAGGCCGGCCTGCTCGCTGATGGCAGCGACCAGCCGGGGGTGGGAGTGGCCGACATTGGTGACCGCCACACCCGCCACCGCATCGAGGTATTCGCGGCCGTCCTGGTCCCACAGGCGCGTCCCCAGGCCATGGGTGAAATTCAGCGCCAGGGGTTGGTAAGTGCTCATCAGGCAAGCGGCGGTCATGGCATCAAGCTCCATCGGGTGGTTTTTTCCAGTATGGTTAGCCACCAAGGCTGGATAAACGCGGCTTTACTTCAATCATTTAAAAGTTGAGCTTGATAATGGACCTGTTCCAGGCAATGACCGTTTACGTGAAGGTGGTGGAAACCGGAAGCCTGACGGCGGCGGCCCAGGCGTGCGAAATATCCACCACCATGGTGGGCAATCATCTTCGTGCACTGGAGCAGCGCCTCGGCGTGCGCCTGATCAACCGTACGACACGGCGCCAGCGCCTGACGGAATTCGGCTCGGCCTACTATCAGCGCTGCCTGGAAGTGCTGGGGCTGGTGGCCGACTCGGAACGCCTGGCCGAACAGACCCAGGGCGAGCCCGCGGGCACCCTGCGCATCACCGCACCGCTGACTTTTGGTACCGAACGCCTTTCGCCGGCCCTGGCCGAATTCAGCCAGCGCTTCGCCCAGGTCAAGCTCGACGTGGTCTTGACCAACCAGCGCCTGGACCTGCTCGACCATGGATTCGACGTCGCCATCCGCCTCGGCCACCCCGACCCGAAACTGATTGCCCGTCCGTTGCTGGACTACACCCTGACCATCTGCGCCTCCCCCGCTTACCTGGCCCGGCGCGGCACGCCGGAACAACCTGCGGATCTGCAACGACACGATTGCCTGTCGTTTGCCTATTCGGCAGCGGACGAGTGGCGCTTTGCCCAGGAGCACTGGCCAATCAACGGCCCGGACGGCGAAATCAAGGTTCCGGTAAACGGACCGATGCTGATCAACAGTTCCTCGGGCCTGCATCGCGCCGCCCTGGCCGGCATGGGCGTGGTGATGCTGCCCGACGCCCTGGTGGCCCAGGACTTGAAGGATGGACACCTGGTGGCGCTGCTGCAGGGCTACCAACTGCCCCATCGGCCGATGAGCCTGATGTACGCGCAGGATCGCTACCGTTTGCCGAAACTGCGCTGTTTTGTCGAGTTTGCGCTGGAGAAATGGGGTAAGCCCCCTCCAACCCAATGATGCTGTGGCGAGGGGATTTATCCCCGCTGGGTTGCGCAGCAACCCCAAGACTGTCGGTTCACATCGCAGGTGATGTCGGGTTTGATGACTTTTGGGGGGCCGCTATGCGACCCAGCGGGGATAAATCCCCTCGCCACAAAAGCAAACCCCGTCTGAACACCCGCCGCTAGTTCCCCACACTCCCATCAGCTACTCTTCCTCCTTGGACGAGCATTTTGATATCAAGGCTGATTGAGGAAACGACGATGGGAGATGCCTCGAACATCGACATGCTGCGGTTCGACCTGTCCGATCTGGACGAAGGCGTACTGCACACCATCCTGGAATTGGTCAGCGATGGCATCTGGGACTGGAATGCCAACACCGGCTTCGTCTACCGTAACCCCGGCTGGTACACGATGCTGGGCTACCTGCCCCATTCACTGGACAACACCGTACTGACTTGGGAAAGCGTGATCCATCCGGAGGACTATCCGCGGGTCATGGCGTCGTTCGACGATTACCTGGAACAACGCTCCCACGGCTACCAGGCCGAATACCGTTGCCGTACGCGTGACGGGGCCTACATCTGGATCGAAGATCGCGGCTACGTGATCGCCCGTAACCCGGACGGCACGGTGGCGCGCATGATCGGCGCCCATCGCAGTATCGACGACAAAAAGCGTCTGTTCGAACAACTGGAACAGCGTAACAAATCCCTGGAAGCCATCATCGAAGAACGCACCCGCGAGCTGTCGCGGGTCAACCATCAGTTGCAGATCCAGCTCGACGAGAATCGCCGGCTTGCCGAAACCGATGCCCTGACGCGGGTCGCCAACCGTTATCGCCTGGACCAGGCACTGCCGCTGGCCTGTGAGCGCGCACAGCGTTTCCGCGAGCCGTTGTCGCTGATCGCCATGGACGTGGATGATTTCAAGGACATCAACGATCGCTACGGCCACGCCTTTGGCGACGCAGCGCTGGTACAAGTGGTGCAGAGCGTCAAGCGTTGTCAGCGAGACGGCGATCTGCTGGTGCGCTGGGGCGGTGACGAATTCATCATGCTCTTGCCCAACACCACCCTGGCCGACGCCCGCCTGCTGGCGGAAAGCATTCGTCGTGGCCTGTCCGACCTGCTGCCGGTGGGCGAATTCCAGATCACCATGAGTTTTGGCGTGGTGCTGCGGTCCGAGGACGAACAACACTTGGCATTGCTGCACCGGGCGGACCAGGCGCTGTATCGTTCCAAGCAGGCGGGCAAGAATGTGATTTGTGAATGAACGGTACGCTGGGCCAGAGACCAAAAAAGAATGCAGACATGGGGCGTTGGCAGCGGTCATAGGCTGTATCCCTTGCCATCAGGCCTTCGCCCTTGCCGACTCGACTTCCCCCCTCACGCCTTTACCTGGGCTGCGCCGGCTGGTCGCTGCCGCGCGAGCATTGGCCAGCCTTCGCTGTAGAGGGAACGCATTTGCAGCGCTACGGCAGCCGCTTCCCCGCCGTGGAAATCAACAGCTCGTTCTACCGCCCGCACCGCCCCGCTACCTATGCAAAGTGGGCCGGCAGCGTTGCCGGGGACTTTCGCTTCTCGGTCAAGGTGCCCAAGCAGATCACTCACGAACGACGGCTGATCGACTGCGAAGGGCTGGTGGATGAATTCCTCGGGCAGTGCTCGCAACTGGGAGAAAAGCTGGGCTGCCTGTTGATTCAGTTGCCACCGTCCCTGGCCTTCGAGGCTGCCACGGCCGGAGTATTCTTCAAGGCCTTGCGGGACCGTTACCCAGGTCATGCGGTACTTGAGCCACGACACCCGAGCTGGCTTGCACCCCAGGCAACGGCGATCCTGCAAGACGAATGCATTGGCCGTGTCGCCGCCGATCCATCGCCGCTGCCCGGCGGCGACCAACCCGCAGGCTGGCCCGGCATTCGCTACTACCGATTACACGGCTCGCCACGGACTTACTACTCGGCTTATGAGGACGCCTGGCTGGAACGCCTGGCCCGAACGTTGAAAGCCGACCCCGACACGCCGACCTGGTGCATCTTCGATAACACCGCCAGTGGCGCCGCGACCGTCGATGCGTTGCGATTGATGGACCTGATGCCCGACTGAAACCCACCCCCGGCAACAAATGGGTCAGTTGCGGCCGGCTCGACCGTGACAACGCCGCTCGGGTCCAATAGATTAGGCGACCGGAAAAAAGCTCAACGCCTTTCTCGCCTCATCCCGCTAACAGAAGTAGTGAAATTTCAATGTCCGATTCCAACACCGCTGAATCCGTAGCCACCCTGTCGTCCAAAGCGGAATACGAAAACTCCATCAATCTTTCACAGCATCTGCCCCAGGCCAAGACCATCAGCGAAATGGTCCTCGATGCGTTCCAGTCGAACCGCGAAAGCGACCAGATCCGCGAACTGCGCAATGCAATCCGCCAGGCTCACGATGCCTTCGACGACGACAAGGCCTATGAACTGATGGGCCAGCTCAAACAACTCAAGGATGCCGAAGCCGCCGATTTCGCAGCCCTGGAAGACCTGAGCAGCCGCTTCCCGATCAGCCGTATCCTCTCCAGCTACAAGGACGACCCGTCGTTCCAGGAGCTGGTCTACGGCCTGGCCCTGAAAGTGCTGAACCAGACCCACCAGGCCATCAGCAACCCGAGCGGCAGCAAGGGCAAGGCCTCGCGAGCCAAGAAGGAAGCCGAAGTGTTTGTCATCAGCAAGGACGGCATCAGCGTCACCCTGCCCTTGCGTACACCACGCTCCAAGCCGAACGTCGACCGCGAGGCCTTCGAGTTCCTGGGCTTCAACTTCGTAGGCGAAGGCGACGAAGCCGAGCTGGAAAGCGAAACCTTCCTGGACAACGATGGCACCGAACAACCGGTCACCCGCAAAAGCATCGTCACGGCCTTGCAACAGCAAAAAGCGTTCGACGGCTACAGCATCGCCCAGCAATAAGCCTCACCCGAGGCCCCTGTGGGAGCGAGCTTGCTCGCGATGAGGCCGTCACATTCAGCACTCATGCAGGCTGAGCCACCGCTATCGCGAGCAAGCTCGCTCCCACAGGAACATCGACAGCCCAGGCAACGCCCATGAAAAAGCCCCGCCCTTCTCTCGAAGGCGGGGCTTTTTTTGTGGCGTCTGAAGCTTAAGGCGCGTAGGTCAGCAGCAGCTCACTTGGCACCTTGAAGTCCAGGGACATCATGACGCTCAGGGCGGTGATGGTGAAGATCGAGAACACGAACAGCTTGCGTGCCCAGACCGTGTCATCCACCGCCTTGTAGCCGGTCCAGGCCATGTACAGCCAGTACATGCCCATGGCGGCGGCGACGGCGAGGTAGCTCATGCCGGCGTAGCCGCTGAAGGTCAGCATCAACGTCGCCACGAGGAAGGCCAGGATGTAGAGCAGGATGTGCTTCTTGGCCACGCGGATACCGCGCTTGACCGGCAGCACCGGAATCGAAGCCGCCAGGTAGTCGTTGAAGCGGAAGATCGCGATGGCGTAGGAATGCGGCATCTGCCACAGGCTGAACATCACCAGCAGTGTCAGTGCTGCCATGTCGAAGCTGTTGCTGACCGCCACATAGCCGATCACCGGCGGCATCGCCCCCGACAGGCTGCCCACCAGCGTGCCGTGGACCGACTTGCGCTTGAGGTACAGGCTGTAGAGGCCGACGTAGATGACAAAGCCAATCACCGCGAACAACGCCGCCAACGGATTGGCCACCCAATACAACAGCGCCACGCCGGCCACGCCCAGCACCGTGGCGAATGCCAGGGCCAGTTGCACCGGAATCAGGCCTTGGACCAGCGCCCGATTCTTGGTGCGTTCCATCTTGATGTCGATGTCGCGGTCGATGCAGTTGTTGAACACGCAACCGGACGCCACCACCAGGGAAGTGCCGATCATCGCCGCCAGGAAGATGGCCAGATCGACATGCCCTTTCGAGGCCAGGAAAAACCCGCCTGCCACAGAAAGCACGTTACCGAAAATGATCCCCGGCTTGGTGATTTGGATAAAGTGCTTCAGGGACATCCGGACTTTCCTCAGTGCGCCATCATGTTGGTGTGGATGCTGAACATGATCCACAACGACAGGCCGACCAGCAGGACAATCACGATCGCGGCAAAGACAAACGCGACCACGTTGTTACGTTGGGCGGCGGAGCGGTCCAGGTGCAGGAAGTACACCAGGTGCACCAGTACCTGGACCACGGCGAAGATCAGGATGATCCACAGGGTCAGGCTCTTGGGCAGCGATGGGTACATCACCAGGCCGAACGGGATGACGGTCAGGATCACCGACAGGATGAAACCGATGGCGTAGGACTTGACGCTGCCGTGGCCGGCGTCATGGCCATCATGGGAATGTGCGTTAGCCATTTACAGGGTCCCCATCAGATAAACAACGGTGAATACGCAGATCCACACCACGTCCAGGAAGTGCCAGAACAGGCTCAGGCAGCTCAGGCGCGTCTTGTTGGTGGCGGTCAGGCCGTTTTTCTGGACCTGGTACATCATGATCGCCATCCAGATCAGGCCGCTGGTCACGTGCAGACCGTGGGTGCCGACCAGGGTGAAGAACCCGGACAGGAAACCGCTGCGGCTAGGGCCGTAGCCCTCGGAGATCAACATGTGGAACTCGTTGATCTCCATGCCGATGAAGCCGGCACCGAACAGGAAGGTCATGGCCAGCCAGCCCAGTACCTGGGTTTTCTTGCCCTTGAACAACGCCAGCATGGCGAAGCCGTAGGTGATCGAGCTGAACAGCAACAGCGCGGTTTCGCCCAGTACGTACGGCAGTTCGAAGATGTCGTGGCCCGATGGGCCACCGGCGACGTTGTTAACCAGCACCGCGTACGCTGCGAAGATCGACGCAAACAGAATGCAGTCGGTCATCAGGTAGAGCCAGAAACCGAATACGGTCATCTCGCCCGAGTCGTGGTGATGGTCATCGTGCCCATGGTCATGACCATGGGCGTGTCCAACAGTGGTCACTAAGTTCGACATGGTTTAAGCCTGTTCCAACGAGGTTTCAACACGGGTGGCGGTGGCAGGGACTTTCCCGGCCGCGACCAGACGTTTGTGCTGCTCGGCTTCGATGCGCTCGATGACATCCACCGGCACCATGTAGCCCTGATCGTCACGGGCGGCATGGATCACGAAATACGCCACGGTGCCGACCAGGCTAGCGATGGCCAACCACCAGATGTGCCAGATCATCGCGAAACCGAACACGGTCAGCAGCGCGCCCATGACCACACCGGTAGCCGTGTTGTTGGGCATGTGGATCGGCTCGTACTTGGCCGGGACCGGGTACGCGGTACCGTTTTCCTTGGCTTCGGTGAACGGGTCGATGACGTCTGCTTTTGGCAGCACGGCGAAGTTGTAGAACGGGGGTGGCGACGAGGTCGACCATTCCAGGGTATGGGCATTCCACGGGTCGCCGTGTTCGCACATGTTCTCTGGCTTGTTGCGATCGCGCACGCTGACATACAACTGGATCAGTTGGCAGGCGATACCCACAGCGATCATCACCGCACCGAACATGGCGACGTACAGGTACGGCACCCACTCAGGGTTGGTGGTGGTGTTCAGGCGACGGGTCATGCCCATGAAGCCCAGTACATAGAGCGGCATGAACGCGACAAAGAAGCCGGTGATCCAGAACCAGAACGCTGCCTTGCCCCAGCCTTCGTGCAGCTTGAAGCCGAACGCTTTCGGGAAGTAGAAGGCGAAGCCGGCGATGTAGCCGAACACGGCGCCACCGATGATCACGTTGTGGAAGTGCGCGATCACGAACAGGCTGTTGTGCAGCACGAAGTCAGCGCCCGGAATGGCCAGCAATACGCCGGTCATGCCGCCGATGGCGAAGGTCACCATGAAGCCCAGGGTCCACATCACGTGGCTGGTGAAACGCAGACGACCCTGATAGATGGTGAACAGCCAGTTGAACAGCTTCACCCCCGTCGGGATCGAAATCAGCATCGTCGCCAGGCCGAAGAAAGCGTTGACGCTGGCACCCGAGCCCATGGTGAAGAAGTGGTGCAGCCAGACCATGAAACCCAGTACCGAGATCGCGCCGCTGGCGTAGATCATCGAGTGGTGGCCGAACAGTTTCTTGCCGGAGAAGGTCGAGATGACTTCGGAGAAAATCCCGAACGCCGGCAGGATCAGGATGTACACCTCAGGGTGACCCCAGGCCCAGAACAGGTTCACGTACATCATCGGATTGCCACCAAGTTCATTGGTGAAAATGTGGAAATCCATGTAGCGGTCAAGCGTCAGCAAGGCCAGGGTAGCGGTCAGGATCGGGAAGGAAGCGACGATCAGGACGTTGGCCCAGGTGCAGGTCCAGGTGAAGATCGGCATGTCCATCAGCTTCATGCCCGGGGTACGCATTTTGACCACGGTGGCCAGGAAGTTGACCCCCGTCAGCGTCGTACCCAACCCGGATAGCTGTAGCGCCCAGATGTAGTAATCCATCCCCACGCCCGGGCTGTATTGCAGGCCCGACAGCGGCGGATAGGCCACCCAACCGGTCTTGGCGAATTCGCCAACGCCCAGGGACAGGTTGATCAGCACCACGCCGGATACCAGCAGCCAGAAGCTCAGGGAGTTCAGGAACGGGAAGGCAACGTCACGGGCGCCGATCTGCAGTGGCACTGCAAGGTTCATCAGGCCGGTGAAGAATGGCATCGCCATGAAGATGATCATGATCACACCGTGGGCGGTGAAGATCTGGTCATAGTGTTCAGGCGGCAGGTAGCCAGGCGAACCCTCGGTGGCCATGGCCAGCTGGGTGCGCATCATGATGGCGTCGGCAAAACCACGCAGCAGCATGACCATGGCGACGATGATGTACATCACGCCGATTTTCTTGTGGTCGACCGAGGTCAGCCATTCAGTCCACAGGTAGGTCCACTTCTTGAAGTAAGTGATCCCCGCGAACAGCGCCAGACCGCCGAGTGCGATGATGGCGAGGGTCACCATGACAATCGGCTCGTGGAACGGGATCGCTTCCCAACTTAATTTACCAAACATCGTTTACTCCTCTGCCCCGGCAGCTGAATGCGAACTCATGTCCATCCCTTCCATGTTGTGGGCCACTTCCTTCTCGTTCTTCTCGTGGTGCATCGGCTTGCCCGGATTCATCCCTTCATACTTGTCGATGATGGTCTGGAACAGGTTCGGCGTAACCGACGAGTAGAGTTCGACTGGGTTGTTCTGGCTCGGCTTGGAAAGGGCGTCGTATTCAGCTTTTTCAAGCTGTTTAGGTGCCTTCTTCACATCGTTGACCCAGGCGTCGAAATCTTCCTGGGTCGTGGCGATTGCTTTGAACTTCATGCCGGTAAAGCCCGCGCCGCTGTAGTTGGCGGAGATACCGTCGAGTTCGGCGTTCTGGTTGGCGATCAGGTGCAGCTTGGTCTGCATGCCCGCCATCGCGTAGATCTGGCCGCCCAGGCCCGGGATGAAGAACGAGTTCATCACGGTGTCGGAAGTGACCTTGAAATTGATCGGTGTGTGGGCCGGGAACACGATCTTGTTGACCGTGGCGATGCCTTGTTCTGGGTAGATGAACAGCCACTTCCAGTCCATGGAGACCACTTCAATGGTGATCGGCTTGACGTCGGAATCCAGCGGACGATACGGGTCCAGGGCGTGGGTCGACTTGTAGGTGATGTAACCCAGGGCAATGATGATCAGCACCGGAATGGTCCACACCGCCACTTCGATCTTGGTCGAATGCGACCATTTCGGCGTGTAGGTGGCCTTGGTGTTGGTTGCGCGGTACTTCCAGGCGAACAGGAAGGTCATGACGATGACCGGCACAACGACCAGCAACATCAGCAGCGTAGCGGTGATGATCAGGTTTCGTTCATCCAGGCCGACCTGGCCCTTGGGATCGAGCAAGGTCATGTTGCAGCCTCCCAGCAGCAACGTGCCGAGCAGCGGCAACAAGCCTAGTAATCGGGGGTACCTGTTTTTACTCATCTCACGACCTCTAAAGCAGCTTGCGCAATGCAGTTGGGTTTTGATCGCCAACACTTCACCCTGCCAAGGGTTGGCATTTTCTTGGATTGAATAAGGGCTGCCCGTCGAACGTCAGCGGCTGTTCGATACATCCTGGGCCAGCAGTGAGTTCTTATTCGTTGGTCAAAAGGCCTAGTTCAAGCCCAATTCCATTTGGTGCGGGTAGTTGGAGGCACCGACACCTGGGGTCGCATGGGGCGCTGGCGCCCTTCGACCACTCTCGTGCTCAAGCCTGAGCCGGGTCGGAAAATCGGTGCGGGCGATTGTAGTGAGGTGACGCGCTGTAGACCATGTCTCATCCCGAAATAATTTTTATCCGATTCGGCAACAATCTCTTACCGATATTGCAACGGGCCAGCATCTTATCGAAATTCATTCTCAACAAGAACCCCAAAAAACGTAGGTCTACTACGCCCGATTTAGACAGCTCAAGGGCTTCATAAAGGGCTTTTTTGCCCGGCAAGCGCCCAGTTTTCGGGGCCTCTGGCGCCTGACGCCTCGCTGTTAAAAATGCCTGCTACCGGCGAGACCCTGGTTGCGAAATCCGAGGATTCTTTATGACAGGAATGAGTGTTTGATCGGCCTCGGAAAGTCTGAGCGCGGCGAACTATGTGACAACGTGTCGCACGTTGCCGCAGGTCATTCTTGCCTCGGATCAAGGACGCTAAGCCTCGAGCATGAAACGCAAGACGCCCCGGCTCTCCAGGAGAGAAACCGGGGCGTCAATTGAGGCGTTTCAGCGAAGCGGTTTGCGGTTACGCGACACCAGTAATGGCACCAGCACCACCGTCAATACGAAAGCCACCAGTGCCCACTGCGCCAGGGACAGGCCCAGGATCGGTGGATAGGGGGTGGAGCAAAAACCATCGACCTGGAAACCCAGTGGGAAGATCTTCGCCAGCGGCAGGTCATCGACAATTGGTTGCAACACATCGATGCCGCAACTGACCGCAGGAAAGAACTGGGTGTACACATGATGCCCGGCCACACCGGCCCCGGCCAGGGCGCAGAGCACCACCAGGCCTTCGAAGATCGTCAGGCTGCGACGGGTACGCATGGCGGCACCGATGAAGGCGAAGATCGCGATCAGCAACAGCGCATAGCGTTGCAGGATACACAACGGACACGGTGCCTCACCGAGGGCCACCTGCATGTACAGCGCGCCGCCGATCAGCGCCAGGCAGATCAGCCCCAACAGCACCAGATAGCGCCGCTCACGGCCTAACCGCATCATTTCCTCACTCATTGCGTTTCCCTTTATCTACATGGATCGACGCGCAGCCTCGCGACACCCGGCGCGCGATCGGATGCCCGAAGTCTACACGCAGACCACGACAATGAACGAGCTGCGGGCGTCGACATTAAAGGGCAATAGACCGCAAGAAAGTTAAGTGCGGATTAATTCTGGCAATTGGACAAGGATGGACCTGTCGCCGCCATCGCGAGCAGGCTTGGCTCCCACAAGGGATTGTGGCGGACGCGAATTTTTGTCACCCGCACAGATTCAGGGTGGGAGCGAGCTTGCTCGCGATAGCGGTGGGTCAGCTTGCATTGATGTTGAATGTACTGACGCCATCGCGAGCAAGCTCGCTCCCACAGTTTTTTGGGGTGTTCACGAGAATCGTGTCCACCGCCACCCCTTGTGGGAGAGAGCCTGCTCGCGATGAAGGCAACCCGGTCTACCGGTTTGGCGCGACCTTATTCCAGCGCCGCCGCAGGGCCGAAGAATTCGTAGCGACTCTGCCGGTCCGGTACACCCAAAGCCTTGAGGTGGCGTTTGACGGCGCCCATGAAGCCCTTCGGCCCAAGGAAATAGGCGTCCAGGTCACGCTGCTCCGGCAGCCATTGCGCCAGTTGCTCCTGGCTCAACAGCCCCACCTTGTCCGCCGCTGGGCTCAAGCCGTCGTCTTCGTCGTAGCAGTAGAAACGCTTGAGTTGCGGGTGTCGCTTGGCCAAATCGTCGATCCAGTCACGGAAGGCATGGACGCGCCCGTTGCGCGCGCAGTGAATGAAATGCACCGGCCGCTCGGTTTGCAGCGCCGCCTGCAACATGGCCAGGGTCGGGGTGATGCCGACGCCGCCACTGATCAGCACCAGTGGCTTGTCGCTGGCAGTCAGGTAGAAATCCCCGGACGGCGGGAACAGCTGGATACGACTGCCGACAGCGAAATGATGATGCAGGTGGTTGGACACCCGCCCGCCCGGCTCGCGCTTGACGCTGATACGGTATTGACCATTGTCCGCCAGGGCTGACAGTGAATAGTTGCGGCGTACTTCCTCGCCATCGAGCATGAGCTTCATGCCGATGTACTGGCCCGGCTCGGCCACCAGGATCGGGCCTTTGTCCACCGGTTCGAAGTAGAACGAGGTGATCTCCGAGCTTTCCTCGACCTTGGCCGCCAAGATGAACTCACGCTCGCCCCGCCAGCCGCCCGGCGCCTCGGCTTTCTTGTCGTACATGCCGGCTTCGGCGCCGATCAGGATATCGGCCAGTTGGTTGTAGGCTGCGCCCCAGGCCGCGATCACTTCAGGTGTGGCGATCTCTGCGCCCAGCACTTCGGCGATTGCCCGCAGCAGGCACGCACCGACGATCGGGTAATGCTCCGGCAGGATCTGCAGGGCAACGTGCTTGTTGACGATCTTCGCCACCAGATCGCCCAACTGGTCAAGCTGGTCAATGTACCGCGCATACATCAACACGCCGTTGGCCAACGCACGCGGTTGGTCGCCACTGGCCTGGTGCGCCTGATTGAACAGTGGTCGCACCTGCGGGTATTCGGACAGCATCATGCGATAGAAGTGAGTAATGAGCGCTTCACCACCGCTTTCCAACAAGGGCACGGTGGAACGAATGATGGCGCGTTCTTCTTGGCTGAGCATAAGGTAACTCCATGCAAGGACTTGAAAAAACAGCTGCAGCTCACCTATCAGTTTCCGTGCCATTATTTATTTCCTTATTTTTCAATAATTTAAAACAGTTGTAGTCATAAAGACACAGAGCCCTTTATAGTCCTGATGACTACATGGAGTCTTTATGACTGCAACCTCTCTACTCACCGCCTTGCTGCCCCTGGTGGCGGATCTGTCCCGCGAACTGCCTGAAGGCGAGCGCTATCGCCGCTTGCTGGGCGCCCTGCGCGAACTGTTGCCCTGTGACGCAGCCGCGCTGCTACGCCTGGACGGCGACTGCCTGGTGCCGCTGGCCGTGGACGGTTTGAGCACCGATACACTTGGTCGGCGATTCCGTGTCAGCGAACACCCACGCTTCGAAGCGCTGCTGGCCAACCCGCACCCCACCCGCTTCGCCGCCGACAGCGGCCTGCCCGATCCGTACGACGGGCTGGTCGAGGGGCTGGCCGAACACCTGGAGGTCCACGACTGCATGGGCTGCCCGCTGTTCGTCGACGAGCGTCCCTGGGGCCTGCTGACCCTGGATTCGCTGGATCCGGAGCGTTTCGAACCCATCGACCTGAGTGCCCTGCAAGCCTTCGCCAGCCTCGCCGCCGCCACGGTCAGCGCCGCCGAGCGCATCGAGCGCCTGGCCTTGAAGGCCGAGGATGAACACCGCCGCGCCGAGGTCTATCGCCAGGCCAGCGGCCAGCAACAACGCGACATGGTTGGCCAGAGCAAGGCCCACAAGCGCCTGGTGGAGGAGATCACGCTGGTGGGCGGCAGTGACCTGACGGTGTTGATCACCGGCGAAACCGGTGTGGGCAAGGAACTGGTCGCCCAGGCCATTCATGCCGCGTCGAAACGCGCCGGGCAACCACTCATCAGCCTCAACTGCGCCGCCCTGCCGGATACGCTGGTGGAAAGTGAACTCTTCGGCCATGTACGAGGCGCCTTCACCGGGGCCACGAACGACCGGCGCGGCAAGTTCGAACTGGCCGACGGCGGCACCCTGTTCCTCGACGAGGTGGGTGAGCTGTCCCTGACTGTCCAGGCCAAACTGCTGCGGGTGTTGCAAAGCGGCCAACTGCAGCGCCTGGGTTCGGACAAGGAGCACCGGGTCGATGTGCGCTTGATCGCGGCCACCAACCGCGACCTCGCCGAAGAAGTGCGCAACAGTCGTTATCGGGCCGACTTCTATCATCGCTTGAGTGTGTATCCGCTGCAGGTGCCGGCGCTGCGAGAGCGCGGACGGGACGTGCTGCTGCTGAGCGGTTTCTTCCTGGAACAGAATCGCTCGCGCATGGGCCTGGGCAGCCTGCGCCTGGCCAGCGATGCCCAGGCCGCACTGCTGGCCTACGACTGGCCGGGCAATGTGCGCGAGCTGGAACACCTGATCGGCCGCAGTGCCCTGAAGGCTTTGGGCCGGTGCCCGGTGCGACCGAAAATCCTCAGCCTCGGCGCCCAGGATCTGGATTTGCCCCAAGCCCCTGTGGATAACCCTGCCCCATCGTCCACCGCCCCGGCACCGGCCCCGGTGGGCGTGACGGGAGACATGCGAGAAGCGGTGGACGAATTCCAACGCAACTTGATCGCCGCCTGCCTGGAACGCCACCAGCACAATTGGGCCAGCGCCGCCCGTGAACTGGGCCTGGACCGGGCGAACCTGGGGCGGATGGCCCGCAGGTTGGGGCTCAAGTAGTGCCCTTGAGCAGCCATTGAGCCCCCCTGTGGCGAGGGGATTTATCCCCGCTGGGCTGCGAAGCAGCCCTAAAACCCCTCGTCTCGGAGTGTCAGACTGAACCTGTTCAAACTTTCTTAGAGGTTGCTACGCAACCCATCGGGGATAAATCCCCTCGCCACAGATAAATCTCCTCGCCACAAGATGAGTGTCCGCAGGCTGGCTTGAAATTGACTGTCGACAGCTTTCTCCCTAAAGCCTGCCCCCGACAAGTCGATAACCCAATATCAAAAGCTGTTTTGGCGACCTTCACGCTCGCCCCACCTTTTTCCACAGAAGGTTTTTATGTCTTCCAACAAAGCCCGCGCAGATTCACTTTCGCTTCTGCTGTTTACCTTGCGCAGCGGCAAGCTGATGGCGATCAACCTGCTCAAGGTCAGTGAAATCATTCCCTGCCCACCGCTGACCAAACTGCCGGAGTCCCATCCGCACGTCAAAGGCATCGCCACCCTGCGCGGGACATCGTTGTCGGTGATCGATCTGAGCCGCGCCATTGGCGAACGGCCGCTGGAAGATCCGGACGGCGGCTGCCTGATCGTCACCGATGTGAGCCGCTCCAAACAGGGCCTGCATGTGCAGGCAGTGAGCAAGATCGTGCATTGCCTGACCACCGACATCAAACCGCCGCCCTACGGCTCCGGCGGCGTGCGAGCGTTTATCACCGGCGTGACCTCCGTGGACGGCACGCTGGTGCAAGTGCTGGACATCGAAAAGGTCATCCACGGCATCGCACCCGCGCAGATCGAAACCGCGCCGACCGAACTGAGCATGGAAGACGCCGAGGTCCTGGGCAACGCCCGGATCCTGGTGGTCGATGACAGCCAGGTCGCCTTGCAGCAATCGGTGCACACCCTGCGCAACCTGGGCCTGCAATGCCACACCGCCCGCAGCGCCAAGGAAGCCATCGAATGTTTGCTGGAGCTGCAGGGTACTGCCCAGGAGATCAACCTGATCGTTTCCGATATCGAAATGTCGGAAATGGACGGCTACGCCCTGACCCGGACCCTGCGCGAGACGCCGGACTTCGCTCACCTCTACGTGTTGCTGCACACTTCGCTCGACAGCGCCATGAACAGTGAGAAAGCGCGGCTGGCCGGCGCAAACGGGGTACTCACCAAGTTCTCGTCGCCGGAACTGACCAAGTGCCTGATCACCGCGGCCAAGGCCGTTGCCGAGCAAGGTCATTGAGTCATCTCGGTTGCTCGCTTCTGCATTCCAGCGCGGGAGCGATCACCGTCCGATAACCTCAGGCATACTCTTGTCCTGGCTTCCCGGAACAAGGCTTCCTGATGAAAATCCGTCTATTGATTCTCCTTGGTCTCCCTGTACTGGCCTCCCAGGCTCATGCCTCCAGCCCAGACGCCTGGGCCTCCCACGATAAAGCCGTGCTGGCCAGTTGCATCAAGGCCAGCGGTTTGAAGAGCGCTGCGCCGGTGGGTAGCGCCGCTCAATTCGACGACCGAGTCGGCTACACCGCGCTATTGCTGCAAGGCCAATATCCGCAGAAACACATGAAAGGGGCGATTGGCACCGAGTTGTGCCTCTACCGCAAAAAAACCAAAACCGCCTACGTGACCGAGTGGGACTCGATCCACCCTGCCGCTACCGACCGGTGAATGGCGCATAACTTGCTTCGCACGGTCCATCACGGCGTTTTTCTGTCGCCGTCCCCAGCCTTCTGCGACCGGGCGCTCAATGAACACAACGTTTTCCTGTGTAGGGTGCGGCAAATGCTGCACCGATCACCACGTCCCCCTGACCCTCGACGAGGCCCGGATGTGGGCGGACGACGGCGGCCAGGTGATTGTCCTGGTGGAAGCCTTCCTGCCCAACGGCCTCGGCCTGCCGGCAGGACAACGCGAGCATGCCGAGCGCCGCTCGGCGGTGGTCCACAGCGGCAGCACCGAGGCCCTTGTGGCGATCACCTTTGCCGCCTATAACGTCGGCCGTTGTCGGAATCTTGACGAAGAAAACCTGTGCCGGATCTATGAGCGTCGCCCCTTGGTGTGCCGCATCTATCCGATGGAAATCAACCCGCACATCCCCCTCAATATCGCCGTCAAGGAATGCCCTCCAGAGTCGTGGGAAACCGGGCCACAACTGATACTCGGCGGTGAACTGGTCGATCAGGAACTGGTCCGGTTGATCGAGCGTTCACGCCAGGCCGATCGTGAAGAGATCGCCATCAAGGACCGCATCTGCGCCGCCCTGGGTATCCGCACCACCGCGCTCAAGGGCGACGGGTTCACCGCGTATCTGCCGGAGATGAGCGCATTCGTGGCCGCCCTCGATCAGGCACGCCTGCAACCTGCGCAACAGCACGCCAGTGAATGGCAGTTCCATCTGTCTGGCGATGACGTGGCCAGCCAGGTATCGGCCAGCGGCGCGCGGGTGGTCACTGAAGCGCCGGTCAATTACGCCTTTATTTCGCTGCGGGCGGCATAAGAATTTTTAGTGGTTACAAAATCTGAGCCCACCACAAATCAAATGTGTGCGGGCTTGCTCGCGAAAGCGGTCTGGCATTCAGAATCAATGCAAGCTGACCCGACGCCTTCGCGAGCAAGCCCGCTCCCACAGGTGGCGTTTGCGATATCTCAATCAAACTCCCCCTCGCCTAACCCTCGCCAGGAATGTTAGCGTGCTTAGTATCTTCTCCCCGACGAGCCTTGCACGATGAAAAAAACCGTACTTGCCTTCAGCCGTATCACGCCCCAGATGGTCGAGCGCCTGCAACAGGACTTCGACGTGATCGTGCCAAGCCCGTCCAAGGGCGATATCAACGCGCAGTTCAACGAAGCCTTGCCCCATGTCCATGGGCTGATCGGTGTCGGTCGCAAGCTTGGGCGTGAGCAACTGCAAGGCGCCGCGAACCTGCAAGTGGTCTCCAGCGTGTCGGTGGGCTACGACAACTATGACCTGGCCTACTTCAATGAACGCGGGATCATGCTCACCAACACCCCCGACGTACTCACCGAAAGCACCGCCGACCTGGCCTTCGCCCTGCTGATGAGCAGCGCCCGACGCGTGGCCGAACTGGACGCCTGGACCAAGGCCGGGCAATGGCAGGCGACGGTCGGCCCGCAACTGTTTGGCAGCGACGTGCATGGCAAGACCCTGGGTATCGTCGGCATGGGCAACATCGGCGCAGCCATTGCCCGGCGTGGCCGGCTGGGGTTCAACATGCCGATTCTCTACAGCGGCAACAGCCGCAAGACCGAACTGGAAAACCAGTTGGGCGCACAATTTCGCGAATTGGACCAGTTACTGGCCGAAGCCGACTTCGTTTGCCTCGTGGTGCCGTTGGGCGAGAAAACCCGCCACCTGATCGGCCAGCGCGAACTGGGCCTGATGAAACCCAGTGCCATCCTGGTCAACATCTCCCGTGGCCCGGTGGTGGATGAACCGGCATTGATCGAAGCCTTGCAGAACAATCGCATCCGCGGCGCCGGGCTGGATGTCTACGAGAAGGAGCCGCTGGCCGAATCGCCGCTGTTCCAACTGAAAAACGCGGTGACCCTGCCGCATATCGGCTCCGCCACCCACGAGACCCGTGAGGCCATGGCCAATCTTGCCGTGGAAAACTTGCGCAGTGCCTTGCTGGGCGAGCGGCCGAAGAACCTGGTCAACCCGCAGGTCTGGAAATGACCCTCTAGCGGATCGAGTGCTTACGCGGCCACCGCGAAGAACACACTGTGGCAAGGAAGCTTGCTCCCTCGCCACAGGGCTATCGCCAAGCGTTGTGTCTCAACGAGCCCCTAGCGCGAGCTTCGCAGCCACCGGCCGCGGCTTGCGAAACACCAGTACGTTCCCCAGCATCACCAGCACCAACCCCACCAATGCCGGTGCGGTCCACTGGTAACCCTCGGCAAACGCCGAAACATTCAGCGCCACCACTGGGAACAGCACGGTGCAATACGCCGCCCGCTCCGGCCCCATGCGCCCCACCAGCGTCAGGTAGGCGGTAAAGCCGATCACCGAACCTGGAATCACCAGGTACAACAACGAACCGATGTAGCGCGTGTTCCATTCCATGTCGAACGGGATGCCTTTGACCGCACACCACACCGCCAACATGGCCGCGCCATAGGCCATGCCCCAGGCATTGGTGGTCAGCGGCTTGAGGCCGGCTTTCTGTTGCAGGCTCGAGAGCATGTTGCCCGCCGAAAAACACAAGGTTCCCAACAGTGCCAGCGCCAAGCCAAGCAAGGTTTGCGGGCTTGCACTGTGGCCGGCCAGTTCCGGCCAGAACAGCAGCGCCAGCCCCGAAAGCCCCAGGGCGCCCCCCAACAGCACGTTGCGGGCAATCCGCTGGCCGAAGAAAACCCGGGCATTCAGGGCGTTCCAAAGGGTGGCGGTGGAAAACACCACGGCGACCAACCCACTGGGAATCCATTGGCTGGCGGTCAGGAAGCACATGAAGTTGATGCAGAACAGGCACAGGCCCTGGGCAACGCAAATCAAATGGCCGCGCCGGTTCATGACCTGCAGGCGTCGGCTGAGCAAGAGCATGGCAAACAGGATCAGTGCCGCGAGGCCGAAGCGATAGACAATCGACACGGGGATGGCGACGACGCCCAATTGCAGCTTCAGGGCGATCCAGGTCGTGCCCCAGATGAGCACGGTAAGCAGGTACAACGAGAGGTTCATGGTGACGGCTCCTGACAATGACCTTCAGTGTCACGCCGCCGGGCCTGCGGCACTTGCATAAACTTGCGGTTTTGTCGGCTGGCGGGCTGGCAGGAACGGGGCGACGGAGTAGGATGCAAGGCGTTGGAGAGAACCGATCATGCCTACACTGCAGACCCTGCAAGTCTTCCAAGCCCTCAACAGCTCGCCCAATGCTCGCCTGGAGCACAGCGCCGAGCTCGGGGACGGCATGGCGGCCGCCTTGTGGAGCAATCATCACGACGCCCGGGACTACGAGGCGCCGACCCACCATACGTTGTCCTGCTACATCGCCGGCGGCACCGGCACGTTTCGTCGCGAACGGCCCGACACCACGGGGGCCCCGGACAAACTCTGCATCCTCCCGGCCGGGCATGAATCGGCCTGGGTCATCAACGGCGACATTCGCCTCGCCCACCTGTATTTCAGCGCCGAGCAGTTTGCCCTTGGGTGCATCACGCTACTGGACTGCGAGCCCCGGCAAGTGCAACTGCACGAGGAGACATTCCTCGACGACCCGCAGCAGGCGCAACGCTTTCGCCAGTTGATCGCGCTGAACTGGAACGAACCGGCGGAACGCCTGCTGACCACCAGCCTGGCCCACGACCTGCTCAGCCACCTGCTGCTCAGCCAGGTCGGCCAGCGCCAGGGGCTTCGCCTCAAGGGCGGCCTGGCTGCTCACCAGCGACGCTTGCTGGTGGATTACGTCGACAGCCACCTGGCCGATGCCATCAGCCTCGGCCAATTGGCGGCGTTGTGTGCGTTGTCCGAATACCACTTTGCCCGGATGTTCCGTGAAAGCTTCGGACTGCCGCCCCATCAATATGTACTGGCCCGGCGCCTGGCTTGCGCGCGACACTGGCTGCGCACCACCTCACAACCACTGGGCGAAGTGGCGCTGGCCTGCGGATTTGCCAGCGCCAGCCACTTTACCCACCGTTTTCGCCAGGCCTTGGGAGCGACGCCCGGAGAGTATCGGCAGGCGTTTTTGCGTTAGCCCGACTATCGCCATCGCGAGCAGGCTCGCTCCCACAGGAGAATGTGATCCATGCAGACGCGAAAACCAAACCAATAAAACAAAACGGGCCTGCGATTGCAGGCCCGTTTTTTCAGTAGGAAGTGAAATGAACGAGGTTTCAGCCGTGAAGCGAGGCCCGTTCGTTCTCCAGGAATTCTTCTTCCAACAGCGCGTCGGCCAAGGCGACGGACTCGGTCGGTGTCGCAGTGGCAGCGCGCTTGCCGCGCAGTTTGCCGAACAGGTGCTCCAAGGCGTTCTCGAGCTTGGTGGCCGCCCCCTCGATCGCCAATTCCAGCGTATCGGCCTTGTGCGTCACGGAAACCGGCTGGTGGCCCTTTGGCCGTGCTTCAAGCTGGCAACGCAGGTCATGGGGACCGGGCTTGTCGCCGTTCTCGTCCCGCAAATGAACCTCGACCCGTGTCAGGTCTTCTTCATAACGTTCGAGCGTGCTTTCGATGGTTGTACGTACCCACTCCTCCAGTCGGATGCTGCTTTGAATATGGTTATCGCTGTTGACTTGGATTTGCATAGTTCATCCCTTATTTCAGCTAGCTCGCCGGGGGCCGTCGACATTGGTGCAACGGCCCCTTGAGTACAGAGTCGGGCTGGCGGAAGAACAATTCAACCCCTGGAAAAAGATAAATATTCATATGCAAATAAAGCCGGACAACGGGCAAAAGCACTGTTAATGTCGGGAGTTGCCCCGCCCCGCCTTCCCGCTGCAAATCGCCCTCCTTCCTGCACCGTCAACGAACATCCGCACGGTATTGCCCCGAAACGGGCAGACGCCTTCCAGAGCGTTCGGCGCGTGGGCGCCGGGATCATTGTCCGACAGTTTTTCCGGCATGCCCCTTGCTATCTCCCTGTGGGATTGCCACAGGCTGCGATCTATCGATTTGAAGCCTGCCTGGCTCCGGGAGTCTCGAGATGAAACACGATCATGGAATGGCCGATGGTCCGGTGTTGCGAACTAATCCCGATCACGGCCGGTCAACAACTGCACGTTCAATCAGGCGGTGACGCATCATGGACAACCCTTTTCAGATCATTACCGACGCCTTTGCGCCGCAGTATCAAATCAACCTGAGTATCCAGGGCCTGGACGGCAGCATCATGCTGACCCTGTCCAAGAGCGGACGCATTGTCGCCAAACGCATGATCAGCGCCCAGCAGCGCAACGACCCGGAGCGGCTCAAGCGCCTGGTGCAAAGCATTCAGTTCGGCATCGCCATCGAGCAGGGCCATAGCGCCGTGGCCATCCTCGAAGCCATGACCGGCGGTGGCAACGTCAAGCTGCCACCACCGCAGGTACAGGGGCCCGCGCCCTCGGCCGCCGGGATCTAGATTTCCCCTTTCTCCACGTCGGCATGCTCGCTGGAACCCGCGCCGACTTTGCGGTGCGGGTGCTCGATCTTCACCGAGGGGAACTGCGACGACGCGTAGCGCACCACCAGGATCGAAAACGCCAGCAGCAGGATGCCACCGCACAGGTAGATGATCCCCAGATCGGGCGGGCTGTGGTGGGAAACGTTGGAAATCAGCAGCCGTGTCAGCGCGGTGATCGCCACGTAGATCAGAAACCGCACCGGCATGTGGTTGGTCTTGAAGTAGATCCCGACCATCGCCCCCAATTCCAGGTAGATGAACAACAGCAGGATGTCGTCGATCTTGATGTGCCCCGCCTCGATCATCTGCAAGAACTCCATCACCGCCGCCCACGCGGTCACCGCGCCAATGGCGAACAGGGCCAGGTAATGAAAGGTCTCGACGAACAGGTTTCCCAGGGACTCGGCCAATTGATGGACATTCTGGCGCAGGTTCTCGGCCCAGTTGATTTTCACGATGTAGTTTCCTTAGGTCGGTTCGACCGGATGATGCGGGTTGGACGTGACGGTTGTTCTGCATGCAGAAAAAAGGCCAGCGGCTGAGGGTGAGATGGCGATAGGCTGGCATGCGGCACTTTCAGGAGCTTCATGCGCCTTGATCGCGAGCAAGCTTTGCTCCCACACAAGCGTCGCCCCCACAAGCCTCGCCCTCATAGGTTGAAATCGGTCTACATTAAAAAGCCACTATCCAAAGCAACAGGATTCGCTTATTCTTTTGCCTGTATATAAACACAGTAGTCGCAAAGACAAACCAATGTGAAGGCATGTGAGGTGGTGAATGGCCGTCGAAGTGGTATACCGCAGCAGCCGAGATCTGGAGCGCTTGTTCATGGATAAAGCCGAAGCTGACCGTCATGACAAAATGCTGGAGCTCGCCGAATTGCTGGCCGAAGTGTTGCAAAAAGCCGTTCCATCGCTGAGCGAGCAGCAAGTCGAAGAAGCCGGGATCTACATGGCGAAGAATCGGGACGTGTTCGCCAAGGCGTTCAAGAGCCAGCCGGACGCCTTGTCCGAACTGCTCAACCCGTCGGAAGAATGACCTGAAAGATCGCAGCCTTCGGCAGTGCCTGCACGGTGTAGGCACTGTCGAAGGCTGCGATCTTTTTCAGTAATAACGGCGTGGGTCTGAATCGATCAGACTCGCCAGCTTGGTCAAGGCGAAGCGCAGCTCGTCTTGGCTGGTGGGGGACATCAACACCAGCCGCACACATCGGGCGGTGCCTGAACGCTCGGCCTGGAACTGGGTGCCGCTGAGCACGAGTACGCCGTTGGCCCGGGCGAGCATGGTGAATTCGTCGCTGGTCCATGGCTCGGGCAGCGTCAACCAGACGTGATAGGAATACGGCTGGGTCTTGAGTTCGAAGTTGGCAAAAATTTCCCGGGCAATCGCTTGCCGCCCCGCCGCCTCGTTGCGCTGGATGCGGATCAGTTTCCTGTCCAGGCCTTCGGTGATCACATTGCTGGCCAGTTGCGCGGTCAGCGGCGACGGCATCCAGACACTGCTGCGCACCATCGAAGCCAGGCGCGACAGCAGTTTCGGCGGACTGTAGAGGTAACCGACACGAAGCGCCGGCATGACCGATTTCGACAGGCTGGTCAGGTACACCGAGCGATCCGGCGCAAAGGCCGACAACGGCTTGATCGACGGATCGGTGGCCAGGAAGCCATAGATGTCATCGTCCAGGATGATGAAGTCGAACTCCTCGGCCAGCGCGGCAATCTGGGCCCGACGTTTCTGCGACATGATTGCCGCGGTCGGGTTCTGGCAGGTCGCCACGCACACCAGCATCGCCGGCTTCTCTCGCAGGCACAGCTCGCGCAAGGCTTCGGGAATGATGCCTTCATCATCCATCGGCACGCCACGCAAGCGGCGTTCAAGGCCATGGGCCAGGGAAATGATGCCGGGGTAACACAGCGCTTCGCAGAGCACCAGGTCACCGGCGTTGGTCAGGGCGCTCATCGCGACCATCAAGCCATGCTGGGCCCCGGCAGTAATCACCACTTGCTGCCATTGCGCGTCGGGCAATGAATGACGCAACCATTGCGCACCCGCCTCGCGATGCGCCGGATGACCGCCGTCCGGTGCGTAGTCCAGCGCGCGGGCGAAATCAGTGCTCTTGGCCATGCCCACCAGCGCGCCACGCAACCAGTACTCCAGGGTCTCGCTGTAGGGCTTGATGATCGAAAGGTCGAGCAGTTCGGATTGCCCCAGGTTCAACGGCGCGGCAGCGCTGTTGCTGGCCGGCAGTTCCAGTTGCTTCTGGTTGAGCACATAAGTGCCACGCCCCACCTCCCCCTGCACCAGCCGCCGTCGATGGGCTTCGCTATAGGCCCGGCTGATGGTGCCCGGCGTGACATTCAAGGTGGTGGCCAGCTCCCGCAAGGTCGGCAGGCGATCGCCTTCGTTCAGTACGCCGTTGTTGATATCGCGCGCCAACGCATCGGCAATCGACAGATACATCGGCTGGCTGAAATCGCTTAGCTGGGGAACCCACATGAATGATCACTGCCCCTCGTAGAAATGATGAATATCCGAGCATATCACATGGAGGTTAGGCAACTAATAATTCGACACATTCGTCAAATTGAGTCCATTGATTCGATTATTGAATCGCCTGAAGCAGCGATGCGAATAAATTTTTACTGATAATAATATTCATAAAAATCAATTAACTGACTAAAAAACCCTCTGAACTCAAATCATCGCAACAGAAAAATATCTCGTGACAATCCCGCCCCCTATTGAATCAACTCAATTCATTCAAATACACTGATCTCGAATCGAAGCAATCGACTCAGTCACCCACCGCGCGCTCCTGCCGCGCCAAGTCGAGATGTCATGGACACATTCAGAAAGGATCTATCCCTGTCAGCGATCATCGCGGGCTTCATCGCCGTGATCATTTCCTACGCAGGCCCGCTCATCATCGTGTTCCAGGCAGCCAAGGAAGCGCACCTGCCCAACGACGTGGTGTCGTCATGGATCTGGGCCATTTCCATTGGCAGCGGGATTACCGGTCTGCTCCTGAGCTGGCGCCTGCGTGTTCCGGTCATCACCGCGTGGTCGACACCGGGGGCGGCGTTGCTGGTGTCGATGTTGCCCACCGTGACGCTGCCCCAGGCCATCGGTGCCTATGTGGTGGCGTCGGTGATCATCGCGCTGGTCGGCCTGTCCGGTGCGTTCGACAAATTGATGAGCCGCCTGCCCAAGGCCATTGCCGCCGCCATGCTCGCCGGCATCCTGTTCCGCTTCGGCGCCGAGCTGTTCACGTCGATCAAACTGCAGCCGGCGCTGGTATTGGCGATGATCGCGGCGTACCTGATTTTCAAGCGCTTGTCGCCACGCTACGCGATTCTTTCGGTGCTCATCGTCGGTTGCGCGGTGGCCGCCTCGTTTGGTGAACTCAACAGCACCTCAATCACCATCGCCGTGGCCCAACCAGTTTTCATCACGCCTGAATGGAGCTGGCATGCAATCATCAACATCGGCTTGCCCCTGGCGCTGGTGACCTTGACCGGCCAGTACGTGCCCGGCATGGCCGTGTTGCGCACCTCGGGCTACAACACGCCGGCGCGCTCGATCATTTCGGTCACCGCGATCGGCTCGACCCTGATGGCCCCGTTCGGGTCTCATGGCCTTAACCTGGCGGCCATCACCGCCGCGATCTGCACCGGCCGCGAAGCCCACGAGGACCGCGACAAACGCTACATCGCCGGGATTGCCTGCGGGGTGTTCTACATCCTGATGGGCACTTTCGGCGCGACCCTGGCCTCGGTGTTTTCCGCCCTGCCGAAAGAGTTGATCGCCTCCCTCGCCGGCCTCGCCTTGTTCGGTGCCATCAGTGCCGGGCTGACCGGCGCCATGGCGGATGAGAAACAGCGGGAAGCCGCGCTCATCACTTTCCTGGTGACCGCCTCGGGCATGAGTTTCCTCGGTCTGGCCGCCGCGTTCTGGGGGCTGATCTTTGGTCTCGTGGCGCACTTCGTGCTGACCTACACCCGGGAAAGCAAAGCCGCCGCTATCGCCGAGGGCAGCCGACCATGATCGCCCGTTACGACTTCATTGTGATCGGTGGCGGCATCGCCGCTGTCTGCGTCGCTTATGAACTGGCGGCCCATGGCAGCGTCTGCCTGCTCGAACAGGAACAGCAACTGGCCTATCACGCCACGGGCAGTGATCCTGATCGCCGGCAGCGGTTTGAAAGACAGCTTCATTTTTCTGTCGATTCGTCCAAAAACCAGCCACCGGTGCTACCGCATCACATGACTGCGCCGCTGGCCGAAGCGCTTATCCAAGGAATCACACCATGAACCTGCAAAATTTGGACCCCGCCATTGCCCGCCTGATAGACCGTGAACGCAATCGCCAGGAAACCCACCTGGAACTGATCGCTTCGGAAAACTACGTCAGCGAAGAAGTGCTCCAGGCCCAGGGGTCGGTGCTCACCAACAAGTACGCCGAAGGCTATCCGGGCAAGCGTTATTACGGCGGCTGCAAGGTCGTCGATGAAATCGAAAACCTGGCCATCGAACGCGCACGCAAACTGTTCAACTGCGAATACGTCAACGTGCAGCCACACTCCGGCTCCCAGGCCAACCAGGCGGTTTTCCTGGCGGTGCTTGAACCCGGCGACACGATCCTTGGCATGTCCCTGGCCCACGGCGGTCACCTGACCCACGGCGCTTCGGTGAACTTTTCCGGCAAAATCTACCGGGCGTTTTCCTATGGCCTGGACACGGAAACCGAAACCCTCGACTACGAAGAAATGGAAGCCCTGGCCCGGGAACACCGGCCGAAGATGATCATCGCCGGGGCCTCGGCCTATTCGCGGACCATCGACTTCCAGCGTTTTCGCAAGATCTGCGATGAAATCGGCGCCTACCTGATGGTGGACATGGCGCACTACGCCGGATTGATCGCAGCCGGCGTGTCCCCCTCGCCGGTGGGCATCGCCGACTTCATCACCTCCACGACCCACAAGACCCTGCGCGGCCCGCGCGGCGGCCTGATCCTGGCCAAGGCGCAATACGCGGCCCTGCTCGACAAGACGATTTTCCCGGTGTACCAGGGCGGCCCGCTGATGCACGTCATTGCCGCCAAGGCCGTGGCCTTCAACGAAGCCCTGGGCGAGGGGTTCAAGCATTACCAGCAACGGGTGATCGACAATGCCCGGGTCATGGCCGACGTCCTGACCCGACGCGGTTTGCGGGTGGTGTCCGGCGGTACCGACTGCCACATGTTCCTGCTCGATCTGCGCGCGATGAATATCACCGGCAAAGACGCCGAAGCGCTGCTGGAAAGTGCCCACATCACCCTGAACAAAAACGCGATCCCCAATGATCCGCAGAAACCGGCGATCACCAGCGGCATTCGCATCGGCACGCCGGCGCTGACCACCCGTGGCTTTGGCGAAGCGGAATGTGCCGAAGTGGCGAACCTCATCGCGGACCTGCTGGAACAGCCGGACAACGCAGCACGCCTGGACAATACCCGGCGCCGGGTGATGCATTTGTGCGAATGCTTTCCGGTGTATCTGCTGAGGTAATTAGAGGCGAGCACAACTGTGGGAGCGAGCTTGCTCGCGATAGCGGTGTAACAGTCGATGAAGACATCGAATGTACGGCCCCAATCGCGAGCAAGCTCGCTCCCACAATTGTATTTTCAGCGGTACAACAAACGCTCCGCCAGCTCATCGGCCACCCGGGCCGGTGAGCGCTTTTCCGCCTGGGCGTGGGCGAAGACCTCCGTGAGCCGGGCTCCGATCTTCGACAGGTGCGCGGTGATCGTCGACAGCTCTTCGCCGCGATGCTTCAGGGCGACGTAGATCAAGCCACCCGAGTTGATCACATAGTCCGGCGCATAGAGGATTCCACGTCTTTCCAACTGGTCGGCCACCTGCAGATTACTCAACTGGTTATGGGCCGAGCCGGCAACGGCCGAGCAGCGCAGTTGTGCCACGCTTTGGCTGTTGAGCACCCCACCCAGCCCGCAAGGAGCAAGGATGTCGCAGGGTGTGCTGAGCAACGCGTCATTGGCGATCGGATGGGCACCTAGCTGCTCCATCGCCAATTGCACCTTGCCTGGGTCGATGTCGCTGACCAGCAGCTCGGCACCCGCCGCGTGCAACTGTTCGGCCAGGGCATAACCGACATTGCCCAAGCCCTGGATCGCCACCCGCAGGCTTTCGAGGTTATCGCTGCCAAGGCGGGCCATGGCGGTGGCCCGGATGCCGGCAAAGACCCCCATGGCCGCATGGGGTGCGGGGTCTCCCGAGGCCGTGGTGCTGGTGACATGGCGGGTCTGCTGAGCGATGCAATCCATGTCGGCCACCGACGTGCCACTGTCGATGGCCGTGATGTAGCGCCCGTCCAATTGCTCGATGCAACGACCAAAGGCTTCGAACAGCGCCGCCCGACTCTCGACATGGGCCGGACGCATGATCACCGCCACCCCGCCGCCCACGGGCAAGCCGGCCAGCGCCGCCTTGTAGCTCATGCCTTGGGCCAGGCGCACGGCGTCAGCCACGGCACTTTCGTCGTCGGGGTAGGCAAGGTAACGACAGCCCCCCAGGGCGGGCCCGGGACGGCTGCAATGAATGGCAATCACCGCCTTCAACCCGGTCGTCGGGTCTACGCTCAAGTGCAGCGATTCAAGGCGGGAGCTTTGCATGAGAGCAAACATCGTAAGGCTCCCGAATCACTTTTGTTTGTTTCGCCAGTATAGGCGTGCAGTCGAAAATTGCTGGAACACGCCGGAATAAGTCGCCTGGGTGCTCCGTCTTTTTCGGAATAACCTGTGACTGCGTCCGTCCGAGACTGGACGAAAATCCATGGCAGGGCTAAAACGGGAGCATAGCCCGGAGAGTTCGATGAAACCGCGCCAAGCCTTTTTTGACTGTCTGCACCGCTCACCACCGGCGCTGTTCGAAGCGGCGTTGTGGATCGCTGCCGAACATGATCGGGACGTCGACGTCCCGGCCTTGCTGAAGGATTTCAAGGCACTGCAACAGCGGGTCAGCCATGACCTGCCCCTGCTGCCTGTCAGCGAACTGGGCCAGCCTCTGTTGCGACAGCTCAATGACTTGGGCTTCGCCCAGGACGACTTTACCCCCCTGCGACCACGCGCGGCGTTGCTGGACCAAGTCCTGGCGCGCAAGCGCGGGCAACCCCTGGCCCTCGGGCTGATTGCCCTGGAGCTGGCCCGGGGCCTGGAAATTCCGATGGTCGGTGTCAATTTCCCCGGGCATTTCCTATTGAAGGTGCCCGGCGCCGATCACCTGCTCGACCCCTGCGGGGGGCGCCGGATGTACCCCAATGACTGCCGGGAACTGCTCCAGCGCCAGTACGGCGCGAACATGCCGCTCAAGGCGGAGCACCTGGTCAACGCCGAGCCGATACAGATGCTGCAGCGCCTGTCGCGCAACCTGCGCCAACTGCATCTGGCGAACGACGACTACATCGCCGCCCTGATCGACGCCGAACGGGTGTTGGAACTGGGCAACGCCAGCGCCGCCGATTACCTGGCCCGCGCCAGCCTGTATCAGCGACTCGATTGCCCCAACGCCGAACGCTTCGACCTGGAGCACGCGCTGATGCTCAGTGAGGATCCGATCCAGCGAATCCGGCTGACGGAGCGGCTGGGGCATTTGCCGCCGAACTCGGTTGTGCATTGAGCGGTTGCTGGCATGCAGATTCAGGTTGCTTATTGAATCGCCATCGCGAGCAAGCTCGCTCCCACAGTTGATCCGAATCAAATGTGGGAGCGAGCTTGCTCGCGATGGCGATGGAACGGCCTACATCAATATCGATTCAAGCCGGGGTATCCGGCTGCTTCGCCGGATGCGCCTGCTGGAACGCTGGATGCCCAGTCGCCAACGCCGCGACCCGACGAATTCGTGGGTACGCTTGCAAAGACACATTGAACCGCTCGGCAGCGTACAACTGCGGGATCAAGAACACATCCGCCAACCCAGGCGCGGTACCGAAGCAATAACCCTCATCGCCAATCAACTGCTCCACCGCCGCCAATCCCTGGCTGATCCACTGCCCGATCCACTCCGTCACCTGCGCTTCATCGTGGCCCCACTGCCGCAGCTTGTTGAGCACGCTGACGTTGTGCAAGGGGTGAATATCGCAGCCGATCAGCGCGGCGACACCTCGCTCGTGGGCGCGCACCGCCAGGTCGGCGCTGAGCAGCGGCACCTGTGGATAACGTTCCTCCAGGTATTCGATGATGGCCGGCGATTGCACCAGCAGCGCGCCCTCATCGGTACGCAGCGCCGGTACCCGGCCCTGGGGGTTGATCGCCAGGTAGGCGGGCTGGCGATGCTCGCCCCCAGGCGGTGCGATCAGGTTGACGGGCAGCGCCTGGTAATCCAGCCCTTTGAGCGCCAACGCAATGCGCACCCGATAGGACGAGGTAGAGCGATAGTAGGTATAGAGTTCCATGACCTGCCCCTCAACGCGCCGGCAGGATCTTGCCCCGGCACTCGCCGAAACCGAGGGAGGCGAACCCCTCGCGGTGGCAACGGGCCCGCAAGATGATTTCGTCACCGTCCTCGAGGAATCGGCGCACTTCGCCAGACGCCAGTTCGATCGGTTTTTTCCCGCCTTCGGTGATTTCCAGCAGGCTGCCGAACTGATGGTTTTCAGGCCCCGACAAGGTGCCCGAGCCAAACAGGTCGCCGGCCTGCAACTGGCAACCGTTGACGCTGTGGTGCGCGACCATTTGCGCCACGGTCCAGTACATGTATTGGGTGTTGCTCAACGTCAGGCGCTGGGGCGGCAGGTTCTGCTCGACCATGGCCTCGGTCAGCAACAGCACTTCCAGCTCGATGTCGAAGGCCCCGCCAGCCTGGTCACGCGTGTCCAGCAGATACGGCAGCGGTTGCGGATCGCCGTCCGGGCGCGCCGGTTGCGGGCGGCGGAACGGTTCCAGGGCTTCAGCCGTGACCACCCATGGCGAAACGCTGGTCAGGAAACTCTTCGACAGAAAAGGCCCCAGGGGCTGGTATTCCCACGCCTGGATATCCCGGGCCGACCAGTCGTTGAGCAGGCAGAACCCGCCAATGTGCTCGGCGGCATCGCCGATGGGGATCGGTTCGCCCAGGGCATTGCCCTTGCCGATCCAGATGCCCAGCTCCAGTTCATAGTCCAGCCGCGCACACGGGCCGAAGGTCGGCTCGGTCTGGCCGGCCGGCAACGTCTGGCCCTTGGGCCGGCGCACGTCGGTGCCGGACGGGCGAATGGTCGAGGCACGACCGTGGTAACCGATGGGGACGTATTTGTAGTTGGGCAGCAAGGGATTGTCGGGGCGAAACAGCTTGCCGACATTCTGGGCGTGTTCGATGCCGACGTAGAAGTCGGTGTAGTCGTTGATCCTGGCCGGCAGGTGCATCTGGCAGTCGGCGGCGAGGAGGAGCAATTCCGCCTCCTGGGCTTCAACCTGGCCGCGCAACGGACTGTCTTCGCGCAACAGTTCCAGCAGTCGTTCACGCAGGGCGACCCGGGCGCTGCGTCCCAGGTCGAAAAAGTCATTCAACTGGCCGCCAGCCATGGCTTCGACGGCGTGTTGCGCCGCGCCATCAAACAAGCCCGCATCCAGTGCCGCCTGCAGATCGAAAATCCGCTCGCCAATCGCCACGCCGGCGCGAAGGGCACCGCCATCGACGCTGAAGACTCCCAATGGCAGGTTCTGCAACGGGAAATCGGCGTGGCCGTTGGCACTGGCGACCCAGCTACGGGCAGGGGAACGTTGAGTCATGGGTTATCTCCGGGTCGGGTCGAACGTGACAGGCAGCGAGGCCCAACAAGCATCGTAGTCGGTTTGCAGTTGCGGGCAGTCCAGGGCGAAACGGCTCGGGCGCAGCACCTGGCTGGTCTCGAACATGAACGCCATGGTGTTGTCGATTTTCACCGGCTGAAGATCAGCGTTGATCGCCCTGGTACAGGTTTCACCGTCCGGGCCATGGGCGCTCATGCAACTGTGCAAGGATGCACCGCCCGGCAGGAAACCTTCGGCCTTGGCATCGTAGGCGCCCTGGATCAGGCCCATGAATTCGTTCATCAGGTTGCGGTGGAACCACGGCGGACGGAAGGTGTTTTCCGCCACCATCCAGCGTGGCGGGAAGATCACGAAATCGAGGTTGGCCAGGCCGTGGACACTGGTGGGTGAGGTCAGCACGGTGAAAATCGACGGGTCCGGGTGATCGAAGCTGACCGTGCCAAGGGTGTTGAAGCGGCGCAGGTCATATTTATACGGCACGTTGTTGCCGTGCCAGGCCACCACGTCGAGGGGCGAATGATCCAGCTCGCACGCCCACAACTCACCGAGGAATTTCTGCACCAGCGGGGTCGGTTGCGCCAGGTTTTCGTAATGGGCAACTGGCGTCAGGAAGTCCCGCGGGTTCGCCAGGCCGTTGCTGCCGATAGGCCCGAGATCCGGCAGGCGCAGCGGCGCGCCATGGTTTTCGGCGAGGTAACCACGGGCCTGCGGGTCGAGCAATTCAACACGAAACTTCAAGCCCCGGGGCAACACGGCGATTTCCAGCGGTGCCAGCTCCAGCACGCCCAGTTCGGTGGCGATCCGTAGCCGTCCCAGTTGCGGCACGATCAGCCACTCACCGTCGGCGTTGAAAAACACCCGCTCCATGGAGCGGTTGGCCCGGTAGTGATAGAGGCTGACGCCGGCCGGCTTATCCGCGCCGGCATTGGCCGCCATGCGCACCAGCCCATCGATGAAGTCAGTGGGCTCGGCGGGTATGTCCAGCGGGCTCCAGCGCAGGCGGTTGGGTGTGACTTCACCCAACGGACCGCCGGCCAATTGCCGTTCGAGCCTGGTGAAGGGCGGGTGATTGGCCGACGGCCGGATGCGATACATCCAGGTACGCCGTGCTTCGCTGCGGACCATGGTGAACGCCGTGCCAGAGAACAATTCGGCATAGAGACCATACGGGGCTTTCTGCGGGGAGTTCTGGCCGACGGGCAAGGCGCCGGGCAAGGCTTCGCTGGCAAATTCGTTGCCCAAGCCTGATTGGTAAGCCAGGTCCGACGCGGTGGAATCGAGGTTCATGGAGCCTCCTGGGGATACGGCCTGTCGTTCAGTGAAGAGGTTGAGGCGCACCGGGTTATTTTTATCGTAATTCAATTACGCATAACGTAATTTGCTCGACGGCGACCGTCAAGCTATAAAGACGGCCATTCGCCTCTGGACCCCGCGCCCCATGCAAACCCCGCTCAGCAACGGTAAACAGAAAGTCCGTTCGGCCGAAGTCGGCACCGACATTCTCAAGGCCCTGGCCGAACTCTCCCCCTCCACGTCCCTGTCGCGCCTGGCCGAGCACGTGCAGATGCCGGCGAGCAAGGTCCACCGCTACTTGCAGGCCTTGATCGCCAGCGGATTTGCTGAGCAGAACACCGCCACCAACCATTACGGCCTGGGCCGCGAAGCCCTGCGTGTGGGCCTGGCTGCGCTGAACGGCATGGACGTGCTGCAAGTGGCCGCCCTGCCCTTGGCCGAGTTGCGCGACGACTTGAACGAAACCTGCTTCCTGGCGGTGTGGGGCAACCATGGCGCGACCGTGGTGCGCATCGAGCCCGCCGTGCGGTCCGTGACCGTGGTGACGCAACTGGGCTCGGTATTGCCGCTGCTCAGTTCGTCCACGGGACTGGTATTCAGTGCTTATCTGCCGGAGCGCGAGACGATCGGCCTGCGCGAGCAGGAAGTACAAGGCACCGAGCACCACGCCCTGGCCGATGATCGCGCCTATGCCAGCCTGTGCGAGCAGATTCGCAGCCGTGGCCTGCACCATGTGCATGGCTTGCTGATGCCGGGTGTGGACGCCTTGTCCGCCCCGGTCTTCAATGCGGTCGGCGAGGTCAAGGCCGTGATGACCATCGTCGGCCCGACCTCGCTGTTCCACGCCGACGAAAACGGCCCGGCGGCGCAGCGACTGTTGGCGGCGACCCGGGCCGTGAGTTGGCGGATGGGGTATGAAGCGGGTCCGGGCTCAGCCCAGCCAGTACATCCTGATCACTAGATCATTGAGGTGCGGGAAGCTATCGGGCATGACGGTAAAAAAGGCCCGTGCAAGCAAGCGTGCATGAGGTATCGAACCATGCCGCTAATTCATCACGCCCATGACTTTGGCTTTTGCCACTGCCTGTGTACGTCGCTGCACACCCAACTTGCTGTGGATGCGACGCGCATGGGTTTTCACCGTGTGCAACGAGATGAACAACTGTTCGGCAATCTGTTGGTTTGAATGACCTTGGGCGATCAGCTCCAGGACCTCCAGCTCGCGATGACTGAGCAACGTCTCCTCGGCGGTGACGGGCGACTCGGCCTCTTCTGCCGATTGCCCCCAGCGCAACAACTCGGGCTGGCGCAAGCGCAGTTCGCACAACGCTTGCTGGGCCCGCCAGCACGCGACTCGCTTGAGCCCCTCTGACAGCAGTGTCCGGGCCTGGGCACGATCGCCGGACAACCAGACGACCTCCGTCAGCACCAGGTGCAGTTCGGTCTCCAAACTGTGCATTTCAGCGTGCTGCGCCTGGGCGATCATGGCCTGCAGGCGCGCCTGTGGCGCCTGTGCCCGCTGCAAGTAGACCTCGGCCAGCACCAGCAGGTATTCCAGTCGAGCAATCAACTCCAGGGTCGCGGGAGGCGCGTGCTTGGCCTGCGGTCCGCGAAAGTGCCGCAGGACGCGGGTCAAGGCTTCATGGGCCAGTTCCGCCCGCCCCTGTTGCAACCAGAACTGGCAACTGGTCTGCAACAACACGCCCCGGTAGACGGTGTCGGGGATGTGCCGCTGCTGCATGATCCGCTCGGCATCGCGCAACTGCATGAACGCCTCGCCATAGTCGCCTTGGTTGGCCGCCAGGCAGGCCTTGCCGAGAAAGCCATAGAGCACCTGTTTATCCTGGCTGAGCAGACCCGTTTCCAGGCCGGCTTGAAAGTACTCGGCGGCCCGTTCCTCAAACCCCATGCGCAGCGCCAGGCGTCCGCGCCGCAGGGCAATACGTCCCAACAACGGAGAAAAATCCTGACCCGGTCTGTCCAGCAGCGCCTGGACCGCGGCCAGCAAATGATCGGCCCGATGCGGCGCGCCGCGTTGCTCCAAGATTTGGGCATGGTCCAGTTCCAGCAAGCCCTCGAAGACCAGCGAGCCTTGCGCACGCGCCAGGCATAACGCTTGGCGGTTGATCCATTGCGCCGAGGACAATTCGCCGGCCAGCAGTGCCTGCTGCGTCAGTCCACCCAGGCACAGCACCCGTTGGGCCCAGGACTCGGGGTCCAGGCTGGCCTGGGCCTGGAGAAAATGTTCGCGCGCCGGTTCGCCATCGCCCGAGAGGTGCAGCAACCAGCCCCGCAAGACCTGCCACCTGGCCAGCACTTGTCGCTGCAGACAGGCCGAAGGCTGCGGCAGGAACCTGGACAGTTGCGCGATGCAGGTCGACGCCTGGTCGAAGCGACCGGCGAACAACAGCGCAGCGGTGACCAACCCCACCGATTGCGGCGTACCCAGGGTCAGCGTGTCGCCTTGTTGGTCGTGCAAGCTCAGCAACAGCACCACGTTGCGGCGCTGCAAGACGTGCTCGAAGCTCAAATGCTGCAAGAAACTGACGGCGGTCTCGAACTCCTCGGCCAACATGGCTTGCTCGAACGCCATTTGCCAGTCCTGCTCGGCAGCAAACCACTGGCAGGCCCGTCGATGCCAGGAGCGGCCCTGGGGCCAAGGCTCTTCACGCACCAACCGGGCCAGGGCCGGAAAAATCTGCAACCAATCGCACGTCTGCTCCCACGGCTCGATGAAACACCCCAGGTCCAGCAACAACGGCAGGCATTGCGCACCCACCGTGTCGCCGAACAGGTGCTCGCACAGCCGGGCATTGAAACGCGGCAGATGCGCCAGCACACGCCAGGCCTGTGCCAGGTCTGGGCTCAACGTGCTGAACAGTTCGTACTCCAGGTAGTCGAGCAAGGTTCCCGGCCGTCCTGGGGATGCATGACTGCGCGCCCATTCACAGCGCTCAAGCAAGCTGATGTGCACCCCGGCGCACCAACCACCGTTTCGCTGAATCACCTCGCGGGCCGTGCGTGCAGCCTGGGGACCGGACAGATGACGAAGCAGTGGCTGGATATCGTCAGGGCTGAAGAACAACGCCTGCGGGTCAAACTCGTGCAGCTCGTCATCGAGCAACAGCCGCGGCCAGTTGCAGTGAGGGCGACGGCGGCCATTGAGCCACAGGTGCAACGCCGGACTGCTGGTGTTCAACACACGGTCGAGCAACTGGTCCAACTCGGGATTCGGCACCCGGCAATAGTCGTCCAGGAATACCCAGGTGGGCGTTTGCAAACGCGCCAGGTGGGCCAACAGCCCCGCTTCCTCCAGCACCGGCAGCCCGAGGGTCTGCGCCAGGCGCTCGCACATTTGCACCGCGCTCAACGCCGCGCCCGCCAGTGGCAACCAGTGCAACTGACAGTTGCCGGGGGCCTGCAGGAAGCACTCGGCGAACAACGCACTCTTGCCGCTGCCCGCCGGCGCGCAGAGCAGCTTTACCCGCGCTTCGGACGTCAGCAGCGGCTCGCTCAGGGACCGCCGCGGCACATGCGTCGAGGACAGGCGAGGCAGCAATCCTGGACGGTCCGGACACGGGCTCATGGCGGTCATGGGGGAAGATCCTGTTTATTGTTATTTCACCACCCTAGTCCTGTGTCGCCGACCTTTGGAGAAGTATTCAGCGCGCTGATTGGCCCCCATAAAAAAACGACCGGCAGGGGTACTGCCGGTCGCTCACGCTTATCAAATCAGGCACAACCTTGTGAGAAGTGGATTTACTGTGGGAGCAAGGCTGGCCCGCGATAGCCTCACCGCGGGCCAGCCTTGCTCCCACAGAGAAATCCCTTCACCACAGTCATCTTTCCAACACTCAGACCTTACCGAACCCCGGTCGAACGCAACGCCGCCGGCGTGTAGTCGGCCGCTCGGGCTTCGAAGCCGTACTCGTAGCTGTGTTTCTCTTCGTTCTTCATCCCCAGCGCGATGTAGCGGCCGGCGATGATGTCGTAGAGCGCTTCGAGGGTGTAGCCCGGGTTCTGATGGTCGTAGTAGAACTGGGCATGACCTTCGGCCACCCGCCACAGTTGACCGCGGCCGTCGTAGTGATCCACCAGCGCCGCCTGCCAGCTGTCTTCGTCGAAGTACATGTGGCGCTTGGCATAGATGTGCCGCTCGCTCGGCTTGACCGTACCCACCACTTCCCAGACCCGGTGCAGCTCGTAGCGGGTCAGGTCCTGGTTGATATGGCCGGCCTTGATCACATCGTCGTATTTGAGGCTTGGCGAGTCGAGCTTGTAGCTGTTGTACGGGATGTACATCTCCTTCTTGCCGATCAGCTTCCAGTCATAGCGGTCCGGCGCGCCGGAGAACAAGTCGAAGTTGTCGGACGTGCGCAACCCGTCGGCGGCGGTACCCGGGCCGTCGTAGGCCACTTGCGGGGCGCGACGCACACGGCGCTGGCCGGCGTTGTAGATCCAGGCCAGGCGCGGCTCCTTCACCTGGTCGAGGGTCTCATGCACCAGCAGCACGTTACCGGCCAGGCGCGCCGGGGCGGTCACCGATTGCTTGAAATAGGTCAGCACGTTGCTGGCCTTTTCCGGGTCGGCATCCTTGATCAGGAACGGCACGGCAATTTCTTCTTCGAAGCGGATCGGCGTGAAGCTGCCATTGGTCTGCGGCGTCGCCTGGGTGATCACCCGGCGCAGGTTGCCGCCGTGATAGCGGGTGACGTGGTTCCACAGCACTTCCACGCCGTTCTTGGGAATCGGGAAGGCGTAGTAGCGATTGCCGGTGAAATTGGCCAGGCCGTTACCGTCGTTGATGGACGTCACGTTGAGGGCGCTGCGCTTGGCCGACTCGTAGATTTCCGGCGGCAGGGCGACGCTGCGGTGGGTCGGATAGACCGGAATCTTGTAGGTTTGCGGGTAGCGCTTGAACATCGCGACCTGGCCTTCGGACAGCTTGTCCTTGTACTGGTCCACGGTCGCGGCAGTGATGGTGAACAGCGGTTTTTCATTGGCGAACGGGTCGGCCAGAAAGCCCTTGCTGTCCACGGCGCCGGCATTTTTCGGGATACCACCAGTCCAGGCCGGGATCGAGCCATCGGCATTGCCGGCTTTTTCGGCGCCCAACGGCGTGAGGCTGGTGCCCAGTTTGTTCGCTTCCTCCGGCGAAACCGCCGCCATCACGTTCGCGGCCAGCAGGCTCAAGGCCAGGGCACCGCATTGCAGGATCATCTTGCGCATTGGGTTTTCCTTGTCAGCCAGATCAGAAGTTCACGCCGAAGCTCAGCGCGAGGAAATCGCGGTCTTCGAGAACGTTGTAATCGCCGCCAAAAAAGTCGGTGTAGCTCAGGCTGGCGGTGTAGGTGTTGCGGTAGTCGGCATCGACGCCGACGCTGATAGCCTTGGCGCCTTCGTTGAACAAGCCGTTGGGACCGTAACCGGCCACATCATGAGACCAGGAAACGTTGGGCTTGAAGTTCACACCACCGATCACGTTGGCGTAGTCGAGAATCGCCCTGGCGCGATAGCCCCAGGAAGTCGAGGTGACGAAGCCATCGGTGTCGCCATTGAACCCGTACTGGCCATAGACCGAATCGCGGCCGTAACGCAGCTTGTCCTTGGACTCCAGCCCGCCGACGTGCACCACCGCCGCCTCGCCCACCAGCGTCAGGCGTTCGGCGCCCAGCACCTGATCGACAAAATGCGTCAGGGTGCTCTGGACCTGGGTGATTTCCTTGCGCCGGTAGCCGGTGTTATCCGCCCCGGCCGAGGTCGCGATAGGTGAAGCAGCGCCACCGGCAATCGGGTTGAGCAGCGCCAGGGTCAGGTCGTTGGTATTGACCTGCACCGGTGCGTTGGGGCGGTAGCTGATTTCCCCGGTCCAAGCGGTGCCGGTGGGCAACGTCGTGGAGAAACTCGCGCCGTACAGGCGGATGTCTTCCGGGTATTCAAGGTAGTACCCACCGCGACCCAGCATCACGCTCTGGGCCAGGCCCGCACCGCTGCCAGGGGCCAGGCCGTTGGCGATCGCGACCATGCCCGGCAACGCCGCCAGGGTCGAAAGCCCCGCCGTGGTGGTGCCGACGGCAGGCGTGCGGCTGTGGTAATTCATGAAGTACAGGCCGTACTCGGTGTCATCGCCGAGCCAGCGCAATGCCGTACCCCACTGGCCGGAGTCGCGGGCGTCGCGGTCAGCGCCACGGGGAATGATCACCCCTTCGCTGGAGACCTGGATCTCCTCGCCGAATGCCTGGGTCAAGGGCACGAATGGCGCAATCGCCGGGCTGCCCACGGTGTAGCCACTGGTGCAACCATCGGCCACCACGTCGTTGCCGAAGAACGTACCGCAGTTATCCACCACGGTCTGGTCCCACTCCAACTGGTAGAACCCTTCGATGGTGAGCTTGTCGGTCAGGCCCTGGGAGGCGAACAACATGTTCACCGGGATCAGGCCTTCCTTGATCTCCGCACCGGGGCGACGGAACGCGGACACGTCCACCGGGTTGATGCTGTTGATGGAGTTGCCGATGAAGGTGCTTTCCCCCCAACTGACCACCTGCTTGCCGGCACGCACGGTGCCTGGCAGGTCGGCGATGGAATAGTTGTGATAGACGAAGGCATCGAGAATCTGCGCCCCCGAGGACTTGGCGCCTTCCTTGCGATTGCTGTCGCTGATGTCCTTGAACTCGCGGTCTTCATCCTTGAGTTCGAAGTCGTACCAGTACTTGCCGCGCACGAACACACCGGTATCGCCGTACTTGAGTTCGAGGTCGTGCAGGCCCTTGAAGATCTTGGAAAAGGTCTCGCCTTTCTTGAAATTCAGCCGTCCGTCATCACCGGTGGAGGACTGGCCCCGACCGCCGTTGACCGTGCCGACAAAATCCTTGTCGGCATCGCGCATGCCCCAGCTCGCGCCCACGGACAGCGACGAATCGAACTGGCCTTCGATCTCGCCAATGTTGAATGAAACGGCCTGCGCCTGGGCACAGCAACCCAAGGCCACCGCGACGGCCAGCGCCTGCGGCTTGAAGATGGCGCGCATTGTTATTGTTGTCATGCGTCTTCCCCGGTGAGTGACAGAGGCTTCACCCTACTGCCGCGCGCCATGGGCGATAAGCGCACCAAGGAGGTATTCGCGCTGTACCTCAAAAGGATTACAGCCCCTGCCCGACGGGCCTTTGCGCCGAGCATGGACGGACTGGATGATGGGTCATCAGCGCCGCGCATACTCACGCCCTGACCGGTACTGTTACGCGCCCTGCAACGGTGCATGTCCGGATCCGGGCTGTTTCCCTCCGAGCGCGATCCCTATGCTGGCCGGGCTTGCAGGGCAACGGGCCTGCCGGCGCAAGTCGCCACGGCATCCCTCCTGCCTGGCGCACCGTCTTCGGATGGATTGGCGCATAGATCCATCATCCCGTGTTCACCGACGTTGGTTTGTAGCTCCTTTGCAACGTCACGCTTAGGCCGCTGCTTTTTGCAGCGGCCTTTTTTCTGTGCGGTTATTTCATGCATATCCACGCGCACGATTGATCGACCGCCCACCTTTTTAATGACGCAGTGCTCAAGGTCTGACGGTGTACTTCGGATTATCGAGCGGGGCGACGGCCAAATGTCTGACCGCCAGGAATGGTCGGCCGAACGCTTTGCCTGGGTGTGGGGGATCGACCTGTACCTGAGAGGAGCCCGCTTATGTGCAGCACTGTCCACCCAGGTTTATTGGATTCATCGTGGCGAGGGCGCTCGCCACGGAATCATTTCGCCGGTGTAGAAATCACACGGTTGAAAGGCGTCGAGGCTGCACGTTAAACAGCGTAGCGCTGCAGATTCGCCATCATCTCCTTCAATGCTTCCAGGTTGTCATTGGGATGCACCGCATCGTCGAAATCGCAGATCTGCTGCCAATGGGCGGCGACGTCCTCGGGAGAAAAGCCTTTGCGCGGGTCGAAACCCGCACCCAGGCTGCGCTCCCAGCGCACCTTGCCCATCCAACCGCCGCCCACTTCGAACAGGCCTGAGGTTTCCTGGCAGGCTTCACTGGCCAGGTACACCACCAACGGGCTGACGAGTTCGGGCTTGAGTTGTTCGAACACCTGCGGCGGGATCAGGCCTTCGGTCATGCGGGTGCCGCCAGTGGGAGCGATGGCGTTGACCAGGATGTTGTTCTTGCGACCTTCGATGGCCAGGGTCCGGGTCAGGCCGTAGAGGCCGAGCTTGGCCATGCCGTAGTTGGATTGGCCGAAATTACCGTAGATGCCGGAAGTGGAGGCGGTGAAGATCACCCGACCGTAGTTCTGCTCACGCAGGTGCGGCCATGCGGCACGGGTCACCTTGTAGGCACCCTCGACGTGGACGCGGTAGACCAGGTCCCAATCGGCGTCGTCCATTTTGTGGAACGTCTTGTCTCGCAGGATCCCGGCGTTGTTGACCACCACATCGACACGACCGAACGCGTCGAGCGCATGTTGAACCAGCTTGTCGCCATCGGTCACCGAGTCGTGGTTGGCCTCGGCGATGCCGCCGGCCTCACGGATTTCAGCGACCACCCGGTCCGCCGCCGAGGCATTGGCCCCTTCCCCTTGAGCCGAGCCGCCAAGGTCGTTGACCAGCACTTTCGCGCCTTGCCTGGCGAACAGCAGCGCATGGGCACGTCCCAGGCCACCGCCAGCTCCCGTGACGATCACGACTTTATCTTCGAAGCGCACAGACTCACTCATGGCAGAACTCCAGCAGGCGGATAGGACGATGGGCATGAGTGTCCGGCACCCGTCGGCCGGTCACAATGAACACGGTTGCCAGTGAATGGTGCTCGATAAGGCGGGGGGATGATGCAGGCCCCAGCCACGGCGGCGTAGTCGTTTTTCCCGCTGGCCGAAGCACCGCTTTCGCGAGCAGGCTCACTCCCACACAGGTCTGCTCCGGCAGTGCCAGGTGTCAGGAACAGGCCATCTGCCTGCGCGGCGCGGTGATGGCTTCGCGAAACGCCAGGTAGTGATTGAGCACCTGCACCGGTGCCTCGGTGTGCGGGTAATGACCGACGTCGGGCAGCAGCACCGTGTCCGGGTTGGGGATCAGGGCCTCGTAGCGCGCCACCATGTGTTCACCTGAAATCGGATCGACAGCGCCGTCGATCACCCGTAACGGCACGTCGCCGCGCTGCATCGCCTGTACCCAGCGCTCACGCTGCACACGGCGTTCGGGAATATAGGCGATGAGCTTATGCATGATCCGCGGACCGTGATGGGCTTTCACCAGGCTCCAGAAGTCATCCAGCTCACTTTCGGTAGGGCCGGTCCTGGGACCGAAAATCTTCCGAAAGCTGCTGGCCAGGCTTTCCCGACAGAACAACCGCCCCAGCAGCCAGCCCAGGGGACTGAGCAAAAGTTTCTGGGCCCATACCGGACGGTGGGTTTCGGGGAACAGCCCGCCATTGAGAAAGACGCAACTGGCGAGGTCAATCCGCGCTTCGTAATGTCGCGCAAGCAGTTCCTGGGCCACGCTGTCACCGTAATCGTGGGCCAGCACATGCACCGCGCCTTTCACATTCAGGTGAGCCAGCAAGGCCTGCTGCAGATCGGCCTGCTCCAGCAGGCTATAGACGTGATCCCTCGGTTTGGCGGAGTCGCCGAAACCGAGCATGTCGCACGCGATCACCCGATAGCGTTGCGCCAAGGGTTGCCATAGGTAATGCCAATCCCAACTGGCGGTAGGGAAACCGTGGATCAGCAGCAGCGGCTCACCCTGGCCCGCCACCCAGTAGCGAATGACATGACCACGAAACATGAAGGTCTGGCTGCGCTGGCGCCAGATACGCAGGGGGATCTGAGCCAGGGCCATCAGTTTCTATACCCGGCGTCTTGTTGGTCGAGCTTGCGCAGCAACGCCGGCCAGGCCAACGCGCCGCCCATGCCTTGGGTGCTTTTGGTCACCCCGGCGATCATCGCCCGGGCGCCGGCCAGAATCTGCGGCTCGATGGCAATCAATTCGGCCCCGCCGTTCTGGGCCAGGACCTGGATGTCACAGGCCCGTTGAAAGGTGAACATCATCAAGAAGGTATCGGCGATGGTGCCACCGCATGTCAGCAAGCCATGGTTGTGCAGCATCAGGAAATTGCTTTCGCCCAGGTCGGCCTGCAGGCGCGCCTTTTCTTCGTGATTCAAGGCCACCCCTTCGTAAGCGTGATAAGCCAGGCTCGACAACACGAACAGTGCTTGCTGGCTGATCGGCGACACGCCTTGCTTTTGTGCCGATACCGCGACACCGGCAGCCGTGTGGGTGTGTAACACGCAGGCCACGTCATGGCGCACCTCATGCACCGCACTGTGGATGGTGTAGCCGGCCGGATTGATGTCGTAGGGGCTGTCCATCAACTTGTTGCCGGCCTGGTCGACCTTGACCAGGCTCGAGGCGGTGACTTCATGGAACATCAGCCCGAACGGGTTGATCAGGAAGTCCTCGGTACCGGGGACCTTCGCGGAGATATGGGTGAAGATCAGGTCATCCCAGCCATGCAACGCGACAAGCCGATAACAGGCGGCAAGGTCCACCCGGGTTTGCCATTCGGCCGCACTGACCTGGTCCTTGATACTGAGTGTCGTTTGGACGGGCGCTACGCTCACGGCTCTGACCTCTGGTTTCTTGTTGTAGAAATCTCGTCATCGAAACGTCTTGTGCAAGAAAATGAGTCTAGTCAGGTCTTCCAGAGGCGGTAGTTGCATTGGCAGCCAGCTTACTGGCCAAACGAGTCACGCCTGCGCCTCAAGGGCGCAACGCCTCGATCCATTGCGCCAGCCACGGCTCGGCGTCGGTTTCCGGCGTGACGCTTTCGCTGGCATCCAGGCGCAGCATCGGCAGCACCTCGCGCACGCCCAGCTCGGCGAACAGCTCGCACATCTGCTCGCCGCCGGCGCAGAAGGTGTCCCCGTAGCTGGCGTCGCCCAGACCGATCACCGCGCCGGGCAAGCCACGAAAGAACCCCGGCAATTGGTCGCGGATGGTCGAATACAATGGCATCAAGCTGTCCGGCAACTCGCCCATGCCGGTCGTCGACGTCACCGCCAGCAGGGCGTGCGGCGCAAACGCCTGCACGTCCGCCAAGGTCGCACGAGGGTTGTGCCAAGCGTCGAAGCCCGCGTCGCGAAGCAGTTTGGCGGCGTGCCGGGCGACTTCTTCGGCAGTGCCATACACTGAGCCGGAAAGAATGGCGACTTTCATCAATCTGATCCTGAACCTGAAAAAAGAGCCGGGATAGTAACAGTTGCACCCGCCAGCCTGCGAATGGCTCTCAACGGCCATAATGGCCAGTGGACAGCCTGTCGATTTCTTCTAAAATACCGCTTCAACAAGGATGTTCCAGAAGGGCTCTTCCAATGATCAACGCTCAACTGATGCAACTGGTCATCAACGCCTCGAACGATGGGATTGTCATCGCTGAAAAAGAAGGCGAAGACAATATCCTGATCTACGTGAACCCGGCCTTCGAACGCTTGACCGGCTATCACCGCGACGAAATCCTCTACCAGGATTGCCGCTTCCTGCAGTCGGGTGACCGGGAGCAACCTTCCCTGGAGCAGATTCGCAAGGCCTTGCTAGAGGGCGGTGCCTGTCGTGAGGTGCTGCGAAACTACCGCAAGGACGGCACGCCGTTCTGGAATGAGCTGTCATTGTCCACGGTAAAAAACCAGGCGGACGGGCATACCTATTTCGTGGGCGTGCAAAAAGACGTCACGACCCAAGTCAAGGCTCAACAACGCGTCGTCCAGCTGGAAAAGGAGCTGGCCGAAGCCCGGGAGACGATTGCGCGGCTCGAAGCGACGAACGGTGCAAACAAAACCACGAATTAACGGTCAGTCACTACAATCACCAGTGAAAATGTAAATTATCATTTCGAGCCGACCATGCAGCGCGATGCCCTTCTGACGCAGGATGAACTGGACTTCATCCGGACCATGCAGCACAACCCGCAGTTGAACGAGCGGGATGTCACGTCGAGCTTGCTGGTCAACGGCGGGTCGCAGATCCGTGACTTGTTGACGCGCCTGGCGGCGAATGAACAGGTCACGTTGCAAGCCAATTTCGAAAACCAGCAAATGACCTTTCCCTTGCATCTGGTGGAAGACGAATTCCATGCGATGCACCTGCGCCTGGGTGTCCCGAGTATCTACGAGGACGGACCGAAGATCCGTCCGTGGCGCCTGACACTCGACGAGCCGGTGGCGCTGGAAAATATCAAGGGCCTGCCCGGACCGCTCTGGGTCCACGAGGTGTCCTGCAAAGGCGTATTGCTGGAAAACCGCAGCCGCACCAAGCCACCGAAGCAATTTGCCTTGTGGTTCAGCCCATCAGGCTACGAGCGGATTTCGTTGCGTGGCACCCTCGAACGGGAAACCGATCGAGGGTTGCTGGCTTATCACCTGAGCCAGAGTGACCAGGACGAGACCGAACGCCTGCGCCAGTACATCCTGCAGCAACATCGCCTGACCCACCCCACCATGCATCTCTAGGGCACCCGTTCAGGTATCCAGGTTGCCTGCCAGAAATTGACGCAGGCGCTGGTGCATCACCGTTCCTTCATTGCCCAGGCAGCCGATTGACGAGCCAGCCAGGCTGTCCTGCGCCAGGTCGGATGCATCGCCGGCCAGCATCAACGGACAATCCAGGCTCATCGCCAATTTGCCCAGGCGCTTGGGCAAATCCGGGCCCGGTGCATGATTGGACAACAGCACCAACGCCAACGGCTGGATCTTCTCGCACACCAGGGGCAGTTCGTCGAACGGCAGCCCGATCGACAGTGCCCTGACGCCCACGTCCGCCTTGGACAGGAACAGCGCCGTGACCAGCAACTCCAGCTCGCGACACTGGCCGGCAAGAGCGCAGACCAGAATCCGTGGCGCTCCACTTTCTCGCTTGAGCAAAAGCCGCTGGATGATGCGCGAACGCAGGAACCCATCGAAAAACACCCATTCACTGATTTGTCCGAACGCCGGCTGGCGATGCAGCATTTGCCGCCAAAGCGGCATCAGGATGTCCTGGAATACGACCGGTACGGTGTAGGTGGAAAAAATCTGCCCATAGACGCGATCCAGCTCCACATCGTCAAAGTTGCCGACCGCGTCCGCCACCTGTTGCTGCCACCGGGCGTGATCGGCCTTGACCAGGTCCGATGAAATCAGCGAGGAGACCGGTTGTACCGCCTCGGTCTTCGCCAGGATCCTGCCCACTTTACTCACGGCCACCCCGCGCTCTATCCACGCCAGGATGCTGCGAACCTTTTCGATATCGCTCAATGAGTACAGGCGATGCCCGCTTTCGGTGCGGGTGGGCTGGATCAGACCGTAGCGCCGCTCCCATGCGCGCAGGGTCACGGGATTCACGCCGGTCATGCGTGCGACTTCGCGAATGGGGAACAGCTCTTCGCGCTTCAAAGCACCTGACGCCTGGAAAACAAAGCTATCCTCTGTGATTACGCTCATTTTGGCAGACAATTCCGGCTGGCAAATTGGATCCCAGTCTCCTCCTTCAAGACACGTCATGACAAGGAAAACGTGTTCCGGGGCGCGGTTTTGTTGTTTCACGCACAATCGGGAATAATCCTTGCCTGTTTTTTGGCGACCAGACGCGCCCCACCATCCCGGGGCGTCCCCTGCGAATCTCCTACCCGGAGTGCCGTGCCTGTCTTAAGGAGATACATGATGTCTACCTCCCCCGTCACCCTGATGGTGGCCCGTCGCGTCGCCAATGGACGCTATCAGGATCTGATTGCCTGGCTGCGCGAAGGCGAACAACTGGCCACCGATTTTCCCGGTTACCTGGGCTCCGGCGTACTCGCACCACCGCCCCAGGACGATGAGTTCCAGATCATCTTCCGGTTTGCCGACGAGCACACGCTGCACGCCTGGGAACATTCCGCCTCACGCACCGCCTGGCTGGGACGGGGCAGCGATCTGTTTGCCCATCCCTCCGAACACCGGGTGCGTGGCATCGACGGTTGGTTCGGCACGGTCGGTCAGCGTCCGCCCCGTTGGAAACAGGCCGTGGCCATCTGGCTCGCGTTCTTTCCCGTGTCGCTGTTGTTCAACTTCCTGTTGGGCCCGCTGCTGGGCGAACTGGGCCTGTTGAACCGCGTGCTCATCAGCACACTCATCCTGACGCCGCTGATGGTCTACTTGTTTATCCCGATGTCGACCCACCTGCTGGCGAACTGGCTCAACGGCGCGCCGCAGCGGACGTTGCCGGCTACGCAGAATCATTGATGTCGCCAGCTTCAACATTGATCCCCGTGGGAGCCCCGGCCTCATGGGCGACAAAAAATCTGTGGGAGCGAGCTTGCTCGCGATGAGGCCGGTGCATCCACACCAGATATTGCCTATCCGTCCGCTATCGCGAGCAAGCTCGCTCCCACAGGAACCCTGGATTTACCTTTGTACATAGGAGGCGCCCCGCGTCACTGTTATAGTTTGGCTCTTGCCGTGAACCGAGCCGTCCTATGTCCAACGCCACCGCTCCGATCCTGATCACGGGTGCAGCCCAGCGCGTCGGCCTGCATTGCGCCCGGCGCTTGCTGGAGGACGGGCACCCGGTAATCGCGACCTATCGCACCGAACGCCCGGGCGTGCAGACGTTGCGGGACCTGGGAGCGGTGGTGCTGTTCGCCGACTTCTCCAGCGAAACGGGGATCCTGGCTTTCATCGAACAGCTCAAGCAGCACACCGACCAGTTGCGGGCCATCGTGCACAACGCCTCGGCCTGGATGACCGAAGAGCCTGGCAACGAAGCGACGGCCTTCAGCGCCATGTTCGGCGTGCACATGCTTGCGCCTTACCTGATCAACCTGCATGGCGCCGAACTGCTGCTGCGTTCGACGCCAGCGGATATCGTGCACATCAGCGATGACGTGACCCGCAAGGGCAGTGCCCGGCATATCGCCTATTGCGCCACCAAGGCCGGCCTGGAAAGCTTGACCCTGTCGTTCGCGGCCAAGTTCGCCCCGGCGATCAAGGTCAACGGCATTGCCCCGGCCCTGCTACTGTTCAACCCCGAAGACGACGCGGCTTACCGCGCCAAGGCCCTGGCCAAGTCCGCACTGGGTATAGAACCCGGCAGCGAAGTGATCTACCAGAGCCTGCGTTACCTGCTGGACAACCCTTATGTCACCGGCACGACCCTGACCGTCAACGGCGGGCGGCACGTCAAATAGCCTTGTTTCGAGGATGCACCATGACGCTATCCCTGCCCCAGAACTACCGCGAGATCCTCATCGGCCTGGGAGAGAACCCTGAGCGCGAGGGTTTGCTCGATACCCCGGAACGCGCCGCCAAGGCCATGCAGTACCTTTGCCATGGGTATGAACAAAGCGTCGAGCAGATCGTCAACGGCGCGCTGTTCGCCTCTGACAGCGATGAAATGGTGATCGTCGCCGACATCGAACTCTATTCGCTTTGCGAACATCACCTGTTGCCCTTCATCGGCAAGGCCCATGTGGCTTATATTCCTACGGGCAAGGTCCTGGGGCTGTCGAAGATCGCCCGGTTGGTGGACATGTTCGCCCGCCGCCTGCAAATCCAGGAGAACCTGACCCGGCAAATCGCCGACGCGGTGCAGCAGGTCACCCAGGCCGCTGGCGTGGCGGTGGTGATCGAGGCCCAGCACATGTGCATGATGATGCGCGGTGTCGAAAAACAGAACTCGACGATGAACACCTCGGTGATGCTCGGCGCCTTTCGTGATTCCAGCACCACGCGCCAGGAGTTCCTGCAATTGATTCGACGGAGCAAGTAAATGCCACAACTTCAGCCCGCCATGGCACGCATCAAGGTCAAGGACCTGCGCCTGCGCACCTTCATCGGCATCAACGAGGACGAGATCCTCAACAAGCAGGATGTGTTGATCAACCTGACCATCCTCTATGCCGCCCAGGAGGCGGTGCGCGACAACGACATCGACCACGCGCTGAACTACCGCACCATCACCAAGGCGATCATCGCCCATGTGGAAGGCAACCGCTTCGCCCTGCTCGAACGCCTGACCCAGGAATTGCTCGACCTGGTCATGGCCAACGAGTCGGTGCTGTACGCCGAAGTCGAAGTCGACAAGCCCCACGCCTTGCGATTTGCCGAGTCGGTGTCGATCACCCTTGCGGCAAGCCGCTGAGCTGCACGTTTTCAGCAGCGGGCTTGAAGCGGTAAGCTTGTCGCCAGCGCACTCCATTCCTGCAGCTTGAAGCACCTCGCTTGTCGCTGCCCGTCAGAGAACACCATGAACGACCAACAACGCCTCGAACTCGAAGCCGCCGCTTTCCGTCGGCTGGTTGCCCACCTGGACAGCCGCAAGGATGTGCAGAACATCGACCTGATGAACCTCGCTGGCTTCTGCCGCAACTGCCTGTCCAAGTGGTACAAGGCCGCCGCCGATGAACGCCAGGTGGACGTCAGCCTCGACGACGCCCGCGAAGTGGTCTACGGCATGCCGTACGCCGAGTGGAAAGCCCAATACCAGAAAGAAGCCAGCGCCGAACAACAGGCGGCGTTCGCCAAAGGAAAACCCGATGCTTGATCTTGCTACCCTGCGCACCCGCCTCAAGAGCGGTGAACATGCCTTCGCCGACACCCTGGCCTTTATCGCCGCCGGCTACGACTACCAGCCCCAGGCCTTCAACAACGGCGGTGTGCAAAATGCCGCCGGGCAGAACGAAGGTTCGTGCAAGACCCTCGGCCTGGCACTGCTCGAAGGCTTGAGCGACGAAGAAGCGCTGCTGGCGTTTGGCGAACATTACCGCTCGGTGCTGGCCACGCCCGAAGGCAGTGACCATGGCAACATCCGTGCGCTGATGGTCCATGGGCTGGCCGGTGTAACGTTCGAGGCACCGCCGCTGCAACGGCGCTGATCGATTCTTCCCGTGCGGTGAGGCCCGCTTTTGTGGCAGGGCTCCATTCATCCTTATGAAGAACACCTCACCACATCGCGACTTTTAAGATTGACCCGGCAACTTTATTTCGTTTGCCGGGCCCCTCTGCTCGCGGCTTAGATAACGGAAATTTCTCCTTCGTCCGGGCCGTCCTCCATGAGCAGCGAAAGCATCAGCCAATCGATCTCCATCGTGCACCCCGTCAGCCTCAGTCACGGCAAGAATGCCGAGGTCTGGGCCACCGACGGCAGGCGCTACATCGATTTCGTCGGGGGCATCGGCGTACTGAACCTCGGCCATTGCCATCCGCGCATCGTCGAGGCGATCCGCGAACAGGCCACCCGGTTGACTCACTACGCCTTCAACGCCGCTCCTCATGCGCCCTACATTGAATTGATGGAGCGCCTGACAGGGTTTATCCCAGTGGACTACCCGGTCAGCGGTATGCTCACCAACAGCGGTGCCGAGGCGGCGGAGAATGCCTTGAAGATCGTGCGGGGCGTCACGGGCCGTACCGCCGTGATCGCGTTCGACGGCGCCTTCCATGGCCGTACCCTGGCGACACTCAACCTCAACGGCAAGGTCGCGCCCTACAAACAGAAAGTCGGCGTCCTGCCCGGGCCGGTGTATCACTTGCCGTACCCCAGCCCGGACAATGGCGTCACGTGCGAAGAGGCGTTGAAGGCCATGGAACGGCTGTTCAGCGTCGAGATCGACGTAAATGACGTGGCCTGTTTCATTGTCGAACCGGTGCAGGGCGAGGCCGGCTTCCTGGCGATGGACGTGCCCTTCGCCCAGGCCTTGCGGCAGTTCTGCGACGACAAGGGCATTGTGCTGATCGTCGATGAAATCCAGTCCGGCTTCGGTCGCACCGGCCAGCGCTTTGCCTTCTCCCGATTGGGCATCGAGCCAGACCTGATCCTGCTGGGTAAAAGCATTGCCGGCGGCGTGCCTCTGGGGGCCGTGGTGGGACGCAAGGCGCTGCTGGACAACCTGCCCAAGGGCGGGCTCGGCGGCACCTACTCGGGCAACCCCATCGCCTGCGCCGCCGCACTGGCAACCCTGGACGAGATGACGGATGCCAACCTGCACGCCTGGGGCGCGCAACAGGAAGAGGCGATCGTCAGCCGCTACGAATCCTGGCAAACCCGCAGGTTGAGCCCTTACCTGGGCCGCCTGACCGGCGTCGGCGCCATGCGCGGCATCGAACTGAGCCACGCCGACGGCACCCCGGCCTCGGCACAATTGACGCAACTGCTGGCCCTGGCACGGGAATCGGGCCTGCTGCTGATGCCCAGTGGTAAATCGCGACACATCATTCGGCTGCTGGCGCCGTTGACGAGTGAGGCGGCGGTGCTGGAAGAGGGATTGGATATTCTGGAAGCGTGCCTGGCGCGGCTGGCCTGAAATGCACTGTTTCTGACCACACAAAAAACAGGGGGGCACCAGCAGATATCCAGGCATGAAAAAACCGGCCGAAGCCGGTTTTTTTGTACCCGATGAATCAGAACGAAGCGTTCTGCAGGCCATCCAGGTAACGCTCGGTGTCCAGGGCCGCCATGCAACCGGCACCGGCCGAGGTGATCGCCTGGCGGTAGACGTGGTCGGCCACGTCGCCGGCCGCGAAGATACCTTCGACGCTGGTGGCCGTGGCGTTGCCGTCGCGGCCGCCCTTGACCACCAGGTAGCCGTCCTTGAGTTCCAGCTGGCCTTCGAACAGCGAGGTGTTCGGGGTGTGGCCGATGGCGATGAAGACGCCGTCAACCTTGATCTCGTCGAAGCTGCCGTCGTTGTTCTTCAGGCGGGCACCGGTCACGCCCATGTTGTCGCCCAGCACTTCGTCCAGGGTCGCATTGAGCTTGAGGATGATCTTGCCTTCGGCGACGCGGGCGTTGAGCTTGTCGATCAGGATCTTCTCGGCACGGAAGGTTTCGCGACGGTGGATCAGGGTAACCGTGCTGGCGATGTTGGCCAGGTACAGCGCTTCCTCGACCGCGGTGTTGCCACCACCGACCACAGCCACTGGCTTGTTGCGGTAGAAGAAGCCGTCGCAGGTGGCGCAGGCCGAGACACCTTTGCCCATGAAGGCCTCTTCCGACGGCAGGCCCAGGTAACGGGCACTGGCGCCAGTGGCGATGATCAGGGCATCGCAGGTGTAGGTCGCGCTGTCACCGGTGAGGGTGTACGGCTTGGCGGCGAAATCCACGGCGTTGATGTGGTCGAAAACGATTTCGGTCTCGAAACGCTCGGCGTGTTCCTTCATGCGTTCCATCAAGGCCGGGCCAGTCAGGCCGTGGACGTCGCCCGGCCAGTTGTCGACTTCGGTGGTGGTGGTCAATTGACCGCCGGCCTGCATGCCGGTGATCAGCAACGGCTTGAGGTTGGCACGGGCCGCGTAGACCGCAGCGCTGTAACCGGCAGGGCCGGAACCAAGGATAATCACTCGCGAATGACGCACTTCAGACATGACCTGCTCCTGTTGACCGGACCTTGCGGGCCGGAACGCCGGGTGAGCGGCGTGAATAAAAAAGGACCGTTGACGCACTTGGGGAAGGCTTGGGTTCGACAGTCCTGAAAAAGAATGGGTGCAGCGTATCGAGGGAGCGAAGATTAAGGAAATACGGTTTAACAATCCAGCTCATAGGTGAGCTCTATCTGCGGCACGGCTTTCAATAGGCGCCCCGGCCCTCAAGAAACGTTGTTACACGCCATGTCGCCGCTTTCCCAGGCAGGGCAAAAGCCGGTAAGGTCGGCGCGTTCATCTTCGCTCGGAGCCACCTATGCCCGCCCCCGTCCTGTCCGGCCCGCAATATTTGCGAGAAGGCCTCAAGCTGATCCTGAGCCCGGGCCTGCGTCTGTTCGTACTCTTGCCCCTGGCGATCAACCTCGTGCTGTTCGTCGGATTGATCTACCTGGCCGGCCATCAGTTCAGCCTGTGGGTCGATACGCTGATGCCGTCACTGCCCGACTGGCTCAGTTTCCTCAGCTATGTCCTCTGGCCCCTGTTCGTGGTGCTTGTCGTGCTGATGGTGTTTTTCACCTTCACCCTGCTCGCCAACGTCATCGCCGCACCGTTCAACGGTTTTCTCGCGGAAAAAGTCGAAGTGGTCATCCGTGGCACCGACGACTTCCCGGCCTTCAGTTGGGCCGAGTTGATCGCCATGATCCCGCGGACCCTGGGCCGGGAAGCGCGCAAGCTCGGTTATTTCCTGCCCCGCGCCCTGGGGCTGTTCGCGCTGTCGTTCATCCCTGTGGTCAATCTGGTGGCGGCGCCGCTGTGGCTGCTGTTTGGCGTATGGATGATGGCGATCCAGTACATCGACTACCCGGCGGACAACCACAAGCTGGGCTGGAACGAAATGCTCGCCTGGCTGCGGGAAAAACGCTGGCAGAGCCTGGGCTTTGGCGGCAGCGTTTACCTGGTGCTGCTGATCCCGGTGGTCAACATCCTGATGATGCCGGCGGCGGTGGCCGGAGCCACGTTGTTCTGGGTCCGCGAGCAAGGCGCCGAGACCGCGTTGGCCCGCCAGGGCTGAGCCGTCACAAATCCATCATCCTGGCGTCACAATGACGAAATGGCCCTGGTCGACACTGGGGTCATGACCACACCCCTGCACATTACCCTGATCACCGAAACCTTCCCGCCGGAAATCAACGGCGTGGCCAATACCCTGGGCCGCCTGTACGACGGCTTGCGCGCCCGTGGACATCAGGTCGAGCTGATACGACCTCGTCAGGCCGACGACCAACGCCAGGCCAGTGACGACCGGTTGCTGCTGTGCCGGGGCTGGCCGCTACCGGGCTATCCCGGCCTGCAATGGGGCCAGGCGTCGATGCACAAGTTGCTCAGGCGCTGGAAGCGTCATCGCCCGGACGTGCTGTACATCGCCACGGAAGGGCCGCTGGGTTTGTCGGCGCTGCGGGCGGCACGGCGCCTGGGCATCTCGGTGGTCAGTGGTTTCCACACCAATTTCCAGCAATACACCCAACAGTATGGTCTCGGGCTATTGAGTCGTGGGCTCACCCACTACCTGCGCTGGTTTCACAACCGCTCCAGCTTGACCCTGGTTCCCAGTCTCAGCCAGCGCCTGGAACTGGAGCGACGTCATTTCGAACGCGTGGCGTTGTTGTCCCGGGGCGTGGACAGCCAACTGTTCCACCCGGCCAAACGCTCGTCGAACCTGCGCGAAACGTGGGGCTTGCGCGATGACGACATCGCCGTGCTCCATGTCGGACGCCTGGCACCGGAAAAAAACCTCGGGCTGCTCAAGCGCTGCTTCGACACGCTGTGCGGTGCTTTTGCGGGGCGACGGATGAAGTTGGTGGTGGTCGGCGACGGCCCACAGCGCTCCGAGCTGGAGCAGGAACTGCCCGAGGCGATCTTTTGCGGCTCGCAACGCGGCGAGGCGCTGGCCAGCCATTATGCGTCCGGGGATGTGTTTGTCTTTCCCAGCCTGACCGAAACCTTCGGCAACGTCGTGTTGGAGGCGCTGGCGTCCGGGCTGGGCGTGGTGGCCTACGATCAGGCTGCGGCTGCGCAACATATTCGTCACGGCTATAACGGTGTATTGGCGATGCCGGGGGATGAAGAGGCGTTCTGCGATGCCGCCCGTTGGCTGTTGGAGGAGCGCGAGACCTTGCGTTGCGTGCGGCTCAATGCGCGCCAGCACGCCAGCCGCCAGGGTTGGGCGTCGGTGATCGAGCAGTTCGAGGCGCAGTTGCGAGGGGTTTGTGTGGGTGAGCAGGTGATGCCTGCTGCACCGACGGTGCGCTGAATCTTCAGAGAAGCTGAGGCCGCCATCGCGAGCAAGCTCGCTCCCACATTCGGTCCCCAGGGAACACATATCTTGTGTTCAACCCAGATCCATTGTGGGAGCGAGCTTGCTCGCGATGACGTCGGATCAGCCGCCGCTTAAACCAGGGTCATCAACGCCTCACGACTGAACGGCAAGATTTCCTGCTCCCGGCCTTCGCGCACTTTTTGCGCCCAGTCCGGATCCACCAGCAGCGCACGCCCCACTGCCACCAGGTCGAACTCCTCGTTGTTCAGGCGTTCCAGCAGTTTCTCCAGGCTGGCCGGCTGCGCGACTTTGTCGGTGTTGACCATGAACTGCAGGAACTCGCCATCCAGGCCGACGCTGCCCACGGTAATGGTGGGCTTGCCGGTGAGCTTGCGGGTCCAGCCAGCCAGGTTCAGCTCGGAGCCTTCGAACTCTGGCTCCCAGAAGCGCCGTGTCGAGCAGTGGAAAATATCCACGCCCGCCTCGGACAATGGCTTGAGGAATTCGCCCAGGGCTTCAGGGGTCTGCACCAGGCGCGCGGTGTAATCCTGCTGCTTCCATTGGGAAAAGCGGAAGATGATCGGGAACCCCTCACCCACTGCCGCACGCACGGCCCGAATCAATTCGATCGCGAAGCGCGAGCGATTGGCCAGGCTGCCGCCATAACCGTCAGTGCGCTGGTTGCTGCCTTCCCAGAAGAACTGGTCAACCAGGTAGCCGTGGGCACCGTGGATTTCCACCCCGTCCATGCCAATGCTCTGGGCGTCTTTCGCCGCTTGGGCGAACGCGGCGATGACGTCGTTTATATCCGCCTGGGTCATGCCGTGGACCACCACCTGGCCGTCCTTGAGCTTTTCGCTCGGACCATAGCCCGGCACGCTGGCATCCGGCTCGGTGCCGAGGCGGCGCACATTGCCCACATGCCACAATTGCGGAACGATCTTGCCGCCTTCGGCATGCACTGCATCGACCACCTGCTTCCAACCGGCCAGCGCGGCCTCGCCGTAGAAATGCGGCACGTTCGGGTAGCCGTTGGAGGCCTGGTGCCCAACCGTCGTGCCTTCGGTGATGATCAGCCCGACCCCGGCCGCCGCACGGCGACGGTAGTACTCGACCACCTTGGCGTTCGGCACGCCGCCTGGCGAAAAGGAACGGGTCATCGGCGCCATCACCACCCGGGTAGGCAACTCGAACGCGCCGAGATGGAAGGGTTTGAACAGGGCTTTTACGGGCATGGGGCACTCCACGGGACGACGTCACAAATTGGATATGACGACGATAATATGGAGCATGGGAGGTGCTGGGTAGCACTATTGATTGGAATGATTAAGGATCAGAAGGAAGCCGAGAGGATCACGATGGGTGATTTGAACCGATTCACAGCCGGGTACAAACCTGTGGCGAGGGGATTTATCCCCGCTGGGCTGCACAGCAGCCCTAAAATCTGATATCTCGGTGTGTCAGCCTAAACGAGTCGCTTGCTCTTGGGGCTGCTTCGCAGCCCAGCGGGGATAAATCTCCTCGCCACAGGGTGCCGTGCCTGGCTTTCAGCCCAGTGCTTTTTCGATCGCCTGGATCACGGAAGGGTCATCCGGCGTCGTACGCGGTGAGAAACGCGCCAGCACCCGACCGTCCTTGCCGAGCAGGAATTTTTCGAAGTTCCAGGTAATGTCCCCTGGAAACTCGGCCCCCTCGCCCGCCAGCAGGCGGTACAACTGGTGACGATCATGACCGTTCACGTCCAGCTTGCTGGACAGCGGGAACGTCACGCCATAGTTGAGGCTGCAGAACGCCTGGATCTCCTGCTCGGTCCCCGGCTCTTGCCCGGCGAACTGATTGCAGGGCAGGCCCAGCACACTGAACCCCTTGTCCTTGTATTGCTGATAGAGGTTTTCCAGCGCTGTGTATTGAGGCGTCAGGCCACATTTGGAGGCGACGTTGACCACCAGCACGACTTGCCCCTTGAACGGCGCCAGAGCAAGCTCCTGCCCATCCAGGGCTTTGAGTTTAAGGTCGTGGAAAGCACTCATGACGAACTCCAGGGTTTGCGGATCTTTTGAAACAGCCATGGGCGATGCTAACAGCAAGCGACTAAAAAGGCGCCATAAGGCGCCTCTCCAGTCAACTTGAGCTTAGCGCACAAATCAGTGGTGATGGCCGCCTTCACCATGGACGTGACCATGGGCGACTTCTTCCTGGCTGGCGTCACGGATATCGACGATCTTGACCTTGAAGTTCAGGCGCTGGCCGGCCAACGGGTGGTTGCCATCAACGGTGACGTCGTCGCCTTCCAGGTCGCGAATGGTGACGATCTGCATCTGGCCATCGGGCGCCGAGGCGTGGAACTGCATGCCCACTTCCAGCTCATCCACGCCTTCGAACATGCTGCGGCTCAGGGTGCTGACCAGTTCGGCGGAGTATTCACCGTAAGCGTCTTCCGGCTCGACGCTCACGTTCAGGTCGTCACCGACCGCTTTGCCTTCCAGGGCTTTTTCCAAGCCCGGGATGATGTTGCCTGCGCCATGCAGGTAGACCAGCGGAGCGCCGCCGGCAGAGCTGTCGATGACCTCACCAGCGTCGTTGGTCAGGGTATAGTCGATGGAGACAGCCTTATTGGCGGCGATCAGCATGGGGCGAGACCTTTTGCATAAGAATGAAGAACGGACAAGTCTAAACAAGGATTTGCCCGAAAGCGAACGGAACCCGGACAAACGGACTTGCGCGGCCAGACCGACGGTCAGCGGTTTCCACCAGGATGAGGACGGGCACTGGGTGGCCGAGCTTTCCTGTGGCCATACCCAACACCTGCGCCACCAGCCACCCTGGCAGTCCCGGGCCTGGGTACTGGACCCTGCGCAACGTATTGAAAAAATAGGCCAGCCCTTTGATTGCGGCTGGTGCGCTCAAGGCCCGGTTAGCGATAACCTTGGCGACTGAATTTGACGGTAGACGGCCAACATAGGCCGCGCCCTGGTGTCCTGCATCGTAAATACAGGACATCCTAGCCATGCTCCTTTAGAGAATCCGCATGCAAACTTTTTTTATCGCGCCCACCGATTTTGGTGTGGGTCTGACCTCCATCAGCCTCGGGCTGGTGCGCACCCTTGAACGGGCCGGACTGAAAGTCGGCTTTTTCAAACCCATTGCCCAGCCGCATCCCGGCGACACCGGGCCGGAGCGCTCCACCGAGCTGGTGGCCCGCACCCATGGCCTCAAGCCCCCGCAACCCCTGGGCCTGGCCCACGTGGAGCGCATGCTCGGCGACGGCCAGCTCGATGAGCTGCTGGAAGAAATCATCACCCTTTACCAGCAGGCGGCCATTGGCAAGGACGTGCTGGTGGTCGAAGGCATGGTCCCGACCCGCAACGCCAGCTACGCCGCCCGGGTCAACCTGCACCTGGCCAAGAGCCTGGACGCCGAGGTCATCCTGGTGTCGGCGCCGGAGAATGAAGTGCTGACCGAGCTGTCCGGCCGGGTTGAGCTGCAGGCACAGCTGTTCGGCGGGCCGAAAGACCCGAAAGTCCTCGGAGTGATCCTGAACAAGGTCCGCACCGAGGAAAGCATGGAAGCGTTTTCCGCACGGCTCAAGGAGCACTCGCCCCTGTTGCGCAGCGGCGATTTCCGCCTGCTCGGTTGCATCCCGTTCCGCCCCGAACTCAATGCCCCGCGCACCCGCGACGTAGCCGACCTGATGGGTGCCCAGGTACTCAATGCCGGCGACTACGAAACCCGGCGCATGAGCAACATCATCATTTGCGCCCGCACCATGCGCAACACCGTGGAACTGCTCAAGCCCGGCGTGCTGGTGGTGACCCCCGGCGATCGCGACGACATCATCCTGGCCGTGAGCCTGGCGGCGATCAACGGCGTGCCGCTGGCCGGCCTGCTGCTGACCAGCGACACCTTGCCTGACCCACGCATCATGGACCTGTGCCGCGGCGCCTTGCAGGCCGGGTTGCCGGTGTTGTCGGTGAGCACCGGCTCCTACGACACCGCCAACCAGCTCAACGGCTTGAACAAGGAAATCCCCATCGATGACCGCGAACGTGCGGAGATCATCACCGATTTTGTCGCCAGCCACCTGGACGCCCAATGGCTGCACCAGCGCTGCGGCACACCGCGGGAAATGCGCCTGTCGCCGGCGGTGTTCCGCTATCAGTTGATCCAGCGCGCCCAGGCCGCCAACAAACGCATCGTGCTGCCCGAGGGCAGCGAACCGTTGACCGTCCAGGCCGCCGCCATTTGCCAGGCCCGGGGCATCGCCCGCTGCGTGCTGCTGGCAAAACCGGCCGACGTCGAAGCGGTGGCCCGCGCCCAAGGCATCGAGCTGCCACCGGGGCTGGAAATTCTCGACCCGGATTCGATTCGCGAGCGTTACGTCGAGCCAATGGTGCGGCTGCGCAAGAGCAAAAGCCTGAACGCGCCGATGGCCGAGCAGCAACTGGAAGACACCGTGGTCATCGGCACCATGATGCTGGCCCTGGATGAAGTGGACGGGCTGGTGTCCGGCGTCATCCACTCCACCGCCAACACCATCCGCCCGGCGTTGCAACTGATCAAGACCGCCCCGGGCTGCTCCCTGGTGTCCTCGGTGTTTTTCATGCTGTTCCCCGAGGAAGTGCTGGTCTACGGCGACTGTGTGATGAACCCGCACCCCAGCGCGACGGAACTGGCCGAGATTGCCCTGCAAAGCGCCGACTCGGCCGCGGCGTTCGGCATCACGCCGCGTGTGGCGATGCTCAGCTACTCCAGCGGCGAGTCGGCCAGTGGCGAAGAAGTGGAGAAAGTCCGCGAAGCCACCCTGCTCGCCCACGAAGCCCAGCACGGCCTATTGATCGATGGCCCGCTGCAATACGACGCCGCCGCCAACGAAACCGTCGCCCGGCAATTGGCCCCCAACAGCCAGGTGGCGGGCCGAGCCACGGTCTTCATCTTCCCGGATCTCAACACCGGCAACACCACCCACAAGGCCGTGCAACGCAGCGCCGATTGCGTCAGCCTCGGGCCGATGCTGCAAGGCTTGCGCAAACCGGTGAATGACTTGCCCCGCGGCGCCCAGGTCGATGACATCGTGTACACCATCGCCCTGACCGCGATCCAAGCCGCCAACCGACCTTTGGACATTTAAATGCTGGACTTCCTGCCTGCCCCCTTGCGCGGCGTCATTGCCTCGCTGCTGTTGGCGCTGAACACCCTCGCCTGCTGCACACCGCTGTTCATCGTGGCGATTTTCAAGCTGTTGCTGCCCTTCCCCACCGCCCAGCGTTTCACCGACTGGTTGATGAGCCACATCCATGAAGCCTGGATCAGCAACAACAAGGCCTGGATGAATTTGCTGCGCCGTACCCGCTGGCACCTCAGCGGCCTGAAGGGCCTGGACTACCAGCACTCGTACCTGATTACCAGCAATCACCAGAGCTGGGTCGACATCATGGTCCTGCAGTACGTGCTGAACCGACGCATCCGGCCGCTGAAGTTCTTTCTCAAGCAGGAGCTGATCTGGGTGCCGGTGATTGGCCTGGCCTGGTGGGCCCTGGGCTTCCCGTTCATGAAACGCTATTCCAAGGCTTACCTGGAAAAGCACCCGGAAAAGAAAGGCAAGGACCTGGAAACCACCCGCAAGACCTGTGCGAAGTTTCGCAACAACCCCGTGGGCATTTTCAATTTCGTCGAAGGCACGCGCTTTACCGAAGGCAAGCATGCCCAGCAGCAGTCACCGTTTCGCTACCTGCTCAAGCCCAAGGCCGGCGGCATCGCGTTTGTACTCGATGCCATGGGTGAGCAGCTGGAATCGATCATCAACGTGACCATTCATTATCCGGGCGGCCGCCCGGGGTATTGGGATTTGCTCTGCGGCAACGTTGGGGAGGTGGTGGTGCATTTCCAGGAATTGCAGATCCCGCCACAGTTCATTGGCAAGAACTACGATCAGGACGGCGTGTATCGCCTGGAGTTCCAGGGCTGGATCAACCAGTTGTGGCAGGACAAGGATGCGTTGCTCGAACAAATGCACCGGGAACATCCCGCCAAGTCTTGAGGTGGCTGCACTGGCCTCATCGCGAGCAAGCTCGCTCCCACAGGGATCGGTGTGAACGCCGACTCTGTATTCACTGACAATCCCCTGTGGGAGCGAGCTTGCTCGCGATAGCGTCCCTCCAGACAACAAAAAAAGCCCGCAGATGATCACTCATCTGCGGGCTTTTAGTTACAGCGACCTGCCTTAGATCGCCCCACGCTTGCGCAGCAGATCCAGCACCTGCTTGACGCTCTCTTCCAGGGTCAGCGCCTGGGTGTCGATCACCAGGTCGGCGTCCAGGGGCACGTCATACGGGAAGGATTCGCCCGGGATGTTGTCGCCAGCCGCCGCGTACAGCCCTTGCGGATCACGTTGGGCACACACCGTTGGCGAAGCCTGGACGTAGACCGTCAGCAGACGCTCACGACCGATGAGGTCCTTGGCCTGCTCACGCCCTTCGGCGCTCGGCGCAACGAACGCGGCGAGGGTCAGCAGGCCAGCTTCGTTGAACTGACGGGCGACATGGGCCGCACGGCGCCAGTTCTCGGTCCGCCCGGCGCGATCCTGAGGCAAGCCTTTGTTCAGGTCGTGACGCAGGTTCTGGCCATCGAGGACAAAGACCGCACGGCCCGAGTCGAACAACTTGCGCTCCACCGCATAAGCCAGCGTGCTTTTGCCAGCGCCCGACAGGCCACTGAACAAGACCGTGGCCGGTTGCTGGCCGAAACGCTGGGCGCGCTCTTCCACCGACACATGGGCCAGCTTGCCATGGTGCGTGCTGCTGCCGTGGGCCAGCGGCTGGGCGACGATCATGCCGGCACCGACGGTGCCGTTGGTCAGGCGATCGATGACGATGAACGCGCCGGTGGTGCGGTTGCTCTCGTAACCGTCCAGGGCGATCGGCGCATCCAGGGCGATCTTCACCTGGCCGATTTCGTTAAGTTGCAACGCGCTGGCCGGGCCTTCTTCAAGGGTGTTCACATCCACCTTGTTGACGATGCTGGCAATCGAGCCCGGCACGTAGCTGGTGGCGCGCTTGATGTCGTATTTCTTGCCCGGCAGCATTGGCTCTTCGGCCATCCACACCAGCATCGCTTCGAAGCTGTCGGTGACCGGCGGCACGTTGTCGGCATGCACCAGCAGGTCGCCCCGGGAGATGTCGATTTCGTCTTCCATGGTCAGCGTCACCGCCTGGCCTGGACCGGCGTGCTCCAGCTCGCCTTCGAAGGTGACGATGGACTTCACGCGGCTGCTCTTGCCCGACGGCAGCACCACCACTTCGTCGCCCTTGTGCACGATGCCGCTGGCGAGGGTGCCGGCGAAACCGCGGAAGTTCAGGTTCGGACGGTTGACGTACTGTACCGGGAACCGCAGGTCGGTGAAGTTACGGTCGCCCGCCACTTCCACGGTCTCGAGGATTTCCATCAGCGACTGGCCGGTGTACCACGGCGAACGCTCGGACTTGTTCACCACGTTGTCGCCCTTGAGGGCGGACATCGGCACGAAGTGCATGCTGGTGGGCTTCATCTTCAAGCCTTCGGCGAACTTCAGGTAGTCGGCCTTGATCGACTCGAACACGCCCTGGTCGAAGTCCTTGAGGTCCATCTTGTTGATGGCCACGACGATGTGCTTGATGCCCAGCAACGAGGCGATGAAGCTGTGGCGACGGGTCTGGGTCTGCACGCCGTAGCGGGCGTCCACCAGGATGATCGCCAGGTCACAGGTGGAGGCACCGGTGGCCATGTTGCGGGTGTACTGCTCATGGCCGGGGGTATCGGCGATGATGAACTTGCGCTTGGCGGTGGAGAAATAGCGGTAGGCGACATCGATGGTGATGCCTTGCTCACGCTCGGCCTGCAGGCCGTCGACCAGCAACGCCAGGTCGATATCGTCACCGGTGGTGCCCACTTTCTTCGAATCGCGGGTGATGGCTTCCAGGTGATCCTCGTAGATCATCTTGGAGTCGTGCAGCAGGCGCCCGATCAGGGTGCTCTTGCCATCGTCGACGTTGCCGCAGGTCAAGAAGCGCAGCAGCTCTTTACGCTCGTGCTGGCCCAGGTAGGCGAGGATGTCCTCGCTGATCAAATCAGATTGATGCGACATGACAGCCCCTTAGAAATAACCTTGACGTTTTTTATCTTCCATCGAGCCTGCGCCATCGTGGTCGATGACCCGGCCCTGGCGCTCGGAAGTTCGCGTCAGGAGCATTTCCTGGATGATGTCCGTCAGGCTCTCGGCCTCGGACTCCACCGCGCCCGTCAACGGGTAGCAGCCAAGGGTACGGAAACGCACTTTCTTCTTGACGATGCGGGCCTTGTCTTCGTCGGACAGGTGCTCGAGGATGCGCTCGTCGTCGATCATGATCAGCGTGCCATTCTTCTCGATCACTTCACGCTCGGCGGCGAAGTACAGCGGCACGATCGGGATGCCTTCGAGGTAGATGTACTGCCAGATGTCCAGCTCGGTCCAGTTCGACAGCGGGAATACGCGGATCGACTCGCCCTTGTTGACCTTGCCGTTGTAGACGTTCCACAGCTCCGGACGCTGGTTCTTCGGGTCCCAGCGGTGCTTGCTGTCACGGAACGAGTACACGCGCTCCTTGGCGCGGGATTTCTCTTCATCGCGACGGGCACCGCCGAACGCGGCGTCGAAACCATATTTGTCCAAGGCCTGCTTGAGGCCTTCGGTCTTCATGATGTCGGTGTGCTTGGCACTGCCGTGGGTGAACGGGTTGATGCCTTGCGCCACGCCATCCGGGTTCACGTGAGTGATCAGGTCCAGGCCCAGCTCCTCGACCATGCGGTCGCGGAACTTGTACATCTCCTGGAATTTCCAGCGGGTGTCGACGTGCATCACCGGAAACGGCAGCTTGCCGGGGAAGAACGCCTTGCGTGCCAGGTGCAGCATCACGGCGGAGTCTTTACCGATGGAGTACAGCATCACCGGGTTATCGAACTCGGCGGCCACCTCGCGGATGATGTGGATGCTTTCCGCCTCCAGCTGTTTCAGATGCGTCAGTTTGTCGACCATGGCTACTCACGAAAACTTTCTTATGAACGGCCAGCGGGCCGTGTTCGAGCGGGGAATCCTAGCACAGCGACCTCTTCTAATCAGGGCGCCAACTAGATCGAAACAGCATATGGATATGCCTGGTGGTTCGGGCGTTGCAACAGTTTTTTTGTGGGAGCGAGCTTGCTCGCGATAGCAGTGTATCAGTCAGCATTGAGGTTGACTGATCCGCCGCTATCGCGAGCAAGCTCGCTCCCACAGGGGTTATGAACCGTCAAATCGGATTCGGGCAATCGATGAAGATGTGTTCCAGGGCAAACCGTCGCGCCAGGTAGTCACCCAGCGCCTGGACGCCATAACGTTCAGTCGCATGATGCCCGGCGGCGATGAAGCTGATGCCGTTTTCCCGCGCGCTGTGGAACGTCTGCTCCGACGCCTCGCCGCTGAGGTACAGGTCGACACCGGCCAGCACCGCCTGATCGATGTACCCCTGGCCGCCGCCGGTGCACCAGCCGACCCGGCGGATCATCTGCTCGCCTTCGATCAGCAAGGGCTCGCGGCCCAGGGCTTCCTGGACCTTGCGCGCGAAATCCCGCGCCGTCATCGGCTCTGAGAGGGAGCCGACCAGGCCGACAACCTTGGGGTTATCCGGATCGAGCGGTCCCTCGACGGTGATGTCCAACTGGCGGGCCAGTTGCACGTTATTGCCCACCTCGGGGTGCAGGTCCAAGGGCAAGTGATAAGCCAACAGGCTGATGTCATGCTTGAGCAACGTCTTGAGGCGACGCTGTTTCATGCCGGTGATACACGGGTTCTCGCCCTTCCAGAAATAACCGTGATGCACCAGCAACAGGTCGGCCTGAGCCTCGACGGCAGCATCGAGCAAGGCCTGGCTGGCGGTGACGCCACTGACGATGCGCATCACCTGGGGCGCGCCTTCGACCTGCAGGCCGTTGGGGCAATAATCGGCGATCCGGCTGCTTGCCAGGTAACGGTCCGCTTCTTCAACCAGGGTGTTCAGGGCTACGGCCATGAAAAGACTCCTAAATATCCCGTTCAGAGGCGCGCGCGGCCTCGTATAATGCGCGACATTATGGGCGGTCTCATACCGCCTGCAACCTTTGTAGGACGTGCTTAATGCTCAAGGCGCTGCGTTTTTCCGGCTGGCCGCTATTGGCCGGCGTGCTTGTCGCTCTACTGATTATCCAGCGCTACCCGGAGTGGGTGGGCCTGCCCAGCCTCGACGTCAACCTGCAGCAGGCGCCGCAGACCAAGATGGTGCAACAGGGGCCGGTGTCCTATGCCGACGCCGTGACCACCGCCGCGCCGGCCGTGGTGAACCTGTACACCACCAAGGTCATCAACAAACCCAGCCATCCGCTGTTCGAAGACCCGCAGTTCCGACGCTTCTTTGGCGACAACTCGCCCAAGCAGAAGCGCATGGAGTCGAGCCTGGGGTCGGGCGTGATCATGAGTCCGGAAGGCTACATCCTAACCAACAACCACGTCACCAGCGGTGCCGACCAGATCGTGGTAGCCCTCAAGGATGGCCGTGAAACCCTGGCCCGGGTAATCGGCAGCGACCCGGAAACCGACCTCGCGGTGCTGAAGATCGACCTCAAGAACCTGCCGGCCATCACCATCGGCCGCTCCGACAGTATCCGCATCGGCGACGTGACCCTGGCCATCGGCAACCCGTTCGGTGTAGGCCAGACCGTGACCATGGGCATCATCAGCGCCACCGGGCGCAATCAGTTGGGCCTGAACAATTACGAGGACTTCATCCAGACCGACGCCGCGATCAACCCCGGCAACTCCGGCGGCGCGCTGGTGGATGCCAACGGCAACCTCACCGGGATCAATACGGCGATCTTCTCCAAGTCCGGTGGCAGCCAGGGCATCGGTTTCGCCATTCCGGTGAAGCTGGCGATGGAGGTGATGAAGTCCATCATCGAACACGGCCAGGTGATCCGTGGCTGGCTGGGGATTGAAGTCCAGCCGCTGACCCAGGAGTTGGCCGAGTCCTTTGGCTTGTCTGGGCGGCCCGGCATCGTGGTGGCGGGGATTTTCCGCGACGGCCCGGCGCAGAAGGCCGGCCTGCAACTGGGCGATGTGATCCTGAGCATCGATGGCGAACCGGCCGGCGATGGCCGCCGCTCGATGAACCAGGTGGCGCGGATCAAGCCCACCGACAAGGTGACGATCCAGGTCATGCGCAATGGCAAGGAACTCAAGCTCACCGCTGAAATCGGCCTGCGTCCACCGCCGGCGCCGGTAGTGCTCAAGGAAGAGCAGTAGCCGCGGGGCACATCCTGGGGCCTGAAAAAACTTGTGGCGAGGGGATTTATCCCCGCTGGGTTGCGCAGCAACCCCAAAATCAGCCACCGCGGTCCACCTGACGAACCGCACCCACTGGTCTACGGCTGCTGCGCAGCCGAACGGGAATAAATCCCCTCGCCACACAGATTCCTACCTGCACCGCCAGTGTGATCCACCTGGCAAACCTATCCAGATTCCACTTGAAAACTTAGATAGCATAAATTCTCATTAGTAGTGTTATATTGTTTCAATACTAAAAATTGGAACAACATAACATGTCATCCCTGAAACGGATCTCCCTCGCCAGTCTCGCCCTGGGCCTGCTGGGCGATCCGGCCTACGCCGAAGAAATCCAGCCCCTGGAGCTGGACGCCATCACCGTGACGTCCGACTACGAATCCGCCACCGGGCCTGTCACGGGTTATCGCGCGACCCGCTCCGCCAGTGCAACCAAAACCGACACGGCCCTGCGCGACATCCCGCAATCGATCAGCGTGATTCCCGCCAGCGTGCTCAAGGACCTGGGCAGCACCAGCGTCGAACGGGCATTGGAATACGCCGGCGGTGTATCGAAGCAGAACAACTTCGGCGGCCTGACGCTCTACGAATACAGCGTGCGCGGTTTCACCACTTCAGAGTTCTACAAGGACGGTTTCAGCGCCAACCGCGGTTATCCGAGCACGCCGGACGCCGCGAACATCGAACGCATCGAAGTGCTCAAGGGCCCGGCCGCCAGCCTGTATGGCCGGGGCGACCCCGGCGGTACGGTGAACATTGTCACCAAGAAACCGCAACCGGAAGCCTTCACGACGCTGCAGACCAGCGCCGGCAGTTGGGATCGCTACCGCACCGCACTGGACGTCAACACACCACTGGACGCCGAAGGCCAAGTGCTGTCGCGGGTCAACCTGGCGGTCGAGGACAACCACAGCTTTCGCGATCACGTCGACAGCAAGCGCGTCTTCGTCGCACCTTCCATCAGTTGGCAGTTGAACCCCGACACCCGGTTGCTGGTGGAAAGCGAAATCGTGCGCCACAGCTCGACGTTCGACCGGGGCATCGTCGCCCCGAACAATCGCTGGAGCGGCGTTTCCCGCTCGACTTTCCTGGGCGAACCCAACGACGGCGACATCGACAATCACAACAACATGCTCCAGGCCGCCCTCGAACATCAGCTCAATGACACCTGGCAATTGCGCCTGGCCAGCCACTACAAACAAGGTGAACTTTGGGGGTTCGCCTCCGAAGCGCGTCCGCTCAACCCCGATGGCCACACGGTGAATCGTCGCTATCGCGAGCGCGACAACAATTGGCACGACAGCATCACCCAACTGGAATTGCGCGGCCTGTTCGACCTCGGCCCCTGGCAGCACGAACTGCTCATCGGCAGCGAATACGAGGACTACCGCAAGAACGAGCGCGTGGCCAACATCGCCGGCGCTTACCCTATCGACATCTATCAGCCGGTCTACGGCCAGCCAAAACCCACTGGCACGCCCTCCGGCACAGACTTCTTCGAACATGTGCAAAGCCGCGCGCTGAACCTTCAGGACCAGATCGTCTTCACCGACAAGCTGCGGGGCATGATCGGCGTGCGCTACGACCATTTCGAGCAAAGCATCGACGATCACACCCGCAGTAAAACCAGCCGCCAGCGCCACGACGCCCTGACGCAGCGAGCCGGCCTACTGTATCAACTGACCCCCGACGTCGGGCTGTTCGCCAACGCATCCACCTCGTTCAAACCCAACAACGGGGTGGATGCCGGCGGCAACACCTTCGATCCCGAGGAAGGCGTCGGCTATGAAGTGGGGATCAAGAGCGAGTGGTTCGACGAGCGCCTGAGCACCACCCTGGCGGCGTTCCATATCGAGAAGGAAAACGTCCTGAGCCCGGTCGCCGGGACCGACTTCAGCCGCGCCATCGGCAAGGCCCGCAGCCAGGGCATCGACCTGCAGCTGACCGGGCAGGTGACCGACGCCGTACGGGTGATCGGCGCCTACGCCTACATCGATGCCGAAGTGACCCAGGGTGACGAAACCATTCCCACAGGCAGCCGGATCCTTGGCGTCGCCAAACACAGCGGCAGCCTGCTGGGGGTCTACGAATTCCAGAACGGGCACCTGCGCGGTTCGGACGTCGGCGCGGCGTTCACTTACGTTGGCGATCGCTCGGGGGAAGCCGGCAAGGCTTTCGAACTGCCGGCCTACCACACCGTGGACCTGCTGGCCCATTACAAGGCCAGCGACGACGTCACCGTGGGTCTGAACCTGAACAACGTCTTCGACGAAAAATACTACGAGCGCGCCTACAGCAACTACTGGGTCACCCCCGGCGCGCCGCGCAACTTCACCGTCAGCCTCACCCTCGCTCTGTAAAAGGAAAATCTCCATGAAACACCCCAAGACACTCGCCCTTCTCGGCTTGCTCCTGGCGACACAAGTTTCGGCCCATGGCCTGTGGACCGAACAACGTCGCGGCAACATCGAAGTGATCTACGGCCACGGCGCCGAAGACAATGCCTTCAAGGCGCAGAAAATCAGCGGTGCCTGGGCCTATGACCTGGGCGGCAAGATGATCCCGGTCACCGTAGAACGCCTGCCGGACCACGCCCGCCTGCAACCGCTCAAGCCGCCAGCGGTGCTGGCCGTGGCGCTGGACAATGGCATGTGGTCCCAGACGGCCGACAAGAAGTGGATCAACGAAGGCCGCAGCAAAGTGCCCGGGGCGATCGAGTCGACCCAGACGTTCAAATACAGCCTGGCGATCTATGAGCCGGGGGCGAAACTGCCAGCGCTTGCGCCGATCAAGTTCGTGATCCTGCCGGAAGTCGACCCGTTGACCGTGGGCCCGGGCCAGTCATTGCCGGTCCGGGTACTGCTGGATGGCAAACCGGCGGCCGGTGTGAAACTGGTGGGCGACTACCGCAGCACGCCGAGCACCGTGTCGACTGAAACCGATGCCGAAGGCCGAGCCAAGGTACTGGTGCGCAACGAGGGCTTGAATGTGATCGCGGCGCAGATGGAAATTGCCCTCAAGGACAACAAGGACGTAGCGACCCGTGGCGTGTTCACTTCGCTGACCTTCCTGGGCGAACCGCATCACGAGTAACCCCACAGGGGATAGACGGTGAACACATTTTTTGTGAACGCCCGCAACCTATTGTGGGAGCGGGCTTGCTCGCGAAAGCGGTGGGTCAGCTTGCATGAATGTTGGATGTCATGCCCCTTTCGCGAGCAAGCCCGCTCCCACAGGGGATGGTGGGTGTACGAGAAATTTGAATACACCTGTAATCCAATGTGGGAGCGAGCTTGCTCGCGATGAGGCCGGCACAATCACCGCAACGCTCAAGCCGGGGTCAAGCACTCAGGCCCATTGAGCTTCGGATCGTTGACCATATTGGCCAATACCCGCTCGCGCAGTGGCGCCGGCTCGCTTGCCAGCAGCCCCTGCAAGGCATGCAGCGGTGTCTCGGGATCGAGCCACAGACGCTGGCCTTCTTCGTCCAGGATCAGCGGCCGGCGCTGGCCCGCCGCCGGCTGGGTGATGACGGCCGTGCTCAGCCACACCTGTTCCTGCACCGGATACGCTTCCCAGATCGCGGCAAAAAACAATGACGAGCCCTCCCCCGGCGTCAGCCAGTACGGACGCTTGCGCGTGCCGCCGCGCCACTCGTAGAAACCATTGGCTGGGAGCAGGCAGCGGCGCAGGCGCAAGGCCTCGCGAAACATCGGTTGCTCGGCCACGGTTTCGGCCCGGGCGTGGGCCGGGGTGCGGGACAGGTCGGTCAGCCACGGCGGCGTCAGGCCCCAGCGCGCCCGGGCCAGTTCGCGCTGGCCCTCGGCGCCGGCCCGCAGGATCAGCACCGAATCGTTGGGCGAAATATTCCATTGGGCCTTCTGATCGGCGGGAAAACCGGGCAGGGCCGCAAAGGTGGGGTTCCAGCGAAACAGGGCATAACGTCCACACATGGGGCAACACGACTCTTGATCGAACGAACGGCCGCCAGCCTAACAGACCAGCGTGCCGGGGTAGCTGTCCGGTTCATCGCCGGGCAGCGGCAGCGCGGCATTGTACGCCGCGATCAACTCCCGGGCGTATTGCGCCTGTTCGTCTTCCACCGTCAGCCCCAACAGGCCCTGCATGGGCAACTCCCCCGCACCGCCCACCAGATCACGCCCCACCAGATGCGCCGTGATGCCTTCACTGGCGAGCATGCCTTGCAGCAACTCGCCTTCCATCAGGTTGTCCAGCTCGTAGATTCGTTGCATGGGCGCCCCATCATTCGTTTTCGCTGAAGACCTCGAGGTGCCACTCCTCGCCGTGGACCTGCAGCACAAAGGTGACCGGTCGACAACACACCTGACAGTCCTCGATATAGGACTGGTCGCCGCCGGACAAGTCCACGGATGTCTCTACTTCCTCCCCACAATAGGGACAATCATAACGAGCCTGTTCCAGCATCGCGGTCTCCCAGGTGACTTGTGCGTATAATCGCCGGTCTATTTGCAGGGCTATTTTCGTCTGGCTTATCTTCCTGACCGTGCCCTGTCGTTTTTTCGATCGAACCTTTACTTACCCTAGCCGTTTCCAACAAGAGAGCATGATGGGCGAATTCGATGCCATCCGACCTTACGACGACAGCGAAGTCCCAGCGGTGCTGGCACGGCTGCTCGGCGACAAGGCGTTTCTAGATATCCTCACCCACTTCCGCTTCCCACGCCTGGCCGGCGCCTTCGGCTGGATGCTCAAACCCCTTATAGCGCAAAGATTGCGCCGTGAGTTCGCCGGTGTGAGTTCCGTCGCCACTTTGCAGGACAAGGTGGAGTTCTACGTCGACCACACCATCGAGCGCGCCACCGATGGCGTGACCTACACCGGGGTGGAGCAATTCAAGTCCGGCAGCGCGTACCTGTTCATCGCCAACCATCGCGATATCGTGATGGACCCGGCCTTCGTCAACTACGCCGTGTACCACGCCGGCCTGCCGACGCCGCGCATCGCCATTGGCGACAACCTGCTGCAAAAGCCCTTTGTCAGCGACCTGATGCGCCTGAACAAGAGCTTTATCGTGCACCGCTCCATCACCGGACGGCGGGAAAAAATGGCGGCGTACCAGTTGCTGTCAGCGTACATCAACCATTCGATCCGCAACGACTGCGCCTCGATCTGGATCGCCCAGGCCGAAGGACGGGCCAAGGACGGTGACGACCGGACCGAATCGGCGATCCTCAAAATGTTCCACATGAGCCGCAAGGACGAGCCGTTCGGCGAGGTAATCCAGTCGCTGAACCTCACGCCAGTGTCGATCAGCTACGAATACGACCCGTGCGATCAGGCCAAGGCCCGCGAGTTGTACATCCGCGCCACCACCGGCACCTACACCAAGGCACCGGGCGAGGACGACGTGAGCATCGCCAAGGGCATTACCGGCTACAAGGGCCGGGTCCATGTGAACTTCGCAGCGCCCATCACCGAATATTTCGAGGACACCAAGCAATTGGCCCTTGAAATGGACCGGCAGATTCTCGGCGGCTACCGGTTGTTCCCAGTGCACTACCTGGCTTACGCCCAATGGGCCGACGCCGACCCGCAGTTGCAGGTTCCCACGGCGGCCGAGGTGTTTGAAGCCGATGAACTGGCCAAGGCCCAGGAAGAATGGCAGCGCCGACTGGACGCTTGCCCGCCGGAACATCGGCCGTTCCTGGTGCTGCAATATGCGACACCGGTGCGCAACCAGTATCGGGTCAAGGCGGGGTTGGCGCTTTAAGGCGAGTTTGCAGGCGAAGGGCTTCACGGTGGCGAGGGGATTTATCCCCGCTGGGCTGCGCAGCAGACCCAAACCCTGACAGCTCGGTGAGTCAGGTCGATCACATCAACCCGATCAGGGCTGCTGCGCAGCCCAACGGGGATAAATCCCCTCGCCACAGGTCACCATGTCCCCGATCAAAACGGCGACTTCATTAAAACTGCGTACTGATCCACGACACCAGCAACGCCAGCGCCAGGCAACCAAAGCCAAACCGGTAGAAAAACCGGTTCATCCGCTGAGTGGCCAGGTCCAGCAGCGCTTCGAATCGTTCGTTGCCTTCGCGATTGCGCGCTTCAAGGCAGGCCCGCGCCCGTTGTTCACGTCGGCGCGTCGCATGCAGCACCCAGCCGCCAGGGCAGGCAAACAGTAACGCGAGCAGGTTGATCAGTTTGGCGGGGTGGGCGGCGAACAACGAAAACAGATGCAGCGACATCACGAACCTCAAGCGGAAAAACGGACAGGACGCGCCCGGGACCTACGAACAGGGCGAGAATTCTACCGAAAGCCTGCCTCACCGGGCGGTTTTTTCCGACCTGTGGGGGCGAGGCTGGGCGACCGATTAATTTACCCCGTCACGGTTTCGTCATCTGATTAGGCCACCCTGTCGCCCTTCAAACCCGCACGGACCCCGTCATGCTGCACGCCGAAAACCAGGATCGTCTCTACCTCATCAGCCCGAGCGACGAACAACAGAACCTCGTCGACAGCCTGTCCTTCAATGTTCAGGACCGCCATTGGCTGGTGTACTGCGCCCTCGGCGGCCACCAGCATGCCGACCTGCCGGAGACCGACCTGCTCACCGGGATCAGTGTGCTGGAGTTCTATTCCCAGGCAGCCTGAGAATCTCGTCCATAAAAAACTGTGGGAGCGAGCTTGCTCGCGATGGCGGTGGATCAGCCACCCTCAAAGTGGCTGACATTCCGCTATCGCGAGCAAGCTCGCTCCCACAGGGATATGAGGCTTGTTAATTACTCAGCCAGCACCTGGCCAATGGTCGGGTCCTTGAACAGCCGGGTCAGCGCATCGCTCAACACATCGCTGACCAACTTGGTGTTGGTGTCCTGGTTGGGCGCCATACCGAAGCGCTGGTCCAGGGAAGCGCCGTAACGACCACTGTAGCGGCGGTTGGCGTTCTGCACATCGGAGCGGAAAGTCGCGCCGATGGTGGCTTCGGTCACGTACATGCCTTCCTTGGGCGACTGGTACTTGAGCTCGGCCAGGGTCACGGTCAACTGCGGTGCATTCAAGGCATTGGCGGTCGGCGTGAAGCCCAGCAAACGCACGGCAGCTTCAGCCTGGGCCTGCAGCTTGGGCAGGATCTGCGCGCCCTGCACCGTGATCACGCTGGTTTCCGGATACAGCCCGCCACGGGTGCCGAGCGTCGGCGACGGACGACCGTCCACCACTCGCACCACCACCGGCTGGCCACGGCCCACAGGCGCCAGCTGGGCATTGAGCTTGGGCTCCGGGTTAAGTTGTTGCGGGCTGTGGGCGCAGCCGACGAGGGTCAGACTGGTCACAGCGATCAAACCGAACAACAGGCGTTGCAACATGCTCTTCTCTCCAGAATCGGGCACAAACAGGCCGGCAGTATAGCGGTGCGCCATCGCCGTGAACTAGCGTCGCACGATGAATACTGAAATGTCTGACACGGGCCCGTGGTTGCCGGTTCCTGTCACCCCAATGTCACGGTCCTTACACCAGCATGTCATAGCCCGCTGTCAGGCTTATCCCAAGCTCCCTGACCCGGTATTCGATCATGCGCTTCCTTATTTCCCTGTTCACCCCTCGCCCTCATCACCGCAGCTTCGCCTTGCTCGATCGCAACGGCCGTTGCCAGGCGTTCAAGCAGTGCAGCCTGCAACCCATGGGCGAAGGCTGGGTGGAAATCGACGAGATCCGTCTCAACTGGTTGCACCAGCCATTGCCCGCCAGCGCCCGCGTGCAACCGCTTCCTGCCCGCGCGCGCAACCGTCAACTGTTGACCATCTGACCGGACGGCTAATAAAAGTCATTAAACACGACCATTTCCCTGCGTTTCTTCGATACAATCTCCCCCCGATTATAAGGACGTCTCCTGATCGGGCCTCGCAACACCGCTGATGCGCTGGTATTGGCACCCCGCAACGCCCACAGAGAGCCGCCCACACAGATCGAGTGAAGCTGGCGTGCTTGCTGCTCCTCCAGGCAAATCACCACTTTTCGCGAATCTGCAGAGCTGTCATTACGCTCGGTCACTGAGCTGTCTGCCCGTTTTGCCTGTCATGTACTACATGGGGGCAACCGAACCGGGCGCAGTGCCAGGCTGGGACAGCCCTTTTTTGAGGTTCACGTCTTCAAAAGAGCGTGAAAAAACGGGTTTTCACAACTTCACGAGAGTGTGGCGAGCAAATGAATAGTTTTGCGTCTGAACAAGCACCATTAGCGTCTGAAACAGCCCAACGACACAGGACCGGATATCGCTCAAGAACCGGCGCCTGAAGCCTGTCCGCTACGGATTTGGTTGCACGAACGGATGCCTCGGCCATAAGTCGAATTGCCCGCCCGGCGCTTAAATGAGTTCATGTGACTCTTGAGGCCAGGCTGCATGCATCCACAGTAGGTGCGAAAAATTGCGAAGATTCGGACATGGCGATCCTGGCCATGGATAACTGGGGCGCAACAGACCTGCCCCGCCACTCCTGGCCGCTATGCCGACAATTTGGTGCTGCAGATTTTTGGAGACGCGTTAAATGGCGCATAACGAAGCAGTCGATGTAGTTCTGGTAGGGGCCGGCATCATGAGTGCCACCCTGGCCGTGCTGCTCAAGGAGCTCGATCCCGCGATTTCGCTGGAAGTCGTCGAGCTGATGGATTCCGGTGCCGCGGAGAGTTCCAACCCGTGGAACAACGCCGGTACCGGTCACGCCGGGCTGTGTGAGCTCAACTACACGCCCCAGGCGGCCGACGGTACTGTCGACATCAAGAAAGCCGTGCACATCAACACTCAGTTCGAGGTGTCGAAGCAGTTCTGGACGTACCTGACCCAAAAAGGCACGTTCGGCTCCTCCAAGTCCTTCATTGCCCCGGTGCCGCACCTGAGCTTCGTGCAGGGCGAGAAAGGCGTGGCATTCCTGAAGACGCGCTTCGAGTTGATGCGCCAGCATCACGCCTTCGCCGACATGGAATACACCGAAGACAAAGGCCAGATGGCCGAGTGGATGCCATTGATGATGCCTGGTCGGCCGGACGATGAAGTCATCGCTGCCACCCGTGTCATGAACGGTACCGACGTCAACTTTGGCGCCCTGACCAACCAGTTGCTCAAGCACCTGACCAGCGCCCCGGACACCCAGGTCAAATACTGCAAGCGCGTCACCGGCCTCAAGCGCAACGGCAGCGGCTGGACCGTGAGCATCAAGGACGTCAACTCCGGCAACACCCGCGAAGTCGATGCCAAGTTCGTGTTCCTGGGTGCCGGCGGCGCGGCGTTGCCGCTGCTGCAAGCCTCGGGCATCGAGGAAAGTAAGGGGTTCGGCGGCTTCCCGGTCAGCGGCCAGTGGCTGCGTTGCGACAACCCGGAAGTGGTCAAGCACCATCAGGCCAAGGTCTACAGCCAGGCAGCGGTGGGTTCGCCGCCGATGTCGGTGCCGCACCTGGACACCCGCGTGGTCGATGGCAAGAAGTCCCTGCTGTTCGGGCCGTACGCCGGTTTCACCACCAAGTTCCTCAAGCACGGCTCGATCATGGACCTGCCGCTGTCGGTACGTGCCGGCAACATCGGCCCGATGCTGGCCGTGGCCCGGGACAACATGGACCTGACCAAGTACCTGATCAGCGAAGTGATGCAGTCCATGGAGCAGCGCCTGGAATCGCTGCGTCGCTTCTACCCCGAGGCGAAAGCCGAAGACTGGCGCCTGGAAGTGGCCGGCCAGCGGGTGCAGATCATCAAGAAAGACCCGAAGAAAGGTGGCGTCCTGCAGTTCGGTACCGAACTGGTGGCGGCCAAGGACGGCAGCCTCGCCGCCCTGCTCGGCGCCTCGCCGGGTGCTTCGGTGACCGTGTCGATCATGTTGGAACTGATCGAGCGCTGCTTCCCGGACAAGGCCAAGGGCGAGTGGGCTGCCAAGCTCGCAGAGATCTTCCCGGCCCGGGAGAAAGTGCTGGAAACCGACGCGGCGCTGTATCGCAAGATCAATGCGCAGAACAACATTGCGTTGGAGTTGGTTGAAGACAGCAAGGCTGAAAGTTACGCCTGACACCTTGCAGTCCATATAAAAAGCCTTCCGTGCAAACGGAAGGCTTTTATTTTCTGCGGTCTTAATTCATGCTGAACTTGATACGCGTTCCGCCGTGACGAACATACGCGTCATCATCTTCAATATAAAACAATTCAGCGACGCAGGATCCCACCGGTTCCGCTTTGACCCAGCGATGATAAGGCATTGCACGTTCATCACTGACCGGTGCCCTTGGAACATGCCCAAAGCTGAAACGGCAGGTGCGGCTGCCTTGCGTGTAGCTAAAGCTCTCTCGCTCGGCGCGCGATTGGGGCAGGTAATACGTTAATTCCTGGCTCTCACCCGGGTCTATCGAAAAACTGTGACCCGCATTGGCCGGAATCCGCGTCCAGGTAAAATCGCTACCGGGAACAATGACAGCGGCTGTTGCGTTAAAGATCTCGACATTGACAATTTCATCCCGCGCACAGGAGGCTGAACTTGCCAGGCACGTCGCCAGAGACAACAACACCCCGGCAATACACTTCTTTTGATCTTCCATGATGAATACAGCTCCATTTAAACAATGACATCGAAGCCCAGTGGCTTCGACGAAAAAGTAATGGAAATTCAAATAAAACAAAACAGCCCGAATAGTGACATAACCTTTCGGAGCCACTTTCAAAAGCACAAATGGGTTGCGATCAAGCGGAGCGTTCAACGCTCCGAAGAGCGTTGATGGGTTTCAATGCTCAGCCGCGCGCCTTGTTGATCAACTCGATGTATTCCTCGGCATTACGCTGGTCCTGGATCAACGCAACGAAATCCTTGCCGTGCTCATCCTTGCCGTTGAGGTCATGGCCGGCCTCGACGAAAAACGTCAGGAAACGCTCGAAATCGTCGACCCGCAGGCCACGGTAGGCCTTGATCAGTTTGTGCAGCGACGGTGAAGTGGCATCGACCGGTTCGAAATTGAGGAACAGCTTGATCTGCTCATCGCCAATCTCGTCGCCAATCACTTGTTTCTTGTCTTTACGCATTGCCGGCTCCAACTCGCACAATTCACGGGGCGGGCAGTTTACCCCCGGCAGGCCTTGAGGCTCAACGCGGGCGTTCGGTGCCGGTGTGCAGGTCGGCCCAGATATGGCCGTTGGCGTAGGTGAGGAACTGCACATAGACCGTGTTGTTGCGTAGCAGATCGATGACCACCCGGTACTGGGCCTGTGGATAAGACAGCGTCAGGGTCTTGCTCGCCTCGTCGAAGGCCGGTTTCTTCAAGCTTTTGCTTTCACCGTCGAAATTGAGGATCACTTGGTTGAGGGTGGCGCCCTTGTTCAGCGGCTTGCCCTTGAGGCGCACCAGCAGGGGTGAAGTGACCGGGATCGGTTGCTGGTTGGACTGGCGCTGGTTACCCAGCACCACCGAATATTCGGTCACTTGCAGCAACTGCTGTTGTTCAGGCTGTTCCTGGCGCACCGCCAGGTCATCCGGCGGCAGGAACTGACTGTGCATCGGCGCGGCCACGGTCGTCAAAGGCAGACTGGCGATCAACAGCGAAGTGGCGCAACGGCGGATCGATACACGCATGACAAGCTCCAGGGTCTTGGCCGGGCACTCTAGCATGAGCCTGGGCGGTAAAAATAACGATCCAGATCAATACATCCGCGCAACGAGCACGGCATACTCAAAGAGCCATCAGCCCTCGCATCACATGATGCCTCTTGTGGCGAGGGGATTTATCCCCGCTGGGCTGCGAAGCAGACCTAAACCGGATACTCGGTGAATCAGACAGCCCCCAACCCGATGGGGGCCGCTTCGCAGCCCAACGGGGGAGAAAATCCCCTCGCCACAAGTTGAGTGTTTGCCGGGAATTCGATATTTACCCCCGTTCACTTCGTGGAGTTTCCATGGCCTTCTCCGTCCCACCGTTGTTTGCCGCCTGGCGCCAGACCTGGCGTGCCGGCTACACCCTGGAACGCCTGCGTGGCGACCTGGTGGCCGGGCTGACCGTCGGCATCATCGCCATCCCACTGGCCATGGCCCTGGCGATTGCCGTTGGCGTGCCGCCGCAACATGGGTTGTACACGGTGTTGGTGGCCGCGCCCTTGATCGCCCTCACCGGCGGCTCGCGTTTTAACGTCAGCGGGCCGACGGCAGCATTTGTGGTGATCCTGCTGCCCATCACCCAACAATACGGCCTGGGCGGCCTGCTACTGTGCACCATGCTCGCCGGCCTGATCCTGATCGCCCTGGGCCTGATGCGCGCCGGTCGCCTGATCCAGTACATTCCCTATCCGGTCATCCTCGGTTTCACGGCAGGCATCGGCGTGGTCATCGCCACTTTGCAGCTCAAAGACCTCCTGGGGCTGACCACCGCCGGCCAAGCCAAACACTACATCGAACAACTGGGCGAATTGATCGTGGCGCTGCCCGGCGCCCGTCTCGGCGATGGGGTCATCGGCGCCGTGTGCCTGGCGGTGTTGATTGCCTGGCCGCGCTGGGTACCTCGGGTGCCCGGGCACCTGGTGGCCCTGCTGGTGGGCACGGCATTGGGGCTGGCGATGGAACACGGCGGATGGCCGATCGCGACACTGGGCGAGCGTTTCAGCTACGTCGTCGATGGCATCGCTCACCCGGGCATCCCACCCTTTCTACCCAGCTTCGACTGGCCCTGGAACTTGCTGGACAGCCAGGGACATCCGTTGGTCCTGTCCTATGACCTGATCCGCCAACTGCTGGCGCCCGCCTTTGCCATCGCCATGCTCGGTGCCATCGAGTCTCTGTTGTGCGCGGTGGTGGCGGACGGCATGACCGGCAGCAAGCACGACCCCAATGCCGAATTGATGGGCCAGGGCCTGGGCAACCTGGTGGCGCCACTGTTCGGTGGCATCACCGCCACCGCCGCCATTGCCCGCAGCGCCACCAACGTACGCAGCGGCGCTTCTTCACCACTGGCCGCGATCATTCACAGTCTCGTGGTGCTGGTGGCGATTGTGCTGCTGGCGCCGCTGTTCAGTTACCTGCCCATGGCCGCACTGGCCGCGCTGCTGGTGATGGTTGCCTGGAACATGAGCGAAGCCGGGCATGTGCTGCACACCCTGCGCATCGCTCCGCGCAGCGACGTACTGGTGTTGCTGACCTGCCTGAGCCTGACCGTCTTGTTCGACATGGTCCTGGCCGTCGCGGTCGGCCTGCTGCTGGCCGCCGGGCTGTTCATCAAGCGCATGAGCGAACTGACCGACAGCGCCGAGTTGCCGCGCCACTTCCACCAGGCCCTGCTGGACATGCCCGAGCACGTTCGCTGCTACGGGATTCGCGGGCCGCTGTTCTTCGGCGCAGCGGAAAAGGCCCTGGATGTGCTGCGTCGTTTCGACCCGGGCGTTCGGGTGGTGGTCGTGGACATGAGTGCCGTGCCGATGCTGGACATGACCGCCCTGGCCGCGCTGGAAAATATCCTGAGGGACTATCGAAAGCAGGGCATTGGCCTGATCCTGGTCGCGACTGCGCCCAGGGTGCGCCTGAAGCTGCGCCGCGCCGGCATTCATCGCGAACAACGTCAATTGGCGTATGTGCAAACCCTGGAACAGGCGCGGGTCAAGAGTGAGCGCTGGCTGCAAGCCCACTGCGCCTGACCTGTGCGAGGGGATCTATCCCCGCTGGGGCGCGAAGCGGCCTGAATCAACCTGCGTGGAGTGTCAGGCATACCGAGTCCATGGCAATGGGGCCGCTTCGCAGCCCAGCGGGGATAAATCCCCTCGCCACAGGATCCATCCTGCTTTGGGTATAACGAGACTCAGTCGAACTGAGCCCGCATCCACGCCTGGTACTCAGCCACGCCCGCCTCGCCTTCGCGGGGCGCCCAGTGGGCCAGTTCGCCTTCGCCCACGGGCCGGTAAGGACCGGCCTTGCATTCGAACATCAGGCTGTCGGCCTCCAGCACCACCAAACCGTGATACACGCCGGCCGGCAGATCGACGCCGAGGCAATCGCCACCGGCCTGCAGGATACGCTTGTCCACCACCGCACCGGCCTCGTCGAAGATCAACAACCCCAACCGCCCCTTGAGCACCAGCAGGGTTTCCGCCTTGTCGGCGCTCAGGTGGCGGTGCGGCGGGATGTAGGTGCAAGGCTGCAAACCCACTGCCATGCGATGGCACGGCTCATCCATCTCATGGAAATTATGGTGCTGCCGCCCGCGAGGGTTGGCCGCGGCTTTCTCGGCCAACTCATCGAACAGCGCTTGCTCCAGAAAGCTTGGCCGAGTCATCGATTACATCCCCTTGACGGCGAAGATGCCGTTGGCGTTGCGCCAGTAACCTTTGTAGTCCATGCCGTAGCCGAAGATGTAGCGGTCGATGCATGGCAGGCCGACGAAATCGGCTTTCAAGTCCGGCCGCGCCTTGCGGTCATGGTCCTTGTCGATCAGCACGGCGGTGTGCACGGCGCGGGCGCCGGCGTGTTTGCAGAAGTCGATGATCGCGCCCAGGGTGTGCCCCTCGTCGAGGATGTCGTCGATGATCAGCACGTCGCGGTCGATGAACGAGACTTCCGGCTTGGCTTTCCAGAACAGGTCGCCACCGCTGGTTTCGTTGCGATAGCGCGTCGCGTGCAGGTAGGACGCTTCCAGGGGGAAGTTCAGATAGGTCAGCAGCTTGCCGGAGAAAATCAGCCCGCCATTCATGACGCAGAACACCACCGGATTGGCATCCGCCAGTTGCTCGTTGATTTGCGCACCGACACGGGCGATGGCCGCTTCGACTTCGGCTTCGGTGTACAGGCAGTCAGCCTCTCGCATGATTTGACGGATATGCTCGAGATCAGCGGACATGGCGCTCTCCAAGGGTGGCAAGTCGGAAAAACGGGCAAAGGTACGCATCCCGCCCGGCCAGATCAAGCGTTTGTGGACTAACGTTCTGTATTGTCTATAGGACAACACCCTCGGATAGATTAATCTAGGCCGGTTTTTTTGCCCGCCGCCGGAGCCTTCCCCATGCCCATCCTCGAGATCCGCCATCCGCTGATCAGACACAAACTCGGCCTGATGCGCCGCGCCGATATCAGCACGAAGAACTTCCGTGAACTGGCCCAGGAAGTCGGTGCCCTGCTCACCTACGAAGCCACCAAGGACCTGCCGCTGGAGTCCTATGAAATCGACGGTTGGGCCGGTACGGTCCAGGTCGAGAAAATCGCCGGCAAGAAAATCACCGTGGTGCCGATCCTGCGCGCCGGCATTGGCATGCTCGAGGGCGTACTGAGCCTGATCCCGGGGGCCAAGGTCAGCGCCGTGGGCGTGGCTCGCAACGAGCAGACCCTGCAAGCGCACACCTACCTGGAAAAACTGGTCCCGGAAATCGACGAGCGCCTGGCGATGATCATCGACCCGATGCTCGCCACCGGCAGCTCCATGGTCGCCACCATCGACCTGTTGAAAAAGGCCGGTTGCCGGGACATCCGCGCCATGGTGCTGGTCGCCGCCCCCGAAGGCATCAAGGCCGTGCAGGACGCCCACCCGGATGTGACCATCTACACCGCGTCCATCGACCAGAAACTCAACGAGCATGGTTACATCATCCCGGGCCTGGGCGATGCCGGCGACAAGATCTTCGGCACCAAGCAGAAGGACGCTTGAGCATGCAGGATGAGTTCAACGATCCGCTCTGGCGCCAGGTCCTGTCCGGCGCGCAGATGCTGTTCGTCGCCTTCGGCGCGCTGGTATTGATGCCGCTGATCACCGGGCTGGACCCCAACGTGGCGCTGTTCACCGCCGGCCTGGGAACGATCCTGTTCCAGGTCGTCACCGGGCGCCAGGTGCCGGTGTTCCTGGCCTCGAGCTTTGCCTTCATCACCCCCATCATCCTCGCCAAGGGCCAGTTCGGCCTGGCGGCGACCATGGGCGGCGTGATGGCGGCGGGTTTCGTCTACACCTTTCTGGGCCTGGCGGTGAAGATCAAGGGCACCGGGTTCATCGACCGGCTGCTGCCGCCAGTGGTGATTGGCCCGGTGATCATTTCCATCGGCCTGGCCATGGCGCCGATTGCCGCCAACATGGCAATGGGCAAGGCCGGCGATGGCACCGAGCTGATTCATTATCAGACCGCGATGATGATTTCGATGCCAGCCCTGCTGACCACGCTGATCGTAGCGGTGTTCGGCAAAGGCATTTTCCGCCTGGTGCCGATCATCTCCGGCGTGCTGGTGGGCTTCGCCATGGCGTTTTTCTTCGGCGTCGTGGACACCGCGAAAATCGCCGCCGCGCCGTGGTTCGCCCTGCCGAACTTCACCGCACCGGAGTTCAATTGGCAGGCGATCCTGTTCATCGTACCGGTGGCGCTGGCGCCGGCCATCGAGCACATCGGCGGCGTGATTGCCGTGGGCAGCGTGACCGGTCGCGACTACCTGAAAAAACCCGGTCTGCACCGCACACTGCTCGGTGACGGCATTGCCACCACCGCCGCCGGCCTGTTCGGTGGCCCGCCCAACACTACCTACGCCGAAGTGACCGGCGCGGTGATGCTGACCAAGAACTACAACCCGAAGATCATGACCTGGGCGGCGATCTTTGCCATCAGCCTGGCGTTCATCGGCAAGTTCGGCGCGCTGCTGCAAAGCATCCCGGTGCCCGTGATGGGCGGGATCCTGTGCCTGTTGTTCGGTTCGATTGCGGCAGTGGGCATGAACACGCTGATCCGCCACAAGATCGACCTGGGCGAAGCGCGCAACCTGGTGATCGTTTCGGTGACGCTGGTGTTCGGCATCGGTGGCGTACTGGTAGGCACCGGCACCGGCCCGGACGACTTCGGCCTCAAAGGCATCGCGCTGTGCGCGGTGGTGGCGATCGCGCTGAACCTGCTGCTGCCGGGCAATGACGGCTGGAAGCAGAAGAAGGCAGACGAGCCGCTGCTCTGAAGTGCTTTGTTGCCAGTCAGAAAGCCATCGCGAGCAAGCTCGCTCCCACAAGGGGGTCTGTCGTGAACACAAATTTTGTGATCACTCGAGATCCACTGTGGGAGCGAGCTTGCTCGCGATGAGGCCCTTGAACCTCACAAAGCTATCGGAGCCCGTTCGCAGAGGGTACTCAACGCCTGCGCCCACTGCGCCTCATCATTGAGGCAAGGCACCAGCACCAACTCCTCCCCCCCCGCCTCACGGAACTGCTCGCGGCCGCGATCGCCGATTTCTTCCAGGGTCTCGATGCAGTCGGCCACGAACGCCGGGCACATCACCAGCACTTTCTTCACGCCGCTCTTAGCCAGTTCCTCCAGGCGCGCCTCGGTGTAGGGTTCGATCCACTTGGCCCGTCCCAACCGCGACTGGAACGACACCGACCATTTGCCATCCGCCAGCCCCATGCGTTGGGCGAACAGGCTGGCCGTGCGGATGCATTGCGCGCGGTAACAGGTCGCCATGACCTCCGGCGGCGCATTCTTGCAGCAGTCGGCATCCTTGAAGCAATGAAACCCCGTCGGGTCGAGCTTGGTCAGGTGCCGTTCCGGCAAGCCATGGAAGCTCAACAACAGATGATCGTGCTCCTGCATCAGGTACGGCTTGGCGCTGGCCACCAGGGCGTCGAGGTATTCGGGCTGATCGTAGAACGGCTGGAGGATCGAAAACTGCACATTGAGTTTCTGCTCCCGCACGACTCGCTTGGCCTCCTCGATCACCGTGGTCACGGTGCTGTCGGCGAACTGCGGGTACAACGGCGCCAACGTGATCTTCTTGTGACCCTGGCTCGCCAGCCGCACCAGCGCCGACTCAATGGATGGCTCACCATAACGCATCGCCAGTTCCACCGGGCCCTGACTCCACTGCGCGGTCATGGCCTGTTGCAGCCGGCGACTGAGCACCACCAACGGCGATCCCTCCTCCCACCAGATCGAGGCATAGGCATGGGCCGACTGCTCCGGACGCTTGATCAGGATCAGCGATACCAACAAGCGCCGCACCGGCCATGGCAAGTCAATGACATACGGATCCATCAGGAATTGATTGAGATAGCGGCGCACATCGGCCACCGAAGTGGAGGCAGGCGAACCCAGATTCACCAGAAGCAACGCGTGATCGGTCATGCAACGTCCTATTTCAAAGGCGGCTGGACAAGTCTTCCAAGGCCGCAGGCAAATCAGTGAACCGGAATGTGAAACCCGCCGCCTGCAATCGGGCGGGCGTGGCGCGCTGGCCGCCAAGCAACAACAAGGACAATTCCCCCAGCGTGACCTTCAGCGCAAGCTCCGGCATCGGCACCACGGCCGGCCGATGCAATACGTGCCCCAGGGCCTTGGCAAAATCGCGGTTGCGCACCGGGTTCGGCGCGCACGCATTATAAGGACCGCTGGCGTCGATGCGGTGCAGAAGAAAATCAATCAGGGCGATTTGATCGTCGATGTGAATCCACGGCATCCACTGCCGACCATTGCCGATACGCCCGCCCAGCGCCAGTTTGAACGGCAGCAGCAACCGCGACAAAAAGCCGCCCTCGGCAGACAGCACCAGGCCGGTACGCACCAGCACCACACGCAGCCCCAACGCCTCGGCCCGTTGCGCGGTTTCTTCCCAGGCGATGCACAACTGGCTGGCGAAATCTTCACTCACCGGCCCCGACGCCTCGGTCAACTCACGCTCGCCACCGTCGCCGTACCAGCCCACCGCGGATCCGGAAATCAACACCTGCGGTTTCTGCTCGCAACGCTCCAGCCACGCCAGCAGAACTTCCGTCAACGTGATGCGACTGCTCCACAACAACATCTTGCGTTTGTGGCTCCAGGGACGGTCGGCAATCGGCGCTCCCGCGAGGTTGACCACCGCGTCCACCGGCTCGTCGATTTCGTCGAGCTTGGCCACGCCCCGCACCGATGCCCCGCAGATTTTCGCCACCTCTTCGGGTCGGCGACTCCATACCGTCAAGCGATGTCCCTGCTGCAACCAGAGGCGGCAGAGCTGACGTCCGATCAAACCAGTACCGCCGGTCAGCAATATGTGCATGAGATGTTCCTCGCATCGCGTTTTACCCGGCCCATTAGTCTATTTTTATAAGCAGGGATTTTTCGTATCGGACAGGGTCTGTGTTTAACAATAGGACAACCTGCCCAAACGCGAACGGTAAAACTTATACCAAAAACCCGAATTGTACAGGTTTAAACGACGGCGTAGTCTGTACAGAAAGGTAAACGAGGCCCTCATGACTGTACCTATCGCAATCATCGGCACCGGCATCGCCGGACTTTCAGCCGCCCAGGCCCTGACGGAGGCCGGGCATATCGTTCAACTCTTCGATAAAAGCCACGGCAGTGGCGGACGCATGTCGAGCAAGCGTAGCGACGCCGGCGCGCTGGACATGGGCGCGCAATACTTCACCGCCCGCGACCGCCGCTTCGTCACGGAGGTCCAGCGCTGGCAAGCCAAAGGCTGGGCCGCGGAATGGAACCCGCAGCTCTACAACTTCCAGAATGGACAACTGAGCCCCTCGCCGGATGAGCAGACCCGCTGGGTCGGCACGCCGCGAATGAGCGCGATCACCCGCGCCTTGCTCGACACGTTGCAAGTTCAGTTTTCCTGCCGGATCACCGAGGTGTACCGCGGTCAGGAACATTGGCACCTGCAGGACGCGGAAGGTTTCACCCACGGCCCCTTCGGCCAGGTGGTGATCGCCACGCCCGCCCCCCAGGCCACCGCATTGCTGGCCGCCGTACCGAAACTGGCCGCCGTGGCCGCCGGCGTGAAGATGGACCCGACCTGGGCCGTGGCGCTGGCCTTCGAAGCTCCGCTGGATACGCCCATGGAAGGTTGCTTCGTGCAGGACAGTGCGCTGGACTGGCTGGCGCGCAACCGCAGCAAACCAGGACGCGACAGCAAGCTCGACACCTGGGTGCTGCACGCCACCAGCGACTGGAGCCGGCAGCACATCGACCTGTCCAAGGAAGCGGTGATCGAACACCTGCACGGCGCCTTCGCCGAACTGCTGCACAGTGCGATGCCCGCACCGAGTTTCAGCGTGGCCCATCGCTGGCTGTATGCCCGCCCCGCCGGTAGCCACGAATGGGGCGCCCTGGCCGATGCCGACCTGGGCCTGTATGTATGCGGCGACTGGTGCCTGTCCGGTCGGGTCGAAGGCGCCTGGCTCAGCGGCCAGGAAGCTGCACGCCGCCTGCATGCCAGCCTGCAGTAGATCGCACGCCCCATCGCTCTTCGCTGCTGTCGAACGAGACAGCAGCCTGCCTGCGACACCCCACTGACGTCGCCCAGCGCCTCTGTAAATCCGGTTGACTTGTGCGCGTTCGGACCTATGATGAAAATATTGTACAGAAAAATAATTCTGTATAACTTTACTCAGAGGTCGCCCATGCCCAGTGCAGCCACCGCCAAACCCAGAATCGCCATCAGCGCCTGCTTGATGGGCGCCGAAGTTCGCTTCAACGGCGGGCACAAACAATCGCCGTTGTGCAGCCGCACCTTGGTCGACTACTTCGATTTCGTGCCGGTGTGCCCCGAAGTCGCCATCGGCCTGGGCATTCCCCGGGAGCCCATCCGCCTGGTGGGCAACCCCGAACACCCCCAAGCACTGGGCACGGTGAATCGCGAACTCAACGTAACCCGGCCATTGGCCGACTACGGTCAGCAGATGGCGGACGAATTGGGTGACATCTGCGGCTACATCTTCATGCAGAAATCGCCGTCCTGCGGACTGGAGCGGGTCAAGGTCTATGACCACAACGGGGTTCCCCAGGACGGCGGCGGGCGCGGCATCTATGCCCAGGCCTTTTGCGAACGACATCCCGACCTGCCGGTGGAGGAGGACGGTCGCCTCAACGACCCGGTGCTGCGGGAGAACTTCCTGACCCGGGTGTTTGCCTATGCCGCCTGGCAAACCTTGCGCCGCCAGGGCCTGACCCGTCGCGACTTGATCGAGTTCCACTCGCGCTACAAATACCTGCTCATGGCTCACAACCCAGTGCAGTACAAAACCTTGGGCAAACTGCTGGGCAACATGGGCAAGGCCGATCCCAATGAGCTGGGCCCACGCTATTTCAGTGCATTGATGGCCGCCTTGAAGAAATGCGCCACCCGCCGCACCCACACCAATGTCCTGCAACACCTGAGCGGCTACCTCAAGCGCACCATCGACGCCGAGGACAAGCAGGAGGTGCAGCAACTCATCGGGCAATATCGCCTCGGCATCGTGCCCTTGGTGGTGCCGCTGACGTTGCTCAAGCATCACCTGCGCCAGCACCCCGATCCTTATCTGGCGCAGCAGGTCTACCTGCAACCGCACCCGGAGAACCTCAGCTTGCGAAACGCTATCTAATGAAAAACGACCCTGACGCCAGCGCCCGCGAAGACCTGGGAGCCGATTTTGCCAAAGCCTTGGCCCAAGGCTGGTTGCCCATACGCGAGGTCGCCCGGCAAACCGGTGTCAACGCCATCACGCTGCGGGCCTGGGAGCGTCGGTACGGCCTGATCGTGCCGCACCGTACACCCAAGGGCCACCGACTGTTCAATGCCGAGCATGTGCAACGGATCCGGAGCATCCTCACCTGGATCGATCGTGGCGTTGCGGTCAGCAAGATCAAGCCGTTGCTGGACACACCACCGCCGACAGAACCTGCACAGCCACCGGAGAACGACTGGCAGCGTCAGCGCCACGCCTTTGTGCTGGCGGTGACGCAACTGGCCGAGCGCCAGATCGATGATTTGGTCAACCAGGCGATGGCGCTGTATCCACCCTGGACCGTGTGCGAGCAATTACTGTTGCCGTTGCTGGCAGAGCTGCACCTGCGCTGGCAAGGCCAGTTCGGCGCACAGCTGGAACGGGTTTTCCTGTATTCGTGGCTGCGCAGCAAGTTCGGCAGCCGGATCTACCACAACAATCGCCAACTGCGCGGTGCGCCACTGTTGCTGGTCAGTCATTCGGACTTGCCCCAAGAGCCGCACCTGTGGCTCACCGCCTGGCTGGCCAGCAGCGCCGACTGTCCGGTGGAAGTGTTCGACAGCCCGCTACCGGCGGGGGAACTGGCCCTGGCGGTGGAACGCCTCAAGGCCCGTGGCGTGCTGCTGTATTCCAGTCACGCCATCAACCTGCCCCAACTGCCCAGGCTACTGAGCGGAATCGATTGCCCGGTCATCATTGCCGGCCCGACCGCGTTGCTCCACCACGCCCAGTTATCCACAGGCGCCTCGATGACGCAGGTGTCCTGGGCCGAAGACCCGCTGTCGGCTCACCGCGAACTGAGCCGCCGAGAACTCTTTTAAGATGGAAAAAACAGCATGCAACTGATCTGGCTGCGCAGCGATTTGCGACTGCGCGACAACACCGCCCTGGCGGCCGCCGCAGCCCAAGGTCCATGCGTAGCGGTGTACCTGACCAGCCCCGGGCAATGGCGTCTCCATGATGACGCACCGTGCAAGATCGACTTCTGGTTGCGCAACCTCGGCGCGTTGAGCACGGCCCTGGATGCATTGAACATCCCACTATTGATCCGCGATGCCGCGTATTGGCACCAGGCCCCGCGCGTGCTGCTCAAGCTGTGTCGCGAACTGAACGCCGATGCCGTGCATGTCAACGAAGAGTACGGCGTGAATGAAACGCAACGCGACGCCGAGGTCGCCCGCGCATTGAATGACCAGGGCATTGAGTTCCACAGTCACCTCGACCAACTGCTGTTCAAGCCCGGCAGCGTGCTGACCAAGACCGGCAATTACTTCCAAGTGTTCAGTCAGTTCCGCAAGGTCTGCTACAACCGTCTGCACTTTTCATTGCCCGGCCTGGTCGCCCCACCGTTGCCGCAGGCCCCCACCGGCATCGCCCGCGATCCGGTGCCGACGCAAGTCGAGGGGTTCGCCCCGCCCAGTGAAGCATTGCGCGCCCTCTGGCCCGCCAGCGAAAGCGAAGCCCGACGGCGCCTGGACAGTTTTGTCGAGCAGCACCTCGACGACTACCAGCGCGAACGGGACTTCCCTGCCCGGCCCGGCACCAGCCAGCTCTCGGCCTACCTGGTGGCCGGGGTGGTGTCGCCACGGCAGTGCCTGCATGCCGCGCTGCAAGCCAATCGGGGTGAATTCGAGAGTGGAAGTGCCGGGGTTGTGACCTGGATCAATGAATTGCTCTGGCGTGAGTTCTATAAACACATCTTGGTGGGCTATCCACGTGTGTCGCGCCACCGCGCGTTCCGCCCGGAAACCGAGGCACTGGCCTGGCGTAAGGTCCCCGCAGAACTGGAGGCCTGGAAACAGGCACGCACCGGCCTGCCGATCATTGATGCGGCCATGCGTCAATTGCTGGAAACCGGTTGGATGCACAACCGCTTGCGGATGGTGGTCGCCATGTTCCTGACCAAGAACCTGCTGATCGATTGGCGCGAAGGCGAGCGCTTTTTCATGCAGCACCTGATCGACGGCGACCTGGCCGCCAATAATGGCGGCTGGCAGTGGAGCGCCTCAACCGGTACCGACTCGGCGCCTTGGTTTCGCATCTTCAACCCTTTGAGCCAGTCAGAGAAATTTGACCGCGAGGGCCTGTTTATCAAGTACTGGTTACCCGAACTGAACGATCTGGACAGACATCAGGTCCATAGCCCAAATACCCAAGGCGGCTTGTTCGGCGCAGTGGATTATCCGGCACCGATCGTCGATTTGCGCGAATCCAGGGCGCGTGCACTGGCAGCGTTCAGAAACCTGCCGGGACGACAGGACGCCGCTGCAACAAGGGTGGGCGATCAGCGAACATGAAATTGCCGGGCCACGGGATGCAATATCTACCCGATGACATATAGTCTTACTAATCGTATGGACTCTCGACTGAAGGCTGTGTCTCGGTGCGATGCGCAATCGAAAGGAGTATGGAATGGGTGTAAAACTGCCACGGCGCTATTGGCTCACCGGGGCTGGCAATGGCATCGGCGCTTCGTTGGCTGAAGCGATACTCGAGACAGGTGCATACCTGGCCGTCAGTTCGCGCTCGGCCCGCTCATGCGAGCGCCTTTCGACACGTTACCCAGGACAAGTGCTGACACTGCCCGGCAATTTGACCGACAGCCAGGCCGTGTGCGAGATCGTCGAACACATCACTCGACAATGGGGCGCCCTGGATCAGGTCATCCTCAATGCCGGAACGGCTGAGTACGTTGACGGACAACCTGCCGACCAGGCCTTGATCGAGCATATCGTGCGCAGCAACCTGCTGGCCGCCAGCTTCTGCATTGAAGTGGCCACGCCCTTGTTGCGCGCCGGGACCGCTCCTCATCTGGTGGGGCTTGCCAGCCCGGCGACTTACCTGCCGCCTTCGCAAATCGAAGCCGGGGGCAACGGGATGCGTCATCTGTTCGAATCGGCTCGGACAGGATTGGCGCTCGCCGGCATCGACGTGACATTGGTCCACCCTGGCTTCGATGGCCCAGCGCTGGGGCCCGATGATTGTTTCCCCGCCCCGACCCACTGGTCGTCAGAAGAAGCGGCGCGACATGTGCTGGATCAATTGGTCGAACGCCCCCGGGAAGTCGTACTCTCCATCGCGTCCATGACCGCCCTTTGGCCCTTGCCTTCATCCACCGAAACCCTGCCGTCCGACATCGATGCAGGCCAGGCAATAAACGGCTGTCCGATCAAGGGACGCCCCTGAGCCGCCGATTACCTTACACTGCGCGCCATGAAAACCATCCCCCTCCAGGAAATCCCGACACCGGCGGTCACGTGCTCGACCTGCGCGGCGTGCTGCTGCCAATTGGAAGTGATGCTGATCACCGACACCGGCGTGCCGGAACGTTTTATCGATACGGACGATTGGGGCGGGGAAGTGATGCTGCGTCTCGACGATGGCTGGTGCGCAGCCCTGGACCGCGACAGCATGATGTGCACCATCTACGAAAAACGCCCGCTGATTTGCCGCGAGTTCGAGATGGGCGCGCCGGAATGCCTGGAAGAACGCCAGGGCATTGCGACGGCGTATCGGTAGGCGAAACAACCTGTGGGAGCGAGCTTGCTCGCGATAGCGGTAGGTCAGACAACTCCAGGGTGACTGGTCTATCGCTATCGCGAGCAAGCTCGCTCCCACAGTATTTAAGTGTTACAGCGGCATCGTGTAGTGCAGCGCGTAGCTTTCCACACCGTCGTTGGTCGACTTGATACCGGCGTTGGAGTAGTGCGTGGCGCGAATGCCCACTTCATGTCCGCCATTGAAGCGCAGGCCGAAACCGATACGGTCTTCGAACTGGAACGCCGTGCCGAGCTTGTTGGTTTCCACTTCGGTGTTGGCGAACAGCGCGACGCCCACACCGGCCTCGATGTAAGGCTTCACGTTCTGACCGGCGAATTCATAGACAAAAACCGGCGAGAACGACAGGCTGTGGTTGCTCGATGCCTCATCCCCATCCCAATAGGTATAGGCGCCGCTCCAATAGCCGGTCAGGCGGCCGACGTCACTTTGCAGCCAACTTTTGTCCCAGTCGAACTGCATGCCCAGTCGATAGGTCATGGTCGAGTCGCTGGTCTGGCCCACCCCAAACTCCACACCCGCTGCCTGCGCAGTATAAGTGTGCCCCAACAATGCAGCCGCAATCGCGGCAAAGCAGAATAAGCGCTTCATTAGAAACATCCTTTTCCGAACAGACTTAGTTGATTTTGTTACAAACACACAACGCTATAGAAATCCGCGCTAAAACAGAAGTTCAGCTCGATTTACATAATTTTCACGTTTTTTTTACAGATCTAAGCTTCGCACAACGCCAGACGAATGCCATAGCGTAGGTAGGATTTTTCTCAAATGTATCGGGTCTGCGCTCGTCCAGAAGTGCGTTTCACTGGCCGGTCCTTCAGCCAATAATCCTCGTTCAGTCAACAGGCGTTGAAGTTGCCGGGCCACCGCGGCCCCTGTGTCGATGAGGCTGATGTGCCCGGGAATCATCCGCGCGAGCAATGGCTTGAGAAACGGATAATGCGTGCACCCCAGGATCAGCGTATCGCAGCCGGCCGCCAGCAAAGGCTCGACGTACCCTTGCAACCGTTGATACAGGGCCGGGCTTTGCAAATCACCCGTTTCGATCAACTCCACCAGCCCCGGACACGGTTGCGTGATGACTCGCACGTCGGTGGCGAAGCGGTCGAGCAAAGCGGCGAACTTGGCGCTCTGCAAAGTGCCGGTGGTGGCCAATACGCCGACGATACCGCTGCGGGTCGCGGCGGCCGCCGGCTTGACTGCCGGCTCCATGCCAACGATGGGCCAATGGGGGAAATCACGGCGCAGGTCGGCAACGGCAGCGACCGTTGCCGTATTACAGGCAACGACCAACGCCTTGGCGCCCTGCCCCAGGAGAAAATCGGCAATGACAGCGCAGCGTTGCCGAATGTACTCCGGGGTCTTTTCGCCGTAAGGAATATGCCCACAGTCGGCCACGTACAACAGCGACTCATTGGGCAGCAGCCGACGGATCTCCCCCAGCACCGACAACCCGCCGACACCCGAGTCGAGCACACCGACCGGCGCCTCACTCATGCTGACCACCACAGACGCTGCAACCGGGATCACGCTTGACCCGCAGCTCGCGGAACCGTGTACCCAAGGCGTCGATCAACAGCAGGCGCCCCACCAGCGGCTCACCGAAACCGGCCAACAACTTCAAGGCTTCAAGGGCTTGCAGGCTACCCACCAACCCCACCAACGGACCGATCACGCCGGCCTCGCTACAGGTCAGCTCGGCGTCGCTGCCGTGGCCGTAGAGGCAGTGATAGCAAGGGCTTTCAGGCCGGCGTGGATCGAATACCGACAACTGCCCTTCCAGGCGAATCGCCGCGCCACTGACCAGCGGTTTGCCCGTCGCGACACAGGCCGCGTTCACCGCTTCGCGGGTCGAGAAATTGTCCGAACAGTCGAGCACCACATCCACCGCCGCGACCGCGGCGGCCAGGCTGTCCTCGTCCATGGCCATCCGGTGAGGCATCAGCCGAACTTCGGGGTTGATCGCCCCCAGGCGCCGCATCGCCGAGTCGACCTTGCTCAGGCCGACGCTGTCGGTGTCGTGAATGATCTGGCGTTGCAGGTTGGTCAGGTCGACGCTGTCGAAATCCGCCAGGTGCATCTCACCCACGCCAGCGGCGGCCAGGTACAACGCCACCGGGGCACCGAGCCCGCCAAGGCCGATGATCAACACGCGGCTTTGCTTGAGCCGCAATTGGCCGTCAATGTCGACGTGCTGCAACAGAATCTGCCGGCTATAGCGCAACAACTCCTGATCGTTCAGCACGGCAGGCACCCCAGGCTGATGCGTTCATGACCACCCAGGTCCTTGCGGCTGTGGACTTCGACAAAGCCTTGGGTGCGCAGCAAATCGCGCACCGCTTCGGCCTGGTCGTAGCCGTGCTCGAGCATCACCCAGCCACCCGGCTCAAGGTGAGCCGGGGCTTGGGCAACGATCTGGCGCAAATCATCGAGCCCGTCCGGCCCGGCAACCAGGGCGCTGGACGGCTCGAAACGCACGTCACCCTCGGCCAGGTGCGGATCGCTGGCTGCAATGTACGGCGGGTTGCTGATGATCAACTCGAAACGGGTGCCTTCCAGCGCACTGAACCAGTGGCTGCTGAGCACCGTGACGTTGTGCAGATCCAAGCGCTGGCGATTGCGTTCGGCCAGGGCTACGGCCTCCAGCACCCGGTCGACCGCGGTGACTTTCCAGGCCGGACGCTCGCTGGCCAATGCCAGGGCAATCGCACCGCTGCCGGTGCCCAGGTCCAGGACCCGGGCCGGTGTGGCCGGCAACAAAGCCAGCGCGGTTTCCACCAGCAGCTCGGTGTCGGGACGCGGGATCAAGGTATGAGGCGCGACTTCCAGGTCGAGCTTCCAGAAGCCCTGTTGCCCGAGGATGTACGCCACCGGCTCGCCGGAGCGACGCCGCCGCAGGTATTCGCAGAACAGCAACGCTGCCTCACTGGGTACGATCCGCTCGGGCCAGGTGTGCAGGAAGCTGCGGGACTTGCCCAGGGCCGCGGCCAGCAACAACTCGGCATCCAACCGTGGCGAGGGCGAATCCGGCAGTTCGGCAGCGCGTAACAGACTGGCGATGATGGTCATTTATTCACCTGTGTTCACTCGCCAATCGCCGCCAACTGATCGGCCTGGTATTCGGCCAGCAACGGCTCGATCACCGCGTCGACACCACCGGCCAGGATCTCGTCCAGGGAATACAGGGTCAGGTTGACCCGATGGTCGGTGACCCGGCCCTGGGCGAAGTTGTAGGTACGGATCCGCTCGGATCGATCGCCCGAGCCCACCAGCAGTTTGCGTTCACTGGCGATGGCATTGGCGGCGGCGCTGGTCTGCTGGTCGTTGAGTTTGGCCGACAACCAGGCCATGGCCCGCGCACGGTTCTTGTGCTGGGAGCGTTCTTCCTGGCACTCGACCACGATGCCGGAAGGCAAGTGCGTGATGCGAATCGCCGAGTCGGTCTTGTTGACGTGCTGGCCGCCCGCGCCGGAGGAGCGGTAAGTGTCGACCCGCAGGTCCGCCGGGTTGATCTCGATGGCTTCCTGCTCGTCCGGCTCGGGCAATACCGCCACGGTGCAGGCCGAGGTGTGGATACGCCCCTGGGATTCGGTGGCCGGCACGCGTTGTACGCGGTGGGCGCCGGACTCGAATTTCAGCTTGCCGTAGACATTATCGCCTTCGACCCGGGCGATGACTTCTTTATAGCCGCCGTGTTCGCCTTCGTTCTCCGACAGGATCTCCACCCGCCAACCGCGACGCTCGGCATAACGCGAATACATGCGGAACAGGTCGCCGGAAAAAATCGCCGCCTCGTCGCCACCAGTGCCGGCACGGATCTCAAGGAACACGTTGCGTCCGTCGTTCGGATCCTTGGGCAGCAGCATGCGTTGCAGGTTGCTTTCCAATTCAACCAGTTGCTCCTTGGCTTCACGGACTTCCTCCACGGCCATTTCGCGCATGTCCGGGTCGCTGTCCTTGAGCAGCGCCTGGGCGCCTTCAAGGTCGCCCTGCACTTTAAGCAGCTGTTTATAGGTGGCGACAATCGGCTCGACTTCCGCGTACTCCTTGGAATAGGTGCGGAATTTGTTCTGGTCGGCAATGACTTCGCCATCGCCCAGCAAGGCGGTCAGTTCTTCGAAACGGTCCTGGAGGATGTCCAGCTTGTTGAGCAGTGACGCTTTCATTGCGATTTTTTATCCGAAAAGCTATCCGGTGAGCCCTCACCGAGGGCAAAGAGTTCCTGGGCCATGGCCAGCGCATCGAGGCGGCCTTCGGCGGTCAGCTTCTTGAGCTGGACACTGGGGGCGTGGAGCAGCTTGTTGGTCAGGCCGCGGGCCAGTTGCACCAGCACCTCTTCGGCGCTGCCGCCATTGGCCAGCAGGCGCTGGGCCTTTTGCAGCTCCTCGTCGCGCAGGCGTTCGCTCTGTTGACGATACGCCTTGAGCACGTCCACCGCCGCCAGCTCGCGCAGGCGTACCATGAAGTCCTCGGCGCCGACACCGATCATCTCTTCCGCCGCCTGGGCCGCGCCCTGCCGGCTCTTGAGGTTCTCGGCGACCACCTCGTGCAGGTCGTCGACGCTATAGAGGTAAACGTCGTCCAGTTCGCCGACTTCCGGCTCGATGTCCCGGGGAACGGCGATGTCCACCATGAAGATCGGCTTGTGCTTGCGCAGCTTCAGGGCACTTTCCACGGCACCCTTGCCGAGGATCGGCAACTGGCTGGCGGTGGAACTGATGACGATGTCACTGTGCACCAGCTCGGCGGGAATGTCTGACAGCAGCACCGCATGGGCACCGAACTGTTCGGCCAAAGTGCTGGCCCGCTCCAGGGTCCGGTTGGCGACGACAATGCGTTTCACACCCAGGTCATGGAGATGGCGGGCGACCAGGGTGATGGTCTCGCCGGCGCCAATGAGCAGCGCCTGGCTGCGTTGCAAGTCACTGAAAATCTGTTTCGCCAGGCTGACCGCGGCGAATGCCACGGACACCGGGTTCTCGCCGATGGCGGTGTCGGTGCGCACCTGCTTGGCGGCATTGAATGTGGCCTGGAACAAGCGCCCCAGCAACGGGCCGACAGTGCCGGCCTCGCGGGCCACGGCATAGGCTGATTTCATCTGGCCGAGAATCTGCGGCTCGCCCAGCACCAGCGAGTCGAGCCCCGAGGCGACGCGCATCATGTGACGAACGGCCGCATCGTCTTCATGCACATAGGCGCTGGCGCGCAGCTCTTCAAGGCTCAAATCATGGTATTCAGCCAGCCAGCGCAGCACTGAATCGGCTGAAACGTGATCCTGTTCTATATACAGCTCGCTGCGATTGCAGGTGGAGAGGATCGCAGCTTCGCGGCTGTCGGTGAGTCGGCAGAGCTGCTGCAGGGCCTCAACCAGCTGCTCAGGCGTAAAGGCCACGCGCTCGCGGACGTCTACTGAAGCAGTCTTGTGGTTAATACCAAGTGCAAGGAAGGCCATTCAAGGTCGCTGATGGTGACGTGAAGCCGGCAATTGTCCTACTTCGCCAGATTCAGAACAACCACTCGATCTCTATCGCCCTGCCCTGGGGCGGTAAATCGACGGGGCGGTTATGTTTGACCCAAGGCTTGTGTCATGATGATCCGACCGCAGGTTAGTCGTCCTCTTCCTATATGAATAGATCTTCCGCGTTGCTCCTCGCCCTTGCCTTGCTCAGCGGCTGCCAGTCCATGGCCCCCGTTTCGACGGACGGTACGCCGCCCGTCGAGGACAGTGTGCAGGCCCCTGAAAAACCCAAGGTCTACGGCTCGTTCAGCGAGGAAACCATCTTCAGCCTGTTGAGCGCCGAACTGGCCGGCCAGCGCAATCGCTTCGACATTGCGCTGGACAACTACGTGACCCAGGCCATCAACACCCAGGACCCGGGCATCTCCGAGCGCGCATTTCGCATAGCCGAATACCTGGGCGCCGACCAGCCCGCGCTGGATACCGCGTTGATCTGGGCCAGGAATGCGCCCGATGACCTCGAGGCGCAGCGCGCCGCCGCCGTGCAACTGGCCCGGGCCGGGCGCTACGACGACTCCATGGTGTATATGGAGAAAGTCCTGCTCGGCAAGGGCGACACCCATTTCGACTTCCTGGCGCTGTCCGCCGCCGATACCGACCAGGAAACCCGCAACGGCCTGATGAAAAGCTTCGATCGCCTGTTGCAGCGCCACCCGAACAACGGCCAGCTGATTTTCGGCAAGGCCTTGCTGTTGCAACAGGACGGTGACACCCAAGGCGCTCTCAGCCTGCTGGAAGACAACCCGCCGGAAGCCGGCGAGGTGGCGCCGATCCTGCTGCGCGCACGCCTGCTGCAAGGCTTGAACCGTGGCGACGAAGCGCTGCCACTGCTGGAAAAAAGCATCAAGAAGTACCCGGACGACAAACGCCTGCGCCTCACCTACGCCCGCATGCTGGTGGAAAACAACCGCATGGACGACGCGAAGGTGGAGTTCTCCAGCCTGGTCCAGCAATACCCGGAAGACGACGAGTTGCGCTACTCCCTGGCGCTGGTCTGCCTGGAAGCCAAGGCCTGGGAAGAGGCCAAGGGTTACCTGGAGGACCTGATCGCCCGGGAAAGCCATGTCGATTCGGCCCACCTGAACCTGGGCCGCATTGCCGAAGAACGCAACGACCCCGAGAGCGCATTGATCGAGTACGCCCAGGTCGGCCCGGGCAATGACTACCTGCCGGCGCAATTGCGCCAGGCCGATATCCTGATCAGCAACGGCAAGACCGCCGACGCCCAGAGCCGTCTCGCGGTACAACGCGACTCCCAACCTGACTACGGCATCCAGCTGTACCTGATCGAAGCCGAAACCCTGTCGGCCAACAATCAGGGCGACAAGGCCTGGAGCGTGCTGCAACAAGCCTTGAAGCAATACCCGGACGATCTGAACCTGTTGTATACCCGCGCCATGCTGGCGGAAAAACGCAATGACCTGGCCCAGATGGAAAAAGACCTGCGCCTGATCATCCAGCGTGACCCGGACAACGCCATGGCCCTCAACGCCCTGGGCTATACGTTGTCGGATCGCACCACCCGTTATGACGAAGCCAAGCTGCTGATCGAACAGGCCCACCAGATCAATCCGGAAGACCCGGCCGTGCTCGACAGCCTTGGCTGGGTCAATTACCGCCTGGGCAATCTCGACGAAGCCGAACGCCTGTTGCGCCAGGCCCTGGAGCGCTTTCCCGACCAGGAAGTCGCCGCTCACCTGGGCGAAGTCCTGTGGGCCAACGGCAAACAACGTGAAGCCCGGCAGATCTGGAGCCGATTCCTCAAGGATCAGCCTGACAGCCCCATCTTGCGCAGCACCATCAAACGCCTGACCGGATCCGAGACTCTTTAAGATTATGTTTTTGCGCCATCTCATCGTTTTCAGCTTCATTGCCCTGCTCGCCGGTTGCGCGGGCTTCGGCGCCCGTGAATCCGTCCAGGGCCAGGGTACCCAGGCCCAGTGGCGCGAGCACAAGCAACAACTGAGCGGCCTCGACGGCTGGCAGATCGACGGCAAGATCGGCATCCGCGCCCCGAAAGACTCGGGCAGTGGCACACTGTTCTGGCTGCAACGCCAGGACTACTACGACATTCGCCTGTCGGGCCCGCTGGGGCGCGGGGCGGCCCGCCTGACCGGCCGGCCGGGCCAGGTTTCGCTTGAAGTCGCCAACCAGGGACGCTACGAGGCACCCAGCCCCGAAGCGCTACTGGAAGAACAACTGGGCTGGAAACTGCCGGTTTCCCACCTGACCTGGTGGGTTCGCGGGCTGCCGGCACCGGACAGTAAAAGCCGCCTGACCCTCGACGCCGACAGCCGCCTGTCCAACCTGGAACAGGATGACTGGCAAATCGAATACCTCAGCTATGCCCAGCAAAGCGGCTACTGGCTGCCCGAACGCATCAAGCTGCACGGCAGCAACCTCGACGTCACGCTAGTGATCAAGCAATGGCAGCCGCGCAAGCTGGGGCAATGACATGACCGCTGCACGCCTGACCCTGCCCTCCCCGGCCAAGCTCAACCTGATGCTGCACATCCTCGGTCGTCGCCCGGACGGCTACCACGAGTTGCAGACGATATTTCAATTCCTCGACTATGGCGACGAGATCACCTTTGCCGTGCGCGACGACGGCGTGATTCGCCTGCACACCGAGTTCGACGGTGTGCCCCACGACAACAACCTGATCGTCCGAGCGGCGAAAACGCTCCAGGTACAATCCGGCTGTACGCTGGGCATCGATATCTGGATCGAAAAAATCCTGCCCATGGGCGGTGGCATCGGTGGCGGCAGTTCGAATGCCGCGACGACTTTATTGGGCCTCAACCATTTGTGGCAGCTTGGCTGGGACGCCGATCGCCTGGCGGCCCTGGGCCTGACGCTGGGTGCCGACGTGCCGGTTTTCGTGCGTGGCCACGCCGCTTTTGCCGAGGGCGTCGGGGAAAAACTCACCCCGGTGGAACCCGAAGAACCCTGGTACTTGGTGCTGGTGCCGCAAGTCTCTGTAAGTACAGCAGAAATTTTTTCAGATCCACTGTTGACACGTAACTCTCCTCCCATTAAAGTGCGCCCCGTTCCCAAGGGAAACAGTCGAAATGACTGCTTACCGGTGGTAGCAAGGCGTTATCCAGATGTTCGTAACGCTTTGAATTTGTTAGGTAAATTTACCGAAGCAAAACTCACCGGAACTGGAAGTTGTGTGTTTGGGGGCTTCCCAAGCAAAGCTGAAGCTGATAAAGTCTCGGCCCTTCTGACAGAGACCCTTACAGGGTTTGTAGCAAAAGGAAGCAACGTTTCGATGTTGCATCGCAAGCTGCAAAGTCTGCTCTAAAAGGAATCGAGTGCTGGGCACTCGCAGCAACAGATACAGGGGCGTCGCCAAGCGGTAAGGCAGCAGGTTTTGATCCTGCCATGCGTTGGTTCGAATCCAGCCGCCCCTGCCATTTTCCTATACTCATCCAGGTATACCCTCAGCCTTCAGGTACTGCGCGTGTCCAAGATGATGGTCTTTACGGGGAACGCCAACCCCGATCTGGCTCGGCGTGTCGTACGTCAGCTGCATATCCCTCTCGGTGACATTTCTGTCGGTAAGTTTTCCGACGGCGAAATCACTGCCGAGATCAATGAAAACGTTCGCGGTAAAGACGTCTTCATTATTCAGCCGACTTGCGCTCCGACCAACGATAACCTGATGGAACTCGTCGTGATGGCTGATGCCTTCCGTCGTTCCTCGGCTACTCGTATCACTGCTGTTATTCCTTACTTTGGTTATGCCCGTCAGGATCGCCGTCCGCGTTCCGCACGTGTGGCGATCAGCGCGAAAGTCGTGGCTGATATGCTCACCGTAGTCGGCATCGACCGTGTCCTCACGGTTGATCTGCATGCTGACCAGATTCAGGGTTTCTTCGATATTCCCGTGGATAACATCTACGGCTCCCCCGTCCTGGTGGATGATATTGAAGATCAGCGCTTCGAAAACCTGATGATCGTGTCCCCGGACATTGGCGGCGTCGTGCGTGCACGGGCCGTTGCCAAATCCCTGGGCGTGGATCTGGGTATCATCGACAAACGCCGCGAGAAAGCCAATCACTCCGAAGTGATGCATATCATCGGCGACGTCGAAGGGCGCACCTGTATCCTGGTCGATGACATGGTCGATACCGCCGGCACCCTGTGCCATGCGGCCAAGGCCCTGAAAGAGCATGGCGCAGCCAAGGTCTTCGCCTACTGCACACACCCTGTGCTGTCGGGTCGAGCGATCGAGAACATTGAAAATTCCGTGCTGGACGAGCTGGTGGTGACCAACACCATCCCGCTGTCCGCTGCCGCACAAGCCTGTGCACGTATCCGTCAATTGGATATCGCGCCGGTGGTTGCCGAAGCGGTTCGCCGCATCAGCAATGAAGAATCGATCAGCGCGATGTTCCGCTAAGGGCCCTGCCCTTTCCTGGACATCTCGTTGACGAAAAGCGCCCCGCCCCGACATCACCTGTCGGGGCGGGGCTTTTTTGCCCATACCGTGCCTGACGCTGGTCGCAAACGTCACTCGGTCATGGCTATTTTGGAGATACAACATGAACGAATTTACTCTGAATGCTGAAGTGCGTTCCGACCTGGGGAAAGGTGCGAGCCGCCGCCTGCGTCGTCTCGCAAGCCTGGTTCCAGCTGTAGTCTACGGTGGCGACAAAGCCCCTGAGTCCATCAGCATGCTGGCCAAGGAAGTTGCCAAACTGCTCGAAAACGAAGCGGCCTACAGCCACATCATCGAGCTGAACGTTGGCGGCACCAAGCAAAACGTCGTGATCAAGGCCCTGCAGCGTCACCCGGCCAAAGGCCACGTGATGCACGCTGACTTCGTCCGCGTTGTTGCCGGTCAGAAGCTGACTGCTGTTGTTCCAGTGCACTTCATCAACGAAGCTGCTCCGGTCAAGAAAGGCGGCGAGATCTCGCACGTGACTTCCGAGCTGGAAGTTTCCTGCCTGCCGAAAGACCTGCCTGAATTCATCGAAGTCGACCTGGCTAACGCCGAAGTCGGCACGATCATTCACCTGTCCGACCTCAAGGCACCTAAAGGCGTTGAGTTTGTTGCTCTGGCACACGGCGATGACAAGGCTGTTGCCAACGTCCACGCTCCACGTGTTGCTCCAGAAGCCACTGAAGAAGGCGCTGCAGAGTAATTTCACTCTGTCGCCGGAGTGACCGGAAACATCGCGGACTGGAACGTAGCGAGACAGCGGGCGAGAACGCGAAGTTTACTTAACGGTAAATCCGCCATTTTCGTCCACTGTCGCAACACCGCCTGATTGCGACATTGTTATCCACACTCCAGGAAGGGCCCCTATCGTGACTGCCATTAAACTGATCGTTGGCCTGGGAAATCCAGGCGCTGAATACGAACAGACCCGGCATAACGCAGGGGCCCTTTTTGTTGAGCGCATCGCGCACGCACAAGGCGTCAGCCTGGCGGCCGATCGCAAGTATTTCGGCCTGACCGGGCGCTTCTCGCATCAGGGTCAGGATGTTCGCCTGTTGATTCCCACCACCTACATGAACCGCAGCGGCCAGGCCGTGGCGGCATTGGCCGGTTTCTTTCGCATCAAGCCTGAAGAAATCCTGGTGGCCCACGACGAACTCGACCTACCCCCGGGCGTTGCCAAGCTCAAGCAAGGCGGCGGCCATGGCGGTCACAACGGGTTGCGCGACATCATCGCGCAACTGGGTAATCAGAATACCTTTCACCGCCTGCGGCTTGGCATCGGCCACCCGGGCGTCGCCAGTATGGTTTCTAACTTTGTCCTGGGTCGTGCGCCTCGCGCCGAACAGGAAAAACTCGATGCCAGCATCGACTTTGCCCTCGGCGTGCTGCCGGATATCCTCGCCGGTGAATGGAACCGTGCGATGAAAAACCTGCACAGCCAGAAGGCCTGACACTTATCCGAGGGGAAACACCATGGGATTCAATTGCGGCATCGTCGGCCTGCCTAACGTCGGCAAGTCCACCCTGTTCAACGCCCTGACCAAATCCGGTATCGCGGCCGAGAACTTCCCCTTCTGCACCATCGAGCCGAACAGCGGCATCGTGCCGATGCCCGATCCGCGCCTGGAAGCCTTGGCGGCTATCGTCAACCCCAAGCGCATCCTGCCGACCACCATGGAATTCGTTGACATCGCAGGCCTGGTGGCAGGTGCGTCGAAAGGCGAAGGCTTGGGTAACAAGTTTTTGGCCAACATCCGTGAAACCGATGCCATCGCCCACGTAGTGCGCTGCTTCGAAGATGAGAACGTGATTCACGTCTCCAACAGCGTCGACCCGAAACGCGACATCGAAATCATCGACTTGGAACTGATTTTCGCCGACCTCGACAGCTGCGAAAAACAACTGCAGAAAGTGGCTCGCAACGCCAAGGGTGGCGACAAGGACGCCGTCGTCCAGAAGGGCCTGCTGGAGCAGTTGATCGCCCACTTCACCGAAGGCAAGCCTGCGCGCAGCCTGATGAAGAACATGAGCACCGACGAGAAGCTGGTGATCAAGGGCTTCCACCTGCTGACCACCAAACCGGTCATGTACATCGCCAACGTCGCTGAAGACGGTTTCGAAAACAACCCGCACCTGGACGTGGTCAAGGCCATTGCCGAAGAAGAAGGCGCCGTGGTCGTTCCAGTCTGCAACAAGATCGAAGCGGAAATCGCCGAGCTGGACGACGGTGAAGAGAAAGACATGTTCCTCGAGGCCCTGGGCCTGGAAGAACCTGGCCTGAACCGCGTGATCCGCGCCGGCTACGAGATGCTCCACCTGCAGACCTACTTCACCGCCGGTGTCGAGGAAGTCCGCGCCTGGACCGTCCGCGTCGGCGCCACCGCACCGCAGGCCGCCGGCGTGATCCACACCGACTTCGAAAAAGGCTTCATCCGTGCCGAAGTCATCGCCTACTCGGATTTCATCCAGTACAAAGGCGAAGCGGGCGCCAAGGAAGCCGGTAAATGGCGTCTGGAAGGCAAGGAATACATCGTCAAGGATGGCGACGTGATGCACTTCCGCTTCAACGTCTAGATTTCATTGCCGTAAAAAAGCCGCGTTGATTCGCGGCTTTTTCATGTGTGAGGTGGGCCTGACACCACTATCGCGAGAGGTTGACTCCCCTGGCGTTGAAAGGCCCCGCAACACATTCCTAGAACAGATACCCCATGTAGATCGCCGCACCACCACCGGCCTGCAAACCGGCGTTCACGCCGGCCATGACCACCGCGCCCTTGGCCGAGCGCGCCAGTTGCCGGTTGACCGTGCTCGAAGCGATGATCGAGGTCGCCGGGTTTGAGCTCAGGGCCACCGACAACGCCAGCAACTTGGGATCGAGCCCGAACAGCAGGGCCGTGGCCGAACCGCCGATCCCCAGCCCCACACCCACTTCGGTATACATGCAAGGGCCGGTGATGTCGTCGCTGGTCAGATCGCCATTGACCAAGGCATCGCTGACAAACACCTTGCCGGTGCTGGGAAACGCCTCCGCCGCACCGGCCGCCGCTACACCCTTGCCCTTGATCTGGATATTGATCTTGCCAAAGCGCGGCAGCCTTGCGCCAAACCCGACACCCACGCCAACACCGCCATAGCGATAACTGACGTCTTCGCCCTGGGGTGAGCGCAGGGTAATCGAGCCGCCGCTGCCCGCCACCATGACCACGGTCAGGCCGCCACCGCTGGCGGTCTGGTACTGCCAACGACTTTCATTGACCGGGAGTGGGATGTTGTAGCTCATACGTTCAAAGTCCTTTATGTGGATGAACCGCAGCGCGACCGCGTTGACGGAAGGCTTTCAGCAGGCCGACAAGGGTGAACACCAGACCGATGAACCCCAGCACCCCGGAGGTGCCCCACAGTGCGGCCGGGGCATCGACGATCGCACTGCCAGCCGGCTGCTCGGACAGGTAATGCACCCGCACGGGCTGGTTTTTCTGGTAGCCGAAGATAAAGCCGCCTTGGGGATAGGAAATCTTTTCGCCACTGAGGGTGGTGAAGGCGATCTCGGGATGCGAACCACCGGCATTCAAGTGGCTGACAATGCCATCGGCGGTCTGTGCCCGAGCGAGGAAATCGCGGCGGTCGAGGGTGAGGTTGATGGCAATGCCCAACAAGCCAATGCCGATCAGGGCAAAAAGCAGGCCCAGCAGTATCGTCCCGATGCGTGACGGGGTGTCGTTAGCCATGGCTTATCCCGGTATTCATCCATGAAAGAAGGCGGCGAGCATAACAAAAAGCCAAGCCATGGCGTAATGCTGGATTTGGGTGCGGCGCTACGGTGTTGGGTCAGTCTGAATGATGCTGGAGGAGCCGACACCTTCGCGAGCAAGCTCGCGATAGCGAGCGCTCGGCTCACCTGGATGCTTGAGCCGCTCTCTCAAGCCTTTCGGGTGCTCGGCAAGAAAATCGCCAACACTCCGAGCAACGGCAGGAACGAGCACAGCCAGTACACATACTCGATACCACGGATGTCCGCCAGATGCCCCAGCAACGCGGCGCCAATCCCACCGAAGCCGAACATCAGCCCGAAGAAGACCCCGGCGATCATCCCGACATTGCCCGGCACCAGTTCCTGGGCGTATACGACGATGGCCGAGAACGCCGAGGCGAGGATGAAGCCAATGACCACGCTGAGGATGCTGGTCCACAGCAGGTCAACGTGAGGCAGGATCAGAGTGAACGGTGCGACGCCGAGGATCGAGAACCAGATCACCGCCTTGCGTCCGATCCTGTCGCCAATCGGTCCACCAAAAAAGGTCCCCGCAGCCACTGCGCCGAGAAACAGGAACAGGTGCAACTGCGAAGAGGCCACCGACAGGTCGAACTTCTCGATCAGATAGAACGTGAAGTAGCTGGTAAAACTGGCCATGTAGAAATACTTGGAAAACACCAGCAGCCCCAGCACCACCAGTGCGCTCAAGACCCGGCCCTTGGACAGGCCATGGGTAGCCGCCTGGCCTTGCTTGAGTTTGAACAGGTTCAAATGGTTGGCGTACCAGCGGCTGATGCGGTACAGCACGAACAGCGCAAACAGGGCGAACAGCCCGAACCAGGCCACATTGCCTTGCCCGTAGGGAATGATGATCGCCGCCGCCAGCAGTGGGCCGAAGGCAGAGCCGGCATTACCGCCCACCTGGAACGTCGATTGCGCCAACCCGTAGCGGCCACCCGAGGCCAGTCGGGCCACCCGCGATGCTTCCGGGTGGAACGTCGACGAACCGATGCCGATCAAGGCTGCCGCCAACAGGATCAAGGCAAAACTGCCAACCATGGACATCATCACAATGCCGATCAGCGTGCACACCGTCCCGGCCGGCAGCAGCCAGGGCTTGGGGTGTCGATCCGTGTGATAACCGACCCATGGCTGTAGCAAAGACGCAGTCAACTGGAACGTCAGGGTGATCAGGCCGACCTGGGTGAAAGTCAGACCATAGCTGTCCTTGAGCATCGGATAAATCGAAGGCAACACCGCCTGGATCAAGTCGTTGATCAGGTGCGCCAGCGCCACGGCCCCGATGATGCGCATGACCAACGGGCTGCTTTGCGCCGGGGCGGCAAGCGATGGGATGTCGGCCTGGGTATTGCTGATAGCCATGGGAGTTTCCATACGACAGGGAGTGCACACGGGCAGGTGCATCAATGTGCCATTTTTCGGTGCAAGAAGGCTATCCCCTTAGCTTGCTATCGACCTTGAAAATTTGTCGGAATCCAAGGTAATAGCCCAACGCCATGGTCTGAATCTTGCCTTCTTAATGGGCTATAACGCGGCCCCTTACAAAGGGGACCGAGAATGGGAAGTTTCGCTACAGAGCTGGCCATCAAGCCGATTTGGACAAACTTTCAAGGCCTTTTAAAAGGGCACCCGTTTCCGCACTTGTGTAGAAACGCACAAAAACAGTGCAAGGGTGTTCAGGGGAGTATGGGCATGCAGGCTTTTCTATCACCGGGAATCAGGTTGTTGGGGCATTTCGGCTTCGCCCGCAAATTCCAATTGTTGTTCCTTCTTTTTATCCTGCCGCTCATGGGCAGCCTGTGGCTCATCGGCCAGGACTATCGCGACAAACTCAGCCTGATTTCCGGGGAACGCGAGGGGGTGCGCCAATTGCTGGCCCTGGATAACCTCGACAACCTGCTCACCGCTCAGCGCAACCGCGCCGCCCGCTGGCGTGCCACCGAGACCAATCGGCAGCCGACACCCGCGACGCTGGCCGCCATGGCGGCGTACGATGCCGTGCAGCCGGCCCTCAACCAGGCCGCCAGTGACCTGGCCAATACCCTGCAAACCGAAGGGGCCGAAGCCGACACCCTCGCCCGCTATCAGACCCTGCAAACCAGCCTCAACGGTCTGGACTCGAAAAGCCTGGGCGGCGTGGGTTGGTGGCCGGATGGCTACGACCGCTTCACCACGGCCCTCAGCGCCCTGCAGGCGTTGCGCGAGCAGATGGTCATGGACAATCGCCTGACCCTCGCCTCCTGGTTGGAAACTTATCTGCTGACCCAGATTTCCACCCAACAGACGCCAGACCTGATCGAACGGGTCGGCCGCCTGGCCAGCGTCGGCCAGGCTTCCGTGGTGTCAGGCCAGTTCACGCTGCAGAGTCGCCTGCAGCTGCGGGACCTGCGCAGCCGTATCGGTGACGCCCGGGATCAACTGGTCAAGACTGGAGCGTTGCTGGAAAGCCGTCTGCCCAGCGAATTGCAAACCTGGGCCGGACAATTCCAAGGCAGCCTCAAGCACTTGGACGCTGGCCTGAAAGTGTTGGATGACGGCGTGTTCGGCGGCGCCATCAACCTGAAGCCGGAAGACTTCGAAAAACACATCGATGCCCTCCTCACCGACCTGGCAACTCTACGGCAACAGTCATTGATGGCGCTGGATACACGACTGGACCACTACCACGGCTCGGCGATTCGCCAGTTCACCCTGGTAGCGACGGTGCTGGGCTGCCTGCTGCTGGCGGCGCTGTATCTTTTCATGTGCCTGCAAGCGTCGATCCGGCGCAGCGCCAGCGGCATCACCCTGCTGGCCGAGGCCCTGCGCGACGGCAATCTCAGCCTGCAGGTGCCGGTGCAAGGGCGTGATGAACTGGCGGCCATCAGCACAGCCCTGAACGTCGCTGTGGTGCAGTTGCGCAACAGCCTGCTGGGGGTGGACCACGAGACATTGCAACTGAGCAATGCCGTGCGCACCCTCAATACACATTCCAGCGGCGCCCTGGGGGAAGTCGAGACCCAGCAGATGCAGATCAGCCAGATCGCCGCCGCCGCGACGCAACTGGCCGCCACCTCCCAGGGCGTGGCGAAGAGCTGTGAACAAGCTTCCGATAGCGCCCAGCAGACCCGCCGCATCGCCGCCGACAGCAGTCGCGACAGCCAACGCACCACGGCGAGCATCCAGCAACTCAACCAGCGACTCAACGAAACCGCCGCCGCACTGGGGCGGGTCAGCGAACAGGGGCAACAGATCCAACTGGTGGTCGATACCATTCGTGGCGTGGCCGAGCAGACCAATCTCCTGGCCCTCAATGCCGCCATCGAAGCGGCTCGCGCCGGGGAACAGGGCCGTGGCTTCGCAGTAGTAGCCGATGAAGTACGCAGCCTGTCGCAACGCACCCAGTCCTCCACACAGCAGATTGCCGGCACTGTCGACAGCCTGCGTGCCACGGTCAACGAAGCCGTCAGCCTGATGGAGGCCGCCTGCGGCCAAGCCCAGACCGACGCTCAAGCCGTCACCGGCCTGGGCGAACGGCTGGGAGAAATTGCCAGCGCCGTGCAAAGCGTCACCGACACCCTGGCGCAAATCGCCACCGCCGTGGATGAACAAGCCAGCACCGCCGACGAGGTCAGCGGCAATATCCAGCAGGTCGACCAGGCGGCCATGCGCTTGCTCGAAGGCGCACGGGCCGTGAACGTGGCGGCCGACACCTTGAGTCAGGGAAGCCAAGCCCTGAGTGCCAACACAGGGAGATTTCAGCTCGGCTGACAGGAATTTGCAGCGAGGATTGTTAAGCGGTTGAAAGCGCAGAGAAATATTTTAGATTTACGCTTGACACATCTTCGTTACCGGCGAATAATGCGCGCCACTTGGCTACATAGCTCAGTTGGTTAGAGCATAGCATTCATAATGCTGGGGTCCGGGGTTCAAGTCCCTGTGTAGCCACCAAGTACTAAAAACGGCCTATCGAAAGATAGGCCGTTTTTTTATGCCTCGAGAAAAGCACCTGCCCTCCCAGGACTTGTTTGCGCCCCCGCGATCAGGGGCAGCCCTGAGACGTTGCTCAGGCTCGTGCTGATTTGCGCCCCGCGCCTCGCCTCGCTACAGTCGGCCTCTATATCCCAGCCCACGGATGGAGCGACACGTGCCTACAGATCTGAAACCGAACCTTCATCGCCTGTCAGCCGCTTCGTTGTTGGCGGTCGCCCTGGCACTCAGCGCCTGTAAGGCCCCGCCCTCCTCCACCGCCACGCCGGCATTGCCCGCCCCGCCGGAAACCACATCCGGCTACCGCACCGATCTGCAGACCCGTCACGCCGACAAGCACATGGCGGCCGCGGCCAACCCACTGGCCGCTGAGGCGGGGCGGGAGATGTTGCGACGCGGTGGCTCGGCCATCGACGCGGCGATTGCGATGCAAGCGGTGCTGACCCTGGTGGAGCCGCAATCTTCGGGCATTGGCGGCGGTGCATTCATTGTGCTGTGGGATGGCAAGGCCGTGCGCACCTACGACGGTCGCGAAACAGCACCGGCTGGCGCCACCGAAAGACTTTTCCTGCAAGCCGATGGCAAACCCATGCCATTCACCGCCGCTCAGATCGGCGGCCGCTCCGTGGGTACGCCAGGGGTGTTACGCGCCCTGGAACTGGCCCACCGCAAACACGGACGCCTGAAATGGGCGACGCTGTTCGAGCCGGCCATCGCGCTGGCAAAGCAAGGTTTTGCGATCTCGCCCAGGTTGCATTCGTTGATCGCGACCGATCCGTCCCTGCCGGGCTCGCCGGACATGGCAGCCTACTTCCTGAACGCCGATGGCAGCCCGAAAGCCGTTGGTGCGACACTGAAGAATCCGGCCTTGGCCGGCGTGCTCAAGCGCATCGCCAACGAAGGCCCGGACGCGTTGTACAAAGGGCCCGTGGCCGAGGAGATGGTCGCCAAGGTGCGTGGCCACGCCAATCCCGGCAGCCTTTCGCTCAATGACCTCCAGGGCTACGCCGCCCGAGAGCGTGCGCCGTTGTGCTCCGACTACAAGCGCTGGCAAGTGTGCGGCATGGCGCCCCCTTCTTCTGGTGGAGTCGCCTTGGCGCAGATCCTCGGGACATTGCAGGCCCTCGAACAGCGCGACAGCCACAATGCCCTTGCGCCGTTGAAACCCCTCAAGACCGACAGGCCCGCTGGCATAGAGCCCGCACCCGAAGCGGTGCACCTGATCGCCGAAGCTGAACGCCTGGCCTACGCCGACCGCGCCCAATACCTCGCCGATTCGGATTTCGTTCCCGTACCGGTCAATGGCCTGGTCGATCCGAGTTACCTGGCCAGCCGCGCCAACCTGATCGGCCCACGCAGCATGGGCGTTGCCAAGCCCGGGACACCGCCGGGTGTCCAGGTAGCCTACGCGCCGGACCGTTCGCCGCTGCGCATTTCCACCTCGCAAGTGGTGGCGGTGGATGACCAGGGCGGTGCAGTGTCCATGACCACCACGGTGGAGTCGGCGTTCGGCTCGCACCTGATGGTCCAGGGTTTCATGCTCAACAACCAGATGACCGACTTCTCGTTCATTCCCGAAGAGAATGGGCAAAAAGTCGCCAACCGCGTCGAACCCGGCAAGCGCCCCCGCTCGTCCATGGCTCCGACCTTGATTTTTGATCGCCAGAGCGGCGAATTGTTAGCCACCGTCGGTTCGCCCGGGGGCTCGCAGATCATCGAATACGTCGCCAAGTCAGTGATCGGCCTGCTGGATTGGAACCTGGATCCGCAAACCGCCATCAATCTTCCCAACTTCGGTAGCCGCAATGGCCCCACCGAACTGGAAAAGGGGCAGTTCAGCCCGACGCTGGTCCAAGCACTGAAAGACAAAGGCCATGCTGTGAGCGAGATCGACATGAACAGCGGCAGCCAGGCCATTGTCCGGGTGCGTGATGCGCAAGGGAAAACCTCGTTGGCCGGCGGTGCGGACCCAAGGCGCGAGGGTCAAGCACTGGGCGATTGATCGAGCTCGCCCTGCGGTTGATAGACCAGCAGGTCCGCCGGCTGACATTGCAGATAGCTGCAAATGGCTTCGAGGGTCGCCAGGCGTATGCCCTTGACCTTTCCTTGTTTCAACAAGGAAAGGTTGGCTTCGGTAATGCCGATTGCAGCAGCAAGGTCCTTGGATTTGACCTTGCGCATGGCCAGCATCACATCGAGTTGAATAACGATGGGCATGAGGGCCTCAAACAAATGTTCTGTTTTCTGAATCGACTTCACTGGCCTGGGACAGTATCCGGGCAATGATCGCAATACAGGCGGCAAGAAATAAAGCAACGAAAGACGGCGCGGTAATACTGAAGCTAAGCAATCGCTGGCCAACCGGCGCATTGATCGTCACCAGCAGGCTGAGAAACGGCTCGCAGATGAAGTCCAGCAGCACCCACAACGCCACCGCACGCCCCACATTCCCCAGGTAAACCGCTGCTGAGGTGGAAAAGTATTGCCCTTGGGCGTAGTGCTTGAAGAGCCTGCGCAAGTGGGTAAGCCCGACCGCCAGGGCCAGCAAGGGAATGCTTGTCAACAGTATCCCACCCAGGCACTGCCACCCCGTCAACCGCAGCGCCTCTTCAGGCAAGCTCGACAACTGCCGCTCGGTCAGGGCGAACCCCAGGCCATATCGGGCGGCCGTGTCAGGATACAGCCAGGCCACAGCGTTGACGACCATCATCGCGACCATGAAAACAAGGGTGATGACTGCCATCCGCTGGCTATACAGAGCAAGGCGATTCGAATGCATGTGAGGCTCCAATAGAATATGGGAGCCCAGAACATAGCCATTTAATTATCGCAAAACAATAATTAATATGTAAAAAACAATAATCCCACATCAAGTGGACAACTGATTGGCGAACTGGCTCACGGCATCGACGACCTTCTTCGCCCCGTCCTGGATCTCGACGATCACCGTCCCCGCCTCCGCGGCCAGAGCCAGGCCATGCTCGGCCTGGTGCTGGCCGTCGGTCATCAGCGCCACGGCGTTGCGGGCCATGTCCTGGTTCTGACGGACTACGCCGACGATTTCGTCGGTCGCCTGGCTGGTACGCGATGCCAGCTGGCGCACCTCATCGGCCACCACCGCAAAACCCCGGCCTTGCTCGCCGGCCCGGGCCGCCTCGATCGCGGCGTTGAGCGCCAGCAGGTTGGTCTGTTCGGCGATGCCGCTGATGGTCTTGACGATGGTACCAATCACCAGGGATTGCTCGTTCAGCGCCTCGATGCCTTCGCCAGCGGTTTGCATGTGCCGGGCCAGGTCGCGCATCACATCCACCGCCTGAGTCACCACAGTCGTGCCGCGCTGGGCGCTGTTGTCGGTCTGCAATGAAGTGCTGTAGGCGATGTTGGCTGCCTCGGCGACGGCTTTTTCCTGGTTGACCTGGTCGGTGATGTTGGTGGCGAACTTGACTACTTTATACAGTCGCTCGTTGGCATCGAGCACCGGGTTGTAGGAGGCTTCCAGCCAGACCTCACGACCACTGCTGTCGATACGCTTGAAGCGGCCGGCCACGAATTCACCGCTGTTCAGGCGTTTCCAAAACTGCTCGTAGGCCGCGCTGTTGTATTCCTCAGGCTCACAAAACATACGGTGGTGCTTGCCCTTTATCTGCGCGAGGCTGTAACCCATGGCGCCGAGGAAGCGATCATTGGCCGTCAGTACGTGACCGCCCAGATCGAACTCGATCACCGCCGTTGAACGCACCAACGCGCCGATGAGGTTTTCATGTTCACGGGAAGCCTCGATGGTGCGGGTCAGATCGTTGGAATACATCGAAAAAAAACGGATCCGCCCGTCGGCATTCCGCACGGGCTGGAGGATCGAACGCAGCCAGGCTTCCTGGCCATTGCCCCGAAGCAAGCGCACGGCACCGGAGAAATGTTCGCCACGGGTCAGCGCCGACTTGAAACGAGCCTGGAATTCATTGGATTTCAAATAGGCAGGAACCAGCTCATCCACAGGCCGGCCGACCAGGTCCTGGCTCTTGTAGCGCATCTCGTCGAGGAAGTTCTGATTGACCGATTGAATCCGTCCATCGGCATCCAGGGTGAGGCCAAGCATTTCTCGATCCAGGCTTTCCTTGACTTGCACAAGGCTGGACAGTTCTTGGCGAAGAGCCAGTAGCTCCTGCTTCAGGCGGTTGTTGAACATGGGCAGCTCCAAGACAGCAGAAGGATTGAACACGCTGTTCCCTTGCCATCGGCCCGGCAATTTTTTTCTAAAGAGCACCGTGAGCCCCATTGAAATTTCCAGGGTGCCCTCGAACCCGATGCGTCTCCCATGGTCACTGGATTGTTCCAGGGTTGCGCCTGACCTATGAAGCCTTGCCACCATCAATACCCATAACCATAAAAACGAGGTAATTGCCTGTGACCACTGACATCGAAGACAGCCGTTCCGCCCGCTTCGCCTTGCGCTGTTCCGGTTTCGCCGAGCGCTGGTTCCCCGACTCCTGGGTCTTCGCCGCGCTGGCAGTGCTGGTGGTCGCCGTGGCGACGCAATTCATCGGCGCCACGCCCACGGCGGCGGCCATGGCATTCGGCGACGGCTTCTGGAGCCTGATCCCGTTCACCATGCAAATGGCCTTCGTCGTGATCGGCGGTTACGTGGTCGCCAGCTCACCGCCCGCCGTCAAACTGATTGATCGCTTGGCGCGCATTCCGACCAACGGTCGCTCCGCAGTGGCATGGGTGGCGCTGATTTCCATGGTCGCGTCGTTGCTCAACTGGGGACTGTCGTTGGTATTTGGCGGTTTGCTGGTGCGCGCCCTTGCCCGGCGCACCGACCTGAAGATGGACTACCGCGCAGCCGGTGCCGCAGCTTACTTGGGCCTGGGCGCAGTGTGGGCATTGGGGCTGTCTTCGTCGGCGGCGCAATTGCAGGCCAACCCGGCCAGCCTGCCCCCTTCGATCCTGTCGATTACTGGCGTCATTCCTTTCACCCAGACGATTTTCCTCTGGCAGTCTGGCGTGATGCTGCTGGCGCTGATCGTGATCTCGTTACTTGTCGCGTACGCCACCGCCCCCGGCCCTGGCAGCGCCCGTGACGCCGCCGCTTGTGGTGTCGACCCGAGTTTCAGCATGCCTGCACTGCAGCCCCGTACCCGTCCCGGCGAATGGCTGGAACACAGTCCGCTGCTGACCATCGCCCTAGTGCTGCTGGCAGTCGGCTGGCTGTTCCATGAATTTTCGACCAAGCCTGCGATCAGCGCCATTTCCGGTCTCAATACCTACAACTTTCTGTTCATCATGCTGGGCGCCTTGTTGCACTGGCGGCCGCGCAGCTTTCTTGACGCTGTAGCCCGGGCGGTGCCGACCACCACGGGCGTGTTGATCCAGTTTCCGTTGTACGGCTCGATCGCCGCGCTGCTGACAACGGTCAAGGGTAGCGATGCCCAGACCCTGGCCCACCATATCTCGACCTTTTTCGTTCAAATCGCCTCCCATGACACTTACGCCTTGCTGATGGGCGTCTATTCGGCGGTCCTGGGCTTTTTCATTCCTTCCGGCGGCGGCAAGTGGATCATCGAAGCGCCCTACGTCATGCAGGTGGCCAACGACCTGAACTACCACCTGGGCTGGGCCGTGCAGATCTACAACGCCGCCGAAGCGCTGCCGAACCTCATCAACCCGTTCTACATGCTGCCATTGCTGGGGGTGCTGGGGCTGAAAGCCAGGGACTTGATCGGTTTTTCCTTCGTGCAGTTGCTGGTGCATACGCCGTTGGTGCTGGCGCTGCTGTGGGCCCTGGGGACGACATTGAGTTATTTGCCACCAGTGATGCCATAAAGCCATAAAAAAGGGCCGATATTTCCATCGGCCCACTTCTTCTTCGGCCCAGTCTGTTTCAGTATGGCTACGCCCTGTTTTTGAGGGTCCCTCACGCTGAAAAGGATCTGAGCATGTTCAAACTCGCCGTACTTCCTCTTGCCGCCCTAACCCTGAGCGCCACCGTCCACGCCGCCGACGTCACCAACATCGACGTGCAACTGGGCAGCACCGAGCGCGTCACGCGCCTCTTCGCCTACCCCAACAACTGCAACGTCATTTGTTTTCGCGACTGGACCCTGGAGCAGACCGTCGAGCATTACCTGACTCAAAGCGTGCAGCGCGACGGCTACGGCACCGCCAAGGTCCAGGTCAAAATCGACAACGATAAGGTTTATGCCAGCATCGATGGGGTGCCGAAGAGTTACGGCCAACCGCTGAAAGCCTTGCTCGATGCCGGGGACCTGGCCTACAACGGCGCCTCGAAACTCAACACCGATAAGAAATGGGCCTACAACTGGTACCTGTTCCTGCCGCTGGGCATGGCCTTGGAAAACCGCAAGAGTGTCGAGCTGCTGCACTTCCCGCCGGATTACTCCCTGACTCAGGCGCAGGATTACCTGGAGTCGGCGACCACCGATCGCTGGGCCACCTTGCTGACCGCCAACGGCATTGCGGCTGAACAGACCCCGGCCTACCAGACCATCATTGATATTGCGCCCATCGCGGCACCGTCCAACGCCGGCAGCACGCTGGCGGGGCTCTACAGCTACTTCAACGATTACCAGACCACCATGGTCACGCAGGTCACCCAAACCGCCAGCAACACCGCATTGCCGATGGTGGCCTTCGGAGCGCCCGTTCGGGACTGGATCAAGACCCAGTACGGCCCGACCGTGAACGTACTCGGCCTGGCGACCATCACAACCGGCAGCGGGCTCAAGGTTCCGGTCCTGGGCTCCAACCATCCGAGCTACATCTGGTATGCCGCCGACAAGGATAGCTACGACGGTGACGAAGCCAAGGCTGATGCCGCTGGCTTGAAAGTCATGGGCCAGGACCTGAGTGCTTCATGCTGGCAGGCCGGCATGGGCAGCAAGCCAGGCACCGACCCAAGCACCCTGCTGAACCAGTGCACGCAGACCTGGCAAGTCACGCAAAAGGAAAAGACCTGCGAGTTGTTCTACACCTCCATTCGCAACCTGACACCGGCTGATGCGGCGAAAAAATGCGAAACGCCGGCGATCAAGTCGCAACTTCCGCAACTGAAGGTGCCCATGCCGTTGCCCGCCGAGGCGGTGTAAACCTAGAGGCGCCTTCCCGCGTAAGCGTGCGTCGACACGGGAAAGCGCCGTTGGCCCCTGTCAGAGCCGACAGTAGATGAAACCTGCTCGTTGGGCGAACCGCCCAACCAGCAGGGAATGGCATGTCTACGGCACTGGCGTCAGGGCGCGCCGACCGGACGCAGCCGATACTGCGGCGGCAATTGCTCGAAACCACTGATCGTGGTGTCCAGGCTCTTCCAGCGTCCGTCCTTGATGCCGTAGATGCAGCCATGAATCGACAGTTTCTGCCCACGGTGCCAGGCGTTTTGCACAATGCTGGTATGACCGACGTTGGCCACTTGCTGGATCACGTTGAGCTCACACAGGCGGTCGACACGTTCTTCTTCGGTCGGCAACTGGCCCAACGCCTCGCGATGTTCGTAGTACAGGTCGCGAATCGAGCGCAGCCAGCCATCGATCAGGCCCAGTTGGCGGTCCTGCATCGAGGCACGCACACCGCCACAGCCGTAATGGCCGGTGACCAGGATGTGTTTGACCTTGAGCACATCCACCGCGTACTGGATCACCGACAGGCAGTTGAGGTCGGTGTGCAGCACCACGTTGGCCACGTTGCGGTGCACGAACAGATCACCCGGCAGCATGCCGACGATCTCGTTGGCCGGCACACGCGCATCGGAACAGCCGATCCACAGATACTCCGGGGTTTGCTGACGAGCCAGCTTGGCGAAGAAGTCAGGATCCTCCTGCTTGATCGCATCGGCCCAGCGCGCGTTGTTATCAATCAGATCTTGTAATTCGTTCATGCTGTCTAGCCTCGAGAGAGAGTGCGCAACTGTGACAAACGACCGCCGGTCGAGGTCACGTCGACGATGCATTGGAATTCCTGGCTGCGCTTCCGGTCGACACCAGTAAGGCCCACAGTATGAGGAATTACCATGAATGATTCACGACGCCCCTTCGATGCCGCGCAGCCGGAACCCATCGACGACAATGAAGATCGCATGGGCTCGATGCATGAACTGGCGTTCGACGAAGAAGAGCCCAGCGCGAAGATCGGTGACGAACTGCCGGAAAACGAACGCGAGCGCCTGATGCCTCGCGAACGCGTCCGAGAAGCCGGAATGACCGGGGCTTCGACGGATGATCACGAATCGACCGACGACGACATGAGCCCGGAAACCCTCATTCGCGAAGACGGCGCCCGGGACGCCCACGAGATCGGGGACGACGAACAGGCGGACTGGGACCTGAGCGTGGTGGATGAAAATGATATTGGCGGGGGCGACGGGCTGGACGAAGCGGAAATGGCCGATATCGATCCGCTGGATGGCAAGCGTTGACCCGACAATCGCCATCGCGAGCAAGCTCGCTCCCACAGTTTTTTGAGTTTGGCCTCGGATTTAATGCACACCGCCAAGCCCCTGTGGGAGCGAGCTTGCTCGCGATAGCGGTGGTTCAGTTTGCATCGATGTTGGATGTACCGCCGTCTTCGCGAGCAAGCCCGCTCCCACATGGGGCGCGGTGCTTCAGTCCACCAAGGTACACGCCATGACCACCGCATCTTCGCGCCCACCCACCGCCGGGTAGTAGTCCCGGCGCCGGCCCACTTCGTTGAAGCCATAGCGCTCATACAGCCGGAACGCCGTGCGATTGCTGTCACGCACTTCCAGGAAGCATTCCCGGGCCTCGGCTTTATAGGCAATCGACATCAAGTGTTCCAGCAGGCGCAAGCCCAGGCCGCGCCCCTGGTTTTCCGGCTTGACGGTGATGTTGAGCAGGTGCGCCTCGTCCAGGATGATCTGCACCACGCCATGACCCACTTGCTGCTGGCCTTCGAACATCAGCCAGATCTGGTATTTGCCCAGCCCGTCGAGAAATATCCCCCGGGTCCATGGGTGGCTGTAGGCGGCGTATTCGATTTTCAGTACAGCGTCGAGGTCCGCCTCGGTCATCGGGCGGAACGATACAGCGTCACTCATTCGATTCTTTCCAGCGCGCCATCAGCCGGCGCATGGCTTGCCAGACATCAGCCTTGCGCTGTGGCGTTTCCATTAACAGTTCCAACCCGGGCAACGCCCAGGCCGAGCCCAGGCCTTCGACCTGCAGTTCACGATTGAACGCTTCGGCATCCGCCTCGCCGGCAAACTTCACCGCCGGCAGGCCGATCAGCCACAGGCACACGCACGGTTCGTCTTCGAGCCGTGCCGAAACGAAGCCCTGGACGAAATCCCGCGCCGCGTCGGGCCCCTGGTCCAGGGTGCCCCGCGACAACAACGGCCAGCGCACCGGCTCGCCGATGATCTGCGGGCTGTCCGGCAGACCGGCAGCGCGCAGCATGTCCTTGAGCAGCAAGTAGGCCGGGTCGCGGCTTTGGAACGGTTCGCCCGTGGGCAACTCCACCAACAGCAGGCAACGCCCGGCCCGCAGCAGTTGCAGAGCGAAACGCGGCGGCGCGACGTAGGGGGCCTTGGGCGGCGCCTCGACAACCTCCTCCACTGGTTTGGCGTTGGTACGGGTCGAGGCCAGGCTTGGACGCGGCACTTCGATTTTTGGCCGCTCGACCACGGGCGCCACCGGCTCGGCGACCGTCTTGGCCACAGGCGCGCTCACGACCGGCGCGATGTACTCGGGCTCGGGCGTTTCCAGCAGCTCGGGCCGCGACGGGGCGGCGAACGGCAATTCGGTACGCGGCAGCCAGTTGACCACCTGCATGGCGGTCAGATAGGCGCGGCGGCGGGACTCGATAAGCAAGGGTCGGCCACTTGTGGATAACTGAAAGTGGGAGGGATTCTACCGCCCTTCGAGGCGGATCGCTTCCCTGTTGAGCCAATAGTTGACCGATAGAGAACGACAGTCCGTCCAAGGGGTGAATCGCAACCGGCCCGATGCAGTACAATCGCCGCTTTTAATTGCCAACCCGACGGCCATTGCGATGATCGAACCCAAGCGCGTCTTGCGCGCCCTCGCTGAACACTGGGCATTGCTGGAACCTTTGTGCGAGCACTTCGACCAGGGCACCTTGAGCCTCAACGAACTGCGTTCACAGCTGGCCGCCCAACAACTGGACAGTACGCCCCAGGACATCACCAGCCTGCTGGACGTGTGGATCCGCCTGGACATCCTCGTACCGGTGGCGAAAAGCCCGAACCGCTTCGAACTCAACGCCCAGATCCATGACTTCCTCGCCTATCTGCGCCGCGAACACCGCCTGGGCCTGTGCCTGGAGATCGAAGCCTACCTGCGCCACCTCGAGCGCCTGGCCGGCTACATCCAGGACGCCTTCGACGTGCGCGACGGCAACGACCTGGCCCGCCAGCTGCGCCTGCTGGACATGCGCGTGCGCGACGTGCTGAAGAAACTCGCCAACGACGAACAGGCCCTGGTGGCCGTGGCCGAACGGGCCAAGACCAGCGACCGGCAGATCCCGCTGCGCCAGCGTTACGCCGAAGTGCTGGCGACCTGGGACGAATACGTCGAACCGATGATCCAGTTGGTGAACGCTGACGGGGCCTTCGAGCAAGGCGTGCGCAAGGTCGAGAACGTGCTGTTGCGCATGCTCACCGAACAGCAGCGTCTCGGTCACCTGGTGGACGACGACATGCTGCTGCGCACCCACGCGCGCATCCTGGAGATGCAGACCAGCGCCCAGTTGACCCTGCGTCATGCCCGCGAACTGCTCCTGCCATTGCGCGAAGAAGCCCGCCGCCACAACGCCGTGACCCGTGGCGCCGCACTGGCCCTGGCCGCCATTCGCCGTAAAGGCATCGACGCCGTTCCGCAGGCCGCCATGCCACTGTTCACCCGGCCGCAAAGCACCTTCCTGGGCAGCGCCAGCCAGGTCGAAGCCTATGTGTACGCCTTGGCCCGTTTCGAGCCGAAACCGGCGCGCTTCCCCAAGTCCCACAAGACCCACAAGGGTGGCGAGGCACCGCGTGCACCACGCACCGTGCGCGAGATGGTCGAGCGTTGCGAAGACGCCCTGCCGATGCCAGACCTGATGACCTGGCTGCTGGAACAGGAGCCGGACGGCGCCACCGACGAATTGCTGTACTGGTTCTCGCGCCTGTCGCGGGAAAAACGCTTCAAGCGCGAGCGCCTGGAACGCCGCGAATACCACACTCACGAGCATCAGGTCAGCCTGCGCTCCTTCGCCCTGCTCTCGGTCGGCGACACCGCCGCCGAGGATTCTGCGAGCATCCCCCATGCATCTTGATCTATCCGAACTGTCCCAGCTGGCGCCGATCTTTCGCGAGCTGTTCAAGGGCTATCACGTCAGCCGCCGCGACCCGGAGCTGTACGCACAACTGTCGAACTTCCAGGACCAGTACCGCACGCTGTTCAAGGCCCTGGGCTTCGAGCTGGTGTGCGACACCCGTGGCTTCTATTACTTCGTGCCGGACCTGGCCGCCGCGGCGGTGAACAAGACCGCCCAGCGCCTGGCCCTGTTCACGTTCATCCTGGTGGAGCACCTGGCCGACCAGGGTCGCGACCCGATCGCCGTGCTCGACGGCGGCAGCCTGGGCCGCGATGAGCTGCCTTCACTGCTGGAAAAATACCGTGACCTGTTCATCCAGGCCGAAGTACAGACCCAGGAAGAGCTGGAAGAAAAAATCATGCGCCGCATGACTCAACTGGGCTTCGCCAGCGAAGAGAACGGTGTGTACCGCTTCCTGCCACCGATGCACCGTTTCCTCGACGTCTGCCTGTCCGTCCAGCAGGACCGCGACCTGGCCGCCAGCGTGCACAGTGTGCTGCCGTTGCCGGCACCGGTATTGATCGACGAAGACAGCGACGAAAAACTGCTGCAAACCGACGATCCGCTGGACCTCAGCGAATTCGAGGGTGAAAGCGAAGAAGACGCCCTGGCCCGCGCCATTGCCGAAGAACAGGAGACCGACGCATGAGCAAGGAACGCTACGGCATCCGCCGCTTTGCCCTTTTGAACACCGCCGGCTACAGCCTCGGCCTGTTCCCGCTGGAAGAACCGCTGTCGGTGTACGGCGCGAACAACCTCGGTAAATCCGCCTCGATCAACGCCTTGCAGTTCCCGATCCTGGCGCGCATGTCGGACATGAGCTTCGGCAAGTACAGCCTGGAACAATCCCGGCGCTTCTACTTTGCCTCCGACACCAGCTACATTCTGGTGGAAGTCGCCCTGCCCCATGGCCCGCACGTCATCGGCGTGGTCGGTCGCGGCCCCGGCGGCGGCTTCGGTCACCAGTTCTTTGCCTACGCCGGCAAGCTGGACCTGGCTCACTACCAGAAAGATGACACCTGCCTGCGCCAGAAAGAGCTGTTCACCAACCTGGAGCGCGAAGGCCTGAAAGCCTACGAACTCAAGCCCGATGAACTGCGACGCCTGCTGGTGGGGGGCCACACCTCGATCCCCCTGGACCTGACGCTGATCCCGCTGCGCTCCACCAGCGAGCAAAGCCTCAAGACCTTCCGCGCACTGTTCATCAACCTGCTGCACATGCGTGAAATCACCGCGGCCAAGCTCAAGCAGTTGTTCCTCGATGCGTTCGAGCACAGCTTGAGGTCCGGCAGCGTGGACTACATCGCCGCGTGCGAAGAAGCCTTCCGCGACGTACGCCGCATGGAGCAGGACTACAACTCCCTGGTGGCCGCCGGCCCGCTGGTGGAAGCCCTGGCCAATGGCGTGAAGCAGCGCGATATCCTGCGCGGCAAATTGCATCGCCTCTCGCCATTGCTAGACTCGCTGTTGGGCACCTGGTCGGACTACGCCAGTGCGCGCAAGGAAGAGCTGACCATCCAGGCCGAACACTACCGCAACGAACAGGATTCCCTGCAGAACGACCAGCGCGGCGGCACTCAGGAGCTGATGCGCCTGGAACGGGAAATCAGCGGCATCCAGCGCTGGCTCGGCGAGCTGTCGGTGCTCAAGCATCGGTTTGCCCTGGTGGATGACGTCAAGGTCCTGGAGCAGCAACTGCTCGCCGCCAAGGACGCCCACGACGAACTCGCCGGCGCCCTGGCCCAGTCCCGACAGTTCAGCGCCGAGGACTTGGAAGAGCGCCTGCGGGACCTGGAAAAGCGCCTGAAGTCGGTCAAGCAGCAACTCGATCACGCCGACAACAACAGCTACGCCCGCCTGCGTGAGGAATTCTCCCAGCAGGATGTCGAGCGCCTGATGCGCCTGTTCAACAGCGCCCTGTTCAGCCTGCCACTGGGCGAGCACGGCATCGCGCTGGACGAGAATAGCGAGTGGGTCAAATCCATGGAGCTGATCCTCGATGGCTTCAAGGGCGAGCGCTTCGAAGTGCCGGGCCTGTCCATCGACCTGTCCCACATCGAGCCCCCCGCCCTGCAAGCCCTGGCCGATCGCGCCGCGCTGCGGGACCAGAAAGAGCGCCTGGAAAAAGAACTCAAGCAGCTCAAGACCCAGCAAGCCGTGGCCGCCGACCGCGCCGCGAGCAAGACCCAGACCGAAACGCTGTACCAGCAGGTCCTCGATGCGCAGAAAGCCTTGGAGGACTTCCGTCGCACCCAGACCCTGAGTGCCGAGGAAGGCGAGAAGCTGGAGCAACTGGCGCAGATGGAAGCCGCCCAGGACGAACTCAAGCGCTCCAGCGATGCCTTCACCGAGCGCGTCCAGCAACTGTCCGCCAAGTTGCAACTGGTGGGCCGGCAGATCGCCGACATGGAAGCCAAGCAACGCACCCTCGACGACGCCCTGCGCCGTCGTCAATTGCTGCCGGCGGACTTGCCGTTCGGCACGCCGTTCATGGACCCGGTCGACGACTCCATGGACAACCTGCTGCCGTTGCTCAATGACTACCAGGACAGCTGGCAGGGGCTGCTGCGGGTCGACGGTCAGATCGAAGCACTGTATGCCCAGGTGCGCCTCAAGGGCGTGGCCAAGTTCGACAGCGAAGATGACATGGAGCGGCGCCTGCAACTGCTGATCAACGCCTACGCCCATCGCACCGACGAGGCCCTGACCCTGGGCAAGGCACGCCGTGCCGCCGTGACCGACATCGCCCGGACCCTGCGCAACATCCGCAGCGACTACGACAGCCTCGAGCACCAACTGGCCCTGTTCAACCGCGAGATCAACAAGCGCCAGGTGTCCAACCTGCAGAGTTTCCGTATCGTCCTGGCGCCGAACAAGGAAGCGCTCAAGCATATCGACCAGATCATCCACAGCGCCGGCCAGTACGAGGAAGGCGAGACGCTGTCGGTGTTCGACCTCAGCCAGAGCGCCGAGCAGGACAACAAGAACGAAGAAGCCAAGGAATACCTGGCACGGCTGGTGGCGGCGAACCACAACCAGCTCGGTCTCAAGGACCTGTTCGAACTGGCGTTCGAGATCACCAAGGTCAATGGTCAGCCCGTGATCCACACCGACATCGACGGCGCGGCGTCCAACGGCACCACCATGACCATCAAGGCGCTGACCAACATGTACTTGTTGCTGCACTTGATGGACCGTGAACAGGCCGGTCGCGTGCGCCTGCCGTACTACCTGGACGAAGCGGCGGACATCGACGAGAAAAACCAGGCCGCCCTGCTGGAAACCAGCCTGCAACTGGGCTTCGTGCCGATCCTGGCCAGTGTGAAGCCGCAGGTCTGCGCCAGTGTCGCCATCGACCTGGAAGGCGGCAGTGGTCCGAACGGCATCTACATCGACGAAGCGGACTGGAAATACATCCGTCGTCACGATGCGGTGAAGGCCACGGTGAATGTCCAGGCCGATGAGCCGGAGCTGGATCCGGTGTGATGTGAATATCCGGATGTGAAAAAGGCCGCGATCCCATGGATCGCGGCCTTTTTATTGCTCGATGTTTTTGCTCAGGTCGCCCGGTGGACGCTTCGCGAGCAGGCTGCAACTCGTGCCCTACTTATCGATCTTGATCTTCGGCGCCCAGGTCAGCCATTCCTCTTCAAACTTGTCGAACAGTGGGAAGGTCTGCTCCGGTCGGGCCGGATTGCCCATTCGCTCGCCATCCGGCGTTGCAAACGCAATGCCGCCCTGGATCAGCGTTTCTAGCGACTCGGTTCGCACCGTCGCGCCCTTGAACAGACCAAAGTCCAAACCGAAGCCACTGGAGTTCCAGAAGCGTGTGCCGCTGCGCACCAGCGGCGCGTATTTGGGCTCGATCAGGATATGGATCAGCACCCGGTCCGCCGTCTGGCCCAGTTCATAACCGGTGACCTTGCCCACCGTGATCTCACGATAGGTGACTGGCACGCCGATCTTCAACGAACCACGGCGGGCCGCACTCAACACCAGGCTCAGACCGGCCTCGGGCACCGCGCTTTCCGGTGGATTGGCCAAGGCCACGAAGCTTTTCTGTGGCCCGAGGTTTTTCACCGAAGGCTGCACTTCAATGTATTGGCCCGTGACCAGCGTCTCCAGGTTGGAAGTCTTCATCAACCCCAACTCAGGCTTGACCACCCAGAACTGGGACCCGACCCGGGCGATGCGTTCCGGCACTTCGGTGATACGCGCAGTGAGCAACACCGACTGCATGTCGGCGCTGAGATCGACATCTTCGATCTTGCCTACATCCAATCCTTTGAAACGGATCGGCGTACCACTGCGCAAGCCATCGGCGCGGTCGACCTTGATCGTCACGAGCGTGCCCTTCTGCTGTGCGGCTTCGCGATCCTCATGCAGACGAAACCGTGGGATACGCCTTTTCAACGGCACGTTAGGTTCCGGCGTTTCGAAGGCGATCCCGCCGGCCATCAAGCTTTGCAGGGACTCGCTCTTGACCTGTATCCCACCGGTCAAGCCACCCGTGAGGGTAACGCCGCTGGCGTTCCAGAATCGCGTCGAACCGTTGACCAGTCCTTCGTATTCCTTCTCGATGTGCACGCCGATGATCAGTTGCTTTTTCTTGCGAGAAAACTGGTAGCTCTGCACCGATCCGACCTTGACCTGCTTGTAGAGAATCGGGCTACCGACCTCCAGCGATCCGAGGTTCTCCGTCAACAAGACCAGATGCAATCCCGGTGAACGCAGGTCCAACGGCGGCGCCTTCGACCTGGCTTCGAACTCGCGTTGTGGCGCTCCGCCCTTGTCGCCTGGACGCACGGCAATGTAGTTGCCCTTGACCAGCGCCTCCAGGCCAGTGATGCCCGCCAGGGAAATCGATGGCTTGACGACCCAAAACTGAGCGCCGGCCACCAGATAATCTTCGGCCAACGGATCGAGGGTCAACTCCGCGCTGGCACTGGACAAGTCCGGGTCGACTTTCAAAGTCTTCAGGCTGCCGACCTGGATGCCCTTGTACATCACCGGCGTACGGCCAGCCTGCAATCCTTCGAAATCGCTGAGCTTGACCTTGACGCGAATCCCCGCAGCGGCAGCATCGAAATCTTCGTACAGACGAAACGGCAGGCTTGGATCCGTAGGTGGGCTGTCCCTACGGTTTTCCGGCGTGGCAAACGCGATGCCTCCCGCCACGATGCTGGCCAGGGACTCGCTGCGCACTTTGACGCCCGAGAGGTTGGCATCGATGCTGATACCACTGGCATTCCAGAAACGCGTGTGTTTACGCACCAGGCTGGCGTAGGTCGGCTCGATGAAAACTTTGATCTCGACAGTGCGCTGGTCTTCCGAAAGCAGGTAGCTTTTCACCTGACCCACCTGGATCTGCTTGTAGAACACCGGACTGCCACGGTCCAGCGACCCCAACCGGTCGGCCTTGATGGTCAGGTGCAAACCCGGCTTGGAATCCGACAGCGGCGGCTCCTCGGCCAAGGCCTTGAACTTGCGCGTCGACTCGCCCTCACCCGGGCTGATCGCCACGTAGTTACCCGAAACCAGGGTTTCCAGGCCTGTAATTCCCGCCAGGCTCACGCTCGGCTTGACCAGCCAGAAACGCGTTCCGGTCTTGAGGTATTGCTCGACGTCCTTGTTCATCTCTACAGTCGCGACCACGCCCTTGGAGCTGCCTTCATCATCGAGCGTAAGGGCCGTCACCTTGCCGACCGGCATCCCCTTGTAGACGACTTCGGTTTTGTTGACCTGGATGCCTTCGCCACTCTCAAAGCGCACACTGATCTCGATTCCGGTCTCGTTATAGGCCCGCCAGCCGAGCCAGCCGCCGATGATCAATGCAATCAGCGGCAGAACCCAGATGGCCGACCAGTTCGAAGCCGGTCGGGTTTTAGCGGTAGGCAAATCAGTCATGGTCGTTATCCGACTCCGTGTTATCCCAAATCAGCCGGGGATCGAAGGTTACTGCGGCAATCATTGTTAAAATCACTACGCTGGCGAAAGCAATCGCGCCGAGACCGGCTTCGACACTGGCAAGTCGCCCAAAATTCACCACCGCCACCAGAATGGCGATTACGAATATATCCAGCATCGACCAACGACCAATGAACTCGATGAAGCGGTACATCAGAATGCGTTGCCGCGCCGACATGGGCTGGTGCCGCTGCACCGAAAACAATAACAGGGCGATGCCCACCAGCTTGAAGGTAGGCACAAGGATACTGGCGATGAACACGACGGCGGCGATAGGAATCATGCCGTGCTGAACCAATTCGATGACGCCAGCCATGATAGTGCTCGGGGCCCCTTGGCCCAGCGAGTTGATGGTCATGATCGGTAGCATATTGGCCGGGATATAAAGAATCGCGGCCGTCATCAACAATGCCCAGGTTCGCATCAAGCTGTTCGGGCGACGTGGGTGGACCAGCGCGCCGCAACGAGTGCAGGTTTGTTTGTCGGCTTCAGCGTCCTGCCGATTCAACTCATGGCATTCCGTGCAAACCAGAATCCCGGCATCAATCGCCCGCATGGGCATCCTCTCCTGATAACGCCTGCCAGATCTGATGCGGTGACATCACCACTTCCAGCCAGACCTGGACCAGCAACAAACTGATGAAGCACACCAAGCCAAGGCCGACGGTAATGGCCGCCATGTCTGCCAACTTGACGATGGCCACCAGCACGCCCATGAGGTAAACCTCAAGCATCCCCCAATCGCGTAGATGGTGATAAATGCGGTACAGCAGCAAACCGTAACTACGGCCAACGTCCAAGCGAATGGTCAGCAGCACAGCCAACTGGCAAAGCAACTTGAGCAACGGGATGCCCATGCTGCACAGAAACACCACGGCCGAGACGCCTTGCATACCAGTATTGAACAGACCTACCACACCACTCCAAACGGTGTCCTGGGAGGACTGTCCGAGCAGATTGAGTTGCATGATGGGTAAGAAGTTGGCCGGGACATACAGCAGCAGGGCAGCGATCACCAAGGCAAGACTGCGTTCGACTACGTTGTGCCGGTGAGCGTAAAGTTCATAACCGCAGCGGGGGCACTCGGCCTTTTCGTCATGGGCCAGTTGGGGCTTGCGCATCAACAGGTCGCATTCATGACACGCCACCAGATCGCTCAGGGGTAAGTCTGACAACCTATCAGTGTCTGATGGATCGGGCATAAACAGCTCTGGCTCAGCTAAGTTGGGGCTATTCTAGTGCTCCAGCTCGAAAATAACTGTGCAAATTTATCATGAGCTTTCGCAGACTTTTGTGACGGACAAAACAAAACCCCTACCTGCGTCAGCAGATAGGGGTTTCGGAATTTAATCTTGACGATGACCTACTCTCACATGGGGAAACCCCACACTACCATCGGCGATGCATCGTTTCACTGCTGAGTTCGGGATGGGATCAGGTGGTTCCAATGCTCTATGGTCGTCAAGAAATTCGGTAGCCAGCGCGTACCTTGCGGTCACGTTCCAGCGAATGGGTATGCGATAGTTTGTGTGTTGTCGCTGACGTTCTCGAACTTTCGGTTCGTTTCGTCTTCACACACCGCAATCTGGTCTCTTTCGAGTTCACAAATTGCTTGGGTGTTATATGGTCAAGCCTCACGGGCAATTAGTACAGGTTAGCTCAACGCCTCACAGCGCTTACACACCCTGCCTATCAACGTCGTAGTCTTCGACGGCCCTTCAGGGGACTCAAGGTCCCAGTGAGATCTCATCTTGAGGCAAGTTTCCCGCTTAGATGCTTTCAGCGGTTATCTTTTCCGAACATAGCTACCCGGCAATGCCACTGGCGTGACAACCGGAACACCAGAGGTTCGTCCACTCCGGTCCTCTCGTACTAGGAGCAGCCCCTCTCAAATCTCAAACGTCCACGGCAGATAGGGACCGAACTGTCTCACGACGTTCTAAACCCAGCTCGCGTACCACTTTAAATGGCGAACAGCCATACCCTTGGGACCGGCTTCAGCCCCAGGATGTGATGAGCCGACATCGAGGTGCCAAACACCGCCGTCGATATGAACTCTTGGGCGGTATCAGCCTGTTATCCCCGGAGTACCTTTTATCCGTTGAGCGATGGCCCTTCCATACAGAACCACCGGATCACTAAGACCTACTTTCGTACCTGCTCGACGTGTCTGTCTCGCAGTCAAGCGCGCTTTTGCCTTTATACTCTACGACCGATTTCCGACCGGTCTGAGCGCACCTTCGTACTCCTCCGTTACTCTTTAGGAGGAGACCGCCCCAGTCAAACTACCCACCATACACTGTCCTCGATCCGGATAACGGACCTGAGTTAGAACCTCAAAGTTGCCAGGGTGGTATTTCAAGGATGGCTCCACGCAGACTGGCGTCCACGCTTCAAAGCCTCCCACCTATCCTACACAAGCAAATTCAAAGTCCAGTGCAAAGCTATAGTAAAGGTTCACGGGGTCTTTCCGTCTAGCCGCGGATACACTGCATCTTCACAGCGATTTCAATTTCACTGAGTCTCGGGTGGAGACAGCGCCGCCATCGTTACGCCATTCGTGCAGGTCGGAACTTACCCGACAAGGAATTTCGCTACCTTAGGACCGTTATAGTTACGGCCGCCGTTTACCGGGGCTTCGATCAAGAGCTTCGCGTTAGCTAACCCCATCAATTAACCTTCCGGCACCGGGCAGGCGTCACACCCTATACGTCCACTTTCGTGTTTGCAGAGTGCTGTGTTTTTAATAAACAGTCGCAGCGGCCTGGTATCTTCGACCGGCGTGGGCTTACGCAGCAAGTGCTTCACCCTCACCGGCGCACCTTCTCCCGAAGTTACGGTGCCATTTTGCCTAGTTCCTTCACCCGAGTTCTCTCAAGCGCCTTGGTATTCTCTACCCAACCACCTGTGTCGGTTTGGGGTACGGTTCCTGGTTACCTGAAGCTTAGAAGCTTTTCTTGGAAGCATGGCATCAACCACTTCGTCACCCAAAGGGTAACTCGTCATCAGCTCTCGGCCTTGAAACCCCGGATTTACCTAAGATTTCAGCCTACCACCTTAAACTTGGACAACCAACGCCAAGCTGGCCTAGCCTTCTCCGTCCCTCCATCGCAATAACCAGAAGTACAGGAATATTAACCTGTTTTCCATCGACTACGCTTTTCAGCCTCGCCTTAGGGACCGACTAACCCTGCGTCGATTAACGTTGCGCAGGAAACCTTGGTCTTTCGGCGTGGGTGTTTTTCACACCCATTGTCGTTACTCATGTCAGCATTCGCACTTCTGATACCTCCAGCAAGCTTCTCAACTCACCTTCACAGGCTTACAGAACGCTCCTCTACCGCATCACTTACGTGATACCCGTAGCTTCGGTGTATGGTTTGAGCCCCGTTACATCTTCCGCGCAGGCCGACTCGACTAGTGAGCTATTACGCTTTCTTTAAAGGGTGGCTGCTTCTAAGCCAACCTCCTAGCTGTCTAAGCCTTCCCACATCGTTTCCCACTTAACCATAACTTTGGGACCTTAGCTGACGGTCTGGGTTGTTTCCCTTTTCACGACGGACGTTAGCACCCGCCGTGTGTCTCCCATGCTCGGCACTTGTAGGTATTCGGAGTTTGCATCGGTTTGGTAAGTCGGGATGACCCCCTAGCCGAAACAGTGCTCTACCCCCTACAGTGATACATGAGGCGCTACCTAAATAGCTTTCGAGGAGAACCAGCTATCTCCGAGCTTGATTAGCCTTTCACTCCGATCCACAGGTCATCCGCTAACTTTTCAACGGTAGTCGGTTCGGTCCTCCAGTCAGTGTTACCTAACCTTCAACCTGCCCATGGATAGATCGCCCGGTTTCGGGTCTATTCCCAGCGACTAGACGCCCTATTAAGACTCGCTTTCGCTACGCCTCCCCTATTCGGTTAAGCTCGCCACTGAAAATAAGTCGCTGACCCATTATACAAAAGGTACGCAGTCACCCAACAAAGTGGGCTCCCACTGCTTGTACGCATACGGTTTCAGGATCTATTTCACTCCCCTCTCCGGGGTTCTTTTCGCCTTTCCCTCACGGTACTAGTTCACTATCGGTCAGTCAGTAGTATTTAGCCTTGGAGGATGGTCCCCCCATATTCAGACAAAGTTTCTCGTGCTCCGTCCTACTCGATTTCACTTCTAAGATCCTTTCGCGTACAGGGCTATCACCCACTATGGCCGCACTTTCCAGAGCGTTCCGCTAAAATCAAAGAAGCTTAAGGGCTAGTCCCCGTTCGCTCGCCACTACTAAGGGAATCTCGGTTGATTTCTTTTCCTCAGGGTACTTAGATGTTTCAGTTCCCCTGGTTCGCTTCTTGCACCTATGTATTCAGTACAAGATAACCATCTTATGATGGCTGGGTTCCCCCATTCAGACATCTCCGGATCACAGTCTGTTTGCCGACTCCCCGAAGCTTTTCGCAGGCTACCACGTCTTTCATCGCCTCTGACTGCCAAGGCATCCACCGTATGCGCTTCTTCACTTGACCATATAACCCCAAGCAATCTGGTTATACTGTGAAGACGACATTCGCCGAAAATTCGATCTTGCTCAACGAGCAACTCACAAATTTTACCTTAGCCTGATCCGTTACCAGTGAAAGTAACGTTCAGTCTATCTTTCTATCACATACCCAAATTTTTAAAGAACGAACTAGTCAAAGACTAGAAATCAACATTCACCATCGAACCGATGGAATGCTCATTTCTAAGCTTTATACAATCGAAGCAGTAGTGGTGGAGCCAAGCGGGATCGAACCGCTGACCTCCTGCGTGCAAGGCAGGCGCTCTCCCAGCTGAGCTATGGCCCCGTATTTCTACAGGCGTTTCCCACACAAAATTGGTGGGTCTGGGCAGATTCGAACTGCCGACCTCACCCTTATCAGGGGTGCGCTCTAACCAACTGAGCTACAGACCCAATTTCGAGCTACTAAGGCCGACCTCACCCTGCTCTTTACCACAGAGCATGGGGTGCGCTCTAACCAACCAAGCCACAACCCTTTTGGCTGCTTCTTTCGTCTTCTTCAATGAATCAAGCAATTCGTGTGGGAGCTCATGGAGCAGCTGCGGTCGTCGATTAAGGAGGTGATCCAGCCGCAGGTTCCCCTACGGCTACCTTGTTACGACTTCACCCCAGTCATGAATCACACCGTGGTAACCGTCCTCCCGAAGGTTAGACTAGCTACTTCTGGTGCAACCCACTCCCATGGTGTGACGGGCGGTGTGTACAAGGCCCGGGAACGTATTCACCGCGACATTCTGATTCGCGATTACTAGCGATTCCGACTTCACGCAGTCGAGTTGCAGACTGCGATCCGGACTACGATCGGTTTTGTGGGATTAGCTCCACCTCGCGGCTTGGCAACCCTCTGTACCGACCATTGTAGCACGTGTGTAGCCCAGGCCGTAAGGGCCATGATGACTTGACGTCATCCCCACCTTCCTCCGGTTTGTCACCGGCAGTCTCCTTAGAGTGCCCACCATAACGTGCTGGTAACTAAGGACAAGGGTTGCGCTCGTTACGGGACTTAACCCAACATCTCACGACACGAGCTGACGACAGCCATGCAGCACCTGTCTCAATGCTCCCGAAGGCACCAATCCATCTCTGGAAAGTTCATTGGATGTCAAGGCCTGGTAAGGTTCTTCGCGTTGCTTCGAATTAAACCACATGCTCCACCGCTTGTGCGGGCCCCCGTCAATTCATTTGAGTTTTAACCTTGCGGCCGTACTCCCCAGGCGGTCAACTTAATGCGTTAGCTGCGCCACTAAGAGCTCAAGGCTCCCAACGGCTAGTTGACATCGTTTACGGCGTGGACTACCAGGGTATCTAATCCTGTTTGCTCCCCACGCTTTCGCACCTCAGTGTCAGTATCAGTCCAGGTGGTCGCCTTCGCCACTGGTGTTCCTTCCTATATCTACGCATTTCACCGCTACACAGGAAATTCCACCACCCTCTACCATACTCTAGCTCGACAGTTTTGAATGCAGTTCCCAGGTTGAGCCCGGGGCTTTCACATCCAACTTAACGAACCACCTACGCGCGCTTTACGCCCAGTAATTCCGATTAACGCTTGCACCCTCTGTATTACCGCGGCTGCTGGCACAGAGTTAGCCGGTGCTTATTCTGTCGGTAACGTCAAAATTGCAGAGTATTAATCTACAACCCTTCCTCCCAACTTAAAGTGCTTTACAATCCGAAGACCTTCTTCACACACGCGGCATGGCTGGATCAGGCTTTCGCCCATTGTCCAATATTCCCCACTGCTGCCTCCCGTAGGAGTCTGGACCGTGTCTCAGTTCCAGTGTGACTGATCATCCTCTCAGACCAGTTACGGATCGTCGCCTTGGTGAGCCATTACCCCACCAACTAGCTAATCCGACCTAGGCTCATCTGATAGCGCAAGGCCCGAAGGTCCCCTGCTTTCTCCCGTAGGACGTATGCGGTATTAGCGTCCGTTTCCGAGCGTTATCCCCCACTACCAGGCAGATTCCTAGGCATTACTCACCCGTCCGCCGCTCTCAAGAGGTGCAAGCACCTCTCTACCGCTCGACTTGCATGTGTTAGGCCTGCCGCCAGCGTTCAATCTGAGCCATGATCAAACTCTTCAGTTCAAACATCTTTGGGTTTTGAGAAAACCCTAAACTTGGCTCAGCAATCGTTGGTTACATCTTTGATTTCTCGCGGAGTAACTTGTGATGCTGATAATCTGTTGACTAGCAGTCTGACTCCACAAGCACCCACACGAATTGCTTGATTCAGTTGTTAAAGAGCGGTTGGTTGATTCTTTCGTCTCAACCGAGGCGCGCACTCTACAGCGCCCCGTGTATCTGTCAAGCGGTTATTTTAAGAAGTTTTCAAAGTTTCACTTCGTAAACCTCAACAACTTCAACCACTTGCGCTTCCGATCTCTCGTTAGCGGGAGGCGAATTCTACAGCGTTACTCGCTGCTGTCAACACCTCTTTTTCACCGCTTTCGACCGAGAAGATCGAACCGCCGATAGAGCCAAACCACACCGCTCTATCCGCTCCTTCCAGACTTCGATGAACTGAAGCCCTGCGCCTTCGAAACCTACTTAACTCATTGAATCTCAAGGAGTTTTCCGTTTCGACTGCGCCGGAAGTGGGGCGAATTATAGACGTCCAGAATCTGCCGTCAACACTTAATTTCGCTTTTGTTGCAGAAGGACTTTCCTGCCCAGCAAACGCGGGATCCGCCGCATAACCGACGGAACCCTCAGTGCCAACAGTACGCCGCCTATAAAGGCGTATATCGACCACTCCTTAAGATCCGCCCGCACGATCCACAGCATATGCAGCAACCCAAGCCCCAGGATCAGGTACACCAGGCGATGCAGTTTCTTCCAGCGCACACCCAGTCGCCGCTGACTGTAGCGATTGGAGGTGATTGCTAGCGCCAGCAAACCGAGAAACCCAAGCGCCCCCACGATAATGTAAGGCCGCTTGCTCAACTCGACGCCCAACTGCGACCAGTCGAACCCCAATATGAACGCTGTATACCCACCCAAATGCAGCACGGCATAAGCAAAGCACCACAATCCCAACTGGCGCCTGACCGCAATCCACCCCGCCCACCCCGTCAACTTCTGCAACGGCGTCATGCTCAAGGTGATCAACAACAAGATCAGCGTTCCCAACCCGAGCCGATCCACCAGCACTTTGCCCGGGTCAGGACCCAACGAATTCATCAAAGCCTCGTAAAGCCAGAGCAACGGCCAGACTGCCGCGGCGATGAAGACGCTGACTCGCCAGACTGGAAAACGCATCAGTAGTCCTTCCTCAGGTCCATCCCTGCATATAAAGAAGCGACTTCATCCTGATAGCCGTTGAACATCAGCGTATCGCGCACATTGGGACTGAACAGCCCACTTGGCAAACGACGCTCACGCGCCTGGGTCCAGCGAGGATGATCGACCGCAGGATTGACGTTGGCATAAAAGCCGTACTCGTCAGACGCAATGCTTTGCCACGTTGTCTTCGGTTGCTCGCTCACCAGACTGATGCGCACGATGGACTTCACACTTTTGAACCCGTACTTCCAGGGGACCACCAACCGCAGCGGCGCGCCGTTCTGGTTCGGCAACTCCCGCCCGTACATCCCAACCGCAAGGATGGCCAACGGATTCATCGCTTCATCCAATCGCAAGCCCTCAACATATGGCCAGTCGATCAAGGCGAAACCGGAACGCTGCCCCGGCATGACCTTGGGATCCTGCAGGGTTTCAAAGCGGATGAACTTGGCCTTGGAGGTCGGCTCGACTTGCTTGAGCAATGCGGAGATGGGAAAGCCGATCCATGGAATGACCATCGACCAAGCCTCAACACAACGCAGTCGATAAATCCGCTCCTCCAGTTGATAAGGCTTCATGAAGTCTTCCAAACCATAGCGCCCCGGCTTGCCCACCTCCCCGTCCACCACCACACTCCAAGGCTCGGTCTTCAAGGATCCGGCATTGGCCGCCGGATCACCCTTGTCGGTACCGAACTCATAGAAGTTGTTGTAATGGGTCGCATCCTTGAACGGTGTAATGGGCTCATTCTTGACCGTAACCGCCTCCCATTGAACGGAGGGCAGTTTCTCGGCAAACCAGGATGGCGCCTTGCCCGGCTCGACATCGGCATAACGCGCTGCATCGGCAGCACTGGCCCATCGAGGCAGGCTGCTCACGGCGAGGCCCGCCATGGTTGCACCGAGCATTTGACGACGGGATAGATAGAGGGATTCGGGCGTGACGTCCGATTCACGGCAGTCGGACGACTTGGGGATCTTGATCAGCATGATAACTCCGCAGTATTGGAGGGCAGATGCACCAATAGACTGCGGAGTATGGGGGAAATTACATTAAGGCAACGTTTAGCGTCGACGAAGACGCAGCAAGTACTGCACCGGACCGGAAGCCGCGTAGGCAAGGAATACCAACAGCAGGATGCGCGGCGGATCACTGAACACCACCGCGAATACCAGCACCACCGCCAGAATCGCAACAAATGGCACACGGCCCTTCAGATCCAGCTCCTTGAAGCTGTTGTACTTGATGTTGCTGACCATCAGCATCCCGGCCGCGGCAACCAGCAGCGCTACCAGGAACGACATTTTTGAACCCTGGATGCCGTAGTCGCTGAATGCCCAGACAACCCCTGCCACGACACCCGCCGCAGCCGGACTGGCCAGGCCGATGAAGTAACGCTTGTCAGCCTTGCCTACCTGGGTGTTGAAACGAGCCAGGCGCAACGCCGCACCCGCCACATAGATGAAGGCAACCATCCAGCCGACCTTGCCCATATCCCCCAGCGCCCAGCCGAACGCCAGCAACGCGGGAGCCACGCCAAACGCGACCATGTCGGACAGCGAGTCGTACTCGGCGCCGAACGCGCTCTGGGTATTGGTCATGCGGGCAACACGCCCGTCCAGGCCATCGAGCACCATGGCGACGAAGATCGCAATGGCGGCGAATGCGAAGTAACGGCTCGCTCCCGCACTATCGCCAGCGCTCAAGGCGGCCTGGGCACTTATGGAGTTGATGATGGAATAGAAACCGGCGAACAGGTTCGCGGTGGTGAACAGATTCGGCAGCAGATAGATGCCACGATGCCGGACCTTACGGCCTTCAGCGTCATGGCCTTCTTCGACGTGCTCATCGATGGGCAACAGGCTTTCGGCGTCAGGAGCCTGGTTTGGCTCGTCGGGACGTTCGCTCATGGGCAATACCTTGCAACGGTGTGAAAAAATTCGACAGAAGTCTGGGACGACGGTTCGGTCGCAAACGATGCAGCTTTATACCAGAAGCCACCGCCCAAACGAAAAAACGCGGCCGAGGCCGCGTTTTTCGATCAAGCTCGCGACTTAGTTCTTGGCTTTGTCGACGATCTTGTTGGCGCTGATCCACGGCATCATCGAGCGCAGTTGCTCACCGATGATTTCGATACCGTGCGCAGCGTTGTTACGACGCTTGGCGGTCATCGAAGGATAGCCGGTAGCCCCTTCGCTGATGAACATCTTGGCGTATTCGCCGTCCTGAATACGTTTCAGGGCGTTGCGCATGGCCTGGCGGGACTCGGCGTTGATGACTTCCGGACCGGTCACGTACTCGCCGTATTCGGCGTTGTTGGAGATCGAGTAGTTCATGTTGGCGATACCGCCTTCGTACATGAGGTCAACGATCAACTTCAGCTCGTGCAGGCACTCGAAGTAAGCCATTTCTGGCGCGTAACCCGCTTCGACCAGGGTTTCGAAACCGGCTTTCACCAGTTCGACGGTACCGCCGCACAGAACGGCTTGTTCGCCGAACAGGTCGGTTTCGGTCTCGTCCTTGAAGGTGGTTTCGATGATGCCGGTACGACCGCCACCCACACCTGCCGCGTAGGACAGGGCAACATTCTTGGCGTTACCCGAAGCGTCCTGGTAGATCGCGATCAGGTCAGGGATACCGCCGCCTTTCACGAATTCGGAACGCACGGTGTGACCCGGAGCCTTCGGTGCGATCATGATCACGTCGAGGTCAGCACGTGGCACGACCTGGTTGTAATGGATCGAGAAGCCGTGGGAGAAGGCCAGGGTTGCGCCTTTCTTGATGTTCGGTTCGATTTCGTCACGGTACAGCGCGCCCTGGAATTCGTCCGGAGTCAGGATCATGACCAGGTCGGCAGCGGCAACGGCGGAAGCCACGTCAGCCACTTTCAGACCATGGGCTTCTGCCTTGGCAACGGTGGACGAGCCTTTACGCAGGCCGACGGTCACGTCAACGCCGGAATCCTTCAGGTTGCAAGCTTGCGCGTGACCTTGGGAACCGTAGCCGATGATGGCGACTTTCTTGCCTTGGATGATCGACAGGTCGCAGTCTTTATCGTAGAAAACTTTCATGAATTTCCCCTATATCCGGCCGTTCAGGCCATTCGCTAATTTGGTTTAGATGCTCAGTACTTTGTCGCCACGGGCAATCCCGGTGACGCCACTGCGTACGGTTTCCAGAATCGAGGCAGTGCCGATCGATTGGATGAAGCTGTCGAGCTTGTCGCTGGTACCGGTCAACTGAACGGTATAGACGCTGGCGCTGACATCGACGATCTGCCCACGATAAATATCGGTAGTACGCTTGATCTCGGCGCGCTGGGCGCCGGTGGCCTTGACCTTGACCAGCATCAGTTCACGCTCGATGTGAGCGCTTTCCGACAGGTCCACCAGCTTGACCACCTCGATCAGCTTGTTCAGGTTCTTGGTGATCTGCTCGATGATTTCATCGTGCCCCACGGTGGTCAGCGTCAGACGCGACAGGGTCGGGTCTTCGGTTGGCGCCACGGTCAGGCTTTCGATGTTGTAGTTGCGCTGCGAGAACAGGCCTACAACACGAGACAGCGCACCCGGTTCGTTTTCCAGAAGCAAGGAAATAATGTGTCGCATGATTAGGTACGCTCCGTCTTGCTCAGCCACATATCGCGCATGGAGCCGTCTTTGATCTGCATCGGGTAGACGTGCTCGCTGGTGTCGACCGCGATATCGATCACCACCAGGCGATCCTTCATGGCGAACGCTTCCTCCATCTTCGACTTCAAATCCTTCGATTCGGTGATGCGCACGCCAACGTGACCGTAGGCCTCCGCCAGCTTGACGAAATCAGGCAGCGATTCCATGTAGGAGTGTGAGTGACGGCTGCCGTAGCTCATGTCCTGCCACTGGCGAACCATCCCCAACACACCGTTGTTCAGGATCACGATCTTCACCGGCAAACCGTATTGCAGGCAGGTGGACAGTTCCTGGATGTTCATCTGGATGCTGCCTTCACCCGTGACGCAAGCGACATCGGCTTCCGGAAAGCTCAACTTGATGCCCATGGCCGCCGGGAAACCGAAGCCCATGGTGCCCAGGCCACCGGAGTTGATCCAGCGGTTGGGTTTGTCGAACTTGTAGTACTGCGCGGCAAACATCTGGTGCTGGCCCACATCGGAGGTCACAAAGGCATCGCCCTTGGTCACTTCGCACAGGGTTTCGATCACGGTCTGCGGCTTGATCATGCTGCCGTCGCCCTTGTCATAAGGGAACAGGCCGCGGTCGCCACGCCATTCATCGACCTGCTTCCACCAACTGACCACGGACTCCTTGTTCGGAACCTCGCCGATTTCCTTGAGAATAGCGACCATTTCGGTCAGCACGCTCTCTACCGGACCGACAATTGGCACGTCTGCCTTGATGGTCTTGGAGATGGACGCCGGGTCGATGTCGATGTGGATGATCTTGGCGTTCGGGCAGAACTTCGCCGGACCGTTGATGACACGGTCGTCGAAACGCGCGCCCACCGCCAGGATCACATCGGCGTGGTGCATCGCCAGGTTGGCGGTGTAGCTGCCGTGCATGCCGAGCATGCCGATGAACTGACGGTCTGAACCCGGGAACGCACCCAGGCCCATCAGCGTATTGGTGACCGGCAGGTTGAGCATTTTCGCCAGCTCGGTCAGCGGCGCCGAGCCACCGCCGAGGATCACGCCACCGCCGGAGTACAGCACAGGGCGCTTGGCCGCCAGCAGCATTTCCGCCGCCTTGCGGATCTGCCCGGAGTGTCCACGGACCGCCGGGCTGTAGGAACGCAGCTTGGCTTTTTTCGGGAAGATGTATTCGAACTTTTCGGCCGGGTTGGTCATGTCTTTCGGGACATCGATCACGACCGGGCCCGGACGACCGGATTCGGCCAGGTAGAAAGCCTTCTTCATGACTTCCGGGATTTCCGACGCGTGCTTGATCATGAAGCTGTGTTTCACGATCGGCCGGGAGATACCGATCATGTCGGTTTCCTGGAACGCATCGGTGCCCACCATGGTGCTGGGCACCTGGCCGGAGATGATCACCATCGGGATGGAGTCCATGTACGCGGTGGCGATACCGGTAATGGCGTTCGTGGCGCCAGGACCGGAAGTCACCAGGACCACGCCGGCCTTGCCGGTCGCACGGGCATAACCATCAGCCATATGGGTGGCCGCCTGCTCGTGACGAACCAGGATGTGGGTCACTTCCGGTTCTTTGAACAGGGCATCGTAGACATGAAGAAGAGCACCACCGGGGTACCCATAGATATATTTGACGCCTTCGTCACGCAAAAAGCGGACGAGCATCTCACCGCCAGATAAAAGCTCCACGTTGTTCACCTCTAAAACGCCAGAATACCGACCCCCACAAAGGGGACGGGTCTTAATAGGTTTACTTCTCGGCAGAGCATGAGCGACGGTGGTCGCCGACTACGTCAGCACTGACTGAGCAAGTATTGGGATCGTCCCAAGTGTTGCGGGCCTTTCCCACCCAGCGCGAGGTAACGCGTTGCGGGTGTAACAGGTCGGCGCGGATGTGCGCCTCATGATCTGCCGAGTGGGCCTGCTTCTGGCAGCCCCTCTACAGCGGACTTTGGATTCTTCTGTTTCGCCTCCTTCAAGTCAAGTCGTCTATGTGCTTTATTCGAAGTAAGCGCATGAGAACGCAAGAAAAAACCCTTAAACGGCAACTGTGTTAGCTTCAATTGCGCAACCCAAGACAAGGAAACAGCATGCGAATGATCTTCTTGACGGCCAGCCTGCTGGTTGGCCTGAGCCCGATAAGCATGGCCGGCCAGGTCTATAAGTGGGTGGACGCCCAGGGCGTTACCCATTTTGGCGCCCAACCACCTGACGGCGCGGAGGCCACGACCGTGATCAAGTCCGCCCCTCCCGCCCCCAAACCCACAGCGCCGCCGTCCGGCGGGGTCATTGGCGACCAGAAGGCCATCGACGAACAGGTCAGGAAACAGGTAGCCGAGCAGGAAGCCCAGCTCAAGGCGTTCTGCGAACAAGCCCGGACCAACCTGGCCCAATTACAGAACAATCCCAGGGTGCGCGAAGACGTGGAGGGGGAAATGCGCCGCCTTACGGAGGAAGAACGACGCCAGCGGATCGATGAGACCCGCCAGCAGATAGAGGAGCACTGCCAGTAGTGACAGTCAGCCGACGTCGCTGATCAACTGATCGAATTGCGCCAGCAGCCGCTGCAACTCGGCGCCTTGCCCTGGCCGCTGGGCATAGACCATCTCGGCCATGGCAAGGATGCCCGAGGCGTTGGGCAGCGGCAGATCGTTTTCCAGGATGGCTTTCATTCTGGGCAGGAAAATCCATTGCAGCCATTGCTCGAAGTCCAGCGTGTCGACCGCGAACGGCTCGACGCTGGCCAGCGCCTGCGCCGAAGGCGAAACCTCGCTCCACCAGCCCTGGACCCGCAGCTCCCGCTCGATCAGCAGCAACTGGTCGGCGATTTGGGGAAAACGCGTATCCATCAGAGCGAAACCTTGGCCTTCTGACGGGCCAGCGCCGCGCCAGCCGAATCGCCTTGTTTCTCACGGGCCTGGGCGATCAATTCCCACAGGCTGGCCTGAAGTGCCGGGCGACCACTGGCGAACGTCAGGCCACGGCGGGCCAGTTGTTCCGCTTGCGGCGCATCACCCTGGGCCATGCGCACCTGGGCCAGGCGATAAAGCACCTGCGGTTCGCGCGGCGCCACACGCTGGGCACGCTCCAGGCTGGACGACGCACCGTTGAGGTCACCGCCGGCCTGTTGCTGTTGCGCCGTGGTCAGCAGGGCCAGCACCGGGCCGTCCAGTTGTTCATCGGCGGACAAACCACCGGAACTGGCCGACGGGATGCTGCTCGGCGTCGAAGGCAGGCTGTAGCTGCCCTGATCGATCGGCGAGGTTTCGATAGGTCCTGGCGTGATCGGGCCCGGCGTGATCGGCGTACTGCTGATCGGTGCCGAAGTCGTCGCGCCACCACCGGGCACCATCACGACGACACCGGTGTCGCCCTGGGGGATTGCCTGGACCTGGCCCTGCGCGGGCCGCTTCACCGTCGTTTGACGGAAACCACCGTTGGCCGAGATCCGCTCGCCGTTGGACACAGCCGTGCCGGAGTCAACGACCGGAATCGAACCGCGTTGTACGGTAGAGCAACCACTGAGCAAAGCCACGGCCGTTACCGCTGGAATCAACCACTTGTTCACTTGAAACCCTCTTTGCTTAATTCATCCAGTCCTTGACCCAATCCATCACCGATTCGGCAGGATTCGTACCGCCACAGGCGGCACCGGGTGGCGGTTCGCTGCCGCGAATATACGGCATCTGTACGGCACCGGGGCAGTTGGCATCGGAACCTTGGCCAGTGCGCGAATCGACCCAGGCCTGGACGATGTTGTCCGGTTGCGGCATGTCGAGCGGCAGCGGGTCGGCCTTGCGCATGAAACTGGTCCAGACCTGCAGCGCGCCGGTGGCACCGGTGAACGGGGTCTTGCCGTTGTCGTCACGCCCGAGCCAGACCACTGCCAGCAGGTCTTGGCTGAAACCGGCGAACCAGCTGTCGCGCGAGTCGTTACTGGTACCGGTCTTGCCCGCCAGCGTCAGGGTCCGGGGCAACACGTTATAAACCGAACTGCCGGTGCCTTCACGCATGACCCGCTGCATCGCGCTCTGGATCAGGTAAATGGAGGCCGGATCGAAACGCTGCTGGATCTGGAACGGATAACGCTTGAGCGGCTCGCCATCGGCGGTCAACACGCTGCGAATCCCGCGCATCGGCGTATTGAAGCCGCCATTGGCCAGCGTCTGGTACATGGCCGCCACTTCTATCGGCGTAAGGCCACCGGCCCCCAGCAGCATCGACGGGAAGGCCGGGAATTCGCGGCTTACCCCCAGGCGCGCAAGGGTCTTGAGTACGTTCGGCACGCCGACTTCCAGCCCGAGGCGAGCCGTCGAAAGGTTGTAGGAATGCGCCAGCCCCTGGTAGAGGAACACCGTGCCGTGGGAACGACGATCGTAGTTCTGCGGTTTCCAGACCTGGCCATCCGCGCCCTTGACCGAGAACGTCTCGTCCGACAGCCAACTGGTCAGCGTGTACTGGCTCGGTTTTTCCAAAGCGGTGAGGTACACCGCCGGCTTGATCAGCGAGCCAATCGGGCGCACCGCATCCAGGGCCCGGTTGAAGCCGGCGAAACTGGCCTGGCGACTGCCGATCATGGCCTGGACTTCACCGGTTTCAGGATTGGTCACCACCATGGCCGCTTCGACTTCGTCGGCGCCCTTGCGCCCGCCCAGCCGCTTGAAGGTGTCCTCGACCGAGGCCTCGGCCTTCATCTGCAGGATCGGGTCGAAACTGGTGAAGATGCGCAGACCTTCTTCGGTCAAGTCTTCGTCGCGGTAGTCTTCCCGCAGCTGACGCTTGACCAGGTCCATGAAGCCGGGGAACGAACTGTCCGCCAGGCTGCCACGCTTGGTCACGCCCAACGGCATCTTTTTCGCTGCTTCGACTTGCTCGGCCGTCGCCACACCTTGTTGTTGCAGCAAGTCGAGCACCAGGTTGCGCCGCTCGAGGGCACGTTCGGGATTACGACGTGGGTTGTAGGAAGACGGCCCCTTGACCATGCCCACCAGCAACGCGACCTGGTGCAGCTTGAGCTCGGACAGCGGCTGGCTGAAGAAGAACTGGCTGGCAAGGCCAAAACCGTGGACCGCCCGTTGACCGTCCTGGCCGACGAACACCTCGTTGAGGTACGCCTCCAGGATCTCCTGCTTGTCGTAGTGCAGTTCCAGCAACAGCGCCATCATGGCTTCGGTCAGTTTGCGCGTCAGGCTGCGCTCGTTGGTCAGGTAGAAGTTCTTGACCAACTGTTGGGTCAGGGTACTGCCGCCCTGGCGCATATGCCCCGAGGATGCGTTGACCCAGATGGCCCGGGCAATCGACTTGGGCGAGACGCCGAAGTGATGGTAGAAATCGCGGTCTTCGACGGCGATCAGCGTATCAAGCAGGAACGGTGGCACCTGATCGATCTTGATCAGGATCCGGTCTTCGAGGTTCTTGGGGTACAGGCCACCAATCAGCAACGGTTCAAGACGCACCACCGACAGGCTCGCGTTGTTGGCGCCGGTCAGCGCAGCCACGTAGTCGCCGGAAAAACGCACCCGCACCGGTTGCGCCTGCTCCATGCCTTCATAGAACTGAAAACCACGGGTGTTGAGGTCGATGGTATTGCCGTTGACCGAGGCCGCCCCCGGACCATTGGCTACGCTTTCACGGCGATAGCCCAAGGCATCGAGCTCGGTCAGGAAATCAGCCTTGCTCAGCTTTTGTCCGACGAACAGTTCCAGCGGCCGGGCATAGACCTTGGCCGGGATGGTCCAGCGCTTGCCGGAGAATTTCTCCTGGACCACGGCATCGAGATAGACCGCGAAACCGGCGAGCACGACGAGGCCCACCAGGCTGAGTTTAAGGGCCCAGCCCAGCCAGGGCCGCAGGCGGCTGGCGGGTGGTTTCTTGGGGGTACGGGAGGATCGGGTACGAGTCATGGCGGCGGATTATACGCACTTTGTCGGGGTTCAACATGAGCCCGCCAAGCGGTTTGCGTTAGCGCGGCTTGCGGCCATAATGACGGCCTTGAATTTTCCAGTCTATGAAGGACCGCCCGTGAGCCAATCCCTGATCGCTGCCCTGCAAAACCCGGCCCTCTACCCGCATCCCGTCGAAGAGTTCCAGGTCATCGAAACTCACATTTCCTGGGTATTGCTCACCGGGCCATATGCCTACAAACTCAAAAAGCCGGTCAACTTCGGCTTCCTCGATTTCACCAGCCTCGAGGCGCGCAAGCACTTCTGTGGTGAGGAGTTGCGCCTCAACCAGCGCCTGACCCAGGACCTGTACCTGGACGTCCTGCCAATCACCGGCAGCGCCGAAGCGCCGCAGCTGGGTGGCGACGGTCCGGCCATCGAATACGCCCTGAAGATGCGTCAGTTCCCCCAGAGCCAATTGCTCAGCACGCTGCAAGCCAACGGCGAACTGACCACCGCGCACATCGACGAGATGGCGGCCCAGATCGCCCAGTTCCACCTCGCCACGCCCAAGGTGCCCGCCGAGAACGCCGCCGGCACGCCGCAAAGCGTGATGGCGCCGGTGCTGCAGAACTTCGAGCAGATCCGCCCATTCCTCAACGACAAGGCCGACCTGCTGCAACTCGAAGCGCTGCAAGCCTGGGCCGAAAGCAGTTTCGAACGCCTCAAGCCACTGCTCACCCAGCGCAAGGCCGAAGGCTTCATCCGCGAATGCCACGGTGATATCCACTTGGGCAACGCGACCGTGATCGACGGCAAAGTGGTGATTTTCGATTGCATCGAATTCAACGAACCGTTCCGTTTCACCGACGTCTACGCCGACACCGGATTCCTGGCGATGGACCTGGAAGATCGCGGCCTCAAGTCCCTGGCGCGGCGTTTCGTCAGCCAGTATCTGGAACTGACCGGCGATTACCAGGGCCTGGAACTGCTGAACTTCTATAAAGCCTACCGTGCCCTCGTCCGGGCAAAAGTCGCGCTGTTCAGCATGCCGGCCGAAGCCGATCCAGTGCAGCGCGCCACCACCCTGCGCCAATACCGCAACTACGCCAACCTGGCCGAAAGCTACAGCACCATTCCTTCGCCCTTCCTGGCTATCACCCACGGCGTTTCGGCCGTTGGCAAAAGCCATGTGGCGATGCGCCTGGTAGAAGCACTGGGCGCCATTCGCCTGCGTTCGGATGTCGAGCGCAAGCGCTTGTTCGGCCAGCAACAGGTCCCCAACACCCCCCAGTCCGGCATTTATAGCAGCGACGCGAGCAACGCCACCTACGCCCGCCTGCATGAAGTCGCCGCGACGATCCTGCGCGCCGGATTTGCGGTGGTGATCGATGCCACCTATCTCAAGCACGATCAGCGCGACGCCGCGGCAAAAGTCGCCGAGGCCACCGGCACTCCGTTCCTGATCCTCGACTGCGAGGCGCCGCAAGCCGTCATCGAAAGCCGGTTGGCACAGCGCCAGGCCGATCAGCAAGACCCTTCCGATGCGAATCTGGCGGTCATTGCCGCACAACAATCCAGCCGTGAAGCCCTGACCCCGGCGGAAATTCTCTGCAGCAAACGGGTCCAAACCAACGAAAGCGGCACGCTCGACGTCGTGGTCGCCCAGATCCGTCAGCGCCTGCCAGGCCTCTAGGCCACTATTTCGGCCGTGAAGCGATGCTCGGCTTCACGGTCGCCAAATAGTGGCACTATACTGGCGTCATAAAACCAACAGGTGATATGAAATGAGCCTCCCCAAGCTTCTCACTACCCCGCTTTATGCCTTGCTGCGCAAAGACGATATCGCCGGGTTCAACAGCGAACGCCCACAAGGTCCGGTCGACATGCGCGGCGGCGATTTTCGCGGCCTGGATCTGCGGGAACTGAACGCAGACGACGTTGATTTCAGCGACGCCTACTTCCGCTCCGCAGATCTGCGCGGCATCGATTTTCGCAAGTCGTCATTGGAAGGGGCGAGCCTGGCCCATGCACAGATATCCGGGGCCTACTTCCCGCCCGAACTGTCTGCGGACGAAATCCTCATGTCGATGAACTTCGGCACCCGGCTGCGCTACCGCACCCGCTGACAGTGTTTGAGTCGGGTCGGCCAACAGGTGACCTGCCGCGACCCAACCCTACAAATCTCCAGCGCCCCCGCTTGCGCTGGAGAATGCAGCCCTTTCCCACCTCATCGTGCGTAATGCATTAGAAGCTTTTGCGTCGAATCCCACCAAAGAACCACGCTTTTCCTACTGACCGCTACACTGCTCAGAAGCTTGCCCACCGCACCAGTCGGCCGTCGCAAGGAGGCTCGATGAATGATGAACTGCAACACCTGAAGAATCTGGGCAAGACATCGGCCCAGTGGCTGCACGCCGTGGGTATCCACAGCGCTTCCGATCTACGCCGGCTCGGGGCGGTGGACGCCTATCGCGCTGTGCGCACGCGCGGCTTCCGGGCGTCCAAGGTGTTGCTGTACGCCATCGAGGGCGCGTTGATGGATGTGCATTGGAATGACATCCCCGCTGAACGCAAGGAAGCCCTGAATAAGCAGCTGGATGCCATTTCGACGCGTCACAAGGCCTGAGGTCTCTTTCGTTTCCAATGCGAACCTTGGCCGAAAGATTATTTCGATAAATCGCAAAACAACGTTTGACATGGTAATGAGAATCGCTATGATTACCACATCCGGTCGCGAGACTGGTCGATATTTGAACAGCCCTTGGTTCGGACTCTCAGATATCTCCTCATCAGGCTAATCACGGTTATTTGACCCGGCTCTTGCCGGGTCTTTTTTTGCCTGCAATATCACTGACCGATGTGTTCACGCATCTGCGCGCAATAATCCTGGGGCGGCATGGCCGGGGTGTACCACACGTAGTCCGCCATGGACGAGTTCACGTCACTGCCCTCCTCGGCCAGCATCAGGACGATCGGTGCTTCACTGGCGCCAAGATCCAACGCATGCAGCGGCACGCCGACATCTTTGCGCCCATGCCAGGCGCCGGCGAACAACAATGTCGGCGTCGGCGCCTGCAGCAAACGTTCGGCCATGCGCCGGTCACGCTGTTGCTGCACGGCCAACATCGGCGGCAATTGCGACTCTGGCAGCAAACCACAGTGGGATTCACGAATCTGTCCCAACAACGCCTCTTTTACCGTAGCGGCATTGGAACGAGTGCCCATCAAACTGGGCGCTTTTCGATAGAAACGCTGGATCTCGCCGGCGTCCAGGTTGGCGGCCAGCAACGGATAGCGCTGCGCCAGGGCAAACTCGACGACGGGTCCATACAGGCTCCAATCCCAGCCGGGGGACCAGTCCAGTGCGCTGGGCAGGTCCTTCGGCAAGGCGGGTAGCTGGCGGACCGAATCAACGCGCGGCTGCTGGGCGGGGGTAAGCATTTCCAGCAACAGACTGCCCTGGGCCCGCTGCCCCGCCAGGGCCTGGAGCAGCCAAACCTGGAGTGCGTGGTGATCGCGATTGTCGTGCTGCTCCCCTACCACCACACGGGGGGCGCTTGCCAAGCGCTCGACCAACGCCTGGGGCGTCATGGCCTGGCCATTGTGCAAGTCACGGATTCGCCCGCCGAGCGGAGGCGGTACGTGGCTCTGACACGCCGTCAGCACACTCAATGCCAGAATCAGGAGCAGGCGCACGTTCATATCCTCCAGGACGCCCTCAGCGGGCAATGATCAATGGATGCCCGCGCTCCGGATGGTCTTGCACCAGCACATCCAGGCCAAACACCGCCTTGAGCGGTTCCGGGCGCAGGACGTGCCGGGGCGTGTCCAGGGCCACCGGTCGGCCGGACGCAAGCAGCAACAAGCGATCACAGTAGCGCGCCGCCAGGTTCAGGTCATGCAGGATCACCAGCACGGCAGCGCCACGACTAGCGAACTCACGCACCGCCTGGAGGATGGTGTGCTGATGCAACGGATCGAGCATCGAGGTCGGCTCGTCCAGCAACAGGGTCTGCCCCGCTTCCCCCGGCCACAACTGCGCCAACACCCGCGCCAGGTGCACCCGCTGGCGTTCGCCGCCGGACAAGGCCAGGTAACTGCGCCCGTGCAGGTGCGCGGCGTCTGCCGCTTGCAGCGCCGCGGCGACGATTTGCTCGTCGCACAACCGGCCACTCTGGTGCGGCAAGCGCCCCATGCCGACGACTTCCTCGACGCGAAAGGCAAAATCCAGAGTCGAGGACTGCGGCAAGACCGCCAGGCGACGGGCGCGCTCGGTCCCCTGCCATTGGGCCAGTGGCCGCTCATCGAGCCAGACCTGCCCCTGGCTCGGGCGTAATTCGCCACACAGGCCCGCCAGCAAGGTACTTTTGCCCGCACCGTTGGGCCCGAGCACACCCAGTACTTCGCCCGGATTGAGCATTAGATCGATGTCCGCCAACACGGTGTTCCGGCCACGCTGAATGTGCAGGTTCTGTGCTCGCAACATCAGGCGCGCCCTCGTACCAATAGATAGAGGAAGAACGGCGCGCCGATGAAGGCCGTGACGATGCCGATCGGCAATTCCGCGGGGGCCAGCGCCAAGCGTGCCACCAAGTCAGCGAGCAGCAACAGGCTCGCCCCCGCCAGCACCGACGCGGGCAGCAACACACGTTGGTCGGGACCGGCCACCAGGCGCACCAGGTGCGGCACCACCAGCCCGACGAAACCGATCATGCCCGCCGCCGCCACCGCTGCGCCAACCCCCAAGGCCGTACATAAGACCAACTCACGCTTGAGGGCTTCGACATTAACGCCCAAGTGGGCAGCTTCGGACTCGCCCAGCAACAGCGCATTGAGTTGCCGGGCCCGGCGTGGCAACCAGAGCGCCACACCGACGCTGACCAGCAGCAACGGCCACAACCTCGCGTAACTGGCGCCATTGAGACTGCCCAGGTTCCAGAACGTCAGGGTGCGCAGGGTCGCGTCATCCGCCAGGTAAGTGAAGAGGCCGACGGCAGAACCGGACAGCGCAGTCAGGGCAATGCCCGCCAGGAGCATGGTCGCGACATGGGTCTGGCCGTTGCGGCGGCCGAGACGATAGACCAGTGCTGTCACGCCGAGCCCGCCAAGGAACGCACACAACGACAATACGTAAGGGCCGAAGGCTTCGGGCAATCCGCCCAGGGCCGAGCCAGCGACAATGGCGAACGCGGCACCCAGTGCCGCACCACTGGACACACCCACCAGCCCCGGGTCGGCCAGCGGATTACGGAACAGCCCCTGCATCGCCACACCGGACAACGCCAACACCCCGCCCACCGCCAAGCCGAGCAGGGTGCGTGGCAAACGGATCTGGCCGAGAATCAGCTCGGCCTGTTCCAGGCCATCGGCGGCCACCGGCAAACCCATCAGGCGCAAAGCGGCGCGCAGGGTGTCCAGCAGCGGCAAACTCACCGGCCCCAGGGCCAGGGATAGCCAGGTCGCCAGCAGACACAGCAGGCCCAGACCGATGAACAAGGTGCGTGGCTTGACCAACGAGGTCATGGCGACGTGGCCGACGCAGCCGGATAGAAGCCCGCCGTCAGTGTCACCAGGCTTTGTGGCAACCGCGGGCCCAATCCGCCTACCAACAGCGTCGGATCAAGTTCCATGACGCGCCCGTCCCTGGCGGCCCGGGTCGAGGAAAGAATCGGGTTTTCCCTGAACAGCGCCGCACGGGCTGCTTCACCGCTCAAGGCACGGTCAGCAAAGATCAGCACTTCAGGATTCAGGCTGGCCAGGGTTTCCACGGAAAAAGACTTGTAGCCGCTGTGGGTCGCCAGATTGTGACCGCCGGCCCGCTGCAACAACCAGTCGGCGGCCGTGCCCTTGCCCGCCACCAGTGGCTTGCCGCCGGAACTGCCCACCAACAGCAAGACGCCGGGCGCCTTTTGTTTGCGCTGGGCCTCGGTCACCCGGGCCTGTTGCTGGGTGAGTTGTTCCTGATAATGCTCGAACAGCCGTGCCGCCATGGCCTGCGCCCCCAGCAACTGCCCCAGGTGTTGCAAATTGCCCTGCAAGGTTGGCAGGTCTGGCGTGGCCGAGAACAGTTCGACCTGCACACCGGCGCTGCGAATTTGCGCCAACACGGGCGGTGGCCCCATTTCCTCAGTGCCCACCAGGATCTGCGGACGCAGGCTCAGCACGCCCTCTGCCGACAGCTGTCGCTGATAGCCAACACTGGGTAAGGCCCGCAAGGATTCAGGATGCTGGCTGGTGGTGTCCACGCCCACCAGTTTCGATTCACCCCCCAGCGCACTGACCCACTCCGACACGGCGCCGCCGGCACTGACCCAGCGTTGCGGCAATTGGGCCGCGCTGGCCCCCTGGTTGACCAGCAGTGCGACAAAGAGCACAACAACGCGGATGTCCAGGTTCATGGAGGCAGCTTCCTCAAAGAAATTTTTCGCAGGACAGGGCCGGGCCACGTATCCTCTGCCACCTGCGAAGGAGGCGCCATTTGATAATTGTTTTCATTTGATCGTCAAGGATGGATCTTTTGCCACACGAAACCTGTGGGAGCGAGCTTGCTCGAGATAGCGGCCTGTCAGTCACTGAGAGGTTGAATGTGCCGCCGTCATCGCGAGCAAGCTCGCTCCCACAGAGGCTCACTCCGACAGACATATAGAGACACACATGAGGTTTCTTTGTACCGCCGCCGAACTGCCGGACAACGGCAGTCGCGGTTTCGACCTCGATGGGCGCAAAGTACTGGCCGTGCGGCGCTCCGGCCAGGTCTATGCCTATCTCAACCGCTGCCCGCACCGGGGCGTGCCGCTGGAATGGCAACCCGACCAGTTCCTCGACCCCAGTGCCAGCCTGATCCAGTGCGCGACCCACGGCGCGCTGTTCCTGATAGAAAGCGGCGAATGCGTGGCGGGCCCCTGCGCCGGTCAGTTCCTCGCGGCCCTAGACAGCCGGGAAGACGAGCAAGGCATCTGGGTCGAGCTCTAGCAACACCGGCAACGCGCGATCCACCCACATCTGCTCGGGCGTCAGCGTGACCCCGTAGGCCAGCACCTCCACACCCGCCGCCACCGCATCACGCAGGGCAGCGGCGTACACCGGGTCGATTTCCTGTGCCGGGCGCACCGCTTCGATGCCACTCAGGTTCACACAATACAACTGCACCGCCCGCACACCTTCCCGGGCCAGGCAGGCGAGTTCCCTCAGGTGCTTGGCCCCGCGCAGGGTCACCGCATCGGGAAACGCCGCCACATTCGTGCCATCGAACCCCAGCGTGACACTTTTGACTTCGACCCAGGCCGAGCCGTGGTCGTAGTCCAGGCGAAAATCGATACGGCTGTTTTCAACGCCATAAGCCACTTCACGCTTGAGCCCGGTAAACCCGTTCAGTTCGCGGATGACGCCAGCGCGCAAGGCCTCTTCAACCAGGGCGTTGGCCCGCGCGGTATTGATGCAGGCGAGCCGTCCCTGAGGGGTTTCACCGATTTCCCAAGTACCGGGCAACTTGCGCTTGGGGTCGCTGGATAGGCTGAACCAGACGCGCGCGCCTTCGGCCATGCAATTGAGCATCGACCCGGTGTTGGGACAGTGGATAGTGAGGAGTTCGCCGTGAACGGTCTCGATATCAGCGAGAAAACGCTTGTAACGTCGAATCAGGCGCCCCTCTTCCAGTGCAGGAGAAAAACGCATCAGCCTTGCCAGCTCCGTAGTCCGCGTTCGATTCGCGCCACCGCTTCCTGTAGCCGGGGCAGGCTTTGTGTGTAGGCGAAACGCACATGGTGACCGGCTTGATGGCGGCCGAAATCCAGACCCGGCGTGAAGGCCACGTGTTCGGTTTCCAGGAAGTGCTGACAGAACGCGAAGGCATCGCCGCCGAACGCGCTGATATCGGCATAGAGGTAAAACGCCCCTTGCGGCTCCACCGCGATACCGAAGCCCAACTCCCGCAAGGCCGGCAGCAGAAAGTCGCGGCGCAGCGCGAACTCGGCCCGACGCTGCTCGAAGATTTCGATGGTGGCGGGCTCGAAACAGGCCAGTGCAGCGTACTGGGCCATGCTCGGCGCACTGATGTAGAGGTTCTGCGCAAGCTTTTCCAGCTCGCCGATGGCCGCCGAAGGGGCCACCAGCCAGCCAAGCCGCCAGCCGGTCATGCCGAAATACTTGGAAAAACTGTTGAGGACAAAGGCCTCGTCGTCGACTTCCAGCACGCTGGCCGCGTCAGTGCCATAGGTCAGGCCATGATAGATCTCGTCCACCACCAGATGGCCGTTGTAGCCCTTGATGGCCTTGGACAACCCCGCCAGCTCGTCCCGGGAGAGAATCGTCCCGGTCGGGTTGGCCGGCGAGGCCACCAACGCACCGACGCTGTCCTGGTCCCAATAGCGATTCACCAGGTCGGGCGTCAATTGGTAGCGCACATCCGGCCCGACGGGCACCAATTGTGCCGCGCCTTCCACCAGACGCAGGAAATGACGATTGCACGGATAGCCGGGGTCGGCCAACAGCCAATGCTTGCCCGGGTCCACCAGCAAGGCGCTGGCCAGCAGCAACGCGCCAGAACCGCCCGGCGTGATCATGATGCGTCGAGGATCGATATCGACCCCATAGCGCTGCTCGTAAAACCCCGAGATGGCCTCGCGCAGCTCAGGGATGCCCCGGGCCGCGGTGTAACGGGTCTTGCCCGCCGCCAGCGCTGCCTGGCCGGCCTGGATGATCGGCTCGGCGGTGATGAAATCCGGCTCGCCGATCTCCAGGTGGATCACGTCATGCCCGGCGGCTTGCAGTTCATTGGCACGGGCCAGCAACGCCATCACATGGAAAGGTTCGATGGCGCGGCTGCGCGCACTGTAGGGCTGAGCCATTGGCCTTCCTTCAGGGGAAAAAGAACCGATTCTACCCAACTCGGGAACCACTGCGGGAACGAGCACGAACCCAAAGCGGTCTGAGCCCTCGGATTGCAGGAAATGACTCCCGCGATTGGCCCAGGCTTGACTAGAATCAAGCATTGAGCAGGTTTACATCCCCACCGAAGCGAACCCGGCCAGGTTCTACAGGCCCCGGCCGCCGCAGGCTCGACAACCGGGAGTAGCGCGGCCCGATTTGATCTGGTAAGTTCGCCCGCTTGCAGCCGCAGGGCCGGCAGGTGTCGGTGATGGAGCAATCCTGCGTAGTGGATTACAAGAGTAGAGGCGGTCCATTCATGCCCACCCAAGCAAAGCAAAATCAAAATCAGTCGCTCAGCGGGTTTGAGCCTTACGTCCCGCAAGCTGGCGAAGAGTACATGGGCGCCCCCATGCGCGCGCACTTCACCAAGATCCTGAACAAGTGGAAACAGGACTTGATGCAGGAAGTCGACCGCACCGTGGATCACATGAAAGACGAAGCGGCCAACTTCCCCGACCCGGCCGACCGTGCCAGTCAGGAAGAAGAGTTCAGCCTCGAACTGCGCGCCCGTGACCGTGAGCGCAAGCTCATCAAGAAAATCGACAAGACCCTGCAACTGATCGAAGACGAAGAATACGGTTGGTGCGAGTCCTGCGGCATCGAGATCGGCATTCGCCGCCTGGAAGCCCGACCGACCGCGGATCTGTGCATCGATTGCAAGACCCTGGCGGAAATCAAGGAAAAACAGGTCGGCAAGTAATCGCCGGAACTGTCACCGAAACGGAGCGTTCATACGCTCCGTTTTTGTTTCCAATATTTCCCAAGCCTTGGTGCCCCACCCACAGAGAATATGCTTCGGCATCAGATTTGTGTGCCTACCGCCCGGACCCAGTAACTTTCGCCCTATGACTGCCTACATCGGACGCTTCGCCCCCACCCCCAGCGGCCACTTGCACTTCGGCTCACTGGTCGCCGCACTGGCGTCGTACCTGGATGCGCGCGCCGTGGGCGGGCGCTGGTTGCTGCGCATGGAAGACCTCGACCCGCCCCGGGAAGAGCCGGGCGCGCAAGCGGCGATTCTCAAGGCGCTGGAAAGTTATGGTTTCGAATGGGACGGCGAAATGGTTCGCCAGAGCGAGCGCCATGATGCCTACGACCAGGTCATCAACCGGCTGTTCAGCCAGGGCCTGGCCTATGCCTGCACCTGTTCGCGCAAGCAACTGGAGGCCTACCAAGGCATTTATCCGGGCCTGTGCCGCAATGCCGGGCACGGCACCGAGGACGCCGCCATCCGCCTGCGTGTTCCCGAACTTGAATACCACTTCACTGACCGGGTCCAGGGCGAATTCCGCCAACACCTGGGCCGCGAGGTCGGCGACTTCGTGATCCGCCGCCGCGACGGGCTCTACGCCTACCAACTAGCCGTGGTCCTGGATGACGCCTGGAAAGGGGTGACCGATATCGTGCGCGGCGCCGACCTGCTGGATTCCACGCCGCGCCAGCTCTACCTGCAAGAACTGCTCGGGTTGGCACAACCGCGTTACCTGCACGTGCCGCTGATCACCCAGCCCGACGGGCACAAGCTGGGCAAATCCTATCGTTCGCCACCACTGGCGGCCGACCAGGCCACGCCATTGCTGCTGCGGGCGTTGCGCGCACTGGGTCAGCAACCGGGCCTCGAATGTGTCGACGCCAGCCCGCGGGAACTGCTGGCCTGGGGCATTCGCCACTGGGACGCGGGCAAGATCCCGCGCACACTGAGCCTGCCCGAAGCGCAAATACGTTGACGGCCCTTGCAGCTTGGCGCCCATCCGTTACCATCGCCGCACGTTTTCGGGCACGCGCATAAATTAGAGAGGCCGGGATGTATATCTATCGCTTGGTCCTGCTCCTGGTAGTGGGGATTTATCTGTTCTCCCCGGCCATCATGGATTGGTGGATCGATGCCACGGGCGCCTGGTATCGGCCCTATCTGCTCTGGCTGATCCTGATTGTCGTGACCTTCATCCTGCAGAGCCAAAAAGATGCCGATGAGCTTTAGCCTGACCCAGATGATCCTGATCAGCGCCGCCTACCTGGCCGTGCTGTTCGGCGTAGCCTGGATCAGCGAACGGGGCATGATTCCCCGGGCGATCATCCGCCACCCGCTGACCTACACCCTGTCGCTGGGCGTCTATGCCAGCGCGTGGGCGTTCTACGGCACGGTCGGGCTGGCCTACCAGTACGGCTACGGTTTCCTGTCCAGCTACCTGGGGGTGTCAGGGGCGTTCCTGCTGGCGCCGGTGTTGCTCTACCCGATCCTTAAAATCACTCGCACTTATCAATTGTCGTCACTGGCCGACCTGTTCGCCTTTCGCTTTCGCAGCACCTGGGCCGGCGCACTGACCACGATTTTCATGCTGGTCGGGGTGTTGCCGCTGCTGGCCCTGCAAATCCAGGCCGTGGCCGACTCCATCAGCATCCTGACCCGCGAGCCGGTGCAACACCGGGTGGCGTTGAGCTTCTGCGCGCTGATCATCCTGTTCACGATTTTCTTCGGCTCCCGGCACATCGCCACGCGGGAAAAACACGAAGGCCTGGTGTTCGCGATCGCCTTCGAGTCGGTGATCAAGCTGATCGCCATCGGCGGCGTCGGCCTCTATGCCTTGTACGGCGTGTTCGATGGCCCGCAGCAGCTCGAGCTTTGGCTGTTGCAGAACCAGACCGCCCTCGCCGCCCTGCACACACCTTTGCAGGAAGGCCCGTGGCGCACGCTGTTGCTGGTGTTCTTCGCCTCGGCGATCGTGATGCCGCACATGTACCACATGACCTTTACCGAAAACCTCAACCCGCGCTCGCTGGTGAGCGCCAGTTGGGGCCTGCCGCTCTTCCTGTTGCTGATGAGCCTGGCGGTGCCGCTGATCCTCTGGGCCGGCTTGAAGCTGGGCGCCAGCACCAATCCGGAATACTTCACCCTTGGCATCGGCATCGCGGCCAACAGCCAGGCCCTGGCATTGCTGGCCTACGTCGGCGGCCTGTCGGCGGCCAGCGGCCTGATCATCGTCACCACACTGGCCTTGTCGGGCATGGCCCTCAACCACTTGGTGCTGCCGCTCTACCAGCCACCGGCCGAAGGCAATATCTACCGCTGGCTGAAATGGACCCGACGCGCGCTGATCGTCGCGATCATCATGGCCGGCTACGGTTTCTACCTGATGCTGGGTGACGGACAGGACCTGGCCAACCTGGGCATCGTCGCCTTCGTCGCCACCTTGCAGTTCCTGCCCGGCGTGCTGTCGGTGCTGTATTGGCCCACCGCCAATCGTCGCGGCTTCATCGCCGGCCTATTGGCGGGGATTCTTGTGTGGTTGGTGGCGATGCTGTTACCGCTGATGGGTAACTTGCAGGGTTTTTATATTCCGCTGCTGAACATGATCTACGTGCTCGACGACACCAGTTGGCACATGGCGGCCATCGCGTCCCTGGCGGCGAACGTGCTGATGTTCACCCTGATCTCGCTGTTCACCAATGCCAGCAGCGAAGAAGCCAGCGCCGCCGAAGCCTGTGCGGTGGACAACGTGCGTCGCCCGCAGCGCCGCGAGCTGCACGCTGCCTCGCCCCAGGAATTCGCCACGCAACTGGCCAAGCCCCTGGGCGCCAAGGCTGCGCAAAAGGAAGTCGAACAGGCCCTGCGCGACCTCTACCTGCCTTTCGATGAACGTCGCCCGTATGCTCTGCGTCGCCTGCGGGACCGGATCGAAGCCAACCTGTCTGGCCTGATGGGCCCCAGCGTGGCCCAGGACATGGTCGAGACGTTCCTGCCCTACAAGGCCGGCGGCGAGAACTACGTCACCGAAGACATCCACTTCATCGAAAGCCGCCTCGAGGATTACCACTCGCGCCTCACCGGCCTTGCCGCCGAACTGGACGCCTTGCGCCGTTACCACCGCCAGACCCTGCAGGAACTGCCGATGGGCGTGTGTTCCCTGGCCAAGGACCAGGAAATCCTGATGTGGAACAGGGCCATGGAAGAACTCACCGGGATCGCAGCCCAGCGCGTGGTCGGTTCACGCCTGAGCACCCTGGGCGAACCCTGGAAAGGCTTGCTGCAAGGCTTCATCGACCTGCCGGACGAGCACCTGCACAAACAGCACCTGGCCCTCGACGGCCAGACCCGTTGGCTGAACCTGCACAAGGCGGCGATCGACGAGCCGTTGGCACCCGGCAACAGTGGCCTGGTGCTACTGGTGGAAGACCTGACCGACACCCAGATGCTCGAAGACAAGCTGGTCCACTCCGAACGACTGGCAAGCATCGGCCGGTTGGCCGCCGGGGTGGCCCACGAAATCGGCAACCCGATCACCGGCATTGCCTGCCTGGCGCAGAACCTGCGCGAAGAACGCGAGGACGACGGCGAACTCACGGAAATCAGCGGCCAGATCCTCGAACAGACCAAGCGCGTATCGCGCATCGTCCAGTCGCTGATGAGCTTCGCCCATGCCGGCGGTCACCAGCACAATGACGAGCCCGTCTGTCTGGCCGAAGTGGCCCAGGATGCGATTGGTCTGCTGGCCCTCAACCGACGCAATTTCGAAGTGCAATTCTTCAACCTGTGCGACCCGGAGCATTGGGTCGATGGCGACCCCCAGCGGCTCGCCCAGGTGTTGATCAACCTGCTGTCCAACGCGCGGGACGCCTCACCGGCCGGCAGCGCGGTGCGGGTCAAGAGTGAAGCCTTCGAACACACGGTCGACCTGATCGTCGAAGACGAAGGCAGCGGTATCCCACAGAACATCATGGATCGATTGTTCGAACCCTTCTTCACCACCAAGGATCCTGGCGAAGGCACCGGTCTGGGCCTCGCACTGGTCTATTCCATCGTTGAAGAGCATTATGGACAAATCACCATCGACAGCCCGGCCGATGTTCAGAGCCAACGCGGCACCCGTATCCGGGTGACCTTGCCGCGTCATGTCGAAGCGACGTCCGCTGTGAACTGAGACCGTCGAGAGAATCGAATCAATGCCGCACATTTTGATCGTCGAAGACGAAACAATTATCCGCTCCGCCTTGCGCCGCCTGCTGGAACGCAACCAGTACCAGGTCAGCGAAGCCGGTTCAGTGCAGGAAGCACAAGAACGTTTCAGCATCCCCACGTTTGACCTGATCGTCAGCGACCTGCGCCTGCCTGGCGCCCCGGGCACCGAGCTGATCAAGCTCGGCCAGGGCACGCCCGTGTTGATCATGACCAGTTACGCCAGCCTGCGCTCGGCGGTCGACTCCATGAAAATGGGCGCGGTGGACTATATCGCCAAGCCGTTCGACCACGACGAAATGCTCCAGGCCGTGGCGCGCATCCTGCGCGACCGACAGGCGGCGAGCAGCAACCCGGCAGAACCCGTTGGCAAGGCCAGTGCCTCGGCGAAAGCCGCCGGCACCAGCAACAACAATGGCGAAATTGGCATCATCGGCTCCTGTCCGCCCATGCAGGACCTGTACGGCAAGATCCGCAAGGTGGCGCCGACCGACTCCAATGTCCTGATCCAGGGCGAGTCCGGCACCGGCAAGGAGTTGGTGGCCCGTGCCCTGCACAACCTGTCGCGCCGGGCCAAGGCGCCGATGATCTCGGTGAACTGCGCGGCGATTCCGGAGAGCCTGATCGAGTCCGAACTGTTCGGTCACGAGAAGGGCGCGTTCACCGGCGCTAGCGCCGGGCGTGCCGGACTGGTGGAAGCGGCGGACGGCGGCACGTTGTTCCTCGATGAAATCGGCGAGCTGCCACTGGAAGCCCAGGCGCGGTTGCTGCGAGTACTTCAGGAAGGCGAAATCCGCCGAGTCGGCTCGGTGCAATCGCAGAAGGTCGATGTCCGCCTGATCGCGGCCACCCACCGTGACCTCAAGAGCCTGGCGAAAATCGGCCAGTTTCGCGAAGACTTGTACTACCGCCTGCACGTGATCGCCTTGAAGCTCCCTGCCCTGCGCGAGCGTGGCGCGGACGTCAACGAAATCGCCCAGGCGTTTTTGGCCCGCCAGAGCGCGCGCGTCAACCGCACCGACCTCAAGTTCGCCCCGGACGCCGAACAGGCCATTCGTCATTACGCCTGGCCAGGTAATGTTCGAGAGCTGGAAAACGCAGTCGAGCGGGCGGTGATCCTGTGCGAGAGCCCGGAAATCTCTGCCGACCTGCTGGGCATCGACATCGAGCTGAGCGACCTGGACGATGAAGAGTTCATCGGCCTGGCCCCGCAACAGGGCGGCGCGGCCAACAACACCAGCCATGAACCCACCGAGGACCTGTCCCTGGAGGACTACTTCCAGCATTTCGTCCTGGAGCACCAGGACCACATGACCGAGACCGAACTGGCACGCAAGCTGGGCGTCAGTCGCAAGTGCCTGTGGGAGCGTCGCCAACGCCTGGGGATTCCACGGCGCAAGACCGGAGCGACCAGCGAAAGCTGAGGTGTGGGGGTAACATCACTGAATGTGAAAAAACTGTTACCCCAGTCCTTTTCACGTAACAGAAGCCGGGGTTTACGGTAACGAAACCCCGGCTTTTTTTCGCCTCGAAAAAATGGCGATACCCCTGGAGCCCGCGGTTTCTATGGACCTCGCAAAAGTTGGCACGCACCCTGCTATAGCTTTGGTACAAGAACAATAACAAGCAATGCAAAAGACAATAAAAATAAGACGAATCGACTCACGCACAATAAAAACAAGACGGCGAGAGGCGCAGCTAACTGATTCTTTTGGAGAGGCGTTGTATTTGGGGCTTGCCCCACAACCAGGCCGAGAACAATAAAAACTGTCTCAAGACAGCTGCCTGAACTGGTTGGATCGATTGATCACTGCAACACAGCGACCAAAGCAATCCGTTTGCTCTTGGCTCCCGATTGGGAGGGTCACGAAGGGAAAACCTCGTGGCGCGGGCACTCAACAAAAACAAGAAGCCCGAAACCAATAATAAAAACAGAGCACGCAACTAATTCTGGGGGAGCTTCGGCTCCCCTTGTGGTTTCTGTCGTTCCGCCTCCCCGCAGCCTACAAGGCTTGTCGCCAGAGCTTGCCGCTCTAAACTGCTCCGTCCTACACCATCCCTCGACTAAATGCTAGAATCCCCGCCCATCAAGCGGTCATTCTTCGTGTTTGGCCGAACATTCCTTCAAACAGTGCATCCCATGCTGAAGAAGCTGTTCCAGTCATTCCGTTCTCCCTTGCGTCGTACGCAACACATTCGCAGCACGCCTGAAGTGCTCAACAGCGGCCAGCATTCCCTGCAAAAGGCCCAGTTCAGCCGTTATGCGGTGAACATCGTCGAACGTTTGCAGAACGCCGGTTACCAGGCTTATCTGGTCGGTGGCTGCGTGCGCGACATGCTGCTCAACATCACCCCCAAGGATTTCGACGTCGCTACCAGCGCCACGCCGGAACAGATACGGGCCGAGTTTCGCAACGCACGAATCATTGGCCGGCGCTTCAAGCTGGTCCATATCCACTTCGGCCGCGAAATCATCGAAGTGGCGACCTTCCGCGCCAATCACCCGCAAAACGATGAAGAGGAAGACAGCAATCAGTCTTCCCGCAACGAGAGCGGGCGCATCCTGCGCGATAACGTCTACGGCACGCTGGAAGAAGACGCGCAACGCCGCGACTTCACCATCAACGCCCTGTATTACGACCCGGTCAGCGAACGCATCCTCGATTACGCCAATGGCGTGCACGACATCCGCAATCGCCTGATCCGCCTGATCGGCGATCCCAAGCAGCGTTACCAGGAAGACCCGGTGCGGATGCTGCGGGCCGTGCGTTTCGCCGCCAAGCTGGATTTCGGCATCGAAAAACACAGCGCCGCGCCGATTCGCGAACTGGCGCCGATGTTGCGGGAAATCCCCTCGGCGCGCCTGTTCGAGGAAGTGCTCAAGCTGTTCCTGTCGGGCAACGCCGCAGACACCTTCGAAATGCTGGTGGACCTGCAGCTGTTCGATCCGTTGTTCCCCGCCAGTGCCGAGGCCCTGGAGCACAACCCGACCTACACCCACACCTTGATCAGCGAAGCACTGATCAACACCGACCTGCGCATCAAGCAGAACAAGCCGGTGACACCGGCGTTCCTGTTCGCCGCCTTGCTCTGGCCTGCCCTGCCGACCCGGGTGCTGCGCCTGCAAGGCCGTGGCATGCCGCCGATCCCGGCGATGCAGGAAGCCGCCCACGAACTGATCGCCGAACAGTGCCAGCGCATCGCCATTCCAAAACGCTTCACGATGCCGATCCGCGAGATCTGGGACATGCAGGAGCGCCTGCCACGGCGCAGCGGCAAACGTGCCGACCTGCTGCTGGACAACCCGCGTTTCCGCGCTGGCTACGACTTCCTGCTGCTGCGTGAAAGCGCGGGCGAGCAGACCGATGGCCTGGGCGAATGGTGGACCGATTACCAGGACGCCAACGACAGCGAGCGCCGCGACATGATTCGCGAGCTCAGCGGCAAGGATGACGGCACCAGCGGCCCACGCAAGCGCCGTCGCAGCAGCGGTGCCAAGCGCAAGCGTGCCGGTGTACCGAGCGCATCGGACGAGTAATCGATGGAACGCATCTACATCGGCATGGGCAGCAACCTGGCCGAACCCGCCGAACAATTGCGCAGTGCCATCCAGGCGCTGGCGCAATTGCCCGATACTCAACTGGTGGGCGTCTCGGCGTTTTATCAAAGCGACTCCCTGCTACCCGGCCAGCCGCGCTACACCAACGCGGTGGCGGCGCTGGACAGCCGCCTGGCACCGCTGGAACTGCTCGATGGGCTTCAAGCCATCGAAACCGGACAGGGTCGCGAACGCCTCGAACGCTGGGGCCCACGCACCCTGGACCTGGACATCCTGCTGTTCGGCGATCGCCTGATCGACGAGCCTCGGCTCAAGGTCCCCCACTACCACATGCAGGCCCGAGCCTTTGTGCTGTACCCACTGGCCGAGTTGGCGCCCGCCGACCTGCGCCTGGCCGATGGACGCTTGCTCAAGGACCTGCTTGCCGCGTGCCCGTTTGCCGGCCTGGAACGCCTGCCGTCCCACTGACGAAGACCATCCCCTGTGGGAGCGAGCTTGCTCGCGATAGCGTCGGCACATCCAGCATCCGGGGTGACTGACACATCGCCATCGCGAGCAAGCTCGCTCCCACAGGTTTCGGGACCCGGCAGTCAGATCCGAGACACGCCTCTACGCTGAAACGCATCAGTAACCCCGGTAACACCCGGCGGTAACACATCCAATTGACTTCCCGAGTGCTCCTCACGACTATAGGCGTCCCGCTGCCGCCAACGCGGCACTAAAGGGCGCAATCCAGGCCTTACAAGCACCACGCATAGAAGGTGCGCCTGTATAGATAACGAATCATGCGCGTTACTCGCACTCATTCACGAGCGCCTAATGAGGACTTTTTCATGCCAGCTATTACCCTGACCACGCTGCAAGGTCTCAAGCAAAAAGGTGAAAAAATCACCATGCTGACCTGCTATGACGCAACCTTCGCCCACGCCTGCAACGAGGCCGGTGTCGAAGTGCTACTGGTGGGCGATTCCCTCGGCATGGTGCTGCAAGGTCACGACAGCACGCTGCCGGTGACCACCGCTGAGATGGCTTACCATGTGGCCGCCGTCAAGCGCGGTAACACCGATGCGCTGATCCTCGCCGACCTGCCATTCATGGCCTACGCCACCCTCGAACAGACCATGACCAACAGCGCCATGCTGATGCAGGCCGGCGCCCACATGGTCAAGGTCGAAGGCGCACTGTGGCTGGCCGACTCGATTCGGCTCCTGGCCGAGCGGGGCATCCCGGTGTGCGCGCACCTGGGCTTGACCCCACAAGCGGTGAATATCCTCGGTGGCTATAAGGTCCAGGGCCGCAATGAAAACCAGGCGCGGCAGATGCGCGCCGATGCGATTGCGCTGGAGCAGGCGGGCGCGGCGATGTTGTTGCTCGAATGCGTGCCCAGCGAGCTGGCTGAAGAAATCACCCAGGCGGTGAAAATCCCGGTGATCGGGATCGGCGCTGGCAACGCCACCGATGGTCAGGTGCTGGTGCTGCACGACATGCTCGGGCTGTCCATCACCGGTCGCGCGCCCAAGTTCGTCAAGAACTTCATGGCCGGACAAACCTCTATCCACGGTGCCTTGAGTGCCTACGTCGCGGAAGTCAAGGCCGCGACCTTCCCTGGCGCCGAACACGGGTTTTCTGCATGAACACCGTCAAAACCGTACGCGAACTGCGGGCTGCCGTGGCCCGTGCCCGCGGCGAAGGCAAACGCATTGCCTTCGTGCCGACCATGGGCAACCTGCACAGCGGTCATGTGGCGCTGGTCACCAAGGCCGCGCAACGGGCCGACTTCGTGGTGGCGAGTATTTTCGTCAATCCACTGCAATTCGGCGCTGGCGAAGACCTGGACAAATACCCCCGCACCCTCGCGGCCGACCAGGAGAAACTGCTCCAGGCCGGCTGTCACCTGCTGTTCGCCCCCAGCGTCGAAGAAATGTACCCCGATGGCATGGCCGGACAGACCCGGGTCAGCGTCCCGCAATTGTCCGAAGGCTTGTGCGGCGCCAGCCGTCCGGGGCATTTCGAAGGTGTGGCGACGGTGGTCAGCAAACTGTTCAACATGGTCCAGCCTGACCTGGCGGTGTTTGGCCAGAAAGACTTCCAGCAACTGGCAGTGATCCGCGCCCTGGTTCATGACCTGAACATGCCGATCCAGATCATCGGCGAGCCGACCGTCCGTGCCGACGATGGCTTGGCGTTGTCGTCACGCAATGGCTTCCTCAGTCCGGATCAACGTGCCGTCGCGCCCGTGGTCTATCGCGTCCTGAGCCAGATCGCCGAGTCAATCAAGCAGGGCCAGCGGGATTTCCCGGCGCTGATCGGCGAACAGCTCAAGCAACTGGAAGCTGCCGGCCTGCGTCCCGATTACCTGGAAATCCGTCACGCCAAGACCCTGCGCCCGGCGTCGAGCGAGGACCGCGACCTGGTGATCCTGGTGGCCGCCTTCCTCGGTACCACACGCCTGATCGACAACCTGCATCTGGACCTCGACACCCCCGCCTGAACATCACAAAAACCCTGTGGGAGATTCTATGGTTGAGGGAAAGCCCTCAAGCCGCGTTAGGTTGGTATTCGCTTTGCCCTTTCAGCAGAGCGAATACGATCCGAGCAAGCTTGCGAGCCAGCATTACCAACGCCTGAGTGGTAGTGAAACCGCGAGCTCTTTGCTTTTCATAGAAGCCTCTCCAGGCGGACGTGCGGCTAGCCGACATGGCGGCATTGTGTAACAGCCGACGGACTTCCGGGTCGCCTCGTTTACTCAAGCTACGGCGCCCATCTTTTTGTCCTGATTTCGACACTCGCAAGTCCATTCCCAAAAAGGCAATGAAGGCGTCTGAGTTTCTGAAATCCCCTCGTTGAAATGCCGTAAGCAAGCGGGCTCCGGTCAGAAATCCAATGCCCTCAACCTTCAAGCAACGGTTCAACTGACCCAGCAAACCGGCATCCCTCAGATGATCCTTGATCGTCTTCTCGATCAATGTCTCAAGCCTCTGCATGGCTGCAATTTGTTCGGCGAAAGCGGTCTTCAGCAGCGGCTCGTTAGCCCAGCTTTGTACCAGGGCCACTCGAGCCTGAACCAGGGCTGCGCGACGGCGGAAAAGGCTCAGGAGCTGGCGATACAGCGGAGATGGCGGGGTCCAGGGGTTAAGCTCATGCCCTTCGTTTTTCAGGTAACGGGCCAGCAGCTTGGCATCCAGCGCGTCAGTTTTGGCGCGGATTTTTACGCCTTCGCGGTAGTGATGCAGTTCATAACCGCCCACCATGTAGATCTCGCAGCCGGCCTCATAGGCCAGATCAGCGAATTCCAGGTGATAGATATTGGTCGACTCAATGGCTACAGCGACGGGGCCCGGCAATGCTTTCAACCACTTTTTGATGGCCGCTTTGTTGTTGGGAGTCGCCTCCAGTACGTCAAGTTCGGCGTGATAGATCACCAGTTCGTTCTTGGCGACATCCACGCCCACAATCGGCTTTGTGACAGAAACCGGCATTGCCATTGAAAATTCTCCGGGCTAAGGTTTGAACACTTGAAGGGTTCACCCAGAGGCGCAGGCTTGTTCCTATCGTCGGTTTAGGCCAGATGCATTCTTTATCGGCGCTTGGGTGAAAGGAGGAGGGGCGAAATCTCCCACGGTCTGTACTGCGGCTAACAGTCAGAATCGAGCCTTGTCCCTCCTCCTCCCTTCAAGTCCTACCATACAAGCGAGCTTGCTCGCGATAGCGATGCATCAGTCGACATCGATATCGGCTGACCTGACGCCATCGCGAGCAAGCTCGCTCCCACAGAGAGTCATCTGCGTTCCGTCTGTCGGACCTTTCCCGCCCCCGATGTATAAAAAAGTACCGACTTGCAGTCTGACAAAGCCGAGACAGATCGCAACGCGAGGTTTACTGTAGTCGCCCTGCGTCCGGCGATCGTGTCGATGCAGTGTCCGGACGCCCCCCTTGAGCCGCGTCGGAATTTTTAGTGTACAAAAGGTCGTTCAAGTAAAAAGGAAACCCGCAGCGATGGCGTATTACCGAACCCCTCATGACGTGACCGCTCTGCCAGCCTGGCAAGCGCTGAATGACCACCGCAAAGCCATGCAGGATTTCAGCATGCGCGAAGCGTTCAATGCCGACCCGCAGCGTTTCACTCAATTCACCCTGTCGAGCTGCGGCCTGTTCCTCGACTACTCGAAAAACCTGATCAACACCCAGACCCGCGACCTGCTGGTGGGCCTGGCCAACGAAGTCGACCTCAAGGGCGCGATCAAGTCGTTGTTCGAAGGCGAAATCGTCAACGCCTCGGAAAAACGCCCTGCCCTGCACACGGCCCTGCGTCGGCCGGTAGGCGACAAATTGCTGGTCAATGGCGTCAACGTGATGCCGGACGTGCACAAGGTGCTGAACCAGATCACTGACCTGGTCGGCCGCATTCACGACGGCCTGTGGCGCGGCTACACCGAAAAGCCGATCACCGATGTAGTGAACATCGGCATCGGTGGTTCTTTCCTCGGCCCGGAATTGGTGTCCGAAGCGCTGTTGTCCTACGCGCAAAAAGGCGTGCGCTGCCACTACCTGGCGAACATCGACGGCAGCGAGTTCCATGAACTGACCATGAAGCTGCGCGCCGAGACCACGCTGTTCATCGTCTCGTCGAAATCCTTCAACACCCTCGAAACCCTGAAGAACGCCCAGGCCGCCCGCGCCTGGTACCTGGCCCAGGGCGGTTCCGAAGCGGAGCTGTATCGCCACTTCATCGCCGTATCGAGCAACAACGCCGCTGCCGTGGCCTTCGGTATCCGTGAAGAAAACATCTTCCCGATGTGGGACTGGGTTGGCGGTCGTTACTCCCTGTGGTCGGCCATCGGCCTGCCGATCGCCCTGGCCATCGGCATGTCGAACTTCAAGGAATTGCTCTCCGGCGCCTATTCCATGGACCAGCATTTCCAGAGCGCCCCGTTCGATCAGAACATGCCGGTGCTGCTGGCGCTGTTGGGCGTGTGGTACGGCAACTTCTGGGGCGCGCAGAGCCATGCGATCCTGCCGTACGACCACTACCTGCGTAACATCACCAAGCATTTGCAGCAATTGGACATGGAATCCAACGGCAAGAGTGTGCGCCAGGACGGCACCCCGGTATCGACCGACACCGGCCCGGTGATCTGGGGCGGCGTCGGCTGCAACGGTCAGCACGCCTACCACCAGTTGCTGCACCAGGGCACCCAGTTGATCCCGGCCGACTTCATCGTGCCGATCGTCAGCTTCAACCCGGTTTCCGACCATCACCAGTGGCTGTACGCCAACTGCCTGTCCCAGAGCCAGGCGCTGATGCTGGGCAAGACCCGCGCCGAGGCCGAAGCCGAGCTGCGGGACAAGGGCGCCAGCGAAGAAGAGGTACAGAAACTGGCCTCCCACAAGGTGATCCCGGGCAACCGTCCGAGCAACACCCTGGTGGTCGAACGCATCAGCCCACGCCGTCTCGGCGCACTGGTGGCGTTGTATGAGCACAAGGTGTTCGTGCAGAGCGTCGTCTGGGGCATCAACGCCTTCGACCAATGGGGCGTGGAACTGGGCAAGGAACTGGGCAAGGGCGTCTACAACCGTCTGGTGGGCAGCGAAGAAAACCCGGCCGAAGATGCCTCGACCCAGGGCTTGATCAACTACTTCCGCGGGCGTCACCGCGGCTGATCCCCGAGGTTTGCATGCCCCTGTGGGAGCGAGCTTGCTCGCGAAGGCGATGTGTCAGTTGCTATCAATAGGGCTGACACACCGCTATCGCGAGCAAGCTCGCTCCCACAGTTGTTTCGCACGTGACTTGAACCCTCCTGTCACTGGGCGCATCTTTATGCTTGTCGCAAAACAAGAATAAGGAACCGTCATGTTCGATATCAGCCAGTACCCCCACGCCGATGCCGTCCGCCGGGCTGCGCAACTGAGTCAGGACGAGTACAAGCGGCTCTATAAAGAATCCATCGAGCACCCCAGCGCCTTCTGGGCCGAGCAGGCCACGCGCTTTCTCGACTGGATGACACCTTGGCAAACCGTCCAGCGCTATGACCTCAAGAACGGCGACGCGACCTGGTTCGCCGGCGGCAAGCTGAACGTCAGCGCCAATTGCATCGACCGTCACCTGGACACCCGTGGCGACCAGGTCGCGATCATCTGGGAGGGCGACGACCCCGGCGAATCGGCGCAAATCACCTACAGGAAACTGCACAATCATGTGTGCCGCCTGGCCAACGTGCTGAAAAGCCGTGGCGTAAAAAAAGGCGACCGCGTCTGTATCTACATGCCGATGATTCCCGAGGCCGCCTACGCCATGCTCGCCTGCACCCGCATCGGCGCAGTGCATTCGGTGGTATTCGGCGGGTTCTCGCCGGACTCCCTGCGCGACCGGATCCTCGACGCCGATTGCCGCACCGTGATCACGGCCGACGAAGGCGTGCGTGGCGGGCGCTTCGTACCGCTCAAGCGTAACGTCGACAAGGCCCTGGAAAGCTGCCCGAACGTCAGCACCGTGGTGGTGGTCGAGCGCACCCAGGGCGAGGTGAACTGGGTTGAAGGCCGCGACCTGTGGTACCACCAGGCCATGCACGAGATGAGCGACGACTGCCCACCCGAACCGATGGACGCCGAGGATCCGTTGTTCATCCTCTACACCTCCGGTAGCACTGGCAAACCCAAGGGCGTGCTGCACACCACGGGCGGCTATCTGCTGCAAGCGGCGATGACGTTCAAGTACGTGCTGGACTACCGCGACAACGAGGTGTTCTGGTGCACCGCCGACGTCGGCTGGGTCACCGGCCATAGCTACATCGTCTACGGCCCGCTGGCCAATGGCGCCACCACGCTGATCTTCGAGGGCGTACCGAGCCACCCCAGCAGTTCGCGCTTCTGGCAGGTGATCGACAAACATCAGGTCAACATCTTCTACACCGCCCCAACCGCCCTGCGCGCACTGATGCGCGAAGGGGCCGGACCGCTGCAGGAAACGTCCCGCAAAAGCCTGCGATTGCTTGGCAGCGTTGGTGAGCCGATCAACCCGGAAGCGTGGGAATGGTATTTCAACACGGTAGGCGAACAGCGCTGCCCCATTGTCGATACCTGGTGGCAGACCGAGACTGGCGGCATCATGCTCAGCCCGTTGGTGAGTGCCCCACGGCTCAAGCCAGGCTGCGCCACCCGGCCGATGTTCGGCGTGCAACCGGTATTGCTGGATGAAGTGGGCAAGGAAATCAGCGGCGCCGGCAGCGGCGTGCTGGCGATCAAATCCAGTTGGCCGGGGCAGATCCGCAGTGTCTACGGCGATCACCAACGCATGGTCGACACCTACTTCAAGCCCTACCCCGGTTATTACTTCACCGGCGACGGCGTGCGCCGCGACGAAGACGGCGATTACTGGATCACCGGACGCATCGACGATGTGATCAACGTCTCCGGCCATCGCATCGGCACCGCCGAGGTGGAAAGCGCCCTGGTGCTGCACGACAACATTGCCGAAGCGGCCGTCGTCGGCTATCCCCACGACCTCAAGGGCCAGGGCATCTATGCCTTTGTCACGCCGATGAACGGTGTGGAGGCCAATGACGAGCTGAAGAAGGAACTGCTGGCCCACGTCAGCAAGGAAATCGGCAGCTTCGCCAAACCGGAGCTGATCCAGTGGGCGCCGGCGCTGCCCAAGACCCGCTCGGGCAAGATCATGCGGCGCATCCTGCGCAAGATCGCCTGCAACGAACTCGACAGCCTCGGCGACACCTCGACCCTGGCCGATCCAAGCGTGGTGGAGGGATTGATCGACAAGCGCCTGAATCGCTAGCAGCCAGTGCAACCCCTTGTGGCGAGGGGATTTATCCCCGCTGGGCTGCGCAGCAGCCCCAAAGCCAGGCATCGCGGTGCAGCAGGTAAACCGCGCCACTCGGCCTTACGACTGCTGCGCAGCCGGACGGGGATAAATCCCCTCGCCACAGGGTACCTGCAGGGACCAGGCCTGCCATAACTGTTAAACTCCCGCGCCTCATTTCTCTAAGGCGCGCCCGGCATGTCTTCCTTGAATCAGGCGCTGCGCGCCGCCCTCGACCAGCGTCAGGCGCTGCTCGGCCAGTTGCACCAGCAAGGCACCGACTGCTACCGCCTGTTCCATGGCAGCCAGGAAGGCGCGCCCGGCCTCACCATTGACCGCTACGGCCCGCAATTGCTGGTACAGAGCTTCCATCAATCGCTGGAGCGCGACGACCTGCTGCAACTGCACGGCATCGTCAACGAACGGCTGGGGCTCGAGACCCTGCTGGTCTACAACGACCGCGCCCGGGGCAATTCGCGCGTCGATCGCCAGGACACGGTCTATCAGGCCGACGAGGCCGCCCTGCAAGATCTGGTGGGGCATGAGTGGGGCTTGAATTATCGCGTTCGCGGCCGCCACGCCGGGCAGGATCCACTGCTGTTTCTCGACCTGCGCAACGCCCGTGGCTGGGTCAAGGCACACAGCCACGGCAAAAGCGTGTTGAACCTGTTCGCCTACACCTGCGGCGTCGGCCTGAGCGCCGCGGCCGGTGGCGCGCGGGAGGTGTGCAACCTGGACTTCGCCGAAGGCAACCTGGCGGTGGGTCGCGAAAACGGCCTGCTCAACCCCGATTTGCCACCGATGGAATTCGTGCAGTCGGATTACTTCCCAGCGATCCGCCAACTGGCCGGCCTGCCCATCAGCCAGCGTCGTGGGCAAAAACTGCCCAGCTATGTGCGCCTGGAGCAACGCCAGTACGACCTGGTGCTGCTCGACCCACCGGCGTGGGCCAAAAGCGCCTTCGGCACCGTCGACCTGCTGCGCGACTACCAAAGCCTACTGAAACCGGCGCTGCTCACCACCGCCGACAACGGCGTGCTGATCTGCTGCAACAACCTGGCAAAAGTGCCCATGGACGACTGGCGCGAACAGGTATTGCGCTGTGCGGAAAAAGCCGGTCGCCCGGTGCGCGAATGGAGCGTGCTGACGCCTGGCAGCGATTTCCCTTCCCAAGACCAGCAGCCGCCGCTCAAGACACTGATCCTCCAGCTCTAGGCCCGCGCCGCAATTCTCACCGAGGAAACCAGACAAATCTCATAAATCACAGTGGCTTCGGAACCGTAAACGCATGCCATACTCCAAGGCATTCCGAATTCACACCAAGATGAAGCCGCACATGCCCAAAGGATTGATTCGCGCTATCGGCGCCTTGTTGACCGTACTGGCCCTCTACAGCCTGTTGGGCTTTCTGATTTTGCCGGGCATTGCCTTGCGCATCGCCAACCAGCAATTGGCCGCTCTTGCGACAGTACCGGCGCAGATCCAGCGCATCGAACTCAATCCCTTCAGCCTTGAGGTCACCCTCTGGGGCCTGGCTATCGGCGAACCGGGCAAGGAGCAGGTCGGCTTCGAACGGCTGTATGCCAATTTGCAACTCGACAGCCTGTGGTCCGGCGCCCTGCACCTGGCCGACATCGAGCTGGACAAGCCCAAGACCGAGGTGGTGTTCGCCAAGGACGGCCAATTGAACCTGCTGGGCCTGTTCAAGCTGCCGGCCAGCGAGCCGACCCCGGCCGACCCCGAGGCCAAGCCATTCCCACTGCGTGTCGACCGGATCAAGCTGGCCAGCGGCTACGTGCACTTCCAGGACTTGCGCCCCAGCGAGCCGATCGAGTTTCTCTACGATACCCTCGATTTCGAGCTGAAGAACCTCAGCACCCTGCCCGACGACAGCGCCGACATGACCCTGGTGGCCGTCGGCCCTGGCGGCGGGCGTGTCGACTGGACGGGTAACTTCAGCCTCACGCCGATCGCGTCCGAAGGCAATCTCAAGATCACCGACGGCCAGATGAAATCCTTCTGGCCCTACGTCCGCGACGCCGTTCCGCTGGTACTGGAAAACGGCGTGCTGAACGTCAGCACCGACTACACGCTCAACCTGGCCAAGGGCACCGAGTTGCGACTCGACAATGTCGCCGCCAGCGTTGCGCCCTTCGCCATCAAGGCACCCGATGGCCGCCCCCTGGTAAAACTCGAACGCCTGGATGTCAGTGAAACCACGGTGGACCTGGCCAAGCAGCAAGTGGTAGTGGGCAAGATCCGCAGCCAGAAGCTGGAAACCTGGGCCGCTCGCGAGGCGGACGGGCAATTGGACTGGCAGAAGCTCTTCGCCAGCCAGCCGGCCAAACCGCAGGTCAAGGTGGAACCGGCATCCGCCCCGGCGGCGGCCGACTCGCCAAAACCGGAACCGGCACCGCCCAGCAAACCGTGGCAAGTGCTGCTGAAGGACGTGCAACTGCGTGACTACCAAGTGCACCTGGCGGACCGCCAGGCGAAGCCCGCCGTGGCTCTGGAGGTCGGCCCGCTGAACCTCGACCTGCAGAACTACGACACCCTCAACGGCTCGCCCTTCACCCTCAAGCTGGACACCGGACTAGGCAAACAAGGCAAGATCCTGGCCGATGGCGAGGTCAACCTGAACCCGATCAGCGCCAGGCTCAAGGTCAAGACCCAGGACATCGACCTGCGCGTCGCCCAGTCCTACATCAACCCGTTCATTCGCCTGGAACTGCGTTCCGGGATGCTCGGCAGTGACCTGGCGGTCGACCTCAAGAGCACCGAACCGCTGGCCTTCGCCGTCACCGGCCGGGCTCAGGTCGAGCAGTTGCACACCCTCGACACCCTCAAGACCCGTGATTTCCTCAAGTGGCAGAAGCTGGTCCTCGACGGCCTGAATTATCAGCACGGCGACAGCCTGTCCATCGACAAGGTCAGCCTGTTCCAGCCCTATGCGCGGTTCATGATCAACGACGACCGCACCACCAACGTCGATGACCTGCTGATCCCGCAACCGGCCGACAGCAGCACCAAGAACACCCCAACAAAACCGGCGTCCCAGGAAAAACCGCTGGGCATCCACATCGGCGGCATCGCCATCAACGACGGTTCGGCGAACTTCGCCGACTTCAGCCTGACGCCCAACTTCGCCACGGCCATCCAACAACTCAATGGCCAGATCGGCACCATCGACAGCCGCGAGGCCAAACCGGCCAGCGTGGACGTCAAGGGCAAGGTCGACCGTTATGCGCCAGTCACCATCAAGGGCGCGGTCAACCCCTTCGACCCGATGGCCAGCCTCGACATCGCCACCAGTTTCAAACGGGTCGAGCTGACGACCCTGACGCCCTACTCTGGCAAGTTCGCCGGTTATCGCATCCGCAAGGGGCGGCTCAATCTCGACCTGCACTACCGGATCACCAAGGGCCAGCTCCAGGCGGAGAACAAGGTGGTGGTCGAGCAATTGCAGCTAGGGGAAAAAGTCGACAGCCCGGACGCCGTGAGCCTGCCGCTGAAGCTGGCCATCGCGCTGCTGAAGGACTCCGAAGGCAAGATCTCCATCGAGCTGCCGGTCAGCGGCAACCTCAACGACCCGCAATTCAGCGTCATGCCGATCGTCTGGCAAACCCTGCGCAACCTGGTGGTCCGCGCGGCCCAGGCACCGTTCAAGCTCATCGGCGGGCTGGTGGCCGGTGGCGGCTCGGAAGACCTGGGCAGCGTGGCATTTGCGCCGGGCTCCAGCGACTTGAGCAAGGACAACGAAAGCACGCTGCTCAAACTTTCCGAAGCCTTGGGCAAACGGCCGGAGCTGCGCCTGGAGATCGAAGGCACCGCCGCCGAGAGCAGCGACGGTCCATTGCTCGCCGCCCAGCGCCTGGAGCGCGAATACCAGTACAACTACTACAAGATGCTCCAGCGTCGGGGCGACAAGGTGCCGGCCCAGGCCTCGCTGATAGAGGTCCCCGAGGATGAAAAGGCACCGCTGCTCGAAGGCATCTACCGCACACGCCTCAAGACCCAGCCGCCTGCCGAATGGACGCAACTGGATAAAAAGGCGCGCATCGAGAAACTGCGCGAAGGCGTGATCAAGTTCTGGAGCGGTAGCGACGTGCTATTGCGTCAACTGGGCCAGGAACGGGCCAGCAGCATCAAGGACTTCCTGGTGGACAAAGGCCAGTTGGCCGACGATCGCGTGTATTTCATCGACGCCAGCCTCGGTCAGGCCGAAAGCGATGGCCGGGTGATTACCCCCATGCATCTGGATGCTGAATAAGATGAAACCCTGTTACGCGCTCGGCCTGGGTCTATTGCTCATCGCCGGCCAGGCTTGGGCGGCTGACACACTGCGCTGCGGCAGCCAGTTGATCAGCGTGGGCGACCGCTCGAGCGAAGTGCTGCAAAAGTGCGGACAGCCCGCGGCGCGGGATGACCTGGGCTACAAGCGCAGCGTCAACCGTCGGGAGGAATACCCGGTGGAAGAATGGACCTACGGCCCCAACAGCGGCATGTACCAGTACCTGCGCTTCGAGGGGAATCGGCTGGTGCAGATCACCAGCAAGCGGGGCCGGTGAATGTACTACCGCCATCGCGAGCAAGCTCGCTCCCACATTTGATCGTATTTCTTCTGGAAGAACCCGGTCCACTGTGGGAGCGAGCTTGCTCGCGATAAGGGCAACTCGGTTTCCCAGACTGCCCCACACATCTCACCCGCACTTTCCCCCCGCAATAGAACAGGCCCCCGACACGAATGCAGGGGGCCTGTAATGGCCACGTCCCTGTGGCCTTTCGCATGAACTCCAAAGCAACGGCAAGCGTATATCCAGGCCCGCCTGCCGTGCCTTCTCCCAGTCCAGGCGAGAAGTCTTGGCCTTATTCGGCTTTCAGGCCGTCAGCCGATACGGCCTTGACGCCTTTGATTTTCTTGGCGATCGCCACAGCCATGTCTTTCTGAGCGTCGGTCACGGCGACAGTAGACGACAGCGATACAACACCTTTATTGGTTTCGACTTTGATATCAGTGCCTGGGATGCCTTTTTCAGTGACCAGATCAGCCTTGACCTTGGTGGTGATCCAGGTATCGGAAACGTCCTCTTTGGCTTCTGTCACTTCACCAGCAGCCAGCATCATGGGTGCCTGAGTTGCTTGAGTGGTCTCGGCGAAAGCGCTAGCCATGGTCAGGGTCAGTGCGGTAGCAGCAGCGGCAGTGATAGCGAACTTCTTCATACGAGTAACTCCTGTTTTTCTCAGAAACTGCCGGATGTGCATCCCGGCAGGGTTATCAGGAGTAGTGCGAAGGCTGTGCCAGTTTTGAAACATTTACAAAGTCATTAAAAATCAATAAGTTAAGCGAGGCGGCAAATTCCACATTCATGCAAAATGCATGACCGGCCGATTTTCGACATGCAAGTTGCGGGGTTCGCCCACCCGCTAAGCTGCTGAATTTCTGGACATTTCCAATTCCCAATAAAAAGCCCCGGTATTTAAGCGGGGCCAGTTCCATCGGGAGGGATTATGGATTCGCAGCTCCGGTACAGCCCGTCGGCAAGAACTCCTGGGCCGCTGTAGAAGTACAGGACCAGACACCTGCCGCCGAACGAGAGAGTGTAATCGTCCTGCCCTGGACAAGAGCCGGCGAATTCAGGAGGGCACAAGCAATCGTGCCCGCTCCGGCCGCCGCTGTGCCTGTAATGGTGATTGTGCAGTTACTGGTAGGTGAGGTTATGCCCATGTTGGCGATCGTAGGATCGACCCCTCGGTTCATATTGTCCTCGTACGGTACCTTGAATGCCGTGATTTCAGCCAACCCGGCCGTGGCCTTGGCCCGCGCTTGGTACCTGGAATATTGCGGCAACGCAAAGGTCGCCAGAATGCCGATGATCGCCACGACGATCAGCAACTCGATCAGCGTAAAGCCCTTTTGCTTATTCATACACATCTCCCATGCATGAGTGGAAATCTCATGACCTGAAATAGCCGTTGCAGGGCACATGCCAACCCCAAGGCCCCCTCAATCAAGGGGTTTGACCCCGCACAACAGCGACGTCCTACCTCAACAACCGCACTATCTGACGTTTTTTGTCACCCAGCCCCGCTGGTTTGGCGTCGATGCTTGACTAGGCTATAAGTCATGAACTGTCCGCGTCCGGTATCCCCATGAACGACATCGCCCTCAGCGGTCTGACCAAGCAATTGGTGATGGCCGAACTGCTCACCGAGCAAAGTGCGCAACAGGCGTATCAACAGGCCCAACGCAGTCGCATCCCCCTGGTCAGCTACCTGGTGCAGAACAAACTGGTCCAAAGCCGCCAGGTCGCGGAGATCGCCTCGGAGCATTTCGGCGTGGCCCTGCTGGACCTCAACAGCTTGGACAAGGAAGCCCAGCCCACGGGGCTGGTCAGCGAAAAACTGGTGCGCCAGCACCACGCCCTGCCACTGTGGCGGCGCGGCAACAAGCTGTTCGTTGGCATTTCCGACCCTACCAACCACCAGGCCATCAACGACATCCAGTTCAGCACCGGCCTGACCACCGAAGCCATCCTGGTGGAGGACGACAAGCTCAGCGACGCCATCGAAAAGTTCTTCGAATCCAGTAGCACGGGCCTGGAAGGCATGGGCGATGTCGACCTCGACGGCCTGGACATCGAATCGATCGACGACACCAGGCAGGATTCCATCGCCGGCCAGGACACCGACGACGCGCCCGTGGTGCGCTTCGTCAACAAGATGTTGCTGGACGCGATCAAGGGCGGCTCTTCCGACCTGCACTTCGAACCCTACGAAAAGAGCTATCGCGTACGAGTGCGCACCGACGGCATGCTGCAGGAAGTGGCCAAGCCACCGATCCAATTGGCGACCCGCATCGCCGCCCGCCTCAAGGTCATGGCCAGCCTGGATATTTCCGAGCGACGCAAGCCACAGGATGGCCGGCTGAAAATGCGTCTGTCGAAAACCAAGTCCATCGACTTCCGGGTCAACACCCTGCCCACGCTCTGGGGCGAAAAGGTGGTGATCCGGATCCTCGATCCGTCCAGCGCGCAAATGGGCATCGATGCCCTGGGCTACGAACCGGAACAGAAAGACCTGTACATGGCCGCCCTCAAGCAACCGCAAGGGCTGATCCTGGTGACCGGCCCGACCGGCTCGGGCAAGACCGTGTCGCTGTACACCGGGCTGAATATCCTCAACACCGTGGACATCAACATTTCCACCGCCGAAGACCCGGTGGAGATCAACATGGAAGGCATCAACCAAGTCAACGTGAACCCGCGCCAGGGGCTCGACTTTGCCCAGGCCCTGCGCTCGTTCCTGCGCCAGGACCCGGACGTGATCATGGTCGGTGAGATCCGCGACCTGGAAACCGCCGAAATCGCCATCAAAGCCGCCCAGACCGGGCACCTGGTGCTCTCCACCTTGCACACCAACAGCGCCGCCGAAACCCTGGTCCGCTTGCAGAACATGGGCATTCCGGGGTTCAACATCGCCACTGCCGTGCACCTGATCATCGCCCAGCGGCTGGCGCGCAAGCTGTGCAACCACTGCAAGAAGAGCATCGAGATTCCCGAGGAAACCTTGCTCAAGGAAGGTTTCCCCCGGGAACGCATCGGCACATTCACGATCTATGAGCCGGTCGGTTGCCAACAGTGCAACCACGGGTACAAAGGGCGCGTGGGGGTTTACGAAGTGGTCAGGAACACGCCCGAGCTGCAACGGTTGATCATGGCCGAGGGCAACTCGCTGGAAATCGATCTGCAAATGCGCAAGGACGGCTTCAATGACCTGCGCACATCGGGGCTGCTCAAAGTGATGCAGGGCGTTACCAGCCTCGAAGAAATCAACCGGGTCACCAAGGATTGAGCATGGCGGTCAAGGCAGTGAAAACCGACGTCTATACGTGGGAAGGCAAAGACCGCAAAGGCGCGAAAATGACTGGCGAACTGACCGGCCAGAGCCCGGCCCTGGTCAAGGCACAACTGCGCAAACAAGGCATCAACCCGCAGAAAGTGCGCAAGAAATCCACCTCGATATTCAGCAAGGGCAAGCGCATCAAGCCGCTGGACATTGCCCTCTTCACCCGTCAGATGGCAACGATGCTCAAGGCTGGCGTGCCGCTGTTGCAGGCGTTCGACATCATCGGAGAAGGCTTCGACAACGCCAACATGCGCAAGCTGGTGGACGAGGTGAAACAGGAGGTCGCCGCGGGCAACAGCTTCGCCGCCTCGCTGCGCAAATGCCCGCAGTACTTCGACGATTTGTACTGCAACCTGGTGGATGCCGGTGAACAGGCCGGTGCCCTGGATACACTGTTGGATCGGGTGGCGACCTACAAGGAAAAGAGCGAAGCCCTCAAGGCCAAGATCAAGAAAGCCATGACCTATCCGACGGCGGTGATACTCGTCGCAGCGGTCGTCACTGGCATCCTGCTGGTCAAGGTGGTGCCGCAATTCGAATCGGTCTTTTCAGGGCTCGGCGCACAGCTACCGGCCTTCACGGTGATGGTCATCGGTCTGTCGGAATTCATGCAGCAATGGTGGTGGATGCTGCTGGGCGGCTTGGCCGGGGCGTTTTTCGGGGTGAAATATGCCCTCAAGCGTTCCCAGGCGTTTCGTGACTGGCGAGACAAGTGGCTGCTCAAGCTCCCCTTGATCGGCACCTTGATGTACAAGTCCGCGGTGGCGCGCTTTGCTCGCACGCTCTCGACCACATTCGCCGCTGGCGTGCCGCTGGTCGAAGCCCTCGATTCGGTATCGGGCGCCACCGGCAACGTGGTGTTCAAGCGCGCCGTGCAGCGCATCCGCCAGGATGTCTCCACCGGCATGCAACTGAATTTCTCCATGCGCGCGTCAGGGATCTTTCCGAACCTGGCCATCCAGATGACCGCCATCGGCGAGGAATCCGGCGCGCTGGATGACATGCTCGACAAAGTGGCGAGTTTTTATGAAGCCGAAGTGGACAATCTGGTGGACAACCTCACCAGCCTGATGGAACCCTTCATCATGGTGATCCTGGGGGTCGTCGTGGGTGGCCTGGTGGTCGCCATGTACCTGCCCATCTTTCAACTCGGCTCTGCGATCTGACATGCCCCTGAGCGAATTTCTCGTGCTGTACCCCCTGGCTTTCGTGCTCGTTGCGGCATTGCTCGGCCTGATCGTCGGCAGCTTCCTCAACGTGCTGGTGTGGCGCCTGCCGAAGATGCTCAACCGCGAATGGCGCCTGCAAGCCCACGACCTGCTGGGCCTGCCGGCCGAAACCCCGGGCCCGGTCTACAACCTCATGCTGCCCCATTCCCAGTGCCCGCACTGCGACCATCGCATCCGCGCCTGGGAAAACATCCCCGTGCTCAGCTACGTGATGCTGCGCGGCCGCTGTTCGAACTGCGCCGCGCCTATCGGCAAGCGTTATCCCCTGACCGAAGTGGCCTGCGGCGCGTTGTCGGCGTTCGTCGCCTGGCATTTCGGCTTTGGCTGGCAGGCCGCGACGGTGATGGTGCTGACCTGGGGCCTGCTGGCCATGAGCCTGATCGACGCCGAGCATCAATTGCTGCCCGATACCCTGGTGCTGCCGTTGTTGTGGCTGGGCCTGATCGTCAACAGCTTCGGGCTGTTCGTCTCCCTGGACCGGGCGATGTGGGGCGCGGTGGCCGGGTACCTGGCGCTGTGGTCGGTGTTCTGGGTGTTCAAGCTGATCACAGGCAAGGAAGGCATGGGCTACGGGGATTTCAAGCTGCTGGCGATGCTGGGCGCCTGGGGTGGCTGGCAGATCCTGCCGTTGACGCTGCTGTTGTCGTCGCTGGTGGGCGCCATTATCGGGGTCATTGTGCTGCGTCTGCGTGACGCCCCCGGATCGACACAGATCCCCTTCGGACCTTATCTGGCCATTGCCGGCTGGATTGCGTTGCTCTGGGGTGGTCAAATAACCGACTTCTATTGGCAGTCTGTCGGTTTCTAATGAATACCCCTCTGGAAAAACCCTGGATTCTCGGCCTGACCGGTGGCATCGGCAGCGGCAAGAGCGCGGCGGCCCAGCACTTCATCGACCTGGGCGTGCACGTCATCGACGCCGACCATGCGGCACGCTGGGTGGTCGAACCCGGGCGTCCGGCGCTGGCGACAATCGCCGAGCACTTCGGCCCGGGCGTATTGCAGGCCGACGGCGCCCTGGACCGGGCGGCGCTGCGCAAGCTGATCTTCGAAAATGCCGATGAACGCCGTTGGCTCGAGGCGCTGCTGCATCCGCTGATCGCCGAGGAAATCGCCCATCATCTGGCCCAGGCACAATCGCCCTACGCGATCCTGGTATCGCCACTGCTGATCGAGTCAGGGCAGTACGCCATGACCCAGCGGATCCTGGTGATCGATGCGCCGGAACAGCTGCAGATCGAACGTACGTTGCAACGCGACCAGACCAGCGAACAGCAGGTCCAGGCGATCCTCAAGGCCCAGTCCAGCCGCCAGGATCGCCTGAGCCATGCCGACGACGTGGTGGTCAATGATCGCGACCTCGCCTGGCTGCACAGCGAGGTCGAGCGCCTGCATCACTTTTACCTTACTTTGCGTGGAGGCCAATCATGAGCCAAACCCCAACCGTTGATTGCCCAACCTGTGGCGCCCCCGTGGAATGGAGCCCGGAGAGCACATTCCGGCCGTTCTGTTCCGATCGCTGCAAACTGATCGACCTGGGTGCCTGGGCGTCGGAAGAACACAAGATCCCGGTCAGCCCCGACGCCGAGGATGAGCTGTTCAGCGAAGATTTCGAGCCCCGGCATTAAGGCAGTGTCGCTCACTCAGGACAGGCCTGAATCCTTGTGGCGAGGGGATATCCCCTCACCACAGAGTCATCGTTTTCTTGGGTGTGCAGCATTCGCCATCAAGGCCGCATGAAACCGTAGTCCTGTTCGTCATCGAGGTTTTCCGCCAGGAAACTCAGCTCGTCGGCCAGGTCTTCGGCACTGCGCACTGCCTTGCTCTGCTGCACGATTGCACTGAGCAAGGCACGCAGACTCAAGCCCGGGTCAAAGCCGATCTCCATTGCGGCGTCGTGGCTACGCCTGATCTCTTGTCTCGCCCACTCATAGACACTCATGGTTGTGCTCCTGGAAGTTTTCCAGAGCATGAAGGGCGTGAGATGAGGCAGCCTTGACGTGAATCAAGGCTTGTCATCATCGTTCCAGGGCGCCGACAGATAGCGCGTGCGGTTGAAGGTCTCCAGCCATTCGGGACTGAACACCACCAACGCACTGATCACCATGCCGTTGATGAACGCCTCGGGGAAGATGATCAACCAGAGGTAGCCGATGAAATCCTCCAGCCAGTAAGGCATGGCGAATATCCCGTCGTACCACAGCAGGCCAAGCCCCAGCAGCAGGCACGCCAACGCCGAAAGTGCGGCGGCGAGAAACCCCGAACAGAAGATATACACGAACAGATTGCGTGGCTGGGCACGCTCCACCAGGATTGCGCAACCCTCGGTGACCAGCACCGGCAGCAGGACCAGCAACGCACCGTTGACCCCGACCGCCGCCATGTCCTGGCGGCCCAACAGCACCAGCGCAAGCTGCGCGCACAGGCCTCCCAGGATCGCCAACGGCCAGTCCAGCAACAGGGTCACGGCGGTCATGCCGATGAAATGATACGAGACCCCCGTATCGAAATCCCGTCGCACCAGCCAGAGCATGAATAACGCCAGCACTGTGCCGAACAACAGGTGTTGGCGACGGCTGTCGGCAAACAGCTCGACCCACGGCGCCCGCGCCACGGCCCAGGCCAACGCCGGTACGTAGATCAGCCAGCCGCCCGCCAGGGTCTGCGGTGAGAGCAGCTCGGCACCGATCATGGCGTTCCTCCTTTCGTGCGTCCTTGCAGCACAGACACCATGATCACCTCGGGATTCAAACTGCCAGTGGCGGTGCCGCCAAGGTTAGTTCTTCACCGTTTCCTCAAGGGAAAAACGCCCCAGGGGATTTTGCTGGAAATGCTCGATGTTCTTGCGCGAAATATTGATGTACGGGCTGTAATAGAGATCGATCCAGTTGACGTCCTGCTTGGCTATCGCCTGAAGGTCGGTATACATCTGCTTGCGCTTGGTCGGGTCGACTTCGACCCGTGCGGCAGCGACCAAATCCTTGACCTTGTCGTTCTTGTAGCGGGTCATGTAGTTCATGTTGGTGTCGTGGCCCAGCACGAAGGTGGTCTTCTGGTCAGGGTCGAGGATGTCGTTGGTCCAGTACATCACTGACAGATCGTACTCGCCGTCGATCAGCATTTGCCAGCTCTGGGTCGGGTCGACTTTCTGCAAGGTAGCAGTCACGCCCACTGCTGCGAGCTGTTGTTGAACCAGTACGGCGATCTGCTCGTCGGCCTCGTTGCCGGCATTGACGACATAGTTGAGCTTCAAGCCTGAAGCGCCTGCATCCGCGAGCATTTTTTTCGCTTTTTCCGGGTCATACGGACGCTGCAGGTTATCGGCGTTGTGATACAGCGCGCCTTTAGGGATATAGGAGTAAGCCACCTGGCCATGGCCGAAGGTCACGGTATCAACCAGGGATTTCTTGTTGATCGCAATATCCAGGGCCTGACGCACTTCAGGTTTGCCCAGCAGCCCATGCTCATGGTTGATCAGCAAATGATCCTCCCGGGTGGACGGATCCAGGTGTACGACCAGGTTGGGATCCTTTTGCAGGGCTTCGACGCGGGAGAAGGGAACGAAGATGGCTGAATCCAGTTCACCCGCCTGCACCTTCAGCATCCGCGTATTGTCGTCGGGTATGGAAATCCACTCCACGCCATCCAGACTCACCTTGTCGGCTTGCCAGAAATTCGGGTTCTTCTCCAGCACCACGCGATCGCCCCGCAACCACTCCTTGACGATAAAGGCGCCAGACGCGACGGGCTCCTGGGCATAAGCCTCCTCACCCATTTTTTCCATGGCTTTTTGCGACAGGATGGAGACGTTGGGCAATGCCAGTTGCGAGAGGAATGGCGCTGACGGCGTTTTGAGTGTCACCACCAGTGTCTGCGGGTCAGACGCTTGAGCCTTGTCGATAATCTTGTAAGAGTCGCTCCACAGCGATGCTTTGTTGTCGCGAATGCGCAACAGGCTGAACACCGCATCGCTGGCGGTAATCGGCGAGCCGTCGGAGAACTTGGCCGAACGTAGTTTGAAGGTATAAGTCAGGCCATCGTCGGACACTTTCCAGCTCTCGGCCAACCCTGGTACCAGTTGGGTGCCTGTGTTGTCGACACGCACCAACACATCATAGACATTGGAGAACACCCAGTTATCACGGTTCTGCGCGCTTTTGATCGGGTCGAACGTCGTACTTTCCTCACGACAACCAATGGTCAATACACCTGCGGCTTGGGAGACACCGGCTGCAAGGGTGCAAACGGTCAGCGTAGCGGCGGTCAACAGCTTCAGATGCTTCGATCTCATGGTCAAACTTCCTTTTGATTGATGTGTTGTTAAAGCAATGGCTCCCCGAGCACACAGCGGTAACGATGTCCATTGAGGTCATGGAGGGGGGGCGGTGTCACGGCGCAGATCGGTTGTGCATACCGGCAACGTGGGTGAAAGGCACAACCGGACGGAATATTCAGAGGACTGGGTGGCTCGCCCGGCAGGGGGTCGCCCAGCAAGGGGCGAGTCGGATCGATTTGTGGAATGGACTGGATCAGCGCGGCGGTATAAGGATGGCGGGGGGATCCAAACACGGCCTCGGTGGGGCCCTCCTCAACGATATGACCGAGGTACATCACCGCCACCCGATCACACAATCGCCGAACGATCGCAAGATCATGGGCAATGAACAGAATCGCCAGATTCATGCGCTGGCGCAGTTCCAGCAACAGGTTGATGATCTGCCCCTGGATGGAGACGTCCAGCGCGGCCACGCATTCATCGGCGATGATCAATCGCGGCTCGATGGCCAGCGCCCGGGCGATACCCACACGCTGGCATTGACCACCGCTCAACGAACCCGGCTTGCGCCTGGCCAGCTCCGGCCTCAGGCCGACCAGTGTCAGCAATTCATCGACCCGTTGGCGAATCAGCGGCGCCGCGACCGTGCCCCGCACGCGCAGCACTTCAGCAAGGGTCTCACCAATGCTCAGCCGCGGATTGAGGGCGGCATAAGGATCCTGGAAGATCATCGCGGTCTCGTGGCGCAGGCGCTCGATGTCAAGCCTCCCGCCTTGGGCCATATCCACGCCATCGAACAGGATTTGTCCGGCGGTCATGTCATTGAGGCGCAAGATGGCCCGACCGAGGGTGCTTTTGCCACTGCCCGATTCGCCCACCAACCCAAGCACTTGCCCAGCGGCCAAACTCAACGATACACCGTTGACCGCTTGCACCCATTGCCTGTTGATGCCGAACAGACCGCTGCCCGGTGCGGCGAAGCGCACCTGCAAATCCTTCACTTGCAACAGCGTCATGATGGGTCTCCCGCAGGCAACGGGTAATGACAGGCCACTCGCTGCTCCTTCGCCATGACTTGCATCTGCGGCAACAACTTCGTGCACCGGCTAGCTTGCCGGGGGCAGCGTGGATTGAAGCGGCAGCCGGTGGGCAGCGCATCCAGCAGCGGGGGTTGGCCGGCGATGGTTCTGAGCATGGCATGGCCGGTGCTGGCAGCCGGCTGACAGTCGATCAGAGCGGCCGTATAGGGGTGGCGGGGGCGAGCCAGCAGATCATGCTTCCTGCCGTGCTCGCAGAGCCGGCCGGCATACATCACCGCGATGGCATCACAGGTCTGGGCCACCACCCCCAGGTCATGGGTGATCATGATGATCGACAGTCCACGCTGGTCGCGCAAATCCAATAACAGGCGCAGGATTTGTGCCTGTACGGTGACATCCAGGGCAGTGGTTGGCTCATCGGCGATCAACACCTGGGGGTTACAGCCTAATGCCACGGCGATCATGGCTCGTTGACGCATGCCACCGGAAAACTCATGAGGGTAACTGTCGACCCGCCGCAGCGGGTCGGGGATGCCCACCTGACGCAATACATCAATGGCCATGGCCCGAGCTTCACGTCTGGATGCCCCCTGGTGCAGGCGTATGCCCTCGCCTATCTGTTCGCCGATACGCATTAACGGGTCAAGATGACTGGCGGGGTTCTGAAAAATCATCCCCAGCCGTCGACCACGTATGCCACGCATGCCGGCCTCATCCAGTTGCAGCAAATCCTCACCGGCCAGTTGCACGGCCTTGCCCTGAACCAACAGGTTCGAAGAGGGTAATAAACGCATCAAGGCCCGGCAGGCCATCGTCTTGCCTGAACCGCTTTCACCGACCAGGCCGAGGATTTCGCCTTCGGCCAGGTCAAATGACAAACGATCTACCAGTGTGACGTCACGCTCACCGTTGCGCGCGATCACGCTGAGTTCCTCAACACGTAGCACTGGTGTGTTCATGAGCGCTCTCCGAGATGCTCGGCGACACCATCGGCCAGCAGGCTGAAGCCCATTGCCAGGCTGACGATCGCCAACCCCGGGAAGGTGCAGATCCACCAGGCACTGGTGATGAAACTCTGGCCTTCGGCGACCATCGTGCCCCACTCGGCGGTGGGGGGCTGGACCCCCAGGCCGAGGTAGCTGACCGCTGCCCCGTTGAGCAATACCAGCACCGCGTCGGACATGGAAAATACGATCGAACCGAACATGGCATTGGGCAACAGATGCCGAAACAGAATGCGCCCGTGGCCGAAACCCAGGCTTTTGGCCGCCAGGATGAAATCGCTGTCCTTGAGCACCAGGATCTGCGAACGAATCAACCGTGCATAAGACACCCAGCCCACCAGCGCCATAGCGACATAGAAGCTGCTCAGGCCTGGGCCGAGAAGGGCCATGATTGCCAACATAAGCACCAGGAAAGGGAAGGCCAGGATGATGTCGATCAGGCGCATGCAAATTGTGTCGAAACGCCCGCCGATGTAGCCGGAAAAAGCCCCGATGCAGGTGCCGATCAAGAACGGGAAAATCACGCCTATTACCGAAATCTGCAAGTCGATGCGAGCTCCCCAGATCACTCGGGAAAGAATATCTCGGCCGAAGTTATCCGTACCGAACGGATGCGTCAGACTCGGCCCCAACAGGCGAATGTCGGTGTCCTGGGCGATCGGATCAAAAGGCGCTACCCACGGTGCAAAGAGCGCAAGCAACAGCCAGCCAAACAGAATGACCAGACCCAGCACGGTCGCCAGGCGGGCGTTGCGCATGCCAAAACGCAGGCGAAAACGCCAAGCCGCAATCCCGGCCTGATAGCTCATCGCATGTTCACCCGAGGATCAATCGCCACAGTCAGCATATCGGCGAGGAAATTGACCATAACGGTGGCACAGGCCAGCACCATGGCCACGCCTTGTACCACCATGTAATCGCGAGTGAAGATGCCACGTACCAGCAATTGGCCGAGACCCGGGATGGCGAACAGACTTTCGATGACCACGGTGCCGCTGATCAGCCAGCCAATGTTCACCGCCAGCAGGTTGACTGCCGGCACCAGCGAATTGGGCAGCACATGACGACGAAATATCGCACGCTCGGACAAGCCCCGGGCCCGCGCGGCGGTAGCGTGATCGGCTTGCAGCTCCATGAGCATGCTGGCTCGCAGGTTGCGCACCAAAACGGCGGATAATGCCAAGGCAATGGTCAGGCACGGCAAGACCATGTGATGCAGCTTGTCCAACCCTGTGCGCCCATACCCAGAGACTGGGAACAGTCCCAACTGCACACTCAACAGCAGGATCAGCATGATCCCCAGCCAAAACGCCGGCATGCCGAGACCGACGGTGGTGAACAGACGGATAAGGTGGTCGCTCCAGCTCCCCTTATTGCGTGCAGCCACGGTTGCCAACGGCACGGCGATCAGCAGCGCCAACAGTACGCTGCCGAGCACTAAAAACAGTGTCGGCTCAATACGGGTACTGATCAGCTTCAAGGCATCGACCTTATAGAGCAGCGACTGGCCGAGATCGCCCTTGAACAGATTTTTGAGAAAGTAGAAGTACTGCATCCACAACGGCTGATCGAGACCGTACTGGGCACGAATCCTGATCAGTGCATCCGGTGTGCTGCGCGAGCCCAACAGTGCCCGAGCCGGATCACCAGGGATTGAACGCACGAGCACAAAAGTGATCACGCTGATGCCAAACAGCACCGGCAATAACTGCAGCGGACGCGACAGGATAAAACGGTAGCGCGCCAGGTTCATGGGCTAGCTCCGATGACGCTGCAGAAAATCCAGCAACACTGGGAAATAGGCTTGAGGCTCTTCGTAGAAAGGCATATGGCTGCTGTTGGGAAAAACATGCAGCTCGACATCCTTGAGCACCATTTTCATGCGCATTGCGCAGGCTGGCGTCAGTTCATCGTGCTGCCCGGTGGTGATCAGCACCGGCATTTCGAAGCCGCGCATCTGTTCAAGGCGGTTCCAATTCTTCAGATTGCCGGTGTAGAGAAACTCGTTGGGGCCCTGCATGGTGACGTAAGGCCCCATGTTCCAGTTATCCAAGGAGCGTGCCACTGGTGCCGGCCACTCATCCAGGCGGCAGACATGCCGGTAGTTGAGCAGGGTGATGGCGGCTTGGTATTGCGGGTGATCCAAGGTACCCATGGCTTCATGGCGACGCATCATGGCGACCGTCTCACTGCCGAGAGCCCCCCGCAGACGCTCCAGCTCCTGGGACAGGTGCACAATATCGCCGGCGGTATTTTCCAGGATCAGCGTTTTCAGCGATTGGGGATGATGAATGGCATACTCGATCGCCAGCCAGCCACCCCAGGAATGCCCAAGCAGGTGCACCTTGCCCAGATCGAGGGCTTTGCGGACTGTTTCAACTTCCGCGACATAACGCGTGATATCCCATAGGGATTCGTCAGTAGGCCGGCTCGAAGCACCGGTGCCCAACTGATCGAAAGCGATGACCCGCAAGCCCTTTTCCTTGAGCCAGCCATGGCTATCGCGCAGATAATCGCAGGGCAGACCCGGCCCCCCATTGAGGCAAAACAGCACCTCATCGCCCTCACCAAAGCCATACGCCACCAGATTGTGGCCATCGACTTCCACGTCGTATCGCTGGTCTGGCTCGATCTCACGCCACATCTTTGCTCTCCTGCTCAGGTACCGCCATTTGGCTAAACCTTACCGAGGAAGCTACGCGCCCATAAGCTAGCAATTCTTATAGGTTTGATCTGGCAGTCCCTCGCTCAGGCGTGGCATTCTACTTGCACGATTTCAGGATTGAAATTAATAAGGGAGCTGAATGGATGCAGGTCAAGCTGTCTGACTTCAATACCCGTCTTTTGTCCGGCAGGAATCTGGACGAACAGATGGATAACGCCTTGCTGATGGTCCAGGCACTGGGCTTCGAAGCCCTGGTGTATGACTACAGCCCGGTGCCGCTCGATCATGAGGGGGCACTGATCACCCCTTCTGTACTCAAGTTGCGCAACACCCCCCATGATTGGTATTCGCTCTGGTGCAAGGAGGGTTATTACCAGATCGATCCCGTCCAGCATCTGGCGGTCAATGCCGTTTCTCCCTTTGTCTGGTCCTATCGAGCGGAGGCCGATACGGTGCTGCAGTCGTTCATCGGCCAGAGCCATGCGCCAGTGGTGAGTTATCTGCAAGACTCTCGAATGACCTGTGGAGTGACGGTGCCAATACACTTGCCCAGGGGTGGCTTCGCGACATTGACAGGCCTGCGTTCAGATATCAGCGGGAGCACTCTAGAGCACGTCCGCCAGACCCTGGGAGACTTCAGCCTGATTTCCCACGCCCTGCAAGAGGCCGCTTTTCCCCTGCTCAGCAAGGAAGCCCACGTATGCCCGGTGCGCCTGACCAAACGCGAGCGTGAATGCTTGAGGTGGGCCGCCGAGGGTTTGACGACTGCCGATATCGCCAGGCAACTGAATCGCTCCCTGGCGACCATCACCCTCCATCTGACGTCTGCAATGCACAAGCTTGGCGCCAAGAATCGGGTGCAAGCCGTGGTTAGAGCGGTGCATTATCGATTGCTCGATAGCTGAAACAGGGCAAAAACCTATCTTTTTCTCTAGTTATTCCCAGGACGGGTCCTCGGTATTGTGTGCCGCACGGTTTTCAGAGAGCGGCACGAAATGGAATTTCTCCCAATACGCGAAGGCTTTGCATCTTTTGGTCCCTACCGGACCTGGTATCGCATCACAGGCGAGTTCACCCGCGGTTGTACGCCGCTGGTAGTCTTGCATGGCGGTCCAGGCTGCACACACGATTATGTCGATGCCTTCAAGGATGTGGCCAGCAGTGGGTATCCGGTGATTCATTACGACCAACTGGGTAATGGCCACTCAACCCACCTGCCGGAAAAAGCGCCCTCGTTCTGGAACGTGGCGCTCTTTCTCGATGAACTGCAGAATCTGCTGGATCATCTTGGCATCCGAGACAATTACGCACTCCTGGGACAATCCTGGGGCGGTATGTTGGCCAGTGAACATGCCGTACTTCAGCCTGCGGGATTGCGCGCGTTGATTGTCGCCAACTCCCCGGCGGACATGCACACCTGGGTCCTTGAAGCCAACCGCTTGCGCCAGCTTCTCCCGGACAACGTGCAGCAAACACTCCTTGAGCATGAGCGAGCTGGAACGCTGAAGTCCGCCGAGTATCTTGAGGCAGCTCGCGTTTTTTATGACCGTCATGTCTGCCGAGTCACCCCCTGGCCAGACGAAGTGGCCCGTACTTTCGACCAGATTGATGCTGACCCCACTGTTTATCACGCCATGAACGGGCCCACCGAATTCCATGTGATAGGCAGCATGAAAGACTGGTCCATTGTTGATCGCCTGTCGCAGATCAACGTACCCACCCTGCTGATCTCAGGCCGATACGATGAAGCCACGCCAACGGTGGTCAAACCCTACCTGGACCATGTTCCGGACATTCGCTGGGCATTGTTCGAAAACTCCAGCCATATGCCCCATATCGAGGAGCGCATGGCTTGCATGGGGACTGTGGTGAGGTTCCTGGATGAGTGCCTGAAGGAATAGGGCCTTATCCGCATGCCATCGCACGATTATGTTCGCCATGACAGCCTGCGACTGTAAAAACCCGGGGTTTCGCAACACAGTTTATTTTTTTGACCACAATTGAACGCTAAGCTTGGGGTCATGGATGACTCCGATTATTTACGCCTGCTGACCATCGCGGCCGAGCAAGCCAATGCCTTTCTCTCCAATGCCCGCAAATGGGAGCGTGAGCGTTGGGTCTGCCAGCGTCTGCTGCAAGGGCTGAACGTGCCTTACCGCGCCGACGAGTTCGCCCCTGCCGGTGAGCCGCCGGACGTGTTGTTTCGCGATGCCAATTTCGAAGTGTTTTTCGTGCTCGACGAGGGCCGCCGCCTCAATGACGAATGGCGCGATGAACTGCAACGCCGCCGCAGCGCGTTTTCCCTGAGCCAACTGGTGCGTCGCGAAGCCAAGCCTCGACGAATCCCGGCCAATGAATTCCTGATGCGCCTGGCCCCGACCCTGCGCAAGAAAGCCCACAACTACACCGAGCGCGGCATGGACCTGGGCGACCTGGACATCATCGCCTTCGCCAGCCTCAAGCGCGAGGTGCTGGACCTCAACAGTCACTTTCCACCACCGACCGAATACCTGCGCCAGGGCTGGCGCTCGCTGTCACTGGTGGGGCCGACGTTTGCCCGGGTGCTGTTCGCCCACCCCGATGCCCCCGACTTCCTGCGGAGCAACCTGGGGCGCAGCATCGTGTTCGATGTCGGGATCAGCCTGTGAGCCCGTTGCAGGAACTGATCGCCGCCGTGCCGCAGCAAGGCCGCGTACGCTGGATTGGCGTGCGCCCCCAGGGCCACGCGCCGATGATCGAACTGGACGCCGTGGAGGCCCGCCTGGAAGCCGGACTGACCGGCGATCACGCCCGCCCCGGTATCCGCAACGCGCGGCAAGTGACGCTGATCCAATGGGAGCACCTGGCCGTGATCGGCTCGCTTATGGCCCGTCCCGAAGACCGGCCCGTGCTGCCACAGGAGTTGCGGCGCAATATTGTGGTCAGTGGCATCAACCTGTTCAGCCTCAAGGGCCGGCGCTTTCGCATCGGCCAGGCGATCTTTGAAACCACCGGCTGGTGCCAGCCCTGCGCCCGATTGGAGCGAAACCTCGGCGAAGGTACGTTCCAGGCCGTACGCGGCCATGGCGGAATCACCGTCCGGGTGTTAAAAAGTGGAATCATTCGCCTCGACGACAGCCTGACCGTCGAACCGGTTCCGGCGAGCGGCTACGCTGTTTTCAATGCCGGCTAGCCGGACGCTGTAACGCCTTCACATTCCGCAACGTCTACCTGACGAGGCCTTTATGACCAGCCGCCTGAACCCAGAAGACCAGAAGCATGTCGAAGAGTACCTGCAACTGTCCCAGCACCGAGTAGAGCGCCGGCCTTTCCGGCCGTGGATGCTCCTGGTGGTGGTGCTGGCCATCACCATTGGCCTGGGCCTGTTGAGCCGACTGATCAGTTACCTGACGCTATGAGCCGCTTGGCGCTCGCGCGGGTAACGGCACCGAATTCCTTTAGCCTTGCGAGATATCCCCATGACTCATCGTATTGTCATCGTTGGCGGCGGCGCCGGCGGCCTGGAGTTGGCTACCCGCCTGGGTAAGACCCTGGGCAAGCGTGGCACGGCCAGTGTGATGCTGGTCGACGCGAACCTGACCCACATCTGGAAACCCCTGCTGCATGAAGTGGCCGCCGGCTCCCTCAACTCCTCCGAAGACGAACTCAACTATGTCGCCCAGGCAAAATGGAACCACTTCGAGTTCCAGCTGGGGCGCATGAGCGGCCTGGACCGCGAGCGCAAGAGAATCCAGTTGGCCGCCACCTATGACGAGGAAGGCGTCGAGTTGCTGCCGGCCCGGGAATTGGGCTACGACACCCTGGTGATCGCTGTCGGCAGCACCACCAATGACTTCGGCACCGAAGGCGCGGCGCAGCATTGCCTGTTCCTCGACACCCGCAAGCAGGCCGAGCGCTTCCATCAGCAATTGCTCCACCACTATCTGCGTGCCCACGCCGGGCAGACCGATACCGTCGAACGCATCAGCGTCGCCATCGTCGGCGCCGGTGCAACCGGAGTCGAGCTGGCGGCCGAGCTGCATAATGCCGCCCACGAACTGCACGCCTACGGCCTGGACCGGATCAAACCGGAGAACATGCACATCACCCTGATCGAGGCCGGGCCACGAGTCTTGCCAGCACTGCCGGAGCGTATCGGCGGACCGGTGCACAAAACCCTGGAGAAGCTCGGGGTCAACGTCATGACCAACGCCGCCGTGAGCCAGGTGACCGCCGACAGCCTGATGACGGCGGATGGCAAAGTGATCGACGCGAGCTTGAAAGTCTGGGCCGCCGGGATTCGCGCACCGGACTTCCTCAAGGATATCGACGGACTGGAAACCAACCGGATCAACCAGTTGCACGTGCTGCCGACGCTACAGACCACCCGCGACGAGAACATCTTCGCCTTCGGCGACTGCGCCGCGTGCCCGCAACCCGGCAGCGATCGCAACGTTCCGCCCCGCGCCCAGGCCGCGCACCAGCAGGCCTCGCTGCTGGCCAAATCCCTGAAGCTGCGGATCGAAGGCAAGGCCTTGCCCGAATACAAGTACACCGACTACGGCTCGCTGATTTCGTTGTCACGCTTCTCGGCGGTGGGCAACCTGATGGGCAACCTGACCGGCAGCGTGATGCTTGAAGGCTGGCTGGCGCGGATGTTCTACGTGTCGCTGTACCGCATGCACCAGATGGCGCTGTACGGCATGTTCCGCACGGCCATGCTGATGCTGGGCAGCAAGATCGGACGTGGTACCGAGCCTCGGCTCAAGTTGCACTGAGGATTGCGCGGGATCAGCAATACTGATGCTGAATGATCCACCGCGATCGCGAGCAAGCTCGCTCCCACAGGGTGACCGCGATCAACTGTGGGAGCGAGCTTGCTCGCGATGAGGGCGGCCCAATCAATACTTAAGCTCGGGCAGGATCTTTGTCCGAGCTATCCACCGATCAAACCTGAAACCGCTGCACCATCGTGCGCAACGAATTCGCCAGTTGCGACAACTCATGGCTGGACGCGCTGGTCTGGTCCGCGCCGGAAGCCGAACGCACCGACAAATCACGAATGTTCACCAGGTTGCGATCGACCTCGCGGGCCACTTGCGCCTGCTCTTCGGCGGCGCTGGCGATCACCAGGTTACGCTCGTGGATCTGATGCACCGACGCCGTAATGGTGTGCAGCGCCTCTCCGGCCCGCTCCGCCATGGCCAGGGTGCTGGCGGCGCGACTGGAACTGGCCTGCATGGAATCGAGTGCCTGGGTCGCACCGCTGCGCATGCCCTGGACCATTTGCTCGATTTCCTGGGTCGATTGCTGCGTGCGATAAGCCAGCGCCCGGACTTCGTCCGCCACCACCGCAAACCCACGCCCGCTCTCTCCCGCCCGGGCCGCCTCAATGGCCGCGTTGAGGGCCAGCAGGTTGGTCTGCTCGGCGATGGCGCGGATCACGTCCAGTACCTTGCCGATGTCCTGCGACTGGTTGGCCAAGGATTGCACCAGGCCACCTGTCACCTGTACATCGCTGGCAAGGACGCCGATGGCTTCGACCGTGTCGCTGACCCGCTGCTGCCCAAGAGACGCCGACTCACTGGACTGGCGCGTGGCATCGGAGGTGGAAACCGCATTGCGCGCGACCTCCTCCACAGCGGTGGTCATTTCGGTGACCGCCGTGGCGGCCTGTTCAATTTCGTTGTTCTGTTGCTGCAGGTTGTGGGTACTGTCGACCGTGACCGCGTTCAGTTCATCGGCCGCGGTGGCCAGTTGCGCGGCTGAGCCGCTGATGCCCAGCAGCGTCTCGCGCAGATTCTGTTGCATGGCCGCCAAGGCCTTGAGCAAGCGGCTCACTTCGTCGTTGCCATGGGTCTGGATCGGTCGGGTCAGGTCACCCTGTGCGACGCTCTGCGCCGCATTCAGCGCCTCGCCCAAGGGCTTGACGATGCTGCGCGTGAGCAGCATGGCCAAGGCCACCGTGGCCAGGGCGGCCAGCACAATGAACAGGCTGACGATCATGCGGGAATTGGCGTAGTGCTCCTGGGACTTCTGGCTCTCGATGGACACCTGCCTGGAGAACAACTCCGCCAGGTCGTTGAGCTGCTTGCCGGAACCGTCCACCACAGTCTTCATGTCCACCAGCAGCAGCTTGACCAGTTCGTCCCGACGGCCCTGCTCTGCCAAGGTGAAAGACTGCGCGATACCGGTACGGTAAGCGGCAAAGGTCTGCTTGAACTGGTCGTAGAGGGCCTTACCTTCAGGCGTCACGACGAGTTTTTCGTAGGCGGCGATTTTTTCGCCCAGTTCTTTGTCGCGCGTGTCCATTTGTCCGCGGTACACCGGGATGTTCTTCGGATCCTGGTCCAAGGCCATGCGCAGGGAAATGGTGCGGATTCGCAACATCCACTCGCGGATCTCATCGCCCCCGCGAATGCTGGGCAGCCATTGGGTTTCCACGGCGACTTCACTGTCACGAATGCTCGACATCTGCCCCAGCGCAAACACCCCGAGCAACGCCACCAACACCGCGATCAAGGCAAAACCCAATGCGGCACGAGGGGCGATATTCAACTGACGAAGAAACATAACGGTGCCTTTTTTATTGTTGGCCTGAGATGGGGCCATGCCCCTGTCGGTAGGTTATCGGCAGGTTGTACGATGACTTAAGTCAGTTCACTTTTTGGCAGGCAAAAAAAATCCCCGTATCTTTCGATACGAGGATTTTCAATATGGTCGGGGTAAGGGGATTCGAACTCCTGACATCCTGCTCCCAAAGCAGGCGCGCTACCGGACTGCGCTATACCCCGGTAAAAAAAAGGCGACCTTCGCAAGTCGCCTTCCTCGATCAGCGCTTTTGGCCTCTGATCTTAAGATTCGATTCCAGCGAGCTGGTTTCAAAAATGGTGGGTCGTGTGGGATTCGAACCTACGACCAATTGGTTAAAAGCCAACTGCTCTACCAACTGAGCTAACGACCCAAATATGGTCGGGGTAAGGGGATTCGAACTCCTGACATCCTGCTCCCAAAGCAGGCGCGCTACCGGACTGCGCTATACCCCGATTGAAATGGCTCCGTGACCAGGACTCGAACCTGGGACCCAATGATTAACAGTCATTTGCTCTACCGACTGAGCTATCACGGAACTGATATTTCAAGTTACAACGTTGAAGCTAGCTTCAACCTCTTCTACCCTTGCGCATCGCTGCGTTCGTGTGTCTGAGGCGCGCTATTCTACAATTTTCAAAACCTCTGTCAACCCCTTAAATTGCTTTCAAGACAATGATTTGCAACTTATTTTGGATTCCTTCCCAGTGGGAAGTCGCCCTTGGGGTGACGTACTGCGGGGCGCACTTTACAAGCCTTTTCCTTTGAGTTCAACGGCCTGATGAAAAAAATGACCTCGCAAGGCGAGGTCATTTCAATCGCCGACAGTCTCGGCTATCAGTTGAAGACGATTTCGTCGTGCTCCACCGTACCGGTCACGGTTTCGCCCGGCATGAAGCGACCGGACAGGATCAACTGCGCCAGCGGGTTTTCGATCCAGCGCTGGATCGCCCGTTTCAGCGGCCGTGCGCCATAGACCGGGTCGTAGCCCACCGCAATCAGCTTGTCCAACGCCTCATCGCTCAATTGCAGTTTCAACTCGCGCTCGGTGAGGCGACTGCGCAGGCGACCCAACTGGATCTCGGTGATGCCGGCAATCTGATCACGGGCCAATGGCTCGAAGATCACCACTTCGTCGACCCGGTTGATGAACTCCGGCCGGAAGTGGATAGAGATCGCGTCCATCACCGCCGCACGCTGCGCCTCGCGGTCGCCCACCAGTTCCTGGATCTGCGTCGAGCCCAGGTTGGAGGTCATCACGATCACCGTGTTGCGGAAGTCCACCGTACGCCCGTGGCTGTCGGTCAGCCGGCCATCCTCCAACACTTGCAGCAGGATGTTGAACACATCCGGGTGCGCCTTCTCGACCTCATCGAGCAGGATCACCGAGTACGGCTTGCGACGCACTGCCTCGGTCAGGTAACCGCCCTCTTCATAGCCGACATAACCCGGTGGAGCACCGATCAGCCGCGCCACGGAATGTTTCTCCATGAACTCGGACATGTCGATGCGCACCATGGCCTCTTCCGTGTCGAAGAGGAACTCGGCCAGCGCCTTGCACAGCTCGGTTTTACCGACACCGGTCGGGCCGAGGAACATGAACGAGCCGCTCGGACGATTGGGGTCCGACAACCCGGCACGGGAGCGGCGCACGGCGTTGGAGACCGCAACCACCGCCTCTTCCTGGCCAATCACGCGCTGATGCAGCAGGCCTTCCATCTTCAGCAACTTGTCGCGCTCGCCTTCGAGCATTTTCGAGACCGGAATGCCGGTCCACTTGGAAACCACTTCGGCGATTTCTTCCTCCGTCACCTTGCTGCGCAGCAATTGGTTCTCACTCTTGCCGTGCTGGTCGACCATTTGCAGGCTGCGCTCCAGGTCCGGGATCACCCCGTACTGCAGCTCGGCCATGCGGTTGAGGTCGCCTTTGCGGCGAGCCGCTTCCAGTTCCTGCCGGGACTGTTCGATCTTTTGCTGGATCTGCGCAGAACCCTGGACCTCAGCCTTCTCCGAGTTCCAGATCTCCTCGAGGTCGGAATACTCACGCTCGTGACGAACGATTTCTTCTTGCAACCTTTCCAGCCGTTTCTTCGCCGCGTCGTCGCTTTCTTTCTTCAGGGCCTGGGATTCGACCTTGAGTTGAATCAGGCGCCGCTCCAACCGATCCAGCACTTCGGGCTTGGAATCGATTTCCATGCGGATGCGGCTGGCCGCCTCATCGATCAGGTCGATGGCCTTGTCCGGCAATTGACGGTCGGTGATGTAGCGGTGACTGAGCTTGGCCGCCGCGATGATCGCGCCGTCGGTGATCGCCACCTTGTGGTGGACTTCGTAGCGCTCTTTAAGGCCCCGCAGGATGGCGATGGTGTCTTCCTCGCTCGGCTCCTCCACCAGCACTTTCTGGAAGCGCCGCTCAAGGGCCGCATCCTTCTCTATATATTGGCGGTACTCGTTGAGCGTGGTCGCGCCGACGCAGTGCAACTCGCCACGGGCCAACGCAGGCTTGAGCATGTTGCCGGCATCCATCGAACCCTCGCCCTTGCCCGCACCGACCATGGTGTGCAGTTCGTCGATGAACAGGATGATCTGCCCTTCCTGCTTGGACAGTTCATTGAGCAATGCCTTGAGCCGTTCTTCGAACTCGCCACGATACTTGGCTCCGGCGATCAGGGCCCCCATGTCCAGGGACAACAGGCGCTTGCCCTTGAGGCCGTCCGGCACTTCGCCGTTGATGATGCGCTGGGCCAGGCCCTCGGCGATGGCGGTTTTACCCACGCCTGGCTCGCCGATCAGCACCGGGTTGTTCTTGGTGCGGCGTTGCAGCACCTGGATCGTGCGGCGGATTTCATCGTCGCGACCGATCACCGGGTCGAGCTTGCCTTCCTCGGCGCGTTTGGTCAGGTCGACGGTGTACTTGTCCAGCGCCTGGCGCGACTCCTCGTGGTTGGCGTCGTTGACCGCTTCGCCCCCCCGCAGGTTGTTGATGGCGTTTTCCAGGGCTTTCTTGCTCACCCCTTGGCCAAGCAGCAACTTGCCGAGCTTGCTGTTCTCGTCCATGGCGGCGAGCAGCACCAGTTCGCTGGAAATGAATTGGTCGCCCTTCTGCTGGGCCAGGCGGTCAGCCTGATTGAGCAGCCGCGCCAAGTCCTGGGACATGTTCACGTCGCCCGTCGGATTCTGGATCTTGGGCAACTGGTCGAGTTCTTTGGCCAGTTCTTTGCGCAGACTGTTGACGTCAAAGCCGACCTGCATCAACAACGGCTTGATGGAGCCGCCCTGCTGTTCGAGCATGGCCTGCATCAAATGCGCCGGTTCGATGCCGGGATGGTCCAGGCCGACGGCCAAGGACTGGGCATCGGACAGGGCCAACTGTAATTTGCTGGTTAAACGATCGATACGCATGGGTCACCTTCCTAATGAGCAGGCCGGACCTTGGAAACATCCTGAATGAAGAAACCTGCCAGATACCGTTATAGATGTGGTCGATTCTGGAAGATTCAAGCCGGGCACCCTTGATACAGATCAGAGAAGTCTAGCGCTCGATCCAGATCAGCGAGGCGAAGCGACCGGTGCGCGAGTGGCGGCGGTAGGAAAAGAAACGAGGGTCGGTCACGGTGCAGAGACCGCCACCGTAGACGGCCGTGACACCCCGTGCGGCCAGGCGCAGCCGTGCCAACGCGTAGATATCGGCCAGGAACTTGCCGGCTTTGGGGCTCGCAGCGAAGGCTTGGTTTGCCAGGGGGTGTTGCGCAATGAACGCTTCACGCACCTCCGGCCCGACTTCAAATGCTTGCGGACCAATGGCAGGGCCGAGCCAAGCGAGGATTTCATCCGAAGGAACGGCAAGGCTGTCGAGGGTGGCTTCCAGCACGCCGTTCGCCAGCCCGCGCCAGCCGGCATGGGCCGCCGCGACGCGGGTGCCAGCACGGTTGCAGAACAATACGGGCAGGCAGTCCGCCGTCATCGCGGTGCAGGCGATACCGGGCGTGTCGGTCCAACTGGCATCGGCGGTCGCCACCTGGGCCGGATCAGCCTCGACCACGGCAATGCCGTGGACCTGCTGTAGCCAGGCCGGGGTGATGGCGAATTGATCGGTGAGGCGACGACGGTTTTCGGCGACGGCCGCAGGGTCGTCGCCCACATGGTCGCCCAGGTTGAGGCTGTCGAATGGCGCCAGGCTGACGCCACCCGCACGGGTGGTGACGCAGGCCTTGACCCGGGCCGGCGCGGGCCAGTCGGGCGTCAGCCAGCCACTCATCCGATGAACGCCTCGCGGTCCTGCTTGAGCAGGGTCAGCAGCCAGACGAAGTCATCCGGTAACGGCGACTCCCAGCTCATGCGCTTGCCGGTCGTCGGATGATCCAGCTCCAGGAAACGTGCATGCAGCGCCTGGCGCGGGAAATTCTTCAGCGATTCGACCATGGTCTGGCTGGCGGCCGGCGGAATGCGGAAACGACCGCCGTAGGCCGGGTCGCCCACCAACGGGAAGTTGATGTGGGCCATGTGCACGCGAATCTGGTGGGTACGGCCGGTTTCCAGCTTGACCCGCACATGGGTGTGGGAACGGAAACGCTCCAGCACGCGATAATGGCTGACCGCCTGCTTGCCGCCCTCCATCACCGCCATGCGTTGGCGCTGCTGGCCGTGGCGACCGATGGGGGCGTTGATCTTGCCACCGGCAGTGACGACCCCGATCACGATGCATTCATAGATGCGACTGACGCTGCGGCTTTGCAGCTGGGTGACCAGCTGTGTCTGCGCCTGGATGGTCTTGGCCACCACCATCAGGCCGGTGGTGTCCTTGTCCAGGCGATGGACGATACCGGCACGGGGTACATTGATAATGTCCGGCACGTGGTGCAGCAAGGCGTTGAGCAGCGTACCGTCGGCATGACCGGCCGCCGGGTGCACCACCAGGCCCGCAGGCTTGTTGATCACCAGGATGTCATCGTCTTCATAGACGATGTCCAGGGCGATGTCCTGGGCGACCCATTCTCCCTGGGCCTCCTGCTCGGCAGTCAGCTCGAGGATCGCACCGCCGTGGACGATGTCGCGCGGACGGATCACCGCCCCATCCACAGTCAGGCGGCCGTCCTTGATCCAGGCGGAAAGGCGCGAGCGAGAGTGCTCGGCAAAGAGTTGTGCGGCGACTTGATCGAGGCGTTGGCCGCCCAATTCGGACGGCACCTCTGCGCGAAGTTCTATTTTATCGGACATGCTCGGACTGGGCGTCGGCACAGCCTTTGGTTTCGGCTGCGCGCTTGTGGTTAAATACGGCGTCTTTTGCCCCGAGGCTTTTCAACGGGGCGCTCATCATAACAGGACGGCCCCGCCCAAGACAGCGGCCGTCATAGGGACGCAAGCCGCCATGCAAGTGAAACACCTGCTGCTGATCGCCATCCTCGCATTGACTGCTGCTTGCTCGTCGAAGGAAGTCGTAGACGAAAACCTGAGCGAAGTCGAACTGTACCAACAGGCGCAGAACGACCTGGATAACAACAGCTATACCAGCGCCACCGCCAAGCTGAAGGCGCTGGAGTCGCGGTATCCGTTCGGTCGCTACGCCGATCAGGCCCAATTGGAGCTGATCTACGCCAACTACAAGAACGCCGAGCCGGAAGCCGCCAAATCCGCCGCCGAACGTTTCATTCGCCTGCACCCACAGCATCCGAACGTCGATTACGCCTACTACCTCAAGGGCCTGACTTCCTTCGACCAGGACGTCGGCCTGCTGGCGCGCTTCCTGCCGCTGGACATGACAAAGCGTGACCCGGGCGCCGCGCGCGACTCCTACAACGAGTTCGCCCAACTGACCAGCCGCTTCCCCAACAGCCGCTACTCGCCGGACGCCAAGCAGCGCATGATCTACCTGCGCAACCTGCTGGCCTCCTACGAAATCCACGTGGCCGACTACTACCTGACCCGTCAGGCCTACGTGGCCGCCGCCAACCGTGGCCGCTACGTGGTGGAGAACTTCCAGGAAACCCCTTCGGTGGGTGATGGCCTGGCCGTGATGACCGAAGCCTACCAGCGCCTGCACCTGGACGACCTGGCGGCCACCAGCCTGGAAACCCTCAAGCTGAACTACCCGGATCATCCATCGCTGGTCGATGGCCAGTTCACCCCACGGGTCGACGAAGCCGACAACCGTTCGTGGCTGAGCAAGGCGACCCTGGGCCTGATCGAGTCCCGTCCACCCCTGCCGCCGGGCGAAACCCGCGCCAACCAGGACGTACAGCGCCAGTTCCAGGATGCCAAGGAAGCCATCCCGAACGAACTCAAGCCCAAGGACGAGAATGGCGACGTGATCGAAGAAGAAGAGCCCGAGAGCGATTCCAGCGACCGCTCCTGGTTCAGCTACATGACCTTCGGCCTGTTCGACTGAGCCAAGGTCCTGCAAAAAAAGGGAGACCCACGGTCTCCCTTTTTTGTGCCGGCGTTTTATTGCGCTGTGCGCCGTTCCTGTCCTTGGCTAAACTGCCTGATCTCTAGCCAAAAAGCCGCCCATCATGCTTCGTTTACTGTTCTGGATCGCCCTGATTGCCGCCGCGGTATGGTTCTGGCGCAAGTTCAAGAGCACCTCATCCGCGCCGAACGCTCCCCGCGAGCAGGACGCACCGCCCATGGTTCGTTGCGCCCATTGCGGCGTACACCTGCCCCGTGACCGGGCGCTGACCCTCGAACAACAATGGTATTGCAGCCAGGCTCATCTCGAGCAAGGCCCGGGTACTCGTGAACGCTGAGGCCTCAAGCCCGCGCGAGAAACAGACGCAGCGCCTGCTGCGCCTCTATCACCTGTACCGCCTGAGTATCGGCATCACCCTGGTGCTGCTGATCTCCAGCAACATGGACAATCGCCTGCTGGAGTTCGCCAACGACGACCTGCTGCGCAGTGGCAGCTGGTTGTACCTGGTCTTGAATATCCTGCTGGTGGTGTTCCTTGAAAACACCCGCAGCCCTGCCCGCTTGTTCGGCCTGGCCCTGACTGATGTGCTGTTGCTCTCGTGGCTGTTTTACGCTGCGGGCGGTGTCCCCAGCGCCATCGGCAACCTGCTCATCGTCTCGGTGGCCATTGGCAATACGCTGTTGCGAGGCCGAATCGGCCTGTTGGTTGCGGCCGTCGCCACCCTCGGTATCGTCGGCTCGAGTTTTTTTCTGGGCCTGAGCGACTCGAACCGTCCCAGCAGTTATTTGCAGGCCGGCACCCTCGGGGCATTGTGCTTTGCCGCCGCGCTGCTGGTGCAAGGCCTGACCCGACGCCTGGAAGCCAGCGAAACCCTGGCAGAGCAGCGCGCCAGCGAAGTGATCAGCCTGGAGGTGCTCAACGCCCTGATCCTGCAACGCATGCGCACCGGCATCCTGGTGCTCGACCGTCAACGCCGGGTACAGCTGGCCAACGAAAGCGCGTTGAACCTGCTGGGCATGCACGACCTGGTCGGCCAACGGATCGACGATTGCTCCACGGCCTTGGTCGAACGCCTGCAACTCTGGCTGAACAACCCCAGCCTGCGCGCGCAAAGCCTGACCAGCAGCGGCACGGGCCTGACACTGCAACCAAGCTTCATCGCCCTGGGCCACAACGACCAGCATCAGGTCCTGGTATTCCTCGAAGACCTGGCCCAGGTTGCCCAGCACGCCCAACAGCTCAAGCTCGCCTCCCTCGGGCGCCTGACCGCCGGCATCGCCCATGAAATCCGCAATCCCTTGGGCGCCATCAGCCATGCGGCGCAATTGCTGCGCGAATCCGAGGAACTGAACGACGCGGATCGGCGTCTGACGCAGATTATTCAAGATCACTCCCAACGAATGAATCGCGTCATTGAAAACGTTTTGCAGCTGTCTCGCCGCCAGCAAACCACCCCCCAGCGCCTCGACCTGCGGATCTGGCTCGACCAATTCGTCCGACAGGCCCGTGAAAGCATGGCCGAGCACCAGCGCTTGCACCTGAGCATCGACCCGGGGGACCACACCACCCTCATGGACCCCGACCAGCTCACCCAGGTGCTCGACAACCTGCTGCGCAACGCCTGGCGCCACAGCGCAATGGCCCATGAACAGGCCGAGGCCTGGCTGGAACTGTTCATCGACCCCTCCAGCCAGCTCTCGACACTGGACATCATCGATAACGGCCCCGGTGTCACGCCCGAGCAGCAGGCGCATCTGTTCGAACCCTTCTTTACCACCAGCAGCCAGGGCACCGGCCTTGGGCTCTATCTGTCCCGTGAGCTGTGCGAAAGCAACCAGGCCCGCCTAGACTTCAAACCACGCCAAGGCGGCGGCTGCTTTCGCATCACTTTTGCTCACGGACGGAAACAGATTTGAACAATCGCTCACGGCAACGAATCCTGATCGTCGATGACGAACCGGACATCCGCGAACTCCTGGACATCACCCTGGGCCGGATGAAACTCGACACCCGCAGCGCCAAGAACCTGGCCGAGGCTCAAGCCCTGTTGGCGGGGGACGCCTTCGACCTGTGCCTGACCGACATGCGCCTGCCCGATGGCACCGGCTTGGAACTGGTGCAACACATCCAGCAACGCTATCCGCAACTGCCCGTGGCGATGATCACCGCCTACGGCAGCCTGGAAACCGCCATCGACGCCCTCAAGGCCGGCGCCTTCGACTTCCTGACCAAGCCGGTCGACCTGGGGCGGCTGCGGGAACTGGTCTCCAGTGCCCTGCGCCTGCTACCGGTCGCCACACCGACCTGCCCCCTCGAACGCTGCCTGCTGGGCGATTCGCCACCGATGCGCAACGTGCGCAAACAGATCGAAAAACTCGCCCGCAGCCAGGCCCCGGTGTACATCAGTGGGGAGTCGGGTTGTGGCAAGGAACTGGTTGCCCGACTGATCCACGAACAAGGCCCCCGGGCCAACCAAGGCTTTGTGCCGGTCAACTGTGGGGCGATCCCCACGGAGTTGATGGAAAGTGAGTTCTTTGGCCACCGAAAAGGCAGCTTCAGCGGCGCCATCGAAGACAAGCCCGGACTGTTCCAGGCCGCCCATGGCGGGACCTTGTTTCTCGATGAAGTGGCCGACCTGCCCTTGGCGATGCAGGTCAAACTGTTGCGGGCCATCCAGGAAAAGGCCGTGCGCGCCGTGGGCGGCCAGCAGGAAGAGGTGGTGGATGTACGCATCCTCTGCGCCACCCACAAGGACCTGGACGCCGAAGTCGCCGCCGGGCGCTTTCGCCAGGACTTGTACTACCGCCTGAACGTCATCGAACTGCGCGTCCCGCCCTTGCGTGAACGCCGCGAAGACATCGAGCCGCTGGCCAATCACATGCTTCAGCGGCTGGCCGCCAACACCGCAAGCCCGGCAGTCACGCTCCACCCCCAGGCCCTGGAGGCCCTTCGTCACTATCGCTTCCCGGGCAATGTGCGGGAATTGGAGAACATGCTCGAACGGGCCTACACCCTTTGCGAACACCAACAGATCGAAGCTGACGATCTGCGACTGGCCGAAGGCAATAACCCCTCCGACGCTGGCGACCCCGACCTGATGCAGGTCGACAACCTGGAAGACTATCTGGAAGACGTCGAACGCAAACTTATCCTCCAGGCTTTGGAGCAAACCCGCTGGAACCGCACGGCGGCGGCCCAGCGGTTGAAGTTGTCGTTTCGGTCGATGCGGTATCGGTTGAAGAAACTCGGGTTGGATTGAGCGGGCGTGCGGCGCAGCTCAGCCAACGGCAAGGCCTACACCGAACTGTGTGGTGCTGGGATTTACCTGTGGCGAGGGGATTTATCCCCGTTGGGCTGCGAAGCAGCCCCCCAGGATACCGACCTCAATCAGTCTGACATACCGAGGCGACGGTTTTCAGGGCCGCTTCGCAGCCCAACGGGGATAAATCCCCTCGCCACAAAATAATGTTCCATCTGATAGCTCTGTTGGTCCGTCTAGCCCTCCACCGGCACCTGTTTATCCAGCACGCGATTGGGAAAAGGTTAGCCAGAGTTCTTCCCACCCGACAACCGCCAGAACTCGTCGGAAAACTCTTTTTGAATCAGATTTTTGTCCGACCGTTCCCACAAAGCCTGGTTGGCTGTGAGGGTGGTGTATATATCCGTTTCTGTGGTAACGGCTGCTTAGGGTTCCGCTCTTACAGCGGCTCACTTTTGAGAAGCCCGGAAGCCGGCCCAGTCAAAAGTAAGCAAAACGCTTTTGCCCCACCACTCGGTGCCTCGCTAGGGCTCGGCATGCCCTCACTCCGGCATTGCTCCGTGGGCCGCCACGAAGGGCCATCCATGGCCCAGCGCGGCTATCCCGGCATCCATGCCGGGATGCCCACTCCACAATGCCTGCGTTCGGCCAGCGTGGTTAATGGGGCGCCGAGATCAACGTCCACCGCGAGGCGGCCTAACAGCCGACCTGATTTAGGGTGATCGCGTTTCTCCTGTGGGAGCGGGCTTGCTCGCGAAGAGGCCGGAGCATTCAACATATTCATCGCCTGTGCCATCACCTTCACGAGCAAGCTCGCTCCCACACTGGGTCGGTGACGATCTACAGATTTTGCGGCCACTGCAAATCCCTGTGGGAGCGAGCTTGCTCGCGATGGCAGTGGATCAGCTTGCATCAGCCTTGGATGTACCGCCGTCTTCGCGAGCAGGCTCGCTCCCACAATGGGATCGCAGTGGGACCGGAAGAGCCAAGTCGGTTGTCAGGCCGCCTCGCGAGCAAGCTTTACTCCCACAGATCTGACAGGTGTACGAGCGGGAGAACCAGGCCGGCTGTCAGGCCGCCTCGCGAGCAAGCTTTACTCCCACAGATCTGACAGGTGTACGAGCGGGAGAACCAGGCCGGCTGTCAGGCCGCCTCGCTTTTGATCTGGGGCGCCCCGTTAACCACGCTGGCCGAACGCAGGCATTGATCCGTGGGCCCACGGAGCAATGCCGGAGTGAGGGCATGCCGAGCCTAGGCGAGGCACCGAGTGGTGGGGCAAAGCGTTTTTGGTTACTTTTGGCTGGTCCGGCTCCCGGCTCTTCCAAAAGTGACCCGCTGTAAGAGCGGAACCCTAAGTAGCCGTTACCGCAGCAATGGATATTTACTCAATCACCACACAGCCGTCGCGAGCAAGCCCGCTCCACAGGAAAAACCGAACCTTACAAGCGCCCTGCCGGCGCATATGGCGCAGGATCGATCACCGGCTCACGCCCCAACATCAGATCCGTAAACAACTGACACGACGCCGGCGCCAACACCAGCCCGTTGCGATAATGCCCACAGTTCAACCACAGCCCCACAACCCCCGGCACCTCGCCGATATAGGGAATACCCTCCGGCGACCCAGGTCGTAACCCTGCCCAATGCCCGACCACCTCGGCATCGGCCAGCGCCGGAATCAACTGCTGCGCCGAGACCTTCAGGCTCTCCAGCGCCACGTCAGTCGGGGTCTTGTCGAAGCCTTCACGCTCCAGCGTGCTGCCCACCAGGATGTGCCCGTCGCGACGGGGTATCGCGTAACGGCCCTTGGCCAGGACCATGCTCGACAGAAAATCCGAAGCGCATTTGTACAGGATCATTTGCCCCTTGACCGGCTCCACCGGCAATTTCAGCCCCAGCGTACCGAGCAACTCGCCACTCCAGGCACCAGCGGCCAGCACCACTTGGTCGCCATGGATCAGCCCCGCGGAACTGTCCACCCCGACGACACGTTCGCCCTCGCGAATGAACCCGCTGACCTCGCAATGCTCATGAAGCGTGACATTGGGCAACGCCTGCAACGCCGCCTTGAGGGACTTCACCAACCGCGGATTGCGCACGTTCGCCACATCCGCCATGTAGATCGCCCGGGAAAACCCCGTGCCCAGTACTGGTACTGCATCGTGAACCGCCGAGATATCCACAGCCCGCAGCGGCCGCCCTTCCCGCTCGGCCCAGGCCAGCGCTTCGTCCTGGTCGTCCAGGTCCAGCCAGTACAACCCGGTCACGTGTACTTGCGGATCGATTCCGGTGGCCGCGAACAAACGCTGGCCCAACTGTGGATAGAAATCCTGCGACCAATGGGCCAGCGCCGTGACCGCCGGGCTGTAGCGCCAGGGGTACAACGGCGAAACGATACCGCCGCCAGCCCAGGACGACTCCTGGCCGACGTTGGAACGGTCCAGCAGCACGACACGTTGCCCTTCGGACGCCAGATTGAACGCCGTCAGCAGGCCGATCACTCCGCCGCCGACAATCACCACTTGCTGTTGCCTGGTCATGTTCTGATTCGACTCACTAAAACAAAGGACGCAAAAGCGTGCCCGGATAAAAGAAACTCAGCGGCCCCAACAATCCTTGGTGGTCAGCCCGGCGGCGGCGTTCTCGATGCTTCTTACCCCGGTATTGGTGATCTTGAAGTCACCGCATTTGTCCGTGGCCATTGATGAGCCACTCTTGCGCACAGCGGTCAGGATGAAGCTCTGGTCCGCCAGCGTCTGGGTAATGGTGTAGAAATCGTTGCCGCTGCTCAGCCCGGTTGCATTGGTGTAGACGTTGCTCTTCGAGTAGTGGCGCTCGAGAATTTGCGCCTGCTCGGATAAGAGCCCGGCAATTTCAGCGCGGCGGCCCTTCTTCATGTATTCGGTCAGGCTCGGATAGCCGACGGTGATCACGATACCGATGATCGCGATCACGATCATGATTTCGATCAAGGTGAAACCCCGGTTGGATCTGCGCATGCCTTGTCCTCATTGTATTTGCCGCCACATGATACGGCGGCTGCCGCCGACGGATTTTTCCAGCAGCTCGGTGATGTTGCCGCTGGAGTCGTTGACGATCATGTTGGTGGCCCCGCTGGCGCTGACGACGGCGCTCAAGGTCGGGATTCCCCCCGTGAACATAACCCCGCTGGAAATCGTGTCGGAGCTGTTGAGCGTGCCATCACCGTTGGTATCAAGCACCGTATAGTTGAGCATCTTACCGTTGAACGCATCCAATTCGATCAGTTTGCCGGTGCCGAAGCTGGCACAAGGGTCGGTAGTGTCCACGGCGGCCGTGGTAAAGACCACGCGCCCGCTCACCAGATTGGCCGGGTTGATCACCCGCTCCCCGGTCAGCGCATTGTTGTACACCAACGGCAGGTACCAACCCTTTTTCGTCGGATAAGCCACGTCGGTCTGGCTGGTAGTCACGAACTGCCCCGTGCTGCCTGAGAACACCCCCGTGATCGACTGGGCCTGCAGGTTCGACACGGTGATTTGCCCGGCACCACCGGTGGCGTCCCATATCGAGTAGAACCCTTGCAGGTCCTTGTTGAGTTTATCCGCCGTTTCGTTGAACTTGCCGGTGCCGAAAAACACCTGGGTCCCACCCTGGGGATTGTCTGCCAGCAGAGGTTGCACCGTGATCGGTTGGGTCGCGCCCCCGGGGGCGGTGAACAATGGCTGGCCGGCGAATGCCAGGCCCCAGGCGGTGGGTGAGGTACCACTGAGGTCGAACTTCCACATCCGTCCCTTCAAGTCGCCACCGTAGGCGGCTTGCACCACGTTCTGAGAATTGACCCGCAGCTTGACCGATGACAGACCGTTGTCGGTTTCGCTGCTGTTGATGACTATTTTGCGGATCAGCGAACCGTCGCGGATGTCCACGACGTACAACGCAGCCACCCCACTGTTGCTGCCATAACCGTTGGCGATGAACGCCGCCCAGCGACCGTCCGCCAGGCGCGCGACCTCAGGGCGTGCGTAAGCGTAGCCCAGGTCATTGAAGACGTGGGTGGTGTTGGCAACGGTTGGCGCACTGATTTCCCACAATGCCCGCAACACGTTGCCCGCCGTCGCATCGAACAGCTGAACCGCATAGAACGTCTTGCCCCCAGCACCAGTGCCGCCCAGAGCCACTGTCTTCCAGACACTCCCCGATTGCGTATCGAATACGCCGACCTGCCCATCCACCAAGAACTTGTGGCTCACGCCATTGACGTAGTTGGTGTCGGCAATGTCCTGCAACGAAGGCAGCACGCTCGACGGCATATAGGCATAACGCCGCGTACCGTTTGCACTGTTGATGACGCTGAAGAAACCATCGTTGGCGTTCACCACCAGGCTGGTATTCATGTTCGCCGCCTTGGTCGCCAGGTACGTGCTGTAGCTCGTGTCATTAAGCAGGTCCGCAGCGGTCTGGTCGTTGGGCGATGCCAGCACCAGCGGCGAATTGATGATGTCCCCCAGCAATACACTGCGCACCTTCAAGCCGGTCTTATTGACGCCCTTGCTCCACTCCACCAGGTCGTTGCCGGTGATTCCCGTGGGCAGGTTCTGGCTGAGGCTGGTTTGCTGGGCCGGCGAAAAGTTGCCGTAGGCCAGGCTCACCGGCACATTGGTCGCGGTGTTCCAGGACTGATAGATCGGTGCCGTGGCGCCAGGCACGATGGCGGTATCGGTGGTCCATTGCTGCGCTGCCGTGTTGACCGTGCCGGCCGTAGTGAAACCGAACGCCCGGATGGTGCCGCGCCAGTCCTTGGGATCATACGTGGTCTGGTAGTAGCTGGAGGTGCTGGACAAGGTGGCGGCGTTGGTGGTGCCGCCGCCCCCGGAGCCGGCCTTGGAGGTGATGTCGCTCAAAGCGGAGGCCAAGGCCGAGTTCAGGCCTTCGCTGTCGCTCGCCGGATAATACTTGCCCGCCCCGTAGCGGGCAGCATCGGACAGCATCTGATTGGTGACGGCAAAACCCACGGTGTAGGTATTGAGGTATTGCCGGGGGAAATCCGTGGCGTTCCAGCTCTTGCCGGTGGCGTCGGTGCCGGTGGAGCGCATGTCGATGTCGAAGGCGAACTTGGCGATGTCATCCAGGTAAAGCGTATCGCCCTCGGCGTCGCCGCTGGGATTGTCACCATCGTTGCCGCTGATGCCATCCCAGTTTGGCAGCCGGGACAGGCCCAGGGGATCGTTGCTGGGAAACGTTCGGTCATAGGTGGGCAAACCGTCGGTGATCACCACGCCGAAGTTCTTCTGGCAACGGTACTGGATCGGGCTGGTGTAGGTGGCGGGCGTTCCATTGTAGTAAGGCGCCATGCCCCTGAAATAGCGAGTGACCTCGTAATAACTCTCGGCCAAGGGTGTATTGGCGACCGCCCCCAGGCCGTTGATGGCGTTGATCAGCGCGCTGTAGTTGCTGTTGGCCTGGGTCTGGGTCACGCTGCCACTGACCGGTGACAGGTCGCTGATGGCGCGAGCGATATATCCCCCGGGGCCGGGGTTGCTGCTGTTCGGTGGGTTGAAGGTGGCAAGGCCGATACGCAGGGCGCGGTTGCTGGCGACCAGGTCGTTGGAAACGTCCCGTGCCACGTTGATTCGATAGTCGTTGGGAATCGTACCCGTGGTGAAGTCCCGGCTCGAACCGTTGGCCAAGGTCATTAGATAAGATAAGTATCTAGTTGTGTAGCGGGTATTCTCACCACCGACAGGATCGGGTAGCCGCAGGCAAACCTGACCAAAGCCTACTCGGTAGAAGCCATACCACCCATTCGAGCAGCCTCCACGGAACAGACTCGCCAGCAAGACATTCCCATCGTTTGCCGCAAGCAGCGTCCTGTTACTGCTGCTGCAGCTTCTGTCGTCAGCGCATATATAGACCGGTGCTTGCGTCGCCGTCGGATCAAACCCCGCCGCCCAGATAATGTTGTTCATGCTCCCCGAATCATCGATCAGCAGCATCACGTTCGGCGTGACGGCCGCCGCACTCAGCAAGGGCGAATCCGAAGGCGTGAACGCATAGGCCGGCGCTGCCAGGTAAAGACTGAGCAGCGCCCCCCACAACACCTGCCACCCGCTGCGAAGCGCCTTAGTATTTGGCATAGATGCTCTCCACCACGCTGCGCTGGTTATTGCCCACCACCGCCACCGCCGTGATCCGGTACAGCGTCGCCGAGGTGTTGACCGGCACGTTGACCGCCGTGAGCGTCGTGCCGATGTTCTGCACGCCATAAAAACCACCGGCGGCGGCAACCCAGAGCACCCCCGACGACGAATTGCGCCCTGCCCCCGTCAACGTCGCCGACTCGGCCGGCGGCGCGCACTGGGTCGTGGTGGTGCATACCGGCAATGAATACGTCTCGACCTGCACCGCACTTTCGCCCACCCTCAGCGCCGCCTCGGCCATCTGGAACGACAGGTTGCGCTGCATGACACTGCTGGTCATTTTTTCCTGGAGGGTGGCGCTCTGCATCGACGACAGGCCGATCAGCGTCAGCAGCAACAGGAAGACCAGGCTGACCAGCAAGGCCATGCCTCGCTGGCGATGCCCGGGATCCATCGAACTCATCGAGCCCCCCTCATAGCAACCGGTTGCGCAAGGCGGCAACCACATTGAAGGTCTGCTCGCGCACTGCGTTCCTGGGGTCAAAGAGCGTCAATGTCAGGCGCACGCTGCGGATCAAGGCCGGGTCAGCCGGGTTACTGGTGTAGCCCGATGCCGCGATGTCCGTCGCACTGCCAGCCACGCCGAACGTCACGTCGAACGCCCGCACATTGTCCACCAGCACCGACAAGGCCGGATTGCCGGCGCCGCTCCCCAGCAGCAATTGATTGTTGTTGAAGCTGTAGACCAGTCGACGGATAGGGAAGGCCAACTGCCCCGCCGCCGGTAACCGCGCGTTGGTATAGGCCGTCGCCGAGGTGCGACAATCGGAGAGCACGGTCCAGGTCGGAACGCTACCGCCGTTACCGATGTCGGCGGTGACCAGGGTCAGCCGCCGGTTGGCGTTGTCCCAGCGGATCGGGGTGATCTGGCTGGCATTGAAATCATTGGCCGTGGAGGCATCGGTAATGGTCCCCAGGCAACCGAACATGCCCACCATGCGAATCTCCTGCACCATTTTGCTCAGGACGAACCGGGCGTCCTCCTGCATCACCGCGGCCGCACTTTGGCTGATGTAGGTGTTCTTGGCAGCGAGGAAAATCTGCACGACACCCAGTACGACGATCAGGCTGAGCACCAGTGCGATCATCAATTCGATCAGGCCGAATCCGCGGCAACGCCGGTTCATGGCGGCGTCCCCGGTGGATCGACGGCCACTCGACTGGTCAGCACAAAGCTGCGCCGCGCCTCGGCTGCGTCGGTGGTGTTGGCGGCCCGGGCGTCGTCCCAGGAAATGGTGATGGTGTAGACCCGCTGGTTCAGCGCAATGGTGCCAGTGGCCGTGGCGCCGCCGAAGGCAATGATGTTGGTCTTGAAATCGTAGAGGTCCTGGTCGCGGGCGACGTTGAGGTTCGGCGAGTTGGGCGGTGTGACGGTGTAGTCGGCGCCGGCGTTGGCGCGAATGCGGTCCAGCAGGTCGTAGGCAATGAAACTGGCCTGGCTGGTCATGCGCGAACTGTCGGTGTACTTGAGCGCATTGAGCTGGATCATCGCTGCCCCCAACAAACCGACGCCGAGAATCAGCACCGCCACCAGCACCTCGATCAGCGTCATTCCCCGCTGTGCCCTTTTATTGCAACCCTTCATCCGCAACTTCCACCCAATACGATTCGTCCATTGAGGCAAACACTCAGCGTCCTGCTCTGCGCCCCTCGTACATAATTGAAACTCACCGGCGTGGCCGGCGCCGATAACCCACCGAGGTTGTTGAAATCAATGTTGCTCACCTCTGAGGTTAGCGTCAGAGTCGCGCCGCTGCTCATCGCCGGAACAACCCGCAATACATTGGACGGCGAGCCCGTACTGTCATACACCGTCAGTTCGCCGCTCCAGACACTGCCCTGGGCCGTGGGGCGGATGCGGGTGGTGACACCACGGTCGATCGCCTCCAGCCGGGCAAAGTTCAGCGCCCGGCGCAAGTCATCGATCTCGGTGTCGGCCTGGGTGCTCTGCAACGAGCCAGTGAATGAAGGCACCGCCATGGTGATCAGGATCAGCAGTACGCCTAGGGCCACCAGCACCTCGATCAGCGTGAAACCTTTTGTACGAAGATCCATCGATGCCCTCCGTTGCCGTCGGCTATACCTGCTTCTACACGCTAGAACAAACCAGTGCCGCCTGCCTGATACCGTCCATTCAGGGCAGTGCCTGTGGCCCCACACTCCAGGGAGGAGACGTCATGTACCAACAGGGCTTCAGCCTGATCGAACTGCTCATGGGACTGGCAATTGCCGCAATTGTTCTGCCGTGGGCCGGCACGGGCTATAAAGAGCTGATCGAATCCATCGAACGCAAGGACACCGCGCAGTTACTGATCAGCGGGTTGCGCAGCGCACGCAGCGAGGCCATCGCACGCAACCGGACGGTCGTACTCAGCGCAATGGACGACGATTGGGGCCGGGGCTGGCGCATATCCCTGGATGACAAGGAGAAGACCGTGCTGATGGAGCGCAGCGCAAGTGCCCGGGTGATCGGCAACCAGCCGGTGACACGCAGGGTGAGATTCGGTAGCCAGGGGGAAGCCCTGCGCTCCGGCGGCGCCTTCCAGGCAGGCACGCTGCATGTCTGCGCCAAACGTGGCCCGGTCAGCCATCATCAAGTGATACTGGCGCCTTCCGGCCGCGTCCGCCTTGAAAGCGTCGAGGCCGAGCAGGCACTGTGCGAGAAAGGACTTAAAGCAAGGAGCGGACGCGCAACTCTTTCGGCATCGAGAACGTGATGTTCTCCTCGCGACCGGCCAGTTCATCGGCACCCGTTGCGCCCCAAGCCTGCAACTGCTGGATCACACCGCGCACCAGGACTTCCGGCGCGGAGGCACCAGCGGTGATGCCAATGCGCTCGACCCCATCGAACCAGCTGCGTTGCATGTCCTCGGCGCCGTCGATCAGGTAGGCCGGTGTGGACATGCGCTCGGCCAGCTCGCGCAAGCGGTTGGAGTTGGAGCTGTTCGGGCTGCCGACCACCAGCACCACATCGCATTCGTTGGCCAGTTGCTTGACCGCATCCTGACGATTCTGGGTGGCGTAGCAGATGTCATCCTTGCGCGGGCCGCCGATGGCCGGGAAGCGCGCGCGCAGGGCGTCGATCACTCGACTGGTATCGTCCATGGACAGGGTCGTCTGGGTCACGAAAGCCAGGCTCTCGGGGTTGCGCACTTGCAAGGCCGCAACGTCCTCCTCGTCCTCGACCAGGTAGATCGCACCACCGTTGCTGGCATCGTATTGACCCATGGTGCCTTCGACTTCCGGATGGCCTTCGTGGCCGATCAGGATGCATTCGCGACCGTCACGGCTGTAGCGGGCCACTTCGATGTGCACCTTGGTCACCAATGGACACGTCGCGTCGAAGACCTTCAGGCCACGGCCGGCGGCTTCGCTGCGCACCGCCTGGGAAACGCCGTGGGCACTGAAGATCACGATGACATCGTCCGGCACCTGGTCCAGTTCCTCGACGAAAATCGCCCCACGGCTACGCAGGTCTTCGACGACGAACTTGTTGTGGACCACTTCGTGGCGCACGTAGATCGGCGGCCCGAAGACTTCCAGGGCGCGGTTGACGATTTCGATCGCCCGGTCCACACCGGCGCAGAAGCCACGGGGGTTGGCGAGTTTGATTTGCATGCTGTGCCTCGTGTCTTGCGCGCAAGAAATTGAATGCTTGCCTGTTAATCGAGCGATAAGGCTCGAAAACAAGGAGATCCCTGTGGGAGCGAGCTTGCTCGCGATAGCGGTGGGTCAGTCACCCCTGTATTGAAAGTGACTCCGTCATCGCGAGCAAGCTCGCTCCCACAGTGAATCGGGTGGCAGCAGGAACTGCCGGTTAACTCTTAAACCGCCTTGACCTCAAGGATTTCCACTTCGAAGTTCAAGGTCTTGCCCGCCAGCGGATGGTTGAAGTCCACGGTCACCTGGGCCTCGTCGAACGCCTTCACCACACCTGGCAGCTCGGTATTGGCCGCATCGTTGAAGATCACCAGCAGGCCCTCGGACAGCTCCATGTCCTGGAACTGGGAGCGTGGCATGGTCTGCACATTTTGCGGGTTGGGCTGACCAAAGGCGTTTTCCGGTGGTACGACCACGGTGCGCTTGTCGCCGGCCTTGAAACCGAAGATCGCCGCCTCGAAACCTGGCAGCAGGTTGCCATCACCCACCTTGAACACGGCCGGAGCCTTGTCGAAGGTGCTGTCGACGGTATCGCCATTTTCCAGATGCAGGGCGAAGTGAAGCGTCACTTCGGTGTTTTGAGCGATACGCTGCTCAGTCATGGACGGCTTCTCCGGTTTTCTTGCTCTTGAACATGTCCAGGGCGAGCATGATCGCGCCCACGGTGATGGCGCTGTCGGCAAAGTTGAACGCCGGGAAATACCAGCGGTTCTGCCAATGCACCAGGATGAAATCGATGACGTGGCCCAGGGCGATGCGGTCATAGAGGTTGCCCAGGGCACCACCGAGCACCAAGGCCAGCGCAACGGCCAGCCAGGTTTCGTCGCGGCCCAGGCGCTTGAGCCAGACCACCAGCACCGCGCTGACCACGATGGCAATCAGGGCGAACAGCCAGCGCTGCCAGCCGGAACTGTCGGCCAGGAAACTGAACGCCGCCCCGGTGTTGTAGGCCAAGGTCCAGCTGAAGTAATCAGGAATGATCACGATCTGCTGGTACAGGGTCAGCGAGTGCTCGAAGTAGTACTTGCTGGCCTGGTCGATGACCAGAACCAGCACGCTCAACCACAGCCAGCCCAGCCGTCCGAAACGGTTCGCCACATTAGGCATAGTGACGAACCTCACCGTTGCCACTGATGTTGTCCACGCAACGGCCACAGATTTCCGGGTGCTCCGGGTTCACGCCGACGTCTTCGCGGCAATGCCAGCAACGGGCGCACTTGGTGTGGTTCGACTTGACGATCTTCAGCTTCAAGCCACTGACCTCAGTGGTCACCGCATCGGCCGGCGCCTGCACGAACGGCGCAACGCTGGCGGTAGAGGTGATCAGCACGAAGCGCAGTTCGTTGCCCAGCTTGGCCAGGTCGGCACCCAGGGCTTCTTCGGCATAGAGGGTCACTTCGGCCTGGAGGTTGCCGCCGACGGCCTTGGCCGCCCGCTGGATCTCCATTTCCTTGTTGACCGCGGCCTTGACCGCCATCACGCGGTCCCAATACCCACGGTCCAGTTCGAAGCCTTGCGGCAGTTCGGTCAGGCCTTCGTACCAGGTGTTGAGCATCACCGACTCGTTGCGCTCGCCCGGCAGGTACTGCCACAGCTCGTCGGCGGTGAACGCCAGGATCGGTGCGATCCAGCGCACCAGGGCCTCGCTGATGTGGAACAGCGCGGTCTGGCACGAACGACGGGCCTTGCTGTTGGCGCTAGTGGTGTACTGGCGGTCCTTGATGATGTCGAGGTAGAAACCACCGAGCTCCTGCACGCAGAAGTTGTGGATCTTGGAGTAGACGTTCCAGAAGCGGTACTCGCCGTAGTGCTCCTGCAATTCGCGTTGCAGCAACAGGGTACGGTCCACGGCCCAACGGTCCAGCGCGAGCATTTCTTCGGCCGGCAGCAGGTCGGTGGCCGGGTTGAAACCAGTCAGGTTGGAAAGCAGGAAGCGCGCGGTGTTACGGATCCGCCGGTAGGCGTCCGCGCTGCGCTGCAGGATCTGCTCGGAAACGGCCATCTCGCCGGAATAGTCGGTGGACGCAACCCACAGGCGCATGATGTCGGCGCCCAAGGTGTCGTTGACCTTCTGCGGCGCAATCACGTTGCCCAGGGACTTGGACATCTTGCGACCGGACTCGTCGACCGTGAAGCCGTGGGTCAGCAACTCGCGGTACGGCGCGTGATTGTCGATGGCGCAACCGGTCAGCAGCGACGAGTGGAACCACCCGCGGTGCTGGTCCGAGCCTTCCAGGTACAGGTCGGCGCGCGGGCCGGTCTCGTGGCCCATCGGGTGCGAACCGCGCAGCACGTGCCAATGGGTGGTGCCGGAGTCGAACCAGACGTCCAGGGTGTCGCTGATCTTGTCGTACAGCGGTGCTTCGTCACCCAGCAGCTCGGCGGCATCCATCTTGAACCAGGCCTCGATGCCTTCGGCTTCGACGCGCTTGGCAACTTCTTCCATCAGTTCAACGGTGCGCGGGTGCAACTCGCCGCTTTCCTTGTTCAGGAAGAACGGGATCGGCACGCCCCAGTTGCGCTGGCGGGAAATGCACCAGTCCGGACGGTTGGCGATCATCGAATGCAGGCGCGCCTGGCCCCAGGCCGGCACGAACTGGGTTTCTTCGATGGCCTTGAGCGAACGCTGGCGCAGGGTGTCGCCGCGGGTTGGCTGCTTGTCCATGCCGATGAACCACTGCGCGGTGGCGCGGTAGATCAACGGGGTCTTGTGCCGCCAGCAGTGCATGTAGCTGTGTTCGATGACGGTGGTGTGCAGCAGCGCGCCGACTTCGGTCAGCTTGTCGACGATGGCCGGGTTGGCTTTCCAGATGAACTGGCCGCCGAAGAACTCCAGCGATGGCACGTACACGCCATTGCTCTGCACCGGGTTGAGGATGTCGTCGTTGACCATGCCGTACTTCTTGCAGGTCACGAAGTCGTCGACGCCATAGGCCGGCGCGGAGTGAACCACGCCAGTGCCTGCGCCCAGCTCCACGTAGTCGGCCAGGTACACCGGCGACAGGCGATCATAGAACGGATGACGGAAATTGATCAGCTCCAGCGCCGAACCCGGCGCGGTGGCGACCACCGAACCTTCGAGGTTGTAGCGGGCCAGGCAGGATTCAACCAGTTCTTCGGCCAGCACCAGCAGCTTGTCGCCGACATCGACCAGGGCGTAGTTGAATTCCGGGTGGACGTTCAGTGCCTGGTTGGCCGGGATGGTCCACGGGGTGGTGGTCCAGATCACGATCGACGCCGGCTTGGCCAGCTTGCCCAGGCCGAAAGCCGCGGCGAGCTTGTCTTCATCGGCGATCGGGAACGCGACATCGATGGTCGAGGACTTCTTGTTCTCGTACTCGACTTCCGCCTCGGCCAGGGCCGAACCGCAATCGAAGCACCAGTTCACCGGCTTGAGGCCCTTGAACACGAAGCCACCCTCGACGATTTTCGCCAGGGCACGGATTTCGCCGGCTTCGTTCTTGAAGTCCATGGTCTTGTACGGGTTGGCGAAGTCGCCCAGCACGCCGAGACGGATGAATTCGGACTTCTGCCCTTCGATCTGCTCGGTGGCGTAGGCACGGCACAGTTCGCGGGTCTTGTCCGCGCCCAAGTTCTTGCCGTGGGTCACTTCGACCTTGTGCTCGATCGGCAGGCCATGGCAGTCCCAACCCGGGACATACGGCGCATCAAAACCCGACAGGGTCTTGGAGCGAATGATCATGTCCTTGAGAATCTTGTTCAGCGCGTGACCGATGTGGATGGTGCCGTTGGCGTACGGAGGGCCGTCGTGCAGGACGAACTTCGGACGATCCTTGCCAATTTCGCGCAACTTTCCGTACAGGCCAATGCTGTCCCAACGCTGCAGAATCTGTGGTTCGCGCTGAGGCAGGCCGGCCTTCATTGGGAAGGCGGTGTCCGGAAGGTTTAGCGTGGCTTTATAGTCGGTCATTTAAGGCTCTTCATTAGCGATTGGCGCTGGTTGCGACAAGGGCACGGGCGGCGGCGATATCTGCATGGATCGCCGTCTTGAGCGCCTCCAGAGAGGCAAAACGCTGCTCTTCACGCAGCTTATGGTGGAAAACCACCGTCAAACGCCGGTCATACAGATCGCCGGCAAAATCCAGAACATGTACTTCAAGGTGGGCCTTGCCATCGCCCTGGACCGTGGGTCGCACACCGATGTTGGCAACGCCTGGCCAGGTCTTGCCGTCGATCTCGACACTCACCAGGAACACCCCGGTCAGCGGCACACGACGACGCTTGAGCTGCACGTTGGCCGTCGGCGTGCCCAATTGGCGCGCCAGTTTCTGCCCATGCAGGATCCGCCCGGCAATCCGGTACGGCCGGCCGAGCAAACGCTCGGCCAAATCGAAGTCGGCCGCCGCCAGGGCATTGCGGACCTGGGTGCTGCTGACGCGCAAGCCATCCATCTCGACGGTCTGCGCCGCTTCGACGGTGAAACCCTGGGCGATACCGGCCTGTTGCAGGTAATCGAAATCCCCAGAACGATCACAACCGAAACGGAAGTCATCGCCAACTTCCAGATGCTTCACATCGAGGCCGTCCACCAGGATGGTATCGACGAACTCGGCAGCGCTGAGCTTGCTCAGGCGCTGGTTGAAGGCCAGGCACAGGACCCGGTCGACACCTTCGGCGGCCAGCAGTTGCAGCTTGTCCCGCAGCCGGGCCAGACGGGCCGGGGCGGTGTCCGGGGCGAAAAACTCCCGCGGCTGCGGCTCGAAGATCACCACGCAGCTAGGCACGCCCAACTCCAGCGCACGCTCGCGCAGCCGCGCCAGGATAGCCTGGTGGCCACGGTGGACACCGTCAAAATTGCCAATAGTGGCGACACAGCCCCGATGCTGGGGGCGCAGGTTGTGGAGGCCTCGAACCAGCTGCATAACGCGCTTCTTGCTCATAAAGTGGCCGATTATAACCACACCCGGCGGCCGACGACAGGCAACACCGCACCCAAAGTGCTCGAACCGACAAAACCACTGCCCGACCCGGGGTTATCGAGGACCCGCCCTCAGCCCAAGGCCTTGCGGTTGAAGTCCCGCAGACGGAACCCCATCAGCAGCAACATGCCGAAATATGCCACCACGCCGGCAACCACCAGCGCTCCCAGCCGCAGGAAACGCTCGAGCATCTGCCCTTCGCCCCAAGCCGGCATGAAATGCATCGCCCCCAGCAAGACCGCCGACATCACCGCCACGGCCACCAACAGCTTGAGGCCGAATTTGGCCCAGCCCGGCTGCGGCTGATACATCTTTTGCTTGCGCAACTGGTAAAACAGCAGCCCGGCGTTGAGGCAGGCGCCGGCGCTGATCGCCAGGGCCAGGCCGGCGTGGGCCAACGGGCCGATGAGCAACAGGTTGAACAATTGGGTCATCACCAGGGTGAAAATGGCGATTTTCACTGGCGTGCGAATGTTCTGCTGGGCATAGAACCCCGGCGCCAGCACCTTGATCACGATGATCCCGAGCAAGCCCACTGAGTAAGCAATCAGCGCACGCTGGGTCATCAAGGCGTCGAAAGCATTGAATTGACCGTATTGGAACAGCGAAACCGTCAGCGGCTCAGCGAGAATCCCCAGCGCCAGGGCACACGGCAGCACCAGCACAAAGCACAGGCGCAGGCCCCAATCGAGAATCCGCGAGTATTCGTGGCGATCCTGACTGGCGTAGGTCTTGGCCAGGGTTGGCAGCAGGATCGTACCCAGGGCCACACCCAGCACGCCGGACGGCAGCTCCATCAAGCGATCGGCGTAATACATCCACGACACCGAGCCGGCCACCAGGAACGAGGCAAAGATGGTGTTGATGATCAGGGAAATCTGGCTCACCGACACCCCGAGGATCGCCGGCAACATCTGCTTCATCACCCGCCACACGCCACTGTCGCGCAGGTTCAGCCGCGGCAGGACCAACATGCCGATCTTTTTCAGGTGCGGCAGTTGATAGAGCAATTGCGCCAGGCCCCCCACCAGCACCGCCCAGCCGAGGGCCATCACCGGCGGATCGAAATACGGCGTCAGGAACACCGCGAACACGATCATGCTGACGTTGAGCAGGGTCGGCACAAAGGCCGGTACGGAAAAGCGGTTCCAGGTATTGAGGATCGCCCCGGCCAGGGACGACAGGGAAATCAGCAATATATAAGGGAAGGTCACCCGCAGCAGGTCCGAGGTGAGCTGGAATTTTTCTGGCGTATCAGTGAAACCCGGCGCGGTGGCCCAGATCACCCAGGGCGCGGCGAGCATGCCGGCGGCCGTGACCAGCGCCAGCACCAAGGTCAGCAGGCCGGTGACGTAGGCAATGAATGTACGGGTCGCCTCGTCGCCTTTCTGGCTTTTATATTCCGCCAGGATCGGCACGAAAGCCTGGGAGAACGCCCCTTCGGCGAAGATCCGCCGCAACAGGTTGGGCAACTTGAAGGCGATGAAGAAGGCGTCGGTGGCCATCCCGGCGCCGAATATCCGCGCGATCAACGTATCGCGAACGAACCCCAGGACGCGGGAAAGCATCGTGATAGAGCTGACGGCGGCCAACGATTTGAGCAGATTCATGAAAAGAGTTTTTGCCTGTCGATAAACAGCAGGCGAACAACGCGCCCACTTGTGCGATACTCCGCGCCGCTAAACAGTGCAGAGCCAAAGCCCGCGAGTTTACAGGTCGCACGCCGGAAAGAAATCCTTCGGTGCGCAGCACCTGCCATTCAGCGGAACGCGTCACCCGCCCTTGACAAGACTTCAACTCATCGGCATGATTCGCGGCCTATTTTGTTTGCTATTTCCCAAAAAGTCTTTCGAGGAGCTCGACGGTGGCCAACACACCTTCCGCCAAAAAACGTGCAAAACAGGCTGAGAAGCGTCGCAGCCACAACGCCAGCCTGCGTTCCATGGTCCGTACCTACATCAAGAACGTAGTTAAGGCCATCGACGCAAAAGACGCTGAAAAAGCTCAAGCTGCTTACGTTCTGGCTGTGCCAGTTATCGACCGCATGGCCGATAAAGGCATCATCCACAAGAACAAGGCTGCTCGCCATAAGAGCCGCCTGAATGGCCACGTAAAGGCCCTGAACGTTGCCGCTGCTGCCTAAGCGACGCGCTCATTAAAAAACCGACCTCTGGGTCGGTTTTTTATTGCCTGCAACTCTTCATTCAAAACATTGTGGGAGCGAGCTTGCTCGCGATGGCGGAGCATCAGACAAATCGTTGTTACTGACGTACCGCCATCGCGAGCAAGCTCGCTCCCACAGGGCTATGTGTGGATTATTGAGTACGAGCCCACGGCAGGATCGGAATCGCCGTCACCGCATTCTGCGGGCTGCCCTCGATCACGCGATCGCTGTAGACCAGGTACACCAACGTGTTGCGCTTCTTGTCGAGAAAACGCACCACCTGCATGGTCTTGAACACCAGCGAAGTACGCTCGCGGAACACCTCCTCGCCATCCTTGAGCTCACCCTTGAAGCTGATGGGCCCGACCTGGCGACAGGCGATGGACGCCTCGGCGCGATCCTCGGCCAGACCCAGGCCGCCTTTTACACCGCCGGTCTTGGCCCGCGACAGGTAACACGTCACGCCATCCACCTTGGGATCATCGAACGCCTCGACCACAATCCGGTCATTCGGCCCGACGAACTTGAACACGGTGGACACCTGGCCGATTTCCTCGGCCGAAGCCAGCAGCGGTACCGCCAGCAGCAAGCCGATCAATCCTTTTGCAAAACCCATGATTTTTCCTTAGACGAGGATCAGGTTGTCACGGTGGACCAGCTCGGGCTCCGCCATGTAGCCCAACAGACCGATAATCGCATCGGACGATTGGCCGATGATTTTCTGCGCTTCCAGCGCGCTGTAGTTGGCCAGGCCACGGGCGATCTCACGACCGTCCGGCGCCACGCACACCACCATCTCGCCCCGACGAAAACTGCCCTGGACCAACTTCACACCCACCGGCAACAGGCTTTTATTGCCCTGGGACAATGCCGACACGGCCCCTGCATCCAGCACCAGGGTGCCACGGGTCTGCAGGTGCCCGGCCAGCCACTGCTTGCGCGCCGCCAGCATGCCGCGCTCCGGGGAGAGCAAGGTGCCAATGCGTTCGCCCGACTTCAGACGATCCAGCACTCGCTCCAACCGACCGCCGACAATGATGGTATGAGCCCCGGAACGTGCCGCCAGACGCGCCGCACGCAATTTGGTCTGCATGCCGCCACGTCCCAGCGCACCGCCGGTGCTGCCCGCCACCGCATCCAGCGCCGGGTCGTCGGCACGGGCTTCGTAGATCAGCTTGGCATCGGGATTGTTGCGCGGGTCGGCATCGAACATGCCGTCGCGATCCGTGAGAATCACCAGCAGATCGGCCTCCACCAGGTTCGCCACCAGCGCGGCCAGGGTGTCGTTATCGCCGAAACGGATTTCGTCGGTGACCACGGTGTCGTTCTCGTTGATCACCGGGATGACCTTCAACTCCACCAGCGCTCGCAAGGTACTGCGGGCATTGAGGTAGCGCTTGCGGTCGGACAGGTCGTCGTGGGTCAGCAGGATCTGCGCCGTATGGCGATCGTGCTCGGCAAAGCTTGACTCCCAAGCCTGCACCAGGCCCATCTGGCCGATGGCGGCGGCGGCCTGCAGCTCATGCATCGCGCTGGGTCGCGACGTCCAGCCCAGGCGGCTCATACCGGCCGCCACGGCTCCGGAAGAGACCAATACCAGCTCGACGCCAGCCTCATGCAAGGCCACCATCTGCTCGACCCACACCGCCATCGCCTGGCGATCCAGCCCCTTGCCATCCGCCGTCAGCAGTGCGCTGCCAATCTTCACGACCCAGCGCCGCGCACCCGTCACCTTGCTCCGCATCATCTTCAACCTTTGCCAGCGAACGGCGCGACCCAGCGCCGCCCATGGGATTATTCGTATTTGCGTTTTACAGATACCAAAACGCCGCTCGAATGAGCGGCGCCTTGGAAACCGGCTGGCTGCGATGATAACACCGCGCCGAAACACTTGAACCTGTGGGAGCGAGCTTGCTCGCGATTGCATGGGGCCAGCAATATTGATACCGGCTGTCACGCCGCTATCGCGAGCAAGCTCGCTCCCACAAGCCTTGACTTCAACTGAGCAGCATCAGTCGCGAACGTAGATGATCTCCGGACCATCTTCGTCATCCACGTCCTCTTCGTCCCAATCGTCATCACCGATGTCATGGACCGACTTCACGCCGCTACGACGCAGGGCACGCTGGTCATCCAGGGCCTGCAACTGGGCACGCGCCTCGTCTTCGATGCGCTGGTCGAGCTCGGCCAGCTCTTCCTTGTAGGCCGGATCGTTAGCCAGGCGATCAGCGCGATCTTCCAGGTAACGCATGATGTCGTGGCACAGGCGCTCGGTGCCCTCTTTGGCGATGGCCGAGATCACATAGACCGGACCTTCCCATTCCAAGCGGTCGACGATTTCCTTGACCCGCTCCTCATGCTCTTCCTCGAGGATCTGGTCACACTTGTTCAACACCAGCCAACGGTCACGCTCGGCCAGGGCCGGGCTGAACTTGGTCAGCTCGTTGACGATGACTTCAGCGGCCTCGGCGGCATCGGTTTCGTCCAGCGGCGCCATGTCGACGAGGTGCAGCAACAGACGGGTACGGGACAAGTGCTTGAGGAAACGAATCCCCAGGCCAGCACCTTCGGAAGCCCCTTCGATCAACCCCGGGATGTCGGCGATCACGAAGCTTTTCCAGCGGTCGACGCTGACCACGCCCAGGTTCGGCACCAGGGTCGTGAACGGGTAATCGGCCACTTTCGGCTTGGCCGCGGAGACCGAGCGAATGAAGGTACTCTTACCGGCATTCGGCAGGCCCAGCAGGCCCACGTCGGCCAGCACCTTCATTTCCAGCTTCAGGTCACGCTGCTCGCCGGGCTTGCCTGGCGTGGTCTGGCGCGGCGCACGGTTGGTGCTGGACTTGAAACGTGTGTTGCCCAGGCCGTGCCAGCCACCGTGGGCAACCAGCAGACGCTGGCCAGCCTTGGTCAGGTCGCCAATCACTTCCTGGGTGGCCGAATCGATCACCGTGGTGCCGACTGGCACGCGCAGGATCAGGTCTTCGCCCTTCTTGCCGGTGCAGTCGGTGCTGCCGCCGTTGGAGCCACGCTCGGCATCGAAGTGCCGGGTGTAACGGTAGTCCACCAGGGTATTGAGGTTTTCGTCGGCGAGCATGTAGATCGAGCCGCCATCACCCCCGTCACCACCGTTCGGGCCACCGTTTTCAATGAATTTTTCCCGACGGAAACTCATGCAACCATTGCCGCCGTCGCCGGCCTTCACTCGAATCGATACTTCATCAACAAACTTCATGACACACGCCTCTCGCCATACGGACGAGCCAAAAAAACAAGACATAAGACTCTTGCAAAAATGAGCGCAGCGACCTGATGACACGCCCCAACCGCAGCGCCGACAGCCCATACAAACAGTTTTGCAAGAGACTCACCCCACAAACGAAAAAGCCCCGTCGCAAGACAGGGCTTTTCCAGCGGTCTCGCAATTAAGCTGCGATAACGCTTACGTAACGACGACCGAAGGCGCCTTTTACTTCGAACTTGATCACGCCTTCGACTTTAGCGAAGAGGGTGTGATCCTTACCCATGCCTACGCCGTAGCCAGCGTGGAATTGGGTGCCGCGCTGACGCACGATGATGTTGCCTGCTTTGATAGCCTGGCCGCCATACATCTTCACGCCAAGGCGTTTGGCTTCTGAGTCGCGACCGTTACGGGTACTACCACCAGCTTTTTTGTGTGCCATGAGTTCAATTCTCCTAGTGAGGAATTAGGCTGAAATTAAGCCTGAATACCGGTGATTTTGATCTCGGTGTACCACTGGCGGTGGCCCATACGCTTCATGTGGTGCTTACGGCGACGGAACTTGATGATGCGGACTTTATCGTGACGACCTTGGGAGATCACTTCAGCCACAACGGTAGCGCCAGCAACGACTGGAGCGCCGATATTCACGTCATCGCCATTGGCGACCAACAGAACGCGATCAAAAGTCACGGATTCGCCAGTAGCGATTTCCAGTTTTTCGATCTTCAGGTATTCACCTGGGGCGACCTTGTATTGCTTGCCACCAGTAACAATTACTGCGTACGACATGGTATTTCTCCGATAATCCTGCTCACCCAGCGCTTTATAAGAAGAGGTATTGGCTGGCATGGCTGCATGGGCTGGAAGGCCCGGATGCAATTGCGTAAGGCAGGTGCTGCCCAGGAAGTTCAGGGTGCGCGATTGTACGCAAGGCGCTCGAGCCTTGCAAGAGCCGTCCGCACCATTCAAGGCGTGCGCCTTGACAGGCCTGGGTGGGGGTCCTAGCATGCCGCGCAACCCTTCTGGAGCACCTGTCGCTGATGCAACCCCAAGCTTTCTACCGCGCGGTGGCGGACGATTTTAGCGCCGTCGACGGCATCATCAAGAAGCAGCTGACTTCCCGAGTGCCGCTGGTATCGAAAATCGGCGACTACATCACTTCGGCGGGCGGTAAACGCCTGCGTCCTTTATTAGTGCTGTTGTGCGGCAAGGCCCTGGGTCGCGAAGGCGACGACATGCGCCTGCTGGCCGCCACCATCGAATTCCTGCACACCGCGACCCTGCTCCATGACGACGTGGTCGACATGTCCGGCATGCGCCGTGGCCGCTCGACCGCCAACGCCATGTGGGGCAATGCACCGAGTGTACTGGTGGGCGACTTCCTGTATTCGCGCTCCTTCGAAATGATGGTCGAACTGGGCTCGATGCCGGTGATGAAGATCCTGTCCCAGGCCACGCGCATCATCGCCGAAGGCGAAGTGCTGCAGCTGTCCAAGGTACGCGATGCCAGCACCACGGAAGAAACCTACATGGAAGTCATCCGCGGCAAGACCGCGATGCTCTTCGAAGCCTCGACCCACAGCGCCGCCGCCCTGGCCGGCGCCAGTGCCGAACAGAGCGAAGCCCTGCGCACTTTCGGCGACCACCTGGGCGTGGCCTTCCAGTTGGTGGACGACCTGCTCGATTACAAGGGCGACGCCGAGACCCTGGGCAAGAACGTCGGTGACGACCTGGCCGAAGGCAAGCCAACCCTGCCGCTGATCTACACCATGCGCGAGGGCACGCCGGAACAGGCGGCGCTGGTACGCCAGGCGATCCAGAAAGGCGGGATCGAGGATCTGGAAAGCATCCGCCAGGCGGTTGAAGCCTCCGGCTCGCTGGATTACACCGCAAAACTGGCCCGGGACTACGTCGCCCGGGCCATCCAGTGCCTGGAGGCCCTGCCGGCCAGCGAATACCGCGATGCGCTGGTTGAACTGAGCGAATTTGCGGTGGCGCGTACTCACTAACATCCCTGGGGCTTTTTTGTGGCGAGGGGATTTATCCCCGCTGGGCTGCGAAGCAGCCCTAAAAGTCATTCCCGGTGTTCCAGGCAGGTTGGGTTGAGTGCTCTCTTGCCTGGGGCTGCCGCGCAGCCCAACGGGGATAAATCCCCTCGCCACAGATCCCCGAACACAGCCCCACCACCCCGCTTGCCACAAAACCCTATATAATGTGCGCCCTTTTGCCCTCCTGACACCCAAGGAACCTTAGTGAGCACGTTGCCTCCCTGCCCGAAATGCAATTCCGAATACACCTACGAAGACGGTACCCAACTGGTCTGCCCGGAGTGTGCCCACGAATGGTCCGCCAGCGGTGAAGTTGAAGCGGTGTCCGATGACACCGTGAAGAAAGATTCGGTCGGCAACGTCCTGCAGGATGGCGACACCATCACCGTGATCAAGGACCTCAAGGTCAAGGGCACATCGCTGGTGGTCAAGGTCGGCACCAAGGTCAAGAACATCCGCCTGTGCGATGGCGACCACGACATCGACTGCAAGATCGACGGCATCGGCCCGATGAAACTCAAATCCGAGTTCGTCAGAAAAGTCTGAACCTGTTGTATCCCATCCCATGCCCGCGCGTGGGATGGAGCCTCGCCCTCCCCGCCTCAGCCCCAATTGCCGGGCGCCAGCCAAGTGCCAGCCATCTTGAGCTACCACAACCCATCGTCAGAAAAACCATCGGAAGGCCAATAGAGACTTGCTATTTAGCGAATAAGAATTATTCTCATCGAACCCATCAAGGAGATGAGAACCATGACTTATTTGATCGATGCCTGGCTGGACCGCCCACACCCCTACCTCAGGATCCTGCATCGGGAAACCGGGGAAGTCTGTGCGGTGCTTGAAGAAGAAGCCTTGAACGAGCTGCAGGACCAAGGAGACCTGGACCTCAACAGCCTCAATTCCAGTGAGCCGTTGGTGCTCAAGGAGCTGGTGCGCAATCTGTTCCTGTTCTGCTACGCCCGGGCGTTGCGCCCTACGGGTGATTTCAGTGGCAGGTTCCACGGATGAGGCACTTGACCCTGTGGGAGCGAGCTTGCTCGCGATGGCGGCATGTCAGTAACGAAAATATCGACTGACTATCCGCTTTCGCGAGCAAGCTCGCTCCCACAGTTTTTTGTCCGGCTGTAAAACCGGACAGAGTCTTACAGGACGTCCAGCAGCTCGACGTCGAACACCAGCACGCTGTGCGGCGGAATGCTGCCAACGCCTTGAGCGCCGTAAGCCAGTTCGCTCGGCACGTACAGGCGCCATTTGCTGCCGGCATTCATCAGTTGCAGTGCTTCGGTCCAGCCCGGGATCACGCCGCCTACCGGGAATTCCGCTGGCTGGCCACGATCGTAGGAGCTATCGAACACCGTGCCGTCGATCAGGGTGCCGTGGTAGTGGGTACGCACCTGGTCTTCACGGGTCGGCTTGGCGCCTTCACCCTGGGTCAGCACTTCGAATTGCAGGCCGGAAGCCAGGGTAGTGATGCCTTCACGCTTGGCGTTTTCCGCCAGGAACGCACGGCCTTCGCCCGCAGCGGCTTCAGCCTTGGCGGCTGCTTCGGCTTGCATGATTTCACGAATGACCTTGAAGCTGGCGGACATCTCGTCCTGGCCCACGCGGCTAGGCTTGCCGGCGAACGCGTCGGTCAGGCCGGCCAGGATCGCGTCCAGGCTGACACCCGGTGGCGGGTTGTCGCGCAGTTGGTCGCCCAACTGACGGCCAATACCGTAGCTGACGCGGGTTTCGTCGGTGGACAGGTTAACTTCGGACATGATGCTGCTCCGCTGTGCGGACGGCTCGGGAATTGCCGTGCGTGACACAGCGCCTCCCGGAGCGCCCGGAACCAAAAGGGCGAGCAGACTAGCACAGATGCCACGGCGGGTGACGAGCCCTCACGTCAAAGCAACCCGCCAGAAACGACAACGCCCGCCTGCAGTTCGCCAGGCGGGCGTTGCGCCAGCGCGATGAATGGACCTCAGTGCTTGGTCAGTTTGTCCAGGTAGCCCATGGCAAAAGCCGAGACCACGAAGGTCATGTGGATGATCACGTACCACATCAGGTGCTCGGGATCGACGTTCTTGGCGTCCATGAAGATGCGCAGCAGGTGGATGGAGGAAATGGCCACGATCGAAGCGGCGACTTTCATCTTCAGCGATGAAGAGTCCATGGTGCCCAGCCAGTTGAGTTTTTCCTTGTCGGAGTCGATGTCCAGTTGCGACACGAAGTTCTCGTAGCCGGAAATCATCACCATCACCAGCAGGCCGCCCACCAGCGCCATGTCGATCAGCGACAGCAGGACCAGGATCAGCTCGGACTCGGCCATGGCGAACACATTGGGAATGATGTGAAAGACTTCCTGGAAGAATTTCAGCGCCAAGGCCAGCAAGCCCAGGGACAGCCCGAAGTAGATCGGCGCCAGCAGCCAACGGGAGGCGTACATTGCATTTTCGATAAAGCGTTCCATTGAGTCTCACACCAGGGCTGAAAAATCGCGGCGAGTATATCAGCCACGACCGGCCCCACAAATGCCGGGGCCATGCCTGGCCCCTACCCTTGTGTCAAAACTTTACTGCTGACGCCCGTGCGGTGCTGGCCTTCAATGCAGCGGACGAAACTCGAAACCGCCGACGTTGCGACAACGGCCCCCATTGATTTCACGCAGCTGGGCCTGCATGTGCAAGGACCAGATTTGCGGGTCGTCAGCCAACTCATAGCCGTGCAAGGTCAGGCTTTGCACAATGGTATCGAGGATGGATTCGGCAGCAGTCGGGCCGGGAAATGGCCCTTGGGCCTTGATGGCGGAGGGTTGTTCGCCAGCCATTCCGGCGGCGAAGAGCAAGGTCCACATACCGGTATCTCCCGCCAGGGGGCGGATGGCGCATTCGATACGGGTGACAAGGCCCAGGCATTGACGAGTGAGGCAAAGGTTGCGCGACATGGCGGCGCCCCTCGGTAGATCCGGTATTCAGCCTCGGGAGGAGGCTGTTTCGATCCAATGATGACTCTCGTTATCCTTGAGCTGAGGATAGAAGAAAAGTTCCGGCCGCACGGGCTTTCAAGACCAGAATACGCCGAGCGGTCACAGTGTGAATATTGACGCCAAAGTGGTGGCATTTCTAACAGGAAATCACTGCAAAACCTATTGTGGGAGCGGGCTTGCTCGCGAAAGCGGTTTGTCAGTTGGCATAGTCGTCAGCTGACACACTGCTTTCGCGAGCAAGCCCGCTCCCACAGGGTTTATACGGCGATCAAGAAAACATCAGGCCGGCTTGGCCTCCGCCAATGCCTGCTGGGCCAGTTCCTTTTCCGCTTCCTTGATGTCGTCTTCGCTGATCATCTCCGCGATCACCCGCAGCCGCTCCACCACCCTGGCGTTGACGCTGCCCTCCGGGAACTCGCCGTTTTCATCTGGCTCGCCGGCAGGCTCGCCCACCAGCAGGCTCAGGGCTTCGTCGGCCTGACGCACCGCATAGACGTGGAACTGCCCGGCGCGCACGGCGGCCAGCACTTTCTCGTCGAGCATCAGCGTCGCGACGTTGGCGTGGGGAATGATCGCCCCCTGCTCACCCGTCAACCCACGGGCTTCGCAAAGGCGGAAGAAGCCTTCGATCTTCTCGTTGACCCCACCGACCGCCTGCACTTCACCGAACTGGTTGATCGAGCCGGTGATAGCGAAGCACTGTTTCAATGGGGTCTTTGACAAGGCCGAGATCAGCGTACACGCCTCGCCCAGGGACGCGCTGTCGCCGTCCACATAACCGTAGGATTGTTCCAGGGCGATGCTGGCCGAGATCGCCAGCGGGAACTCCTGGGCATAACGGCTCCCCAAGTAGCCGGTGAGGATCATCACGCCCTTGGAGTGGATCGGCTGGCCGAGGTTGACCTCCCGTTCGATGTCGACGATGCCGCTGCCGCCCGGATACACGGTGGCGGAAATCCGCGCCGGTACGCCAAACGCCGAGTCGCCGACCTCAAGCACCGTCAAGCCGTTGCATTTGCCCACGGCCGCGCCAGCAGTGTCGATCAGGATGATCCCGGCCAGCATGTCGTCGAGGATTCGCGCCGAGACACGCCCGGTGCGGGTGGCCTTGGCCTTGAGGGCACGTTCGATGTGGCCGGCATCGGTCATCTCGTCACCGGCCAGTTGGCGAATGAAATCCGCCTCGCTGACCAGTTGGAACAGGTCACCGATACGCGCCGACAACCGCCCCTGGTGTTCGGCCAGGCGAGCGCTGTAGGTCGCCACGCGCGCCACCGCGTCGGCGGTCAGCGGCGCCATGCCCTCTTCCGAAGTACGAGTCTTGAGCAACTGGGCGAACTGCTCCAGGCTTTCGTCGCCCATCGGGATGTCTTCATCGAAATCCACCAACACGCGAAACATTTCCTGGAAGTCCGAATCCAGGTCCTGCAAAGCGTAATAGAGCTGACGGGCACCGATGATCACGACCTTGACCTGCAACGGGATGTTTTGCGGCGTCAGGGTCACCGTGGCCAGGCGTCCCATTTCACCCAGGGGCGATTCCATCTTCAGCTTGCGCGATTGCAAGGCGCGCTTGAGCGCATCCCATACGAACGGCTCGCCGAGCATTTTTTCCGCTTCAAGGATCAGGAACCCGCCATTGGCCCGGTGCAGGGCGCCCGGACGCAGCTGTCGGTAGGTGGTGTATAGCGCCCCCTGGTCGGTGCTGTATTCAATCCGGCCGAACAGGTTGTCGTAGGTCGGGTGTGGCTCGAACACCACTGGCGCGCCACCACTGGACGGATGCCCGACCACCAGGCTCGGGGCGTACTGTTCCTCCAGCAGTTTACGGGCGATGGCGTCGGTCTTGCTGTCGTCCACCAGTTGCTCGACCACGGTCTTGAGCAGATAGACCTGCATGGCTTGCAGGTAACCACAGACCGCCGCGTTCTCCGCGTACTTTTCCGACAGTGGCGCCAGCAAGGGTTGCAGGGCCAGGGTAATGGTTTCTTCGTTGAGCTGGCGCAACTGGTTGCTGGACTCGCGCTTCCATTGCGGCAGGCTGGCGAGCTCTTCGTTCAAGCGCTCCTCCAGGCCGGAGATGTCCTCGTGGAAACGCTCGCGCTCGGCTTCCGGCAACTGGGCGAACTCCGCCTCGTCCAGGGCCTTGCCTTCGCTCATCGGCGTGAAGGCGATGTTGCTGCTGTCACGGTACAGCGCGACATCCTTCTCCAGCGCCAGGCGCTCGATCACATCCAGGGCCCGGTCATAGCGCTGGTTGAAGGCGCGGTCGATGGCGCTTTTTTTCTGCTGGTAGGAGGGGTGCTCGAACACCGCCGGGAAGGTCGCCAGCAGGTTGTCGATCAGGCCGTTGATGTCGCCGATGAACGCACCGGCGGTGCCCGACGGCAGCTCCAGCGCACGGGGTTCGCGAGGCTCATCGAAATTGTTGACGTAGACCCAGTCCGCCGGGGTCTGCATGCGCTTGCCCTCGGCTTTCAGGTAGCGCTTGACGAACGAGAACCGGCCGGTGCCGGGCTCGCCCATGACGAATACGTTGTAACCGGGGCGCGGCATGGCCACGCCGAACTGCAAGGCTTCGACCGCACGTTCCTGGCCGAGCACACCGCGGAAGGGCTCCAGATCATTGGTGGTAGAGAAGCTGAACTGTTCAGCGGAAAACGGACGGGTCAGCGCTTCGGGCGCTAGACGCAAGCTGGCAGCAACAGGATCAGGCATCGGGCTTCCTTACATCAGGCGGGGCAGATAGCGGCATTCTGGCGCTGCCTGTACCTGACTGGCAAGGAGCGCCTCTGACCAAAGCATAGACAACGGGAAAACCTCGGTCAGGGCCCCGTCGACAGGTGATCCCCGGTAATGTTTTTGCAAAATGTCACGGAACCCTCGGATCGTGCCTAAACTCCAAACTGCGCGGCTGGAACAATAACCGGCCCACTGGCTGCTGTAGGGGCCAGACCCTGTCCATTGGTATGCACATAAAGAGAACATAGCTATGAAACGGATTCTTCTCGGTACTCTCTTCACCGCTGTATCCATCAACGCCATGGCTCAGGCGCCGGGCGGCCCGGATTGCGGCTGGGGCAACATGCTGTTCGAAGGTCAGCGTGGCACTCCGGCACACTTCCTGGCATCCACCACCAACGGCACTTCCGGCAACGCCACCTTCGGCATGACCTCCGGCACCAACGGGTGCTCGACCAACGCGGCACTGACCTACGGTGGCAAGTCCTGGCTGGCCATGAATGGCATGATGAACGAGCTGTCCGAAGACATGGCCAAGGGCCAGGGCGAAGCGCTGACCACCTATGCCGTCGTACTGGGCGTAGCGCCGGAAGACCGCGCACACTTCTCCGCCGTTACCCACGAGCACTTCCAGCAGATCTTCAGCAAGGCTGACGTGACGGCGGAAGATGTGCATACCAACACCCTGGCCGTGCTGAAAAGCGATCCTCGCCTGGCCAAGTACGCCACTCAAGCTTAAGCTCGACCGCACTCGCTCCTCCCGGGGAGCGGGTTTTCTTTTCGGGGCCCCATCGGTCTTTGTTTTTTCGACTTTCCAAGTAGCCGACTATGCTCAAACGCCTTGCCTGGCTGGCGCTCTGTGTGTGCGCCCCGCTGTCCGCCGCGCCTCATATCGACCCTCAACGTTTGCAGCAACTGGCCAATGACCGCTTCTGGATCTCCCTGGGCCACTACGAAACCGCCAAGCTGGGCGGCTGGCGCAGCTATATCAGTGACAAGAAATTCTTCCTCGCCCCCGACGGCAATGAACATCCCGACCGTGAACTGGCCGCCACGCTAGACGCCCTGTACGACCCGGCCAACGCCGGCCAGCAACATGCCCAATGCGTGTACCCGGCGCGAACCCGCTGGCTGAAGGCGCAGCTCAACCTGACAAACCTGCCGACGGTCGATTGCAGCGACTTCACGCAGTGGTTCAAGGACGTGTCGCCCCATAGCGCGGTGATGATTTTCCCCGCCGCGTACCTCAACAGCCCGTCCTCGATGTTCGGCCACACCCTGTTACGCATCGACCAGGCCGACGTGCAAAGCGACAAGACCGCCCTGCTCAGCTACGCGATCAATTTCGGCGCCTACATCGAAGGCTCGGACAACAGCATCCTCTATGCCTGGAAGGGCCTGATGGGTGGCTATCCCGGCCTGTTCGCCCTGGTGCCGTACCAGGAAAAACTCTCCGAGTACCGTAGCCTGGAGAACCGCGACCTGTGGGAATACCGACTCAACCTGAGCCAGGCGGAAACCGAGCGCATGGTCGAACATGTGTGGGAACTCAAGCAGATCCAGTTCGATTATTTCTTCTTCGATGAAAACTGCTCCTATCGCCTGCTCGAATTGCTGCAGGTGGCCCGCCCCAGCCTGCGCCTGACCGAGCAATTTCCGCTGACAGCCATTCCCACCGACACCGTCAAGGCGGTGAAAGAAGCCGGCCTGGTGGAAAGCATCCAGTATCGACCGTCCCGGGAACGGGAACTGCTCAGTCGCGCCGAGCCGCTCAGCGACGATGAACAGCAATGGGTATTGAACGTCAGCGCTGACCAGCAGCAATTGCAAACACCGGCATTCAAGGCGCTGCCGCGCGCACGCCAGGCACTGATCATCGACGCGGCGTATCGCCTGGAGCGCTATCGCGCCAACGGCCAGGAGCGCGACCCGCAACGAGCCCAGCGCAGCTTCGAGCTGTTGCGGGCGATCAACCAGAACCCCGCGCCGGAACTCGACATCCCACAACCGGGTCTGCCCGAGGATGGCCATGAATCGCGCACCTGGCAGGCCGGCCTCGGCACACGGGGCGACCGGACGTTCGGCGAATATGGCTTGCGCATGGCCTATCACGACCTCAACGACAACGCCGAGAGTTTCCCGCTGGGGGCACAGATCGAAATCCTGCAACTGAAACTGCGCCAGTACGAAGGCAATGACTGGCAGGTGCAGCAACTGGATCTGGCGACGATTCGCTCCCTGACGCCGCGCAACGAGCTGCTGCAGCCGCTTTCCTGGCAGGTCACCGGCGGCCTGGAGCGGGTGCCGGGCAAACACGACGATGAAACCCTGGTCAGCCACGTCAACGGCGGTGCTGGCGGTACCTGGGCGCTGGGGGACGAGGTGCTGGGCTTTGCCCTGGGCACGGTGCGGGTCGAACACAACAACGACTTCGCCCAATTCATCGCCCCGGCTGCCGGTTTCAACAGCGGTGTGCTGTGGAAAAACCCGTTGGGCAACCTGAGCCTGGAAGCCAAGGGCGATTATTTCGTCAACGGCGAGGTGCGTCGCAGCCTGAGCTTGAATCAACAATGGGAATTGTCCCGCAACCTTGGTCTGCGCCTGAGTGCCCAGCGGGAATTCAGCCAATTGGCCTCGCCGGAGAACGAAGTGATGCTTGAGGTGAAGTGGTATCACTATTGATATCTGAGCGAGAGAGAGGACCGAGGCCCAATCCCAGGTCGAATGGAGGCGAGTTTCGTGGCTCGTTTCGAAGTCAGCCAAAATCAAGTAGATTGGCCCGGATTAACCTTTAATCGGAATTGAATGCTGCGATGCTTGATTATCTGCACATGAAAAACGTGGGGCCTGCTCCTGAGCTCGAAGTTAACTGGGCACCACGAATCAATCTGATTACAGGTGACAATGGACTGGGGAAAAGCTTTTTGCTGGATCTGGCCTGGTGGGCGCTGACGCGTACCTGGGCCAATACGCCAGCCCTGCCTGTAAACCCCGGCAAGTCCTCCATTGAATATGTTGTAAAGGGTAAATCCGGCGTTGCTCAGCCTGTCGTGTCGTCCTACAAACGGGAAGACAGCTCCTGGCCTCTGAAACAAAGCCGTCCCATCATGCCCGGCATCGTGGTTTACGTACGCATCGATGGTGGTTTCTCCGTATGGGATCCGGCCCGCAATTACTGGCGCTCCGATAAGGATCGACCCGCCGCGTATCACTTTTCCGCCGACGCCGTATGGGATGGTCTCGACGTCAATGGGCAAAGGGTCTGTGAAGGCCTGGAGCGTGACTGGGTCAACTGGCAAAACGGCCACAAACCCCAGTTCGACGCCTTGAAAAACGCGTTGCGCGACCTTTCACCCGCCACTGAACCGTTATGTGTCGGAGCCCCCAGACGAGTCTACCTGGGCGAGGGTCGAGAAAGACCGACACTCACCATTGGCAATCAGAACATTCCAGTCACCCTGGCCTCTGCCGGCGTAAGACGGGTATTGGGGCTGGCTTATTTTCTCGTATGGGCCTGGTATGAACACCAGGTGGCGGCCGAGCTGCTCGGCAAAAAACCCGAGCGCCGGTTTATCATCCTGTTCGACGAACCCGAGACTCATTTACATCCCAGATGGCAACGCACGCTGATGCCCAGCCTGTTGCGAGCTATCAAGACCTTGCGCGGGAACCACGGCGCTGCGCCTCCCCAACTTCTGATTGCCACGCACTCGCCCCTGGTCGCCGCCTCCCTTGAGCCGATATTCGATGAAGAACAGGACGATCAGATTCAATTGTCGATCCAGGACCAGAAGGTCACGCTGACACAAGGACACTGGGCGGCCCAGGGTGACGCCAGCAGTTGGTTGGTCTCTGACACGTTCGGACTGGAACAGGCACGCTCGCTGGAGGCAGAAAAAGCCATCGAGACCGCCGAAGCGTTCATGCGTGGCGAGAAGCAACTGCCTGAAGGGCTCAAGACCCGCGCTTCGATCCATAGGGCGCTGCAAAAGCTGCTTCCGGCCCATGATGAATTCTGGCCACGCTGGCTGATCGAGACCGGCCTCCTAAAGCTCGGCGAGGACAATCAATGATCCCGGTGACCCGGCCCAAGGAACCCGCCGATTTCGATAAAAATGTCAGGACACCAGGAAAACAATGGCTCAAGGATAATCCGGGCGCTCCTCGTCCCTCACCGTTCTGGAACAAATGCTCGCAAGCGTTGGCCGATCATTACACCAACCTGTGCGCCTATGCGGCCATGCTTGACCCTACCGGCGGAACGGTCGACCACTACCTCAGCTACAAGAACTACCCGGGCCTGACCTACGAATGGAGCAATTACCGCTTCGCCTCCGGCACGCTGAATTCCAGCAAGAAAACGGCTGATGACACGGTGCTCGATCCCTATGACGTGGGCCCAGGCTGGTTCGAAATCATTCTGCCGTCGCTTCAGATGCGTACCACGGCGGCGATTCCTGCGGCTTATCGCGAAAAAGCCGAGTACACACTCAAACGACTCAAATTGCGTGATGGTGAGCGCGTCATTCGCTGGCGCCAGAGTTGGTACAACATGTACAAACAAAAAAAGCTGACGCTCGAAGGACTCCGTGAAGTGGCGCCGCTGATTGCCGATGCCGTTGAAAAAGCCGCCCTATGAAGGCTGCCTCATTTACCTGCAACCGCATTTTTTTTGATCATTCTTTCACCTCCCTCCTACAACTGCGCTTCTAAACTCTCTTGGTAGGGCCGCCAATGCGGCAGGGGAGACAGGCATGTGGCGTGCGGTAGCGGTATTGAGTGTGTTGTTGCTGGTCAGCGGCTGTGAAACCACCCATCAGGACCTGATCGCCCGGGGTTATCCACCAGCGTTCGCCGACGGCTACGACGACGGTTGCAGCAGTGGCCGGCAAGCCGCAGGCGTGATTACCGGTCAGTTCCGCAAAGATGTGCCGCGCTATCTGAAGGATCCACGCTACGCCGAAGGCTGGAGCGATGGTTTCCGGCAATGCCAGGCGATGCGCGAAAGCGAGGAGCGCAATGCCTACCGCGATCGTCATTGGGATGACCACGAACGTGCCTGGCAGCAAGAGAAGGACCGGGATGCCGCCCGGGCCTATCGCTCGCCGTAAGTCGCGCACAGACATTCATCGAAACCAAAAGCCTGCGACCATGGACCAAACTCCAATAGAGGAGAATTCCATGAGTCGCGCTTTCGTCAACGAAGATAACGCCGCTGCCCAGGCCGACCAGCCGGTCGAACGCCAGGTCAGTGCGCAACCCAATTACGTGACACCGTCCGGGTTTGCCCAACTGCAGGCCCGCGTCGCCCAGTTGCAGGCGCAGCATGGCCAGCACGCGGCCAAAGGCGACCAGGCAGACAAACAGCGCATCGCCGACATTGAACGAGACCTGCGCTATTTCAACCAACGCTTGCAAAGCGCCCAGGTCGTCGTGCCGACATCAACGGATCAGGTGCGAATCGGGCATTGGGTAACCTTCGTCGATGAGCATGATCACGAGCAGCGAGTACAACTGGTGGGTGAGGACCAGGCCGATGCGGCCAGTGGACTGATCAACTGGGGCTCGCCGCTGGGGCGAGCGTTGCTGGGGGCGAAGGTTGGGGATGAGGTGACCTGGGAGCGACCAATGGGCAATCTCGCCATTGAAGTGATTGCCATAGCGCTTGATTAACGAACTGAGCGAGCAACACTTGTTAGTACCATGAGAAAAACACTTAAAACCTTTCCAGCAGGCTCGAACAAGAGCAATAAAGCCTCTGGCGCTAGAGCGTCGCGACAGCAACTACATGCCTGTAGCAATATGTAACCGCAACATAAGGTCATAACGACAAGTTGGTGTTGAATCGGCAGCGTGCTACTGTTTTTCCCGCACCAAAACAGGTGCGCGATAATAGAGGAGAAACATGATGAGCGAACACATACTGGCAATGTCCGGTGACTTCGATGGTGACTTCAAGTCCTACCAGCTCGTCAGTCGCGGCATTGGGTCAGCAGCGCTGACCATTGTCGAGTGTGGCACCGCAGAGTGCACCGCTATTTTGTGCTAATCCCACTTTCAACGTCGACCTACACAGGACGACTTTGACATCCCTAATCCACTCGTAAATAACTTCATTTGACATCCTATAGTTCGGATGCGGTGACTGGCGTCCGATTGACCGCAGGTCGCTGTACGTGATGTTCAATAACTGATGAGGAAATATCATGAGCGAAAAAATCCTGAACATGTCCGGTGACTTCGACTTCGAATTCAACGCCTATCAAGCGCCCGCCAACACCGGCGAGATTCTGGCAACGACGATGGAATGCAACACCTTCGGAACTTGCACTAATATTGGCTGTTCGACAATCGGGTGTTAATAGCGCCTGACTGACCATCGAAACTTGCAACAAACGTTAACATAGAGCAGGCACCGCCTGCTCTATCCATGTCAGGAGCTACGGCATGCTTGTCAATGCTTTAAAGTTGGATCAGCGAGGGAAGTACGGATTTTCTTCCAAAGGTTGCGTTGCCCTTTTTGAGAGTAACCTGAGTCGTCTACATACTGATGATCAGGCCTTGCTGGATCACTTTGGAGTGGACAGGGAACAACTGGTTTCCCATATCAATTCACCCATCAACAACGAGCCCCTGCCTCTCGACGGTGAAAACGTCCTGAACACGCTGAAGAAAAAGCTTGCTCGACTTGACAGCATTCAGATGGAAACGAACACAAGTTTGAGCGACAAAGACAATTTTTATTGGTTTGGCTATCGTTTTTTTCTTTATTTCATCGAGATTTTCCAAGCGGATGGGCGCTATTCCCATGCGTCAACATACATTAACGAACCCGTTTTTTTTACAAGCCTGGAACCCTATGTCCTGGCCCGGGTTGGCCGCACGTCAGAACAAAGCCTGGTCCATTATCTGAACACGAAAATCGCCCACGGCGATGACATTGACTTGAGCACGTTCAATGAACAGCTGCGCACACTGCCGCTGCTGGAGCTCTTCGAAGCCTACCCGGTGCTGGCGACGTTGTTGTTTGATCTGCTGGAAGACACCCTTAACTATCTTTATGCGGTCATTCTCGACTTCGCTGTCGATTTCGAGTCGCTGGAAGCTGAATTCTCTGTTCCGTCTCGACAAATCGACGCTATTGAGCTCGGCCTGGGAGACCCCCACGGCCGTGGTGAAACGGTCTGTCAGGTTAAAATCTGCGCAATTTCATTGGTCTACAAACCGAGGGCAAGCAGAGAGGCGCTTTTTTTCAACCGCCTTCTGGGCCAACTGCATGAATGGACAAAAGCGGATTTTTTTTCCATCCGCGCCCCCAGGATTCTCAGTCGCGAGCGGCGTAGCTGGGTGGAAAAAATCGACAACGAGCCCTGCGACAACGCAGCGGACGTTGAACTGTTCTATAAGAAAATGGGCGCGCAGATAGCTGTCATTCATGCATTGAACGGCATCGACTTTCACTACGAGAATATTATTGCGTGCGGCAACAGTCCGGTCATGATTGACCTTGAGTGTTTATTCACCGCTTCCACCAGCGACCTGCTGAGCGACCTGCCCGCTGGCTGTGCATTGTCCAACAGTTTTAAATCGGTCCAGCAGTCAGTATGCTCCAGCGGCTTTTTACCCTTTTCACAGCACCCCAATAACGACCAGAGCGGGCTGAGTCGGCAAGAGCTATTTATTGCCACCCGCCATTCGCTGGTTCTCGAGGATGGCTTTTATCATTTGCGTAGAACCCCATTCGAGCATCAGCTGATACAAAAACACCTGCCGCTTTTGCAGGGTAAGCGCAAGGGACTGGAAGCCTATAAAACCGAACTATTCCAAGGCTTTGAATGTGCCTATAAGGAATTGATGGTTCATCGATACAAGATCATGCGGATGCTGGAACAATCCGCAGGTGAACTGACCACCCGCGTCTTGCTCAAAAACTCTCAGCGCTATGCCGATTTTATCGGGCTGATCCGTCATCCACGCTTTACACAAAACATGCTCGACAGAGAGCTTCTGCTCGCCACCCTGTGGAAAGACCTGAAAAAACCCTATCGGAAGATGGGCATTCCCCGCTATGAAATAGCCGACCTGCAGAGGTCCAGCATTCCGTGTTTCACCATGCCTCTGAGCGCCAGCCATTTTACGAGCGCACAAGGTGAAACAATAGAGATGGCAGCCGTGGAGCCACCAATAAAAAGCTGTCTACAAAAGATAGCCAACCTGTCCCGAAAGGACTGGGCCTTACAACGCACATTGCTCGAAATCTGTTTGTTTCCAGAGCCAATTGGACATCCGCCATCCCGTGTCACGCGGGTGCCTGGAGACCTTAAAAAGACGCTCCAGGCGGACCGACTCGACGCCATATCGAGCATCAGTTCCCGCCTTCAGGAGCTCGCGGTAACGGGAACAACAACGGACGCAAGCTGGTTGTATTTTCATACGCATCCCACGACACGCAGAAAGTACCCGTCCCCCATGGATCATGGGCTTTACTCCGGTATCGCCGGGATTGGGTTGTTTTACCTGAGTCTGTTTAAAGTGAGTGGTCAACCAGTCTTTCTGTCGCGCATGGATCAAGTCCTGTACTCACTGGAACAACGCTTCGGCTTTTTCAAAACCGATTTGACGGTCAGTGCCTATCACGGGCTCGGGGCTTTCATCTATTTGCTCATCAATCGTCGCCAGGTCACTGGCGAGGCCAGCCATGATGAAAGAATTGCCGGCCTGTTGGCCCAATTGATCGAAGTGCCTCCTGAAAACTATGAGTTCGACTTCCTGGGCGGTTGTTGTGGAACTGTGACGCTGCTGGCCAATATCCATGCGTTGTCTGCGCAAGAGGATGTGCTGCCGACCATCCGACGCATGGTCGACTACATCAAGGATCAAATCCTGATTGAAGACGGGCAACTGCTACGACGCAGCGATCGCTCCGTTATTTTGACGGGCCTGTCCCATGGCCTCTCGGGCGTCATCCATGCATTGTGCAAAGCCTATGACGTGACCGGCGATTCGACTCTGGTGCCCCTGGCCATCCAGGTGCTGGAGGGTGAGAACCGCTTGAGTCGGGATGGTTTCTGGCTGGACCTGCGGAACCTCGGGCCGGTGGACCATACGTCCAAGTGGTGCCACGGTGATGGAGGTATCCTCATCGCCAGGCGACAGCTCATGGAATCGATGGGAGATGCCCTGGACGAAGCGACCCGGCAGACAGTGCACGACGATATACGACGATGCGAGAACAATCTGTGGGCGCATGGGTTTGGCGAGGGCTATAACCTTTGTCATGGTGATTTCGGCAATCTGATCTGTCTGTATGACCTGTATCGGCATTCAGATAATTCTGAAGGCATGGGCAGAGTCAGAGAGGCACTTGACGAAGTCGCCCGGCAGTTTTTCGAAGGGCCTTATCTGGATAGCGACCGGGTGCCTGACGTCAGTCTGCTGACCGGAATCACGGGCGCAGGTTATGCCTTGTTGTACGAGATGGACCCGACCCTCCCCAATGTTCTCTCGCTCGATTTCGCGGTGCTGGGTAGCCCTATCAATTAAGCCTTACAAACTGTGGGAGCGAGCTTGCTCGCGATAGCGGAGTGGCAGTCAACATTTGCACTGACTGTCACACCGCTATCGCGAGCAAGCTCGCTCCCACAATGGATTTGCTTCCATAAAAAAACGGAGCCTTCGAAGGCTCCGTTTTTTCATGCAACCCACCGAATTAGGCGAGCTTCTTGTGCCGTACGCGATGCGGCTGGGCAGCGGCTTCGCCGAGGCGTTTCTTGCGATCGGCCTCGTACTCGGTGTAGTTGCCTTCGAAGAACACCGCTTGGGAGTCGTCTTCGTACGCCAGGATGTGGGTCGCCACGCGGTCGAGGAACCACCGATCGTGGGAGATCACAATGGCGGCGCCCGGGAAGTCCAGCAAGGCTTCTTCCAGGGAACGCAGGGTTTCGACGTCGAGGTCGTTGGACGGTTCGTCGAGCAGCAGGACGTTGCCGCCCTCCTTCAGGGTCAACGCCAGGTGCAAGCGACCGCGCTCACCACCGGACAGGTCCTTGACGAACTTCTGCTGGTCGCCACCCTTGAAGTTGAAACGGCCCACGTAAGTGCGCGACGGGATTTCATAGCTGCCGATGCGGATCTGGTCGGAACCGTCGGAGATCTGCTGGAACACGGTCTTGCTGCCATCCAGGTCTTCGCGACTCTGGTCGACGCAAGCCAGTTGCACGGTCTCGCCAATTTCGATGCTGCCCGAATCCGGGGTTTCCTTGCCCATCAGCATGCGGAACAGCGTGGATTTACCCGCACCGTTACCACCAATCACACCGACGATGGCGCCTTTGGGCATGGAGAACGACAGGTTGTCGATCAGCACGCGGTCGCCATAACCCTTGGTGACGTTCTTGAACTCGATGACCTTGTCACCCAGGCGCGGACCGGCCGGGATGTAGATCTCGTTGGTTTCGCTGCGCTTCTGGAATTCCTGGGATTGCATTTCCTCGAAGCGTTGCAGGCGAGCCTTGGATTTGGACTGGCGGGCCTTGGCGCCTTTGCGCACCCACTCCAGCTCTTCCTTCATGGCTTTTTCATGGGCCGACTGCTGCTTGGATTCCTGGGCCAGACGATCGGACTTGGCTTCCAGCCAACCCGAATAGTTGCCTTCGTACGGAATGCCCGCGCCGCGGTCGAGTTCCAGGATCCAGCCAGCGACGTTGTCCAGGAAGTAACGGTCGTGCGTGATCGCTACCACGGTGCCGGGGAAGTCGTGCAGGAAGTGCTCGAGCCAGGCGACGGAATCGGCGTCCAGGTGGTTGGTCGGTTCGTCGAGCAGCAGCATGTCCGGGGCCGACAGCAGCAGGCGGCACAAGGCCACGCGGCGCTTCTCACCGCCGGACAGGTGCTCGACCTTCGCTTCCCAGGCCGGCAGGCGCAGCGCATCGGCGGCGACTTCCAACTGACGGTCCAGGTTGTGACCGTCGCTGGCCTGCAGGATCGCTTCGAGCTTGGCCTGTTCGGCGGCCAGCTTGTCGAAGTCGGCGTCCGGGTCGGCATAGGCGGCATAGACCTCGTCAAGGCGCGCCTGGGCGTCCTTGATCACGCTGACCGCTTCCTCGACCACTTCACGGACGGTCTTGCTCGGGTCCAGTTGAGGCTCCTGGGGCAGGTAGCCGATGTTCAGGTCCGGCATCGGACGGGCTTCGCCGTCGAATTCGTTATCGACGCCGGCCATGATTTTCAGCAGCGTGGATTTACCCGAACCGTTGAGGCCCAGTACGCCGATCTTGGCGCCGGGAAAGAAGGACAGCGAAATATTTTTCAGGATTTCCCGCTTCGGCGGAACAACTTTGCTCAGCCGATGCATGGTGAAGACGTATTGAGCCATGGTGAACCTAGCGTCAGTGACAGGTGAAAAGAACGAGCCAGGCCATGCGCGGCGCCGGCACTTGACGGTCATCAATGCCTGCGGGCGGATAGAGCCTGGGAATCTGGAGCTGGACCGCTCTTGTTTGACCGGCAAAGCTACCTCAACCGCCGGTCAAGGTCCAGCCGTCAGGGACTGGCACTTTGCCACAAGTCAAGGCATGCTAGCCGCCCTTCGGGCGTCCGGCTTATAGTGCACGTCGCGCCAGTCCAGCAAACCGCAGGATTACAGCTTGTCCAACGTCACTCCGCCCCTGTCCCCTCGCGCACCCGCTGTCGTGCCCGGCTCGCCCCTGCGCGGGACATTGAAGGGCGCACTGGCCACGCTGGTGCTGCTGTTGCTCGGTTTGCTGTTCTGGCAACTGCTCGACCAACTGCGCGAAACCCAGCAGCAACAGCGCCAATACACCATCGATTACACCGCCGATCTCGCCGCGCAGGTCAGCCTGAACATGGCCCTGAACGCGCAAATCGCCCTCAACCTGCTACCGATCGTCGAACAACCACAAAGTACCGACGAACAGCAGGCCCTGGTGCGCAAACTCCAGCAATCGCTCCCCGAACTGCGCAGCCTGGCATTGCTGAGCCCTTCCGGCCGATTGCTCAGTGACAGCGACGCCGACAGCCATGACGCCGACTACTTGAGTGAACTGGTGCGGCGCAGCCGGGCCCAGGCCCATTATTTCAGCAATGCCGAAGACGGCTCCGTAGTGCATCTATTGCTGCACCAGGCCAGCGGCAGCAGCCGTGGCTATTGGGCCCTGCGCCTGACCCCGAACTTTTTCGCCACGTTGACCAAGCAGGCCGACGTAGGGCTGCGCCCGCTGTGGCTGGTGGAGAACCGTCTCAACCAGCAGATCGTCAGCCGCGACGAGAGCCTGCCTTCGATCAGCCCTACCCATCTGTCCCCGGATGACTTGAAGAACACGGTACTGACCGTCCCCCTGAGCAGCAGCGACTGGCAACTGCGAGGGCTGTTCGACCGCCGCCAGGTGATCGAGCAATTGCTGCCGGCCTTCATCGGCAAATGCCTGCTGGGCCTGGCGTTTTCGTTGTTGCCGGTGATCGCGCTCCTGAGCATGCGCCGACGCCAGCGGCAGTTGCACGAAGGGCGGCGGCGCTATCAGGATATTTTCGAAGGCACCGGCGTGGCCCTGTGCGTGCTTGACCTGTCGGGGCTCAAGGCTTTTTTTGAACGGACCGGCCTGCACAATGGCGATCAACTGCGCGCCTGGCTGCAAACCCCTCACCAACTCGAGCAGTTGCGCCAGGAAGTTCACGTCACCGAAGTCAACCAGATGGCGTTGAGACTGCTCAACGTCGACTCCTGTGGCGAGGCTTGGCAATTGCTGGTCGGCAAGGGTACGCCAGACAACAACCCCGTCGGCTCCAAGCTGCTCGAAGCGCTGCTCGACCAACACAAGCAATTGGAGCTGGAGATCAAGCTCCAGGACGCCCATGGCCGCGACCAGCACCTGTGGCTGGTGCTGCGCCTGCCGGAAAAACGGCACGACTATACCGCGGTCATCCTGAGCATCAGCGACATCACCAGCCGCAAACTGATTGAGCTTTCGCTGCTCGAACGCGAGGGTTTCTGGTCCGACGTGGTGCGCACCGTGCCGGACCATCTCTACGTGCAGGATGTCATCAGCCAGCGGATGATCTTCAGCAACCACCACTTGGGCCAGACCCTGGGGTACGACCGCACCGAGCTGCACCAGATGGGCGAGTACTTCTGGGAAATCCTGCTGCACAGCGACGACGCCGACCACTACCACAACCTGCGCCAGGAACAACGGCGGGGTGGCTATACACAACTGCTGCAATGCCAACTGCGCTTTCGCCACCGCAATGGCAAATGGCGCTGCTTCGACATCCGCGAACAGGCCCTGGCCCGGGACCGGCATGACCAGGTGACCCGGATCATCGGCGTGGCCAAGGACATTACCGAACAGATCGAGGCCAGCGAATCGCTGCGCGACAGCGAGCAACGCTACCGGATGCTCGCCGAAAGCATCAGCGACGTGATTTTCTCCACCGACAGCAAGCTGTCGCTCAACTATGTCAGCCCGTCGGTGCAAGCGGTGCTGGGCTACACCTCCGAGTGGATTTTCCAAAACGGCTGGCAATCGATCATCGCCAATCCGCAACAACTGACCGGCATCTACAGCCTGATGGACCGCGTCAGCAAAGCCCTCGACAAGCCCGCACAACTGGCCGAACTGCGCAACCAGATGCAGACCCAGTTGTTCCTGTTCGACTGCCTGCGGGCCGACGGGCGCAAGATCCCCATCGAGCTGCGGCTGGTGCTGGTGTGGGATGAACATGGCGCGTTCGAAGGCGTGCTCGGCGTCGGCCGCGACATCAGCCAACAGCGGCGCGCGGAAAAAGACCTGCGCATGGCCGCCACGGTATTCGAGCATTCGACTTCGGCAATCCTGATCACCGACCCGGCCGGCTACATTGTCCAGGCCAACGAAGCCTTCAGTCGCGTCAGCGGTTATGCCGTGTCGCAAGTGCTGGACCAGTTGCCCAACATGCTGACCGTGGACGAGCAGCAGGAGGCGCACCTGCGCTACGTGCTCAAGCAGTTGCAACAGCACAGCACTTGGGAAGGCGAAGTCTGGCTCAAGCGCCGCAATGGCGAACACTACCCGGCGTGGGTCGGCATTACGGCCGTGCTGGATGACGAAGGCGACCTGGCCAGCTATGTATGCTTTTTCAGCGACATCAGCGAGCGCAAGGCCAGCGAGCAGCGCATTCATCGCCTGGCCTATTACGACGCCCTGACCCACCTGCCCAACCGCACGCTGTTCCAGGATCGCCTGCACACCGCGCTGCAATCGGCCGATAGGCAGAAGACCTGGGTCGTGCTGATGTTCCTCGACCTGGACCGCTTCAAGCCGATCAACGACTCCCTGGGGCATGCCGCCGGCGACCGGATGCTCAAGGAAATGGCCACGCGCCTGCTCGGCTGCGTCGCCGACGACGACACTGTGGCACGCATGGGTGGCGATGAATTCACCCTGCTGCTGCAACCGCGCGCCAGCCGCGAAATGGCGCTGAACCGGGCAATCAACGTAGCCGAGCAGATCCTCGCCAGCCTGGTCCGGCCCTTCGTGCTCGAAGGCCGGGAGTTCTTCGTCACCGCCAGTATCGGTATCGCCCTCAGCCCCCAGGACGGCAACGAACTGAGCCAGTTGATGAAGAACGCCGACACGGCCATGTATCACGCCAAGGAGCGTGGCAAGAACAACTTCCAGTTCTACCAGGCCGACATGAACGCCAGCGCCCTGGAGCGCCTGGAGCTGGAAAGCGACCTGCGCCACGCCCTGGAACAGAACGAGTTCGTGCTGTATTACCAGCCGCAGTTCAGCGGCGATGGCAAACGTTTGACGGGGGCCGAAGCCCTGCTGCGCTGGCGCCATCCGCGACGCGGATTGGTGCCGCCAGGGGATTTCATCCCGGTACTCGAAGAGCTCGGCCTGGTGGTGGACGTCGGCGACTGGGTCATCACCGAGGCCTGTCGGCAGCTCAGGACCTGGCACCAGGCCAAGGTCCGGGTGCCGAAGGTCTCGGTCAACATTTCGGCCCGGCAGTTCTCCGATGGCCAGTTGGGCACGCGCATCGCCAATATCCTGCGCAGCACCGGCCTGCCGCCGGCCTGCCTGGAGCTGGAACTGACGGAAAGCATCCTGATGCGCGAGGTCAGCGAGGCGATGCAGATCCTGGCCGGGCTGAAAAACCTGGGCCTGAGCATCGCCGTCGATGACTTCGGCACCGGTTATTCATCACTCAATTACCTCAAGCAATTCCCCATCGACGTGCTGAAGATCGACCGCACCTTCGTCGACGGCCTGCCCTCCGGCGAGCAGGATGCGCAGATCGCCCGGGCGATCATCGCCATGGCCCACAGCCTCAACCTGGCGGTGATCGCCGAGGGCGTCGAGACCCACGAGCAACTGGACTTCCTGCGCGAACACGGCTGCGACGAAGTCCAGGGCTACCTGTTCGGCCGGCCGATGCCAGCCAATCGCTTCGAAGCGCAATTCAGCAATGATGCGCTGTTCATGCTCGACTGAAATCTTGTGGTGGCTGGACTGGCCTCATCGCGAGCAAGCCCGCTCCCACAGGTTATGTGTACGCAGGTCCAATGTGGGAGCGAGCTTGCTCGCGATGAGGCCCGCCAGGGCAACGCAGAATGGTGCGTGAATCCCATTCGTCCGCGACATGACGCCCTTTCATATGCCTTCCAAAACCGGTTGAGGTAGAATGCCCCCCTTTTCTGCCCCGATCCTTGAGGACCGCCATGTTCAGCCGTGATTTGACTATTGCCAAGTACGACGCCGATCTCTTTGCCGCCATGGAGCAAGAAGCTCAGCGCCAGGAAGAGCACATCGAGCTGATCGCTTCGGAAAACTACACCAGCCCCGCGGTGATGGAAGCTCAAGGCTCTGTATTGACCAACAAGTACGCCGAAGGCTATCCGGGCAAGCGCTACTACGGTGGTTGCGAGTACGTCGACGTGGTCGAGCAACTGGCCATCGACCGCGCCAAGGAACTGTTCGGCGCCGATTACGCCAACGTCCAGCCACACGCAGGCTCCCAAGCCAACGCCGCCGTATACCTGGCGCTGCTGTCGGCCGGTGACACCATCCTGGGCATGAGCCTGGCCCACGGCGGTCACCTGACCCACGGCGCCAGCGTTTCCTCCTCCGGCAAGCTGTACAACGCCATCCAGTACGGCATCGACGGCAACGGCCTGATCGACTACGACGAAGTCGAGCGCCTGGCCCTCGAGCACAAGCCGAAAATGATCGTGGCCGGTTTCTCCGCCTACTCCCAGGTCCTCGACTTCCCGCGTTTCCGCGAGATCGCCGACAAGGTCGGTGCCTACCTGTTCGTCGACATGGCCCACGTGGCCGGCCTGGTCGCCGCAGGCGTCTACCCGAACCCGGTGCCGTTCGCCGACGTGGTCACCACCACCACCCACAAGACCCTGCGCGGTCCACGTGGCGGCCTGATCCTGGCGCGCGCCAATGCCGACATCGAGAAGAAGCTGAACTCCGCCGTCTTCCCAGGCGCACAAGGTGGCCCGCTGGAGCACGTGATCGCAGCCAAGGCGATCTGCTTCAAGGAAGCCCTGCAACCTGAGTTCAAGGCTTACCAGCAACAAGTGGTGAAGAATGCCAAGGCCATGGCCGGCGTGTTCATCGAGCGTGGCTTCGACGTGGTGTCCGGCGGCACCGAGAACCACCTGTTCCTGCTGTCCCTGATCAAGCAGGAGATCTCCGGCAAAGACGCTGACGCAGCGCTGGGCAAGGCGTTCATCACCGTCAACAAGAACTCGGTCCCCAACGACCCACGCTCTCCGTTCGTCACCTCGGGCCTGCGTTTCGGCACCCCGGCCGTGACCACTCGCGGTTTCAAGGAAGCCGAGTGCAAGGAACTGGCCGGCTGGATCTGCGACATCCTGGCGGACCTGAACAACGAAGCGGTCATCGACGCCGTGCGTGAGAAGGTCAAGGCTATCTGCAAGAAGCTGCCGGTATACGGCGCTTGATGCAACACTAGTCTGTCAATGAAAAGGCCCGCATCGAAAGATGCGGGCCTTTTCTTTGGTGCTGCAAAACATACGACCAGACAACTAAGTACAGCCAGCATTTAACCTTCTGCAATACAGACAAGCCCCCCGACGATTAATAATTCAATACTATCGGACTCGTTCCATCCAAACTTACTCAACAACGACAGGAGTCAATATTCACATGGACAGTGAACATTCCTTTCATGCAACACTTGATATGTATAGCGCTCACGTCAATCTACTGGGCAGGCTACATGGCAAACCCGCGCTGGCAACCGTCAGTTCATTCAGCGGTGGATTTTATACCGGCAAACCACAGACCCAGGATCACTCACACCTGCTTGGCATGCGCGCCGAAGATCCGAGGACGCGCGGCGAGCCCTTGCAGTTGCATTTCCGGCATACGGCGGGTGGCTATCTCCTGACCATTAAAAACACCGGCGAGCACTACAACAAACTGCTCAGTAAAAGCTGGTTTGAAGTACTCGGCGCCAACGACCCCAATACTAAAAACCCGACGCTCTTCACCCTTATCGACTTTCAACAGAACGTCATCACGCCGGGGAATATCAAATCCGGCCATACCCTTGTTTCACTCATGACCGCCCATAAAAAACAGGTGGGGGGATTACGGCTACGAGGCTCACCTTATCTCTACCTTGCCGAAACAGAACAACAGTCAAAAGCGACATTCATTCTAAGCACCCTTTGAGATAAATAACCGTAGATCATTTTTAATGTAGGCAGACACAATCCCCTGTGGCGAGGGAGCTTGCTCCCTCGCCACGAAAAGCGCTTCAGGCGGACATTTTCGACCAACGCAGGTAAAGCCTCGTCAAAGTAGCGCGGCTTCGAAGCCGGCGCGGATCTTCTCTTCGGGCAGTTCATCGGCGATGAACACGATCACGCTTTCCCGAGCTTCGCCTGGCGCCCACTCGGTGTCCCAATCGAAACCGTACAACTTGAGCACGCCCTGGAACACCAACCGACGGGGTTCGCCCGCGATGTTCAGCACGCCCTTGTAGCGCAGCAATTGCTTGCCGTGTTCTTCCAGTAACTGGTTCATGAACTCGCTGAGCTTGTCGATATCCAGCGGCTTGTCGGTGCGCAGCACAAGGCTGCTGATCCGATCGCCCGTGGTTGCCTTGCCAACCGGGCGCAGGCTGAACCCCGCCCCCAGGTCCGCATTGAGATTGAAGCCACGGATGTCGAGCAACTCGGCCAAGTCGATCTTGCCGTGCTCGACCACCCGGATCGGCGCCCGCCGGTTGATGCGCGTCAGGCGTTCGCCAAGGGCCTGGACCTGAGCGGCCTCCACCAGATCGGTCTTGCTCAGGAGCAGGCGATCGGCAAACCCGACCTGTGCCTGGGCGATGGCCTGGGTCAGGTGGATGTCGGCATGAGCGGCATCCACCAGGGTCAGGATCCCGTCGAGGATGTAGCGCTCGCGCAGGTCCTCGTCGATGAAAAAAGTCTGCGCCACAGGGGCCGGATCGGCCAGGCCGGTGCATTCGATCACCAAGCGATCGAAGGCGATCTCGCCGCTGTCCAGCCGCTCGAGCAACAGGTACAGGGCCTTGGTCAGGTCGGTGTGGATGGTGCAGCACACGCAGCCGTTGGCCAGGGTCATGACCTGCACCGGCTCGTCGCCCAGCAGTTGGGTGTCGATACCGGCATCGCTGAACTCGTTCTCGATCACGGCGATTTTCAGGCCGTGCTCGGCCTTGAGCAGATGGCGCAACAACGTGGTCTTGCCGGCGCCGAGGAAGCCGCTGAGGATGGTGACTGGAATGGGAGAGGACAAACTGAATCTCCTTGATGCCTGAGAGGAAAGCGGTTTTGTGGGAGCGAGCCTGCTCGCGAAGGCGGTGTGTCAGCTGACATCGATGCTACTGACCCGACGCCATCGCGAGCAAGCTCGTTCCCACAAAGGATCCAGGGCGCACACACACCTTGAGCCCACCCCAGAACAACTGTGGGAGCGGGCTTGCCCGCGAATGCGGTGGGTCAGTCAACATTTTTATCGACTGACCCACCCTCTTCGCGAGCAAGCCTGCTCCCACAGAGGTTGCCTCAGGGCTGCCGGCTCAACAGCACTTGGGCCCACCCTTGCCACCGTAACGGGCCTCCTGGCGTTCGCGAAAGAACGCCTCGTAGTCCATCAGCGGTTTGTCCGGGTGTTTGGTTTGCATGTGCTCGACGTAGTTGTCGTAGTCGGGCATGCCGACCATCAGGCGGGCGGCCTGACCGAGGTATTTACCCAGGCGACTCAAGTCATTGAACATCGTTGCAATCCTCTATCAAGCGTCCGGCAGGGCCTGGAACGGTGCTTCTTTATCCGTGCGCTCTTTTGTACCCCAGGCGGCGATGCCGACCTTGAGCGCGTAGAACAGGATGCTGAAGACCACGAACAGGAACAACACCGTCAGCGTCGCGTTGGTGTAGGCGTTGTACACCACGTGCTGCATCTGCTCGATGCTCTTGGCCGGGGCCAGGATCTGGCCGGCGGCCAGGGCATCGTTGTATTTGCGCGCCAGGGCCAGGAAGCCGATCGCCGGGTTGGCGTCGAACAGCTTGATCAGGCCTGCCGAGGTGGTGCAGATCAACAGCCAGGCCGCCGGCAGCATGGTCACCCAGACGTAGCGCTGGCGCTTCATCTTGATCAGCACCACGGTGGCGAGCATCAGGGCGATACCGGCCAGCATCTGGTTGGAGATGCCGAACAGCGGCCACAAGGTGTTGATGCCGCCCAGCGGATCGATCACGCCCTGGTACAGCAAATAACCCCACAGCGCGACGCAGCCGGCGGTGGCGATCAGGTTGGCGGCCCAAGATTCGGTGCGCTTGAGGGCCGGCACGAACGAGCCGAGCAGGTCCTGGAGCATGAACCGCCCGGCACGGGTGCCGGCGTCCACGGCGGTGAGGATGAACAGCGCTTCGAACAGGATCGCGAAGTGGTACCAGAACGCCATGGTGTTCTCACCCGGCAATACCGAGTGCAGGATCTGCGCGATACCGACCGCCAGGGTCGGCGCACCGCCGGCACGGGCCAGCACGGTGGTCTCGCCGATGTCCTTGGCCACCGCTTGCAGCGCCTCGGGCGTGATGGCAAAACCCCAACTGCTGACGGTCTGGGCCACGGCCACCACGTCACCGCCGACGATCGCCGCCGGGCTGTTCATGGCGAAGTACACGCCTGGCTCGATGACCGAAGCCGCGACCATGGCCATGATCGCCACGAAGGACTCCATCAGCATGCCGCCGTAACCGATGTAGCGGGCGTTGGTTTCGTTATCCAGCAGCTTGGGCGTGGTGCCCGAGGAAATCAGCGCATGGAAGCCCGAGACCGCGCCGCAGGCGATGGTGATGAACAGGAACGGGAACAGCCCGCCCTTCCACACCGGCCCGGTGCCGTCGGTGAACTGGGTCAGTGCCGGCATTTTCAGCTCGGGCATGGTGACCAGGATGCCGATCGCCAGGGCGACGATGGTGCCGATCTTGAGGAAGGTCGACAGGTAGTCCCGCGGTGCCAGGATCAGCCACACCGGCAGCACCGCCGCGACGAAGCCATAGCCGATCAGCATCCAGGTGATCTGGATGCCGGTGAAGGTGAAGGCCTTGGCCCAGACCGGGTCGGCGGCGATCTGCCCACCCAGCCAGATCGAGCCCAGCAGCAACAGCACGCCGATGATCGAGATTTCTCCGATGCGGCCCGGGCGGATGTAGCGCATGTAGATGCCCATGAACATCGCGATCGGGATGGTCGCCATCACCGTGAAGATCCCCCACGGGCTCTCGGCCAGGGCCTTGACCACGATCAGCGCCAGCACCGCGAGGATGATGATCATGATCAGGAAGCAGCCGAACAGCGCGATGGTGCCGGGGATGCGGCCCATTTCCTCGCGCACCATGTCGCCCAGGGAGCGACCGTTGCGACGGGTGGACAGGAACAGGACCATGAAGTCCTGCACGGCACCGGCCAGCACCACGCCGGCGATCAGCCAGAGCGTGCCGGGCAGGTAGCCCATCTGCGCCGCCAGCACCGGCCCGACCAACGGCCCCGCCCCGGCAATGGCCGCGAAATGGTGGCCGAAGAGAATGTGTTTGTTGGTCGGAACATAGTCCAGGCCATCGTTGTTGAGCACGGCGGGAGTGGCCCGGCGCGCATCGAGTTGCATCACGTTGTTGGCGATGAAGAGGCTGTAGTAGCGGTAGGCGACCAGGTAGATGGCCACGGCGGCGACGACGATCCACAAGGCGTTGATCGCTTCGCCTCGGCGCAAGGCCACGACCCCCAGGGCGCACGCGCCGACGACGGCAAGCAGTAGCCAGGGTAGATGGCGCAGCAGGCTATTGTTGTTGTTCATTTTTATATTCCAGCCAGGGTGGACAAGAAAGAAAGCCACTGGAGTTTAGCGCTAACCCAGGCAAAGGCCATACCCGACGTTCTTCTGTTGCCGACCGAACGGTGACGAAGACCCGCAGGTTGGGTCTATAGTCAATGAATCTTCAGAGAGGACGGGTCATGAGCGAACGCCGCCGCTTCGTACGAATCGAGTTTCATGCCAGGACGGAACTGAGCCAGGGTCCCTTCATCTGGCCAGTTGAATTGCTGGACCTGTCCCTCAAGGGCCTGCTGATCAAAAAGCCCGAGCCCTGGCTCGGCAACCCGGAGGAACCCTTCGTGGCCGATGTCCACCTGAGCAATGAGGTGGAGGTGCGGATGGAGGTTCGATTGGCCCACGACGACCACGGCCACCTGGGCTTCGTCTGCGAGCACATCGACCTGGACTCCATCGCCCACCTGCGTCGCCTGGTGGAGTTGAACCTGGCCGACCATGACGAGCTGGAACGGGAGTTGGCGGCGCTGATCCAGGTTTGAATCCGATGACGGCCCCTTGTGGCGAGGGGATTTATCCCCGCCGGGCTGCACCGCAGCCCTAAAAGAAGCGACTCGATTAACCTGACGAACCGAGTTGTCAGGTGTCAGGGCTGCTTCGCTGCCCAGCGGGGATAAATCCCCTCACCACAGGAACTCCAGGGTTATTCGAACAACGCATCCAACGCCTGCTCCAAGCGCGTCACGGCAATGATCTGCAGCCCCGCAGGGGCTTCCTTCGGCGCGTTGCCCTTGGGCACGATGGCGCGCTTGAAGCCGTGCTTGGCCGCTTCCTTGAGCCGCTCCTGCCCGCTGGGCACCGGTCGCACTTCCCCCGACAGCCCGACTTCGCCGAACACCAACAGGTCGTGGGGCAGCGGCCGGTTACGCAGGCTGGACATGACCGCCGCCATCAACGCCAGGTCGGACGCGGTCTCCAGCACCTTGACCCCGCCCACGACGTTGAGGAACACGTCCTGGTCGTGGGTTGGAATCCCGCCATGTCGATGTAACACTGCCAGCAGCATGGCCAGCCGATTCTGATCCAGGCCCAGGGTGACCCGCCGTGGGTTCGCCAAGTGGCTGTCGTCCACCAGCGCCTGCACCTCGACCAACATCGGGCGGGTCCCTTCCCACGTCGCCATGACCACGCTGCCGGGGACTTCTTCCTGGGCACGCGTCAGAAAGATCGCCGAAGGGTTTGAGACTTCTTTCAGGCCCCTGTCGGTCATGCCGAACACGCCCAGTTCGTTGACGGCACCAAAGCGGTTCTTCACTGCACGCAGCAAACGCAGGCGGCCATCGGACTCGCCTTCGAAATACAACACGGTATCGACCATGTGCTCCAACACACGCGGTCCCGCCAACGCACCTTCCTTGGTGACGTGGCCCACCAGGAAAATCGCCGTGCCGCTCTGCTTGGCGTAGCGCACCAGCAACGCCGCGCTTTCACGCACCTGGGACACACCGCCCGGGGCCGATTGCAGCTGTTCGGTGAAAATGGTCTGGATCGAGTCGATGACCATCACCTTGGGCTTTTCCAGGCGCGCCGTGGCGATGATGGTTTCGATGCACGTTTCGGTCATGACCCTTAACTGGTCCTGGGGCAAGCCCAGGCGCCGCGCACGCATGGCGACCTGTTGCTGGGACTCTTCGCCAGTGACGTACAGCGCCGGCATTCGGGTGGCAAGGTTGCACAAGGTTTGCAACAGGATGGTGGATTTGCCGATGCCCGGATCCCCGCCGATCAGCACCACCGAGCCGTCCACCAGGCCACCGCCCAGCACGCGGTCCAGCTCGCCGGACGCGGTGGAGAATCGCGGGATTTCTTCAACGCTGACTTCGGCCAGGGTCTTGATCTGCGCCTGCTGGCCGGCCCAGCCCGTGCGCCCGGTGGGGGCCGCCGCCCCGCCGCTTTCCACCATGGTCTCGGTCAGGGTGTTCCAGGCCCCGCATTCGCTGCACTGGCCGGCCCATTTGGGAAAGGTCGAGCCGCACTCGGTGCAGCCGTACATGCGCTTTGCCTTGGCCATCTGAACTCCGGAGAAAAACCGCGATGATAGCCCAGGGGACGTCAGCGCGGGGCCGGCATTCTGATTTCACCCTTCGCCAGGTCTGCCGCGCTATTGCCCAACGGATCCCGGGCCTGCAGGTCGGCGCCCTTGGCTTTCAAGGCATCGAGCAACTCGCCACGCTTGAACAGGCCGGCATACATCGCGGCGGTCTGCCCGGCACCGTTGCGTTGGTCCGGGCTGCAATCGGTGGACAGCAAACGACGGGCAATCTGCACTTCGCCCTTGAAAATGGCGCCCATCAGCGCCGTGTTGCCGCGTTTGTCCTGGGCACAGGCATCGGCACCCGCGGCCAGCAGCCGCTCCACCGCCGGGCCGTGGCCGTGATACGCCGCCAGAATCAGCGCGGTGTAGCCCTTCTCATCCCGGGTATCCAGCGAATAACCGGCCTCGATAAACGTATCGAGCATCGGCACATCGCCCCGGCGAGCGGCGTCGAAATAATAGTTTTGCAGCTGTTCTTGTACGGCGGCCGGTTCGGTGGGTATTGGCTGATCGGCCAGTACGCTCATTGACCAGGTCGCAAGCATCGATAAAAGAAATCTGCGCATCATGACGTCTCCTCTGGCAGATGACTGCGGGGGCACGGTCGTGGGAGCAAGGCTTGCCCGCGATGCAGACAACTCGGTCTGGTTTCAGACCCCAGCGCCTGTTTCGCGAGCAAGCTTTGCTCCCACAGGTCATGCACCTGCCTGGCTGTGGATCAGTCAGTCAGTTTTTCCGCCAGGGCCTTGACCCGGGCCAAGTCACCTTTGGCGACACGAGCCACGCCAGTGCCGTATTCAGGATCGGCCTTATAGAGGAACGACAGGATGATGTGCTTGCTCTCGTCATCGGTGGTCGCCAAAGAGCCACCGAAGCTTTCGATCAGGTCATCACGCTCTTTCTTGCTGAACGAACGATACAGATCACCGGCCTGCTTGAAGTTCTGCTCGCGCTGGATCTTCGCCTGCTGAGTGCTGCCACTCAGCGCGGCCTGGCTGTAGCGGGCTGCTTGCGGTTCTTCACGAGGCATCAGGCGGCTCGGTTGGTAATTCACGCCGGTGCTGGTGCTACCGGGGTTCATTGCACCGTCCTGGTTGCCGTTGTTCACCGCCACCTTGGGGGCGTTGATCGGCAATTGCAGGGCATTGGCGCCTATCCGGTACATTTGCGTATCGGCGTAGGAGAACACCCGCCCCTGGAGCAATCGGTCCTCGGAGGGCTCGATGCCTGGCACCAGATTGGCCGGCGCCATGGCCACCTGCTCGGTTTCCTGGAAGACATTCGCCGGGTTGCGGTTCAAGACCATTTGCCCGACCTTGCGCTCGGGCACACCCGGCCAGATCTTGGTGGCGTCCAATGGATCGAAGTCGAATTTGGCAAGGTCCTGTGGATTGAGCACCTGGACGTACAAGTCCCATTTCGGAAAGTCGCCCTTATTAATATGACTAACCAAATCATTGGTCATATGGCTGTAATCTTGACCCTGAACTTTCACAACTTCTTTCGGATCGAGATTTTTCAAGCCCTGCAAACTTTTCCAATGAAACTTCACGTAATGAACTTCACCCTTGGCATTAACCAGTTTGTAGGCATGTACGCCGTTACCGTCCATTTCACGGTAACTGGCCGGTGTGCCTGAGTTGGAATACAACTCGGTCAGGGTGCGGGTCGATTCTGGAACATGGGAGAAGAAGTCGAAACGGCGTGAATCATCGTCCAGGTTAGTCCGCGGGTCAGGCTTGAAAGCATGGACCATGTCTGGAAACTTGATGGCGTCACGGATGAAGAAAGTCGGAAAGTTGTTGCCCACCAAGTCCCAGTTACCGTCGGCGGTGTAGAACTTCGTGGCGAATCCACGGGGGTCGCGCAGGGTTTCCGGCGAATGATTGCCGTGCACCACGGCCGAGAAACGCACGAACACTGGAGTGACTTGGCCGGCGGCGAAAACCTTGGCCTTGGTCAGGTCGCTGAGGTCGTCGGACACCGTGAACGTGCCGTGGGCGCCAGTACCGCGGGCATGCACCACGCGCTCGGGGATGCGTTCACGATCGAAGCGCTGGAGCTTCTGGATCAACTGCACGTCTTGCAGCAGGGTCGGACCATTCGGACCCGCCGTTTGCGAGTTCTGGTTATCGCCGACCGCCGCACCGTTGTCCCGGGTCAGGGTGGCCGCATTGACAGACAAGGACAGAAGGCTTGCGGTCAGCACAAAAAAAGCGCGGCGATGGGAATAAGCCCCGTGGCCAAGGGAAGTGTTCATAGCATGTTCCTCTGATGTTATAGAGCGCATCCATGTGCGCCATGCAGAGGCTAGTGCCGGGAAAAGGAAAACCTAAATAGAAATGCCGTACCGTACCGATAGAAAAAACGTTGTAGGGCGCCGAACTGAAACCGCGTATCACGCGCGATTGATGGCACTTTGAAAACTTTTCATCCGAGTCCCGGTCGATAACTGGAGCTTTGTAAGCAAGCGTTTCGAGCAGGACTCATCAGACTGACTTACACTGCCACTCATCTTTCATCTATCACAAGGAATCACTCATGGGCGTGCTAAGCGAGTTCAAGGCCTTCGCGGTCAAAGGCAATGTCGTCGACATGGCCGTCGGGATCATCATCGGTGCCGCTTTTGGCAAAATCGTTTCGTCCTTCGTTGGCGACGTGATCATGCCGCCGATTGGTCTGTTGATCGGTGGCGTGGATTTCAGTGACCTGGCCATCACCCTCAAGGCCGCCCAAGGTGATGCCCCTGCCGTGGTACTGGCCTACGGTAAATTCATCCAGAGCACCATTGACTTCATCATCGTGGCGTTCGCCATTTTCATGGGTGTCAAGGCCATCAACCGCCTCAAGCGTGAAGAGGCCGTAGCCCCCAGCGCGCCTCCGGTTCCGACCAAGGAAGAGCTGCTGCTGAGTGAGATTCGCGACCTGCTCAAGGCTCAGAACGAGCGGCCCTGAGCCTACCAGTAGTTTTCCACTGCCACCTGGCCCGGACGACGGGTCAGGCTCAGCTGCAGGCCCATGGCCTTGAGCCGCTTGCGTGTGTCGTCGATCATTTGCGGGTTGCCGCACAGCATCACCCGCGAATGCTCCGGCGTCAGCGCCACGCCGGCCGCGCGCTCCAACTCGCCATTGTCGATCAACGTGGTAATGCGTCCATTGAGCGCCCCCGGGTGCGGTTCACGGGTGACGGTCGCAATGAAACGAAACTTGTGAGCGTACGCGGCCAGGTAGTCGCGCTGGGGCAGCTCTGCGATCAGCGCCTGATAGGCCAGTTCCCGCGCCTCGCGCACGCTGTACACGAGGATGATCCGCTCGAATTTTTCCCAGACCTCAAAATCCTGGAGGATCGAAAGAAACGGCGCCACGCCCGTTCCCGTGGACAGCAACCACAAATCCCGACCATCGACGAAGCGGTCCAGGGTCAGGTAGCCAAAAGCCTGGCGATCCACCAACAGTTCGTCACCCGGCTGCAAGCGGCTGAGTTCGCTGGTGAATTCGCCATCGGGAACCACGATGGAAAAGAATTCGAGATACTCGTCGAACGGCGACGACACCATGGAATACGCCCGCCAGACGGTGGTGCCGTCCGCCTTGGCGACGCCCAGCCGAGCAAACTGCCCCGCCCGGAAGCGAAAGCCGCGATCCCGAGTCGTGCGCAAAGTAAACAAATGAGGCGTCAACGGCTGGACATCGAGTAGGGTTTGGCGGGTGAACTTCTCTGCGCTATCGGTCATGAGCCACTCCTGAGAAACAAGATGTACAGTGTCCCGCAAAGTCAACGGTTTCACCACCGACGGACGAGTAGCAGCCCTTTATCTGCAGCCATCAACGCCGCCATTAAATCTTTTACCGAACTTGTACAAACCAATAACACCGCAAAAGAAATCATTCTGAAAAATTAACACCTCATTGTTTAAAAATTTAAACAAACAAAAAAAATTCACTACATATTAGGATTAGTCCTACACTAAAATTTCGCATCATGGATTGGATCCCCATGGACGAATCAAACCCAGGAGAGAGCGATGGACAAGTGGAAGGACTTGTTGCTGAGGAAATTATCCTGTGAAAAAGATCTACAGACGGCCTATCGCATGGCACTGAATTTCTTTAACAATCAAGGATTTGAATATTGTGCATTTGCCGCCTATCTCGGCGCTCCCGATAAACACACCAGCAAGGTGAACTTAAATAACTACCCTTATGGATGGGACCGGCTTTATGAACAAAATGGTTATGCGTCAAACGATCCATTAGTAGCACATTGCAATCAATCCGCGCTCCCAATCTTGTGGGATGAGACTGTTTTCGCTCAGGCCCCCAAGTTATGGCAGGAACTTAATCGGCAGGGACTCAATTACGGCTGGACGCAGGCCGTACATGATGAACAAGGGGTGCAGTGCAGCCTGTTCAGCCTCGCACGAACCCATTGCCCCATTGATATCGAGGAGCACTATGGAAATCTCGGCTATGCCATCTTCGTCAGTCAAAGGCTGCATGCGCTCGCCAGAAAAAAACTGTCTGACACCGTCACAGTCAAGCAGAACTATCACTTGTCACCGAGAGAAATCGAAGTGCTGAGGTGGTCAGCAGAAGGCAAGACGGCATCGGAAGTGGCCAGGATTCTCTGCCTTTCCGAACGAACAGTGAATTTCCACGTGTGCAGTTGCATGCGAAAACTGAATGTCAGCAATAAGATTTCAGCGGTGGCCAAGGCCGCCCAGATCCATGTGATCTGAGCCGTGGTCCGGCGCTGCCGAGCTGAAAAAACCCGCGAGTAAAGTGCAACAAAAAAACGTACCATTTACGGTCCCTCTTGAATGATGCCGCCTCTTGCAAGCGACGCCGTTCATTCAGGCGGTCCCGCACACACACCTACCTCCAGGCAGCGGGACATTCGTTGATCTCCAGAGTCCCCAGCCATGCCCCTGCTTGACAGCCCTTTCGCCCAACTCGACCTGATCCGCCAACCCGAACAGCAGAACGAACCGCTGCAAGCCTTCGACGCGGCCGATGAATACCTGCTTGCGTATCTGGCCGAACAACAGCCGGCCGCGCAGACTCGGGTCCTGGTGCTCAATGACGGCTTCGGTGGCCTGGCCGCCAGCCTGGCCGGCAACACCCAGGTCACCAGCAGCGGCGATTCCTTCCTGGCATTTCAGGCGCTGGAAAAAAACCTGGTGCGCAACGGCCGCGCCTTCGACGCCGTGCCAACGCTGCCCGCCAGCGAGCCGCTGACCGGCCCGTTCGATCGCGTCCTGATCAAAGTACCGAAAACCCTGGCGCTGCTGGAGGAACAACTGATTCGCCTGCAAGGCCAACTGGCACCGGGCGCCCAGGTGATTGCCGGGGCCATGGTCAAGCACCTGCCCCGGGCCGCCGGCGATTTGCTGGAGCGTTACATCGGCCCGGTGCAGGCCTCCCTGGCGGTGAAGAAAGCCCGGCTATTGATCGCCACCCCTGCCGTCAAGGCAGCGGTCCCATCGCCCTACCCCACGCGCTACTGGCTGGACGAGCCAAAGATCGAACTGCTCAACCATGCCAACGTGTTCTGTCGTGAAGGCCTGGACATCGGCACCCGCGCGTTCCTGCCCCATCTGCCGAAAAACCTCGGGACGGCCCGGGTCGCGGACCTGGGCTGCGGCAACGGCGTGCTGGCCATCGCCAGTGCCCTGCAAAACCCCGAGGCCCATTACACTCTGGTGGACGAGTCGTATATGGCCGTGCAATCGGCCGCCGAGAATTGGCGTGCGGCCTTGGGCGAACGCGAAGTGACCCTGCAGGCCGGTGATGGCCTGGCCGGACAAGCGTCGCAGTCACTGGATGTGGTGTTGTGCAACCCGCCCTTCCACCAACAGCAAGTGGTGGGCGACTTCCTGGCCTGGCGGATGTTCCAGCAGGCCCGCGAAGCGTTGGTGGTGGGCGGCGCGCTGTACATCGTCGGCAACCGGCACCTGGGCTACCACAGCAAACTGGCGCGGTTGTTCAGAGGCGTCGAGCAAGTGGCCGCGACGCCAAAATTCGTCATTCTCAAGGCCCGCAAATAAATCGTTCCCTGTGGGTGCAAGGCTTGCTCCCACAGGGAATCAGTGGGTGGTCAGCCCTGCGGCATTCATGAACATCCGCATCAGGCTGGCGACGATGAACAACGCCAGCACACTGCCGGCCCAGATCAGCGCCAGCCAGCCGAGCCGTTGCCAGAGTGGCTTGCGCTCGGCGGCCTCGATGTCTTTCAAGTCAGGTTTGGCCATGTTCGACGCCCTCAATGGTAGCCGTCGTCATGGGTCACCTTGCCGCGGAACACGTAGTAGCTCCAGAAGGTGTACACCAGGATCAGCGGAATGATGAACAGCGTGCCCACCAGCATGAAGCCTTGGCTCTGGGGCGGTGACGAGGCGTCCCAGATCGAGATGGACGGCGGCACGATGTTCGGCCACAGGCTGATGCCCAAGCCGCTGTAGCCGAGGAAGATCAGCACCAGGGTCAGGATGAAAGGCGTGTAGTTGGCATTGCGGGCCACCGCGCGGAACAATCCGTACATCGTCACCAGCACCAGGATTGGCACCGGCAGGAACCAGAACAGGTTCGGCAGGGTGAACCAGCGGGCCGCGATGTCCGCGTGGGCCAGCGGCGTCCAGATGCTGACGATGCCGATCACCGCCAGCACCACGAACGCCAGTGGCCGGGCCAGGTCATGCATCTGCTCTTGCAACTTGCCCTCGGTCTTCATGATCAACCAGGTGCAACCAAGCAGCGCATAGGCCGCGATCAACGCCAGGCCACAGAACACCGTGAACGGCGTGAACCAGTCCAGGGAGCCGCCGGCGAACTGGCGATTGACCACCTCGAAGCCGTCGATGAACGCTCCCAGCGCCACGCCCTGGAAGAAGGTGGCCGTCAGCGAACCGCCAATGAATGCCTTGTCCCAGAGGTGCCGCTTGTGCGCCTTGGCCTTGAAGCGGAATTCGAAGGCCACGCCGCGGAAGATCAGGCCGATGAGCATCAGGATCAGCGGCAGGTACAGCGCCGACAGCACCACCGAGTAGGCCAGCGGAAATGCCCCGAACAGCCCGGCACCGCCCAGCACCAGCCAGGTTTCGTTACCGTCCCAGACCGGTGCCACGGTGTTCATCATCACGTCGCGGTCGCGCTCGCCCTTGACGAAGGGGAAGAGGATGCCAATCCCCAGGTCGAAGCCGTCCATGATCACGTACATCATGATGCCGAAGATGATGACCACGGCCCAGATCAGCGGAAGATCAATACCCATGACTCAATTCCCCTTGTTCGAGCGGTCGTTGTGGTCCACATCGTCACCGTCATCGGCGGCCGACAATGGTCGGGCCGGCGTACGTTTCTGGCCCGGGCCACCGTCGCTCGGCTCGGCTTCGTGGGCCTCCGGCCCCTTGCGCACCAGACGCATCATGTAGCTCAGGCCTGCACCGAACAGCGCGAAATACACCACGACGAACAGCACCAGGGTGATGCTCATCTGAGCGAAGCTGTGGCCGGACGACGCATCGGCCGTGCGCATCAAGCCATAGACCACCCACGGCTGACGGCCGATTTCCGTGGTAAACCAGCCGGCCAGGATCGCGACCAGCCCGGACGGCCCCATCCACAGCACCATGTAGAGGAACGGTCGGGATTGATAGATCCGATCGTTGCGGCGCAGCCACAGGCTGCACAGCCCAGTGAAGATCATCAACAACCCGAGGCCGACCATGACCCGGAACGACCAGAACACGATGGTCGAGTTCGGGCGGTCCTCAGGCGGAAACTCCTTGAGGGCCGGCACCTGCTTGTCCAGGCTGTGGGTCAGGATCAGGCTGCCCAGGTAAGGAATTTCCACGGCATATTTGGTTTTTTCCGCTTGCATGTCCGGCCAGCCGAACAGGATCAGCGGAGTTGGTTCATTGCCGACGTTTTCCCAATGGCCCTCGATGGCGGCGATTTTCGCAGGTTGGTGCTTGAGGGTGTTCAGGCCATGGAAGTCGCCGATGACCGCTTGTATCGGCGCCACCAGCAAGGCCATCCACATCGCCATCGACAACATCCGGCGGATGGCCGGGTTATCGCGACCGCGCAGCAGGTGCCAGGCCGCAGACGAACCAACGAAGAACGCCGTGGCGACAAACGCCGCGGTGGACATGTGCAGCAATCGATAAGGAAACGAGGGGTTGAACACGACCGCCAGCCAGTCCACCGGGATCACTCGGCCGTCGATGATTTCGTAACCCTGGGGGGTTTGCATCCAGCTATTGGAAGACAGGATCCAGAAGGTCGAGATCAGGGTGCCGATCGCCACCATGACGGTGGAAAAGAAATGCAGGCCGCGGCCGACGCGGTTCCAGCCAAACAGCATCACGCCCAGGAAACCGGCTTCGAGGAAGAACGCCGTGAGCACCTCGTAGGTCAGCAGCGGTCCGGTCACCGCACCGGCGAAGTCCGAAAAGCGGCTCCAGTTGGTCCCGAACTGATAAGCCATGACCAACCCGGACACCACGCCCATGCCGAAGTTGACGGCAAAGATCTTCGACCAGAAGTGGTACAGGTCGCGGTAGGTGTCATCGCGGGTCTTGAGCCACAGGCCCTCGAGCACCGCCAGGTAACTCGCCAGGCCGATGGTGATGGCCGGGAACAGGATGTGGAACGAGATCGTGAACGCGAACTGGATTCGGGCGAGATCGAGCGCCTCCAAACCGAACATAAGTCTTCCTCTGTCAGGTAAAACCGGCTGCGGGCGGGGCTTGCACCCACCCCAGGGATATGGAGTGCGATGCTCTTCAAATCGTTCTTTTTATAACCGTCACAACGCAGGACTCTGGCCGGATGGCCTCCAGCCCAACACCCCGAAAGGTATTGATCTGGATCAAGCAATGATCAAAGAGTAGCCGCATTCTCGTCGATGAACGGCGTGGTCGTTTGTCGCGTGACAGGTTGTCTCAGTACCCATGCAGGGAGCCTCGCGCCCCGCAGAGGTCCTTTATGGCGAGGGGATTTATCCCCGTTCGAGTGCGCAGCACTCGCCAAAATCCCCCGGCCACCAAGCACTTTGGGGCCGCTTCGCGACCCAGCGGGGATAAATCCCCTCGCCACAAGATCAAGTCATCGCGAGATCGATGCTTGGCTAACTATTTTTCCAGTCATCGCAACTTCCGGTTACAGCTCGGTGATAATCTCGTGGCATTCACCACCGGACCCGTCATAGATGCCCAGCCAAGCGCCGCTGCTGCTCCGTCACCATCGTCCCTTCATCGCCTTCTGGCTGGCCCGGATATTCACCGCCAGCGGCTTCCAGATGCTCACCGTGGCCATCGGCTGGAACCTCTATCAACTGACCGGCAACGTCCTCGACTTGGGTCTGGTGGGGTTGGTGGAGTTTGCCCCGCGCGTGCTGTTCATGCTCCACACCGGACACGTGGCCGACCGCTATGACCGGCGCAAGGTCGCGGCGCTTTGCCAGTCACTGCAAGCCCTGATTGCCCTGGCGCTGGCGGTCGGTAGCGCCACCGACCATGTCACGCGGGAATTGATCTTCATCCTCGCCTTCCTCCTGGGCGCCGCCCGCTCCTTCGAGATGCCGACCACCCAGGCGTTGCTGCCGAGCATCGTGCCGGCAGGCCTGTTTCCCCGCGCCGTGGCCGCCGCGCAATCGGCCCAGCAGTCGGCCACCATCGTCGCCCCGGCCCTTGGCGGCTTGCTCTACGCCTTCGGCAGTGTCTGGGTCTATGGGCCCACCGTGGTGCTTTACCTGATTGCCTGCTGCCTGATGCTCAACCTGCCCGCCCGGCAGATGCCGCTGAACAAAGGCAAGGCGACGTTGGATTCGTTGCTGGCCGGGATTCGCTTCATTCGCAGCCGCCCGGACATTCTCGGGGCGATCTCCCTGGACCTGTTCGCGGTGTTGCTCGGCGGCGCGACGGCGTTGCTGCCGGTGTTTGCCAAGGACATCCTGCTCACCGGCCCCTGGGGCCTGGGCCTGTTGCGCTCGGCACCGGCGGTCGGGGCCTTGCTGATGTCGCTGTGGCTGGCGCGGTTTGCCGTGGAGCGCAAAGTCGGCCGGGTGATGTTCACGGCGGTAGGCGTATTTGGCGTCGCCACCATTGCATTCGGGCTTTCCACCTCGTTCTGGTTTTCCCTGGCGGTGCTGGTGGTGCTGGGCGCGGCGGACATGATCAGCATGGTGATCCGCGCCTCCTTCGTACAACTGGAAACACCGGATGAAATGCGCGGCCGGGTCAGCGCGGTGAACGGGCTGTTCATCGGCGCCTCGAACCAGTTGGGCGAGTTCGAGTCCGGCCTCACCGCCCACTGGTTCGGCACCGTGCCGGCGGTGGTCATGGGCGGTGTCGGCACGCTGCTGGTCACCGGAACCTGGATCAAACTGTTCCCGACCCTGGCCAACCGTGACCGGATGCACGAACCGGTGGATGAAGCAAAAGCCTAGAGCAACTTATCGAGGGTGATGGGAAAGTCCCGCACCCGCTTGCCGGTGGCATGGTAAATCGCATTGGCTACCGCCGCAGCCACCCCGACGACACCGATTTCACCCACACCCTTGGACCCGAGCGCATTGACGATCTCGTCATGCTCCTCGACGAAAATCACCTCGATGTCGCCGATGTCGGCGCTGACCGGCAGGTGATACTCGGCCAGGTTGTGGTTCATGTGGCGACCCAGGGCGTGATCGGTCAGGGTCTCTTCATGCAGGGCCATGCCGACACCCCACACCACGCCGCCGAGAATCTGGCTGCGGGCGGTTTTCGGGTTGATGACCCGGCCGGCGGCAATGGCGCTGACTACACGATTGACCTTCACCGTCCCCAGGTCTTCGTCCACCAGCACCTCGACGAACACCGCCGAGTGGGTGGCCGTGGCGTAGGCCTGGCGTTTTGCATCCGGCTCGGCGGTGACTTGGGCCTGCAACGGTGTCTCCCCGCTCTTCTGCGCCAGCTCCGCCAGGGCGATACTCGCCTCGCCCAGCCGCAGTTGGCCGTCGACGAACGTCACTTGCTCGAGGGTCGCGCCACTGAAGGCGGGACAGGCCTGGCGAGCCACGGCCAGGAGTTTGTCCTTCAGTGCTTCGCAGGCCTGCTGCACGGCGGTGCCCACCGACGAGACGGTGAACGAACCGCCCTGCAGGGGCGCGGTGGGCAGCGACGAGTCTCCCAGGACAAACGTGACGTTTTCAAGGGAAACGCCTGACGCCTCGGCGGCGATCTGGGTCATGACCGTATAGGTCCCGGTGCCGATGTCCGTGGTGGCGCTGCTGACGGTCAGCTTGCCATTGGTATCCAGCGAAGCCTGGGCAGTGGCCTTCTGCTGCATCGCCTCCCACACGCCGCCGGCCATGCCCCAACCCACCAGTTGCCGGCCTTCACGCATGCTGCGCGGTTCCGGGTTGCGCTTGTCCCAGCCGAAACGACGGGCGCCTTGGGCATAGCACTCACGCAGTTCCTTGCTGGAGTACGGCTTGCCTTCGTTCTCGTTGCGTTCGGCGTAGTTGATCAAGCGCAGTTGGATCGGATCGATCGCCAAGGCACAGGCCAGTTCATCCATGGCGCATTCCAGGCCAACCAGCCCGAGGGCGGCACCAGGGGCGCGCATGTCCAGGGGGGTGTAGACGTCCAGTGGCACCAACTTGTAGGTCAACGCCACGTTGTCGCAGTGATAGAGCATGCCGCTCCACTCCACCACGTGCTCGGTGAAGTCCTCGAAGCGCGAGGTCTGGCCGACGGCGGTGTGCGCCACGGCCAGCAAGCGACCATTGGCCGCCGCTCCCAGCTGCACGCGCTGGAGGGTTCGTGGCCGATAACCAAAGGTGAACATCTGCTGGCGCGTCAGACTGACCCGCACCGAGCGCTTGAGGGCCAAAGCCGCCATCACGGCCAGTGGCAATTGATACTGCGGGCGCAGCCCGGAACCAAAGGCGCCGCCAACAAACGCGGCAAACACTCGTACCTGCTCCTTCTCAAGCCCGAAGACCTTTTGCACATAGGCCTGGCAGTTCTGCGTGCCTTGGGTCTTGTCATGGATGTGCAGGCTGCCATCAGGCTGATACAGCACGGTGGAAGCATGTGGCTCCATGGGGTTGTGGTGTTCAATGGGCGTGCTGTAGGACACGTCCACGCTGAGCGCGGAGCTGGCGTACTCGCCCTGAAAATTCCCACGGGGCTTGGGCAGTTCAGCCGGTGCCGGATGGGCGTCGTTTTGCAGGGTGATCAGATCGGTCTGATGACCCTCGGCTTCGTATTCGATTTCAACGAGCGAACCGGCATACCGGGCCAGTTCAAGGTTTTGCGCCACCACCAGGGCCAGTGGTTGGCCGCTGTAGAGCACCTGGTCGTTGTACAACGGCCGGAACGGCGAGCCGTCCGCCGCATCGGCATCCTGGTAGGGCTCGTCATAGCTGGCGATTCTCGGCCGGTTGGTGTGGTCGATGACCGCAACTACGCCGGGCAGCGCCAGGGCCCGGGAAGCATCGATGCGCCGCACACGGCCACGGGCCACCGTGCCGGACACGACGCTGCCGTGCAGCAAGCCGTCCTCGGGGTATTCAGCGGCGTAACGGGCTTGTCCCGTTACCTTGAGCAGGCCATCGACCCGGTCGAGTGGCTGCCCTATGGATTTGCTCGGAGCGTTCATCAGGCGTGTCCTCCCTGCGGTGCGTTACCCAGCGCGGCATCACTCAAGGCGCGGACAATGGCCCGGCGCGCCAGTCTGACCTTGAAGCCGTTGTGCTCCAGCGGCTCGGCGTTTTGCAGCAAGGCGTCGGCGGCGGCGGTGAAGGTTTCGCGGCTGACGGTCTGCCCGGTCAGCCAGTTCTCCACCGCCCGGTCGCGCCAGGGCTTGTGCGCCACGCCCCCCAGGGCCAGGCGCGCCTGGCGAATCACCGGCCCGTCCAGCTCCAGCGCCGCGGCCACCGAAACCAGCGCAAAGGCGTAGGAGGCGCGATCACGGATCTTCAGGTATTGGCTATGGTCGGCAAAACCGGCGGCAGGCAATTCGATGGCAGTGATCAGCTCATCGTCGGCCAACTGGTTATCGCGCTCCGGCGCATCGCCGGGCAGGCGATGAAAGTCGGCGAACTCGATGGTCCGCGCCCCGCCTCGACCCAGCACATGGACCACCGCTTCCAGGGCGGCCAAGGCCACGCACATGTCGGAGGGATGGGTGGCGACGCATTGATCGCTGGCACCGAAAATCGCGTGGATCCGATTCAAACCGTTCCGGGCCGGGCAACCGCTGCCGGGCCGGCGCTTGTTGCACGGTACGCCCGCGTCATAGAAGTAATAGCAGCGGGTGCGTTGCAGAAGATTGCCGCCGGTGCTGGCCATGTTGCGCAGTTGGGGCGAGGCGCCCGCCAGGATGGCCTGGGCCAGCAGTGGATAACGGCGCTCGATCCAGGGGTGCCAGGCCAGGTCGGCGTTGCTCACCAAGGCTCCGATCATCACCCCGCCGGAAGGGGTCTCACTGAGGTCAGCCAGGGGTAACCCGGTGATGTCGATCAGATGTTCCGGGCGAGTGAGGTTTTCCTTCATCAGGTCCAGCAGGTTGGTGCCGCCGGCGATGAAGCGGGAAACCGGGCTCGACAGATCGACGGCGGCCTGCACGGTGTCGGGCTTGCTGTATTGGAAGGGATTCATTGATCACCTCCCTGCTGGCAAAGTGGCAGAGCGTCTTCGATGGCATCGCGAATGTTGGTGTAGGCGCCGCAGCGGCACAGGTTGCCGCTCATCAGTTCACTGATTTGCGCGCGGGTCTGCGCCCTGCCCTCGTTGGCCAGCCCCACCGCTGAACAGATCTGCCCCGGCGTGCAGTAGCCGCACTGGAACGCGTCATGGGTGATAAACGCCTGCTGCATGGGATGCAATCCGTCATCACCGGCCAGGCCTTCGATGGTGGTCAATTCGGCGCCATCGCACATTACCGCCAGGGTCAGGCAGGCATTGATCCGCTTGCCATCGCGCAGCACCGTACAGGCGCCACACTGGCCGTGGTCGCAGCCTTTCTTGCTGCCCACCAGGTCCAGTTGCTCACGCAGCAGGTCGAGCAAGGTGGTCCAGGGCAACACCTGCAGTTCATGCACCTGGCCATTGAGTGTCAGACGGATCGGATGACGGACGAAGGACGTCGGCGTCGCTTCGGACAGGGTCGCGCTCATGGAACACCTCACGGTTGGTCGTACTCGCGGCGTTTTAGGAAACCGCCGTCATAAGGGGTACGACTTCAGGGTGAGGCGAAGCGTTCAAGGCAATTGCGATGCTGCGGCGATGAAAGAAGCATGGATTCAACAGGCCTGTGCGGTATATATGTACCGCACCGAGTGTAATGTATCGCCTTACACTCTATTCCATGATTAGATCCTTCCAGATCAGGAGGCTGGAACATGCCCATGCACAATCCGCCACACCCCGGCGAAACCTTGCGGTTGGACGTGCTGCCCGAACTGGGCATCACCGTCACCGAACTGGCGCGACACCTGGGTTTCGCCCGGCCTCACCTTTCCCGGGTCTTGCATGGCCATGCGCCCATCAGCCCCGACCTGGCTGTGCGCCTGGAGCGTGCCGGGATCGGCAAGGCCAGGGTCTGGCTGGGCGTCCAGAGCGACTACGATTTGTGGCAAGCCGAGCGGCGCGTGCAACCTGTGATTGAACCTTTCCCACAACACGCCTGATGTCTGTCAGGCCAGTAACTCCGCCGCCACCACACTCCTCACGCCCTTGCCACTGAGTTGTTCCACCAACGTCAAGGCAAACGCCAGGGCAGCGGCCGAACCCTGGGCCGTGATGCAGTTGCCATCCACCACCACGGGTTGATCGACAAAGCTGCAACCGGACAGTTGCTGGCTCACCGCCGGCAGGCAAGTCATGCGCCGCTGGCGCAGGACGCCAAAGGCCTGTAGCGCCAGGGCCGGGGCTTCGGCGATGGCGGCGAAGAAACGTCCGGTGGCGGCCTGGCCCTTGATCAGTTGTTGCAGCGGCTGATGGGCCGCCAGGTGCTGAGCGCCGATGATGCCGCCCGGCAGGACGACCAGGTCGAAATCCTGCACGAGCATGTCCACCAGCATGCCATCGGCCGTCAGGCGCGTGCCGCGGGCGCACGTGAGCATCCGCCGCCCTTCGATGCTCGCCACCACGGTTTCGATCTGCGCGCGACGCAGCACATCGATCAGGGTGACCGTCTGCAAGTCATCGACACCCTCGGCGACGGCGATCAGGGCTCGGGGGATCTTGGTTCCAGGCATCATGGGCGCTCTCCGCTGGGTGGTTCCTGAAGACTAGTCAGGTTTGCCAGGCCGCGTCGGGCAGGTTATCCGGGAAGGTCATTTTATATACAGCTGGGTCGAGATCCGGTTGCCCGGCGCGTTGATCGACTGGTTGCTGAAGCTGAAGGTGCCCTCTTGCTTGCCCTTCAGGTCGAAGATGTACAGGTAGCCGACGACTTTGGTCCGCACGGAGCAGTCATTGAGATTGCCATTGCTGTACGCACACACGGGCGAGCGGGTGCCGTCGACTTCAAAGCCGTCCAGGGTGACATGGGGTTGACGGCCATAGCCGACCTCCAGCACGTAGACCTTGATCCTCGGGCCGTGATCGCAACGCGTCTGCGCCTGCCCCGGGACAATGTCCTCGAAGCCACAGGCCGGTGATTCGACCTTGAGCACCTTGACCTCACTCAAGGGCGGCGCCGAGGCAGCATTGGCAACCTGCCCGGGCAACCACAGGCCCAGCGCGCAGCCCAGGGCCGCCATCAGCTGTTTATTCGTATGAACCATAGAGACCTCCCGGAACCGCGCGCAGTATGGCCCACTTGGCGCGTTGGCAAAACATCGACGACGATCGCAGCCACAACGCCACGCTGCTGGTATGATGCGCGGCTTTTTCCGACCCGCAGAAAATTCCCGGGCGCCGCTGGCGACCTGTGCTTTGCTGTTGAGGTCGATACATTCACGGCGCCGGGCGCGCCACGGGGAGCAGACATGCTGGAAAGGCTGTTTCAACTCAAGGCACACAACACCAACGTGCGGACCGAGATCCTGGCAGGCGTCACGACCTTCCTGGCCATGGCCTACATCCTGTTCGTCAACCCGAGCATCCTCGGCGAAACGGGCATGGACAAAGGTGCGGTGTTCGTCGCCACCTGCCTGGCTGCGGCCATTGGCTCCACGGTCATGGGCCTGATCGCCAACTACCCGATCGCCCTGGCCCCGGGCATGGGCCTGAACGCCTTCTTCACCTACACCGTGGTCCTGCACATGGGCCACACCTGGCAGGTAGCGCTGGGCGCGGTGTTCATCTCCGCCGTGCTGTTCTTCCTGCTGTCGATCTTTCGGATCCGCGAGTGGATCATCAACAGCATCCCGCTGCCGCTGCGCTCGGCCATTGCCGCCGGCATCGGCCTGTTCCTGGCGCTGATCGCCCTGAACAATGCCGGCATCGTGGTGAAAAACCCGGCGACCATGGTCGGCCTCGGCGACTTGAAGCAACCGGCGCCGATCTTCGCGACCCTGGGGTTTGTCCTGATCGTCGCCCTCGAAGCGCTGAAAGTGCGCGGGGCGGTGCTGATCGGCATCCTCGCGGTCACCCTCGTCTCGATTCTCATGGGCTTCACCCCGTTCGGTGGCGTGATGTCGATGCCGCCCTCCCTGGCCCCGACCTTCCTGCAGCTGGACATCAAGGGGGCCCTGGACATCGGTCTGGTGAGCGTGATCTTCGCCTTCCTGTTCGTCGACCTGTTCGACAACTCCGGCACCCTGATCGGCGTCGCCAAGCGCGCCGGGCTGATGGGCAAGGATGGGCACATGCCGAAGATGGGCCGCGCACTGATCGCCGACAGCACCGCCGCCATGGCCGGTTCGCTGCTGGGCACCTCCACCACCACCAGCTACATCGAATCGGCGGCGGGCGTCAGTGCCGGCGGCCGCACCGGCCTGACCGCCATCGTGGTGGCGATCCTGTTCCTGCTGGCGCTGTTCTTCTCGCCACTGGCCGCCAGCGTCCCGGCCTTCGCTACCGCCCCAGCCCTGTTGTTCGTCGCCGTGCTGATGACCTCGGGCCTGGCGGAGATCGACTGGGATGACATCACCGTCGCCGCGCCAGTGGTGGTGACCGCCCTGGCAATGCCGTTCACCTATTCCATCGCCAACGGCATCGCTTTCGGTTTCATCGCCTGGACCGCCATCAAACTGGTGTCTGGTCGTGGCCGTGAACTGAACCCGGCGCTGGTCATTCTGTCGATCCTGTTCGTGATCAAGTTGGGTTGGTTCAACGCATGACTTTTGATTCCCAAGCCTACGCCGCTCAGCTCCAGGACAAGGTCACCCGCTTGCGCGACCTGTTGGCGCCGTTCGATGCACCAGAACCTGCGGTGTTCGATTCGCCGCTGAAGAACTTCCGCCTGCGCGCCGAGTTCCGTCTCTGGCGCGAGGCCGGCGAACGGCACTACGCAATGTTCTCCCAGGACGACAAGCGCACACCGATCCTCATTGAGGCGTTTCCCATCGCCAGCCTGCGCATCAACCAGTTGATGCCGCAACTCAAGGCCGCCTGGCAAGCCAGCGCGCCCCTGAGCCACAAGCTGTTCCAGGTGGAGTTCCTGACCACCCTGGCGGGCGACGCGATGATCACCCTGTGTTATCACCGCCCGCTGGACGAGCACTGGCACGCCGCCGCCTCGAAACTGGCGGCTGACCTGGGCGTGAGCATCATTGGCCGCTCCAAGGGCAAGCGCGAAGTGATCGGCCATGACTACGTGGTGGAGAAACTCGAAGTGGGCGCTCGTACCTTCAGCTATCGCCAGCCCGAAGGCGCCTTCACCCAACCCAATGGCACGGTGAACCAGAAGATGCTCAACTGGGCTTTTGAAGCGCTGGGCGAGCGCAACGACGACCTGCTGGAGTTGTACTGCGGCAACGGCAACTTCACCCTGCCCCTGGCCACCCGGGTGCGCAAAGTGCTGGCCACCGAAATCAGCAAGACCTCAGTGAACGCTGCGCTGAGCAACCTCAGCGAAAACGCGGTGGATAACGTCACCCTGGTGCGCCTGTCCGCCGAAGAGCTGACCGAAGCCTTGAACGAAGTCCGGCCTTTCCGTCGTTTGCATGGCATCGACCTCAAAAGCTACGAATTCGGCAGTGTCTTCGTCGACCCGCCTCGCGCCGGCATGGACCCGGACACCTGCGAGCTGACCCGGCGCTTCGACAATATCCTGTACATCTCCTGCAATCCCGAAACCCTCGCGGCCAACATCGCGCAACTGCACGACACCCACCGCATCACCCGTTGTGCATTGTTCGATCAGTTTCCCTGGACCCACCACATGGAATCCGGGGTGTTGCTGACTCGGCGCTAACCCTTCCTTTCGAGTTGAAGGACTGCCCTGTGGCGAGGGGATTTATCCCCGCTGGGCTGCGAAGCAGCCCCAAGCTCTTCAGTCCTGCAAACGCTTGCGAGCGCCGCGCACTCGAGCGGGGATAAATCCCCTCGCCACAATGCCCTTTTAACCTCGGCAAGCCCCGTTGTTCGATCATCGAACACTTAATGGCCAATGACATCGGCTTTATTTGACCAAATTAACCATCTAGTACAATTTATCTCCACCGGCTGAAACCCTGCCGACACCAACAATAAAAATGTGGAGAAATTGCGATGCCTCCGATCGTTCTGGTGCTCAACGGCCCGAACCTGAACCTGCTCGGCACCCGCGAGCCGGCAACCTACGGCCATGAAACCCTGGCCGACCTCTCGGCGCTGTGCGGCCGTGCCGCTGAAGAATTCGGCCTGGCGGTGGAGTTTCGCCAGACCAATCAGGAAAGCGAACTGCTGGACTGGATTCACGGTGCCCGAGGCCGATGCGCCGGTATCGTCATCAACCCGGCGGCCTGGACCCACACCTCCGTGGCGATCCGCGACGCCCTGGTCGCGAGCGAAGTACCGGTGATCGAAGTCCACCTGTCCAACGTCCACGCCCGCGAAACATTTCGCCACCACTCCTTCGTCTCATCCATCGCCATTGGCGTGATGTGCGGATTTGGCAGCCACGGTTATCGCCTGGCCCTCGAACATTTCAGTCAGCGGTTGAAGGGTTGATGCCCATGTCGAATATCACTGTGCTGGCCGGCCTCATCGGCGCGGGCATCCAGGCGTCTCGCACGCCCGCGCTGCATGAACAGGAAGGCGATGCCCAAGGCATGCGTTACCTCTATCGGCTGATCGACCTCGACGCGCTGAACCTCGACAGCGGCGCCCTGGCCGACCTGCTGGTGGCCGCCGAACGCATGGACTTCACCGGCCTGAACGTCACCTTCCCCTGCAAGCAGGCGATCATCCCGCTGCTGGACGAACTGTCACCCGAGGCCCGCGGTATTGGCGCGGTCAATACCGTGGTGCTCAAGGAGGGCAAACGCATCGGCCACAACACCGACTGCCTGGGGTTCGCCGAAGGTTTTCGCCGTGGCCTCGGGGATGTGGCGCGCAAGCGCGTGGTCCAGATGGGCGCCGGTGGCGCAGGCGCGGCGGTGGCCCATGCGCTGTTGCTGGAGGGCGTGGAAACCCTGAGCATTTTTGACGTCGAGGTCAGCCGTGCCGAGGCGCTGGCGAACAACTTGAATCAACATTTCGGCGCTGGCCGCGCCCGCGCCGGGCATGACCTGCCCACCGCCATGGCCGAGGCCGACGGCCTGGTGAACACCACCCCCATGGGCATGGCGAAGCTACCGGGCATGCCGGTGCCAGTCGAGCTGTTGCGGGGCGCCTTGTGGGTCGCGGAAATCGTCTACTTCCCACTGGAAACCGAGCTACTGCGCAACGCCCGGGCCATCGGCTGCCGCACCCTGGATGGCGGCAACATGGCAGTGTTCCAGGCGGTGAAGGCCTTCGAACTGTTCAGCGGCGTGGCGCCGGATGCGCAGCGGATGCTGGCGCATTTCCAAAGCATGAATCACTAAAGCCTGGTGATAAATCCTTTGTGGGAATGATTTGTGGGAGCGAGCTTGCTCGCGATGACGGTGTGTCACTCGCAATCGATACTGGCTGATCGACCGCTATCGCGAGCAAGCTCGCTCCCACACAAGCCCGCTCCCACAGACGAGGGTGTCAGGCCTGTAAGTATCTCAATACCGATTCACAGACCATCTCGCGATGCCGCTGCTTGATCGCTTCGTCCGACAGGTCGATCTGAAAGATCTCGCCAAACGTCTGGCGATTGGACACCCGGTAGAAACAGAACGAATTGATCAGCAAATGCACATCCAGCGGCTCGAGCCCGGCACGGAACACGCCCTCTTCGGCGCCGCGCCGCAGGATCACGCCCAGGGAATCGAGGATGGTGTTGGTCATCGCCTTGATCGCGCCAGACTGCTTCACGTACTCGGCGTTGTGGATGTTCTCGATGCAGACGATGCGCACGAAATCCACATTGCGGTCGTGGTGGTCGAAAGTGAACTCCACCAGGCGCCGGATCGCGTCCACCGGGGCCAGTTCAGCCAGATGCAGGCGGCTCTCGGTGGTGCGGATGTCACCGTAGAGCTTTTCCAGCACCTCGACGTACAACTGCTCCTTGCTGCCGAAGTAGTAATAGATCATGCGCTTGGAGGTGTGGATGCGCTCGGCGATGGCGTCGACCCGGGCGCCGGCCAGGCCTTGCTGGACGAACTCGACGATGGCTTCCTGAAGAATGTTTTCCCGGGTCTTTTCCGGGTTGTTCTTGCGACTCTTGCGCGGCGTGGCGACAGGTTCGTCGAGCGCTGCGGAAAGCTCTGGATTCATAGTCATTGCGGGGCTCACGGCCGTCACTGCACAGGCTGGCGATTATGGGCCGCACCGTGCACTGAAGGAAGCCACGGCACGGCCCATTACCACTACGTTTTACGATTTCCCTACAACTTGGCGTGCCGCAAGCCACCGCTGCGGGACTTGGCCATGGCCGCCAGGCGCACCGCGACATTGGCGGCGCCATAACCGCCGTAACCGTTCTTGCGCTGGATGATCTCGAAGAAAAACCGCCCTTCGAACGGCTCGGTGTAGACGTGAAACAGCTCACCCCCCTGGGCGTCGCGGTCGTACAACACGTTGAAATAGGCCAGTTCGCTGAGGAACTCGTCGTCGAAATCGAAACGCGCCGCCAGGTCGTCGTAGTAATTGAGCGGGATGTCCAGCAATGGCACGCCAGCCTCCTTGGCCCGGCTGACTTGGGCAAAGATGTCGTCGCAATCGAAGGCGATGTGATGCACGCCGGAGCCCCGATAACTCGACAACGCGTGTGAGATCGCGGTGTTGCGGTTCTCGGAAATGTTCAACGGCAGTCGGATCGAGCTGCAACGGCTGCGTAGCGCACGGCTTTTTACCAGGCCATAGGGGTCGGGCAAGACCACTTCGTCGTCGGCCTCGAAATCCAGCAGGCTCTTGTAGAACAGCACCCAACTGTCGAGGCTGTCGGCCGGCAGCGCCATCGCCATGTGATCGATGCGCTTGAGCCCCGCGCCGATGACCGCCACCGTTTGCAGGTTGAAATCGGTGCCGTAGACGTCGGCCTCCTGGTCCACCAGGTAAATCAGGCTGCCATCCGGTGCGCGCACCGCCGCCAGCTCCAGCTCATTGGGCCCCACCAACCCGCGATAGGGCTGGCCCTTGTAGGCAACGGCCCGCTCCAGGGCGCTGGCACTGTTTTTCACCCGTACGGCGGTGGCACACAACGACGGGCCGTGAGCTTCGAAAAAACTGTGGGCGAAGGAGTACGGTTCGCTGTTGAGGATCAGGTTGATATCGCCCTGGCGCAGCAGGCTGACATTCTTCGAACGGTGCTGGCCGGCCTTGACGAACCCCAGCCGCTCCAGCCAATGGGAGAGCTTGGCGCCGAGGTTATCGTCCACGGCGAACTCCAGGAATTCGATGCCGTCGTATTCGCAGGCCGGTGGCGTGGCAAACAGGATATCGGCGTTGCCAGCGGCGCTCGCTTCTTCGGCCAGGCGCTGGCGGGTCTTTTCTTCCAGGTACAGCAGCGAGCGCAGGCCGTCGGCGGCATTGGCCCGTGGCGGCGCGGCGCGGAAACCGTCGTTGAAGATTTCCAGGGACAGCGGCCCGGTATAACCACTCTTGATGATCGGCGCCAGGAACCCCGGCAAGTCAAATTCGCCCTGCCCCGGAAAACAACGGAAATGCCGGCTCCATTCCAGGACGTCCATGGCCAGGATCGGGGCGTCGGCCATTTGCACGAAGAAAATCTTGTCGCCGGGGATCTCGGCGATCGCGCTCGGATCGCCCTTGAGGGACAAGGTATGGAAGCTGTCGAGCAGCACGCCCAGGCTCGGGTGGTCGGCCTGGCGCACGATGTCCCAGACCTGTTGATACGTATTGACGTGGCGTCCCCAGGCCAGCGCTTCGTAACCGATGCGCAAGCCACGCGCACCGGCCCGTTCGGCCAGCAGGCGCAGGTCATCGATGAGAATCCGTTCATCGCCGACGCTGTCGGCCGAGGCATTGCTGCACACCAGCACCAGGTCGGTGCCCAGTTCCTGCATCAAGTCGAACTTGCGCTCGGCCCGCTCCAGATTGCGCGACAGGCGATCGCGGCGGCAGCCTTCAAAGTCACGAAACGGTTGGAATAGCGTGATGGCAATGCCCAGGTCGGCGCACATCTGCCTGATTTCCCGAGGGCTGCCATCGTAATAGAGAAGGTCGTTCTCGAAAATTTCCACCCCGTCAAAACCGGCGGCGGCAATGGCTTCGAGTTTTTCCGGCAAGGTACCGCTCAAGGATACGGTGGCAATGGAACGCTGCATGACTTCGGCTCCCGGGACAGGCATCGGCTACAAAAGGTGCGCCGCTTTTGAAAGAGTCAGCCGATTATTGAGCTGCCGGTTTCTTTCAGCAATTTAATATGTACCATCCGGTTAGTTTTTTGGGCGATTATCGAACAAAATGCCGATTGCCGAATTGACGATTTTTTGCTCACTGCGCACCATCGGCCCCACATTGACGCAGGCCTTGATGCCGACGGCAATGGACAGCCCCAGACCGACCATAAGAATTTCAAAAAACGGGTACCCGCTATGTTTCCTTCCCAAAGTTCCCGCCTGGCCCCTGGCCTGGGTGCCTCCACCGACAGCGTCGCTGACAAGATCCGCAGTGCCCTGGCCGTGGGCAAGACCCGTTGGGGCATGCTCGCCCTGGTGTTTTTCGCCACCACCCTGAACTACATCGACCGTGCCGCCCTCGGCGTCATGCAGCCGATCCTGGCCAAGGAAATGAGCTGGACGGCGATGGATTACGCCAACATCAACTTCTGGTTCCAGGTCGGGTATGCCGTCGGCTTCGTGTTGCAGGGGCGACTGATCGACCGGATCGGCGTCAAGCGCGTGTTTTTCTGCGCCGTGCTGCTCTGGAGCCTGGCGACCGGCGCCCATGGCCTGGCCACGTCGGCGGTGGGCTTCATGGTCTGCCGCTTCATCCTCGGTCTCACCGAAGCCGCCAACTACCCGGCCTGTGTGAAAACCACCCGGCTGTGGTTCCCGGCAGGCGAACGGGCCGTGGCCACTGGTATTTTCAACGCCGGGACCAACGTCGGCGCGATGTTCACCCCGATGCTGCTGCCGCTGGTCCTGCATGTCTGGGGCTGGCAGGCCGCGTTCCTGTGCATGGCCGCCCTGGGCGGGATCTGGCTGCTGTTCTGGGGCCTGAAATACTTCAACCCCGAAGACCACCCCAGCGTTAAGCAATCTGAACTGGACTACATCCAGGCCCAGGACGAACCGGACCAGGTCCGCGTACCGTTCTCACGCATCCTGCGCATGCGCGGCACCTGGGCGTTCGCCCTCGCCTACTCGATCACCGCGCCGGTGTTCTGGTTCTACCTCTATTGGCTGCCGCCGTTCCTGAACCAGCAATACAACCTGGGCATTAACGTGACCCAGATGGGCATCCCGCTGATCATCATCTACCTCACCGCCGACTTCGGCAGCGTGGGCGGCGGCATCCTGTCGTCGTTCCTGATCGGGCGCGGGCTCAATCCGATCAAGGCGCGACTGGTGTCCATGCTGCTGTTCGCCTGCTGCATCATCGGCGTGATCATGGCCGCGGGCGCAAGCAACCTGTGGATGGCGGTGTTCGCCATTTCCCTGGCCATCGGTGCGCACCAGGCCTGGACCGCCAACATCTGGAGCCTGGTGATGGACTACACGCCCAAGCACATGATGAGCACGGTGTTCGGCTTCGGCGGCATGTGCGCGGCCATCGGCGGGATGTTCATGACCCAGTTGGTGGGCCACGTCCTCACGATCACCCATAACAACTACACCGTACTGTTCACCCTGATTCCGGCGATGTACTTCATTGCCCTGATCTGGCTGTACTTCATGGCGCCGCGCAAGGTGCCAACCCTGGAAAGCTGATTAGTCATTGAGGCAGGAACCCAGCTTTGTGGCGAGGGGCGGTGCGACGTTTCGCTAAATCCCTCGCCGCAGAGCCATCACTTCCCCGGTCCAAACAGATCCGGTTACTTGCGCCGCTGTTGCCACGCCGCCGCCAGCCCACTCAAGCAGATCAGGGCGATGCCCACCACGGTGGTCAGCGTCGGCGTATGGTTGAACAGCAACCAACCCAGCAGGCCGGCAAACACGATCTGGCAATACCCGAACGGCGCGAGCAGCGCCGGGGCGGCAAAACGGAAGGCCTGGGTCAGCATCAGGTGCGCCGTCATCCCGCAGGCCCCCAGCGCCAACATCATCGCCCCGTGCGCCAGGCTCGGCACTTGCCAGAAGAACGGCACCAGCGCACTCATCACCAACGTGTTGCACAGGCCAGCGAAAAAGTTGCTGGTGGTCGGGCTGTCGATCTCGCTGAGTTTGCGCGTGAGCAGTTGGTAGAAACAGAAAAACAACGCCGAACAGAACGGCAACAACACCGCCGGGGTGAACAGATCGCCGCCGGGATGGACGATGATCAACACCCCGATAAAACCGAAGATCACCGCAATCCATTGACCGCGCGTCACGCGTTCGCCCAGCAACGGCACCGACAGCGCAGTCACCAGCACGGGCGCGAGGAAGTTGACCGCCGTCGCTTCGGCCAAGGGTATGAACATCAGCGCGGTGGTGAAAAACAGACTGGTGCCCAGCAGGCACAACGCCCGGGCCAACTGCCACATCGGACGCTTGGTACGCAGCACCCGCAGCCCCGAGCGCGGCAGGAAAATACCCGCCATCAACAACGTGTGCACCACGTAACGTGCCCAGACCACCATAACGATCGGATAAAAGCCGGAAAGGTATTTGGACAATGCGTCATGACTGGAGAACAGGAACGTTGCGATCAGAATAAGCACGATGCCCTTGAAAGCCTGATTGACGCCGGAGAGCGGTGTGCTGACGGTCATGAGGGAAACCTGCGTTGCTTGATGTAAGGGCCGTGACGCACGATGCAGTTGTTGGGCCAGCGAGCATGCCGATAAGTTCTGAATCCGCAGTGTAATGAAAATTCCGGAGCCCGGCAGGATCGGCTCACCGATGAACCAAAACCCATGTCCGTTGCCTGACAGCTCAAGCGCGGCGCGCACCTTGGACGCCTAAAAGCTAGACTCACCGCCACAGCAGTCATTTCTCGCAGGGTCATTCAGAGGATTCCCACATGTTATGGAAAAAAGGTCGCCGCAGTGACAACGTGGTGGACGCCCGTGGTGACGGTGGGGGCGGTGGCGGAATGCGTTTCGGCGGCGGCAAGGGTTTGAGCCTGACGGCCATTCTCCTGATCGTCGGCATCGGCTGGATCACCGGCCAGGACCCGATGCAGATTCTCGGTCAACTGGCCGGGCAGATGGACCAATCCGCGCCCACCTCATCACAGACCCGCCAGGCGCCACCGGCCAACGATGAACAGGCCGAGTTCGTGCGCTCGATCCTGGGCGATACCGAAGACACCTGGGGCCAGGTTTTCCAGCAGGCCGGACGCCAGTACCAGCAACCCAAACTGGTGCTGTTCAGCGGTCGGGTCAACTCGGCTTGCGGCCTGGCCTCCTCGGCGACCGGCCCCTTCTATTGCCCGGCGGACCGGCAGGTCTACCTGGACATGAGTTTCTTCAAGGAAATGTCCCAACGCTTCGCCGCCGCCGGCGATTTCGCCCAGGCCTACGTCATTGCCCACGAGGTCGGGCATCACGTGCAGACGCTGCTGGGCGTGTCGGCGAAAATCCAGGAAGCCCGCCAGCAAGGCCGGCAGATGGAAGGCGACGGCGGCCTGTTGGTACGCCAGGAGTTGCAGGCCGATTGCCTGGCCGGCGTCTGGGCCAACCATGCGCAAAAACGCCTGAACTGGCTGGAGCCGGGGGACATCGAAGAGGCCTTGACCGCCGCCAACGCCATCGGCGATGACCGCCTGCAGCAACAAGGCCAGGGTCGCGTGGTGCCGGACTCCTTCACCCATGGCACTTCGGCGCAACGAGTGCGCTGGTTCAAGACCGGCTTCGCCCAGGGCCAGGTCAGCCAGTGCGACACGTTCGCGGCGAAAAGCCTGTAGATGAAGTGGGGGACGTTGATCGGGCTGGTGCTGTGCTGCGCCGTTGCCCAGGCCGAGGAGCACGGCGTCAAGGTGGTCGCCCAAGGACGCCTGCAACTCAAGGGTGGTGCCATGGTCGTCGCCGTCAGCCCGCCCCCGGCGTCCATCCAACGCGTGCTGATCATCCTCCATGGTCGGCTGCGCAATGCCGACACCTACCTGCACAGCGCCGAAAAGGCTGCAGGGCAAGCCGGGCAGCAGGGCACGACCCTGATCATCGCCCCGCAATTCCTCAACGAGCAGGACGTGGCTCGCCACACATTGCCCAATGATCTGCTGCGCTGGCGGGGCAACGACTGGATGGCCGGTGGCTTGTCCACAGGGCCCAATCCGATCAGTTCCTTCCAGGTCCTCGACGACATCGTCGCGCGGGTCAGTGACCGGCAGCAGTTTCCCGAAGTGAAGGACATCGTCATCGCCGGCCATTCCGGCGGCGCCCAGGTCGTGCAGCGCTATGCCCTGCTCGCCCACGGCCCCTTCAGGATCAGCCCGCGCTTCGTCGTCGCCAACCCGTCGTCCTATGCCTACTTCGATGCGCAACGGCCCATGGCTTTCGACCCTGCCAGTTGCCCTGGCTTCAATCATTGGAAGTACGGCCTGCAGAACTTGCCAGCCTACGCGGCGGGGCAAACGCCCGCGCAACTGGAAGATAACTACGTCAAACGCGACATCGTCTATTTGCTCGGGCAACAAGACACCGACCCGGAACATCCGGCGCTGGATAAAGGCTGCGAAGCACAGACCCAGGGACCGTATCGGTTACTGCGCGGGCATTTCTTTTTTGACTACCTGACCCGACGTCATCCCGAGGGATTGAACCAGCGGCTGATCGAAGTGCCCGGGGTGGGGCATAACGGGGATGGGATGTTGACTTCGCCTGAGGGGCTGAAGGTGTTGTTTGGGCAGTGAGTTTTGTATCGGCTGGACGGGCTTCATCGCGAGCAAGCTCGCTCCCACAAAGTTTTCTGCATTGCCGCATATCCACTGTGGGAGCGAGCTTGCTCGCGATAGCGGCTAGCCAGCCAATATCCATCTCAAGCCGAAAGCATCCGCCGCAACTCCCCACAATCGCGCGCATGCCAGTCCGTCAGCTCCGGCCACGGGTTATCCGGCAGGTTCACCAACACCGTCCGCGCCCCTGCCGCACGCCCGCAGTCCAGGTCGAAGCGGTAATCACCAACCATCACCATTGTCTCGGGCGCCACGTCCCAGGCCTGCGCCAGCTTCAACAGGCCCCCGGGATGCGGCTTGGGTGGTGCCTCGTCGCGCCCCAGCACATCCTCCACGGCGAAACAGTCCGCCAGGCCAATGGCCTCCAGGGTCACGTGGGCCAGCTCGCGGGCGTTGCGGGTCAGGATGCCCAGGCGATAGCCGCGCCCGGCCAGCTCTCGCACCAAATCGACCGCGCCCGGTGCAGGCTTGGAGCCCAGCGCCAGGTCCCGTTCGTGTTCCAGCAACCAGGCATGCTTGGCCGCCGCTTCTTCGGCGGGCAACCCTGCCAGATGCGTGAGGATGTCATCTTCAGGCGGAATCGCCAGGGCCACGCGGATCGCCGCAAAGTCATGGACAGCGATGGTCAGCGTGCCATCCATGTCGAACACCCAGTGACGAACCTCGGACAGGCTCATGCCCAGTCCTTGCGATGGCGAATCAGGCCTTCCTGGGTGACCGAGGCCACCAGTTGCCCGGCGCGGTTGAACACGCTGCCCCGGGAAAAACCACGGGAATTGCCGGCCCACGGGCTGTCCATGGCGTAGAGCAACCAGTCATCGGCGCGCAGGTCGGCATGGAACCACAAGGCGTGATCGAGGCTGGCGACCTGCATGTCTTTGTGCCACACCGATTTGCCGTGGGGCAGCAGCGAAGTGGTCAACAGGCCGAAGTCCGACGCGTAGGCCAGCAGGTATTTGTGCAAGGCCGGCGAATCCGCCAAGGCGCCATCGGCACGGAACCACACGTATTTGACCGGGTCGGCCGGCTGCGGGTTGTAAGGGTCTTTTTCGGTGACAGGGCGTACTTCGATCGGCTTGGGGCACAGCAGTTTTTCGCGCATGTGCTCGGGCAGCAGGTGCGCACGCTGCTGGGTCAGTTCCAGCTCGGACGGCAGGTTCTCCGGCCCGACGACTTGCGGCATGGTGCTCTGGTGCTCAAAGCCCTGTTCGTCGTACTGGAAAGACGCACTGCAGGTAAAGATCGGGTGGCCCTTCTGGATCGCCGTCACCCGACGGGTGCTGAAACTGCCACCGTCACGCACCCGGTCCACCTGGTAGACCACTGGCAACGCGGCATCGCCTGGACGCAGGAAATAACCGTGCATCGAATGCACATGGCGCGCCTCTTCCACGGTCTGGCTGGCCGCCGACAGCGACTGGCCCAGTACCTGGCCGCCGAACAACTGGCGAAACCCCAAGTCCTGGCTGCGACCGCGAAACAGGTTCTCTTCGATCGGTTCCAGGGTCAGCAGGTCGACCAGATCTTCCAACACGTGGCTCATTCAGACTTTCCTCACACAGCGCAATACCGCGCAGTCTACGCTGCGGCGGTGGATCGATTGTTGGCCCAGGCCATTCGGGCGGGCATTGTAAACGTCCGTGTCGGCTAACCGTGCAGGGTCTGCAACCACTGCTCACGATTGATGCGATAGAGCACATGGTGACGCAATGGATGATCGACTGCGAGTTTTGGGTGGTCGAAATCGTCAGCCGGGTCGTGGTGCATGCCGATGGCCTGCATGACTTTTTGCGATGGCAGGTTATCGACCGCGGTGAACGCCACCACTTCGCCCAGCAATAATGAGTCGAAAGCACACCGCAGTGCCGTCCACGCCGCTTCGCTGGCATACCCCAGCCCCCAGTGCTCCCGGGCCAGACGCCAGCCGATTTCGATGGCCGGTGTGAACGGCGCGTCGAACCCGACCACACCGAGCCCGGTAAAGCCAATGAAGGCCCCGGTGTCCTTGCGTTCCAGCGCCCACAAACCAAAACCGTGCTCGGCAAAATGCCCACGTACTCGGCCGATCAGGGCGGCGCTTTCCAGACGGCTCAGGCGCTCGGGAAAGTAACGCATCACCTGCGGGTCTGCGCACATGGCGGCAAATTCCGGCAAGTCATCATCGCGCCACTGCCGTAGCAGCAGCCGTGCGCTTTCCAGTTCCAGTATCGGCTCCATTTTCACTCCCTTTCCATGCCCTGAGTCTACATCGCTGGTAGGATCCGTCATTCAATCACTGCTGAAAACACCATGCCGCTGCCGTTGATCTATCACGAAGACTACAGCCCCGAATTCCCGGCGGAACACCGTTTCCCCATGGACAAGTTTCGCCTGCTGCGCGATCACCTGGTGGACAGCGGCCTGACCTGTGATGCGGACCTGCTGCGCCCATCGCTGTGTCCGCCGGACATTCTCGCCCTGGCCCACGACCGTGCGTATATCGAACGCTACATGGGCGGCGAGTTGTCCCGCGAAGACCAACGGCGACTTGGCCTGCCCTGGAGCGAGGCCCTGGCCCGCCGAACGGTCCGCGCCGTGGGAGGTTCGCTCCTGGCCGCCGAACAGGCCCTCGAACACGGCCTGGCCTGTCACTTGGCCGGCGGCACCCATCACGCCCACTACGACCACCCGGCCGGGTTCTGCATTTTCAACGACCTGGCGGTGATCAGCCGCTATTTCCTGGCCAGCGGTCGGGTCTCGCGGGTGCTGATTTTCGATTGCGATGTGCATCAGGGCGACGGCACCGCTCGAATACTCCATGACACCCCGGACGCCGTGACAGTTTCCTTGCACTGCGAAAAGAATTTTCCCGCACGCAAGGCGCAAAGCGACTGGGACATCCCACTGCCGATGGGTCTGGGCGACGCCGCATACCTGAACGTGGTGGACGATGCGCTCAACTACCTGCTGCCGCTCTACCAGCCGGACCTGGTGCTGTATGACGCGGGCGTCGACGTACACAAGGACGACGCCCTCGGTTACCTGAAGCTGACGGACGAAGGCCTCGCCGCCCGGGACGAGAGCGTCATGCGCCATTGCCTGGGACGCGACATCCCGGTGGTCGGCGTGATCGGCGGAGGCTACAGCAAGGATCGCCAGGCCCTGGCCCGCCGCCACGGAATCCTGCATCACAGCGCACAACGGGTCTGGACGTCATCAGGCTGTCACTGAAACCTGGGCTTTACCCACAATGCCTGTGGAGCGGCCTGTGGATAACCTGAGCGAAACGGCCTACAGGCTATGCTGGCTGTAGCGTACGGAGGCTTGGCTGTTTTTTGATCACTTCCTGGGCAACACCACCCACCCCCTGTGGGAGCGAGCTTGCTCGCGATAGCGGTAGGTCAGTGACACTCATGTAGCTGACCCTCCGCTATCGCGAGCAAGCTCGCTCCCACAAAGAGTTGTGCTGGTAGAATGCCCCGCCTACTCCAGCCCCCACAGTTCAAATCATGACCTCGACCGCCAAGCCTTTCGTCCCAAACATCACCATCATCGGCGGCGGCCCTGCCGGCCTGATGGCGGCCGAGGTGTTGAGCCAGGCCGGCCTGCAGGTCGATCTGTACGACGGCATGCCATCGGTGGGCAGGAAATTTCTGCTGGCCGGCGTGGGAGGCATGAACATCACCCACTCCGAAGCCTTCCCGGCCTTTCTGTCCCGCTATGCCGAACGCGCACCCCATCTCGCGCCCATGTTGCGGGCATTCGGGGCGGATGAGTTATGCACATGGATCCACGGGCTGGGCATCGACACCTTTGTCGGCAGCTCCGGACGGGTATTTCCTACCGACATGAAAGCCGCCCCGCTGTTACGCGCCTGGCTCAAGCGCCTGCGCGAAGCCGGAGTGGCGATCCACACCCGCCACCGCTGGCTCGGCTGGAACCCCGATGGCAGCTTGCGCATCGACTCGCCGGAAGGCGAAAAAACCTTGCGGCCCAAGGCCACCTTGCTGGCCCTGGGCGGTGGCAGTTGGTCGCGCCTGGGCTCTGACGGCGCCTGGATGCTCGCGCTGGAACAGCGCGGCGTGGCCCTGGCGCCGTTGCAACCGAGTAACTGCGGGTTCGAAGTCGAGGCCTGGAGCGAACTGATGATCAGCAAGTTCGCCGGCGCCCCACTCAAGAACATCGCCATGGGCCTGAACGACGATGTGCCGCGCCTTGGCGAATGCGTAATCACCGCCACCGGCCTCGAAGGCAGCCTGGTCTATGCCCTGTCGGCCGCCATTCGCGAAGCCATCAACCGGCACGGCAGCGCGACCCTCCATCTGGACCTGTTGCCGGGCCGGCCTGTGGATAAAATCCTCCAGGCCCTGAACAAACCGCGCGGCTCACGCTCGATGGCCAAGCACCTGCACAGCCAGTTGGGCATCGACGGCGTCAAAGCGGCGCTGTTACGCGAGCTCACCCCGGCCGAGTGTTTCACTGACCCGACGCGGCTGGCCCAGGCGATCAAGGCCCTGCCGGTCACCCTGGTGAAAACCCGCCCTCTGGATGAAGCCATCAGCAGCGCCGGTGGCGTGACGTTCGAAGCCCTGGATGAACGCCTGATGCTCAAGCAAATGCCCGGGGTTTTCTGCGCCGGGGAAATGCTCGACTGGGAAGCGCCGACCGGTGGCTACCTGCTCACGGCGTGCTTTGCCAGTGGCCGGACAGCGGGGTTGGGAATGGTGGAGTGGCTACAGCGCAAGGGTTGAAGACCGAGGCGCGCCTATCGCGAGCAAGCTCGCTCCCACATTTATCGCAATCCTTCTGACAGAACCCGGTCAATTGTGGGAGCGAGCTTGCTCGCGATAGCGATTTATCAGACCTGGCAGGTCATCAAGGCTTACGCTTACGCGGCCCGGTATTGAACACCGGCACTTTTCGCACAGGCTTGACCGAAGGTTCCACCGGCGCAGCGTCGCCACTGTCCACCCACTTGCCCAGGTTGCGCTTGCCGCCCCCCCCGGAGGTTTTCGGTTTCTTCGGCTTTTTCGGCTTCTTGATCACCTGGCCGCTGGCATCGGTGTCCGGCACTCGATGCTCGGGTTCGAAGTCCTGTTCCATCTGGCGATTCAGCGTCTGGCGCGTCAGCATCTCGATGGCCGACAGCAGATTCACTTCGTCGGCGCAGACCAGGGAAATCGCCTGTCCGGTGGCACCCGCCCGGCCGGTACGGCCGATGCGGTGGATGTAGTCCTCGGCGACGATCGGCAGATCGAAGTTCACCACCAAGGGCAAATCCTCGATGTCCAAGCCACGGGCGGCGACGTCGGTGGCCACCAGGATCTGCACGTCGCTGGTCTTGAAGCGGTCCAGCGCACGTTGGCGGGTGGCCTGGGGCTTGTCACCGTGGATGCCGTCGGCGTTGACGCCCAGGCCTTGGAGCTTCTCCACCAGCGCATCGACGCCATTGCGGGTCTTGGCGAATACCAGCACCTGTTTCCACTTGTGCTTGCGCATCAGGTGCACGAACAATTCCGGCTTGCGTTTCTTGTCCACCGTCACCACCCATTGCTTGACGGTGTTGGCAGCCACGTTGCGCGGGCTCACTTCAATGCTCAGCGGATCATTGAGCATCTGCCCGGCCAGCAAGCGGATCGCATCGGAAAAAGTCGCCGAGAACAGCAGGGTCTGGCGTTTTTTCGGCAGGGCCTTGTAGATATTCGCCAGTTCCTCGGAGAAGCCCAGGTCGAGCATGCGGTCGGCTTCGTCCAGCACCAGTGTCTGCAGCTGGTTGAACTTCAGCGCATTCTGACGGAACAGATCGAGCAAACGACCCGGCGTGGCGACCAGCAGGTCGACGCCCTTGCGCAGCTTCATCATCTGCGGGTTGATGCTGACACCGCCGTACACCGCGTAGGTGCTCAGCGGCAGGTGTTGCGCGTACTGACGCACGCTTTCATGGACCTGCTCCGCCAGCTCGCGGGTCGGCACCAGGATCAGCGCCCGCACCGAGTTGGCCGCGACCTTCGGCCCTTCGGTGGTCAGCAACTGCAACAGCGGCACCGCGAAGCCGGCGGTCTTGCCGGTGCCGGTCTGGGCCGCAGCCATCAGGTCGCGACCGGCGAGCACTGCCGGCATGGCTTGGGCCTGAACCGGGGTCGGGGTCTGGTAGCCAAGCGTCTCGAGGGCGCGCAGCAAGGGTTCGATCAGGCCAAGGGTGGCGAAAGTCATGGAAGTACCGTAGGAAAAATCAGCGCAAGGTGTGCAATGCGCGGCAGTTTACCCTAAATCAGGAGACGGCCGGCGCAGGCTTGGGTTTGCGCCACTGCGGCAAGCCGATCAACACCACGGCACTGATGATCACCAACATCGCCACGCTTTCTTCAGCGCCAATGGTTTCACCAGCGAACACGATCCCCAGCAACACTGCCACGGCTGGGTTGACGTAGGCATAACTGGTGGCGGCCGCCGGGCGCACATGCTTGAGCAGGTACATGTAGGCATTGAAGGCAACGATCGAGCCGAAGCAGGTCAGGTAAGCCAAGGCAAGCCAACCTTCCAGCGGCGGCATGCTGTCCAGGTGCTCGCCGCTGGCCACACTGCCGATCAACAGCACCACACCGCCCACCAGCATTTCCACGGCACTGGCCATCGCCCCGGCCGGCAACGGCAGGTGTTTGCTCAACACCGAGCCGAAGGCCCAGGAGGCCGCCGCGAACACCAGCAACGTCGCCCCCAACGGGCTGGATTGCAGGTTGGAACCGAGGTTGAGCATGGCGATGCCGATCAACCCCAGCACAATCCCCGCCCATTCCAGGCGAGTATTACGCGCCCCCCAGAAATATCCGCAGAGCAGGGTAAACAAAGGCACCGTCGCCACGGCCAATGCCGCCACCCCGGACGCCACGCCCGTGTGCTCGGCGACACTGACCGCGCCGTTACCGAAACTGAGCAACAGCACGCCAATGATGGCCCCGGCCTTCCACTGCGCCCAAGTCGGCGCCGGTGCCCCGCGCCAGCGCAGGAAGCCATACATCAGCGAACCGGCCAGCACAAAACGAATCCCGGCCAACAACAGCGGCGGCCAATGCTCCACGCCGATGCGAATCACCAGGTAAGTCGACCCCCAAATGACGTACAAGGCAAAGAAGGCAGCGATCAATGGCAAGGGGAAACGGCGTGGGCCAGGCATGTTCAGCTCGAAATCAGGACGATGAGAAGCATCATTCTAGAAAGGCGACAGACGGAAATTAAGCTACAAAACCTGTTTATCCGAGCCATACACTTTTCAAAACACGGCGTTCAACGCTATAAATCGCGTTTTCGAAAGTCACGCCAACAGGAAGCCAAACCGTGGATAAATACGACCGCATGCTGCTCAGCGCCTTGTTGGAAAACGGTCGTGCGTCCTACGCCGAACTGGCCCGCAAAGTGAACCTGTCTGCCCCGGCCGTGGCCGAGCGGGTCAGCAAACTGGAAGCCAGCGGCGTCATCACCGGTTATCAAGCCAAAGTCGACATGGCGAAGATCGGCCTGCCGGTGCAGTGCGTCATCGAATTGCGGATGAACCAGCACGGCAACCAGAAGACCTACGACGAACTGTACAAGATCCCACAACTGACCGAGTGCCACCGGGTGACAGGCGACCCGTGCGTGATCATGCAAGCGGCGGTGGGCTCGATGCCCGAGTTGGAGGATCTGATCAACCGCATCGCCAAGTTCGGTTTCAGCAAGACCTCGATCGTGCTGTCCAGCGCCATTGAAAAGCGTGTGCCGTTGGGGCAGTTGGAAGGCAATGGGAAATAAGGATCGAACACTGAACAACCTGTGGGAGCGAGCTTGCTCGCGATAGCGGAGTGTCAGTCACCATAAGTCCTGACTGATCCGACGCTATCGCGAGCAAGCTCGCTCCCACAGTTGGTTGGGGGGTGCTTAGAACCCGCGATGGCGCTTGAGATGCTCGTTAATCTTCGCCGCCGGCACTTTCTGCAAGCTGCACAGCAAATCATGGGACAACTCCCGTAGCCCATGCTTTTGCCGCAGTTCCGAAGCCAGGTGCGCGGTGAGGTTGGCGGCCATTTCGGCGTCGGCCATGGCCCGGTGAGCCTGGCCGGTGTGGGGCAAGCCGGCGAACGTGTTCAGCGTGCCGAGCTTGTGGTTCGGTGCCGCCGGCATCAGGCGTCGGGCCAGCAACAGTGAACAGGCAAAATTCTGCAAGCGGGTGCGCTTGATGCGTCCCAGCTCGAAATCCCAGAACTTCTGGTCGAACGCGGCGTTGTGGGCCAGCAGCGGCGTGATGCCGACAAACTCATTGACCTCGTTCATGACCTTTTCCGCCGACGGTGCGCTGCGCAGCATCGCATTGCTGATGCCGGTCAGTTGTTCGATGAAGGCCGGCACCCGCACGCCGGCATTCATCAGGCTCTGGTAGCGGTCGACGATCTGGCCACGCTCAAGGATCACCACGGCGATCTCGGTGGCCCGGCAACTGCTGCTCGGGGTGATCCCGGTGGTTTCAAAGTCGATGACTGCGATGCGTTCCAAACCTTTTGAACTCCGTGAAAATCAATTCTTGAGCAACAACGCGCCTTCGATGGGCACATAGCGACTGGCGGCGCGGATCAGCGAGTTGGCGGTCAATCCCGGCACGCCATACGCCACGGCCTGCACACCGTGTTTCTGGATGATGCGCTCGAGCAACATGTCGAAATCGCCATCGCCAGAGGCCAACACCACTTCATCGACGTGGTCGGCGGCGTCCATGATGTCCAGCGTGATGCCCACGTCCCAGTCGCCCTTGGCCGAGCCGTCGCTGCGCTGGATGTAGGGCTTGAGCTTCACGATGAAACCCAGGTTGCGCAGGATCTGCTGGAATTGCTGCTGCTTGCTGTCACCGCGGTCGATCGCATAGGCGTAGGCCTCGACGATCTGCCCCTGCTTGCTCACATCGGCCCACAGCGCGGCGTAGTTGAAATGGCAACCGTAAGCCTGGCGCACGGTGTAGTAGAGGTTCTGGACATCGGCGAACACTGCAATTTTTTTCACCGCGTTTCCTCTTGGATGCACACGTACGCAGACCACCAGGGCCGAAAAGTCGCCCAGTATGCCAGCCAGAAGGATTGTTCCGCGAATAATCGGCCCGAGGCGCCAGGGCGCCCCGGACGAATGGCAGGTCAGACGAAAGAGTCGTCGTCGCCGAAGAAGGATGAATCGTCACTGTAGTCTGCGTCGCTGAAACCGCCCGGATCGTTGCCGTAGGCGTCGTTATCGGCCACGCGCGAGTCATCGCCCCAGCCGTTGTCGCCGCTGTTGGCGGTGTCGTTGACCGGTTGCGTCGGTTCTTCCTTGATGACCTCGACGATTTCCTGGGGTTGCTGGTTGCTGTGGAACAGGCTGCTGATGCCTTGGGCCAGCATCACGCCACCGGCCACACCCGCCGCGGTTTTCAGCGCGCCACCGAGGAAGCTGCCCACAGCCGGGGCCTGTTGCTGCGGCGCACCATAATTGCCGGGCGGTGCGCCGAAGCCCTGTTGGGCCGGCGCATTGAAGGACGCCTGGGCCGGTTCGCGCCAACCACCACTGCCGGAAGCCGGCGCGTTCGCCGGGCGTGAATCCCGCGAGCTGCCACCGAAAATACTCGAGAGGAAACCACCGCCACCGCTGGCGGCCGGCGCCTGCTTGCGAGCCTGTTGCAGCTCGGCCTGCAATTGCTCGACCTGCTGGGTGAGTTGCCGGTTCTGCTCATCGAGGCGCTTGATCGCGGCCTCCTGCACCAGGATCGCCTGGGCCATGAAATAGCCCGCCGCTGGCTGGCTCGCCAGGTGTTCCTTGATCCGCGCCTCGGCCTGGGCATCGCGCGGGGCTGAGTCCTTTTCGGCCTGTTGCAGCCGTGAAAACAGTCCATCGATCAGGGTTTGTTCTTCGCTGTTCATGGCGACCTCATTCGATTGCCGGGTAGAAACCATTCCGATCCCGAAGACCGGTGCCCATCAGTAATGGGGCTCGCCGAAAAGCTTTCAATGGTCTTTACCTGATGTTTACGTTTGCTTGTGCGGGCGCCTGATCGGTTAAAGTGTCGGACCGCTTTTGAACTGCGATACCGACTCATGAATCCGTTTGACGTGCTGCGCGACTCTTTGTATTTCTTCAAGCGCCATCTGGGCCGGATCGCCCAGCTGTGCCTGCCGCTGGTCATACTCGAGGCGTTGCTGCAGCAAGGCGTGGACAGTGCCCTCGGCCCCGACGGTTTCCCCGGCTACAGCGTGATCGTCGGGCTGCTGGTGTACCCCTTGTATACCGCCGCGCTGATCCTGTTTCTCGACGCCCGCAGCCGCGGTGAAGCCCCCCTCGCGCGGGACCTGCTCGCAATGGCCCTGACCCTGTGGCCACGCTTTGCGTTGCTGACGGCCCTCAACACGCTGTTGATCCTGGTGGGGCTGTCGTTGTACTTCCTGCCGGGCCTGTGGCTGATGGTGACCCTGGCCTTCGGCGAATACCTGTTGGTCCTCAGGGGCCTGACACCCCTGGCGGCAATGAAGGAAAGCTTGAACATGTCCCGCGGCAACTTCTGGCGGGTCCTGCTGTGCATTCTTGCAGTGATGGGGCCGCTGTGGCTGCTCAAGGGCGTCAGCGTCTCGGTGTATCCATCACCGCAGAACCCCGCAGTCAGCTTGCTGATCGACAGCGTCCACAGCTTCCTGCAACTGTTCACCACCGTGGTGCTGTTTCGCCTGTTCATGCTGATCGAAGCCAGGCCCGAGGGTCGCTGATCGCACACGGCGACAGCCCTGGGCTTGAGAACCACTCTCGGTTATGCTCGGGAGCACGTTTCGCCCATAAGCCGAGCCATGACCCGTCTACTGCGCAACATCCTGCTGGGCCTGCTGTTGATCCTCAGCCTGGCCGTCCTGTCGATCTACAGCCTGACCTGGCGGCCGCAGCCCCGGGAACCCATGCCGGTCAGTTGCACCGCCAACGCGGCACCGCTGGTGCCCGGCCAGGCCTTGAAGGTGATGACCTGGAACGTCCAATTCCTCGCTGGCAAGCGCTACGTGTTCTGGCACGACCTGGCCCAGGGCGACGATGAAAGCCCGACCCTGGAAGACATGGCCTTCAGCCTCGATGAAGTGGCACGGGTCATCCGCGACGAGCAACCGGACATCGTGTTGCTTCAGGAACTGGACAAGGGCGCCAAGGCCACCGACTACCAGGACCAGCTCAAACTGTTGCAGGAACGCCTGGCCGACCTCTATCCGTGTGGCACCAGCGCCTTCGACTGGAAAGCCGACTTCATTCCCGACCCGCACATCTTCGGCAGCGTCGGCCGGCAACTGGCGACCCTGAGTCGCTACCGCATCGACCATGCCGAACGGGTGCAACTGCCGGTGGCCGACGCCAACTTCATCAACCGTCAGTTCCAGCCGAAAAACGCCTTGCTGGTGAGCTACCTGCCACTGAGCGACGGCAGCCAGTTGGCGGTGCTCAACACCCACCTGGAACGGGCCACCGAGCCGGACGAAACCCTGCCCAGACAAATCACCGCCGTGACCAAGGCATTGGATAAGTTCGAATCCGCAGGCGCGCCCTGGCTGATCGGCGGCGACTTCAACCTGTTGCCCCTGGGCCAGTACCGACGCCTGCCGTCCGAACAACGCACGCCCTACTCCGCCGACAGCCCGTTGCACCTGCTGTGGGACAAATACCCGATGATCCCCACCAACAACGAAGCCAGCGGCATCGACCGCGCGCACTGGCTGACCCACTACCCGAACGACCCCGGCCTCAACGGCCCCGACCGCACCGTCGACTACCTGTTCTACAGCCCCAGGATAAAACGGGTTGAAGCCCAGGTACGCCAGGACGATACCTTGCGCATCTCCGATCACTTGCCGGTGATTGCACGGTTCCTGCTGCCGGCTAAGCCTTAGCGGCGGATCCCCGACATGACTATCCGCGCGCAGGGTCGCTGTCCCGGCAGGCTCTCAGGGACGAGCGCCCACCTCGGCTTCCTGGACCGTCCACGGTGTGACTTGGTCGCTGAGTGTCAGCCCCAAGCCGGGACGGGTGGGTACGAGCATCCGACCCTCACGGGTCTCCAGGCGTTCGTTGAACAGTGGCTCAAGCCATTCGAAGTGCTCGACCCAGGGTTCGGTCGGATAGGCCGCCGCCAGGTGAACGTGCAGTTCCATGGCGAAATGCGGAGCCAGCATCAGGCCTGCTTGCTCGGCCATTGACGCGACCTTCAGGTAAGGGGTGATACCGCCCACCCGTGGCGCGTCCGGCATCAAGAAGTCGGCGCCGCGCAGCTTGATGAACTCGGCATGCTCGGCAACGCTGGTGAGCATTTCACCCGTGGCGATCGGTGTATCGAATTGCCGTGCCAATGCGGCGTGGCCTTCGGCGTCATAACAGTCCAGCGGTTCCTCGATCCAGACCAAGTTGTACGCTTCGAACTGACGGCACATGCGCTGGGCCGTCGGCCGATCCCATTGCTGGTTGGCATCGACCATCAGCGCAAAGTCGTCGCCCAAGTGCTTGCGCACCGTACTGACCCGTTCAATGTCGATGGCGCAATCCGGTTGCCCGACTTTCAACTTGATACCGCCAATGCCCTTTTCGCGGGACAAGTCGGTGTTTTTCAGCAGTTGATCCAGCGGGGTGTGGAGGAAGCCTCCCGAGGTGTTGTAGCAACGCACCGAATCGCGCTGGGCACCGAGCAAACGAGCCAGCGACAAGTTGGCGCGCTTGGCTTTCAGGTCCCACAACGCCACGTCGAACGCACCCAAGGCCTGTGTCGACAGGCCACTGCGGCCCACCGAAGCGCCGGCCCAGCAAAGTTTGGTCCAGAGCTTGGCAATGTCACTCGGGTTTTCGCCGATCAGCGCCGGTGCGATCTCCTTGGCATGGGCGAACTGCCCCGGTCCACCGGCACGCTTGGAGTAACTGAAGCCCAGGCCACGATGCCCGTCGAGGGTTTCAATTTCGGCGAAAAGGATGGCGATCTCGGTCATCGGTTTCTGCCGCCCGGTAAGCACTTTGGCATCACTGATTGGATTGGCCAGCGGCAAGATCACCGAAGCCACACGAACCCAGGCAATACGGTCGTCATCGGAGGACTTGGGAAGTGCTTTGGATACAGGCATGGACGTGCTCCTTGAACAGATGAGGTGCTGGAAAGAGATCAGGTGCGAAAGCGCCTGTCAGCGGGCGCATGATTGCGCAATCATTCATTAATCTAAAAAAGGCCCTCGCTTGATGAAACCGAAGACCTTTGAATGAATACTATACTGATTGCGCAATCATTCAACCCACAGAGCCTCTGCAAGCAGATTGTCACGCTCAGGTGCTGGCGCGGTCGATCAAGGTGAAACCGGTGTCAATCCGCACCGCTTTGCGGGTCGCAGGATTTTCGAATCGTTCAAGTAGCGCCTCGGCCACTTGCAAGCCCATTCGCTTGCCGTCGACACTGACCGTCGACAACGCCGGGTAAACGTGCGCGGCACTGCTCAGGTCCCCGAACCCCATGACGGCAAGGTCGCCGGGCACATTCAAGCCTCGACTGGCAGCTTCAGCCAAGACGCCTTGAGCCACGGTGTCCGAGCTGCACACCACGATGTCGGGACGCTGCGATTGGTCCAGCAGTCGCCGAAGCCCCTCTCGGCCGACTTCAAGCGTGGCAGGTGGCGCCAGGATCTCCATGGGCACGTGTTCAATTCCCTGGCGCTTCAGTTCGGCGATAAGACTGTCGCAACGACGCAGGCCCCGGGGGTCGCTGATGGTGAGCACGGAAAAACGCTTATACCCCTTCTTCACCAAGTGTCGCGCGGTGGCCTCCCCGACCTTTTCGTGGGAGAAACCGACCAGCATGTCCAGAGGTTCGTCACTCAGGTCCCAGGCCTCGACCACCGGAATACCTGCCTGAGCGAGTCGCAAGCGACTGGATTCGGTGTGAAGCGTACCGGTCAATACGATGCCATCCGGGCGCCGGCCGAGTACCGCCTCCAGCAGTTTTTCTTCCTGTTCGGCACTGTAGCCTGTAAGCCCCAGCAGGGTCTGGTAACCCGCCTGGGTCAGGCGGTCCATCAGCGATTGCACGGTGTCTGCAAAAATGGAGTTAGCGATGGTTGGCAGAAAGATCGCCACCAGGCGGCTTTTGTTGCTCGCCAGACCACCGGCCAGCATGTTTGGCACATAACCCGACTGGCGTACCGCCTCCCGGACCTTCTCCCGCGTGTTCTCACTCACCAGTTCCGGTCGATGCAAGGCCCTGGAAACGGTCATCGGCGAGACCCCGGCAATCCTTGCCACATCGATCAATGTCAGGTTGGCCCCTTTGTTGGCCGCCGTCATCGATGCGTCAGTGGAGCGCGTTGCGGGTTTCTTTGCCATGATGTTTCCAAATCTGGAGCTGAGTGAGGCTGCGCGCAAGCAGCTTATCCGTCGGTGAATTTACCATCTGCAACCGTGGCCAAGCCTGGGATTTTCACTTGCGCGGCTTGACCCGCGCCGTCGCTTGCGCGACCAGCGGGTCGTCCGGCCAGTAGTGCTTGGGATAGCGTCCCTTGAGGTCCTTCTTCACCTCGGCGTAGGTACTGCGCCAGAAGTTCGCCAGGTCCTGGGTGACCTGCACCGGTCGGCGCGCCGGCGACAGCAGGTGCAGCTTGACGACCTGACGGCCGCCGGCAATGCGTGGGGTGTCGGCCAGGCCGAAGAGTTCCTGCAGGCGCACCGCCAGGATCGGCGGATGCTCGCTGTAGTCCAGGCGGATCGACGAACCCGAGGGCACGCTCAAGTGGTGCGGGGCCTGCTCATCCAAGCGTTGCGGCAGGGGCCAGGGCAACAGGTTGTGAACCAGGCTCGACAGGTCCAGGTTGGCGAAATGGCTGAGGCGCGAAACGCGGCCCAGGTACGGCATCAACCAGTGTTCGAGGCTATCCAGCAAGGCTGCGTCGCTGACATCTGGCCATTCGCTCGTGCCCTTGGTGTCTAGGTCCAGGCGGCGCAATAGCCCCACCCGCGCCTGCCATTGCCGCAGCTCCGGGGTCCAGGGCAACACTTCCAGACCCTTGCGCCGCACCAGGTTCACCAACGCCTGGCTACGGGCTGACTCATCCAGGCCGGTCAGCGGTTCGCGGCTGAGCACCAGCTCACCCACCTTGCGCTGGCGCTCGGCACGCAGCACGCCTTCGCGCTCGTCCCAATCGAGTTGGTCCACCGTGCGCACTTGCTCGGCCAATACCGAATCGAACAGGGTCGGGTCGAAATCCGTTGCCAGGTAGATACGCTCTTCCCGCTGGCCCTGGCGGCTGCCCAGGTCGGCGATCACCAGCCACGCTTGTTTCATCAGGCTGTCAGCCTCGGCAAACAGCGCCGCACGGCCGTTGGCCAGGCGATACTCCGCGCCGCCGGGTCGACGCTGCTGGGCGACGCGGTCCGGGTAGGCCAACGCCAGCAACGCGCCGAGCCAGCGCGGGTGATCGGGATCGGCCACGGCGTCCTCGGCCTTGCCACGCAGGTAACCGCGGTATTGCCGGGCCAATTGCCGCGCCCGCTGCACCCCGCCCTGGGCGCCCCGCGCCGCCCGCTCCTCGCCGGACAGCAAAGCCAGGCGACTGTGCAGGTCCGCACCGGCACCGCGCAGGATGTCGCGCTCGCCCAACAGCGCCGCGACGTTGCAGGCCATGTCCGCCAGTCCCAGGGCCTGGCCGCGCAACAGCAGATGAGCGATACGCGGGTGGGCCGGCAGTTCGGCCATGGCCTGGCCGTGGCGGGTCAGTTGCTCGCCCTCCAGCGCACCCAGGCGTTGCAGCAGGTCTTGAGCCTGGGCATAGGCCGCGGCGGGCGGGATGTCGAGCCAGACCAGTTGCTGCGGCGTCACGCCCCAGCGCCCCAGTTGTAGGGCCAACCCGGCCAGGTCCGCCGACAGAATCTCCGCGCTGCCGTAAGCGGCCAATTGTTCATGCTGGTCTTCGGACCACAATCGATAGCAGACACCAGGCTCCAGACGCCCGGCCCGACCGGCACGCTGGGTGGCGCTGGCCCGGGAAATGCGCTGGGTGTCGAGCCGGGTCATGCCGCTGCCCGGATCGAAGCGCGGCACCCGGGCCAGTCCGGCGTCGATCACCACCCGCACGCCGTTGATGGTCAGGCTGGTTTCGGCGATGTTGGTGGCCAACACCACCTTGCGCTGGCCGGTGGGCGCCGGGTCGATGGCGGCGCGTTGTGCCGCGAGTTCCAATTCACCGTGCAACGGGCAAAGCAACACGTTACCGCCCTCGCCCAAGGCCTCGGCCAGTTGCTGATGAACCCGGCGGATCTCCGCCTGCCCGGGCAAAAACACCAAGACGCTGCCGGTTTCATCGTGCAGGGCTTCGAGCACGGTCTGCACCAGCCGTGGCTCGATGAACTCGCCCGGCTTGAACGGCCGGCCCCAACGCACCGTCACCGGGAACATGCGGCCTTCGCTGCGCAGGATCGGCGCGTCGCCCAGCAACCCGGCCAGGCGCTCGCCTTCCAGGGTGGCGGACATCAGCAGGATCTTCAGCGGCTGATCTTCGCGAAACAGCTCCCGACCGTTGAGGCTCAAGGCCAAGGCCAGGTCGGCGTCGAGACTGCGTTCGTGGAACTCATCGAAAATCAGCAGCCCCACGCCTTCCAGCGCAGGGTCGTCCTGCAAGCGGCGAGTGAGGATGCCCTCGGTGACCACTTCAATACGGGTCTTGGGCCCGACCTTGCTGTCGAGGCGAATCCGATAGCCAACCGTTTCACCGACCTTTTCCCCCAGCTCGCTGGCCAGGCGCTCGGCCGCCGCCCGTGCCGCCAGGCGTCGGGGTTCGAGCATCAGGATGGTCTGCCCGGCCAGCCAGGACTCGTTCAGCAAGGCCAGGGGCACACGGGTGGTTTTACCGGCACCGGGCGGCGCTTCGAGCACGGCTTCGTGACGCAAGGCCAAGGCTTGGCGCAGGGCGGGTAAAACTTCATCAATCGGCAAAGAAATCATGCTGGCTCCAAAACAGAGGGCCGAGTATAACGGCGAACTGTTTAGCGTGGTCTGGACTCCAACCAGCAACGCCTCTACCTGTTCAGGAGATTGCTATGCGTATTCCCTTTCGCGTGATCGGTGGCGTCCTGGTCGCCACCCTGCTGACCCAGATCAGCGCCTGTGGCTCGATCTTCTACCCGGACCGTCGTGGCCAGATCGACGGCAAGATCGACCCGGCCATCGCCGCCCTCGATGCCGTCGGCCTGCTGTTCTACATCATCCCCGGCCTGATCGCGTTCGCCGTGGACTTCGCCACCGGCGCCATCTATTTCGAGCCGGGCCGCAGCGTCCAGATCGAGCCCGATAAACTCAAGCCGGCCATCAACGCCGACGGCACCGTCAATAACCAGAAATTGCAGGCGATCCTGGAACGCGAACTGGGCCGCAGCTTCCCGCTGGACGATCCTCGGCTGATCAAGCACAAGGGCAGCGCGCAACAACTGGCCGCCCTCGGCCTCAAGCCCGCCGCATGACAAGCGCTACTGAAGGAACGACCGCGCCATGACCAGCAGCACCGAACACGCCCGTCTGCTGCGCCTGGCCACCCGGGCGTCAGTGGCCGTGGCGCTTATCCTGGTCGTCGCCAAGGCCCTGGCCTGGTGGCTGAGCGGCTCGGTGAGCATGCTTGCCGGCCTGACCGACTCGGCACTGGACGGCGTCACCTCACTGCTCAATCTGCTGGCGGTGCATTACGCCCTGCGCCCCGCCGATGAGGATCATCGTTACGGTCACGGCAAGGCCGAATCCCTGGCCGGCATGGCCCAGGCGCTGTTTATCGGCGGCAGTGCGGTATTGATTGCCTTGCAGGCCTTCGAACGCCTGAAAAACCCGATGCCGGTGGACGCGCCCTGGTTGAGTGTCGGCGTGATCGTGTTTTCCCTCGGGCTGACCCTGGCGCTGCTGGCATTGCAGCATCGGGTCATCCGCGCCACCGGCTCCAACGCCGTGCGTGCCGACTCGCTGCACTATCGCTCCGACTTGTTGCTCAACGGCAGCATCCTGGTCGCACTGGTGCTGGCCGGGTTCGGTTGGTATCAATTCGACGCCTGGTTCGGCCTGGGGATCGCGGCGTACATCCTGTGGAGCGCCATCCAGATCGCCCGGGAAAGCTTCGCCGTACTGATGGATCAGGAACTGCCGCCCGACGTCAGCCAGCACATGCTGGAACTGGCCTGCGCCGTGCCCGGCGTGCTCGGTGCCCACGACCTGCGTACGCGGATCTCCGGCAACCACTGGTTCGTGCAACTGCACCTGGAGCTGCCGGGGGAACTGACCCTGTCAGTGGCCCACGGCATCAGCGACCAGGCCGCCGATGCCATTCACCATGCCTACCCGAAGGCGGAAGTGCTGGTGCATGCCGATCCGTCGGAAGTGGTGCAGCGCGCCAACGCCTGATGCCGAACACAGAACGTGGCGAGGGGATTTATCCCCGTTGGGCTGCGAAGCAGTCCTGAAACCTCACCACTCGGTCTGCCAGACAGATCGAGTCGGCTGCTTTTTGGGACTGCTGCGCAGTCCAGCGGGGATAAATTCCCTCGCCACAGAAGCAGATGTCCGACTCTGATTCAGTGATGAATACTCAGTACGTCACCTGATACCCACGACTGCCCAGGCAACTGCCTTGGGCCTGGCGATAGGTCTGCACCACTTCCGGTGCCGGAGGGTAGGTGTAGCTGCGCGGGTCGAAACCACTCTGCTGCACAGCCCAGCGATAGCAGTCGTAGCCATCCTGATTGACCTGCTCGGGAGACTGGCCGTTGGCCGGGTAGGCCACCACATCAAAGCTGTTGCCTTGGGGTTGGGGCTGCGGATTGGCAACCGGCGCATCGACCACGACGTAATCCTGGGTATTGGCTTCATAGATGTAATAGGCGCCGGCAGCGAGAAAGAACAGCGAGCTGCCGATCCACACTTCCCTGGCGTAATCGGGCAGGTAACGGGTACGGATGCCACGCGGCGGCGCGACCACGACATAACGCGGCCCTTGCGGGCGATACCAATAGCCACCGGAGTAGAAATAGTCCTGGCCGCGATAGGGCACACGGTAGTTGCGATCCGGGAAACGGTCGATCACATAACCTGGACGGTATTGCGGCCCTGGCCCCCAACCGTTGCCATGCCCACCCGGGCGACCGGGCCAATGCTGATCGGGACGGCCGTCATGATCAGGTCGCGGACCTGCGTTCGGATAGCCATCATTGCGACGAGGAATGTCGCGGTAGTAGCCCGGTTGCGGTTCGCGAGTCTGGGTCACGCTGTCGGGCCGGCCCTGGATCGGCAGGTTGTTACCGGGTTGCGGCTGCGGCGGACGACCGTGGGCGTTGGGGTCCTGCGGTGGACGATCGTAGTGTTGTCCGCCTGGGTTCTGCGGCTTGACCTCGAACTGACGGCTGTTGTCGCCCCGAATGATTTCGTTGCTCTGCGGCCGCGGCTGGCCCGAGTAACCCTGGCCGCGATTGCCATCCGGGCCACCACGGTTTTGCTGATCGTCGGCCATTCCCTGCGCACTGACACTTGCCCACAACAGACCAACACCTGCCAAACGCCAGATGCGCGACTTCATGAAATTCCTCACAACGGTTCAGGGCCTGATGATAAGACTGGAAATGCCCAGGCCGGTTCTGCGACAGGTTATCAGTCGCGGGGTTTATTTCGCAGGCATTAAAAAAGGGAGGCCCGTCGGCCTCCCCTTGAGAATTTCGTCCGTGCTCGACGCTTATGACGTCGGCTCACCTCACGCCGTCTTCTGGACGGTATGCAGCTCGGGGGCCTGCCAGTACCGGTGGGTACTGCGACCGCAGCCGGCCTGATTGGGCGGGCTGCACTGGACTGTTTGTCCGAGCAGTGATCTTGGTGATAAGGATAAGGGCGAGGCATCGACAGATGATTGCGAAGATTGCGGAAATAAACATCACTTGCGCAATTTTTAACCTCGGATAGATAATCTGCCGCAATTATCAAGATAAAGGCCCGACCGATGAGCAAACTCGACCGTTACGACCTGAGCATTCTGGCGGAATTGCAGCGCGATGCGCGCATCTCCAACCAGGAACTGGCCGAACGCATCGGCCTGTCGCCCTCCCCCTGCTCGCGAAGGGTCAAGCAGTTGGAAGATGACGGCTACATCACCCGCCAGGTCGCCTTGCTCGACCGCAAGCTGCTGGGCCTGAGCCTGACGGCTTATGTGCTGATCGGCATGGACCGTCACACACCCGAACGCTTCGAGAACTTCGAAGCCGCCATCCGCAACCTGCCGCAAGTGCTGGAGTGCAGCCTGGTCACCGGCATGGACGCGGACTACCAGCTCAAGGTCGTGGTGCCGGACATGGACCATTATCAGAAACTGCTGTTGGGGCACCTGACTCGTATTGATGGCGTTACCAGCGTGCGTTCCAGCTTTGTGCTGAACCAGGTGCTCAACAGTACCGAGTTGCCGTTGACTCACCTGCGTAGCTAAGAACGCCATCGCGAGCAAGCTCGGCTCCCACAGGGGGCCGGGCGCTCACAGATAGTGCGCTCGCCATACATCCAATGTGGGAGCGAGCTTGCTCGCGATAGCATCAGCCCAGCCGATGAATAGCTGCGACACACCGCCGCAGGCCAACCCCGCGCCCGCGCCTCATGCCTTATACTCGCCGCGCCTTTTCAACCCCGCTTACGCCGGAGTGCCCCGATGGATCCTGCTGTTTTCGAAGAGTGGATGATGACCGGCCTGGTCAGCATCCTGATCATTTTCATGGGTTTCATCGTCTGGGACCTGGCGAAGAAGTCCAAGGCCGGCCGTTTCGGCTCGTTCATCCTGTTCTTCGTGCTGGGCCTGGGCGTGGCCGCATTCGTCATCAAGAGCGTGGTGATCGGCCTGATCGAATCCGGGACGCTATAAGCGCGCCGGCACTTCTTTCCACTGGCCCTGATCGAGCCCTTCGATCGTCCAGTCGCCGATCCTGACCCGCACCAGACGCAAGGTCGGCAAACCCACCGCGGCGGTCATGCGCCGTACCTGGCGGTTGCGCCCTTCGCGGATCACCAGTTCCAGCCAACTCGTGGGCACGCTTTTACGAAAACGTACCGGCGGGTTGCGCGGCCACAGTTGCGGCTCATCCAATAAGCGCGCCTCGGCCGGCAGGGTCATGCCGTCGTTCAACTCCACCCCATCGCGCAATCGCTGCAACTGTTCGGCACTCGGCTCGCCCTCCACCTGCACCCAATAGGTCTTGGCCAGCTTGTGCTTGGGGTCGGCAGTACGCGCCTGCAACTGCCCATCATTGGTCAGCAACAGCAAGCCTTCGCTATCGCGGTCCAGCCGTCCGGCCGGGTAGATGCCCGGTACATCGATGAAATCCTTGAGCGTCGCCCGCCCTTCACCGTCGCTGAATTGCGTCAGCACATCGAAGGGTTTGTTGAACAGGATCAGCTTCGGCTCGGCCGGCGGAGCCTTGGCCACACGGCGCGGTGCGGCGGCTAAAGGCTTCGCGCCAGGACGGCGGGAAGCAGGACGTGGAGGACGGGACATGGCGAATACAACATCTAACGGTCAGGGCCGACCATGCTAGTGGCCCGACCGTTAAATAACCACCGTCCGATCAGCGGAATGGCGGCTCGTCGAAGCTGCGCAGCTTGCGTGAGTGCAGCGAGTTGAGCTCGGTGCGCAACAGGTCCAACGCCGCGATGCCGATTTTCAGGTGCTGGTTGACCGCTCGTTCATAGAACGCGTTGGCCGAGCCCGGCAGCTTGATCTCGCTGTGCAACGGTTTGTCCGAGACACACAGCAACGTGCCATAGGGCACCCGCAGGCGATAGCCCTGGGCGGCGATGGTGCCGCTTTCCATGTCCACCGCCACGGCGCGGGACAGGTTGATCAGCGGGCGTTCCTGGGCCCAGCGCAGTTCCCAGTTGCGGTCGTCGTAAGTCAGCACGGTGCCGGTGCGCAGGCGCTTTTTCAGCTCGTCGCCCTTCTCGCCAGTGATGTTCGCCGCCGCCTGCTGAAGCGCCATCTGCACTTCGGCCAGGGCCGGGATCGGAATGTTCGGCGGTACGACCCGGTCGAGGATCCCGTCACGACGCATGTAGGCGTGGGCCAGCACGTAGTCACCGATGGTCTGGGACTGCCGCAGCCCGCCGCAGTGGCCGATCATCAGCCAGCAATGCGGACGCAGCACGGCCAAGTGGTCGGTGATGTTCTTGGCGTTGGACGGGCCGACGCCAATGTTCACCAGGGTCACGCCATGGCCATCGCTGGCCTGCAGGTGATAGGCCGGCATCTGGTAGCGGTGCCAGACCACGCCGGCGGCGATGGCCGACGCTTCGCTGTGCTCCATGTCCTTGTCGATGATCACGTTGCCCGGCAGGACCATGCGTACAAAACGCGGGTCGCTGCGCAGTTGCTCCAGGCCATGGACGATGAACTGGTCGACATAACGGTGATAGTTGGTCAGCAGGATCCACGGCTGCACATGGCGCCAATCGCTGCCGGTGTAATGCACCAGCCGGCGCAGGGAAAAGTCCACCCGCGCGGCGTCGAACAGCGCCAGGGGCAGCGGGTCGGTGTTTTCCCAGTCATAGAGGCCGTCGGCGATGCCATCGGTGGCGGCCGACAGGTCGGTGCTGGGGAAAACCCGCGCCAGCACCGCGGCAGTCACGCCGGAGCCGGCCAGTTCGTCGCCCTGCTCCACCACGTACGGGTACGGGATGTTCTGTTCGCTGACGCCCACTTCCACGGTGACGGTAAAGTCGTGCATCAGTGGGACCAGCTGTTCCAACAGGTATTTACGGAACGCGGCGGGATGGGTGACGGTGACACTGTAGGTGCCGGGCAACTGGACCTTGGCATAGGCACGCGTGGTTTGCGGGACTTCGCCGTGGCAGTGGTAGGTCAGACGCAGGGCGGGATAGCGAAACAATGCACGCTGCTCGGCATCCGGCTCGACGCGATCCTTGAGGTAACGCATCAGCGCCTGGTTCAACGCGGTGGTCGCACGCTCGTGCAGGGCCGCCAGACGATCCACGGCTTGTTCGGCGGTTTGAACGACAATAAACGCTTCGGTCACGATCAGCTTCCTGTGTTCTGACTTGCAGGCCTTCATCTTGCCTGCATCGCCGCCCGACGGGAACAGTGGCGTATTGGCGCGCTCGATCATTCACCGACAATCCCTGTGGGAGCGAGCTTGCTCGCGATAGCGGTGTGTCAGTCACCATAGAGGTTGGATGTACCGCCGCCATCGCGAGCAAGCTCGCTCCCACAGGGGTAGGTGGGGTTTCTAAAGGCCATGCGGGGTCGAGCGGGTAACGATGGCCTCCACATTCAAGCCCCGAGGCAAAGCACCATACGCCCGGCCAGCCGCGCCGAGGCGACTGGCGATGAAGGCATCGCTGACGTCACTGTTCCCCGCCTCCAGCAACAGCTTGGCCTGCAGGCCCACCGCGATGTCTTCGGTCAATTGCCGGGCGCGGTACTGGATGTCGTCGGTGTCCTTGAACGCTGCCTGCAATTGGTGGATGTGCCCGGCCAGGCGCTTGTCGCCGTGGCCGTCGCCCAACTCATGGAACAATACCTCCAGCACACCGGGTTCCTTGGACAAGGCGCGCAACACGTCAAGGCATTGCACGTTGCCGGAGCCTTCCCACGTCGAGTTGACCGGCGCTTCGCGGTACAGGCGCGGCAGGATGCTGTCTTCGACGTAGCCGGCGCCGCCCATGCATTCGGCGGCTTCGTTGATCATCGCGGGGGCGCGCTTGCAGATCCAGTACTTGCCCACCGCCGTCACCAGCCGGGCGAACTTGGCCTCGTGCTCGTCGCTCAAATGGTCCAGCGCCCGGCCCATGCGCAGGCTCAAGGCCAGGGCAGACTCGCTTTCCAGCGCCAGGTCAGCCAGGACGTTCTGCATCAGTGGCTGCTCGCTCAACAGTTTGCCGCCCACCTTGCGGTGCGCACAGTGATGACTGGCCTGGGTCAACGCCTGGCGCATCAGGGCACTGGAGCCGACCATGCAATCGAAGCGGGTCATGGCGACCATCTCGATGATCGTCGGCACGCCCCGCCCTTCTTCACCGACCATCCAGGCCAATGCGCCACGGAACTCGACTTCGCTGGAGGCGTTGGAACAATTGCCCAGTTTGTTCTTCAAGCGCTGGATGTAGAACTGGTTGCGCGTGTCGTCGGGGCGATGGCGCGGCAGCAGGAAACAGGTCAGGCCCTTGTCGGTCTGGGCCAGGGTGAGGAAAGCGTCGCACATCGGCGCCGAACAGAACCATTTGTGGCCCACCAGTTCATAGGCCTGGCCCGGGCCGCTGGCGCCCACCGGATAGGCCTTGGTGGTGTTGGCGCGCACATCGGTGCCGCCCTGCTTTTCGGTCATGGCCATGCCGATGGTGACCCCGGCCTTGTGGGCCATGCCGACGTTGCGCGGGTCGTACTCGGTGGCGAGCACCTTCGGCACCCAGCGCTCGGCCAGGTCCGGTTGCAAGCGCAGCGCCGGCACACTGGCGAAGGTCATGGTCAGCGGGCAGCCGGTGCCGGCTTCAGCCTGGCTGTGCAGGTAGGTCATCGAGGCACGGGCGACATGGGCGCCGGGCTGTGGATGGGCCCAGGGCAAACTGGGCAGGCCATGCTCGACGGCGGTGCGCATCAACTGGTGATAAGCGGGATGGAACTCCACCAGGTCGACGCGATGACCATAACGGTCATGACTGGAAAAAACCGGTTTGTTCTGATTGGCCTGGAACCCCGCTTCCATCAACGGCCCGCCGGCCAACGCCCCATACGCATCGATCCGCGCCTCTGCCCAGCCAGCCCCAAAGCGCTGCGACCACTGTTGCAGCGGCAGGTCGATGCGGTACAGGTTGACGCCATCCAGGGACGGCGGCTGATTGGTGACATCGTGGGTTTCAGCGAACTGGTGCAGGTTCATGGCAGGGCTCCTCGATCGGCAGGAATCCAGTTAAGCACCGCCTCCAGGCCGAACAAAGTGTCATATGCGCCTAAATATCGGCGCTTTCACCCTGCCTCGGGCACAGCACCCGCCGCTGAAGCGTCGCCTGCAATGCCTCGAATTTCACGGGTTTGCTCAGGTAGTCGATCAGCGCGCCCGACGGACAACACGGCTGCACCGGGTTCTGGCTGACCACCAGCACCGGCAGCTCTTCGCAGCCAGACAACGAGCGGATCTGGCAGCACACCGACACACCGTCCAGCGGCGAAGACTGGCAATCGAGCAGCACCGCATCAAAGCGTTCGCCGTGCAGCAGCTCCAGCGCGGCGCGGCCACTGTCGGCGGTGCGCACCCGGTACCCCAACTTGAGCAACATGCCGCGCATGACCAACTGATCGATGTTGTTGTCATCCGCCAGCAGCACCGTGCAATCCTGGGGCTCGCGCGAGGCCCGGCGGCTGCCGAAGGAAAACGGCGTCGGGACCGCCGGTGGCAAGGCCACGTCAAACGTCACGTCCAACTGAAAACGGCTGCCGCGACCGGGCTCGGATGTGTGGGTCAGTCGCCCGCCCAGCAGCTCCACCAGTTGCCGGCAGATGGCCAGGCCCACGCCAAGGCCGCCGTACTCGCGAGTCATCGAACCGTCGAGCTGGAAGAAGCGCTGGTACAAGGTCGCTTCCCCCAGGTCGGTAAAACCGATCCCGGTGTCGATGACGGCAAAGGACAGCGCCAGTTGATCAAGCGCCGTCGGCCGACCGCTGACGCGCAGAGCCAGGCCGCCCACCCGAGTGAACTTGATGGCGTTGTCCAGCAGGCATTCCAGGCATTGGGCCAGTTTGCCGCTGTCGCCGAGCAACCGGTCCGCCAGGCCCGGGGAGACGTCGACCTTGAAATCCAGGCCCTTGGCCGCGGCATTGGCGCCGAACTGCACCTGCAGCGCATCGACCACTGCACGCAGGCTGAACGGTGCCGGATAGACCTTGAGCTTGCCGGCCTGCAACTCGGTGAGGGTGAGGATGCCGTTGACCATGCGCATCATGTCCCGCGCCGAACCGGCGGCGGTCTGTTGATACTGGGTCAACTCCTCGTCCATCTCGACGGTTTCCATCAGCTCCAGGGAGCCGATCACGCCATTCATCGGCGTGCGCAATTCGTGGGTCAAGGTGGCGAGGAATTCATCCTTGAGCTTGTTGCCATGGGCCAGTTGCTGGTTGAGCACTTCGAGTTTCTGCCCGGCGTCCAACAGGGTCTGGGCCTGCTGTTCGCGCATGGCATTGATGCGGTCGGCCAGGGCCAGGGACAACAGCGCCACTTCGATGGCCGAACCGATCTGGCTGGCATACATGGTCAGGAAGACGTTGGGCAGGTAACCCAACACCATCAAGGTATTGATGATGCCCCCCAGCAGAAACGCCGACCAGGCAATGATGAAATAACGTGCCACCCGCAGGCCACGCCACCAGGCGAACAGCCCGGCGGCAAAAATCGTCACCGTGAACACCAGCGCCAGCGCCGTTGCCAGGCGCAGCGCCAAGGCATAACTGGTCATCAGCGACAGGCCGATGACCACGGCGCTGTAGGCGATCAAGGCCAGCAGCATGCGGTCCATCCAGCGGCCATGCAGGGCGGTTTGCAGGAAGCTGCGGGCGAACTGGCTGCCAAACAGGCCGGCGCAACCGATGAAGAACGGCGTCGCCGCGTTGGCCCACCACGGATTGTCCGGCCAGAAGTACTCCACGGCAGCGCCGTTGACCGACAACTGGTACAGGCCGAACGAAGCGATATAGAAGATGTAATAGAGGTAGCTGGTATCGCGCACGCTCAGGTAGATGAACAGGTTGTACACCAGCATCCCCAGCAGCACGCCATAGATGATGCCCAGCACATACAGGCGCGCCGGCTGTTGCTCGAGGTACGCGGTACTCGACCATAGCGTCAACGGTGCCTGGATCGACCCCTGGCTTTGCAGGCGCAGGTAGACGGTCTGCTGTTGCTCGGGCTTGAAAGCCAGGCTGAACAGGTAATTGTTCTGGCGCACCTCACGACTGGCGAACGGCAACGCATCGCCGGTCTGGCGAACCAGGCGATAGGTGCCCGCCGCGTCGGCCACGTACAAGTCGAGGTGGTCCAGGGGTGGGTACGCCAGCTCCAGCAGCCAGGTGCGCTGGGCGTCCGGATTGGCAGGACGGTAGTGCAGGTCGATTTTCAGCCAGAAAGCCGAACGCGAGTAACCGGCGTTCAGCGTGGCTTTGTCGTGGGGTTTGAAAGCACCCGCCGCAGACCGGGCCAGGACCTCATCGACAGTAGCCGTGCCGCCCGCGTCTTCGAACACTTGCAAGGCATGGCCCAAGGGCAGGCTTTGGGTGAATTCATCGAATTCCAGGGCGCTCGCCAGAGGGGGCAAGCACAGCAATAACATCAGCAAATAGCGCATTGAAGCCCCAGCGTGGCCTGTCCGGTTGAGTCAGGAAGCCCCCCATTCCCTGAGTAGACGTAAAGCCGACATGATCCGTTACGTGTTGGATCCATCTCTAGCATAGCCGTTGATGGCCAATTTGCACCATTGAAATCTTTCCTACAAAAGGCTCTAGAACGGGCGTCTTAGGGAAAAGCATTGAGATAGAGCTGTTGCTTTGGTCAGATTGCAATACGACTCTGGAGCCAGGCTCGATTGTGCGACGTTTCGCCAAATCCCCTCGCCACCAATAAATCCTGTCTGTAGCGGTTTCCCTTGTTACAGGCGTGCGCCGATCGAAAGGGTTTGGTGGTAAGCTCGCGCACCATGAATATCTACAGCTCTCGCCCCGTTGTCCTCTGTCTCTCCGGCCACGATCCCAGTGGTGGCGCTGGTTTGCAGGCAGATATCGAAGCCCTGCTCGCCCAGGGCTGTCATGCCGCCCCGGCCGTTACCGCGTTGACCGTGCAAGACACCGTCAACGTCAGTGATTTCCGCGTGCTCGATCGCGAGTGGGTGTTGGCACAAGCCAATGCCGTGCTCAACGATGCCCAGGTGGCGGCGGTCAAGCTGGGGATGCTCGGCTCCCTGGAAATGGTCGACACGGTGGTCGAGCTGCTCCAGGCGCACCCGCACCTGCCGATGGTCTGCGACCCGGTGCTGCGCGCCGGCGGGGGTGGGCGCCTGGGCAAGGATGAGGTCGGCTACGCCATGCGCGAACGCCTGCTGCCCCTGGCCATCATCGCTACCCCCAATCTGCCGGAAGCCCGCATCCTCGCTGAACTGCCCGAAGGCAGCGCCGACGAGTGCGCGGAAAAACTGCTGCCCTTCGTCAAACACCTGTTGATCACCGGTGGTCACGGCGACGAACATGAAGTCCATAATCGCCTGTACAGCCGCGACGGCCGCCGCGAAACCTTTACTTGCCAGCGCTTGCCTGGCAGCTACCACGGTTCCGGCTGCACCCTGGCCAGCGCCCTGGCCGGTCGGCTGGCCCAGGGCGAACAGCTCGCCAGCGCCGTCAAGACGGCGCTGGACTACACCTGGCGCACCTTGCGCGATGCCGAACAACTGGGCAAAGGCCAGTTCGTACCGCGTCGCCTGCCGCTGGATTTCTGCTCGTAGCACTGGAGGCCTGTGGAATGAAATTACGTGGCCTTTACGCCATCACCGACAGCCAATTGCTGGCCGGCAAGTTCCTTGCCTATGTAGAAGCAGCGCTGGAAGGTGGCGTGACCCTGCTGCAATACCGCGACAAAAGCAGCGACGAGGCCCGGCGCCTGCGGGAAGCCGAAGCCCTGCGTAACCTGTGCGAACGCTACAAGACCCAGTTGATCATCAACGACGACGCCGAACTGGCCGCGCGCCTGGGCGTCGGTGTACACCTGGGCCAGACCGATGGCCCGCTGGCACCGGTGCGGGCGCTGCTCGGGCACAAGGCGATCGTCGGCGCCACCTGCCACGCCAGCCTGGCGCTGGCCGAACAGGCCGCCAGCGAAGGCGCCACTTATGTCGCATTCGGGCGTTTCTTCAACTCCAACACCAAGCCCGGCGCCCCCAGCGCAAGCCTTGAACTGCTGGAACAGGCGCACCTCAAACTGCATATCCCGGTGTGCGCCATCGGCGGCATCACCCTGGAGAACGCCGCCCCGCTGGTGGCCCACGGGGTCGACCTGCTGGCGGTGGTCCACGGCCTGTTCGGCGCCGACAGCACCACTGAAGTGACGCGCCGCGCCCGCGCCTTCAACGAGCTGCTGCAGATCAAATAGTCCCTTTTTCGTTTTCGAGAGCCCAACCATGTCCCGTTCCGAAACCCTGTTTGCCAACGCCCAGAAACATATCCCCGGCGGCGTGAACTCGCCCGTCCGTGCGTTCAAGAGCGTCGGCGGCACCCCGCTGTTCTTCAAGCACGCCGAAGGCGCGTACGTGACCGACGAAGACGACAAGCGCTATGTCGATTACGTCGGTTCCTGGGGCCCGATGATCCTCGGCCACAGCCATCCGGATGTGCTGGATGCGGTGCGCAAGCAATTGGTCCACGGCCTGTCCTACGGCGCCCCGACCGCGATGGAAACCGAGATGGCCGACCTGGTCTGCTCGATCGTGCCGTCGATGGAAATGGTGCGCATGGTCAGCTCCGGCACCGAGGCAACCATGAGCGCGATCCGCCTGGCGCGGGGCTACACCGGTCGCGACAGCATCATCAAGTTCGAAGGTTGCTACCACGGCCACTCCGACAGCCTGCTGGTCAAGGCCGGCTCCGGCGCACTGACCCAGGGCGTACCGAGTTCGGCCGGCGTACCGGCGGCATTCGCCAGGCACACCCTGACCCTGCCATTCAACGACCTCGAAGCCGTCGAGAAGATGCTCGGCGAAGTCGGCCAGGAAGTGGCCTGCATCATCGTCGAGCCGGTGGCCGGCAACATGAACTGCGTGCCGCCGGCGCCGGGTTTCCTCGAAGGCCTGCGCAGCCTGTGCGACCAGCATGGCGTGGTGTTGATTTTCGATGAAGTGATGACCGGTTTCCGCGTGGCCCTCGGCGGCGCCCAGGCCCATTACGGCGTCACGCCGGACCTGAGCACCTTTGGCAAGATCATCGGCGGCGGCATGCCGGTGGGCTGCTTCGGCGGCAAACGCACGATCATGGAATGCATCGCGCCGCTGGGGCCGGTCTACCAGGCTGGCACGCTGTCGGGCAACCCGTTGGCCATGGCCGCCGGCCTGACTACCCTGCGCCTGATCAGCCGCCCGGGCTTCCACGCCGAGCTGACCGACTACACCACGCGCCTGCTCGACGGTCTGCAGATCCGCGCCGATGCGGCGGGCATTCCTTTCGTGACCACCCAGGCCGGCGGCATGTTTGGCCTGTATTTCAGTGGCGCCGATGACATCGTCACCTTCGAAGACGTCATGGCCAGCGATGCCGACCGGTTCAAGCGCTTCTTCCATCTGATGCTCGACGGCGGCGTGTACCTGGCCCCAAGTGCATTCGAAGCCGGCTTCACCTCCATCGCCCATGGCGAGACCGAGCTGAAGATCACCCTCGACGCAGCCGAGCGGGCATTCGCGGCGCTGAAGTAAGCCTGTGGATAACTGACGCTGGCTGAAGCTGGCGTCAGTGATTGCTGACAACCTCCCGCCCTTTTCCTACGTATTTATGCCCGAAGCTGCTATTAGCATTCCCTCGCAGCAGAAAAACGAGTAAAGACTTTGTAAGGATGGCCCCGCTTATTTCATAATGCGCGCTTATTGGATCCCCCGGAGGGTCCGCGCGCCCCTCAGAGGTAAGTCGATTCCCATGAACCGCACCGGCCGCACCCTTGCCTTGGGCTGCCTGTTGCTCCTTCAGCCCCTGCTGGCGAATGCACAGGCAGGCGGCAACTCGTTGTTGATCCCGGCGCTGGGCCGTTGCACGCTCAACACCCAGCCACAAGATCTCGCACCGGCACTCGACGCCTGTCAAAAAGCGGCGGACGCAGGTGATGCGCAAGCGCAATACGAGTTGGGCGAGTTCTACTACGAAGGCAAGGCTGCACCCCGCGACCTCAAGCTGGCCCTCGACTACTTCGAAAAAGCCTCGCTGCAAGGCCATGCCCAGGCGCAATTCAAGTTGGGTGGCATGTTCTTCCATGGCGAAGGCGTGCCGGCCAACAACGTCCAGGCCTACATCGTCCTGAAGATGGCCGCGGTCAACGGCGCCGAAGAAGCCCTGGACACCGCCGACGAAGTCGCCGAGCAAATGCCCCGTGACGAGTTGGAAGTGGCGACCCAGGTGCTGGGGCAGATCTTTCGCAAATACCTGATGGAATTGCAGAACGCCGATGGGCGTACGCCTTTTTCGCCGCTGCCCTGAATCCACCATGGCCCCTTGTGGCGAGGGAATTTATCCCCGCTGGGCTGCGCAGCAGCCCCAAAAGCAGTCAACTCAATCAACCTCTAATACCGAGCTGTCAGGTTTTAGGGCCGCTTCGCGCCCCAGCGGGGATAAATCCCCCCGCCACAGGGACTGTGTGCAACTGTCTGGCCGTTACTTCTCAGGCATCGGCATCGGAAACGGCATCACATTGCCGACCGCACCGCGGGCTTCGCTGATTTTCGGGGTGCCCAGGCGTTCGACTTCGTCGATGCGCACGATCGAATGCATCGGCACGAAGCTGCGCACCACGCCTTCGAACTGCGCCTTGAGCTTTTCTTCGCTCGGGTCGACGACCACTTGCGTGCGCTCGCCAAAGACGAACTCTTCCACTTCCAGGAAGCCCCACAGATCACTCTGGTAGATCTGCTTGGCGTACATTTCGAACACCTGGCCCTGGTTGAGGAAAATCACCTTGTAGATTGGAGCTTCACGTTTGGTCATGGCTGGCGAAACACATCGGCGGGTAAAAATGAGGGCGCGAACTATAGCATAGCCACTGCTCGCGCAGCGGTAGGAACCGGGGGACTTGTTCCCTATAATGCGCGGTTCTTTGAATCACGTGATGACCCGTCCATGGCCAAGAAGCTTTACATCGAAACCCACGGTTGCCAGATGAACGAGTACGACAGCTCGCGCATGGTCGATCTGCTGGGTGAACACCAGGCCCTGGAAGTCACCGCCCGCGCCGAAGACGCGGACGTGATCCTGCTCAACACCTGCTCGATCCGCGAACGCGCCCAGGACCGGGTGTACTCCCAGCTCGGCCGCTGGCGCGAACTGAAGCTGGCCAACCCGGAGATGGTCATCGCCGTGGGCGGTTGCGTGGCCAGCCAGGAAGGCGCGGCCATTCGTGACCGCGCGCCGTACGTGGACGTGGTGTTCGGCCCGCAGACCTTGCACCGCCTGCCAGAGATGATCGACGCCGCCCGCAGCACCAAGCTGCCGCAAGTGGACGTCTCGTTCCCGGAAATCGAAAAATTCGACCACCTGCCCGAACCGCGCATCGACGGCCCAAGTGCCTACGTGTCGGTGATGGAAGGTTGCAGCAAGTACTGCACGTTCTGCGTGGTGCCCTATACCCGCGGCGAAGAAGTCAGCCGACCGTTCGACGACGTGATCGCCGAGATCATCCACCTGGCGGAAAACGGCGTACGCGAAGTGACCCTGCTGGGGCAGAACGTCAACGGCTATCGCGGCCTGACCCATGACGGGCGCCTGGCGGACCTCGCCGAACTGATCCGCGTCGTGGCTGCGGTGGATGGCATCGACCGCATCCGCTACACCACGTCCCATCCGCTGGAGTTCTCCGACAGCCTGATCCAGGCCCACGCCGAGGTTCCCGAGTTGGTCAAGCACCTGCACTTGCCAGTGCAATCGGGCTCCGACCGGATCCTCGCAGCCATGAAGCGCAACCACACGGCGCTGGAGTACAAATCCAAGCTGCGCAAGTTGCGCGCGGCAGTGCCGGGTATCTGCATCAGTTCGGACTTTATCGTCGGCTTCCCCGGCGAAACCGAGAAAGACTTCCAACAGACCATGAAGTTGATCGAAGACGTGGGCTTCGACTTCTCCTATTCCTTCGTCTACAGCCAGCGCCCTGGAACCCCGGCGGCGGACCTGGCGGATGAAACCCCGGAAGAAGTGAAAAAAGAACGGCTCAACGCCTTGCAACATCGCCTCAACCAGCAAGGTTTCGAGATCAGCCGACAAATGGTCGGTTCGGTCCAGCGGATCCTGGTGACCGATTACTCAAAAAAGGACCCGGGCGAGCTGCAAGGGCGCACCGAAAACAACCGCATCGTCAATTTCCGCTGCGACACCCCGGCCCTGATCGGCCAGTTCGCCGACGTGCACATCGACGCCGCACAACCGCACTCCCTGCGGGGTTCGCTGATCCAGTAACCCCGTACTTCCTGTGGGAGCGAGCTTGCTCGCGATAGCGGCATGGCAGTCAATTCTCATGTTGAATGTGAGGCCCCCATCGCGAGCAAGCTCGCTCCCACAGTGAATCGTGCCAAGCCTTGTGATCGGATTCGCCTGTTTAAGAGCTTTCGCACCCAGCCTACTGGCGTTATCCTTGATTTCACCTTAATTGCCCCTGGGCGGCTAAAAACGACCTTGAACGCACCCATCGAACCTCATCGTTTCATTCTCGAGCCCTTTGAGGCTCGCCGCTTCGCCAATCTGTGCGGGCAATTCGACGAGCACCTGCGCTTGATCGAACAGCGCCTGGCCATCGAGATCCGCAACCGCGGAAACCAGTTCGAGCTGATCGGCGAACCCAAGCACACCACCTCCGCGGAAAACCTGCTGCGCCGTCTCTACCGGGAAACCAAGGGGAGCGAGCTGTCGCCGGATACGGTCCACCTGTTCCTGCAGGAATCGGCTGTCGAAGAACTCGACAACCCTGCCCCTTCGGAACCTGCCGTGGCCCTGCGCACGAAGAAGGGCATGATTCGCCCCCGCGGCTTGAATCAGCAGCGCTACGTGAAGGAAATCCTGGGCAACGACATCAACTTCGGCATCGGCCCGGCCGGTACCGGCAAGACCTACCTGGCCGTGGCCTGCGCCGTCGATGCGCTGGAACGTGAACAGGTGCGTCGCATCCTGCTGGTGCGACCGGCGGTCGAAGCCGGTGAGAAACTCGGTTTCCTGCCCGGCGACCTGGCCCAGAAGATCGACCCGTACCTGCGTCCGCTCTATGACGCGCTGTATGAAATGCTCGGCTTCGAATACGTCGCCAAGCTGATCGAGCGCCAGGTCATCGAAGTCGCGCCGCTGGCCTACATGCGCGGTCGGACCCTGAACAACAGCTTCATCATCCTCGACGAAAGCCAGAACACCACGGTCGAGCAGATGAAAATGTTCCTGACCCGCATCGGCTTCGGCTCCACGGCCGTCATCACCGGGGACATCACCCAGGTCGACCTGCCACGCGGCACCAAGTCCGGGTTGAACCATGTGATCCAGGTGCTCAAGGACGTGCCAGGCATCAGCTTCACGCACTTCATGCCCAAGGACGTCGTGCGCCATCCGTTGGTGCAGCGCATCGTCGAAGCCTACGAGCGTTTCGAGAATCGCGCCGACGAAGACTCGGCCGAAAGCAAAGGCAATCGCCACAATGCTTGAACTCGACCTGCAAGTGGCCTGCGAACACGCCGCCCCCAGCGAAGCCCAGTTCCGCCAATGGTGCGAACTGGCCCTGCGCCAGCGCAGCGCCGACTCGGAACTGACGATCCGCCTGGTGGACGAACCCGAAGGCCGTGAACTGAACCACACCTGGCGGCAGAAAGACTACGCCACCAACGTGCTGTCGTTCCCCGCCGACGTACCCGACGACCTGCTCGACATCCCACTGCTGGGCGATCTGGTGATCTGCGTCCCGGTGGTGGAGCGTGAAGCCGCGGAACAAGACAAGACCCCCGAGGCCCACTGGGCCCATCTGGTGATTCACGGCTGCTTGCATCTACTGGGTTACGACCATATAGAAGATGACGAAGCCGAAGAAATGGAAGCGCTGGAACGAACGTTGCTTGCAGAGCTGGGTCATCCCGACCCGTACGCCGGCGACGAACACTGATACATCAACCTGTAACGACAAAGGATTCAGAGTAATCGCTATGAGCGAAGATCGATCGAGCAACGGGCAGAAGTCATGGCTGGGCAAGCTCACCCAGGCTTTTGCCCATGAGCCGAAAAACCGCCAGGAGCTGCTGGAGCTGCTGCGCGATGCACACCAGAACAAACTGCTGGACAGCGAAGCGCTGGCCATCGTCGAAGGCGCCATCCAGGTCGCTGACCTGCAAGTCCGGGACATCATGGTGCCGCGCTCGCAGATGGTCAGCATCAAGGCGACCCAGACCCCTCGCGAATTTTTGCCCGCCGTGGTCGACTCCGCTCACTCGCGCTATCCGGTCGTCGGCGAGAGCCATGACGACGTCATGGGCGTGCTGTTGGCCAAGGACCTGCTGCCGCTGATCCTCCAGGAGAACGGCGACAGCTTCAACATCAAGGACCTGCTGCGCCCGGCCACCTTCGTGCCTGAGTCCAAGCGCCTGAACGTGCTGCTGCGTGAATTCCGCGCCAACCATAACCACATGGCCATCGTCATCGACGAATACGGCGGCGTGGCCGGCCTGGTCACCATCGAAGACGTGCTTGAGCAGATCGTCGGCGACATCGAGGACGAGCACGACGTCGAGGAAGACAGCTACATCAAGCCGCTGCCCAGCGGCGACTTCCTGATCAAGGCCCTGACGCCGATCGAGAACTTCAACGAATTCTTCGACAGCCAGTTCTCCGACGATGAGTTCGACACCGTCGGCGGCCTGGTGATGAGCGCTTTCGGGCACCTGCCCAAGCGCAACGAAACCACGGAAATCGGCTCCTGGCGCTTCCGCATCCTCAATGCCGACAGCCGCCGGATCCATCTGCTGCGCCTGTCACCCATTGGCCGATAATCCTCTCAAGACCCGCTAAGGACACACATGCGCTGGATAACCCGCCCCGGCTGGCCCGGTAACCTGCTGGCCGTGGCAGCCGGTGCGATCACCACCCTGGCCCTGGCGCCGTTCGACCTCTGGCCGCTGGCATTGCTGGCGGTCGGCTTGTTCTATGCCGGGTTGCGCGAGCTTTCGCCGCGCCAAGCCTTGGGCCGTGGCTGGTGTTTCGGTTTTGGCCTGTTTGGTGCCGGCACCAGTTGGATCTACGTCAGTATCCACAACTTCGGCGGCGCCTCGGTGCTGCTCGCCGGGTTGTTGATGTTGCTGTTCATCGCCGCCATCGCCTGGTTCTTCGCCCTACCCGCCTGGCTGTGGGCACGCTGGTTGCGCCGCAACGAGGCACCGCTGGCCGATGCCCTGGCGTTCGCCGCGCTGTGGCTGGGCCAGGAAGCTTTCCGCGGCTGGTTCCTCACCGGGTTCCCGTGGCTCTATTCCGGCTACAGCCAGCTCGACGGCCCCCTGGCCGGCCTCGCGCCACTGGGCGGGATGTGGTTGATTTCCTTCACCCTGGCCCTGACCGCCGCGCTGCTGTACAACGCGCCCCGGTTGATCCGCACCGGACGCAAGGGCTTTATCGCCGCGGGCGTGATGCTGCTGATCGGCCCATGGGTGGCGGGCCTGGCCCTCAAGGGCCATGCCTGGACCAGCCCTTCGGGCGAGCCGCTGAGCGTCGCGGCCATCCAGGGCAACATCGAACAAAGCATGAAGTGGGACCCCGAGCAGCTCAACGCACAGTTGGCGCTGTACCGCGACATGAGTTTCGCTTCCAAGCGCGTCGACCTGCTGGTCTGGCCGGAAACCGCGGTGCCGGTGCTCAAGGAGTCCGCCCAAGGCTACCTGGACATGATGGGCAACTTCGCCGCCGAACGGCAGTCGGCGTTGATTACCGGGGTGCCGATTCGGCAACAGGTGCATCACGAAAAGCGTTACTACAACGGCATCACCGTGACCGGCGAAGGTGACGGTACGTACCTGAAGCAAAAACTCGTGCCGTTTGGCGAATACGTACCGCTCCAGGACATCCTGCGCGGCCTGATCGCCTTCTTCGACCTGCCCATGTCGGACTTCGCCCGGGGCCCGGCCGACCAGCCGCTGTTGCAGGCCAAGGGTTACCAGATCGCGCCGTTCATCTGCTATGAAGTGGTCTACCCGGAATTCGCCGCCAGCCTCTCGGCGCGCAGCGACCTGCTGCTGACCATCAGTAACGACACCTGGTTCGGCACTTCGATTGGCCCGCTGCAACACCTGCAAATGGCCCAGATGCGCGCCCTGGAAGCCGGTCGCTGGATGATCCGCGCCACCAACAACGGCGTGACCGGCCTGATCAACCCCTTCGGCCAGATCACCGCCCAAATCCCGCAATTCGAGCGCGGCATTCTCTACGGCGAAGTGGTGCCGATGCACGACCTGACGCCGTACCTGCAATGGCGATCGTGGCCGCTGATCATTTTGTGCGCGCTGCTGTTGGGCTGGGCACTGGTGGCGAGCCGGATGGCCAAGACGGTTTAAAGCCTTTTCCCGCCCCTGTGGCGAGGGGATTTATCCCCGCTGGGCTGCGGCAGCCCCAAGAAAGAACTGACACTGTGGTGTGCCAGACAGTTTGAATGGGGGGCGCTTCGCGCCCCAGCGGGGATAAATCCCCTCGCCACAGATAAACAATTCACCGCAAAGCCGTTCAGCGATAGAACAACCAATACCCCACCAACCCCACCGCCTCATTCATCAACTGCCCGGATTGCCAGATCGACTTGAACTCCGGCATCCAGCCGCCCAACGGTCGGGCATTGTCCTGCCCCAGGAAACCCACCGGCGCCGGCACCACTTCAAACCCCGCGCGCTCGAAACTCCAGACCGACCGCGGCATGTGCCAGGCCTGCGTGACCACCACGACCCGCTTGATGCCTTCCGGCAACAGGATCTCGGCGCTCATCCGGGCGTTTTCCCAGGTGGTGCGGCTGCGACCTTCCTGCCAGCGTACCGTGACCCCGAAATCATCCAGCATCGAATCGGCCATCAACTTCGCCTCGCTGGGTGGGGTGCCGTAGTGCAAGCCGCCGGTGGTCAGCACGGGCAAGCCCGACGCCTTGGCCAGTCGCGCCGCATAACGCTGGCGCTCCAGGCCCACACCGGTGGGCTGGTCGGCGCCCCACGCCAGGTCGCCGCGCTCACGGCCGGAACCGAGCACGACGATGGCGTCGGCACGCTGGGCCAGGGTCGCCCATTCACTGCGCAGCAGCGGCGGCTCACGCTCCAATGCCTTGGCGCTCCATTGCACCACCACCGGCAGGCTCATCAGCCAGAAGCCGCCCAGGCCCACGGCGAAACACAGTCGGGCCAGGCGCGGCCGCGAATGGCGCCACCACCAGGCAAGCGCCAACAACAGCAAAAGAATGCCGGGTGGCAATAACAGTTGTTTGATGAAATAACGAAACGGCATCGGGCATCTCCATAGATGCCCGAAGCCTAGGTGGGTTGACGCAAAGCGACAACAGATTCGAAGAAACCTTGAATCAAAAAAGCGACACGCGTGAATCCGGCACTACTTGAACTGCATTGACCGGACCTTTACAGCATCCTTGTCAGGCGTCCGGTCCTTGAGCCATACAACCTTGGCCGAACGGGGCGCATCGAGACGCTTGAGTACCTGGGCCCCACTGGTGGGGGGTTGATGTCCGACCTGTTCGAGATACGCCTTGACCAGTTCGAACTCCGCGGGGCTCAAGCCTCGCAGTTCCAGCTCTGCCGGACGTTCATCACGCAAGCGACCGGCGGTTCTTGCAGCGTCCAGGGCCACCCCGAGACGATCGATCAGTTTTTCATACAACTCAGGTGTAGCGACTTTACGTTGTGATTCAACCATCCCTCACCTCATTGAAGATAAGACTCACTCCCCATTGAGAAGCTTAGCTTCGCTGGGCAAACCGGCAGGGCGCCGCGACCAACGGCCCTGGACACGGGTCCTCGCCAGCGGTCGTCGATGGCCGGCACGCAATCAAGGTTTCCCTCGGTAGAGCGCGGTCATGTATGCTACGGCGCTTCCTGTAACTCCACTTCCAGCTTGCCTGGGCATCGAAAACGCCGCATCCGGCGTCGTCTGCGTCCAGCATGGCCACGAAGAGGATTGGGCCACCCCATTCAGTACAAAAGTAGCCATGCACGAACACTACCAGCCCCGTGAAATCGAAGCCGCCGCCCAGTCGTTCTGGGACGAGCAAAAGTCCTTTGAAGTCAGTGAACAGCCAGGCAAGGAGACTTACTACTGCCTGTCGATGTTCCCTTACCCCAGCGGCAAGCTGCACATGGGGCACGTGCGCAACTACACCATTGGCGACGTGATCTCCCGCTACCAGCGCATGCAAGGCAAGAACGTCCTGCAACCCATGGGTTGGGACGCCTTCGGCATGCCGGCGGAAAACGCCGCGATGAAGAACAACGTGGCCCCCGCCAAGTGGACCTACGAAAACATCGCCTACATGAAGACCCAGCTGCGCAGCCTGGGCCTGGCGGTGGACTGGTCTCGCGAAGTGACCACCTGCAAGCCCGACTACTACCGCTGGGAACAGTGGCTGTTCACCCGCCTGTTCGAAAAAGGCGTGATCTACCGCAAGAACGGCACCGTGAACTGGGACCCGGTGGACCAGACCGTACTGGCCAACGAACAGGTGATCGACGGTCGCGGCTGGCGATCCGGCGCGCTGATCGAAAAGCGCGAAATCCCGATGTACTACTTCAAGATCACCGCCTACGCGGATGAGCTCCTGGAGAGTCTCGACGAGTTGACCGGCTGGCCCGAGCAGGTCAAGACCATGCAGCGCAACTGGATCGGCAAGTCCCGGGGCATGGAAGTGCAGTTCCCCTACGACGTCGCCTCCATTGGCGAAGCCGGCACCCTGAAAGTCTTCACCACCCGCCCGGACACCCTGATGGGTGCCACCTACGTGGCCGTGGCCGCCGAACACCCGCTGGCCACCCTGGCGGCACAGAACAACCCTGAGCTGCAGGCGTTCATCGCCGAATGCAAGGGCGGCAGCGTCGCCGAAGCCGACGTCGCCACCCAGGAGAAGAAAGGCCTGCCGACGTCGTTGTTCGTCGAGCACCCGCTCACCGGTGAAAAACTGCCGGTGTGGGTCGCCAACTACGTGCTGATGCACTACGGCGACGGCGCGGTCATGGCCGTACCGGCCCACGACGAGCGTGATTTCGAATTCGCCCACAAGTACAACCTGCCGGTCAAAGCCGTGGTGCGCACCAGCGCCGGCGACCAGACCCCGGAACCTTGGCAGGACGCCTATGGCGAACACGGCGAACTGATCAACTCCGGCGAATTCAATGGCCTGGATTTCGTCGGTGCGTTCGATGCCATCGAAGTTGCCCTGATCAAGAAGAACCTGGGGGCCTCGCGCACCCAGTTCCGCCTGCGGGACTGGGGCATCAGCCGCCAGCGCTACTGGGGCTGCCCGATCCCGATCGTGCATTGCGACACCTGCGGTGACGTACCGGTGCCGGAAGATCAGTTGCCGGTGGTCCTGCCCGAAGACGTCGTACCCGACGGCGCCGGTTCGCCCCTGGCACGCATGCCCGAGTTCTACGAGTGCAGCTGCCCGAAATGCGGCGCACCGGCCAAACGTGAAACCGACACCATGGACACCTTCGTCGAGTCGTCCTGGTACTACGCGCGCTACGCCTCGCCGCACTATGAAGGCGGCCTGGTGGAAAAATCCGCGGCTGACCACTGGCTGCCGGTGGACCAGTACATTGGCGGCATCGAACACGCCATCCTCCACCTGCTCTACGCGCGCTTCTTCCACAAGCTGATGCGTGACGAAGGCCTGGTGAGCTCCAACGAGCCGTTCAAGAACCTGCTGACCCAAGGCATGGTGATCGCCGAGACTTACTATCGTCGCGAGGCCAACGGTGCCTACACCTGGTTCAACCCCAGCGACGTCGAACTCGAACGCGACAGCAAGGCCAAGGTCATCAGCGCCAAGCTGATCGCCGACGGCCTGCCGGTGGAAATCGGCGGCACCGAGAAGATGGCCAAGTCGAAGAACAACGGCGTCGACCCACAGTCGATGATCGACCAGTTCGGCGCGGACACCTGCCGCCTGTTCATGATGTTCGCCTCGCCACCTGACATGAGCGCGGAATGGTCCGACTCGGGCGTCGAGGGTTCGCACCGTTTCCTCAAGCGCGTCTGGCGCCTGGCGCAGGCCCACGTCACCCAAGGCCTGCCGGGCAAACTGGACGTCGCCAGCCTGAACGACGAGCAGAAGGCCGTTCGGCGCTCGATTCACCTGGCCATCAAGCAGGCCAGCCATGACGTCGGCCAGAACCACAAGTTCAACACCGCCATCGCCCAGGTGATGACGCTGATGAACGTGCTGGAGAAAGCCGCGCAAGGCACCGAGCAGGATCGCGCACTGGTTCACGAAGGCCTGGAAGCCGTGACGCTGCTGCTGGCACCGATCACACCGCACATCAGCCACGAGCTGTGGAATCAACTGGGTCACGCCGACCCGGTGATCGACGCACGCTGGCCGCTGGTGGACGAAACCGCGCTGGTGCAGGACAGCCTGACCCTGGTCATCCAGGTCAACGGCAAGCTGCGCGGCCAGATCGAAATGCCGGCCGCCGCCACGCGCGAAGAAGTCGAAGCGGCCGCACGGGCGAACGAAAACGTGTTGCGCTTTGTCGATGGCCTGACCATCCGCAAAGTGATCGTCGTGCCCGGCAAGCTGGTCAACATCGTCGCAAGCTAATTGGATCGGGCGCGAGGCTTGAGCCTGGCGCCGAATACAACCTGCGGGGTCGCCTGGTCGACCCCCATAGGGTTCAAGGGGAGCAACAAGATGATCAAACGTAATCTGCTGGTAGTGGGCCTGGCGGTCCTGTTAAGCGCCTGCGGCTTCCAACTGCGCGGCACCGGCACCACCGAGCTGGCGATCAAGGAACTGGACCTCAGCGCACGGGACGCCTATGGCGACACCGTCAAGATGCTGCGCGAGACCCTGGAAAACAGCGGCGTGAAAATCTACGGCGGGGCGCCGTACAAGCTGGTATTGACCCGTGAACAGCAAAGCCAGCGCAGCCTGAGCTATGCCGGTGCAGGTCGTTCGGCCGAGTACGAACTGAACAACGTATTGAGCTACGAGATCCGCGGCCAGAACGACCTGGTGCTGGTGGACGACAAGCTGCAAGTGCAGAAGGTCTACCTGCACGATGGCAACAACATCACCGGTTCCGACCAGGAGTCCAGCGAAGTGCGCGACGAAATGCGTCGTGACCTCGTGCAACGCATGATGCTGCGCCTGCAACAACTGAGCCCGGCCCAACTGGACGAGTTGCAACAGACCGCCGACGCCAAGGCCAAGGCCGAAGCCGAAGCCCTGGAAGCGGCGCGCAAGGCTGAAGCGGAAACCCCGCAACAGTCGCCGATGCAGATCCCGGCTGAATAAGCCTTGCGGGGCGCTCCGGCGCCCCGCTCGCCCTTTCTTATGAAGCTCGCTCCCGCCCAACTCGGCAAACACCTGCAAGGCGCCCTCGCGCCGGTCTACATCATCAGTGGCGATGACCCGCTGCTGTGCCAGGAAGCCGCCGACGCCATCCGCGCCGCGGCACGCCAGCAAGGCTTCGACGAACGCCAGGTTTTCGCCGCCGACGCCAGTTTCGACTGGGGTACGCTGCTGCAGGCCGGGGCGAGCATGTCGTTGTTCGCCGAAAAACGCCTGCTGGAACTGCGCCTGCCCTCCGGCAAACCCGGTGACAAGGGCGCCGCGGCGCTGATCGAATATTGTTCACGCCCGGCCGAGGACACGGTACTGCTGATCAGCTTGCCGAAACTCGACGGCAGCGCGCAGAAGACCAAATGGGGCAAGGCCCTGGTGGAAGGCCAACAGACCCAATTCGTGCAGATCTGGCCGGTGGATGTCAGCCAGTTGCCCAGTTGGATCCGCCAACGCCTGTCCCAGGCCGGCCTCTCGGCCAGCCAGGACGCGGTGGAGCTGATTGCCGCGCGGGTCGAAGGCAACCTGCTGGCCGCCGCCCAGGAAATCGAAAAGCTCAAGCTGATGGCCGAGGGTGGGCAGATCACCGTGGAAACGGTGCAGGCCGCCGTGGCCGACAGTGCCCGCTTCGATGTCTTCGGGCTGACCGATGCCATCCTCAACGGCGAAGCCGCCCACGCCCTGCGCATGCTCGAAGGGCTGCGGGGCGAAGGCGTCGAACCGCCGGTGATCCTCTGGGCCCTGGCCCGGGAATTGCGCCTGCTGGCCAACCTGTCCCTGCAATACAGCCAGGGCGTGCCGCTGGACAAAGCCTTCAGCCAGGCCCGCCCGCCCGTCTGGGACAAGCGCAAGCCCCTGATGAGCAAGGCCCTGCAACGCTATTCCGCGCCACGCTGGGCACAATTGCTGCTCGAAGCCCAGCGCATCGACGCGCAGATCAAGGGCCAGGCCGCCGGCTCGCCGTGGATGAGCCTGAGCCGGCTGTCGCTGTTGATGGCCGGCCAGCGACTGGCGCTGCCGGCTGAATAACCCACCGCTCTGCCAGAGTTTTTTTGTGGCGAGGGGATTTATCCCCGCCGGGACGCGAAGCGTCCCCATCCGAACGGCCTGACGCACCGCAGTGACAGGTTTCAGGTCTGCTGCGCAGCCCAGCGGGGATAAATCCCCTCGCCACAACTTTGTCCGATTTGCTGACAATTGAAGCACGCCGCCGGGACTGGACAGCCCCCCAACTCTGCCCCATGATCTGCATCGCAAAACCCACCCCACGAGAGACGCCAGCATGAGCAAAAAGCCATCCAAGCATGGCCCCAACAAGGCCAAATCCATCGTCGCCCAACCCCTGTTCCGCAGCCGCCAGGAACGACCCGCCAAGGGCAAGGGCAGCTACCGCCGCGAAGCCTTCCAGTCTGACAACTGGGAGGCTTCTTGCTTTCTGGCCGCTTGAAACACTCGGACAAGCCCTACGCCCCTTTCGCATGTTAAGGTCAGCACCTGATTTGTATTTCTGGACCCGTGCATGCCCTCCTGTCTTTCCCATCGTTGGCCACTGCGCCAAATGATTGTTGCCGCAAGCGTTGTCCTGCTTGTCGCCTGCGCCGAAAAACCTACTGCCGCCGACGCCCAACCGCTCCAGACCGCTCCCGCCATGACCGCTCCGGCCATCGTGCCGCCTGTGGTGCCCACCGGTGATGACCTGGCCATTGCGCCCACCCAGACCTTCGCCGAATGGCAGGCCGGGTTCCGCAAGGAAGCGCTGGCCGCCGGGATCCGTGCCGATTTGTTCGACCGTGCGTTTGTCGGTGTCAGCCCGGACATGAGCGTGATCAAGGCCGACCGCAGCCAGCCGGAATTCACCCGCCCCGTGTGGGAATACCTCGACGGCGCGCTGTCGCCGCTGCGGGTCAACAAAGGCAAGAGCCTGATCCAACAGAATGCCCAGGTCCTGCAAAGCATCGAGCAGCGCTATGGCGTCGATCGCGAAGCGCTGGTGGCCGTGTGGGGCATGGAGAGCAACTTCGGCCAGTTCCAGGGCAGCAAGTCGGTGATCAACTCCCTGGCGACCCTGGCCTACGAAGGACGGCGCCCGGGCTTTGCCCATGCGCAATTGATCGCCGCGCTGCAAATCCTGCAACAGGGCGATATCACACCGGAAAAAATGCTTGGCTCCTGGGCCGGCGCCATGGGCCAGACCCAGTTCATTCCCACCACGTACAACACCCATGCGGTGGATTTCGACGGCGACGGTCGCCGCGACATCTGGGGCAGCGCCAGCGACGCCCTGGCCTCGACCGCGCACTACCTGCAAAGCTCCGGCTGGCAGCGCGGCCAGCCGTGGGGGTTCGAAGTGCGGCTCAAATCGGGGTTCAATTACCCTCTCGCCGATGGCACGACCCGCAAGCCTGTCTCCGAATGGCTGCAATTGGGCGTCAGCCTGCCCAACGACGGTCAGGTTCCGGCCGGTTCCGAACACTTGTCGGCGTCCCTGCTGCTGCCGGCCGGCTATCGTGGCCCGGCGTTCCTGGTGCTCGACAACTTCCGCGCCATCCTCAAGTACAACAACTCTTCATCCTATGCATTGGCAGTCAGCCTGCTGTCCGAGCGCTTCGTCGGCGCCGGGTTGATCGACGGCCAATGGCCCAAGGACGACCTCCCACTGAGCCGCAGCGAACGGATCGAGTTGCAGACACTGCTCAGCAAGCACAACTACGACGCCGGCAATCCGGACGGCATCATCGGCGCCAACACCCGCAAGGCCATCCGCAGCGCCCAACAGTCGTTCGGCTGGCCGGCGGATGGGTATCCGACGCACCAGTTGCTGGAGGCGTTGCGTAACCGCTGAATGGCCGTATGGCGGCTACCGCTATCGCGAGCAAGCTCGCTCCCACAGGTATTCACGATCAACCTGTGGGAGCGAGCTTGCTCGCGATGACTGAGTGACAGACGCTACACGACTAACGACTGACCACCACATCCTGTTCCAGCACCAACCTCTTCTCCCCCGCATCCAATCTCACCAACGCCCCCATGGGCAAGGTCAGGTTCGGATCGCAATGCCCGCTGCGCCAACCGGACAGCACCGGGATACGCAACGGCTCGAAGGTCTGCTTGAGCAAGCGGTTCAACGCCTCAAGATCCACCCCGGCTATATCCCCGACCAAGACCCCACGCAACTTCGCCAGCGTGCCCGCCAGGCGCAATTGGGTCAGCAGTCGGTCGATACGATACAGCGGCTCGTTGACGTCTTCGATGAACAGGATCACCCCGTCGGCGTCGATCTGGTAAGGCGTGCCCATGGTCGCGGCAATCATCGACAGGTTACCCCCCAGCAGACGTCCGTGGGCGATGCCCGGTTCAACAGTGGTCAATGGATACGCTGCGGGATGGCTTAGCACGCTGCCGGCCTTCAACTGGCCACGCAGCAGGCTGAAAAATGAGGTGACGGTTGGGGGTTCTTTGTCGCCCAGCAGATCGGCGTTGAGCAACGGGCCGTGGAAGGTCACGAAGCCTGCGTAGCGACTGATGGCCAGGTGCAGGGCAGTGATGTCGCTGTAGCCTACGAATGGTTTGGGGTGGCGTCGCAGGAGGTCGAAGTCGATGCGGTCCAGCAGGCGTGGCGTGCCGTAGCCGCCGCGCAGGCAGATGATGGCTTTGACCTCTGGGTCGGCGAAGGCGGCGTGCAGGTCGTTGAGCCGTACTTCGTCGCTGCCGGCCAGGTAGCCGTTCTTTTCATAGACGCCAGGGAAGATCCGGAGCTCATGACCCCGGGCGCGCATCCATTGGATGGCTTTTTCCGTGTCCAGGGGGGCGGGACCGGCGGGGGCGATTACGGCGATCAAGCCTTCGGATGGGAGTGCCGGGACGGGTTGATGTGGATTCAGGACTTGGGTGGATTCCATGGATTTCCCGGTTTTTTCGGCGTGTTATGCGTGTATATCCGTTTTTTTTATAACGGCGGCTGGCGGTTCCGCTCTTACAGCGGGTCACTTTTGGAAGAGCGCCAAAAGTAACCAAAAACGCTTTGCCCCACCACTCGGTGCCTCGCCTAGGCTCGGCATGCCCGAACGCAGGCATTGCTCCGTGGGCCGCCGCGAAGGGCCATCCATGGCCCAGCGCGGCTATCCCGGCATCCATGCCGGGATGCCCACTGCGCAATACCTGCGTTCGGCCATCGTGGTTAACGGGGCGCCAAGATCAAGATCCAAAGCAAAGCAAAGCGCGACATATCCAGCATCTATGTAACTGAAACACCGCTATCGCGAGCAAGCTCGCTCCCACAAAAGGGGGTGGTGTACAGCATCTGCATACGACACACAAACCCTGTGGGAGCGAGCTTGCTCGCGAAGGCGTCGGCACATCCAACATCATCAAAAACTGATACGCCGCTTTCGCGAGCAAGTTCGCTCCCACAAAAGGGGGTGGTGTTCACAGCATCTGCATACGACACACAAACCCTGTGGGAGCGAGCTTGCTCGCGAAGGCGTCGGCACATCCAACATCACCGCAAACTGACACACCGCTTTCGCGAGCAAGCCCGCTCCCACAGGAGAAACGCGTTCACTCTAAGCCAGGCCGGCTATAAGGCCGCCTCGCGCAGCTTTTGATCTGGGGCGCCCCGTTAACCACGATGGCCGAACGCAGGTATTGCGCAGTGGGCACCTCGGCATGGATGCCGAGGTAGCCGCGCTGGGCCATGGATGGCCCTTCGCGGCGGCCCACGGAGCAATGCCGGAGTGAGGGCACACCGAGCCTAAGCGAGGTGCCGAGTGGTGGGGCAAAAGCGTTTTGGTTACTTTTGCGCTCTTCAAAAGTGACCCGCCGTAAGGGCGGAACCATAAGCCGCCGTTACGCAAAAACGGATATGCACACCACCCCAAAAACCAACGCTAAAAAATCAGGATCCGAGCAGCTCAGCCTTGACCAACTTGGCCTGCTCATCCGCATGATACGAAGACCGCACCAACGGCCCCGAAGCCACGTTCTTGAAGCCCATCTTGTACCCTTCCTCAGCAAACCAGGCAAAGGTATCCGGATGCACAAAACGCTGCACCGGCAGGTGACTACGCGAAGGCTGCAAGTACTGCCCCAAGGTCAGCATGTCGATGTCATGCTCACGCATGCGCTTCATGACCTCGATGACTTCCTCATCAGTCTCACCCAGGCCCAGCATCAAGCCGGACTTGGTCGGAATGTGCGGCATCATCTGCTTGAAGCGCTGCAGCAAGGTCAACGACCACTGGTAATCCGACCCCGGACGCGCGGCCTTGTACAGGCGCGGCACGGTTTCCAGGTTGTGGTTGAACACATCCGGCGGCTCGGCGGCGGTGATTTCCAGGGCGATGTCCATGCGGCCCCGGTAATCGGGCACCAGGGTCTCCAACTGCACGTTCGGCGACAGCTTGCGGATCTCGCGGATGCAGTCGGCGAAGTGCTGGGCACCGCCGTCACGCAGGTCGTCGCGGTCCACCGAGGTGATGACCACGTACTTGAGCTTCAGGTCGGCGATGGCGATGGCCAGGCTTTCCGGCTCGTTGGTGTCCAAGGGCTTTGGACGGCCGTGGCCGACGTCGCAGAATGGGCAGCGACGGGTGCAGATGTCGCCCATGATCATGAACGTGGCGGTGCCGCCAGAGAAGCACTCGCCCAGGTTCGGGCAGGACGCTTCTTCGCAGACGCTGTGCAGCTTGTGCTTGCGCAGCAGGGCCTTGATACGATCGACTTCCGGGGAAACCGGGATGCGCACGCGGATCCAGTCGGGTTTCTTCGGCAGTTCGGTGGTGGGGATGATCTTGACCGGGATGCGTGCAACCTTCTCGGCGCCGCGCAGCTTGACGCCGGCCTCTACCTTGGCACGCGGGGCCGGACGCTCGGTGACGTCCAGCGTCGGGATCATGGTTTGCACTGCATCAGTAGTCATATCAGTCGATTCCGCCCGTGAGGGTCGTCTGCTCAGCATAGTCGAGGTGTTTGACGAGCTGCGCGCGCAGCCGGGCACTTACCTCGGCAAATTCAATCGATCCTGCGTGCTCGCTCAACTGGGTCATCGCCAGTCCTGCGTAGCCACAGGGATTAATCCGTCGGAATGGCGCAAGGTCCATGTCCACGTTCAACGCCAGGCCGTGAAACGAACAGCCGTGGCGGATCCGCAAACCCAGGGACGCGATTTTCGCCCCATCGACGTACACACCCGGCGCGTCGGGCTTGGCCGCCGCTGTTACCCCATAGCTGGCCAGCAGCTCGATCAGGCACGTTTCCATGCGGGTGACCAGCTCGCGTACGCCAAACCCCAGCTTGCGCACATCCAGCAACAGGTAGGCGACCAACTGGCCAGGGCCATGGTAGGTCACCTGCCCGCCCCGGTCGACCTTCACCACCGGGATATCCCCCGGCAGCAACAGGTGCTCGGCCTTGCCGGCCTGGCCCTGGGTGAACACCGGCGGGTGTTCCACCAGCCAGACTTCATCGTCGGCGGTGGTGCCACGTTCGTTCGTGAAGCGTTGCATGGCATGCCAGACGGGCTCGTAAGCCATCGTGCCCAGCTCGCGAAAGCCCAGCGTGCCCGGCATCACAACACCATGTGCACGAAACCGGTCGCTCGCAGCTCGCTGTTGATGTCGTAGAGCTGCTCCTGACCAGTGGCAATGATGTGCAACTGGATCGTCGTGTACTTGCCGTTGGTACTCTGGCGTTCGGCCAGGGTCTTGTGATCAACGGTGGCATGTTTTTCAAGGATCGCGATGATCTTGTCCTTGAAACCCACACCGGTGTCGCCGATGACCTTGATGGGGTAATCCGCGCAGGGAAATTCGATCTTTGGCGCCTTTACTTCGGAGTCTGTCATGGCGTAACGGCCTCGTAAGCCGTGGTAACGCACATGGCCCCGCTCCGGATGGGAACGGGGCCATGCAGGTCAACACTTCAATCAGTTGAACAAGCCGTAGAAGAATAGACGGATGCTATCCCAGATGCGGCGGAAGATACCACCTTCCTCAACCGCGTCCAGAGCGATCAGGTCAGCGCTGTGCACCACTTTGTCGTCCAGCTTGACTTCGACTTTACCGATCACGTCGCCCTTGGCGATGGGCGCGGTCAGTTGCGGGTTCATGGTCATGCTGGCAGCGAGCTTCTTGAGCTGGCCTTTGGGCAAGGTCATGGTCAGGTCTTGGGCCAGGCCGGCCTTGACCTGGTTGTTCGAGCCTTTCCAGACCTGGGCCTGGGCCAGCTCGGTGCCCTTCTGGTAGAAGGTCTGGGTTTCGAAGAAACGGAAGCCGTAGGTCAACAGCTTCTGGGTCTCGGCGGCACGGGCCACTTCGCTGTTGGTGCCGAAGACGACGGCGATCAGGCGCATGCCGTCACGCACGGCCGAAGACACCATGCAATAGCCAGCCTCTTCGGTGTGACCGGTCTTCAAGCCATCGACGGTCTTGTCGCGCCACAGCAGCAGGTTGCGGTTGGGCTGCTTGATGCCGTTCCAGAAGAACTCCTTCTGGGAGTAGATGGCGTAGTGCGCCGGGTCTTCGTGGATGATCGCCCGGGCCAGGATCGCCATGTCGTGAGCCGACGAATAGTGCTCAGGGTTCGGCAGGCCGGTGGGGTTCATGAAGTGGCTGTTGGTCATGCCCAGGTCGGCCACGGTTTTGTTCATCATGTCGGCGAACGCATCTTCGCTGCCGGCGATGTGCTCGGCCAGGGCGACGCTGGCGTCGTTGCCGGACTGGATGATGATGCCGTGCAGCAGGTCGCTGACGGTCACTTGCGAACCGACCTTGATGAACATGCGCGAACCGCCGGTGCGCCAGGCGTTTTCGCTGACGGTCACCGGATCGTTTTCACCGATCTGGCCGCGACGGATCTCCAGCGTGGCGATGTAGGCGGTCATCAGCTTGGTCAGGCTGGCCGGTGGCAGGCGCTGGTCACCGTTGTTCTCTACCAGCACCTCGCCGCTGCTGGCATCCATGAGCACAAAGGATTTGGCGGCCAATTGAGGAGGCGCCGGCATCATCTCGACCGCGAACGCGGCCGGTGAGAGAAGCAGCGGGACTAGCAGGCAAAGGCGTTTGGCAAAGGTGGTGATGTTCATCCGTCTCTCGAAATCGCTAATGGGACTTGCCCGAAGGCAAAACTAAAACAGGCAACCTTCTAACGGGCTGCCGCGTATTTAAGTTGCTCACTCACACCCTTGCCGGGCTTTTATTATTCATGGAGCCAACAACCTGACCCGCTCCAACCGCGAGCGGGCCTCATTCAATTACTCGGCGGTGACCAGGCTCGGCGAACCGAGATTGGCCAGGCGCACACTGTTCTGCACCTGCTGGACCTCACCCGGAGAACCGATCGGCCCCAGGCGCACCCGATGCAGTGTCTGCTGGTTGCGCACGATCGAGCTGATGAACACCGGAGCGCTCACCATCGAGCTGAGCTTCGCCCTCAGCAACTCGGCAGCGTCCGGGTTGGCGAACGCGCCCACTTGCAGAAACTGGCCAGACGCTGTTGCAGAAGCGTTTTTTTTTGCATCGATCTGTACCGGCACTACGGCCGCGGCGTGTTGCTGCGGCGGTGGTGTCCACTGCTCGACCGTGCCGGTGGACGCCGTCACGGTTGGCGCGGCATTTTGCGCCACTTTCGGCTCGTTGAGCATCAAAGGCGCCGGACGGCCGCGTTGGGCCCACCATTCCTGGGGATCAATGCCTTCGACCTTGACCCGGGCAGTGCCGGTTTCAGCGTAACCGAGTTTTTTCGCCGCTGCATACGACAGGTCGATGATACGGTCGGAATAGAACGGCCCACGGTCATTGACCCGCAGGATCACGCTCTTGTTGTTGTCCAGGTTGGTCACCCGCACATAGCTGGGCAGCGGCAGGGTCTTGTGGGCCGCGCTCATGCCGTACAGGTCGTACACTTCGCCGTTGGCGGTGTTCTGGCCGTGGAACTTGGTGCCGTACCAGGACGCCGTGCCCGAGGCCACGTAGCGCTTGGAATCGGCCATCGGGAAATAGGTCTTGCCCAGCACCGTGTACGGGTTGGCCTTGTAGGGGCCGGTGTGCAGGGTCGGCGTGGCGTCGGGAATGCGCGAGACATCCACGTCCCACCACGGCGCGCCATCCTTGTGGGCGCGGTTGATGTCCAGGCCCGGCGTCGCGCGCACGGCGCTGGTGTTTTTCTGGACCGGCGCGCGGCTGGTCGAACAACTGACGACCAGCAGCGACAGCGCGGCCAACGCCACCAGCTTGAAAGGCTTGGTTTTCAGGGGTGGGTTGGTAGGCAATGCCCGCATTATTTGACGCCCCGTGCTTTGACCAGCTCTTCAGACAGTTGATATACGGCCATGGCGTACATCACGCTGCGGTTATAACGCGTAATCGCGTAGAAATTCTTCAGGCCCATCCAGTACTCGGGGCCTTGTTCGCCTTCCAGGCGCATCGCGGTGACCGGCATGTCGTCACGCAACGCATCATGACTCGACCAGCCCAACGCCCGCAACTCCCCGACGGTTTTCGTCGGCTCGATGCCCTCGGTCAGGCCCTCGTCCACTTGCTCGCCACGCACGTCGGCGCGGCTGACCACCGGCTGCCCGGCTTCCCAGCCGTGGCGCTTGAAATAGCTGGCGACACTGCCGATGGCATCGGTGGGGTTGGTCCAGATATTGATGTGGCCGTCGCCGTCGAAGTCCACCGCATAGGCGCGGAAACTGCTGGGCATGAATTGCGGCAGGCCCATGGCCCCGGCGTAGGAACCCTTGAGGGTCAGCGGATCGACCTGCTCTTCCCGGGCCAGCAGCAGGAACTCGCGCAGCTCCTTGCGGAAGAACTCGGCACGCGGCGGGTAATCGAAGCCCAGGGTCGACAGCGCGTCGATTACCCGGAAATTCCCGGTGTTGCGGCCAAAGAAGGTCTCGACGCCAATGATCGACACAATGAACTGGGCCGGCACACCGTATTCCTGCTCGGCACGGGCCAGGGCCGCCTCATGCTGGCGCCAGAAGTCCACGCCCCGGGCGATACGCGCCTCGGAGATGAACATCGGCCGGTACTCGCTCCACTGCTTGACCCGCTCGGCGGGCCGGGAGATCGCGTCGAGGATCGACTGCTTGCGCTCGGCCTCGCGAAACACCCCCATCAATTGCTCGCCGGCGAAACCGTAGTCGCGGGTCATCTCACCGACGAATTCGGCCACCTGCGGCGAACCTTCGTATTCACCGGCCACAGCATGGGAGGCACTGCCCAGGAAGCCGACCAGGCCGATCCACGGCGCGTATCGCGTCGACCAGCCACGCATTGCTTGCATTGAATTCCTCACCTTATTCAAACCTGCGCGATCCACTTGCGATGCGTATGAATCGACATCAAAACCCCAAACGCTGACAGTAGTGTCACCAGCGAAGTTCCTCCGTAGCTAATGAAAGGCAACGGCACCCCTACAACCGGCAACAGGCCACTGACCATACCGATGTTGACGAAAACATAAACAAAAAACGTCATGGTCAGGCTGCCCGCGAGCAACTTGCCGAACAACGTCTGGGCCTGGGCGGTGATCACCAGCCCCCGGCCGATCAGCAATAAATAGATCAACAGCAGCACGCAGATGCCCACCAGGCCGAACTCCTCGCCCATCACGGCGATGATGAAGTCGGTGTGGCTTTCCGGCAAAAAGTCCAGGTGCGACTGGGTGCCCATCAGCCAGCCCTTGCCGAACACCCCGCCAGAGCCGATGGCGGCCTTGGACTGGATGATGTTCCAGCCGGTGCCCAGCGGATCGCTCTCCGGGTCGAGGAATGTCAGGACGCGCTGCTTCTGGTAGTCGTGCATCACGAAATACCACATGGCCACCGACACCGGCACGGCGGCGGCGATCACGCTGAGGATCCAGCGCCAGCGCAACCCGCCCATGAACAGCACGAACGCACCGCCGGCCAGGATCAGCAGCGAGGTGCCAAGGTCCGGTTGGCGGACGATCAAGATGAACGGAATGCCGATCAGCAACAGGCTGATACACACATGCTTGAGCTGTGGCGGCAAGGAGCGCTTGGACAAGTACCAGGCGATGGTCGCCGGCATGATGATCTTGAGGAATTCCGAAGGCTGGAAGCGGATCACCCCGGGAATGTTGATCCAGCGGGTGGCGCCCATGGCGTTGTGGCCCATGATGTCCACCACCACCAGCAAACCGACGCCGACGATATAAGCCACCGGCACCCAGCGCGCCATGAACCGCGGCTCGAGCTGGGCGATGACGATCATCGACACCAGGCCGATGCCGAACGAGCTGGCCTGCTTGGCCAGCAAGTCCCAGCTCTTGCCACTGGCCGAATACAGCACGAAGAGGCTACCGGCGGCCAGGGTCAGCAGCAGGATCAGCAACGGGCCGTCGATATGCATGCGCTGCAACAAGGTGGCACGGCGGCGCATCACGTCTTCGCTGGAGAGGATCCGGTCGAAATTATTCTTCACGGGCCGTAGCCTCCGCGGTGATGGGGCTTGCGTATTCAGGCTTGAGCTGGCCGTGTTCATCCAGCAGCCAGGCGTCCATGATCTGGCGCACCACTGGCGCGGCGACGCCGGAGCCGGACTCGCCGTTCTCCACCATCACCGCCACGACAATCCTGGGGTTCTCGGCCGGCGCGAAGCCTACGAACAAGGCGTGGTCGCGATGGCGCTCCTGGACCTTCGAGCGGTCGTACTTCTCGCCCTGCTTGATGGCGACGACCTGGGCCGTACCACTCTTGCCGGCAATGCGGTACTGCGCGCCGATGGCCGCCTTGCGGGCGGTGCCCCGGGCGCCGTGCATGACCTGCTGCATGCCGATGTTGACCTTCTGCCAGTCCGACGGGTTGCGCAGGATGATGTCCGGCATCGGGTCCGGGTCCACCGGTTTCTGGCCTTCGATGGTCTTGGCCAGGTGCGGGCGATACCACTTGCCCTTGCTCGCCACCAGCGCGGTGGCCTGGGCCAGTTGCAGCGGCGTGGCCTGCATGTAGCCCTGGCCGATCCCCAGAATCAGGGTTTCGCCAGGGAACCAGGCCTGGCGCCGGGTCGCCCGCTTCCATTCCCGGGAAGGCATCAGCCCGGGCGATTCTTCGAACATGTCCAGGGAGACTTTCTGACCGAGGCCGAACTTGTTCATGTAGGACGACAACCGATCGATCCCGAGCTTGTGGGCCAGGTCGTAGAAGTAGGTGTCGTTGGAACGCATGATCGCCGTTTCCAGGTCCACGTAGCCGTCACCGGTGCGGTTCCAGTTGCGGTACTTGTGGTCGTAGTTCGGCAACTGGTAATACCCAGGGTCGTAGACCCGGCTCGACGCGGTGACCACCCCGGCATCCAACCCGGCAATCGCCACGGCCGGCTTGATGGTCGACCCCGGCGGATAGAGACCGCGCAACACGCGGTTGAACAACGGCCGGTCGATGGAATCCCTCAGCTCGGCGTAAGCCTTGAAGCTGATACCGGTGACGAACAGGTTCGGATCGAAGCTTGGCTGGCTGACCATCGCCAGCACTTCACCCGTATTCGGGTCCAGTGCCACCACCGCGCCACGCCGGCCGCCCAGCGCGGCCTCGGCGGCTTCCTGCAACTTGATGTCCAGGCTCAGGACGATGTCCTTGCCGGGGATCGGGTCGGTGCGCTTGAGCACCCGCAATACGCGGCCGCGGGCATTGGTCTCGACTTCCTCGTAACCCACCTGGCCGTGCAACTCGGCTTCGTAGAAGCGCTCGATGCCGGTCTTGCCGATATGGTGGGTGCCGCTGTAGTTGACCGGGTCGAGGGTCTTGAGCTCTTTCTCGTTGATCCGCCCCATGTAGCCGACCGAGTGGGCAAAGTGCGGCCCCTGGGGGTAATGCCGCACCAGTTGCGCCACCACCTCGACGCCCGGCAGGCGGAACTGGTTGACCGCGATCAGGGCGATCTGCTCTTCGGTCAGCTCGAACATGATCGGTACCGGCTCGAAGGGACGCCGGCCCTGGCGCATGCGCTTCTCGAAGATCGCCCGGTCCTCGGGCGTCAACTGCAGCACGTCGACGATCACGTCGAGGACTTTCTGCCAGTCGCCGGAGCGCTCGCGGGTCATGCTCAGGCTGAAGCTGGGCCGGTTATCCGCCACCACCACGCCATTGCGGTCGAAGATCAGCCCGCGGGTTGGCGGAATCGGCTGTACGTGTACCCGGTTACTCTCCGACAAGGTCGAGTGATACTCGTACTGGATCACCTGGAGGAAATACAACCGCGCAATCAGCACGCCGATCAGCGTCACCACCGCAATAGCGCCGAACACGACGCGACCCCGCACCAGGCGGGCGTCTTTTTCGTGGTCCTTGATGCGGATCGGCTGGGGCATGAGGGCAGGATTACTTGTGGTAAGGGTGCCCGGACAGGACTGTCCAGGCACGATACAGCTGTTCGCCGATCAGGATCCGCACCAGCGGGTGCGGCAACGTCAACGGCGACAACGACCAGCGCTGATCGGCCCGGGCACAGACTTCCGGCGCCAGCCCTTCGGGGCCACCGACCATGAAGTTGACCGTGCGCGCGTCCAGCCGCCAGCGGTCGAGCTCCACCGCCAACTGCTCGGTGCTCCAGGGCTTGCCGTGGACTTCGAGGGTGACGATGCGCTCGTTCGGCCCGACCTTGGCCAGCATGGCTTCGCCTTCCTGGCGGATGAAGCGCGCCACGTCGGCGTTCTTGCCACGGGTGTTGAGCGGAATTTCCACCAGTTCCAGGGCCAGCTCGGACGGAAGACGCTTGGCATATTCATGCCAGCCTTCTTCCACCCACTTGGGCATGCGAGAACCGACGGCGATCAGGCGCAGTCGCACAGCGGTCCCTTATTGCTGGTCTTTGTTGAGCTTGGTGAAGTGCTCATGGGGGTTTTCCGGGCTGTGGTGCGCGGCACTGGCCGAACGGCTCTGCTCGGCACCGGCCCACAGGCGCTCCAGGTCGTAGAACTGGCGCGCCGAGGCGGTCATCATGTGCACGATGACATCGTCCATGTCCAACAGCACCCAGTCGCTGTCGCCCTTGCCTTCTTCGCCCAGCGGCTTGACGCCCTGGGCCTTGACCGCTTCGCGGACCTTGTCCAGCATCGCGCCGATCTGGCGGTTGGAGGTACCGGTGGCGATGATCATGTAGTCCGTGATGCTCTGCTTATCACGGACGTCGATGACCTGGATGTCCTGGGCCTTGACGTCTTCCAGGGCCGCCACGGCCACCTTGACCAGCTCTTCGCCGACCAACGCCACACCGGTGTGGGCCTCTACGGGCAGCGGGGCGCTCTTGAACGTGCCTTTGCGCTTTACTTTGTTTACGTCTTTGTCAGTCATATAAAACTCGTTTTGCTCGTATGTTCGGGCGCTTCGCTACACGCATTCACGTGCCTTGAAGCACACCTTTTTCAGTTCGACGCACGGTAAAGCCCGTGCGCATCGATGTAGGCCAGGACCGCGTCGGGCACCAGGAAACGTACCGACTTACCGCTGGCCAGCAGTTGACGGATCTGGGTGGCGGATACCGCGAGCGGCGTCTGCCAGACGAATGCAATCTGTCCGCTCGGCCCTTTCAGGGCCAGCGGGTCGCTCACCGAGCGGGCCGCCAGCAGGTTGCGCAAGGCATCCGGCGGCTCGCTGTCGGCATCCGGGCGTTGCAACACCAGGATGTGGCAATGCTGGAGCAACTCTTCCCAGCGATGCCAAGTGGGCAGGCCGCAAAATGCGTCCCAGCCCAGAAGCAGGAAAACCTGGGCATCAGCGGCCAGTTCGGCGCGTATCAGCTCCAGGGTATCAATGGTGTAGGACGGTTTGTCCCGCTGCAATTCGCGGGCGTCCACCACCAACGGTGCCACACCGGCCACCGCGCACTCGACCATCGCCAGGCGATCCTGCGCCGACACCTGCGGCGCGTCCCGGTGAGGCGGCCGCGCACTGGGCGTCAGGCGTAGCTCATCGAGGGCCAGGGCGTCGGCGACTTCCAGCGCACCGCGCAAATGGCCGATGTGCACCGGGTCGAACGTGCCGCCCAGGATACCGATGCGCCGGGGCAAGGTTGTCGTCGTCACAGCGGTCGACAGGTCGAGGTCGCCCAAGTCAGGCTGGCTCCTGTCCGCGCAACTGGCCGTCACCGACCACGATGTACTTCTCGCACGTCAACCCTTCGAGGCCCACCGGGCCGCGGGCGTGCAGCTTATCAGTAGAAATGCCGATCTCGGCACCCAATCCGTATTCAAAACCGTCGGCGAAGCAGGTCGGGGTGTTGATCATCACCGACGCCGAATCCACTTCGGCCACGAAGCGCCGGGTTTCACCCAGGTTTTCACTGACAATGGAGTCGGTGTGGTGCGAGCCGTGGCGGTTGATGTGCTCGATGGCCTCCTCCAACCCGTCGACCACGCGGATCGACAGAATCGGCGCCAGGTATTCGGTGTCCCAGTCTTCTTCCGTGGCCGCAACGGCCTCGATGATCGCCCGGGTACGCTCGCAACCGCGCAGTTCGACGCCTTTTTCGCGGAACTGGGCGGCCATCGACGGCAGGAAATCCTGGGCGACGGCCTGGTCCACCAGCAGGGTTTCCATGGCGCCGCAGATACCATAGCGGTAGGTCTTGGCGTTGAAGGCGATGCGCTGGGCCTTCGGCAATTCGGCGTGGGCACTGACGTAGACGTGGCAGATGCCGTCCAGGTGCTTGATCACCGGCACGCGGGCGTCACGGCTGACCCGTTCGATCAGGCCCTTGCCGCCACGCGGCACGATGACATCGACGAATTCGGGCAGGGTGATCAGGGCGCCGACCGCGGCGCGGTCGGTGGTCTCCACCACTTGCACCACGGCCGCCGGCAGATCGGCCTCGGCCAGGCCGCGCTGGATGCAGGCGGCAATGGCGCGGTTGGAATGGATGGCCTCGGAACCGCCCCGCAGGATGGTCGCGTTACCCGACTTCAGGCACAGGCTCGCGGCGTCGATGGTCACGTTCGGCCGCGACTCGTAGATGATCCCGACCACGCCCAGGGGCACACGCATCTTGCCGACCTGGATGCCCGACGGGCGGTAGCTCATGTCGCGGATCGCCCCGACCGGGTCCGGCAGGGCCGCGACCTGACGCAGACCGACGATCATGCCGTCGATGCGGGCCGGGGTCAGCGCCAGGCGCTCGAGCATGGCCGGTTCCAGGCCATTGGCCCGGCCAGCGGCCAGGTCCCGTTCGTTGGCGGCGGACAACTCGGCGCGCGCAGCGTCCAGCGCATTGGCGGCGGCCTGCAGGGCGCGGTTTTTCTGCGCGGTGCTGGCCCGGCCGATGATGCGCGACGCTTGGCGAGCGGCGCGACCCAGGCGGGTCATGTAGTCAAGAACGGACTCAGTCATGGTCTGTGTGGTCTTGGCGGTGGGAAAGCGGCAGATTATAGCTGTCGTAACCCTCGACTAACAGCATGGACTCGCAGGGGTGACCGGCGGAGAAGTAAAACAGGCGTAAACAGCAGGTTGAAGCGAGTGTTCAGCGGTGATTAAGCTTTCCATTGCTATCATCGCGCTTCCTTTGGCCTCACTCGTTTATCGCCATGACCGATCTGCCATCGCCCAACGCCCTGCCCCCTGCCTTTTTTGATCGCGACGCCCAGGTCCTTGCCAAGGACCTGCTGGGCAAGGTCATTCGCCACAAGGTCGGCGACCTGTGGCTCAGTGCGCGGATCATCGAGACCGAGGCGTATTACTTCGCCGAAAAAGGCAGCCACGCCTCGCTGGGCTACACGGAAAAACGCAAGGCTTTGTTTCTGGATGGCGGGCACATCTATATGTACTACGCCCGGGGCGGCGATTCGCTGAACTTCAGCGCCCAGGGCCCCGGCAACGCGGTGCTGATCAAATCGGCCTACCCGTGGGTCGATGCCCTTTGCGGGCCGGCGAGCCTGGCGCAAATGCTGTTGAACAACCCCGACGCCCAAGGCCGGCCGCGCACAGCGCAAAAACTCTGTGCCGGCCAGACCCTGTTATGCAAGGCCCTCGGACTGAAAGTGCCAGAATGGGACGCCAAGCGCTTCGACCCCGAGCGTCTGCTGGTGGAAGATGTCGGCGTGCCGACGGTCAATGTCATCCAGACCACCCGCCTGGGCATTCCCCTGGGACGGGACGAGCACTTGCCCTACCGCTTTGTCGATGCGGCCTATGCGCCGTGGTGCACCCGGAACCCGCTGCGACGGGGGCAGGTCGAAGGGCGTGATTATTTTTTGCTTTCATGAACACACCGCACAACCCTGTGGGAGCGAGCTTGCTCGCGATGGCGCCGGGTCAGCAGAATTGATGTTGACTGACACATCGCAATCGCGAGCAAGCTCGCTCCCACAGTTGATTTTCAGTGGCCACAGTTTTTTGTGTTCACAACTGAACCCCACAGGGGTTCAGAGCATGCCGATAACTGTTCAATGGAGTTGTACTTATGGGCCAATGGCTCGATAGCATCACCGGCTGGTTGACCGTCAACCCGCAATGGCTGGCGGTGGCGGTGTTCATCGTCGCCTGCGTGGAATGCCTGGCGATTGCCGGGTTGATCGTGCCGGGCACGGTGTTGTTGTTCGCGATCGCGGTGCTGGCCGGCAGCGGCGCGCTGTCCCTGGGCGAAACCTTGTTGCTGGGCCTGCTCGGGGGCTTGCTGGGAGACCTGGTGTCCTACTTCCTCGGCCGTCATTTCCACCAGAACATCCGGCGCCTGCCGGGGCTGCGGCACCACCCGGAATGGATGAGCGCGGCCGAAAGCTACTTCCAGCGCTACGGCATCGCCAGCCTTCTGGTCGGGCGCTTCATCGGCCCGCTAAGGCCGATGCTGCCGATGGTGGCCGGGATGTGCGACATGCCATTCCCACGCTTCGCCGCCGTCAGCGTGCTGGCCGCGGCGGGCTGGACCGTGGCGTACCTGTTGCCCGGCTGGGCCACCGGGGCGGCGTTCCGCCTGCCATTGCCCGAAGGTTTCTGGCCACAGGCCGGGGTGGTGGTCGGCAGCATCGCGGTGATGATCGGGCTGAGCGTCAACAGCAGCATGCGCCGCCACCGGCACGCCACGGCGCTGATAGCCGGCCTGGGGCTGGTGATCCTGATCGGCCTGTTCATCGGCTTTCGCTACCTCACGGCCTTCGACCAGGGGCTGATGACGCTGGTCCAGGAACACCGCAGCCCAACGCTGGACGAAATCGCCGTGACCTTCACGCTGATCGGCGAATTCCGCAACATGCTGATTTTCAGCGCCCTGCTGACCGGCTTGTTGCTGCTGGCGCGCCAATGGCGCCAGGCAATCTTTGCCGGCGGCACCATGCTGCTTACCGCCCTGGCCAATACCGGCAGCAAGCATTTCTTCGCCCGCGTGCGCCCGGAGATCCTCACCGACCCACTGACCAGCTACAGCATGCCCAGCGGTCATGCCTCCGGCGCATTCGCGCTGTTCCTGAGCCTCGCCATCCTGGCCGGGCGCGGACAACCGCCGCGCATGCGCCTGACCTGGCTGTTGCTGGGCTGCTTGCCGGCACTGGCCATCGCTCTGTCGCGGGTCTACCTGGGAGCCCATTGGCCGAGCGACATCGTCGCAGGCGCCATGCTCGCCGCCTGCGTCTGCGCCGCCGTCCTGTGGCTGAGCCAACGCCAGGCCCCACTGCAGGCCATGCCACCGAAAATCTGGTGGCTGGTCCTGCCGGCGATGGTGGCGGTGTTCAGCTTCTTCGCGCTGCGGCACTTGCCCCATGCGATGTTGCGGTATGCCTATTAGGCAATCGCGAGCAAGCTCGCTCCCACAGTGGAATGAGCTGGAACGCAATCCTTGTGGGAGCGAGCTTGCTCGCGATGACCGCTGAACATTCAACATTGATGCAAGCTGACCCACCGCTATCGCGAGCAAGCTCGCTCCCACAGGGGGGGCAGTGCTGTTCGGTGAATATGCGTTGGGTCAGGCGAAGAGTTCGCCTTGCAACTCATCCAGCAAGGCTTGGATCGCATCCAGGCGCTGCTGCGGGTCGTCGAGTTGCAGCAGGTCGATCTTGTCCAGCTCATTGAACGGCAGCAGGTAAGCCAGTTGATTGGCCAGCGATTGCTGGCCGGTCGCTTCGGTGCCCATGTTCAGCGCTTCGACCATCGGGTGCTCGGCCAGGGCCTTGAGCAGCGCCACCAGGTCGGCGTCTTCCTCTTGTAGCGGTTGCTCCGGCTCCTCCTCCAGCCACTCGACTTCAGCGACCGTCAGTTGATCCGCCTGGACACGGCTGCCATGGACGATAAAGCGTCGGCCGCCCTGCACGCGGATCCCCAGCAGACCATTGTCCTGCTGGGAGAAATCGGTGATACGCGCCTCACAACCGACCCGCGCATAGCCTTCAGGCGCGATGCCGACCTCCTCGCCATCGAGGATGCACACCACGCCAAAGCCTTCGCCCTTTTTCATGCAGCGGCCAATCATGTCGAGGTAGCGCGCCTCGAAAATCTGCAAGTCGAGGATGCAACCGGGGAACAGCACGGTGTTCAACGGGAAAAGCGGCAAGCTCATAACCAATTCCTTAAACCGTCATCGACACCACCAACGGCAGCAACACCGCCGTGGCCACACCCATCAGACTCATCGCCAGCGCCGCGAAGGCACCCGACTCCTCGCTTTCCTGCAACGCCACCGACGTACCCACCGCATGGGCCGCCAGCCCCAGGGCCATGCCCCGGGCCTCAGGGCTATGGACACCCAACCGGGTCAGAATACTCGGGCCAAGGATCGCCCCCAGCACCCCGGTGATCAACACGAACACCGCCGCCATGGCTGCCACGCCGCCGATCTGCTCGGCCACCAGCATGGCGATCGGCGAGGTCACGGACTTGGGTGCCATGGTCATCAGGATCATGTGCTCGGCGCCAAAAGCCCAGCCCAGCAAAACCGCAGAGCCCGTGGCAAATACCCCGGCTATCACCAGCGTAGTAAAAATCGGCCAGAACAACTGCCGGATCCGTCGCAGGTTCAAATACAGCGGCACCGCCAGGGCAACCGTGGCCGGGCCCAGCAGAATGCTGAGGATCTCGGTGCTCTTGCGGTATTCGGCATAACCGATGCCGCAGCCGACCAGCACGCCGATCAACAGCACCATCGACATCAGCACCGGTTGCAGGAACACCCAGCGGGTCTTTTCGAACGCCGCCAACACCAGCTGATAGGCGCCCAAGGTAATGCCGATGCCGAACAGCGGATGGTGGATCACCGACGTCCAGGCGCCCTGCCAGTCGAGCATCATTGGCTGTCCTCCGGGGCGGCGACGTGACGGCGAGCCAGGCGCTGCATCAGCACGCCCGTCAGTGCCACGGACAGCACCAGGGACAAGGTCAGCGCGCCAACGATGGCCCAGAAGTCAGCGGCAATCGCCCCGGCGTAGACCATCACCCCCACCGCTGGCGGCACCAGCAGCAAGGGCAAGTAACGCAGCAGGCTGCCGGCGGCCAGGTTCAAGGGTTCGCTGACTTCGCCGCGCACCACCAGATAGCCCAGCAGCAACAGCAGGCCAATGATCGGCCCCGGCAGCACCGGCAAGAACAAATGATTGATCGCAGTGCCCAGCAATTGAAACACCACCAGCCAGGTCAGGCCCCGTAGCAACATCCGCTCTCTCCCCCTGCAACAGATCCAATGAACGCGCCGGCATTATAAGCATGCCCGCGCTATGGTTCGGCATTCGTAAAAAGCATGGTCGATGACCTTCCCGGCGCGCCATGTTGATCTACAGTGGTTCTCCGGGGACACCAATCCCCGTTCCAGAAAAAGCAAAACCGATGAACCCAAGGAGAGTCTCAATGCCCTACGTCCCCGTTGCAGCGCTCAAAGATTATGTCGGCAAGGAACTTGGACGTTCCGAATGGCTCACCATCGACCAGGACCGCATCAACCTGTTCGCCGAAGCCACTGGCGACTTTCAGTTCATCCACGTCGATCCGGTCAAGGCCGCGCAGACCCCGTTCGGCAGCACCATCGCCCACGGTTTCCTGTCGTTGTCGCTGATGCCCAAGCTGATGGAAGACATCCTGATCCTGCCCGAAGGCGTGAAGATGGTCGTCAACTACGGCCTGGACAGCGTGCGTTTCATCCAACCGGTGAAGGTCGATTCCAAGGTCCGGCTCAAGGTCGACCTGGTGGACGCCACCGAGAAAAAACCCGGCCAATGGCTGCTCAAGGCCACCGCCACCCTGGAAATCGAAGGCTCGGAAAAACCGGCCTACATCGCCGAGCCGCTGTCGCTCTGCTTCGTGTAAACCTGTGCGGTGGCGAAACCGCTCAGGCAGTTTCGCATCGCTTCACTGTATCTGGCGCGCATAGCTGCGGCATACTCGGGGCCTGATGACCTGGATTTCGTTATGCGCCTATTCGTCCCCCTGACTCTGACCCTGTTGCTCACCGCCTGTGGCGACGGCGAATCGCCGCTGCCTCCCGACGCGCGCCTGCCCGACGGCGGCCGCTATCGGGGCGATCTGGTGGACGGGCTGCTGCAAGGCCAGGGGCGCATCGACTACCCCAATGGCAGCTGGTATGCCGGGCAGTTCGACAAGGGCCAATGGCACGGCACCGGGGAATGGCATGGCAGCAATGGCGAGGTCTATCGTGGCCAGTTCCATCAGGGTCTGTTCGACGGCCAGGGCAGCCTGACCACCCCCACCAGCAGCTACACCGGCGGCTTCAAGCTGGGGCGCAGGGACGGTGAAGGGACGCTCAAGGAAAACGGCATGACCTACCGGGGCGAGTTCAAGGCCGACCGCTATTCCGGCCTCGGACGCCTGGAACTCGACGACGGCAGCCAGTACCAGGGCCCGTTCGTCAACGGCAAGCCCAACGGTGAAGGCCAGCGCTTCGACGCCAGCGGCAACCAGTTCACCGGGCATTTTGTCGACGGGCAACTGCAGGGCAAGGGCACCTTCAACAGCGCCGAGGGCGATGTCTACATCGGCGGTTTCAAGAACAACCAGCTCAATGGGCGCGGCCGCTACGAAAATGCCGACGGCGATGTCTGGATCGGCCAGTTCAAGGACGGCGCGCTGACCGGCAAGGGCGAGCTGATTGGCGCCGACGGCAGCCACTACCTCGGTCGCTTCAACGATTGGCGCTTTACCGGCGAGGGCCGCCTGAACCTGCCCGACGGCAGTTTCTACATCGGCCAGTTCGAACACGACAGCTACCACGGGCGCGGCACCCTGGTGCTGACCGATGGCACCGTACAAAGCGGCACCTGGGCCAACGGGCAACGGGTGCGCGACGGGGACGGCAGGCTGCTGCCGGATGTGCTCGAACTCGGCGTGCTGGCCCAGGGCCGTCTGCTGGAGGATGCCCTGGCCAACATTCCGGCCTCGACCCCAGCGGTGGAACTGTACAGCCTGACCCTGGGCGGCGACGGCAAGCAAAGCGTGTTCCTGCGCGAATCCGACTACGTCGCCAACATGCTCGCCAGCCGTTTCGGCGCGTTCGGCCAGATCCGCCTGGTGAACCATCGTGACCACCTCAGCGACCGGCCCATGGCCAGCCGCGAAAGCCTGCGCCGCGCCGCCGCCACCCTGGCCGAGCGCAGTGGCCCGGAAGACCTGATTTTCATCTACCTGACCAGCCACGGCACCAGCGAGCATGAGCTGGTGCTCGACCAGCCGCGCATGGAACTGGCCGACCTGCCCGCCGATGAACTGGCCGTGGTCCTGGCGCCGCTGAAACACCGCGACAAGATCGTGGTGATCTCGGCCTGTTATTCCGGCGGTTTCATCCCGGCACTCAAGGATGAGCGCACGCTGATCATGACCGCCTCCCGGGCCGACCGAGTGTCCTTCGGCTGCTCCGAGGAAGCCAACTTCACCTACTTCGGCGATGCGCTGTTTGCCCAGGCATTGAACCAGACCGACGACTTGGAGAAGGCCTTCAAACGGGCCAAGGCCACTGTGGCCGAACGGGAACAGGCCGACAACTTCGAAGCCTCGGAACCGCAGATATGGGCGCCCAGGACGGTCCTTTCCCACTGGCAACTGCTGCGCAAACAGCAGGCCCGTAAAGCGTTGCAAAGTGCGGCATTGAACGACGAGGGCACAAAGAGCAACTAAGCTGAACCGTATCAAGGGGGAAACACTATGTACTTGACGCCTCAGCATGTTTTGCTCGCCGGTGCTACCGGCCTGACCGGAGAACACCTACTGGACCGGCTGCTCAACGAGCCGACCATCTCCCGGGTCCTGGCCCCGACTCGCCGGCCACTGGCCGAACACACGCGCCTGGAAAACCCGGTAGGGGAGCCGGACCAGGTGCTGCCCCAGCTCAGCGGCCAGGTCGACATCGCCTTCTGCTGCCTCGGCACCACCCTCAAGAAGGCCGGTTCCGAGCAAGCCTTTCGCGCGGTGGACCTGGACCTGGTGGTGGCGTTTGCCAAGCGTGCCCGAGAGTTGGGCGCACGGCACCTGGTGGTGATCAGCGCACTGGGGGCCGACGCCAAGTCATCGATCTTCTACAACCGGGTCAAGGGCGAGATGGAAGCGGCCCTCAAGGCCCAGGGCTGGCCGCAACTGACCATTTGCCGGCCTTCCCTGTTGCTGGGCGACCGGGTTGAACCGCGCCTGGCCGAGCAACTGGCCGGGCCCTTGTCGAAGCTGATCCCGGGCAAGTACCACGGCATCGAAGCCTGCCAACTGGCACGGGCCATGTGGCGTCTGGCGCTGGAAGAACAGGACGGGGTGCGGGTGGTGGAGTCGGATGAGTTGCGCAAGCTGGGTAAGTGAACCTGGATCGCCGATGCTTTTTGTGGCGAGGGGATTTATCCCCGTTGGGCTGCGAAGCGGCCCCTTTTTACCTGGTATACCGCATGCTCAGGTTTTAGGGCCGCTTCGCGCCCCAGCGGGGATAAATCCCCTCGCCACAGAAAACCCATTCACCCCAGATAACCTTTCACCCCAGATAACCTTTCACCCCAGATAACCTTTCACCTCAGATAAACCTTTCACCTCAGATAAACCTTTCACCTCAGATAACCTTTCACCCCAGATAACCTTTCACCCCAGATAACCCTTCACCTCAGATAAACCCTTCACCCCAGATCAACCCATCACCCAGGGTGCAGCGGCGTCACATCCCGCCAGTCGCCCGGAACCCCACCCCCATCGCGGTGAACAGCGACAACGGCAACAGCAAGGTATCGAGCAGCGCGCTGCCCGGCAGGTCGACGCCGGGGTAACTCGGCGCCTCGGCGCCAAAGCGGTCCTTGGCGCAGCAGCCACCGTTGAGGGCGTACAGGTCCAGGCGCGTGCCCGCGTACACCACCGGCGCGCCCGGCTTGGCGGCGTCCAGGGTGCGGACGGTGGCGCAGCCGGCCAGATGCAGCGCCAGCACCACCAGCAGGACCTTATTCATCACTGCTCAAATGGTGTTCGCCCCAGCGCGGCAACATGTCCTGGGGGATGTTCAGCAGATTGAGGATCCGTGCGACCACGAAATCGATCAGATCATCAATGGTCTGCGGCTGGTGATAAAACCCAGGCGAGGCCGGCAGGATGGTCACGCCCATGTTCGACAGTTTGAGCATGTGCTCCAGGTGAATGCTCGAATACGGCGCCTCCCGCGGCACCAGGATCAACTGACGGCGCTCCTTGAGGGTCACGTCCGCCGCCCGTTCGATCAGGTTGTTGCAGGCCCCGGTGGCAATCGCCGACAGCGTTCCGGTGGAACACGGCACCACCACCATGGCCGCCGGCGCGCCGGACCCCGAGGCCACGGGCGACATCCAGTCTTCCTTGCCATACACACGAATCTGCCCAGCCGCCGCACCGGTGTATTCGGTGAGGAAGGCCTGCATCATCTGGGTCTTGGCCGGCAGGGTCACGTCGGTCTCGGTGGCCATCACCAGTTGCGCGGCCTTGGAGATGAGAAAGTGCACCTCGCGATCTTCGCGCACCAGGCAATCGAGCAGGCGCAAGCCGTACTGGGCGCCGGAGGCACCGGTCATCGCCAGCGTGATGCGTTCCGGACCCGTGCTCATTTCAGCGCCTCGGCCAGTTTGCCGTGCAGGCCGCCGAAGCCGCCGTTGCTCATGATCACCACGTGGGTGCCGGGCTGGGCCTGGCTCTTCACGCGTTCGATGATGCCTTCCAACGAATCACTGACGATCGATGGCACCGTGCACAGTGCGGCGGTGGCGCCGAGGTCCCAGCCCAGGTTGGCCGGCGCGTACCAGATCACCTGGTCGGCATCGACCACGCTTTCCGGCAGACCGTCGCGGTGGGCGCCGAGCTTCATGGAATTGGAACGCGGCTCGATGATCGCCATCAGCGGCGCGTCACCGATGCGCTTGCGCAAACCGTCGAGGGTGGTGGCAATGGCGGTCGGGTGGTGGGCGAAGTCGTCATAAATGGTGATGCCGTTCACCTCGGCAACTTTCTCCATCCGCCGCTTCACGCTCTTGAAGGCGCTCAAGGCAGCGATGCCCATGGACGGCACCACGCCAACGTGGCGGGCCGCCGCCAATGTGGCCAGGGCGTTGGCGACGTTGTGCTGGCCGGTCATGTCCCACTCGACCACGCCTTGGGACACGCCTTCGAACATGACTTCGAACTGCGAACCGTCATCCTTGAGCAACTTCACCTGCCATTGACCGCCCGCGCCAGTGGTCTGCACCGGGGTCCAGCAACCCATCTCGATCACGCGCTGCAAGGCCGGCTCGGTGGTCGGGTGAATCACCAGGCCTTCACTGGGGATGGTGCGCACCAAATGGTGGAACTGTCGCTCGATGGCCGGCAGATCAGGGAAGATGTCGGCATGATCGAATTCGAGGTTATTGAGGATCGCCGTGCGTGGACGGTAGTGGACGAATTTCGAGCGCTTGTCGAAAAACGCGCTGTCGTATTCGTCGGCCTCGATCACGAAGAACGGTGTGCCGCCCAGGCGCGCCGACACCGAGAAATTCTGCGGCACGCCACCGATCAGGAAACCCGGGCTCATGCCCGCGTGCTCCAGAACCCAGGCGAGCATGCTGCTGGTGGTGGTCTTGCCGTGGGTACCGGCCACGGCCAGGACCCAGCGGCCCTGCAACACGTGATCGGCCAGCCACTGCGGCCCGGACACGTACGGCAAGCCCTTGTTGAGCACGTACTCCACCGCCGGGTTGCCACGGGACATGGCGTTGCCGATGACCACCAGGTCCGGCGCCGGGTCCAGTTGTGCCGGGTCGTAGCCTTGGGTCAGCTCGATGCCTTGGGCTTGCAACTGAGTGCTCATCGGCGGGTAGACGTTGGCGTCGGAACCGGTCACGTGATGGCCCAACTCTTTGGCCAGCACCGCCATCGAACCCATGAAAGTGCCGCAAATACCGAGAATATGAATGTGCATAGTCGACCTCGTAAAACATGGCCGCAGGTTAGCCTAGGGAGGGGGAAATCGCACCTTGTGTTTAAACCCCGCTGCACAGATGGGCTCCTGTGGGAGCAAGGCTTGCCCGCGATAGCGGTGGATCAGCTTGCAGTGATGTTGAATGTGCAGCCGCCTTCGCGAGCAAGCCCGCTCCCACAATTGAAGGTACAAGCTGGCTTTTGTGGCGAGGGGATTTATCCCCGTCGGGCTGCGAAGCGCCCCCCCTAAATCAGGCAACTCGGCGTACCAGTCAGATTGAGTTCACTGTTTTAGGGCCGCTTCGCGCCCCAGCGGGGATAAATCCCCTCGCCACAACAGCAGTCAGTGCGTTATCGGGCGATGGCGTGCTTGCGCAGCTTGCGGTAGAGGGTGTTGCGGCTGATCCCCAGTTGTTCGGCGGTGTGGGTCATGTGCCAGCGCTGGCGCTCCAGTGCATCGAGCAACGCCAGGCGCTCGGCATCCTCCAGCGGTCGTTCTGCCGGCGTTTCAATCACCGCAACCGGACGCTGGCGGATCATCGCGGGCAAGTCCTCCACCCCGATCCGGCCGCCATCGCACAACGCGGCGAGGGTGCGCAGCACATTGCGCAGTTGCCGCACGTTGCCCGGCCAGTCGAACCCCAGCAACGCCTGGCGCGCCGGCTCGTCGATGAACACCGTCTCGGCCCCGCTCTCTTCCGCCAACAGGAAATCCAGCAACTGCGACTTGTCACTGCGCTCGCGCAACGCCGGCAAAGGGATTTCCAGGCCGTTGAGGCGGTAGTACAAATCCTCGCGAAAACTGCCGTCCCGCACCCGGTCGAGCAACTGCCGGTGTGTGGCACTGATGATGCGCACGTTCACCGCCTCGGGCTCGCCGCCGATGGGCACCACCTGGCGATCTTCCAGCACCCGCAGCAAACGGGTCTGCAAAGCCAGGGGCATGTCGCCGATTTCATCGAGGAACAGCGTGCCGCCGTCAGCCTGTTGCAGCTTGCCGCGCATGCCTTCCTTGCGGGCGCCGGTGAAGCTGCCGCCGCGATAACCGAACAGCTCGCTCTCGATCAGGCTTTCCGGGATGGCCGCGCAGTTGAGGGCGACGAAATGCTTGCCGCTGCGCTGGCTGGCGTGGTGCACGGCCTTGGCGAACGCCTCCTTGCCGGAGCCGGTTTCGCCCTGAATCAGCAGCGGCACGTCGCGCTCGAACACCCGCAGCGCCTTGCGGAAATGCTCCTGCAGCGCCACATCCCCCAGGCAGATGCCCGGCAAGCGGGCGGGCTCGATGGCCTTGAGCAGAGGCGCGACGGGCACTGGCACACTGCGCGGCTGCCCACGCAGCACCGCGAACAAATGCCGGCCGTCACGGGTGCGCAGCGGCCAACTGGCGCTGGCCTGGGCACTGGCGCGGCCCAGCAACTCGTCCAGTGAACAGTCGAAAAAGTCTTCCACCCGCTGGCCCAGCAAGCTGCCGCGGATATGCCCCAAGAGATTGAGGGCGCTCTGGTTGACGGCGCTGATCCGGCCTTCGCCGTCGAACGCCATCAAGCCTTCGCTGAACAGCCCCACGGACTCGGCCTGCAAATGAAAGCGCAACAGCCATTGGTTGTCGAAGCAACGCAGGAAATAACAGCTCTCGATCATCTTCGCCGAGAGGTTGACCAGGGCCATGGTGTGGAACTGGCTCTGGCGCGACACGTCCGGCCGGGCCGAGGAGACGTCGAGTACCGCCAGCAATTCGCCCTGGGGGTCGAACACCGGGCTGGCCGAACAGGTCAGGCCGGTGTGGCGACCACGAAAGTGTTCGTCCTGGTGGATGGTCAGGGCCTGGCGTTCCACCAGGCAGGTGCCGATGCCGTTGGTGCCTTCGCAGGCCTCGCTCCAGTCGGCGCCAAGCCAGAGGCCGGCCCGTTCGAAAATCTTCCGTTCGCTGGGGGCGGTGACGCAATTGAGGATCACGCCCCGGGCGTCGGTCAGCAGCACCGCGTGGCCGGCGCCGGACAGTTGCTGGTGCAGGCTGGTCATTTCATTGCCGGCGATGTGCAGCACCTGCTGCAAGCGCTCGCGGCTCTCCAGCACCCGACCGTGTTCGAGCACCGTCGGCGCCAGGTTCTGGGCCGGGTCCAGGTGATAATCCTCGAGGCAGCGCAGCCAGGAACGGGCAATCGATGGATCGCTGCCAGGGCCCTGCAAATGGGCCTTGCCCTGGGTGACCGTCAGGACTTGCCGGGCATGGCGACTCAAATGGTTGCTGTGCATTTCTTATTATTCTCCTGCTGGAGCAACTGTCGAACACCGAACCTGTGCTTAACACCTAACCTGTGGCGAGGGAATTTATCCCCGCTGGGCTGCGCAGCAGCCCTGAAACCTGAACGCACCGTGCGTCAGACTCACCGAGTTGGCTGCTTTGGGGACGCTTCGCACCCCAGCGGGGATAAATCCCCTCGCCACAATGGTGTCTAGCAGGCCCATCGGGTGAAAACCAGCATCCTCCAGCTGAACCGGCAATGCAATGCTGGCGCGACCTGTCAGTCACAGACCGTCTCGCCCATGGCACAAAGTGTCACACCCCCTGTATCGCTATCGCCACACAAGGCATCCGCTTGTCCGACGAACTCCTCCTAAAGTCTTGATTTCCGGGCCTTGCAAGGCAATGGCCCAACCTTTGCTCTAGGCTTAATTACCGGCGCTCAATTTGCGCGGCCTCCCGTATAAGCACAAAAGCCAAGGAGAACTCATCATGCGTTACGCTCACCCCGGTACTGAAGGCGCTATCGTTTCGTTCAAGAGCAAATACGGTAACTACATCGGCGGCGAGTTCGTCGCGCCTGTCAAAGGTCAGTACTTCACCAATACGTCCCCGGTCAATGGCCAGCCCATTGCCGAGTTCCCGCGCTCCACGGCCGAAGACATCGACAAAGCCCTGGACGCCGCCCACGCCGCCGCCGATGCCTGGGGCGCCACGTCGGTCCAGGCCCGTTCGCTGATCCTGCTGAAAATCGCCGACCGCATCGAGGCGAACCTCGAGACCCTGGCGATCACCGAGTCCTGGGACAACGGCAAGGCCGTGCGCGAAACCCTCAACGCCGACATTCCCCTGGCCGCCGACCACTTCCGCTACTTCGCCGGTTGCCTGCGGGCCCAGGAAGGCAGCGCCGCCGAGATCGACGGCAACACCGTGGCCTACCACATCCATGAACCCCTGGGCGTGGTCGGGCAGATCATCCCGTGGAACTTCCCGCTGCTGATGGCCGCCTGGAAACTCGCCCCGGCCCTGGCCGCCGGTAACTGCGTAGTGCTCAAGCCGGCCGAGCAAACCCCACTGGGCATCTGCGTGCTCATGGAGCTGATCGGCGACCTGCTGCCGCCCGGCGTGCTGAACGTGGTGCAAGGTTTCGGCAAAGAAGCCGGCGAAGCCCTCGCCACCAGCAAGCGCATCGCCAAGATCGCCTTCACCGGTTCCACCCCGGTGGGCTCGCACATCATGAAATGCGCCGCCGAGAACATCATCCCGTCCACCGTGGAGCTGGGGGGCAAGTCGCCGAACATCTTCTTCGAAGACATCATGCAGGCCGAGCCGAGCTTCATCGAGAAAGCCGCCGAAGGCCTGGTGCTGGCGTTCTTCAACCAGGGTGAAGTCTGCACCTGCCCGTCCCGCGCCCTGGTGCAGGAGTCGATCTACGACGAATTCATGCAAGTGGTGATGAAGAAGATCGAACAGATCAAGCGTGGCGACCCGCTGGACACCGACACCATGGTCGGCGCCCAGGCGTCCGAGCAGCAGTTCGACAAGATCCTGTCGTACCTGGAAATCGCCAAGGGCGAAGGCGCCCAGCTGTTGACCGGCGGCCAAGTGGAAAAACTCGAAGGCAACCTCGCCAGCGGGTACTACATCCAGCCGACCCTGCTCAAGGGCACCAACAAGATGCGCGTGTTCCAGGAAGAAATCTTCGGCCCGGTGGTGAGCATCACCACCTTCAAGGACGAAGCCGAAGCCCTGGCGATCGCCAACGACACCGAGTTCGGCCTCGGCGCCGGCCTCTGGACCCGCGACATCAACCGCGCCTACCGCATGGGCCGGGCGATCAAGGCCGGTCGCGTGTGGACCAACTGCTACCACCTGTACCCGGCGCACGCCGCGTTCGGTGGCTACAAGAAGTCCGGCGTGGGGCGTGAGACGCACAAGATGATGCTCGACCACTACCAGCAGACCAAAAACCTGCTGGTGAGCTACGACATCAATCCGTTGGGGTTCTTCTAAGCCCAATTGGGCGATGCAGGTCAGCCTGTGTCGCCCTTTAGACAGCTATCGCGAGCAAGCTCGCTCCCACAGGGATCTGTGGATAACTCTTTTCCAGGGTTGGTACCAGATCCACTGTGGGAGCGAGCTTGCTCGCGATGGCGTCCTCATTCACACACAGAAACACCGCCCTGCCGCTCTGGCATGAGCCTTGCGTGCCCGCTCCACAGCAAACCCGAAAGTCCAACAGATCAAACAATAAAAAAGACAGAGAGGACTTATGACTTCTACCACCCAACTCAAACCCACACTCGGCACCCTGCATTTATGGGGCATTGCCGTCGGCCTGGTGATTTCCGGCGAATACTTCGGCTGGAGCTACGGCTGGGGCACCGCAGGCACCCTGGGCTTCCTCGTCACCGCCCTCATGGTGGCGTTGATGTACACCTGCTTCATCTTCAGCTTCACTGAATTGACCACCGCCATTCCCCACGCCGGCGGGCCGTTCGCCTACAGTCGACGGGCGTTTGGTGAAAAAGGCGGCTTGATCGCCGGGATCGCCACCCTGATCGAGTTCGTCTTTGCGCCCCCGGCCATCGCCATGGCGATTGGCGCCTACCTCAACGTGCAATTCCCCGAGCTGGACCCCAAGCTGGCGGCGGTCGGCGCCTATATCGTGTTCATGACCCTGAACATCCTCGGCGTCAGCATCGCCGCCGCCTTCGAGCTGGTGGTCACCGTGCTGGCGGTCGCCGAGTTGCTGGTGTTCATGGGCGTGGTCGCGCCGGGCTTCAGCTTCAGTAACTTCGTGCTCAATGGCTGGGCCGGCTCCAACGAGTTCACCCTCGCCTCGATCCCGGGCATTTTCGCGGCGATCCCCTTCGCGATCTGGTTCTTCCTCGCCATCGAAGGCGCGGCCATGGCCGCCGAAGAAGCCAAGGACCCGAAACGCACGATTCCCCGCGCTTACGTCAGCGGCATCCTGACCCTGGTGTTCCTGGCCATCGGCGTGATGATCATGGCCGGCGGCGTGGGCGACTGGCGCACCCTGTCGAACATCAACGATCCGCTGCCCCAAGCCATGAAGGCCGTGGTCGGCAACAATTCAACGTGGATGCACATGCTGGTGTGGATCGGCCTGTTCGGCCTGGTGGCCAGTTTCCACGGGATCATCCTCGGCTACTCGCGGCAGTTCTTCGCCCTGGCCCGGGCCGGCTACCTGCCCCGTGGCCTGGCTAAACTGTCGCGTTTCCAGACCCCGCACCGGGCGATCCTGGCCGGCGGCGTCATCGGCATCGCGGCGATCTACAGCGATGGCCTGGTCAACCTGCAAGGCATGACGCTGACGGCGGCGATGATCACCATGTCGGTGTTCGGCGCCATCGTGATGTACATCATCAGCATGCTCAGCCTGTTCAGGCTGCGTAAGACCGAACCGAACCTGGAACGCACCTTCCGCGCCCCGGGCTACCCGATCGTGCCGGGCATTGCGCTGTTCCTGGCGGTGGTGTGCCTGGTGGCGATGGCATGGTTCAACATGCTGATCGGGCTGGTGTTCCTGGCGTTCATGGTGGTCGGCTACCTGTATTTCCAACTGACTGCCAAGCAACGCTCCGATGCACCGGCGGACGCTATGCTCACAGGTATCTGAAAGTTGCACCGGCACCGGGCTGAAGGCCTGGTGCCTGCTATTTAAAAGTGCACACCAACCCTCTGTGGGAGCGAGCTTGCTCGCGATAGCGGTCTAACATCCGGCACATGTGTTGAATGACACACCGCTATCGCGAGCAAGCTCGCTCCCACAGGGTATGGGGTGTATTTGAGTTATTTAGAGAATCAGGAGGACACCGCCCCATGGCCGCATTCGCCCATTCCGTCGGCGCCCAGACCTACCGCTTCGACAGCCTCAAGGACCTGATGGCCAAGGCCAGCCCGGCGCGTTCCGGGGATTTCCTGGCCGAGGTCGCCGCGCTCAACGATGGCGAGCGGGTGGCCGCGCAAATGGCGCTGGCCGACCTGCCTCTCAGCCATTTCCTGCAAGAAATGCTGATTCCTTACGAGGTCGACGAAGTCACCCGCCTGATCGTCGACACTCACGATAAACAAGCCTTCGCCACCGTCAGCCACCTCACGGTGGGCGGTTTTCGCGATTGGCTGCTCAGCGACGCCGCCGACGAACAGAGCCTGCGGGCACTGGCCCCGGGCCTGACGCCGGAAATGGTCGCCGCCGTGTCGAAGATCATGCGCGTGCAGGACCTGGTACTGGTGGCGCAGAAAATCCGCGTGGTGACCAAATTCCGCGGCACCCTCGGCCTGCGCGGGCGCCTGTCCACGCGCCTGCAACCCAACCACCCCACCGACGAACCGGCCGGGATCGCCGCGAGCATCCTCGACGGCCTGCTCTTCGGCAACGGCGACGCCATGATCGGCATCAACCCGGCCACCGACAGCACCGCCTCGATCTGCGCCATGCTGGAAATGCTCGACGCCATCATCCAGCGCTACGACATTCCCACCCAAGGCTGCGTGCTGACCCACGTCACCACCTCCATCGAAGCGGCGAACCGCGGCGTGCCCCTGGACCTGGTGTTCCAGTCCATCGCCGGCACCGAAGCCGCCAACGCCAGTTTCGGCATCAACCTGAACGTCTTGAAAGAAGGCTACGACGCCGGGCTCAGCCTGAATCGTGGCACCTTGGGCAACAACCTGATGTATTTCGAAACCGGCCAGGGCAGCGCCCTGTCGGCCAACGCCCACCACGGCGTCGATCAACAGACCTGCGAGACCCGGGCCTACGCCGTGGCACGGCATTTCAACCCATTCTTGGTGAACACGGTTGTAGGCTTCATCGGCCCCGAGTACCTGTACAACGGTAAACAGATCATCCGCGCCGGCCTCGAAGACCACTTCTGCGGCAAGTTGCTGGGCGTGCCGATGGGTTGCGACATCTGCTACACCAACCACGCCGAAGCCGACCAGGACGACATGGACACCCTGCTGACCCTGCTGGGCGTGGCCGGGATCAACTTCATCATGGGCATCCCCGGCTCCGACGACATCATGCTCAACTACCAGACCACCTCGTTCCACGACGCCCTCTACGCCCGCCAGACCCTGGGCCTGAAACCGGCGCCGGAGTTCGAAACCTGGCTGGCGAACATGGGCATCTTCACCCAGGCCGATGGCCGGGTGCGGTTTGGCGACAACCTGCCACCGGCGTTCCGTCACGCCTTGGCGCATCTGGGATAAGACCTGCCCATGGATAAATCACCTGTCGATCCGCAAAACCCTTGGCTCAACCTGCGCAACTTGACCCCGGCCCGCATCGCCCTGGGCCGCACCGGCACCAGCCTGCCGACCCAGGCGCAATTGGACTTCCAATACGCCCACGCCCAGGCCCGCGATGCCGTGCACCTGGCGTTCGATCACCAGGGCATCCGCGCACAACTGACCGAGCGCGGCCGCGAAAGCCTGTTGCTCCACAGCGCGGCGGCCGACCGACACAGTTATCTGCAGCGTCCGGACCTGGGCCGCCGGCTCGATGACGCGTCCGCGCAAATCCTGCAGGACTACGCTACGGCCCATCCTGGTGGCGTGGACCTGGCCATCGTGGTGGCCGACGGCCTGTCGGCGCTGGCGGTGCATCGCCATACCTTGCCGTTCCTGGCGCGGCTGGAAGAACAGATCAGTGCCGAAGGCTGGTCCACGTCGCCCGTAATCCTGGTGGAACAGGGCCGCGTCGCCGTGGCCGATGAAGTGGCACAGCGGCTCGGCGCGAAAATGTCGGTGATCCTGATCGGTGAACGCCCTGGGCTCAGCTCCCCCGACAGCCTGGGGCTGTATTTCACCTACGCCCCCAAGGTCGGCCTGACCGATGCCTATCGCAACTGCATCTCCAATGTCCGCCTCGAAGGCCTGAGCTACGGCATGGCCGCCCACCGCCTGATCTACCTGATGCGCGAGGCCTGCCGCCGCCAGCTTTCGGGGGTCAATCTGAAGGACGAAGCCCAGGTTCACACTCTGGATTCGGAAAACGCTGCCGATATGAAAGGTAATTTCCTACTGGCGCCGCCCCGAAACTGATCCGTTTATCCGATTGCGTTTTTGATCCGCTTTCAGGCAGCATCAAAAGCACGGCAGCGCGATGTTGTTGTCTGAATATCTGTCGACCCTTGCAGACGAGACCTACCATGCGGATTATCCAAGCGACCCTGGAACACCTGGACCTGCTGACCCCATTGTTCGTCAAATACCGGGAATTCTATGGCTCCCTGCCCTACCCGGATTCGTCCCGAGCCTTCCTCGAAAAGCGCCTGCGCCGCAAGGAATCGGTGATCTACCTGGCCTTGCCCGATGACGACGACTCCAAACTGCTGGGCTTCTGCCAGCTCTACCCAAGCTTCTCCTCGCTGTCGCTCAAGCGCGTGTGGATCCTCAACGACATCTACGTCGCCGAAGACGCCCGCCGCCAACTCGTGGCCGACAACCTGATCCGCACCGCGAAAAAAATGGCCAAGGAAACCAACGCCGTACGCATGCGCGTCTCCACCAGCAGCAACAACGAAGTCGCGCAGAAAACCTACGAGTCCATTGGCTTCAAGGAAGACACCGAATTCAAGAACTACGTGCTGCCGATCAGCGAAGAACTCTAAGCCCAGTAGCTGTATCCCCCTGCCACAACAGCAACCCCTTTGTGGCAAGGGGATTTATCCCCGCTGGGCTGCACAGCAGCCCCAAAACCTGAGCACGCTGTGTATCAGCCTGACCGACTCAACTGATTTAGGGCCGCTCCGCGCCCCAACGGGGATAAATCCCCTCGCCACAAGAACCAGCGCACACCCATCCCCCTGCCACAACACCACCCCCTTTGTGGCGAGGGGATTCATCCCCGCTGGACTGCGCAGCAGTCCCAAAACCTAAGCACGCGGTGTATCAGACTGACCGAATCAACTGATTTAGGGCCGCTCCGCGCCCCAACGGGGATAAATCCCCTCACCACAAGAACCAGCGCCCCCCCCATCCCCCTGCCACAACACCAAACCCTTTGTGGCGAGGGGATTTATCCCCGCTGGACTGCGCAGCAGCCCCAAAACCTAAACATGCGGTGTATCAGATTGACCGACTCAACTGATTTAGGGCCGCTCCGCGCCCCAACGGGGATAAATCCCCTCACCATAAGAACCAGCGCCCCCCATCCCCCTGCCACAACACCAACCCCTTTGTGGCGAGGGGATTTATCCCCGCTGGGCTGCACAGCAGCCCCAAAACCTAAGCACGCGCTGTATCAGACTGACCAACTCAACTGATGTAGGGCCGCTCCGCGCCCCAACGGGGATGAATCCCCTCACCACAAGAACCCGCGCCCCCCATCCCCCTGACACACTACCCACCCTGTGGCGAGGGGATTTATCCCCGCTGGGCTGCGCAGCAGCCCCAAAACCTAAGCACGCGGTGTATCAGATTGACCGAGTTGCCTGCTTTTAGGGCCGCTTCGCAGCCCAGCGGGGATAAATCCCCTCGCCACAAGAGCCTTCACCCTGCCTTCACCCAGCCGGTACCCAACCACAACACCACCGAAATCCCTAGCTACAAACTCACCCCGCTCCCCGCTCTCCAGCCCGTATAATGCCGCTCTTCCCGGCTTGTAAGAAAAAGCTACACACTCTGTGGCCATACTCCAAGCCCGACCCAAAGCCTGCCGAGCCAGGCCACCAACACAGGTGTCATGCATGGATTTCAACCCCCTCGACCTCATTCTGCATCTCGATGTGTACCTCGACATGCTGGTGACCAACTACGGGACGTGGATCTACGCCATCCTGTTCCTGGTGATCTTCTGTGAAACCGGCCTGGTGGTCATGCCGTTCCTGCCGGGCGACTCCCTGCTGTTCATCGCCGGCGCCGTGGCCGCCGGTGGCGCCATGGACCCCGTGCTGCTGGGCGGCCTGTTGATGCTCGCGGCGATCCTCGGCGACAGCACCAACTACCTCATCGGCCGCACCGCCGGCGAGAAACTGTTCAGCAACCCTAACTCGAAAATCTTCCGCCGCGACTACCTGCAACAAACCCACGACTTCTACGACAAACACGGCGGCAAAACCGTGACCCTGGCGCGCTTCCTGCCGATCATCCGCACCTTCGCCCCCTTCGTCGCCGGCGTGGGGAAAATGCCCTACCCGCGCTTCTTCGGCTTCAGCGTCCTCGGCACCGTCCTCTGGGTCGGCGGCCTGGTGACCCTCGGCTACTTCTTCGGCAACGTGCCCTTCATCAAGCAGAACCTGTCGCTGCTGGTGGTGGGCATCATCCTGCTGTCGCTGCTGCCGATGATCATCAGCCTGGTGCGCAGCAAACTGAGCCAGCGCGGCTCCAACGCCCAGCCGCGCTGATCGCCCATGTGGTCCCTGAGCAACTGGCGTCGCCAACGCACCCTCGCCAAACACCCCGTGGCCGACGACACCTGGCAGCGGGTGCGCCAACAATTGAGCTTCCTCGACGGCATCAGCCCCGCCGAGGACCAATGGCTGCGGGAAGCCTGCGTGCTGTTCCTGCACGATAAACACCTCACCGCCCTGCCCGGCGTCGAACTGCACCAGGAACAACGCCTGCTCCTCGCCGCCCAGGCCCAGTTGCCGCTGATGCACCTCGGCGACTTGAACTGGTACCAGGGCTTCCACGAAATCGTCCTCTACCCCGACGACTTCCTCAGCCCCCAGCGCTACCGCGACGCCAGCGGCATCGAGCACGAATGGGACGGCGAACACAGCGGCGAAGCCTGGCCCCAGGGCCCGATCATCCTGGCCTGGGACGGCGTGATGGCCAGCGGCGGCTGGGACGGCTACAACCTGGTGATCCACGAACTGGCGCACAAACTCGACATGCTCAACGGCGACGCCAACGGCCTGCCGCCCCTGCACGCCGACATGCGCGTCAGCGACTGGGCTGACGCCATGCAACAGGCCTTCGACGACCTCGACCGCCAACTGGACCACAACCCCGACGCCGAAACCCTCATCGACCCCTACGCCGCGGAAAACCCGGCGGAGTTCTTCGCCGTCACCAGCGAATACTTCTTCAGCGCCCCGGACCTGCTGCACCAGGCCTATCCACGTGTCTACGAACAGCTCAAGGCGTTCTACCGCCAGGATCCTCTGGCCCGGCTGCGGCAACTTCAAGCCGAAGATCCGGTCTATCAGGCGTCATACTAAGGTCTCTAAGACCCTGGTAACGTGGCAACAGCGGCCGAATATGCCTATAATCGCCGCCACTTTTTGGTCAATCCGACCAGTCATTTGGTCAACTAACGGGGGCACCGCCCAATGAGCTACAGCAAGATTCCGGCTGGCAAAGACCTGCCGAACGACATCTACGTCGCGATCGAAATCCCGGCCAACCACGCCCCGATCAAATACGAAATCGACAAAGACAGCGACTGCCTGTTCGTTGACCGTTTCATGGCCACCCCCATGTTCTACCCGGCCAACTACGGTTACATCCCCAACACCCTGGCCGACGACGGCGACCCCCTCGACGTGCTGGTCGTGACCCCTTACCCAGTGGCCCCAGGCTCGGTCATCCGCGCCCGTCCGGTCGGCATCCTGAACATGACCGACGACGGCGGCGGCGATGCCAAAGTCATCGCAGTACCGCACGACAAACTGTCGCAGCTGTATGTTGATGTGAAGGAATACACCGACCTGCCGCCGCTGCTGATCCAGCAGATCGAACACTTCTTCGCGAACTACAAAGATCTCGAAAAAGGCAAGTGGGTCAAGATCGAAGGCTGGGCCGGCGCAGACGCCGCCCGCGAAGCGATCACCAAGTCGGTTGCCGCCTACAAAGGCTGAAACAAACTTGATAAAGAACCCCGGTTGCCCCGGGGTTTTTTTATGCCTTAATGGTTCTTAATACGAAGATGTATTAACACTGTGTAAGCACGTTTAGCCCGCGCCTTTCAAATCCTGCAATCGGAAAGATCGTCTTATATATTTGAACGACATGTTTATTGCCGAAAGCACAGTCGCCCCTAAACTTTCCGTTTATGAAAATACTTTCCAGTGGCGACCGCTTCCGAGCCCTATTAAAAGAAGCGAATATCCGATCCGCCGACTTCGCGAAGTTATACGGCGTGAAATCCCAACACGTGAACAACTGGTTCAACCGTGGCATCCCGCCAGGGCGCATCCACTCCATCGCCAGCCTGCTGACCGTCAGCCCCGAGTGGCTCGCCCACGGCGAAGGCCCGCAAACCCCATTGGGCCTCGGCCCCGGCACCACCTATGAGGCGGCCGAAAACGATGGCGTCTACAGCGTGGTGGAACCCACGGACATCGAACTGCCTTTCTACAAGGAAGTCCCCATCGCCCCCGGCGAAACCAAAACCCACATCACCGAAATCCCCGACCAATCCATCCGCCTGCCCCGCAGCCACCTCGAATCCCTCGAAATCAACCCCAACGACGCCATCTGCACCACCATGGTCGGCGACAGCATGGCCGAACGCATCGAAGACGGCTCCACCCTCGCCATCGACCGCGGCCTGACCCAAATCGTCGACGGCCAAATCTACGCCCTCGAACACGACGGCATGCTGCGCATCAAATACCTGCACCGCATCCCCGGCAACCGCCTGCGCCTGCGCAGCCACAACAGCGCGGCTTACCCGGACGAAGTCTTCAGCGCCGAACAGATCGACGCACAACACATCCGCGTCATCGGCTGGGTCTTCTGGTGGTCCACCCTCAACAAACAGAGACCACCGGTGTGCGATTGACCACCCCACAAAAAGACAACCCCCGAAGCCCCAGTGGTTGGGCTTCAGTGGCTAGAAACCTCAATAGTGAGCAAATCTGTGGCGAGGGGATTCATCCCCGCTGGGCTGCGAAGCAGCCCCCGCTTTTCCACCTGAACCACCGATAACCCAATGATTCCACACCACTTACCACTGGGATTCTGCCAAAAACCCGCGTATCCTCCGCCCCACATTTGCGAGCCCACGCCTCGCACCGACAAGGCAGATCACTTTCTGACCAAGTCCCACAGCCGGCCGCAAGAGCCGGATGTACGTTTTGAAGGCTGGTGAGGTTTGTCAAAAACGAACTGAGTTAGTCAACGAGAAGCCGGCCATAAGCCGGCTTTTTAATTGTCCAAATAATCCTATGCGACTACCGATAGCTTAGCTATCACGGGCGCTTCAGGAATATCCTGTCCGTTGCTCTTCAACGCCGTTTTGAGCTACAACAGCTACTCACCTGCCTTGCTGCCTTCCAGTGAGGCTCTAATTAAATCAGTCCCTAACTAGAGCCGGTGCATGCCTAACTCACTAGCTTAGTTAGGAGCGGTTCGTTTCGAAAAAGTACGCACCAGCGAGCTACGGCCGATAACTCAGCAGTACGGCTGGTCATTTCTCGAATCCGAGCGCGTACTTCTAATAACTTCGCTTTGGCAGCTGGATTATTGCCCCCACAACGTGCCTTAGCTGTCCTGAAGTCTTCAATCAGCCTATCCACTTTTTGCCAAATTTTTCTACGCTCCTCAGCCAGAGGGACGTGATCATTAAGTTTCAGTCGACTAACTGTTTCTTGAACACGCTGTTGATCCCACTCAGATGTACCGGGCATAGGGATAACCTTTCCCTCTTCGTCGAAAGCGATTAAATCAACGTCGTCGTCGTCAATAGGATCGAGGAGATATCGGGTTTCCGACTCCTCACATGGATCAGCAAAGGATGAACACAACGATCCATCCCTAAGCGGAAACCAGCCGCCTTTTTTGCGGTTACCGACATTGCCGCAGGCACGGAAATTCATGTAATCGAAGGCCAGCCACCAATAGCCATCACGCACAGAGGCATCTAGCGCCTTTGCCTCTTTTTTAGGGCGAAAATGCTCAACGTCATAGTGCGAATACAACTCACGGACTTCTGAGAACCAGCATTTTCCTGCTGACAGAGCCAGTAACCAGTCCTTCAGTGCCCCCCAGTGCGCACTATTACTATCTATTAGAGAGTTTCGCTCTTCACGTGCACCCGCCGAGTCCAACGCCACCAACTCAGCAACTAACCGTTCGGATTTGGCTAACCATGCATCCCACTTCGCCTGAGGCCAGGGCTCCCACTGCTGGGTTGTAGCGGTTGGATCCCAGTTGGGGATGCTGGCAGTAGGCAATTTGTTCCTAAGGTCGATCCAAATCACTGAGCGCCCTCCTCACGCAAAATCTCGTCGATGATCAAGTCAGCAATCGCGTCTTGGTCGGCTTGCTCCTCCGGAGTCAACACCGGTTTCCGGAAACGACGATGCTGCGCCATCTTACGAACGAACAACGCGTAATCTGGATCACGGAAATCAGCCGTGGAAAAGCCCAAGTCGGCCAGTTCGGCCGATAGGCGGCTCAACTCGGCCTCTTCTTCTGATGTGCGTGGCGTCTTTACAAACAATTCATTACGACGGAACAGGCGGCGCTCGGTTTCAATGTCCAGCGTGGAGGACAAGCCAAACAACTCACTTTTGAGCAGCCCGGTCACTCCCATTCCCTGTGGGTGTTCGTCTGGAATGTCCACCACCGTGCGGTTGCCATCACGGCGCAGAATATGCACCTGCTCTCGTTTTAGGCTACCGACCATCATCGGATCGTGGGTGGTGATAAGAATTTGCGACTCACCTTGCGCAGACGATGCGTCATCTGACGTCAGAACCCCTTCGATGTCGTCAAAGTAACGAAGCTTCCAAATCGGGTTCAAGTGAGTGTCGGGCTCGTCGAGCAGGAACAGACATTGATCTTCGCGAGTGATTCGCATTAGCCCCAACACGGTGAGCATCTGCAACTCGCCTTCGGAAAGCTGGGTAAAGCTAACCTTGCCGCCGTGCTCATCACGTTTTTTGACGGTGATGCGTACTTCATCGATCAGATCGCCGATATACGCACCTTCGGCATAACGAAAGAAGCTATCGGTGCCGCCTATCAGCTCACCGAGTTGTTTGAGTTTGTCCTGGCTGGATACGAACAGATAGAGCTGCTTTTGTTTCTCACTGCGGCCACGGAAATCAATCTGTTTAGTTGCTTCCTGTTCGATGGGCGCCCAAGCCACTTGCCAGAGCTTGTCGAGGAACTCGCTTACTACGTTGCCGCGGGCATACCAGAAACGAGGATCACCTTCATTCAGTTCCTGTTCGTCGAACTTGCCACTACGGCGCTTTTCACGCAGGCGGTGTGGTTCTTTCAAAACGAACAGTGCGGACTCCAGCGACTCAATGTGCAGATTCTTTAGCACCTTCTTGAACACGGGGTCGTCTGACAGCAAACACGCCAGTAACACTAGTTGGCTGTGTCCGCCGCGACAGTAAAATAAGCGGCGCAGGCGGTCATCGCCCGCTTGCTTCAGTCGAGACTCGCGGCGACGCTTGGCTTCTTCAACTGCACGAATATCGGAATCAGAACCCCTAAAATTATCCAGTAAATGCTCGGAAAGCACTTCGTCTGTCGTAATTTCCTGACGCAGGCTAAAGCGGCGTTGATGCTCCTGAAACAAGGCTTCGATGCGTTCATTACGTCCGGAGTAATAGGCAAAAATATGCGCAGGTAGCAGTTCGCGGTTTTTAAGCAGATAGCCTTGCGATTCGATCTTATCGTCCACCCATACAAAGGGGCGTTTTTGCTTAGTGGTGTCGGCCTCGATGCGAACGGCGTGGCCGCGAATGCTGTATTCCAGCGTGTAATCGAAAGCCGCTTCGCGATCCAGATCCACATCGCGAAAGATCGTAATAAGCGCCTCGATAAGGTTCGACTTTCCGGTGCCATTTTGGCCGATCAAAGCGTGGCTGCGAATTGCCTTGGGCCGTGCATCTAGTGCTCCCACCACAGAAGGCTGCAAATGTGAATCGAAGACGATATTAAGATCGCGCAGATTACGAAAAACCGTGATACGGATACGCTGTAGTTGCATATCAGGCACTCACCGCTTCGGCATGCTTTTCGCACATTTCGGCCACTGCAGGTTCAAGAATCCAGCCGTGAACAACCTCGAATTTCAGTTGCGCGTAAAACGCATCGATTTCACCGCCGAAGCGCTGCCATAAATCCTTAGCGCCCATTTCTCCGTTGTGACGGGCCAAGATGGTGGCCAGCGGAGCCTGAGCTTTAATGCCTGGCGCAACTCCCAAGCGCAGCGGAGCACGCAGTTCGGTTTGTGGGACTTTCATGGGTTCCTCTTCTTGAGCGATGGCAACTCCAGTGAGGCTGGAAATAGCACTCATTGCAAAGTTGGTTGCAATCCGCTGTTTCCGAGATAACTGATCTGCATACTGATCGCACATCCGGAAAAGCTCATCGACAACGGCAACAATTCGATCTTGTTCGACCTTAGGTGGAACAGGAACAACCAGATCCTCAACACCACCAACCCGCAGATGCTTAACCGTCATTCCGATAGCTGTATCAATCATTCGAGCTTGAAAACTCGGGCTCTGAATTACGTACAGAAGAAATCGATTACTGAACAGCTCGTGAAAGAGTCTAATTAGCATTGAGCGCTGTCCGAGACACACCCTTTCTCCATCAGGAACGATCGCAGCCTCACCCATCGGAGCTTCACGCGTGAAGAAGATGTCGCCACCTTTAGGCGGCATACGCCGAGCCCAATAGGCATAGGTTTCTTCTGAGATCTTTCTTGTGCTAGTCAGATCCATTCGACCATTACGAATATCGGTGGTGCGAATGAGGTGAATGCCTTCGTTGACATATGGTGCGGTCTTGTTGTGGCAATCAACAACGGCTTGCGATACCTGTAGCAGTGACGCCCAAGTCCAATGCTCAGGCAATGGAGCGTCGGGAATAGACACTTGCTGAGTGCGGAGCTTCTTCAACATCGCCAAAGCTTCTTTTTGCTCCTGATCAACAGACTCTCTTGACCACTCGATGCGTTTCGCTGCAATTGCATTGAGCAAGTCGGCACCACCAATATTAGCGTCGCAATGTTCAGTGTTTAGCAATTCGCCAGATACCGCCAAATCAAGAATCACCCCCTTGAACGCTACCACATCCTCCTGCACATGAAACAGCTGCCCGAAGTTGTAGGCAACGCGTGCCCAGGTAGTTTGCAGCTCATGCGGACTGGTGGCGCAAGCGACGGCTTGTAGGGTGGATTGGCGCAGATTGTTTTGCAGTATGCGTCGGGATTTTTGTTGTTCTTCCAGCTTGTCACACAAGCCCATCAACTCGTCGACTTTGGCCACTATACGGGATTGCTCTTTTAGGGGAGGAAAAGCAAATAGCGCCTCTCGCGCCGCATCGGTACCGAGCCGTGGAAGATTCATTCCATAGGTCGAGCCATCCGCATAAGCAATGAAGTAAGGTGACTTTAAATACCAACGTAAGTATCCAGCGTTGATATTTTCAAAGTATGAAATTGGAATAATCTCGGTCGTACAGACACCCGACGACTCGGCTATCAAGACTTTATCGAGATAGGGGCGTAGCTTGCTATAAAGCACTGCCCCAGCAGGGAAACCGTTTTTCGTGCTTTTGAATTTACGCTCGCGAGCGAAGACCTTTGATAATAGCTTCGAAGTGCCTTTTTCGATGTCTTCCAACTCAAGCACCCATGTGTCCTCTTTCACATCATCGAGCTCAACCTTGGGTGCAGCCCCATAGTTGGTAACCGAACCTAGACGCGTCCAAGCCCACCCCTCTGGCAGCATCCATGGCTGATCGCTTCTTATAACGGGCTTCGGGGCTGGTTGCCGCTTGAGAGCCTTTTGTGCAACCAAGGACTTCTGAGAATCTCTGTTCGCCTCTATCAACTCAAGTGCGTTGGTGTCGCATTCCACACGTTCAGTAAGTCGCCCGGAGATTGCGAGCTGAAGCACCAATTTCCGTAACTGCGCCACTCCCCCCGGCGCATTTGCAATATGTCCAAACTCGGCCAAAAACTGCTGCGCGTCCATCAGTCGTCCTCACCGATAAAATGATGCGCCAGCGCAGCGGCGAGTTCGCTTTTGAGTTGGTTTTCGGTTTCCTCGATTTCGCCCAGCAGCTTTCTGTATTTCTCCAGAAGCAGGTCGGGATCGTGAGTTTCTTCTTGCAGCTTGTTTGGATTTGGCTCATCGAGATTGAAGATAGGCCAGTAGATACGATCACCTGCAAGCTGCGCATCGCGGGCTTGCAGGCGCAGCGGTTCAGCTTCCGCGCGCAGTTCGACGATTTGGGCGTCAATCTTCTCACGATAAGATGCGTCGGTGGTACCGACTAGGCTCTTCCGCAAGTCGTTAGCTTCACCTTCCAGCGCGGCAGCCTGACTGTTCAGCGCTTCAGCACGCTGCCAGTACGGTTGTGCGGCGGCTTCGGCTTGTTCATGCTTGGCCTTGAAATCGACCTTCCATGCAAATTCGTTTTCCACTCGGTCAGCAAAGTCATTAGCTTCATGGCCCCACCACTCCTGTTCGGCTTTGAATTCCTTAAACTGAATGGGCTTGGTTTTGGAATAGCTCTTGTAGCCCTTCGGATAGGGGTGCTCGTAGAACCAAATAGTGTCTGTGTGGAAATGCTCTGTGCCATTGTCCACTGTGGCGCCTTTGGTGAAGAAAAGCAGGTTAGTTTTGATAGTGGTGTAGGGAGCAAAAACACCTTTGGGCAAACGGATAATGGTGTGCAGCTTGCAGTCGCGCAGCAGCAGTTTTTTCAAGACATCCTTAACGCCGGTGCCAAACAAAAAACCATCGGGCAACACCACGGCAGCGCGACCATTTTCCCTCAGCAGCTTCTTGATGATGAGGGCCATGAACATATCGGCTGTCTCACGGGTGCGTAGGTCGGCCGGGTAGTCGGTGCCGACGCCATCATCCTCATAACCACCAAAAGGTGGGTTGGTAATGATGCAATCGACTTGGTCGTTAGCACTCCACTCGTTCCAACCGATGCCTAGGGTGTTGCGGTGCTCTATCTGGCTCGGCACATCAATGCCGTGCAGTAGCATATTTGTGGTGCACAACAGGTGGGGCAGCTGCTTCTTTTCGATGCCATGGATGAGCCCCTCAATAGCGCGTTTGTCTTCGGAACTGGATTTGATTGTGAGCTGATTACGGAAGTGATCGATGGCCGCGGTCAAGAAGCCGCCTGTGCCGCAAGCTGGATCCAAAACGGCTTCGCGCTTGTCCAAACGCGGGTTGACGCGATCTGCCATGAAGGAGGTGATGGCGCGAGGAGTGTAGAACTCGCCCGCATTGCCGGCACCGCGCAGATCATTCAGCAGTTGTTCATAGACATCGCCCAACTGGGCGCGCTGTGTGAAGTCGTCAAAGTGGATCGCTTCTTCCAATTTTTCGATCACTGCAAGCAGCTGTGGGCCAGATTTCATGTAGTTATTGGCGTCTTCAAAAACCTGCTTGATGACTTTGTGCTGCGGGCTTTTGCTCGCATCGATCTGGTCTTTAAGGGCTGGGAACAATTCGTTATTGATGAAGGCAATGAGCTCATTGCCAGCGATTTGCGGTTTCTTCTTGCCTTCGGCATTGGGCAGATATTTAGCCCAACTGCGCCAGCGGAAACGTTCTGGAATAGGAGATTGATATTGGGCATTGTCGCCTTCCCATTCCTCTTCGCGCTGGTCAAAGACTTTAAGAAAGAGCATCCAGGTAAGCTGTGCCAAGCGCTGGGCGTCACCGTCAACTCCGTCGTCCTTGCGCATGATGTCCTGGATGGACTTAATGATACTGCTGAGGTTCATCGATTGATTCACTTATTGTTCGGCTTGACACGAGATCAAGCCTGCTTCTGTTCGGAATTGTCGTAAAGCGCTTGCTCAAGCTCATGCACGGCCTGGGTGTATTGCTCGAGGCCACCAAAAATGTCGCGCCGAATTTGTGTTTTTCTGCCGAACTGATCGAAGGGCGGGAGCTCCAGTATCCTGCACGCCGTGCTCCGCGAATTCGTCAAGCAGGTTTTCTAACACAGCGCGGGCTTGGTCACTGTATTTTCCGAAAACGTCGCGTTTTTTCACGTTGTTAGCTCGCCGTCGACGAGTGAGTAGCTTCTCGTCGAAGGCAAGATGAGAAACCAAATCAAAAATATCCAGCTCATTGCCAATGGCCACAGCCCGCCGCAGGACTTCCAGCGGTACTCCAGCTCTTCAAGTACAGCCCATTTACGCTCCGCACTACCCCAACGACGTAAAAAGTCGGTAAGACTTCCGAATTCAGCTTGCATGATTTTCTTTATGCATTCTCAAATAAGACGTGGTAGTCCTCTGTGACGAGTTCCGTCTGCATCAAGGTATTGCGAGCGCTCTACCGCCAATCTCACGCTCACATCGTCAATCACGTATTTTACTGGGCTTCGCCATCACTGCCGTCAGGTAGTCCCTTGTAGATTAGTCGATCAAGGAGCTAAGGAATCGGTGCGCCGAGGGCGCCCTGTGCACGGCCACCATCGAGTACAAGAACGGAGAATCTGTCCAATGGCCGCTTGAACGACTTAACAACGACGGGCGACCAAACCCGATCACTTATGGCAGTGACAGGACTCAAACTACCGACGCACCCTAAGGCGCACAAGCCAGCGGATTCTGGCGTAGTTGTAGGCAAAGGTGCAAGGCGGTGTGGGTTGCCTGTTGGCAGCCGTCGAGCTTCACGGTTGGCTAGACCATGAGCGGTCTTGTCGTCAAACTCGATTTCGGGTACATATTTTTCGAATATGTCGCGATCAACGACATGAAAGGATGTCGCCATAGCCTGCGCGGCAATGGCAGCGACTCAGTGAATTAATAAAGCAGGCTCACTAACATAGGATGCGTGGCGAACAGCCGCATAGCATGCATAGATCAGCCGCTTTGATGCGGTGAATTGTGCAGGAGGTGCTTGCACAATTGCCTTGGCAACACCCGTAGGTGCATTGGACGAGCGGCCCTTACGTAAAAAAGGCCTTGCCATGCAAGACCTTTTTTACATATCCGGGGTAAGCGCGGCCCCTTGTTACCTCACCTCAACAATATCCAAAGCCCGATTCGCCAACAGCTCGCTCACCTCAATCACCTGCAAAATCCCCAACGCAAAATGCCGTCGTGATCCCTCAAGGCCAAACGCCAAATCACTGATCATGGCATTCGCCGAAGCCAGGTTCTCACTGAGATTGGCAAGCAGACATTCCGAATCAACATCAGGTGCGATTCGGAAGATGGCGTTGGGTTTGTCAGACGTTTCTTTCTTCGGCGTAGGCTTCAGATAAAAATCCAAAGCTCGGTTCGCAGCATCATCAAGCTTCTTATTACGAGCAGATTGAACTCGAGATACTGTTTCGTCGGTAGCCGGCGGGTTCGGTGTAATTTTGACCATGGTAAAGCTCCTAGAGTCTGTTGGAGCTACCACCCTTCGCTGCGAAACGAAGTATGGGGTGGCAGCTGTACGCGGGTTCGCAGACCGGGACTCTAGGGACCGGCAGACCCGAAGGTCTCCCACGCACAGCCACCTCAGACGAAATCACAGACATGGGCGATCTGCTTTCGAAGGTGACGTTGTGCGCCTATAGAGTCCGGGCTGCGAAACCCGATCACTGATGAGCAGTGACGGATTCAAACTACCTAGGGGACCCAAGACGCACAAGCCGGCGGATTCTGGCGTAGTTGTAGGCAATGGCGCAAGGCAACGTCAGCCGTCCCTGGATCTCACCTCCCCCAATAAACACCCGTCCCCTCACCCCAACGAATTCAAACAAACCACCTTCCGCTGAGAAGGTCAGCCGTAAGGCTTGAACTCATTGTTATCGCGAACCAACAACTGCATCAGTTTTGGATGGATAAAGAGCTTTTCCTTGCCGACCTGCGCTTCTTGCAGAATGCCGATGTCGACGAGGTCTTTGAGGTAGCGAGAAGCGGCCTGACGCCCGGCAATTTGTTTCTCGACGACGTTATGGATGCGGCAGTACGGTTGTTCGAAGATCACATCCACCAACTCACGGGAATAGATTTTCGGCAGTCGTTCACGAACGAATTGGGTGGTGTGCTCGGACAGGCTGCGAATAGCGGCGATTTTGGCGCAGGTCCAGCGGGCGGTTTCTTCTACGGCGCTGAGCATGTAGAGCAGCCAAGGCTCCCATGCTTGTTCACGGGTGACGTCGAGCAGGAGACGGTAGTAGTCGGCTCGGTGGGCAATGATGTAACGGCTGAGATAGAGGATCGGTAGATTCAGCAACCCCTCCTGAATCAGATACAGCGTATTAAGTACCCGCCCGGTACGGCCATTGCCATCGGTGAACGGGTGAATCGCCTCGAACTGGTAATGCCCGACGGCCATGCGCACCAGCGGGTCCAGGTCCGTCTCGTTGTGCAGGAAACGCTCCCAGTTGGCGAGCAAATCACGTAGATGATCTTCGCCGTCCGGTGGTGTGTAAATGATTTCGCCGGTACGGTCGTTGGCCAGCTGGGTGCCCGGTACGCGTCGAATGTCCATGTTCACGCCCTTGAGCGTGCGGCAGATCTCAACTGCCGTGCCTGTGGATAATGGGCGTTCGGCCAGTGACAGATAGCCATGGTGCAGGGCTTTGCGATAGCGCAGGGCTTCCTTGGTCGCCGGATCGGCATGGCCCTCACCCTCCTGGGCATGCTGAAAGAGCAAGTCCGTGGTGGTGACGATGCTTTCGATTTCGGAACTGTCCTTGGCTTCCAACAAGGGGATGGTGTTGATCAGCACCGTTTGGTTGGGGATCAGTTCGGCTGCCTGCTTCAACTCGGCCAAGGCCGTGCGAGCGTCTATACAGCGCTTGAGGACTGCACGGGTTTCCAATTCGGCTGCCGGAGGCAGAGGCGGTATTTGGTTATACGGTTTATCGGCCTGCCAGACATTAGGGGCTGCAGTCATGGGGCGATCCTGGTCCTTTGGAATAAAGGGCAAGGGCGTTCAGTCAGGCGCCCTCTCGTGTCGTCAGTGTAAACACGAGGGGATAACGTGTCGCTGTTTTTCGATTTCTGCGACACGTTCCATTCTCATGTCGTCGCCAGCGACATGAGAATGGAACGTGTCGTCGAAATGGTGTTTTAGCGACATGACAGGCTTCTGCACAATTGACCATTCGGAGATTTTCTGACGGCCACTGTCCTCAGTCCCCCAAGGACAGAGGACAGTGGCGTCAAGCCCTACCTCACCTCAACAATATCCAAAGCCCGATTCGCCAACAGTTCACTCACCTCAATCACCTGCAAGATCCCCATCGCAACACGTCGTCGCGATCCCTCAAGATCAAACGCCAGATCATTGATCATGGCATTGGCCGAAGCCAGGTTCTCGCTGAGGTTGGCAAGCAGACATTCCGAATCAACGTCAGGTGCGATACGTAAAATGGTGTTGGGTTTGTCAGAGGTTTCATTCTTCGGCGTAGGCTTCAGATAAAAATCCAAAGCACGCGTGGCAGCTTCATCGAGTTTCTTGTTACGAGCGGATTGGACGCGAGAAACGGTTTCGTCTGTAGCCGGGGGGTTCGGTGTAATTTTGACCATAGCCTTAGCTCTCTTGATTGAGGCCACGACCCGATCGCGACTAAACGATGGGAGGCAGCTGTACGCAGGTTAGTCGACCGACGAGCTAAGAAATCGGCGCGCCCGAAGGCGCCCTGCGCACAGCCACCATCGAGTGCAGGAATGGGGATACCTGACTGATGGACGCTTGAGCGACTTAGCAACGACGGGCGACTAAACCCGATCACTGATGAGCAGTGACGGATTCAAACTACCGAGGTGACCCAAGGCGCACAAGCCGGCGGATTCTGGCGTAGTTGTAGGCAATGGCGCAAGGCGGTGTGGGTCAGGGCTGGTCCTAAGGCGTCACGATAAACATCTGACCGAGGTGTAGGGTGTCATGTCGCCAAAAGTCGATTTTGGGTACACGTTATTGGGATATGTTGTTGGTGGCGACTTGAGACTCGAGAGCGGTGGGAGCAGAGATATTGATATCGCGAGCAGGCTCGCTCCCACAGGGAGCGGATCAGACTCACGCTTGTGCAATCGCGCAAACAAAACTCCTGACGCGGCCGGCTTCAACACCCAACAAGCCTATTTCGGTTTCATCAATGGCTTGGAGTTGAACCAGGTTCATGCCTTCGCGCCGGTAAACTGCACTGCCCTCTGAATCCGCATGAACCACGTACCCCCCAGGCTTTACGCCTACACGAGTTTCATCGAGAGCAATACTGGCCGAGACCAGGATATGGAAATCCAGGACGTTGTTCTTATGCAAAACCGTCGCGCCAATGAAATGTTCTGCGCATATTTCCAAAGCCATCTGCAGCCCATGGACCGCTGGGGTTTCCCGATAGCTGCCCGGCATGAATATCTTGTTTTCCCAGAACTGCGCGTCATTCAGCTCTTCCAGCCCATCGTTTCCGATATTGGGGTAACGTTTATGCTGGTAAAAAACGTTTCCATTCCAAATGATGAAACCTGTGTTTCTAACGATTCCGTCGCCGGCTTTTGAACCTTCTGCGATCCGCTCCTTCGTAGCCGCTGCATAATCGCCATAAACCCCTTTGTTCATGCGGTCCCACCCCGGGATTTCATTCACGACCGCATCCATTTCCACACCATATTTTGCCTTGTTGATATTTCTGGCCTGACCCCACGATTTCAACTGCTGGGTTTCCCTTTTCCGCATCCTGGAGTCTGGGCGCTGCATTGACTTGAACCAAAGCGTCGTGCCTGGGACGAATATCAGCCATGGATTTCTGTTTGAAATATCTGCCAATGTTGCCCGGATGATTTCTTTTTCTTCCTCCGAAATAAACGAGGTAGGCATTTCCTTGGAGAAAAGATACTCGGGGGCGACGACAAGGCAATAATTCAGTTTATGTTGATCGACATGTTTGGCGAAGGCAGTTCTCGCCATGTACAGCAAAGCCCCGATTCTAAGCTGTATGCAGAGAAGGCTGTTCTCGACGGGGATTCTTAATCTGCGTGTATCGAATTCCCAAACCACCACCAGTAAGTTCGGCATCCTTTCCTCCCGCCTGGCTGCTGAGCGGTGCCGCAAGCCGGGTTGGCCGCATTCGTGTGAGAAGGCACTTGGCGCATATTCCAGGAAAATTCAGCTTAGATGAGCCAGGATGATTTGGCCGACAGCCCTTGAAAAATATTTGTGAAACGCAAGAATCGAGGCTTTTTTGGATGCCGCAAAAAAATCGGGCAGGTGACCAACCTGCCCGACGCCAACAACCCGAACCCATCACCCCAACGTATTCAAACAAACCACCTTCGGCTGGGTCATTTCCTCGTACGCAAACCGCACCCCTTCCCTGCCCAGACTGCCGTACTTGGAACCGCCAAACGGCATCGCATCAAACCGGAAATCCGAAGAGTCGTTGATCATCACGCCCCCCGCTTCGATCCGTCGTGCGGCACTCATAGCCGTGGACAGGTCGTTGGTGAAAATCCCGGCATGAAGCGCGTAATCAGGTTCGTTAGCCAACGCAATGGCTTCATCGAACGTGTCGAACGGCTGCAACACCACCACCGGGGCGAAGGCTTCATTGCGCCAGAGTCGGCTGGTGTGGTCGACGTTTTCCAGGACGGTCGCGGCATAGCAGGTGCCTTGCCGGCGGTGGCCGCAGAGTAAGGTGGCGCCTTGTTGCAGGGCTTCGTTGACGACCTGTTCGGCGTTCTGCGCGGCCTGCTGGGTGATCATCGGGCCGATGTCGGTGTTGGCGAGCAGTGGGTTGCCGACGACGAGGGCTTGGGCCTGGTTGACGAAGCGTTCGCGGAAGGCGGCGTAGATCGGGGCGTGGATGAGCAGGCGTTGGGTGCCGATGCAGTTTTGCCCGGCGGCCCAGAAGGCGCCGGAGACGCAGCTGTCGACGGCGGCGTCGAGGTTGCAGTCGCCCATGACGATGACGGGGGCGTTGCCGCCGAGGTCCATGGCGAGTTTTTTCAGGCCGGCGGTGCGGGCGATTTGTTCGCCGGTGACGAAGCCGCCGGTAAAGGAGATCATCCGCACGTCGCGGGCGGCGACCAGGGCTTTGCCCAGTTCCGCGCCGCCGGTGGCGACGGTGACCACGGTTTCAGGCAGGCCGGCGGCGACCAGGTACGAGACCAGTTTGAGGGCCGACAACGGCGCCAGCTCGGACGGTTTGAGGATCACCGCGTTGCCGCCAGCGATGGCCGGGCCGAGTTTGTGGGCGACCAGGTTCAGCGGGTCGTTGTAGGGGGTGATGGCGACGATCAGGCCAAGGGGTTCGCGGGTGAACCAGCCCTGGCGTGATTCGGCGCCTTCGTAGGCATCGAACGGTACGATTTCGCCGGCGTTGCGCTTGGCTTCTTCGGCGGAGAGCTTGAGGGTGTTGACGCAGCGTTTGACTTCTTTTTCGGCCTGTTTGAGGGTCTTGCCGGCTTCGTCGACGATCAGCCGGGCGAAGGCTTTGGCGTCGCGTTCGATGTTCAGTGCCGCTTGTTCGAGGATGCTTGCGCGGCGATGACGTGGCAGTGCGGCGCAGGCTTTGACGCCATTGCGGCCGGTCTCGAGCAGTTGCGGGACTTCTGAGGCGCACACGTCGGCGACGGTGCCGACGATGCTGCCATCAAATGGGTTGAGGACTTCGATGTGCGGTTCGACAACCGCCAGGGCCAGGCGCGATACGTTCACAGTTTGTGCTCCTGTTTGCGGGTTGCCGATTGGTGGATGTGGATGATGTCCGACAGCAGTGCGAAGGCGGTTTCGGTACGGCCTGCGCCCGGGCCCGAGACGGTAACGGCGCCGAGCAGTTCGCTGGTGAACGACACGGCGTTGGTGGCGCCGCTGATGCTGGCGAGTGGGTGGTCGTTGTTCAGCAGGCGCGGTTCGACGCTGGCGCTGATGGAGCCGTCGGCGTTGCGGGTGGCGGCGCCGATGAGTTTCCAGCGGGCGTCGTTTTGTCGGGCCTTTTCGATGTCGTCGAGGCTGAGGGAGGCGATGCCGTTGCACGTGACGTCGTTGACGGTGAGTTTGGCGTCGAGCAGTTCGTTGGCGAGGATGACTACCTTGAGGCGCACGTCATAGCCTGCGACGTCTGCCGTTGGGTCGGCTTCGGCGTAGCCCAGGGCTTGGGCCTGGCTGACGGCTTCGGCGAACCCGAGGCCGCCTTCCATGCAGGTCAGGACGAAGTTGGAGGTGCCGTTGAGGATGCCTTCGAAACCGGTGATCGAGCTGCCGGCCAGGGATTGTTTGGCGAGGCGAATGACGGGGGTGCCGCTCATCACTGAGCCTTCGTATTCGAAGGCGACGTTGTTGCGTTGGGCCAGGGCTTTGAGTTCGGCGCCGTGCAGGGCGATGGGGCCTTTGTTGGTGGTGACCACGTGCTTGCCGCGCGCCAGGGCCCAGCGGCAGAACGAGGTGGCGGGCTCGCCGTCCACGGGATTGGTGAAGGTGGCTTCGGCGATGATGTCGGCGCCGCAGTCTTTGATCACGGCTTCGTTGAGGGCGTCGACGGTGCCGCCGGGGAGTTGGGCCATGGCGCCTTTGGTGGTGGGCAGTTTGGCCAGTGACGCGGCGTCGAGGCCGTGGCGGTCCATCACCGAACCGAGGAACAGGTCGGTCACGCCGACGATTTTCAGGGTGAAGCCGAGTTCGGTTTTCCACTGCTGATTGCGCTCGGCAATCAATTGAGCCAATGCCCGGTTTACACCGCCGAAGCCGACCAGCGCGAGTTTGTATTCAGTCATTTTTGTTGTGTCCCTTGATCCGGGTGATGAGGTTGTTGGGATCTAGGTTAGGGGGGTGGGCTGGGCAGTGAAATATGCCAATTTGCTCTATTTCTTGGGCGTTTTGACCAGGGGAATGGCAGGCTGGCAGGCATTGGGAAAGCCAGTGTCGGGTGGCTTTTTTAGTTCAGGTTGGTGAGGTCCATTTGTGGCGAGGGGATTTATCCCCGCTGGGCTGCGCAGCGGCCCTCAAGAAGGTTGAACTCAATCAACCTTGTGCCCCGCGCCAGATGATTTCGGGTCTGCTTCGCAGCCCAACGGGGATAAATCCCCTCGCCACAGAGTAATTCGTTGTCATGAAGGGGGGGCTAAAAGTGGGGGGCCGCTGCGCAGCCCAGCGGGGATAAATCCCCTCGCCACAGAGTAATTCGTTGTCATGAAGGGAGTGCTAGAAGCGGGGGGCTGCTTCGCAGCCCAGCGGGGATAAATCCCCTCGCCACAGGGTTTTGTGGGTGGGCCAGACAACGCGCCTAGACCACCGACGACAGCACAAACGACGTCACGGTGTTCTCCACCCCCGGCAACGCCGAGATCTCTTTCCACACCTTATGCACCCGCTCCGGGTTCGCCGCGCCGACCCGCAGCATCAAATCAAACTCACCACTCATCACATCGCACTGCAGCACTTCCGGCATGGCTTGCAAGGCTTGCAATACCTCGGCGCCGCGCATGCGGTCGTAGCGGTAGACGAAGATCACCGCGTTGATGTTCGACGACGCTTGCGCGCCCTCCCCGGTGCGCACCGTGTAGCCCTGGATCGCGCCGTCGCGTTCGAGGCGTTCGATGCGTTGGCGTACGGCGTTGCGCGAGAGGTTGACCTTGGCTGCCAGTTCGGCGTGGGCGGCGCGGGCGTTGAGGCGCAGTTCGGCGATGATGCGTTCGTCGAGGGGGTCGAGAATTCGCTTCATGGGGCCTCCGGTTATAGGGCGCCGAGCAGTTGATGGAGGGCACCGAGGTCGTCCGGCTGGATGCGATGAATCTGCGCAGGGCCATGCTCGGAAACTGGACGCTGTTGCGCTGCAATGGTGATCCCCAACTCGCCGAGCAACTGCGCCGATTTAACCGGGGAGATCTCGCCCAAGGTCACCATCGGTGCCACCAGGCTGCGCCGATACAAGCGCGCCGCGAGCACGCCGGTGGCGGTGTGGGGGTCGATGACGTAGCCGGTGTCGCGATACAGCGAGGTGATTTCCTCCAGCGTCTGTTCATCGCTGACCGCGTACGAGTCGATGATCATCCGCGCCTGTAGCCAGCACTCGTTGGCGATGGTCATTTCGCCACGGGTTTCGAAGGTGTGCATCAGCGCGCTCACCGCTTGATCATCGTGGCCGTAGAGCTCCCAGAGAAACCGTTCCAGGTTGGAAAAAATCGACAAATCCATGGCCGGCGACAGGGTCTTGCTGGCGCGCAATCGCGAGTAGTGGTTCTTCAAAAAGAACTGATGCAGCGCGTCATTCTGGTTGGTGGCGACGATCATCTGCGTGATCGGCAAGCCCATTTTCTGCGCGATGTAGCCGGCATAGACTTCGGCAAAGCTCGCCGCCGGCACGCTGAAACCGATGGGCCGCTGCCCCCCGCCCAGTTGCAACACAGCGTGGAAATAAAACACCAACTGCGCCATGACGCTGACCCAGTTGCTGGAATTGAAACTGATCGCCTCATGCTGTCGGAACAGTTGGCTGACCAAGGTCTGGCATTCATCAAAACTGCCATCGACGGCCACTTGATGGACCCGCGGATGGACCGTCGCTTGCAGGTCTTGAAGCTGGTCCTGCGGCACGCCGGCCTCGGGGTAAATCACCACCAGGTCGGTCTCGTCGCAGTGCTTGAAGGCTTCGATGGCAGCCAGGCCGGTGTCGCCGTTGGTGACGCCGATCACCACGGCGCGACGCCCGCGCTTACGCAGGAAGTACTGCACCAGCCGCGCCTGCAATTGCGCGGCGAAGTCCTTCGAGGAGCGGGTCGGCCCATGGAACAATTCCAGGACCCACTCGTTGCGATCCACCTGATGCAACGGCGCCAGGGAGCGATGGCTGAACTGGCTGCCCGCGTCCTTGAGCACCCGCTTTAACTCGGCCTCGGGGATCGCCTCGCCCACGAACGGGCGCATCACCCGGTAGGCCAATTCGTCATAGGACAATGTCGACCAGTTGGCGATGTCCTGGGGTTCGAACTGCGGCAGTTCGACGGGGACGAATAGGCCGCCATCCTCGGCGATGGCCGACAGCACGACCTTTTCGAAATCGACCTGCACGGCTGAATTTCGAGTACTCACATAGCGCATGGTCAACTCCGGATATTCATTTGAAACGGCTCACTTGAAACGGTGCGCCTGCTCCACCAGCCAGGTGGAAAACCGCGCCGCGTCCGGGTGTTGCTCGGCCCCGGAACTGCGCACCAGGTAAAACGATTCGCTGGCTTCGATGCGCTGGGCGAAAGGTTCGACCAGGCGCCCGTCTTCCAGCAACTCGCTGACCATCGACGACCGCGCCAGGGCGATGCCCTGCCCCAGCTCGGCCATGCGCAAGGTGCAGACCAGCGTGTCGAACTGCATGCCGGTCGAGGAATCCACCGAGTCGGCACCGACCATTTTCAGCCAGTAACCCCAGCCCTCTTCGTAGCCCAGCACGTGCAGCAATGGATGCCTGGCCACGTCCGCCGGCACCTTCAGCGTCGTCATCAAGGCGGGCGAACACACCGGGAACAAGGTGTCCCAGGTCAGGCGTTGCGACACCAGGCCGGGCCAATGACCATGGCCCCAGCGAATTTCCATGTCGTCTTCGCCGTCCAGTTCCTTGACCCAGATGTTGCTGATGTAGCGGATGTCGACGTGGGGATGCACCTGGCGAAAATCCACCAGTTTCGGCGCCAGCCAGTGCACGAAAAACGCCAGGCTGCCGCGCACCTTGATTGGCCGGCGCTTGTGCTGGCCAAAGATCTCGTTGGTGCCCACCGCCAGTCGCGTGATCGCGTCCTGCACCACTGGCAGGTAGGCCTGGCCCTCCTCGGTCAGGCCCAGGCCACGGGGCAAGCGCTTGAACAGTGCCACCCCCAGGTGGCTTTCCAATTGGCGGATCTGCTGGCTGACCGCGCCCTGGGTCAAAAACAATTCGTCGGCGGCGTGGGTGAAGTTCAGGCAGCGGGCCGACACTTCGAACGCCCGCAGCCAGTTCAACGGGGGCAACGTTTTTTGCTTCATGATCTGTACCTCGTTGACCCCCACGCACCGGGCACGTTTGCCCGCCCCGTCGACGCGCCTTAGAACGCGTCGGACGGTTGTGCCACGAGGGCAACCGACAAGCGTCGCTCGCGGCTTTTGCGGGTAATGTAATACACGAAGTAACACCAGGCGATGAACGGCAAACCGAAGTACAGCGCCACCCGTTGTTCAGGGTCGAAGGCGATCCCGATGCACGCCAGGCTGCAGCACACCAGCGCCCCCAGCGGCACCCACGGATAGCCGCGAACCCGGAACTTGAGCTTGCGAATGTCGCCGCCGTTGGCCACATAGTGGCGCCGGAAAGCGATCTGGCTCGCGGCGATGCTCATCCACACCACCACCACGGCCAGGCCGGAAATCGACACCAGCGCCAGGTAGATGGTGTCGGCGGCAAACACGCTGCTGAGCAACGAGGCGGCGCCGCCGGCCATGCTGACGATGATCGCGTTGAGCGGCGTGCCCATGCGGGTCAGGGCCGAGAACTGCTTGGGCAGGTGGCCTTGGTCGCTGAGGGTCCAGAGCATCCGCGAGGCGGCGTACAACCCGGAGTTGGCCGCCGACAACAGGGCACTGATGATCACGAAGTTCATGATGTCGGCGGAGTACGGAATGCCGATGTAGGTGAACACTGTGACGAAGGGGCTCTCCACCAGGCCGGCTTGTTCGCGGGGCAACAAGGTCGCCAGGACAAAAATGGTCCCGACGAAAAACACCGCCAGGCGCAGCACCGTGGTGCGGATGGCGCGTGGCACATTGCGTTGCGGGTCCTTGGTTTCACCGGCGGCGATGCCAATCAATTCAGTGCCGGAGAACGCGAAGGACACCGCCAGCAGCGTCATCGCAATCGGCATGAAGCCGGTGGGGAAAAGTCCTTCACGGGTGAAGTTGCTCAAGCCGATGCTGTGGGCCTGGTCGATGTTCAACAGGCCGAGAATCGCGCCACCGCCAATCAGCAGGAACACCACCACGGTCAATACTTTGATCAACGACAACCAGAACTCGGTCTCGGCGAACAAACGCACCGAAATCACGTTGGTGAGGAACACCACGCCGGCGAACAGCGCGCTCCAGATCCACACCGGCGTGTCGGGAAACCATCGGGTCATCAGGATACCGGCAGCGGTGAACTCGGAACCAATGGCCACCGTCCACGTCAGCCAATACAGCCAGGCCACGGTGTAGCCGGTGCCGGGGCCAAGGAAACGCGTGGCGTAGGTGCTGAACGAACCGGTTTCGGGCATCTGCACCGCCAGTTCGCCCAGGCACATCATCACCATGTAGACCATGAGCGCGCCGATGATGTATGCGATCACCGCGCCCATGGGGCCGGCCTGGTTGACGGTGTAGCCGGACGTGAGGAACAGCCCGGTGCCAATGACGCCGCCTAACGCCAACATGACGATATGGCGCGTCTGCATTTCCTGTTTAAAACCGGCACGCGAATTAAGTTGTTGTTCTTTTATGGACATGGTTGTTCTCATGAAAGTTGTTAGGGCGCGCATCAACGTCCGCGACAAGTTATTGGGCAGAGTAAAAGTGCATCACCACTAAGCTTTATTATTATTCCTATTCATGAACGCCCCACTCACGGCCTTGTGGTGGGGTACCAACTTTCAAACTTCAGTTTGCGGCCTCGACATGGGCTTCATTGAGCTGCGGATTGAGGGTCTTTTTGACGAAGGCGAAGGCCTGTTTCAGATCGTCCAATAGATCGTCCGTGTCTTCGATGCCGACCGAAACCCGCACCAAGCCTTCGGAGATGCCCAGGGCCAGGCGTTCTTCCAAGGTGTTCTCGACATGGCTGGTGGTGCGGGCTGGGCCATAGATGGTTTCCACCGCGCCCAGGTTGCCCGCGCAATGGGCGAAGCGCAGGCGTGGCAGCAGCAACTTGACCGTGTCCATGCCACCGACCAGGACAAAACTGACGATGGCGCCGAAACCGGACATCTGCGCGCAAGCCACGGCGTGGTTCGGGTGGCTGGGCAAGCCAGGATAATTCACCGCCTCCACCAACGGTTCGGTGCAGAGAAATTCGGCCAGGGCCCGGGCGCTGTGTTGTTGCTGGCGCATGCGCAGGGCCAGGGTCTTCATGCCACGGATGATCAGGTAGGCCGAGAACGGGTCGAGGCTCGCGCCGTTGATTTCCCGATAATGCCGCACCTGGGCCATCAAGGCTTCGCTGCCACACACCAGGCCACCGAGCACGTCGCCATGGCCGCTGAGGAATTTGGTCGCGCTGTGAATCACCACGTCCACCCCCAACGCCAACGGGCTCTGGTTCAGCGGCGTGGCGAAGGTGTTATCGGCCACGACCACGGCACCGACACGCTTGGCCGCTGCCACCAGGCGCGGGATGTCGAGGATTTTCAGGGTCGGGTTGGTGGGGGTTTCCAGGTACAGCACCTGGCAACCCTTGGCGATTTCACGCTCCAGATCGTCGTGATCGAAGGTCTCGCACAAGGTCACCGCCACGCCGGTGCGCGGCAGGAACTCTTCGAAGATCTTGTTGGTGCCGCCGTAACTGTCCTTGGTCGACACCACGCGATCGCCGTGGGCCAGGAAGGTGTAGAGCACGCTGCTGATCGCCGCCATGCCGCTGCTGAAGGCCACGGCGGACTCGGCCATTTCCAGCTCGCGAATCTTGGCTTCGAGGGTTTCGACGGTGGGGTTGCTCATGCGGCTGTAGATAAAGCCGGGGGCCTTGCCCAAGGCAACGTCGTACCAGACGTCGATGTCGTCGTAACCGTACGCGGCGCTGGCCACGATGGGGGTTTGCGTGGCGTTGTAGGGGTGCCTGACTTGCTCCCCACCCCAAACCGCCCGGGTTCCTGCGCCTGCGTTATCAAGCCCTGTGCTGTCAGGTTTATTGTTCATTGAGGCTACTCACACTGAGGGGGTGGACGTTGAGCCATCCACCGGATCTGAGGGCCAATATAGGGAAAACCCGCGGGGCCGAGAAACGATGTTATCGGTGCCAAAGGGGTGTTTTTTTTAATGGCTGAGTGCGAAGCCGCGACCTGTAAGTCACTGATGAACCTGTGGGAGCGAGCTTGCTCGCGATAGCGGTGGGTCAGTAGCTATTGATGGTGACTGACACTCTGCTATCGCGAGCAAGCTCGCTCCCACATTGGGACTTCGATGACTTTTGACTGTGCAGTGGACCGCGAGTTATATCGCAATATCGATCAAAATATCTTGCTCCACACATCCATACTCTATTCATCCACATCCTTTATAGAATCCAACCAGAGAAAAAAATAATCTTTTTGTAGCTGAGGGTCACTCACTATATCTTGATCTTCATAATCGAATATATTAACAAGATCCGCTCTCGATGCACGTTTACCTAAGACATGTTCATAAGCAGCTATTCCTGAAGACATTTGCGAGGACATACTAGAAGGTCGCACACTCAGTTTAGCTCCCTTGCATAAAAATTTTGAATCAGAGTGCTCTTGGATAATTTTGCCAAGGCACTCATACACATCCACTCCAGAGTATTTTTTTGACCAACCGCTTTTGAAAGTCAGCAGGATGGTTGATTTACTTGCATTAACATCAAGCACCACCTCTTCTCTTCGACCATCTCTAACAATCGGAATAACTTGCTTCGTCATTTTTTATTTCCTTTGAGGATTGGGTAAAGAATACCCAACATAGGAACCATCCTTATTCAAGGGAGTGACTCCGATAATATCTTCAGTTTTTACTCGATCAGGAATGGCAATCTCACGCTCATAGCTATATGGAACATCGTTACGAGGCAACTCCTTGTTCACATCCCGCCCAGGAATTCTCTTTAGAATATACAGATATCCTTTCCGTGTATTATATTTTGTTCCAAAATAGGTCCCAATATTAACGTCCGTAGTTGTACTGACAAAATTACTGGGCGGGTTTCTGTTATCCCAAACATGAAGCAATAAATCAGTGCTTTTCCCCAAGCTCATAAAACCTTCTTTAAAAATGACTTCTGGCTTCCTTAAGTCTCCACGATAAAGATATGTAGGTTTAGGAGGGGATTTTACCCCCTCATCCACCCCAACCTTAACCGCCGGATCCTGCTCCTCAACCGCCGGCCGACACCCGCCCTTCCCCGGACAATCCACCAACCCCAACGGATCCACCCACCCCGTCGGGTTCACCGTGTAGCGGTACCCATTGAGCCCACCCGCCAACTGGCTCGGGTCGGGCGTCAGGTAGCGGCCGGTCCCGGGATTGTAGTAGCGGTGCCGGTTGTAGTGCAGGCCGCTTTCCGGGTCGAAGTATTGGCCTTGGAAGCGCAGCGGTTGTTCCAGTTGCTCGCCGTTGCCGTGCTGGAGTTCGGTGAGTTGGCCATAGCCGTTGTAGCGCGCCGACCAGACGATCTGGCCGGTGGGGTTGGTCAGTTCCTGGGGCGTGCCCAGATGGTCGAGGTGGTAGTAGAACGGGCGGGCGTCGGGGCCTTCGCCGTCGAGCAGGGCCAGTGGGCGGAAGGTGCCCGGTTCGTAGACGTAGCTGCGGTGGTGGCGCGGGCTGTTTTCGGCGACGAGCTGGTCGCCCTGCCAGAAAAATTCCGTGGTCAGGCCGTCCACGGTCTTGCTGATGCGTCGGCCAAAGGCGTCGTAGCGGTAGGACGTTTCGCGGCCATCGGCCTTGGTGACGCCGATCAGGCGGTGCTGGCTGTCGTAGCGGTAGGCGCTGACCAGGGCTTGGCCGCAGCGTTCGCGGATCAGGTTGCCAAAGGCGTCGTAGTCGTAGTGGCGGTCGCCCTCCTTCAGCAGGCGGTTGCCCTTGAGGGTGGTCGGCCCGGGGCGGTCCTGCATCAGCAGGTTGCCGGCCGGGTCGTGGCTGAAGTGTTCCGGCGGCTCGCTGTGGGAAAAGTCGATGCGGGTCAGGCGATCCAGCGGGTCGTACTGGTAGCTGCGGCGGTTTCGGTGGTCGGAAAGGGTCTGGAGGTTGCCCCGGGGGCTGTAGGCATAGTCGCGCCAGAACAGTTGCTGCTGCGGGCTTTGCCACACGGTCTGGGCCTTGAGGCGGCCCTGTTCGTCGTACGTATAGTCGCTGCGCAGTTGGCCCTGCTGGCGTTGCCGTTCGCGGCCGCCGTCAACGCGGTGTTCGGTCAGGCGCGCGCCGTTGAGGTCGATGGCGGTCAGTGCGCCACCGGGGGCGTGGTGGTAGTCGAGCTGGCTGTCGTCCGGCAGGCGCAGGTGGTGGAGGCGCCCGCAGGCATCGTAGCGATAGCGCAGGGTGCCCCAGCCCTGGTGTTCAGTGACCAGCCGATCCTGGGCGTCGTATTCGAAGGCCAGCGGATGGTCGCTGCCGTCGTCGACGTGGACCAGCCGACCCAACGCGTCGTAGTGGTACTCGATGGCCTGGCCGTCGGGCAAGGTCTTGACCCGCAGCCGCCCGGCCGCGTCACGCTGGTAGTGGGTGACCCATTGCGAACCGTCTGCGCCGTGCTCGGTTTTCTCCAGCAAATGGCCGTTGAGGTCATAGGCGTAGGCGGTGCGTTGGCCGTCGAAGCCGACTTGCTGCCGGATCAAGCCGTTGGGCGTGTAGTCCAGCTGATATTTTTCGCCGGATTCGTTTTCGATCTCGGTCAGCAACAGCCGCGCCGAATCGTAGCGGTACTTCAGCTCGCTGCCGTCGGGGTTCAGGCGACGGCTGACCAGGTGCAGGTCGTCGGCGTATTCGTAGCGGGTGATCCGGCCCTCTTCGTCGCGCGCGGCGATGACCTTGCCGTAGGCGTTGTAGCTCCAGGCCCGGGTGGCGCCGGTGGGCAGGGTCACCTGCAGCAGTCGGCCGACGGCGTCCCATTGGTAATGTGTGAGGGCGCCGTGTTCGTCCCGACGGCTGAGCAAACGCCCCAGGGCGTCGTAGGCAAAACACCGGCGACCGCCGTCGGGCAGGAGCTCTTCGGTCAGTTGGCCCAGGCGACTCCAGGTGAAGCGATGTTCGCCACCGTCCGGGTCATACCTCGTCAGCAGTTGCCCATGGGCGTCGTAGGCATATTCCGTGCGCTGGCCGTCCGGATCGATGCTTGCAACCACATCGCCCCGGGCATTGCGCTGGTAACGCCACACGGCCTTGCCACGGGAACGGGTGTGCAGGAAACCGTTGCGGTATTCGTAGGACGTCGGTGCCTCGTCCGGAGGAATCAGCGCCACCAGCCGTCCGACGTCGTCGTAGCGGTATTCGTTGACGGCCCCCAGCGGGTCCTGTTCGGCGATCAACCGGCCCTGTGCGTCATAGGCCTTGCGGTGCTCGCCGCCGTCGGGCTCGACCTTGCGCACCAGCCGCGCCCGGTCGTCATGGACATACACCTCCTGGCTGCCATCCAGGTGCCGGACCGTGACACGGCCGTCCTCGCCCCAGGTGTATCGGCTGTCCATCTGCGCAAACGAGGCCCAATGCCGTACACAACGGGACGCTGGTCCGACGCCTTGCCACTCCCAGTAAAAACTCGCCCCGCCAGCCAGTTGCCGCTGGAGGATGACGTGCTGGTCGTCGTAGTCGTAGCGTTCGCTTTCACCGGCGGCGTTGGTCGCTTCGATCAGTCGGAAGCGTCCGTCGTAGCGGTAGGACACCAGCGTCTGTTCGGTGCGCCAGGCGTCGTCGAGGGTCAGGGCCGGGTGGAAGCTCTGGTAGTCGACGGCCACCAGGTGACGCTGCTCATAACGCAGGCGCAGGGAGCGCCCGGCGCCGTTGTCCAGGCGGCTGATGTCGCCGTGGATGTTGCGCTGGAGGGTCAGGCGGTTGTCGTAGCGGTCGCTGAGGGCGGTCAGGTGACCGTCGCGAAAGTGCAGGAAAGGCGCGTTTTCGCCGGGCTGGGCAATGACCAGTTCGTCCGGCTCGCTGCCCAGGTAGATCGCCGCCCGGGCCAGGCTGTTATGGATCGCCGGACGCAGGGCATTGGGCAGTGGAAAGATCGTGCGGCGGTTTTCCTGGTCGACCCAGGTGACCTGCTCGCCCTGGAGTTCCAGGCGATGGGCCAGGGCATGGCTCCAGCCACGCCCGAGTCCGACGTCCAGATCGGCGGCGCTGGTGCGGTACAAACGGGTGAAGACGAACGGCAAGCGGCCATCGAGTGTGCCGTCGTCGAGGGTCAGCAGTTCCTCGCCGGTGACCATCGACACCGGGCAGCCGCTGGTCTGGGTCTGGTCGGCGGTGTCGGCGCTGTCGCCGTTGGGGTTTTTCGATTGGGCGGGGACGTCGTCGTGGGGTTCGTGCCTGCTCAGCCGGGTAGACGCTTGGGATTTTTCCCGCGCTACGGCGGCCGGATTGCTGACCGACAGGGGTGCGAAATGCTCAGGGGTGATGTGCAAAGGTCCGACAGGCGTCGGTTTTAGAGGCGCGCGCTGGCTGACCACCAACGGTTTGAGCACATCGGCATGCTGATTGAGCCGGTCGGGGGCGAGTTGGCCCAATCTCAGGCTCGACGCCAGCAACCATGCCCGGGCCCGCTCCGAGCGGACCCGGCCCAGGACGTTACCGCTCATGCGCAGCCCCAGGCCCAGCCCCCCGGTCAAACGCATCAGCAGGAAATTGATCAGCACCGAAGCGCGCAGCTCTGCGACGACTTCAGCCAGATACTGGGGCGGCAGCATCCGTAGCCAACTGGCGAACGCCGCCATGTGAACGAAGAGCAACGGCTCGTCGCTCAACACCATCAGCCCTTTGGCGATGGCCTCGGATGAAGCCTTCAGTAATTGCTCAAGCTCGGCCCGGGTCAGGTACTCCAAGAGCTTTTCGCTGTTGGCCTGGAGATCGGCCAGCAACCCGAAAACCTGTTTAACGTCGTCCCACAGCTGGTGCAGGGCCTTTTCGAAGCCGTGCCAATCGGCCTGTTGCAACACGCCGTAACGCTCGAGAAACCCGGCGTCGGAAAACGCCTTCCACAGCGGTTGAAACTGTTCCCACTCCGCTTTCAGCCAACCCTCGAGTTCGTCGATCACGCCTTGGTAAGACGCGTACAACGCCTTGACGTGAGCAGCCGTCACATGGGGAAAAAAGGTGATGCGATAACGCTGCCCCCGCCAACACTCACGGACTTCCAGGATGCCGCTGGGGCCGATCACGTGATGGATCGGCTCGCCAAACGTTTCCTGCCCGGGCTCGCCATCGATGACCGGTTCCAGCATCACCGGGGTGTCGCCAATCGGTACGAAGCGCGCCGCCTGGAACATGTGCACCAGCGTCAGCGGCCCCTCCGCCGGGCAGGCCACCACCGCGGCGCTGATGGGTGTGTCCAGGTTTTTTGGCGCCGCCAGGGACACCTCGTTGCCGACCTTGAACACTTGCTCAAGATCCAACGCCCAACCGGTCCAGAAGCTTTCAGCCCAGGCGTCGTAGTCGTTCAGGCAGGTGCGAAAATCCTGGAAAACCGCATCGACATCCGGCTGTTCGGGGTCCATGGCCGCCACCACCAGCAAGCCAATGGTGTTGTTCAGGGCCAGGAGTTTGTCGGGGGCAAACATGCAGGAATCTCGCGGTGCGGGGACGAACGCGAGACTCTGCCGGGGATGACAGGGGAATTAAGTCAGGGGAAGGGGACTAAGGATGTAGGGCGATTCGCTAAATTTTAATCGCTTGGCGTGGGAGCTCCATGGATGACTCTAAACACCGCGCCATAGCATTTATCCATGTGATCAGCGAGCCAATCCATTCGCAGCATTGAAACACTCCTTGTTCATTTGCCCTGGCGGGAGGGTTTGAGTCGGTTTTACCGCCACTGTGGATGCAGGCGGCCAGCAGGCTGAAGATCTTTTTGTTTGATGCACCGCGTTGGTTTTGGGGCTGCTGCGCAGCCCAACGGGGATAAATCCCCCCACCACAAAAGGACAGTTGAGCCCGCTCCCAGGTGGTTGTCCACCGGCAAATTTCGTTTTAGATGCCGACCCGCGCTCATTCCAAAGAAATACCCGCCAGCAACCCCTCAACCTATCGTAATCTCGCACCAGCATAAGCCCTGCCCCAAAATCGGCCGAGATATACCCAATGCCTTCCATCTACCAGCTCAAACCCGCCTTCCAAAACCTGCTGCGCCCCACGGTCCAGCGGCTCTACGACAAGGGTGTCACCGCCAACCAGGTGACGCTGCTGGCAGGCGTCATTTCGGTGTGGGTGGGGGCGGTGATCGCCGGGTTCGCCAGTCACCCTTGGGTGTTCGTGCTGGTGCCCATCTGGATGTTCCTGCGCATGGCCCTGAACGCGGTGGACGGCATGCTCGCCCGGGAGTTTGGCCAGCAATCGCATCTGGGCGCCTACCTCAATGAGCTATGCGATATCATCGCCGACACTGCCTTGATCCTGCCTTTTGCCCTGATTCCCGATGCCAGTCTGTTGCTCGTGTTGTTGGTCACGCTGTTGGCGTTGTTCAGCGAATACGCCGGCGTGCTGGGGGCGATGGTCGGGGCTTCGCGGCGGTATGACGGGCCGATGGGCAAAAGTGATCGGGCCTTTGTGTTTGGCGTGTTGGCGACCGGTGTCGCCCTGGGTTGGCTCGGGGCGCCCTGGGTCGATGGTGTGATGGCGGTGGTTGCCGCCCTGTTGGTATATACCTTGGTCAATCGGGTGCGTCATGGCCTGGGCCAAGTGAAGGAAAACGCTCCCTCAGCATAAAGGAACTTGCAATGCGCGAAGCCCAACACCGGACTTTCACCACCCACGATGGCGTGGAGCTGTTCTACCAACACTGGTCCGCTGTCGACGCGACAGCGAGTGAACCCCGCCAGGCCGTGTTGTTGTTCCATCGCGGCCATGAACACTCCGGGCGCATCGCGCACCTGGTGGATGAGCTGGACCTGCCCGGGTTCGACTTCTTTGCCTGGGACGCCCGTGGCCATGGCCAGTCGCCGGGCGAACGGGGGGACAGCCCGAGCTTTGCCACCAGTGCGCGGGACGTACAGACCTTCTGCGATCACATCGGCGCGGCGCATCAGATCGACGAAGCGAATATCGCCGTGGTCGCGCAAAGCGTCGGCGCGGTGATCGCGTCCACCTGGGTCCACGATTACGCGCCGCGCATTCGCGCCCTGGTGCTGGCGTCGCCGGCATTCAAGGTCAAGCTCTACGTGCCGTTCGCCCGTCCGGGCCTGGCGTTGATGCGCAAGTTTCGCGGTAATTTCTTCGTCAACAGCTACGTCAAGGCGAAGTTCCTCAGCCATGACCCGGAGCGGGTGGCGTCCTACGACAGCGACCCGTTGATCACCAAGGCCATTTCGGTGAACGTGCTGCTGGGCCTGTACGAAGCCGCCGACCGTGTGGTGGCCGATGCCCAGGCGATCCAGGTGCCGACGCAGCTGTTGATCTCGGGCTCGGACTTTGTCGTGCACCGCAAACCCCAGGAGCAGTTCTTCGAACGCCTGGGCAGCCTGCACAAGGAGAAGCACGTCCTGCCGGGCTTCTTCCACGACACCCTCGGCGAGAAAAACCGTGCGCCGGCCATTGCCAGTGCCCGTCGCTTCATCCTGCAAAACTTCGCCCGCCCGCTGGACCGCCCTTGCCTGCTGGACGCCGATCGCCTGGGCGCGACCTGCGCCGAAGCCGAAACCCTGGCCACGCCGCTGCCGCACAACTCGCTGCGCGACCTCTACTGGCGCATGACCCGCGCCAGCATGCGCTTTGGCAGCAAGTTGTCGGCCGGGGTGAAGCTGGGTTTCGACACCGGGTTCGACTCCGGCAGCACCCTGGATTACGTCTACCGCAACCGCCCCACCGGCACCTCGGCCCTGGGCAAGATGATTGACCAGAATTACCTGAACTCCATCGGCTGGCGCGGCATTCGCCAGCGCAAGCTGCACGTCGAAGAGCTGCTGCGCCTGGCGATGGGCGAGTTGCGCGCCCAGGACCGCGAGGTGCGCATCGTCGACATCGCCGCCGGCCATGGCCGCTACATTCTCGAAGCGCTGCAAGGCGTCAGCCCGTTGCCCGAGTCGATCCTGCTGCGCGACTACAGCGACATCAATGTGCGCGACGGCAGTGCGCTGATCGCGGAAAAAGGCTTGGGCGACATCGCCCGCTTCGTCAAAGGCGATGCCTTCGATCGCCAGGACCTGGCGGCGCTGGAACCCAAGCCGACCCTCGCCGTGGTGTCGGGCCTGTACGAGCTGTTTGCCGACAACCAACTGGTTGGCGGCTCCCTCGCGGGCCTGGCCGAAGCCGTGGAGCCGGGCGGTTTCCTGGTCTACACCGGCCAGCCATGGCACCCGCAACTGGAACTGATCGCCCGCGCCCTCACCAGCCACCGCGCAGGGCAAGCCTGGGTGATGCGTCGACGCACCCAGGCGGAGATGGATCAACTGGTCGAGGCGGCGGGCTTCCGCAAGATCACCCTGCGGGTCGATGAATGGGGCATTTTCAGCGTTTCGCTGGCCCAGCGAGTGCAGTAATGAGCGCCGTCATCGCCCCGGCCCGCGAGCCCGCACTGCTGAAACCGGCGGTGCTGTGGCTGCTGTTGTTGGCGCCGCTGTTCTTCACCACTTACGGCTTCGCCACCTGGGTCACCTCCCAGCGTGACGACGTCGGCACGCTGGTGTTCGCCTGGGAAAGCCACATGCCGTTCATGGCCTGGACCATCGTGCCTTACTGGTCGATCGATCTGCTGTACGGCCTGTCCTTGCTGTTGCCCACCAGCCGCGACGAACTCAAGCGCCACGCCTTGCGCCTGCTCACGGCCCAGGGGATCGCGGTCAGTTGCTTCCTGCTCTGGCCGTTGCGCTTCACCTTCCCTCGCCCGGAAATGGACGGGGTGTTTGGTTGGTTGTTCGAAGTGCTGGCGGGTTTCGACAAACCGTTCAACCAGGCTCCGTCGCTGCACATCGCGTTGCTGGTGGTGCTGTGGGTCTGCTATCAGCGGCATCTGCAGGGTGTCTGGCGCTGGCTGATGCACGGTTGGTTCGCGTTGATCGGCGTGTCGGTGCTGACCACGTATCAACATCATTTCATTGACCTGCCCACGGGTGCGTTGGCCGGTTGGTTGTGTGTCTGGCTGTGGCCGCTGGACCGACCGAGTCCGCTGCTGAGTGCCCGCCTGACGACAGACCCTGCCCGCCGACGCCTGGCCTTGCGTTGTGGCTTGGGCGCCACTGCGCTGTTCATTCCGGCGTTTGCCTTCGGCGGCGCGTGGCTCTGGCTGATCTGGCCGGCGGTCGCGGTGCTCATGGTGGCGCTGAACTACCTGGCGTTCGGTGCCGACGGTTTCCAGAAACGTGCCGACGGTCGCTTGAGTCCCGCGGCGCGCTGGTTGATGGCGCCTTACCTGGCGGCGGCGTGGATCAATTCTCGCGGCTGGACACGCAAACATCCGCAGCCGGACCTGATAGCGGAGAACGTCTGGCTGGGACGAGTCCCCACGCCGATGGAGTTGAAGGACAGCGCCTTTACCGGGGTCCTCGACCTCTGCGCGGAACTGTCCATGGACAGCACGGGCATCGCCTATCGCTCACTGCCGGTGCTCGACCTGACGGCGCCGACCGCCGAGCAATGCCTGCAAGCGGCTGAAGCGATCGAAAGCCTGCGCCAGCATGGGCCGGTGTTGGTCTGCTGCGCCCTGGGTTATTCGCGCAGCGCCACGGCGGTGGTGGCCTGGTTGCTGCACAGCGGCCGGGCAGCGAGCTTTGATGCGGCGATCGTGCAAATCCAGCGCGCTCGACCGCGTATCGTCTTGCACGCGGCACACCGTCGCGCGTTGGAGCAGTTATCCACAGCACAGGGGAATGTCCATGATCACTGATATGGAGCTCCACACCGTGGCGAGCCTGTTGCGCCGGGGCCATTCGCTGGATCAGCTGTCCACCGGGCTCACGCTGCTGGCGGTACTGCTGGGGTTCGGGCAGTGGCTGGTGGGCGTTATCGATCCGTGGTTGCTGCTGTTGAGTACCGCACTGATCGTCATCGGCGTGCTGGAGAAATACTGGGCGCTGCGCGTGGCGTTTGACGCCGACCTGTTCCAGCGCATGGCGGACAGCACCCAGTCCCTGGCCGAGCGCACCTATACCTTGGACCAGGCCCTCACCTCGCTGGGTCTGCAACCGGCCGAACGCGCCGGCCGTCTCTGGACCGAACGCCGGCACGGCGCGTTGTTGCTGCTGCGTCGGCAATCGCGGTTGCTGGCCGCACAAGTGGTCTTGACGCTGGGCTTCATCCTGGCCAGTCCCTGGCTAGCTTTCTCAGGATAAGGAATCCTCATGTTCGAACCCGTGGTCGCCAACCTCATCACCTCCGCCGCCCGCATGGTCACGGGCGCTCGCAGCCTGTGGCTCGGCTGTGCGCCGACGCCGGTGCAGCGGATCTACTTCGCCAACCACAGCAGCCACGGTGACTTCGTGTTGCTCTGGGCCTCGCTGCCGCCGGCGCTGCGCAAGCTCACCCGTCCGGTCGCGGGAGCCGACTATTGGCAAACCAGCCCGGTGCGGCGCTACATCATCAACCGGGTGTTCAACGGCGTGCTGGTGGACCGCGAGCGCAAGGACCCTGCGTACAACCCATTGCAGCCGATGCTCGATGCGTTGGAAAACGGCGACTCGCTGATCATCTTCCCGGAAGGCACGCGCAATCCGGAGGAAGGCCTGTTGCCCTTCAAGAGCGGGATCTATCACTTGATGAAGGCTCATCCCGAGGTCGAAGTGATCCCGGTGTGGATCGCCAACCTCAACCGCGTCATGCCCAAGGGTCGCGTCCTGCCCCTGCCCCTGTTGTGCACCACCAGTTTCGGCGCGCCGCTGTGCATCGAAGCAGGTGAAAGCAAAGAGCAATTCCTTGAACGCAGCCGCGCCGCGCTGCTGGCCCTGGCCCCGGAGCACGTCTGACATGGATCGATATACCCTGATGTTGTTTGGCGGGATCGGCGCCATTCTGGTGCTGGCTTCGTTGATCGGTTTCATGCTCAGGCTCAAGACCCGCGGCGCGCCGAACTCGGTCATCGACAACCTCAACGCCCGGATCAATGCCTGGTGGATCATGGTGCTGGTGATCGGCGTGGCGTTCTGGCTCGGCAACGCGGCGGTCATCCTGTTGTTCTACGCCGTGTCGTTCTATGCCCTGCGGGAATTCCTCACCCTCACGCCCACCCGGCGCAGTGACTACCCGGCCCTGGTGGCCGCGTTCTACCTGGCGCTGCCGCTGCAGTACCTGTTGATCTACTACGACTGGTACGGGCTGTTTTCGATCTTTATCCCGGTGTATGTGTTCCTGCTGCTGCCGATCCTGGCCTCCCTGGGCGGCGACAGCACGCACTTCCTGGAGCGCGCTTCCAAGGTTCAGTGGGGCTTGATGATCGCGGTGTTCTGCATCTCCTTCGTCCCGGCCCTGCTGACGTTGGACATCGCCGGTTTCGAAGGGCGCAACCTGTTGCTGATCGCCTACCTGGTGATCGTGGTGCAGCTCTCGGATGTGTTGCAGTACGTCTGCGGCAAGCTGTTCGGTAAACACAAGATCGCGCCGAACCTGTCGCCCTCGAAAACCGTGGAAGGGTTTGTCGGCGGCATCTTCCTGGCCTCGCTGATCGGTGGCGCGCTGTGGTGGATCACGCCGTTCAACCCCTGGCAGTCGTTCCTCATCGCCTTGCTGATCAACCTGCTGGGCTTTGCCGGCGGCATCGTCATGTCGGCGATCAAGCGCGACCGCGGCGTCAAGGACTGGGGCCACATGATCGAAGGCCACGGCGGCATGCTCGACCGGTTGGACTCGGTGTGCTTCGCCGCGCCGATCTTCTTTCATTTGGTGCGGTACTGGTGGACCTGAGGAAAGTCTTAGGCGAGCTCCCACAGGGGGCGTCGCTTGCCTCTACACTGGCACACTGCCAAGCACTCTTGTGGCGAGGGGATTTATCCCCGCTGGGCTGCGAAGCAGCCCTAAAAAGCCATACCTCGGTATTGCAGACAGATTGAGTTGAGTTCTCTTGGGGCTGCTTCGCAGCCCAGCGGGGATAAATCCCCTCGCCACAGATAAACCCCTCGCCCCAAGAGCGGATGGCAATCGGTCAGTCGAGGATCAGGTGCGGCAGGAACCGGCTGGAATCCTTGGTGATCAGGCTGTTGTCTTCCCGCACTCCAATGCCGGCCGCCTGGTCGCCGATGACCCAGGAGCCGATCAGCGTGTAGCTGTCGCCAAACTTCGGCAATGGCGCGAATTCCTGGAGGATGAACGGCGCGTCGGTGTAGGGGCCGTCTTCTTTTACGATCAGGCCATCAGCGGTCTGCAGCTCGATGTTGGCGCCTTCCCGGGAAAAGAATGGCTTGCGTACCCAGCCCTTGGGCACTGCCTTGCGGGTGTCGGTATCCAGGTGGGCCGCGAGCAGGTTCGGGTGGCCTTTGTTGAATTCCCACAGCAGCGGCAGGATGCCTTTGTTGGAGATGATCGACTTCCAGGCCGGCTCGAAAAACTGCGTATCACACTGGGCGATCGCTTCACCAAACGGCTCGTGGAAGATGAACTCCCAGGCATGCAACTTGAACAGGTGCGCCATCCAGCGCTCTTCCAGGTCGACGAAACGCCCATCACTGTTGAGACCGATGTCTTCGATATCGATGTGCCGCGATTCAATGCCGACCTTTTCCGCGATCAGGCGCAAGTAGTCCGTGGTGCCCTTGTCTTCCACCGAGCCTTTCATCGAGGCGAAATAGAACGGCTCTTTGATCTGCAACTGGGCGAAGGCCTGGTGCAGCTTGGTGTCGATGCTGTTGAACTGGTCGGCATGGGCCGGCAGCATGCCGCGCTCGATGCATTGCTCCAGCCAGCCCCACTGAAACGCCGCCGCCTCATAGAGGCTGGTCGGCGTGTCGTAGTTGAGCTCCAACAACTTGGCCGGGCCCGTGCCGTTGTAGGAGAAATCCATGCGCCCATACAGGTGCGGGTGGCCTTCGAGCCATGACGTGCGCACCAGGTCGAAGAACGACGCGGGAATGCTCAGGCGTTCCAGCAATTCTTCGCTCTGGACCACCCGGGCCACGAGGTCCATGCACATCTCATGGATCTCGGTGGTCGGGTCTTCCAGGTCGTCCTCGATCTGCTTGAGGGTGAACTGGTAGTACGCGCTTTCGTCCCAATAGGGTTCGTCGTCGATGGTGTGGAACAGAAAGCCGAGCTGCTCGGCGGTCTGCTTCCAGTCAGGACGCTCTGCGCAATGGATCTTCTTCATGGTGCCAGTTCCTCAACCGCCGGAGCGGCTCGAACCGCCCCAACCGCTGCGGGCACTGGACTGGCTGCCGAAGCCACCGCGAGACGTGGACGAAGCGACGGATATCGCCTTGCTGCTCTTGACGGAGTCGGTGTAGCTGCCATACCGCGCCTGGTTGGACTTGGTAAAGGTCGAGCCACTGGACACCCGCTGGTTGAGCGTCGAGGACCCAAAGTTGCCGCGATCATCGCGGTAACGGTAGACCGGCTCGGAGTAATAACTGCTGCGGTGGCCGCTCAACATGTTGCCGATCAGCATGCCGGTCAGCAGGTTGCCGAAGCCCGAACCACCCACGTTCGCTTCCGAAGCCGGCAACTGGGCCCGGGCGGCGTCGACCTCGGATTGCGTGACCTCGCCATCGGCACTCAACTCGAAACCGCCCAGCTTGGGAATGAACTTGCCGGCCGAGTCCTGTTGGCACCAATCGGGAACAAAGTCGGCATCGCAATCGGCCTGGCTGTCGTATACCGGGGCAATGCGACGATGCTCAGACAAGGCGGTCATGTAGGCGTTGGAACAAATGTCCACCGGCAGCTTTTCATCGACACATTGCTGGACAGACTGGAAGTTGTACTTCTTCTGCAACTTGTAGGTTTTTTCCGTTGGCCCGCAGCCGGATATCGCCAGGGCGACCGACGCGGCCAGCGAAAGCTGGACGTACTTGCTTCGTTTCATCGGGTTCTCCGTGGCGCAATCAGTTCGTGGAAGGCGTCATGCACGCGGCGTTCAACATGCCGACGCTGATGGCCACGGCCGCGATGTAGATACCCGCGGCGATTTCACCGTTCTTGATGCGCGCGGAGGCGCCCTTGAGCACCAGGCTGGTCACCAGGAACGCCAGCAACTGGACGACAGCGGCGATCACCGCCCAGACGACGAAGTCCAGCATGTTGATCGAGTAGGCGATCACGTTGCTGGCCGGAATGGCGAAACCGATGACGGCGCCGCCCAGGGCAATGGCCGCGGCCACGTTGCCCGAGCGAATCAGTTCGAACTCCTTGTGCGGCGTGATGCGGGTGTAGATGAACTGGAACAGCGCGAACAGCACGGCGGCGCCGAGGATGTACATGACAAAGCCGAGCACGGCGGCTTTGTTCAGGGAAATGGAGAGCGCTTCAAGCATGGACTTCTTCCTTGTTCAAAAAGTGTTCAGGTCAGTGGTGTACAGCGAAATACCCAGCGAAATGCTCAGGGCGACGAAGCCTTCGGCGTCCTCTTCGACGGAGAACAGCAGGAATTCCCGGCGATCCGTCAGGCCAGTGTCGCGGGAATACAACATCGAATGATGTTGCATGATGTAGGACTCGTCTAAACCGCTTACGCTCTCGCTCAACGCCACCAGCTCTGTCTGGCCAGCCTCGGTGCCCCATTCGCGGGTGTACTCGACGCCGTCGTAGGTGTAGGTCGGCAGGCCAATCAGGCTTTCTGGGCCGGCGAGGCGGCGCAACTCCTCTTCTGTGTTGATCCCGACGCAGCTGAGGTAATTGAACAGGATCACCGACTCGACCTGACCGACGATGTCGCCTCTGGTGTGCACTTGCAGCCAGTAGTCTTGGTCGTTCATGTAGTAGCGCAACAGCCAGTTCGACTGCCAGAGGTCGATGATGCCCAGGCCCCATACCTGCTGGGTGCCTGGGACGACCACGGTGCTGTTGCCATCGAACAACAACTTGAGCGTGGTATCGAACATGATCTGCTTGCCGGGGGCCAGGCCCAGGGGCCCGGTGGTAGGCCAGTGATCGCCGGCTGTCGTGTTCGTGTTCGTGTTCGTTTTCGTGTTCGCGTTCCGGGCCTCAAGCCCCATCAACTGATTAAACCACCCCATGGGACATTTCCTTGAGACGCGCGGAGGCGATGTAGAAGAGTTCTCCACCCACGACGCGCGTGGCGCCGGGCGGGTTGATCGCCGGGTGTCGGGCGCCCTTGGCGCGGTAACCAATCAGCGTAGCGTTGTGCTGTTCTTTCATCCGGGTGTAGAGGTCGCCGAACGTCGCTTCAAACGCCTCGGGCAGTTTCATCAGGTACTGGGTGGCGCCTTCGCCCACACAGAGCAACTCATTGATGACCACGGAAGAGCCCGGGTCCTGGGAAGCCCGAACCAGCATTTCGATGGCCATGCTGGAGGTGCATTCCAGGCTCGGTGCATAGGCGCTGGCGAGGGCGGCGATTTCGCTGTCGTTGAAGTGGGCGACCACATGCCCGGCAGGCTCCAATTGGTTGACCGCCAGCACGGTGGCCAGGGTCAGGTCGTCGGAATGGGTGCGCACCAGCACGCGTTCGGCACCCGGTACGCCGGCACGCTGCAACAGCGCGACGGAGGACAGGCTGTCGCCCTTGATGAACGAGGTCTTGCCGGGCATGGGGTTTTCTTCGAGATCGCAATCGCAGATGACGATCAGGTTGTCATTGGAGGTTTCGTCCAGCAGCAGCAATTCGATGACCCGCTCGCTGGAGGCGCCCTCCCAACCAATGAGCACCGTGTGGCCGACCTTGCCGGTGAAATCGCCTTTGCCCTTCATGCCTTTTCTCCATACATCGATGACACTGCTAGTGGTTTTGCCGATGACCGTCGTCAACAGGGCAATGCCCCCGAGCATGATCCAGGTCGCCACGAAAATTCGCCCGGCGGACGTCTGTGGCAACAGATCGCCATAGCCGACGGTGAGCGTGGTGGTGAGATAGAAGTAGATAAACGTGGCGGCGGCGATGAGGTGTTGCTCGCCCAGCAGCACGAGGCCGATCCAGGCCGTGGCCAGGTGCACGCCCAACGCAATGGCCAGGCCCGCCCAGCCGAACCGATGGAAGAAGGACGACGCGTACGTGCGCAACAAAAGGAAAATCGACATCGCGTCCCTGACTCCGTGGGGTTTGGTTCCTGGTGGGCTCATCGCTCTGGCGTCTGAGAGCTCGAGCGTGGTGGCCGGACAGCATTAAACCTGCTGTGGGGTTTGGATAAAAGTACTTCGGTGACAATACACCCGGTAATTTCCAGGAAAACAGGACTCGAGCACAAAACCCTGATGCCGAGCACAAGCTTGTGGTGAGGGGGTTTATCCCCTCGCCACAGGTTCTGTGCCTGGCCTGGCCTGTCTTGGTTTGGCTTGGTTTGGCTGGCTTGGTTTGGCTTGCCTTGGCTGATCTTCACCAAGGCAATGTCCACCCGATCACTCAGCCGATTTTTTCTTCAACCGTTCCAGGATCGCATTGGCGCTGCCTTCGTTCGGCGTGATGCCGGCATCGCGCAGCTTGCGCTCCAGGTCCGAGCCGGTCGAAGCCTCGGCCAGTTCGTCCTGGGCTTGGAGTTCAGCGGCCCGTTGCTGTTGCTTGGCTTGCAGGCGGTTGAGCGTACCAACGGCGGTTTCCAGCTTGCCATTGGCGCCGCCACTGGCGATCGAAGCGCTGACCTGGGCCTTCTGCACGCTTTCGCGGGCCTTGGCCATGTCCACTTGCTGACGCAGGCTTTTGATGCGGCTTTCGGCCTTGGTGATGTCCTTGCGCATGTTGTTCGCATAACCACCAAATTCGGTCGCGTGCTTCTGCTCGGCTTCCAGTTCGTTGGTCAGGGTCGAAATGGCCTCGGCCACTTCCAGCGCCAGGTCTTCGCGGTTGGCCTGGATCGCAGCCAGGGCCTTGGCTTCCAGGTCCTTGATCTTGGCGTTGTATTCACCGACACGATCGGTCGCCAGCTTGTGCTTGGCCATGATGGTGACCAGTTCACGCTTGGCATTGGCCAGCGCGCTGTCGGCATCGCGGATTTCCTGGTCGAGGATGCGCAGGGCCTGCTGGTCGACGATCGCTTCGCCGACTTCGCTGGCACCGCCACGCAGTGCGGTGAACAACTTGCTCCAGATGGACTGAGTCATTGGATGGTTCCTATTCGGCGAATTAGATGAAGAAGCGTTCGAAGGCTTCGCTGGCGCGCTGGACGTTGTCGACGAGGGTTTTGACCTCGGTGACGACGTTGGTCAGGCTGGAGTCGGCGCTCAACGCACCGAACATGTTGTAGACGACCTGTCCATTGGGCATGGTCTCGATGCCGATGGACGACAGCGGGAACATCTCCCGGCTGCGCAACACGGCGTCGTTGAAGGCCGCCACGTCATTGATCGACTCGACGTCCACCAGGACGGTATCGACGATGATCTGGTCGCCGACCACCGCGATGTAGATCGGCAAGCCGCCGAAGTCATTCATTTCCAGTTTGATGCTGGATTCGGAGCCTTGAATGAGGGAGAGGGTGATGTCGTTCGCGACCACTTCGTCCAGGGCCTGAAGGGCGCTGTAGAGGCGATCGATGTTCCAGTTATTACCTGCGCTCATGTAATTCTCCGACATGAATGAGCCAGCCAGAATCGGTTGGCGTAGCTGTTTCTCCATTTGCTTGAGCAGGCTTCGGTTTTCGGGAAGCACCCAAGTCTCGTGTTTCACATACCCGGCGGCACTCAGGCCCGCGCGCATCTGCTTCATGTAGAAGCTCGATGGTTTTTTCGCAGAGGATTTCGAGCGCTCTCCCTTGCGGTTCGCTGTATCGGTCACAGACCCGTCAGGCGGATCTGCTGGGGAGCTACTTTGCATGGTGCTGAACCCCACTGTAAAAAACTCACGCGTGAGAAACACTACAGGTACTTTCGAAACCTCACAATAGCTCACGCGTGAGATTTTTTAGCGACTCATCCTCCCTGTGGGAGCGAGCTTGCTCGCGATGGCGGTACATCCGCATGCAGAGATGTTGGATCTGTCGACGCCATCGCGAGCAAGCTCGCTCCCACAGATTTTTTTGAGCGTTCACAGATCAGGCGTCCACCATCGATCCTCAGCTCCCACAGGGGGATCTCCTCAGGCCGCGACATCAGTTGTGACTGATGATGGCGACTTACGGATAGCTAAAACTTCTGACCAACGTCAGCTCACCCACCGCCCGCATCGGCACGACGAAGGTTTCCATCTTCTCGTTCGGCGTGCCTTCTTCGGTGATCACGGTGACTTGTGCGGTGGTCAGGGCTTGCTGCGCTTGTTCTCCACCGTCCTCGCCGTCGTCCTGATAGCGATAACCGCCGCCGTAGTAGTTCACATACACCAGGTACTGGCCCTTGATCGGCGCGGGCATGGCGAAGATTTCCGGGCCATAGCCGGTGGTGACGTCGACGTCGAGGGCGGCGCCGTTGGCGACGGCACGGTCGCCGTACCAGATGTGGGCGCCGTCCGGGGTGACCAGGTGCAGGTCAAGGTCGGTGCCGTCGCTGTCCCAGGTCAGCAGGACCCGCAGCTTGGCCGGCGTGGCGCCGCCGCTGGTGTTGAGAAATTGCGTGCGGCGGCGCTGCTGGCCATCGGCGCTGCGCACTTCAACGCTGTTGCTGCCGTTGGGGAACGAGAACGGCCGGTCGAAGCGACCTTGCTCATCGAGTTTCAGCGGCAGGCTGACGCCGTTGACGATGAGTTGGCCCGGCGCGTTGCTGTCCTTGGGCGCGCCTTTGATCTGCCCAGTAATGCGCGCGGTGTTGGCCTGGCCTGGGGGCGTGTTGACCGACGAGGCCGGGTAGTTGACGGTCTGGCTGAAGCTTTCGCCTTCACCGCCCGGCGCACCGCTGCGCCAGCCGCCGACGGGGGTGTCGAGCGTGATGGAGTCGGCGGCCATGGCCGGTGGCAACGCAGTCAGGGCGCAGAGCAACAGCAAGACCTGTGGATAACGGAGTGTCATGGTCTATTCCAGCAAGAGGTGACGGGCGAGCCCTTCGATATAGGTTTCGTCCTGGCCGTTGGGGTGAGCTTCGAAGGCCAGGTGCAGATATTCATGTGTCAGGTCGAGACGATCCTGCAGCGACAGCACGCCGCGCACGTAGATGCGCTGGCGCTCGCGGTCGACATAAGGCCGGCCGAAGGCGACGCGGCAGACGGCGAACGCGCTGATTTCGTTGTAGCCCACTTCACTTTCCAACCGCTGACGCCAGCCCCGGCGCTGCTTGAGCAGCCAGTCCTGGGCGGCAGGCAGTGCTTCGCAGGACGCCACCGGGTTGTCCCAGCGACTGAGGCTGGCACGCGGGTAGGCGTGCAGCAGGATGGCGTCGTAGCGTTGGCCTGCGTTGGCTTGCGCCACCGCTTGCGCCCAGGACAGCTTGTCCGGGCCCGGCTGGTCGGAGTGATACGTCACATCGGTGCCGGCCAGGACCAGGTCACTGGTCCAGGCGGCGATGGCGCGGGTTTCAGGCGCCGCCGGACGTGGCGCGACGCGCTGGCGATGACTGCTGTCGTCGATGCTCAGGCAGTCACCGTTGCGTTGGGCGTTCTGCAGCAAATAAGTACGGATCGCCACGGCCAACGCCTTGGCGGCTTCTGCGGGTTCAGCCTTGGCTTCGCGTTGCAGGACCCGGGCGACGTACTCCTCCCGGTCCAGGCGCGCCACCAGCTTGCCGGACATCAGGAACAATTCGCCGTCGCTGTGGATATCCAGTTGGTTGCCATTGGCGAACGCAACGCGGTAGTCACCGCGCAGTTGGCCCGGCGCGGCAGGCCGGTCACCGGCCATCACCCGCTGCAAAGGGTAGCGGGCAAACAGGCCGACCTCCACGCAACGCCCGGTTTCCGCCGGCCAGCGCGATGGCAATGCCGCCGCCAACCCTTCGCCATAGACCTTCAGGACCTGCTGGCTGGTGCCACGGCCACCGGCCCATACCGGCGTGCCATCGGCCAGCCAACCGGCAAAACCGCCCTGTCGCGATGAAGGGCCCTGGTCACCCAGCCAGCTCCAGGTCTTGACCCGCAGGCGACTGCCCAACTCGCCGACCAGCCGCCCGTCCGCCGCGCCGAGCACCACATCCAGCAGCACCCGACGGGCCTGGTCCTGGGCCGGCAGTGTGGCCAGGGCCTTGAGCAGTTCCGCCACAGGCACCTGCGTCTGGGGTTGCAAGGTCGGCAGGTCCGACAACCAGGTCGGTGCCTGGCGGGCCTGCCAGTAGTCGCGCCAGCTCGAGGCCGACAGCCCGAGCCGCTGCGGCTCGAAATACAAGCCACAGGACTTCACCAGCGCCTGGTCGCGACCGATGCTCTGCCCGGCATTGCAGCAATAGACTTCTTCCTTCGACTCGCCGCGGCATTCATAGACCGGCTCGCGAGCGTCGGTGTCCACCAGCCAGGCGTAGACAAACAGCTTCCACAGGCTGCCCAGTGGCGCTTGCAAGGTGTCGGGCAATGGCTGGCGATCCAGCACCTGGGTCTGGTTCACCCGCAGCAATTGACCGTCGAAGGCCAGGCGCAACGGCTCGTCCTGCGCTGTTACCAGCGCAGGGATCAAGCACAACAGCCACCCAACCAGCGGCCAACGCATATCAGTTGACCGTGACCTGACCGAGCGCCGGTTTCTGCTCCCGCGCCTGATGTTGCGGCGCGTAGACCTGGGTGAAGCGCACCGGCGGCAAGGTGAACTGGCCCTTCTGGGAGAAACGCACCAAGTGCCGCAGGCGCAGCTCGCCACTGAGGGCATCCACCGGCACCGCATACGCCATCTGGCCGGGCTCGAAACGGGCCTTTTCCAGGGACGTCGGTTCGCTGTCGGCCTTGCCCATCAACTGGATGCCCCAGGTGGTGCGCTCCACATCGGCGCCCGGCGGCAGCGGCACTTCGAGCATGCCGTAGCGCAGAGGCGTCGGGGCCTTGCTGTTGATGATCACCTCATCCAAATAGAGGCTATCGCTGGACAACGGTTTGTTGCCCACGGCTTCGAGCTTGAAGGTGAAGGCCTCGTCGCCCGGCACCAGACGCGAGAGGCGACGGGTGATGGACACGGCCATCGGTGCTAGCGGCGGTTGCTGGCTCTGGAAGCTCAGCGCCGCTTGCAGTGGACGCTCCTGGGCGCCGGTCAGGGTCAGCATCGTTGGAAGCTGCGCGCCCTGCCACTGCCAGTAGGTTTCACCGGTCACGCCTTGCTTGGCCGCCCAGCCTTCGCCCGGCGCCAGGGCCACGGCCGGTGCCGCCTGTTCGATGCTGCGCTGCAACCAGGTCAGGGCCAGGGCCCGTTCCAGGGTGGACTGCTGCGGCAGCACGCGCTCCAGCAGTGCGGTGGCGCGGGCCTGATCAAAGGTCTGCAACGACAACACCAACGCCTCGACGAACGGCTGGGAGCTGAGTTCCAGTTGCTGCTGCGCGGCGTCTGCCTGACGGCTGAAAGCCGCCGGCAACGGCACCTTCGCCTGTTTCGCCAGGGACGCGGTCAGCACACGGGCACTGGCCAGCCCAAGGGCGGAATCCGGGGCGTACATCACCAGGCTGTCTTCGCCACTGTCCAGCACGCTCTCGGTGCTGTCTTCACTGGCCTTCGCCAGATCATCCATCAGGCCGCTGAGCAAGGTGCTCACCGGCAGTTGCATCTGCTTGGCGAACGACAGGATCAGCGCACGCTGCAGCAGCGGCGTATCACCGGCCTGCTTGGCGTAGACCTCCAGCACCCGCTGCCAGTGCTCCGGCGGCAGGCTCAGGTCCAGGGCCTGGCTGGCGTGCCAGTCGGCGTAATAGGCATAGGCGGTGAGGAACGCATCCGGCTCACCGTCCTGGCCCCACCAGGTGAAGCTCGCCGACGGTCCGGCCATTTGCACCAGGCGCAAGCGGCTGTTTTGCATGATCAACCGCAAGCGGTCGCGGATCTGCGGGTTCGACGCCAGGGTCGGATAGGCGATGCTCAGTGGCAACAGACGGCTGGCGGTCTGCTCTACCCCGCCGTACGGGTAGCTCAGCAGGTCGTCCAGGGCCGAACGGAACAGCGCTTGCGGGCTGTCGTCCAGGCGCAGGCGAATATCGCTGGCGTCGGCCGGCAGGGTCAGCGGGGTGTCGCCGCTCGCCACATCGAGGCGCTGGCTCTGGGTGACTTGCCAGCCATTGCCGCTGGCGTTCAAGTGCAGGGCCAGGGCGTCCTGGGTTTCGCCGTTCAATTGCAACTGCACGCTCAAGTCGCCACTGCTCAGTTCCAGGGCCGGCAGCGCCACGTAGTTGATGCCGTTTTTCAGGTCCGCCACCACGCGCTGTTCAGCGCCGGCATAACGGATCAGCAGCTCGGCCTTCAGCGGTTTTTCCGACTGGCTGAACGCGAACAGGCCAAGTTGCGGCTTGTCGCCCGTGCGGAAACGGGTCGGGCCGCTCCACTTCAGGTACAGCGGTTTTTCCGAGGCGATGAACTGCTTTTTCTGGCCCACCTGGCCGTCGTCCGCAATGGCCTTGGCCGTGATGCGCCAGCGGGTCAGGGAATCCGGCATCTTGAAGGTGAAGCGGGCCTTGCCGTTGGCATCGGTGACCAGCTCCGGTTGCCACGCAGCGGTGTCGACGTCTTCACGCCGCGGCCGCTCCAGCACCTTGACCCCACGTTCGCTGCGGTTGGCCTTGCCTGGCGCGCCAGGGCTGCCGGGCAGCGCCACATCGTAGCTGATGAACGACAGGCTGGCACTGGTGCGCACGTTGTTGCGGCGCGGGTGATAGAAGAACTGGTCGATGGTCGGCGCGACTTCCGGCTGCAGGGCGTAGACCATTTCGTCCACCACGCTGACCGTCAGGTGCGCCGGGATTGCCTTGCCGGCGAACTGGGTGCTCAGGTCCACGGTCACCGTGTCACCTGGGCGGTAGGTGGCTTTGTCGGTGACGACGGCAACGTCGATCTGCGGCGTAACCACCTTGATGCCAGCGTTCTGGAAGCTGTACTGGCCGCCCTTGGTGTACAGCACCGAGAAGGTCAGGTTGGGCGCAAAGCTATCCTTCACGGCAATGCGCGCGCGGTACTGGGTGTCGCTGAGTTTTTCCATCTTCAGCCAGTCGCCGCCCTTGGACAGCAGCGCCGTGGCCTCGACCTTGTCCCGCTCCAAGGACAGCAGCGCATCGCTGACCGGCTCCGGGAACGTGATCAGCGCCAGCGCTTCGTCACCGGTCTTGTATTCGGACTTATCGAAGACGATCTCGACCGTGCCTGGCACGGCCTTGATGCCTTCACCGGTCACCGCATGGGCGGCGGCGCCAATGACCCGGCCGTGGTCGTCCTTGAGCGTCAGGTTGTAGGTGCCGGGGCGTTCGAAGGTCAGGCTGAAGCCCTTGTCCTTGGCCGTCAGCTTGCCTTCGCCGGTGCTCTGGTCTTCCAGGCGCACCCAGGCGTAGCTGCCTGGCGTCACAGCCTTGGCCTGTTCGTTGCCGCCTTCGTTGGCGTAGCTGAACGACACCTTCTGGCCGGCGGCGCTGAACCGCTGGGGAGCGCTCAGGCGGAAATTCGCCGCGCCACGGTCGATGAGGATTTCCTTGGTGGTCTTGACCCGATACGCCGCGCCATCGCTGGCGAACACGGTGAGCGTGTAGCGGCTCGGCTTGTCGGCGGCCGGCAGGTCGAGGGTCGCGTTGCCCTTGGCATCGGTGGTCACTTCGCTGCTGGTCAGCTCGACCGGGAATTGCCCCAGGTATTGCAGCTCGTTATCCACCATCGACAGTTGCTGGGCGCGCAGGCTCAGGCTCACCTTGGCGTTCACCACGGGCTTGCCGTCCGGGTACAACAGCACCAGGTTGCCCTTGACCGGCTCGCCGGTGCGGTAATCCTGCTTGGCCAGGTTCAGGGCGATCTCGAAGTGCGGCTTGATGTATTCGGCGACACGAAAGGCGCTGCTGTAGAGCTGGTCCTTGTAGCGCAAGCGCAGTTCATAGCCACCGGCCACAGCGCTTTCCGGCAGTTGGAAACGGCCTTGGGTGCCGGCCTTGGAATCGAGCTTCAGGGCCAGGGTCTGCAGCTCGGTGCCAGTGGCGTCCAGCACGCTGACATTGACGTCGGCGGCCGTCGGTTGCACCGAATCACGGGCGTTCTTGAACTCGCGACCGACGATTTTCAGCGACACCCAATCCCCCGGCCGGTAGAGCGGCCGGTCGGTGAAGGCATAGAGCTTGGTGTCGTAGATCTCGCTGTCGTAATAGAAGTTTTCCGAGACGAATACCCCGCCCTCCTCGTCTTCGCCGATCACGAACGAACGCTCCGGGCTGACGTGTTTGAGGCGCAGCAGGCCGTCTTCATCGGTGGCGCCGCTGCTCATCACGCCCAGGCCGTCGGTCCACAGCACGTTGACCTTGGGCACCGAACGCCCTTCATGCTTGCGTGCAGCCCAGACCAGCAATTCATCGCCGGCAATCTTGCTCACGGCCACGGTGTTGGAGACGAAGACCATGGTGGTCGCGCGGTATTTGCCGATCAGCGCTTCCACCAGGTACAGGCCTGGCTTCAACTGGCCCAGCGGCACATAGACGTTGCCCGGGGCGACGCTGACGAATTCACTGGACGAACCGGCCAGGTTGACTCCGGCCGGCGGCTGGATCGGCTTGGCCTGCCACAGCGGATAACGGAACTGGCTGACCACCGGCAAGCCCGGGATCAAGGCGAATTGAGCCGGAGCCTCATAAGGTGTCGGCGCCACGAGGGCATCGCCGATCTTCAACTCCGGCACTTCTTCGGTGACCTGCTGGCGGGACTCGTAGGAGAACGCCCGCTGCATCACCCGGCGAGACTTGCGGTACCAGTTGTCCCACAGGTACGCGAGGGTGTTCGACAGCCCTTCGCCCTTGAACTGGCCGTCGCTGACCACGCGGTGCAGGTTCTTCTGGCGCTTGAGGAAATCCAGCGGCTTGTCGATGCGATAGACGCGGATATCGGCGCCGCCGTAGGGCTCCATGCGAAACCGACGGTAGTCGCGGCCCGGCGCTTCGAGGCGGACCATGGCCTGTTCGTCGCTGGCAAAGCTGCTGTCGGCCAGCAGGAAGAAACTTTCACCGGACACCGGCGTGTAGCCGCTGGGCTCCACCGTGTCTTCGGCGTTCACGACAGGTGCCAGCAACAAGGCAAACAGCAGGGGCAATTTTGAACACAAGCGCAGCATGCGGGCACCGGTCATTGGGAGAGAAAGTTGAGTCGATAGACGCCGATGAAGTTGGGGTTGGCTGCGTCGGGTATCCATCGGGTGTCCTTCCAGTTCATGAGTTGTTGCAGGCTTGCGGAGCGCATGCCGTTGTCGGTAGGGGTTGTGGTGCCGGTGTGATAGGCGATGTAGCGGCCCATCCAGATCATCAGGTGCTGGTCGTCGCCCTGATCGAAGAACATCAGGTCGCCGGGGCGGGCCTGGGCGACATCGCGGCCCACCAGGCGACTGTTGAACTGGATCAGCTTGATGGCGTTGACGTAGGGCCCGACCTTGCCGCCGCCCTGCTGCCATTGCTGGGCGAGGCGCCGTTGCGCATCGCTGAGCGGCAGCTCCGGCGGCAGGTAGCGATTGGACAGGCCATTGCTGCGCAGCCATTTTTCATCGTGGACCTTGAGCGCTTCGTTGGCGGCAAAGCGCACCAGCCCGGCGCAGTCCTGCTGGTACCAGCGCGGGCTCGGGCCTTTGGTCAGTTGCTCTTGGGCGATGCGCACGAACCAGGCGCGAAAGACCTGGGATTGCTGCACATCCAGCGCCGGCGCCTCGACGGCCAGCGCAGGCCCGCCGAGCAGCAGTGCCAGCCACAGCGCCCACGCGGGGTTGCGGATCAATGCCGTCACAGCGCTTTCCATTCCAGCGGCAGCCACTGCCAATGACCGTCCGGCTCACTGCCTTCAGGCAAGGTCAGGGCGTATTTGCCGTAGCCGCCGAGGGTGCGCAGTTTCGGGATCAGGTAGGTTTGCGCAGCGTTGTAGAACACCGGTTCCATGTCCTGGGGCAGGCTGTCGAGGGTTTCGCGCTGCATCAATTGCGCCATGGAATCCGGGCCGAAATAGACCGGCATCAGCAGGTCCTTGGGCACCATGTCGGCCATGGGCGGGAAGCGTTTGTCGAGGGTGCCGAGGGCCTTGTCCACCAATTTGTCATCGAGGGAAAACAGCAAGGTCGAACCATGGCGTGCCAGGCTGACCCGCAGGAACGCCTTGCCGGTGATCGCCTCGGGCTGCTCTGCGTCCTTGGCCGGGTAAGGGCCGAAGTTCGAGCTGACCTGACGCAGCCACTGGTGCGTCGTGCCTTGTTGCTTCTCCACCACCGGGAAGGCATGTTCGGCGACGTTGTTTTCATAGGCGCCCACCATCGAACCGAACAGGTTGCCCAGGTCGGCGTCGAGCTTGCCATCGTCTTCGTTCAGGCTCGCCACCAGCAGCGGCGTGTACAGCCGCGAGTCGGCGTACCAGCACAGGCCTGCGGCGCCGGCCACATGGTCGACCATGGCCTGGGCGGCCTTTTCGTCGGCGCCGAGCCTGATCAGCAGCGGTTTCTGTTGCTCGGCGGCCAGGGGCAAGGCCACGCAGGCACTGGCGCCCATGGGCATGGCTTGCCAGATCGGCTTGAAGTCGAAGTCCGGCTGGTTCTCCAGTTCGTCCATGGCCAGGAAGCTGTGCCAGCCCTTGTCGTCCATGTCGAAACGCAAGCCGGCGAAGTTCGGGATGAAACGCTGGTAGCCCATGGCGAGCACGCTGGCATTGACCGAGATGCGCTGCTTGACTTCCGGCGCCTTGGGCGGCAGGCCGAAGGCTTCGGGAAACAGTTTTTCCCCGGCCAGCAGCGCCTCCAGGGCTTGGGTCGAGACCATGCCCCGTTCGTCGGTAGGGCCATTGCCTTTGTCGTAGAGCTTGGTCGGGTTGGACAGCACGACCAGTTTGTCGCCGTGGGAGGCGAAGACCAGGGATTTGCTGGCGTTATAGTTGAGCTGATACAGCGCGACTTCGTCGCCCCCCACCTTCAGGTCGCCGAGCTTGCTCAATTGGCTGTCATCCAATGCGACTTTCGCCAACGGTTCCAGCACCTTCGCCAGGCCGCCGCGATCCATCACCAACAGGAAATCCTTGAGGCGACCGTCCGCACCGCGCCACAGCGCGACATCGGCCGGCTGGTCGAAAAGTGTTTCGATCAGGCTGTCCTGCAGCTTGAGGTCATGCTCGTAGATGATCCGGCGCAGGCTGCCGATCAGCCCGAGGCGGTCGGCATGGGCTTCGTAATAGAAGACGAAGTCCTCGGTGAGCGTGGCCTTGAGAAACGGCACCGCCAACAGGTCCTTGGGCAACTGGCTCAAGGAATGGGCCTCGAGCAAGCCGTCGGGGCGGCTCAGGCCGAGCTTTTCCAACGCCAGTTCCATGGGCGGTGCCTTGGGCTTGTTCATGAACCAGCCCAGCCCGGCGGCCACACCGGCGACCAGGCACAGCCCGATCAGTATCGCCGGCCAGCGGCGCACAGGTTTGGCGACAGGTGTCGGCGTGGTCGGGGAAGCAGTGTTGTCGCTCATATTCACAAGGGCCTGTTCATCCGTGGAGCGTTAGTAGTTGAAAGTCTTGACCAGCAACAGATCGCCAATGGCGCGCAGGGGCACGACAAAGGTCTCGCGTTTTTCATCGACGGTGTTTTCGTTGAGCACCAGGTTGATCTGCGAGGTGATCACCTCGTTCTGGTTGCTGGTCTCGTCGAAGTTGTAGCCGCCGCTGCCGTAGTTGCCCCAATAGTTCACGTAGACCAGGTAGGTGCCGCGCATCGGCGCGGTCATGGTGAACATTTCGGGGCCGGGGCCGTCGACGCCGTCCGGGTCGAGACCGCCGCCGTTGCTCAGCGCCGGCCGGCCGAAGAACGCATGTTGGCCGTCGGGTGTGACGATATGCAGGTCGAGTTCGGCCTTGGGATCGTCCCAGCCCAGCACCACGCGGATCTGCGCCGGGGTGCGCAGGTTGTTGGCTTCATAGAATTGCACGCGCTTGAGGGACTGGCCTTCGGAGCTGCGCACCTCGACGCTGTTGGAACCGGCGCCGAACGCATACGGCCGGGCGAAACGCCCCTCGTCGTCGGTGTAGAGATTCAGTGGATTACCGTTGACCGCCAGGCTGTGGGGCTGGCGAGCCGTGCCCATGGCTTTGATACGGCCTTCGATCATCGTGCGGTTGCGCTGCACGCCCCGGTCGATCGGCGGCGTGGGATAGGCGACTTGCGGGTTTTCGGTGCGATCGAGCAAGCCGCTGTAGCGCCAACCGCCCACCGGCTCCGACATCTCGGCAGAAGGCTGCGCCCACGCCAACGGCGCGCCAAGCAACACGATCAGTAAAGAAAGAAAACGCACGTATGCCTCCTGCTCATGCACGACGCAACCCGGCGCTAATCCTCAGCGCGCTTGTCATTATTCAGGTTTCGTCTGAAGGCCCCGTCGCAAGGGGGCCGTAGATGGCGCGAAGGTTAGCGATTCGGCCAATTATTAACAATCGGGGAACGCGTGATTCTGTGTGGGAAATCACGTCCCGAAGGGGCGTGAGCCGAATAGGGCATTTATTCGGCTCACAGAATGAGCCGAATAGCGCTAATATTCGGCTCATCCACGCTTGGGACAGACACATGAGCATTCACTGGATCTGGCAACAGCCCGATTGGCCCGATTTTCATTGGCGAACCGAAGCATTGGCACCGCTGCTTCGCGAGTGCGTGAAAGCCCAAGGTCAGTTGCTCGGCATGACAGGGGCAGTCACGGCTTCGCTCAGTGCCCAGAACGAACTGGATGCGCTACTGCAAAACATCGTGACTTCTTCGGCCATCGAAGGAGAGCAATTGAATGTCGGCTCGGTGCGCTCGTCCCTGGCTCGCCGCCTGGGACTCAAACACGTCGAGGACACTCCGGTCAGCCAACGCAGCGAAGGCTTGGCGAACCTGTTGCTTGACGCAACGCGGCACTTCAACCAACCCATGACGTTCGAGCGACTGCAGGAATGGCATGAGTGGCTGTTTCCCGGACAGGCCGAGGGCCTTGTCCATCGACAGATCCGCGTGGGCGCATTGCGCGGCGACGAACCGATGCAAGTGGTCTCTGGCAGGCTGGACCGACCGACTGTTCACTTCGAGGCACCACCACGCCTGGGTCTTGAACAGCAATTGCAAACGTTCATCGACTGGTTCGAGACCAGCCGCCACCAGGCCGGCCTCGATCCTTTGCTGCGCGCCGGTATCGCGCATTTCTGGTTTGTCACCCTGCACCCGTTCGACGACGGCAATGGCCGCTTGACCCGCACCCTGACCGATTTGGCGTTGGCCCAGGGCGAAGCCCAGGCGATTCGTTTCTATGCGATGTCAGTGAGCATCCTGGATGACCGCGCCGGTTATTACCGGATCCTCGAAACCAGTCAGAAAGCCACGCTGGATATCACTGACTGGCTGACCTGGTTCCTCCAGACGCTGTTGCGCAGCTTGCACAAAGCGATGACGCAGATCGAAAGCGTGTTGGGCAAGACGCGGTTCTGGCAGGCCCATCGCGCTTTGGCGCTCACACCTGAACAGAGCAAAGTGCTGAACCGGTTGCTCGATGGCGGCGAAAAAGGCTTCGAGCATGGAATCAGCGCCGCTCAATATCAGGCCGTGGCCAAGGTCTCCAAGGCAACGGCAACGCGCCATCTGGCCGAGCTGCTGGAGAAGGGTTGCCTTCGGAGGATGCCCGGCGGGGGGCGCAGTACCCGTTACCAGATCAACTATCCAGCCGACTGAACACCCTGTGGCGAGGGAGCAGGTCGGTGCAAGCCCGCTGCCCCGCTTCGATCCCCTGCCCTGATTTGCCCGAACACCCCATGTCTGCTAGTGTCGCGCCGGTTTAACAGTCAACCGGAATAGCCGCCATGGCCCGCAAAAAAGCTGCACTGGATTTCGAACAATCTCTGGCCGACCTGCAAACGCTGGTCGAACGACTGGAGAACGGCGAATTGTCGCTGGAAGACTCGCTGACCGCCTTCGAGCAGGGTATCGGCTTGACTCGCGACTGCCAGGCGGCGCTGGCCCAGGCCGAGCAGAAGGTGCAATTGCTGCTCGAACGCGACGGTGAGTTGACCGAAGAGCCTTTCGACGCGGAACAACCTGAATGATCGGCGCTTATCAGGCCAGCAGCCAGGCCCGGGTCAATGCGGCCCTGGACACCTTGTTCAGCGCCCCGAGCCCGGAACTGGCGCGCTTGTACGAAGCCATGCGCTACAGCGTGATGAACGGCGGCAAGCGTGTGCGGCCACTGTTGGCCTACGCCGCGTGCGAAGCCCTGGGCGGCCAGGCCGAACAGGCCAACGGCGCGGCCTGCGCGGTGGAGCTGATCCACGCGTATTCGCTGGTGCACGACGATTTGCCGGCCATGGACGATGATGACCTGCGTCGCGGCCAGCCCACCACCCACAAGCAATTCGACGAAGCCTGCGCGATCCTGGCCGGCGACGGCTTGCAGAGCCTGGCGTTCAGCGCCCTGCTGGACCCGGCCTTGAGCGATTGCCCGGCGCAGATTCGCCTGGACATGGTCAGTGCCCTGGCACTGGCGGCGGGCCCTGCCGGAATGGTCGGGGGCCAAGCCATCGACCTGGGTTCGGTGGGCCTGAAACTGGACCAGGGTGCCCTGGAATACATGCACCGGCACAAGACCGGCGCGCTGATCGAGGCCAGCGTCAAGCTCGGCGCCCTGGCCAGCGGCCGGGCCACGCCCGTCCAGTTGCAAGCCTTGCAGACCTACGCCCAGGCCATCGGCCTGGCGTTCCAGGTCCAGGACGACATCCTCGATGTCGAAAGCGATACCCAGACCCTGGGCAAGCGCCAGGGTGCCGACATCGCCCGCGACAAGCCGACCTACCCGGCCCTGCTGGGCCTCGATGCCGCCAAGGCCTACGCCCTGGAATTGCGCGACCAGGCCCTGGAAGCGTTGCGACCGTTTGACGCGGCGGCCGAGCCGTTGCGCGACTTGGCGCGGTATATCGTCGAACGACGCAGCTGAGACAGGGTCAACCCATTCATAAGTGCGTATCGGCCAAGTTCCGGCCTACGCGTGGGCAGCTTGCGATGCATAAGGTAAACTGCCGCCTCTTTCTATACCTATAACGATTCGCCTGATGCCCACGACGTTTCAAGAGATTCCCCGCAAGCGCCCGACCACGCCCCTGCTGGACCGCGCCAACACGCCGGACGGCCTGCGTCGCCTGGGTGAAGCCGAGCTGGAAACCCTGGCCGATGAGTTGCGCCTGGAACTGCTCTACACGGTCGGCCAGACCGGTGGGCACTTCGGCGCGGGCCTGGGCGTCATCGAGCTGACGATCGCGTTGCATTACGTGTTCGACACCCCGGACGACCGGCTGGTGTGGGACGTCGGGCACCAGGCCTACCCGCACAAGATCCTCACCGGTCGTCGCGAGCGCATGGGCACGCTACGTCAGAAGGACGGCATCGCCGCCTTCCCGCGTCGCTCCGAGAGCGAATACGACACCTTTGGCGTCGGTCACTCCAGCACCTCCATCAGCGCCGCCCTGGGCATGGCGATTGCCGCCCGTCTGCAAAACAGCGAGCGCAAGGCCATTGCCGTGATCGGCGACGGCGCACTGACCGCCGGCATGGCCTTCGAGGCGCTGAACCACGCGCCTGAAGTCGACGCCAACATGCTGGTGATTCTCAACGACAACGACATGTCGATCTCGCGCAACGTTGGCGGTTTGTCCAACTACCTGGCGAAGATCCTCTCCAGCCGCACCTACGCCAGCATGCGCGAAGGCAGCAAGAAAGTGCTGTCGCGCCTGCCCGGCGCCTGGGAAATCGCCCGCCGCACCGAAGAATATGCCAAGGGCATGCTGGTCCCCGGCACGCTGTTCGAAGAATTGGGCTGGAACTACATCGGCCCCATCGACGGCCACGACCTGCCGACGCTGATCGCCACCCTGCGTAACATGCGCGACCTCAAGGGCCCGCAGTTCCTGCACGTGGTCACCAAGAAAGGCAAAGGCTTCGCCCCGGCGGAAGTCGACCCGATCGGCTACCACGCCATCACCAAGCTCGAACCCCTGGACGCCCCGGCCGCCGCGCCTAAAAAGGCTGGCGGACCGAAGTACTCCGGCGTCTTCGGCCAGTGGCTGTGCGACATGGCCGCGGCCGACCCACGCCTGGTGGGCATCACCCCGGCAATGAAGGAAGGCTCGGACCTGGTGGCCTTCAGCGAACGCTACCCGCAGCGCTATTTCGACGTGGCGATTGCCGAGCAGCACGCCGTGACCCTGGCCGCCGGCATGGCCTGCGAAGGCGCCAAGCCCGTGGTGGCGATCTATTCGACCTTCCTGCAACGGGCCTACGACCAGTTGATCCATGACGTGGCGGTGCAGAACCTCGACGTGCTGTTCGCCATCGACCGCGCCGGCCTGGTGGGCGAAGACGGCCCGACCCACGCCGGTAGCTTCGATTTATCGTTCCTGCGCTGCATCCCCGGCATGCTGGTGATGACCCCGAGCGATGAAAACGAGCTGCGCAAGATGCTCACCACCGGCCACCTGTTCAATGGCCCGGCGGCAGTGCGTTACCCCCGTGGCACCGGCCCGAACGCGACGATCTCGACCGACCTCGAGCCCATCGAAATCGGCAAGGGCGTGATTCGCCGCCAGGGCAAGCAAACCGCCCTGCTGGTGTTCGGCGTGCAACTGGCCGAAGCCTTGAAAGTCGCCGAGACCCTGGACGCCACCGTGGTGGACATGCGCTTCGTCAAACCCCTGGACGAAGCCCTGGTGCGCGAAATGGCCAGCCAGCATGACCTGCTGGTGACCCTCGAGGAAAACGCCATCATGGGCGGCGCCGGCGCGGCAGTCAGCGAATGCCTGGCGCGGGAGAACATCCTCAAGTCCGTGCTGCACCTGGGCTTGCCGGACCTCTATGTCGAACACGCCAAGCCGGCGCAGATGCTGGCCGAATGCGGGCTGGACGAGGCCGGCATCGAAGCGGCGGTGCGCCAGCGGTTGCAGTTGTTGGGCCTATAATTTTCAGACCACACAACCCCCTGTGGGAGCGAGCTTGCTCGCGATAGCGGTGTCTCAGCCAATGGGTTAATGGACTGATCTTCCGCTATCGCGAGCAAGCTCGCTCCCACATTGGTTTTGTGTGGACAAAATAATCACGGAACACCCATGAAACTGCGCCTCGCCCTCACCCTGACCCTGCTGCCAACCCCCGACCTGCTGGCCGATACCTTCGAACGCGACCAGGCCCTGAAGCTGCCCGACATCGTGATCAGCGCCAACCGCCAGGTCGAGGCCCGCAACGACAGTAGCGCCGCCAATACCGTGTTCACCCGCGATGACATCGATCGCTTGCAGCCGGCCAGTGTCACGGACTTGCTCAGCCGTGTGCCGGGGGTACAGGTGGCGCCGCTGGGTGGGCGCGGCAGCCTGCCGGGGATTTACATCCGCGGCACCAAATCGGCCCAGAGCCTGGTGCTGGTGGATGGTCAGCGCATCGGCAATGCCACCTCTGGCGACAGCAACCTGCAACGCCTGAACATCAACCAGGTCGAGCGGGTGGAAGTGCTGCGTGGCTCGCGCTCGGTGATCTACGGTGCCGATGCGGTGGGCGGCGTCATTCAGATTTTCACCCGGCGCGGCAACGCGCAAGGCCTGCAGCCGCGCCTGCATGTGGGTGTCGGCAGCCACCGGACCTGGGAGCGCAGCCTGGGCCTGTCCGGCGGCGACGACCAGACCCGCTTCAACCTCGGCGCCAGCCTCGACGACAGCGCCGGCAGCAACCGGACCCACGATTCCTACGCAAGCGATCGTGACGACGATGCCAACCGCAACCAATCCTTGAGCCTGAGCCTGAGTCATGCCCCCAGCGACGACCTGGAAGTCGGCCTGAACCTGCTGGATAACCGCGGCAAGAGCGAATACGACAACCCGTTCGGCCGTTTCGACCCGGCCACCTTCGAGTCCCTGCCCCAGCAACCCTATAGCGAGTTTGCGGTGAGCAGCTTCAGCACCTACGTGGACGGACGAATCAACGCCGCCTGGAAATCACGCCTGGAATTGAGCCACAGCGAGAACCGTGAAAAGACCTTCGACAAGCTCAGTGACGTCCGCGAAGTGTTCAACACCTACCGCGATTCCGTGACCTGGCAGAACGACGTGACGCTGGACGAACGCAACAGCCTGATCGTCGGCGGCGATTGGTATCAGGACCGGGTCAACAGCAGCACGCCGTTTGACGAAGACAGCCGCTGGAACCGTGCCGCGTTCATCCAGCACCGCTTCCAGGCCGAAACGTTCTCCACCGAACTGGGCCTGCGTCGCGACCAGAACCAGCAATTTGGCGGCCAGAACAGTTGGAGCGGCACCCTCACCCTGCCGATCAATCCGGACAACGACCTGTTGCTGACCTACAGCGAGAGCTTCCGCGCACCGACCTTCAATGACCTGTACTACCCGGACTTCAGCAATCCCGACCTGAAGCCCGAGACGGCCAAGAGCTACGAACTGCAATGGCGCAGCCAACTGACCGACAGCGCCCGCCTGGAAACCTCTGTGTATCGCACCGACCTGGAAGACGCGATCATTTTTGGCCGCGATTCACGCCCGCAGAACGTCGCCTCGGCGCGGATCAACGGCTTTGAAATGGCCTACCTGCAGGATCTGTTCGGCTGGCAGGGCAACCTGGCCCTGGCCATCATCGACCCACGCGACCGCGACAGCGGCCACACCCTGGCCCGCCGCGCCCGGCGGACCTTGAGCCTGGACCTGGACCGGCAATTCGACCGCCTCGGCCTGGGCGCCACCTGGCAAGCGGTCAGCGGCAGCTATGACGATGAGAACAACCGCAACGCCCTGGCTGGCTATGCCCTGCTCGGGTTGCGCGGCAGCTGGGCGTTGACCCGGGAGGTGAAGCTGGAGATGAAGGTGGATAACCTGCTGGACAAGGGTTACAGCCGGGCGCTGTATAGCCATGATGGCGCCCAGTATGGGTATCGGGAGGAAGGTCGGACGTGGTTGTTTGGGGTGACTTGGACACCGTCACTCTGATCCAGAGCTTGTGGTGCCTGGACTGGCCTCTTCGCGGGCAAGCCCGCTCCCACAGTTGATCGATGTTGCCGGCTAGGACGCGGTCAACTGTGGGAGCGGGCGTGCTCGCGAAGGGCGCGCCGCGGTCTATCTGTCTGGCGCAATCAATTCGCACAACCGCGCCGTCGCCTCGATCATCTGCCCACCGGGCCGCTCCAGCCCCTTGTCATTGACCAACAACAACCGCCCCTGCGCCACCGGCCAGGTTTTCCAGGCATCGAGCTGCGCCTGCTCCGTGGCCAGGATGGCCTGCGGATTGCGTTGCAGCACCGCTTCCACACTCACCTGCGGGGCCGGCACGCTCAGGTCTGAGAAGATGTTGCGGGCCCCGCACACCGCCAGGGCATCACTGATGATCTGCCCGCCCCCGACGGTGTACAGCGGCCGGTCCCAGACTTGGTAGAACACCGGCAACGGCGGGTCCCGTCGATAGCGCTGGCGTAACGCCTCCAGACGCACGCGCAACTGCTCCGCCCGCGTCGCGCCGCGCTCCGGGCGACCGAGTTGCATGGCAATCTCTTCCATTTGCGCGATGAGTTGGTCGAGGCTGCGGGGCTCGGCGACATAAACGGGAATACCCAAGCCCTTGAGCTGCGCGCGCTGGGCCGGGCCGACACTGCCGGGCCAGAGCAGGAGCAGATCGGGCTTGAGGCTGAGCAAGCGCTCCATGTCCAGTTGCCCGTAACGGCCGACCGAGGGCACATCCTTGAGCGACGGCGGACGATCACCGCCATCGAGGACGCCCACCAACAGGTCGGCGGAATCGAGTTCAACGACGATTTCCGACAACGACGGCGCGAGGCTGACGACCCGCGAAGCCGCCATCGTCGAGACGCTGACGGCCAGCAGCAAGACCGCCAGCCAGCGGTTCATCTGCAGAGTATGCGCGGGATGCGGTACAGGTAGAACAACACGGCGGTCGACAAGGCAAGCAGCATCAATGGCACCGCTTCCAGGCCCACGAACACCGCAAGGGCACCGACCCAGGCCGGTAGCCCGGCCACCAGGAAGGCTGAGCGGCGACGGGCCGCCAGGTCAATCCAGGCCTGGGGTTCTTCGGGCGTGTCGAGGGCTTTCTGGGTGTCGATCAGGGCTTGCCTGTACGGCCCGAAGAATCGCAGGCTGACAAACATCGACGCCGCGCCGGCAATGAACAGCGGCATCGCCAGCACCGGCAGAATCGCTTCGCCCTGGCCGAACACCGCGTTGATCACGAACATTGGCAGCAAGGCCAGGGCCAGGTATTTCCACCAACTGACCGACAGCCGCCGCCAGACCTGTGCGCGCGTCATGCCCGGTCAACCTCGCCTTGGTGCTCGTTACCCATCATGTGGTCGAGCTTGCTGGCCTTGGTCGCCAGGTAGAGTTTGTTGTGGGGGTTGTGACCGGTGTGCAGCGGCACACGCTCGGCCACCACGATACCCATGTCGGTCAACGCCTTGACCTTGCGTGGGTTGTTGGTCATCAAGCGCAACGACTTCACGCCCAGGTGTTCCAGCATCGGCAGACAGATGCTGTAGTCACGCAGGTCGGCGGCAAAGCCCAGGCGTTCGTTGGCTTCCACGGTATCGGCGCCGCCATCTTGCAGTTCATAGGCGCGGATCTTGTTCAACAGGCCAATGCCGCGGCCTTCCTGGCGCAGGTACAGCAACACGCCACGGCCTTCGCGGGCGATGGCCTGCAGCGCGGCCTCCAGTTGCGAACCGCAATCGCAGCGCTGGCTGAACAGGGCGTCGCCAGTCAGGCATTCGGAATGCAGGCGGCCCAGCACCGGAGAACCGTCGGCGAAATCACCCAGGCTCAGCACGACGTGCTCGCGGCCGGTGGCTTCATCGAGAAAACCATGCATGGTGAATTGCGCAAAGGGCGTTGGCAGCTTGGAAGCGGCAACAAAAACGACAGGCACCGGTGTGCTCCTGATCTAGTACTGGAGATTCGCAGAGGCGGGCATTGTAACAGCACGATCCGACAGACGCTTAGGCTGAATTATCGGCTATTGCCATCGAAAAGTTTGATCAAGGCCTCGGCGGCCTGCCGTGCTCGTCGAAGGGATAGGGTTGTTTCCAGTGTTCGAAAATCGGCTTGAGCTGGCCGTTTTTCACCAGCACCTCCATCCGTCGGTCGAACAGCTCGCTCAACGCCCGTCCGTTGGCGTTATTGGCAAAGCCCAGGTAGAGGGGCAAGTTGATCAGGGGCGAGAGCTTGAACCGCTTCGGATCATCGGCCTTGGCCAGCACTTCTTCGATTTCCATCGAGGCATCGATGTAGAAATCCGCTCGCTCATGAAGCAGCATCGGCAAGATACCCACCGACCGATGGATTTCATTGAAACGCCGGATGTTGGGCAAATAGTTGTTGTATTCGTACCCACGCATCCATACCAACCGATAGTTGCCAATCGTTGCCAGGGTGGGCGTCGGCTTGGAGGCCAGCCCCAGGGCGTAGATGTGATCGACGTCGTAGTGCCACTTCGGGTAAAGCACGCCTTCGGATTCGTCCCGATAGGCACCGACCTGCACGTCGACCTCGCCGCGCTGCACCAACCCGATCGAGCGGGTGTAAGGCACGCTGCGGATTTCCAGCTTGACGCCTTCAGGCTCGAACACCGCACGCAAGATGTCCCAACCCATGCCCTGGCCATCGGCCTGGGTGTAATCGGCCCACTCCTCGCTGGCCGCGCGGACCTTGTCAGGCAGCGGCGCCGACTGGGCCATCCCTGCCCCCACACAGACGCCTAAACACAGCAACAGCAGTAGTGCGCGGCTTACGCCCATGCCTGGCTCCTTCAGGTGAAACACCACACCAATCCTTGCATTGCCAGCCAGGCGAAGACCCCGGCCAATACATCGTCGAGCATGATACCGACACCTCCGTGCACATGCCGGTCGATCCAGCGGATCGGCCACGGCTTGAGGATATCGAAGAAGCGGAACACCAGAAATCCCGCCAGCAACCAATACCAGCCTTCCGGTACCAGCCACAAGGTGATCCACATGCCGACCATTTCGTCCCAGACGATGCCTTCATGGTCGTGCACCCGCAGGTCATCCGCCACTTTGCCGCACAGCCAGAAGCCAAACAGCATGGTGATGCCCAGCATCAACCAGTAGCCCCAGTCCGGCAACATCTGCCACAACGGTATGAAGGGTAGCGCAACCAGCGAGCCCCAGGTGCCCGGGGCTTTGGGTAAAGTGCCCGAACCGAAGCCAAATGCCAGGAAGTGCCAGGGATTGCGCCAGACCGAAGGCGGAACGAACTCTGCCGGGACCTGGTTGGGATGATCTGTCACGGTGTCTCCCGAAAATGTTGGTAGCCCCGTACTTGCGGGGTGATGTCATGCCCGTCGCTGTCGACCAGCGTGACGCCTTGCCCGGCCAGTACGCTGCCGATCACGTGGATCGGAGCGCCTTCGGCCTGCAACGCCGACAATCGGCTCGGTGGCACGGCGAACAACAGCACGTAATCGTCGCCGCCGCTCAGGGCAGCCTGCGCGGCATCCGTGCGGCCAAGAAACGTGACCAAAGCGTTGGACAGCGGCAGTCGGTCCCGTTCCACTTGCAAGGCCACTTCGGACGCCAGGGCGATATGCCCGCAATCGGCCAGCAGGCCATCGGATATATCCATCGCCGCGCTGGCCTTGCCCCGCAACGCCAGGCCCAGATCGATCTGCGGTCGAGGCGACCAATAATGAGCCAGCAGCGGCTCGGCGATCGCCGGTTCAGCGCGACGCTCGCCGAGCACCAGTGGCAATGCGCCGGCGCCGTTGCCCAACTCGCCGCCGACACACAGCAGGTCGCCGGGCTGCGCGCCGCCGCGGGTCAAGGCCTGGCCGGACGGTACGTGGCCGAACACGGTCATGGTCAGGCTCAGGGGCCCACGGGTGGTGTCCCCTCCCACCAGCGCCACGCCACAGGCCTGGGCCATCTGGTTCAAACCGCGGGCATAGGCTTGCAGCCAATCGGCGGTCACCGTCGGCAAGGTCAGGGCAAGGGTAAAGGCCAGAGGCTTGGCGCCCATGGCGGCCAGGTCGCTGACCGCCACGGCCAGCGAGCGCTGGCCGAGCAGGAACGGGTCGCAAGGGTCTGGGAAATGCACACCGGCCACGAGCGTGTCGGTGGACACCGCCAGCTGTTCCCCGGGAGGAACGGCCAGCAAGGCGCAATCGTCGCCGATCCCCAGTGCAACGCCCTCGCCACCCTGCGCGCAAGGCGCGGCGGCGAAGTAATTACGGATCAGCTCGAACTCACCCATTGGGATAACAAGCGCCAATCAGCGCTTGAACGCCTTCACTTCAGCTTCACGCAGGCGCGGGGCGAGTTTGTCGAGCACACCGTTGACGAACTTGTGGCCATCGGTGGAACCGAAGACTTTCGCCAGCTCGATCCCTTCGTTGATCACCACGCGGTACGGTACGTCGACGCGCTTGAGCAGTTCCCAGGTGGACAGGCGCAGAACCGCCAGTTCAACCGGGTCCAGCTCGTCGATGGTCAGGTCCAGGCAAGGTGTAAGCGCGGTGTCGATTTCGGTCTTGAACTGCGGGACCCCGTGCAGGATCTCGCGGAAATACGCACCGTCGACATCACTGAAATCGTTATCGACCCGAAACTGTGCCTCGATCTCGTTCAGCGATTGCTTGGCCATGTGCCACTGATACAGCGCCTGGGTCGCAAGCTGGCGGGCTTCGCGACGCTTGGCGCTTTTCGACGGTTTGCCGGCATCCGCAGGCTTTGGGTCGCGCGGGTTGAAACGATCGCTTTCGTCGCTAATCACTTGGCCTCCAACTGCGCCAGCAGGCTGACCATTTCCAGGGCGGACAGGGCAGCTTCGGCACCTTTGTTACCGGCCTTGGTGCCGGAACGTTCGATGGCTTGCTCGATGGAATCAACGGTCAGCACGCCGAAAGCGACCGGCACGCCGAATTCCATGGACACCTGGGCCAGGCCCTTGGTGCATTCGCCAGCCACGTATTCGAAGTGCGGGGTACCGCCACGAATGACCGCGCCCAGGGCGATGATCGCCGCATATTCGCCCTTTTGAGCGACTTTCTGCGCAACCAGCGGGATTTCGAAGGCGCCAGGGGCGCGGATGATGGTGATGTCGCTTTCGCTCACGCCATGGCGAACCAGGGCATCGACCGCACCGCCAACCAGGCTCTCGACCACGAAACTGTTGAAACGGCCCACTACCAGAGCGTAGCGGCCTTTGGGGGCGATGAAGGTACCTTCGATGGTCTTCAGGGTCATTCGTCAGATCTCTTAAAGAGCCAGAGCGCGTTCTATACGCGCTCCTCAGTGATATTAGTCTCGAATTACAGCACCCGCAGATCCCGCATTGCCGCTCACTTGCGCATCTTTGTGGCGAGGGGATTTATCCCCTCGCCACAAATGAATCCCTCAAGAGAACAACAATGCCGGAATCTCCGGGCCATTATTCGGAGGGCACGTATTCTACAACTTCCAGATCGAAACCGGATATCGCATTAAATTTCATCGGTGCGCTCATCAGGCGCATTTTACGTACGCCCAGGTCGCGCAGGATCTGCGAACCGGCGCCGACGATGCTGTAGGTGGTCGGTTTTTTCACCGCTGCCTGGTCGGCGGTTTCGCGGATGTGCGCCAGCAGCACGTCGCCATCGAGCGGGTGCCCGAGCAGCAAGACCACACCGCTGCCCGCCTCGGCCACCGCGGCCATGGCGGCCCGCAGGCTCCAGCGACCGGGTTGCTTGACCATCAGCAGGTCGCGCAGTGGGTCCATGTTGTGCACACGCACCAGGGTCGGTTCCTCGGCGCACACGGTGCCCAGGGTCAGCGCCATGTGCACGTCGCCTTCCACCGAATCGCGGTAGGTCACCAGGTTGAATTGGCCCAGTTCGCTGTCCAGCGGCTGCTCGGCAATCCGCTGAACGGTACGCTCGTGGATCATCCGGTAGTGGATCAGGTCGGCAATGGTGCCGATCTTGATGTTGTGTTCGGCGGCGAAGGTTTCCAGTTCCGCGCGACGGGACATGGTGCCGTCGTCGTTCATCACTTCGCAGATCACGCCGCTGGGTTCGAAACCGGCCATGCGCGCCAGGTCGCACGCCGCTTCGGTGTGGCCAGCGCGGGCCAGCGTGCCGCCAGCCTGGGCCATCAGCGGGAAGATGTGGCCGGGGCTGACGATGTCTTCGGCCTTGGCATCCCGGGCAGCGGCAGCCTGCACGGTGCGTGCGCGGTCGGCGGCGGAGATCCCGGTGGTCACGCCTTCGGCGGCCTCGATGGACACGGTGAACTTGGTACCGAAGCCCGAGCCGTTGCGTGGCGCCATCAACGGCAGCTTCAACAGCTCGCAGCGCTCGCGGGTCATCGGCATGCAGATCAGGCCGCGGGCATGCTTGGCCATGAAGTTGATGTGCTCGGCCTTGCAGCACTCGGCGGCCATGATCAGGTCGCCTTCGTTCTCGCGGTCTTCGTCATCCATGAGGATGACCATCTTGCCTTGGCGGATGTCTTCAACCAGTTCTTCGATGCTATTGAGCGCCACTCGGCACCCCCTTGGGTCAGGATTTGAGGTAGCCGTTGGCGGCCAGAAAACTTTCGGTGATGTTACCGGCCCGCCGTTGTGAAGAGTCAGACTCTGCGGCCTTGTCTCCCATAAGCAGGCGCTCCAGGTAACGGGCCAGCAAGTCGACTTCCAGGTTGACCCGGCGACCTGGCCGGTACGAAGCCATGATGGTTTCGCTCAACGTATGGGGGATGATCGTCAGCAGGAATTCGGCGCCATCCACCGCATTGACCGTCAGGCTGGTGCCGTCGACGGTGATCGAGCCTTTATGGGCGATGTACTTGGCCAATTCTTTCGGGGCGCGGATGCGAAACTCCACGGCCCGGGCGTTATCCGTGCGCGAGACCACTTCGCCAACGCCGTCCACATGGCCGCTGACCAGGTGCCCGCCCAGGCGAGTGGTGGGGGTCAGGGCCTTTTCCAGGTTGACCGGGCTGCCGCTCTTGAGGTCGTTCATGGCCGTGCAGTCGAGGGTTTCACGGCTGACGTCCGCCAGGAAGCCGTTGCCCGGCAATTCGACGGCGGTCAGGCAGACGCCATTTACCGCGATGCTGTCGCCCAACTTGACGTCGCTCAGGTCGAGCTTGCCGGTTTCGACATGGACCCGCACATCGCCGCCCTTGGGGGTGAGTGCACGGATACTGCCGATGGATTCGATGATGCCGGTAAACATGGAGTCCTCCTCGAGAACGGGCCGCCGCGTGAGCGAAAGCCGGGAATTATACGCTGGCCGGTGGAACGGGAACGGCGATGACTCGCCAGTCATCGCCCACGGCGCGGATTTCGGTGATTTTCAGCTGCGGGGCATCTTTCATCTGCGCCAGCGGCCAGTCCAGCAGCGGTCGCGCCGTAGAACCGAGGAACTTGCCGGCGATGAAAATCTGGAACTCGTCCACCAGCCCCTGCCGGGCGAAAGCCCCCGCCAGGCGCGGACCGGCCTCCACCAGCACCTCGTTGACGCCACGGGCCGCCAGCTCCACCAGCAACCGACGCAGATCGACCTGTCCGTCATCTCCCGCCACGATCATGCATTCGGGACCGTTGGCGTATTGTTCTTCCACCGCCATGCAGGTAGCGACCAGCGCCGGGCCGGCCTTGAAAAACGCCGCATCCAGCGGCACCCGCAGGCGCCCGTCCACCAACACCCGCAGCGGCGGACGGCTCATGGCCAACGCGGTCTGCTCGGCATCGAGCCCCAATTCATCGGCGCGCACGGTCAGCCGGGCGTCATCCGCCAGCACCGTGTCGGCACCGGTCAGCACCACACTGGCCTGGGCGCGCAGGCGTTGCACCGCCGAACGTGCAGCCGGGCCGGTGATCCACTGGCTTTCGCCGCTTTCCATGGCGGTGCGGCCATCGAGGCTCATGGCGAGCTTGACCCGTACGAACGGCAGCCCCTGTTCCATGCGCTTGAGAAAACCTTCATTGAGCTTGCGCGCTTCGCCTTCCAACACGCCGCTTTCAGTGGCGATGCCGGCCTGGGCCAGGCGTTGCAGGCCGCGCCCGGCGACGTCCGGGTTGGGGTCCTGCATCGCTGCCACCACCCGCGCCACACCCGCATTGACCAATGCATCGGCGCACGGCGGCGTACGCCCATGATGGCTGCACGGCTCCAGGGTCACGTAGGCCGTGGCGCCCCGGGCATTGTCACCGGCGGCGCGCAGGGCATGGACTTCGGCATGGGGCTCACCGGCGCGGATGTGCCAACCTTCGCCGACAATCTGCCCGTCACGCACGATCACGCAACCGACCCGGGGGTTGGGGTGGGTGGTGTAGTGACCGCGCCGCGCCAACTCCAGGGCACGGGCCATGTAGTGGGCGTCGAGGACGGCCTGCTGCGCCGCACCGGTCATTCTTTCACCGGTTCGCGGGCCAGGCGGTCGATTTCCTCGCGGAACTCGTTCAGGTCCTGGAAGCGCCGGTACACCGAGGCGAAACGGATGTAGGCGACCTCATCGAGCTTCTGCAGCTCGGCCATTACCAGCTCACCGACCACCAGGGATTTGACCTCGCGTTCGCCGGTCGCCCGCAGCTTGTGCTTGATATGCACCAGCGCCGCTTCCAGGCGTTCGACGCTCACGGGGCGTTTTTCCAGGGCGCGCTGCATGCCGGCGCGCAGTTTTTCTTCATCGAACGGCTGGCGGCTGCCGTCGGTTTTGATCAGGCGCGGCAACACCAGTTCAGCGGTCTCGAACGTCGTGAAACGTTCGCCGCAAGCCAGGCATTCGCGGCGGCGGCGGACTTGTTCGCCTTCGGCGACCAGTCGCGAGTCGATGACCTTGGTGTCGTTGGCACCGCAGAAGGGACAGTGCATGGTGGCAGGCAACAAAAAAAGGGAGGGCCATGGTAGCGCATCCCACTGGCAAGACAAGCCATAGGGTTTACGGTATACAGACGGGCTTACCGTCAGATCCATGGAATTCACCTTGCTGGAGCCACACATGCCGCTACGATCGCTCGTTTTGCTCAGTTTTTTCAGCCTGCTGATGGCGTGCAGCAGCGATGCCCCCAAACCCGCTGCGCCCGCCCCGGCCCCTGCGCCGAAACAGGCCCAGGAAAAAGCCCGGCAGGCCACCGAGCTGGGGCCGCTGCCGGCGCACCAGCGCGAGTTGAGCGGCACCTTGCAAGGCGTGCCGGCCGGGGCCGAAGTGGAACTGGCGCTGCTGGTGATCGACGAAAAAGACCGTCCACAGCAACTGCTCGCCAGTTCCAGCCTGATCGGCACCAACCAGGCCCTGCCCTTCCGCTTGCGCTTCAACCCGCAAGCTTTTCCGATGGGCGCCCGCGTGGAACTGCGGGGTCGCGCCAGCCAGTCCGGCCAGTTGATCCTGCACCTGCCAGAGCAGCGAATCAGCCAACCGGCAACCCAGGCCCTGGGCACCCTGCAATTCGTCAAAGCGCCATGAGTGCACCGCAAGGCCTGCAACAAGCGTTGGGCGAGTTGCTGGGCGACGCGCGCCTGGCCGCTTGTCCGCTACCGGGCACCGACTTGAAATTGTGGCTGATCGACGGCGACAACATGGACCGCGCCTTCAGCCCGGAAGAAACCCGGCGCATTCTTCACGAGCCGCCCTATTGGAGTTTCTGCTGGGCCAGCGGCCTGGCGATGGCCCGCTACCTGGCCGAACAACCGCGGTGGGTCGAAGGCAAGCGGGTGTTGGATTTCGGCGCCGGTTCCGGCGTGGCGGGCATCGCGGCGGTCAAGGCGGGGGCGCAGGAAGTGGTGGCCTGCGACCTCGACCCGCTGGCGATTGCCGCCTGCCAGGCCAATGCCGCGCTCAATGACGTGGAGCTGGGGTATTCGACGGATTTTTTCGCCGAGGCCGATCGTTTCGACCTGATCCTGGTCGCCGACGTGCTCTACGACCGGGCCAACCTGCCGCTGCTCGATCAATTCCTCAGCCGTGGTCGTGAGGCGTTGGTGGCCGATTCCCGGGTGCGGGATTTCCAGCATCCGCTGTACCGGCGCATCGACATGCTCCAGGCCATGACCTTGCCGGACCTGGCCGAGCCGGAAGAGTTTCGGCATGTGAGCCTGTATCACGCGCGGCGCGCCTGAAAAGCTTCGCGAGCAAGCCCGCTCCCACAGGGAATCTAGAGTGAACGCGAATGTTGTATCCACTGGAGATCAACTGTGGGAGCGGGCTTGCCCGCGAAGGCGTCCTGTCAGACACCACAGGGCGAAAGACCTCCCCGCTTTCAGCCACCCCCTCCAAGCCGTATAGTTGCCCCATTCAAGCGCTCTACGGGATTGCCCATGACTCAGGAAACGCCCTACATCTTCGACGCCACCACGGCCGATTTCGACCAGTCGGTGATCGCGAACTCCTTCCACAAACCGGTGCTGGTGGATTTCTGGGCCGAGTGGTGCGCGCCATGCAAGGCGCTGATGCCAATGCTGCAAACCATTGCCGAGAGCTATCAAGGCGAATTGCTGCTGGCCAAGGTCAACTGCGACATCGAGCAAGACATTGTGGCCCGCTTCGGCATCCGCAGCCTGCCGACGGTGGTGTTGTTCAAGGACGGCCAACCCGTCGACGGCTTTGCCGGTGCCCAGCCGGAGTCGGCGGTACGCACGATGCTCGAACCCCATGTGCAGATGCCGCCGCCGGCCGCGGCCGACCCGTTCGAACAGGCCCAGGCGCTGTTCGACGATGGCCGTTTCGCCGACGCCGAAGCCGTGCTCACGGTGCTGCTGGGTGAAGACAATACCAACGCCAAGGCGCTGATCCTGTATGCCCGCTGCCTGACCGAGCGCGGCGAGCTGGACGAAGCACAGACCGTGCTCGACGCGGTGAAAAGCGACGAACACAAGGCCGCCCTCGCCGGCGCCAAGGCGCAGATCCAGTTCCTCGGCCTGGCCAAGCACCTGCCGGACGCCGCCGACCTCAAGGCGCGCCTGGCGAAAGACCCGCAGGACGATGAAGCGGTGTACCAACTGGCGGTCCAGCAACTGGCGCGCCAGCAGTACGAAGCGGCCCTCGAGGCGTTGCTCAAGCTGTTCGTGCGTAACCGCAGCTACAGCGAAGGCCTGCCCCACAAGACCTTGCTGCAAGTCTTCGAACTGCTGGGCAACGACCATCCGCTGGTGACGACCTATCGTCGCAAGCTGTTCGCCGCGCTTTACTGACCGACCCAGCTATAGAGCGGCGTATCGGCGCCGCTCAGCACCTTGACCTCGGCGCAATGGCGCAAGCGCACCAACAAACGCTTGCCCGCCGAGGCGCTGCCGGTCAGGCCTTCGAGCTGTTCCAGCAGGTCCGGGCCGCTCAGTTTCCCGGCCTTGCGCAGCAGTTCCTTGGCGATCTGCCACTGGGTATCGTCCTGGTTCGCCGGCTTGGCGGTCGGTACCGCCGTGACTTCGGCCTTGGCCACTTGCAACTGCGCGCCGAGCTGCGCCCAATCGCCCTCATCCATGTCGATCGTCAAGTCCACCGGCCATTCGCCGACGGTTCCGCGTATCCGCAACATCACCGTGCTCCTGAATATTTCATGTTCCCATGCTCCCATGGCCCTTGCGCGACGCCAAGCAGACGGTCAAACTCTCCGTACTTTCGTTATAAGATTACATAACCTTTTCGGAGACTCGTCATGCGTCGTCTGCTTCTCGCTTTGCCGTTCGCCCTGCTGCCATTGGCTGTCGCTCATGCGGCGGTCGAGCATGATCATGACCACGAGCACGGCAGCCTTGGTGCCCACGAACACGGTGTGGGCCGGTTGAACGCCGCCCTGGACGGCCAGACCCTGGAGCTGGAACTGGAAAGCCCGGCGATGAACCTGGTGGGCTTCGAACATGCCGCCACCAGCGATGCCGACAAGGCCAAGGTGGCCGCCGTACGCGCGCAGTTGGACAAGCCACTGGCACTGTTCACCCTGCCGGCCGCCGCCAAATGCACCGTGGCCCAACAGGAACTGGAAAGCCCATTGTTCGGCGATGAACCGGACCACGAAGACCATGATGAAGACGGCGACGAGCACCACGGCGAGCACAGTGAGATTCATGCCCACTACCAATTCACCTGCGCCGCCCCCGGTGCACTGAAGAACCTGGACCTGGCGACCCTGTTCAAAACCTTCCCGGCCACCCAGAAAATTCAGGTACAACTGATCAGCCCGAGCGGCCAGCAAGGCGTGGAAGTGACGGCCAAGGCGCCATCGCTGAAATTCTAAGTACACCGAAAACCCATTGTGGGAGCGAGCTTGCTCGCGATGAGGCCGGCACATCCAACACCTATACCGCCTGACACATCGCTATCGCGAGCAAGCTCGCTCCCACAGGGATTCACCTTGATCTGACCGGTTTCATATGACCCAAGCACTCATCGAACTGTCCGACCTGGGCTTCAGTTGGCCCGGGCATCCGCCGTTGCTGGATATCCCGGCGTTTCGCCTGGAAGCCGGTGAGACGCTGTTTCTCAAGGGCCCGAGCGGCAGTGGCAAGACCACCTTGCTGGGGCTGCTGGGCGGGGTGCAGACACCGGACCGGGGCAGCATCCGCCTGCTCGGCCAGGACCTCAGCGAACTGGGCGCCGGCCGCCGCGACCGTTTTCGCGTGGACCACACTGGCTACATTTTCCAGCAATTCAACCTGCTGCCGTTTCTCTCGGTCCGCGAGAATGTCGAACTGCCCTGCCACTTCTCGAAGCTACGAGCGCAACGGGCCACCCAGCGCCATGGCAGTGTCGATCAAGCCGCCGCCACGCTGCTGGCCCACCTGGGCTTGACCGATCCGAACCTGCTGGAGCGTCGCGCCGACTCACTGTCCATCGGCCAGCAACAACGGGTCGCCGCCGCCCGGGCATTGATCGGCCAACCGGAACTGGTGATCGCCGACGAACCAACTTCGGCCCTGGACTACGACGCCCGGGAAAACTTCCTGCGGCTGCTGTTCGCTGAATGCCGCGAGGCCGGGTCGAGCCTGCTGTTCGTCAGTCACGACCAGAGCCTGGCGCCGCTGTTCGACCGCCACCTCTCGCTGGCCGATCTCAATCGCGCCGCCACGCCACTCGAGGTTTGAGATGTATTTGTTCCGTCTAGCCATAGCCAGCCTGGCGAACCGCCGCTTCACCGCGATCCTCACTGCGTTTGCCATCGCCCTGTCGGTGTGCCTGCTGCTGGCGGTGGAACGGGTGCGCACCGAGGCGCGGGCCAGTTTCGCCAGCACCATCAGCGGCACCGACCTGATCGTCGGCGCCCGCTCCGGCTCCGTGAACCTGCTGCTGTATTCGGTGTTTCGCATCGGCAACGCCACCAACAACATCCGCTGGGACAGCTTCGAACACTTCGCCAATAACCCGAAAGTGAAGTGGGCGATCCCCATGTCCCTCGGCGATTCCCATCGCGGTTATCGGGTGATGGGCACCACCGAGGCCTACTTCGAGCACTACCAGTACGGCCGCCAGCAACACCTGGAACTGGCCGATGGCCGGGCGTTCGCCACCGATCCGTTCGAAGTGGTGCTCGGTGCCGAAGTGGCCGAGGCGCTGCACTACAAGCTCGGCGACAAGCTGGTGCTGGCCCACGGCGTGGCGGCAATCAGCCTGGTCAAGCACGACGACAAGCCCTTCACCGTGGTCGGGATTCTCAAGCGCACCGGCACCCCGGTGGACCGCACGCTGCACATCAGCCTCGGTGGCATGGAGGCGATCCACATCGACTGGAAGAACGGCGTGCCGGCCCAGGGCAATGGCCGCATCAGCGCCGACCAGGCCCGCAACATGGACCTCACGCCCCAAGCGATCACCGCGTTCATGCTCGGCCTCAACAGCAAGATTTCCACCTTTGCCTTGCAGCGCGAGATCAATGAGTTCCGTGGCGAGCCGCTGCTGGCCATCCTGCCCGGCGTGGCCCTGCAGGAATTGTGGAGCCTGATGGGCACGGCGGAAAAAGCCTTGTTCGTGATTTCGTTGTTCGTGGTCCTGACCGGGTTGATCGGCATGCTTACGGCTATCCTCACCAGCCTCAACGAACGTCGTCGGGAAATGGCGATCCTGCGTTCGGTGGGTGCGCGGCCGTGGCACATCGCAACGCTGCTGGTGCTCGAAGCCTTTGCCCTGGCACTGGCCGGGGTGAGCGCCGGGCTGGCCCTTCTGTACATCGGTATCGCCGCCGCCCAGGGCTACGTTCAGTCGGCCTACGGCTTGTACCTGCCACTGGGCTGGCCGAGCGAGTATGAATGGACGCTCATGGCTGGCATCCTGGTCGCCGCCCTGCTGATGGGCAGCGTGCCGGCCTGGCGCGCCTATCGCCAATCGTTGGCCGATGGCCTGTCGATCCGTCTATGAGGACCTTGAAGATGCCCCGCGCCCTGCTCGCGCTATTGATGATGGTCGCCCTGCCGCTGTGGGCGGCCGAGCCGAGGGACCTGGCCTGGTCGGAAATGATCCCGCCGGACGCGCCGCCGGAAGTGCCGAACATGACCCCGCTGCACGACTTGTCGAAGATGAGCGACGCCCTGGCCGCCGAATCCGCACCGGCGGCCAAGCAGGACCTGCCCGACGCCCCGGTGGTCAAGGCCCTGGACGGCCAGCAGATTCGCTTGCCGGGCTATATCGTGCCGCTGGAAGTCAGCGAGGAAGGACGCACCACGGACTTCTTGCTGGTGCCGTACTTCGGCGCCTGCATCCATGTGCCGCCACCGCCGTCGAACCAGATCGTGCATGTGAAAAGCGAAGTGGGGGTCAAGCTCGACGAGCTGTACCAACCGTACTGGGTCGAAGGGCCGATGCAGGTCAAGCCGTCCACCAGTGAGCTGGCCGATGCCGGGTATCAGATGGAGGCCGAGAAGATCTATGTGTATGAGCTGCCGGAGTGAATCCGGTAGTGATGTGTTGTTGATGAGATAGCTATCGCGAGCAAGCTCGCTCCCACAGTTGATCGTGTTTCTTCAGAAAGAATGTGGTCGAATCATGTGGGAGCGAGCTTGCTCGCGATGGTTCCCCCAAATTTTCTCATCAGCGCTTTTATTGAGCTGAGTCAATTAAACACCCGCTGACTCATTGAGCTGTGTCAAAAGACCGGACCAGACGGCTTCGTACCATAGGACATCAAATTTCGATGCCCTCTGGAGCCCCCATGAACAAGTCCTTGCTCAGCGCGTCCCTCGTTGCCCTCGCCCTCGCCGCCCCGCTCGCCCAAGCCCATACGGCGGGCGACATCATCGTTCGCGCCGGTGCCATCACCGTCAATCCGGAAGCCGACAGCTCCAGCGTCAAGGTCGATCGCGGCCCGCTGGCCGGCGCCGACCTGGGCGGCAAGGCGACCATGAGCAGCGACACGCAGTTGGGCTTGAACTTCGCCTACATGATCACCAACAACCTGGGGATCGAACTGCTGGCGGCCTCGCCGTTCGAACACGACGTGAAAATCAAAGGCACCGCCCTGGGCGCAGCCAACAACAAGCTCGGCACCCTCAAGCACCTGCCGCCAACCCTGAGCCTGGTCTACTACCCACTCGACGCCAAGTCGACGTTCCAGCCTTATGTTGGCGCGGGCATCAACTACACCTGGATCTACGACGAACACGTGGGCAGCGAAGCCAGCGCCAACGGCTTCAGCAACTTCCGCGCGAGCAACAGTTGGGGCATGGCGTGGCAAGTGGGTGCTGACTACATGTTGACCGACAACATCATGATCAACGGCCAGGTTCGCTACATCGACATCGACACCACCGCGTATGTGGACAACAACGCCGTGGCCGGCGGTACCCGGGCCAAGGTGAATGTCGATGTGGACCCTTGGATCTACATGGTGGGGTTGGGCTACAAGTTCTAACCCGAACCTGAAGATACAAAAATCCCTGTGGGAGCGAGCTTGCTCGCGATATCGGTGGGCCAGTCAATATGATTGCTGGCTGATCCACCGTCATCGCGAGCAAGCTCGCTCCCACAGTTGTTTGGGGCGGTGATCTCAGCGGCCCAACAACCGCGCCAGCCCCACGCTCATCGGGGTTTGCGGTGGAAAGCTGAAGCGCTGCAGCAACCGCTGGTTGTCAGCCCGGGAATGACGGATGTCGCCGGAGCGCGCCGGACCGTAGCTGATTGGCGGCAGATCACCCACCACCGCAGCCAGCGCCTGGAGCAACTGCTTGAGGGTCGTGGCCTGGTTCCAGCCGACGTTCACCGCGCCCACTTCCACCTCGGGCTTCTCGATGGCCTGCACCAGCAAATCCACCAGATCTTCGACGTAGACAAAGTCCCGGGTCTGCTCGCCGTCGCCGAACACCGTGATCGGCAGGCCTTTCTGCGCCCGTTCGCTGAAGATGCTGATGACCCCGGAATACGGCGAGGACGGATCCTGGCGCGGGCCGTAGATGTTGAAGAAGCGGAACACCACCGGCTCCAGCTCGTGCTGGCGGCGATAGAAGTCGAAGTAGAACTCGCTGGCCAGTTTGTCCGAGGCATACGGCGTGAGCGGGGCCTTGGGGGTGTCTTCGTCGATGGACTGGCCTTCGCCGTTGTTGCCGTAGACCGCCGCGCTGGAGGCGAACAGCACCCGTTTCACACCGCTCTGGCGCATGGCCTCGCAGACATTCAGGGTACCGATGAAATTGCTCTGGTGGGTACGCACGGGGTCGTCCACCGAGGCTTGCACCGACGCCACCGCCGCCAGGTGCGCCACGGCACTGCAACCGACCATGGCCCGAGCCACCAGGGCGGCATCGGCGACATCGCCTTCGATCAGTTCGACCGCAGGGTTGTCCAGCGGCAGGTTGCTGCGCTTGCCGGTGGACAAGTCATCGAGGATGCGCACCGCATACCCCTTGGCGAGCAAGGCGTCAGTCAGGTGCGAACCAATGAAACCCGCGCCGCCGGTGATTAGAACAGGGCCGTCAGCCATGGCGATAAAACCTATCCAATAAGCCAGGGAGTGCCGCGCGCCAAGCACGGGGCTTGATCCCGAAGGTGTGCAGAATTTTCTTGCAGGCCAGCACCGCGTGCTGCGGCTCTTCCGCGGCGTCCGGGCGTGCCGCGTGGGCCTGGGCCGTAGGCGACTCGATCGCCAGAGGATGCAGGGCCCGGGCTTCGGTCAGGATCGCCTGGCCCAGCGCCAGCGGTGTGGTCGCCTCGTGCCCGGCGTAATGGTAGGTGCCCCACAGCGGCGCCGCACAATCGAGTTGCTTGAGCACCGAGATGATCACACGCGCCGCATCGTCCACCGGCGTCGGATTGCCCCGACGGTCGTCGGCCAGCAGCAGTTCTTCCGGCTGCTCGGCCCGGGCCAGGAAACGTCCGAGGATGCCGTCGGCGCTGTCGTCCAGCAACCAGCCGAAACGCAGCAGCACGTGTTGCGGGCAGGTGGCGCGCACGCTTTGTTCGATCCGCCACAACGCCTGGCCGCGCAGGCCCAGGGGCACCGGCTCGTCCTTTTCGCTGTAGGCCGTGGCGCGGGAGCCGTCGAACACCCGATAGCTCGACGGTTGCAGCAAGATGATGTTGTGGTGCTGGCACAGCTCGGCCAGACGCTCGACAGCACGCTCCTGGCTGGCCAGGCGCTGCTCGCTGACGGCCTCGGCCTGGAACCAGTCGAAGTAGTACGCCAGGTTGATCAAGGCGTCCGGACGGGTGTCGTCGAGCAACTGTGTGAGGCTCGCGGCATCCCAACCGTCTTCAGGTGGGCGGGGGGCAAGAAAACCGATGTCTTCTTCTGCACCGAGGCGAATCAGCGCCTGCCCAAGGGCATTTCCGCCGCCCAGTAACATAAGGCGCATTCGCATAAAGTCAGCAGGCCCAGTCTGTTGGCACAAGAATTTGATCGACAACGCCCGCAGGCGTTGTCGGAATCGTTGCATTTTGCGGGTTTAGTGCGCAACCGTCATCCGTAAAGTGCGGACCTTCGGGTTTAACCGACTTTCAAGGCTGAAACTTATCTTGTGGCGAGGGGATTTATCCCCGCTGGGCTGCGCAGCGGCCCCAAACAGGCACATGGGGTGAATCTGATCCGCCCTGGTTGCCGATGAAGGGACTGCTACGCAGTCCAGCGGGGATAAATCCCCTCGCCACACAGGCAGTATGGACCTCATGTTCCGCACGGACTTCTGACGGGACTTGCATCCTCCCCACCCCACCCGCCTAAACTGCCTCCATGAATCTGCCCGTTGCAGCCGACCACGCCATGGCAGGCTTCCACCCCGCCGTCCGCGCCTGGTTCAGTCAGACATTCCCGGCGGTCACGGCCGCCCAGGCCCAGGCGTGGCCGTTGATCGGCCAGCGCCGTTCGACCCTGGTGGCGGCCCCCACCGGCTCGGGCAAGACCCTGACGGCGTTTCTCGCGGTGCTCGATGACCTGGTGCACCGCGGCCTGGAACAAGGCGGCCTGCCGGACCAGACCCTGGTGGTCTACGTCTCGCCGCTCAAGGCCCTGAGCAACGATATCCAGATCAACCTGCAGAATCCCCTGGCCGGCATCACCGAGCAATTGCAGCAGATGGGTTTGCCGCCCTTGCCGATCACCACCGCCGTGCGCACCGGCGATACGCCGCAGAAAGACCGCTCGGCGATGCGCAAGACCGCGCCGCACATCCTGGTGACCACGCCCGAGTCGCTCTACGTACTGCTCGGTTCCGATTCCGGCCGGCAGATGCTCGCCAGCACCCGCACGGTGATCGTCGACGAAATCCATGCCATTGCCGCCAGCAAGCGCGGCAGCCACCTGGCCTTGAGCCTGGAACGCCTGCAAGCCCTGTGCGCCGAACCGCTGGTGCGCATCGGCCTGTCCGCGACGCAAAAGCCCATCGAAGCGGTGTCGCGTTTTCTCGTCGGTGAGGGACGCGCCTGTGAAATCGTCGACATCGGCCACGCCCGCCCCCGGGACCTGGACATAGAGGTGCCGCCAGTACCGCTGTCGGCGGTGATGGCCAATGACGTGTGGGAACGGGTCTACAACCGCCTCGCCGAGCTGGCCCGGGAACACCGCACCACCCTGGTGTTCGTCAACACCCGACGTTTGGCCGAACGCCTGAGCCGTCATCTGAGCGAGCGCCTGGGCAAGGACGCCGTGGCCGCCCACCACGGCAGCCTGGCAAAAGAGTTTCGCCTCGACGCCGAACAACGCCTCAAACGCGGCGAACTGCAGGTATTGATCGCCACCGCGTCCCTGGAGCTGGGCATTGATATCGGCGATGTCGACCTGGTGTGCCAGATCGCCTCGCCCCGTTCGATCTCGGCGTTCCTGCAACGGGTCGGCCGTTCCGGGCACCATGTCGGCGGCACCCCCAAGGGCCGCCTGTTCGCCACCACCCGCGACGACTTGATCGAATGCGCCGCCCTGCTCGACTGCGTGCGCCGTGGCGAACTCGACATCCTGCACATCCCCAAGGCGCCGCTGGATGTGCTGGCCCAGCAGATCGTCGCCGAAGTCAGTTGCCAGGAATGGCCGGAGCAGGCGCTGCTGGAGACTTTCCGCCGCGCCTCGCCCTACGCCGAGCTGGACGAAGGGCATTACCAGGCGGTGTTGCAAATGCTCGCCGAAGGCCTCAATGGCCGCCAGGGCGTGCGCAGCGCCTACCTGCACCGCGATGCCGTGACCCGGACCCTGCGCGGGCGCCGGGGCAGCAAGCTGACTGCGGTGACCAGCGGCGGCACCATTCCAGACAATGCCGACTACAGCGTGCTGCTCGAACCCCAGGGCTTGAACATTGGCAGCGTCAACGAAGATTTCGCCGTGGAGAGCATTGCCGGCGATGTGTTCCAGTTGGGCAATACGTCGTATCGCATCATTCGCGTCGAGACCGGCCGCGTGCGGGTCGAAGACGCCCAGGGCCAGCCGCCGACCATTCCGTTCTGGCTCGGCGAAGCCCCGGGCCGCAGCGCCGAGCTGTCCCTGGCCGTGGCGCGCCTGCAAGCCCAGCTCGATCAACTGCTCGGCGCCACGCCGGGCAACCTGCAACCGGCCCTCGACTGGTTGACCGGCACCTTGCGCCTGAACCTCGCCAGCGCCGAACAATTGGTCGACTACCTGGCCCCGGCGCGCCTGGCCTTCGGCGCCCTGCCGTCTCAGGAAACGCTGCTGATGGAGCGTTTTTTCGACGAGTCCGGCGGCACGCAACTGATTATCCACACGCCCTTTGGCAGCCGCATCAACCGCGCCTGGGGCCTGGCCCTGCGCAAACGCTTCTGCCGCACCTTCAACTTCGAATTGCAGGCCGCCGCCAGCGAGGACGCCATCGTGCTGTCGCTGTCCACCAGCCACAGCTTCGACCTGGACGAGGTCTGGCGCTACCTCAACAGCCACAGCGCCGAACAGATTCTGGTCCAGGCAGTGCTGGATGCGCCGCTGTTCGGCGTGCGCTGGCGCTGGAACGCTGGCGTGGCCCTGGCTTTGCCACGCTACACCGGCGGGCGCAAAGTCGCTCCGCAAATCCAGCGGATGAAAAGCGAAGACCTGATTGCCAGCGTGTTTCCGGACCAGATCGCCTGCCTGGAAAACCTGGCCGGCGAACGGGAGATCCCCGACCACCCGCTGGTGGAACAGACCCTCGACGATTGCCTGCACGAGGCCATGGACAGCGAAGGCTGGCTGACGTTGTTGCGGCGCATGGAAGCGGGCGAGATTCGCCTGATCAGCCGCGACCTGCCGGCGCCCTCGCCCCTGGCGGCAGAAATCCTCAGCGCCCGGCCCTACACCTTTCTCGACGATGCGCCGCTGGAAGAACGGCGCACCCAAGCGGTGATCAACCGACGCTGGAGCGATCCACAGGCCACCGACGACCTTGGCGCCCTGGATGCCGAGGCCATTCAGTCGGTCCGGGATGAGGCCTGGCCGACGCCGGCCAATCTCGATGAGATGCACGAAGCCTTGATGAGCCTGGCCTGCATCGCCGACAGCGAAGTCGACGCCCACGCGCCGTGGCTGGATTGGTTGCAGGCATTGGCCACCAGTGGTCGCGCCAGTCACCTGCAGATCAGTGCCGAGCGTGGTCTGTGGCTGCCGCTGGAGCGCCTGACCTGCCTGCAAGCCCTTTATCCACAGGCCCAATGGCAACCGGTGCTGACGCCCCTGGCCGGTTTCGATGAAGCCTGGGCCAGCGACGAAGCCCTGGTGGAAGTGCTCCGCGCCCGGCTCAGTGCCTTTGGCCCGCTGCCGTTGAAGGCCATTGCCTACCCGCTGGGGCTGTCGACCCCGCAGGTCACCCAGGGCCTGGCGCAGCTTGAGCAACAAGGCTACGTGCTGCGCGGGCGGTTCACGCCGGGCACCGGCCAGGAGGAATGGTGCGAGCGCCATTTGCTGGCGCGGATTCATCGCTACACGGTCAAGCGCCTGCGCCGGGAAATCGAGCCGGTGATGTTGCAGGACTTCATGCGGTTCCTGTTCGACTGGCAGCACCTGTCATCGTCCACTCAGGGCCGGGGCAATGCCGTGCTGCCGTCGATACTGAGTCAGCTCGAAGGCTACCCGGTCGCCGCATCGGCCTGGGACAGCGATCTGTTGCCGGCGCGGATCAAGGACTATTCGCCCAGTTGGCTCGATGAGTTGTGCCGCAGTGGCAAGTGGATATGGACGCGCCTGAGTGCTCGCCAGAAGCCTTCCGCCAGCGCCCTGCGCAGCACGCCGGTGGTGCTGCTGCCGCGCAGTCAGGTGGCGTTGTGGAGCAGCCTGGCCGGGCAAACGGCCCTTGATGAGCTGTCGCCCAAGACGCAAAAAGTCCATCAGGCCCTCAGCGAACACGGCGCGCTGTTTTTCGACGAACTGGCCCACGAGGCCCATCTGCTGCGCAGCGAACTGGAAATCGCCTTGCAGGAACTGGTAGGCGCCGGCTTGGTAAATGCCGACAGCTTCGCTGGCTTGCGCGCGCTGATCACCCCGGCCAGCAAACGCCAGGCCCGCAGCAGCCGGCGCGGGCGCGGAGCGTTTGTCGGCGGCATGGACGACGCCGGGCGCTGGGCCTTGTTGCGCCGCAGCCCACCCGCGCCTGCGGACAACCGCCCCGTGCCCACCGCGCCGGAGACGTTAGAGCACATCGCCATGACCTTGCTGCGCCGTTACGGGGTGGTGTTCTGGCGCCTGCTGGAGCGCGAGGCCGACTGGCTGCCGAGTTGGCGCGAGCTGCTGCGCACCTTTCATCGCCTGGAGGCACGGGGCGAGATTCGCGGCGGGCGTTTTGTCAGCGGCCTGGCGGGCGAACAATTCGCCCTGCCCGAAGCCATCCCGCTGCTGCGCGAAACCCGCCGCCGTCCTGCCGACGGCAGCCTGGTGGCGGTGTGCGGGGTCGACCCGCTGAACCTGGCCGGCACCCTGCTGCCGGGGATAAAAGTGCCAGCGCTGGCAAGTAATCGGCTGGTGTATCGCGATGGTTTGCCGGTGGCGGCGCAGATGGCCGGCAAGCAGCATCTTTGGGTGGAGTTGGATGCTCAAGGAATGGCTGGGATACGCGCCAAGCTGATTCAACATCTTTAGGCCAGGCACAAGCGCCCGTGGTGAAGGCGCTGAGTTTTTCGACTTGCGTATCCAACCGCCTGGGCAACATCACCTGCTGTGGATAAGTTCGCGCGAAGTGCCCCGCCGAATGGTTATCCACAAGCGCCTTCAAGCCCCATAGCCTCACCGCCCGGCGCTTCGGCGAAACTTTCCGCGCCGCCCGACAGTCATCAGCAAGACACCAGCGGTACGAGGTCATTGGCACGGGAGGGATACATGACGGCGATCCACATTGGCATTTCCGGCTGGCGCTATACGCCTTGGCGGGGGGATTTCTACCCCAAGGGGCTGACCCAGAAACGGGAATTGCAATTCGCCTCGCGCGCGGTCAACAGTATCGAAATCAATGGATCGTTCTACGCCCTGCAACGCCCCGAACGGTATGCCCAGTGGTATGCCGAGACACCGCCCGGCTTCGTGTTCAGCGTCAAGGCTCCGCGCTTCATCACCCACATCAAGCGCCTGCGGGACATTCGCAAGCCTTTGGCCAATTTCTTCGCCTCCGGCGTATTGGAACTCAAGGAAAAGCTGGGGGCGATCCTCTGGCAGTTTCCGCCCAGCTTCAAATTCGACCCCGAGCTGTTCGAAAACTTTCTCAAGCAATTGCCCCACGACACCGAAGGCGCCGCCGCCCTGGCCCGGGAGCACGAGCCGCGGCTGGACGGCCAAGCCAGCACCCAGGCCGATAAAAAACGGCCGCTGCGCCACGCCGTGGAAATTCGCCATGAGAGCTTCATCGACCCGCACTTCGTCACCCTGCTCAAGCGCTACGACGTGGCCCTGGTGATCGCCGACACCGCCGGCAAATGGCCCTATCGCGAAGACGTCACCAGCGATTTCGTCTACCTGCGCCTGCATGGTGCCGAGGAGCTGTACGCCAGCGGCTACACCGACGAGGCGCTGAAGCGCTGGGGCGACCGGATCGAGGCCTGGAGCCACGGCCAGCAGCCAAGCGACGCGCACCTGATCGACCCGGACAAAAAGCCCCGGGCACGCAAGAGTCGGGAAGTGTTCTGCTATTTCGACAACGACATCAAAGTCCGCGCGCCCTATGACGCACGCCACTTGCTGGAACACTTGCATCTGGACAAGGACCTCACCACCACGCCTGGTGAGCGCCCGGCCGAAGGAGTGTTGCCATGAGCCGCCCGCACACCACCGAAGCGACCCACGAGCCGCCCCGGCAACAGGCCCAGGCCCTCGACCGGGTCAGCCGTTTCACCGTGCTGACAGTCAATACCCACAAGGGCTTCACCGCCCTGAACCGGCGCTTCATCCTGCCGGAGCTGCGCGAAGCGGTACGCAGTGTGTCCGCCGACGTGGTGTTCCTGCAGGAAGTCCATGGAACCCACGAGCACCATCCCCAGCGCTACAGCAACTGGCCGAGCATGCCGCAATACGAGTTCCTCGCCGACACCCTCTGGCCACAGTTCGCCTACGGGCGCAACGCGGTATACCCGGCAGGGGACCACGGCAATGCGCTGCTGTCGAAATTCCAGATCATCCGCCACGACAACCTGGACGTGTCCATCAGCGGCCATGAAAGCCGCGGCATGCTCCACAGCGTACTGCGCCTGCCGGGTAGCGAAGGCCAGGAAGTCCATGCCATTTGTGTGCACCTGGGGCTGCGCGAAGGCCATCGCGCCGAGCAGTTGAAACTGCTTTGCCAACGCCTGGACGAATTGCCACCCGAGGCGCCGGTGATTGTCGCCGGCGACTTCAACGATTGGCGTGGCAAGGCCAGTGAATGGCTCGAACCCAGCGGCCTGCGGGAAGTGTTCGCAGAGCAATGGGGCAAGCCGGCCCGCAGCTTTCCAGCACGCCTGCCGATTTTGCGCCTGGACCGTATCTACGTGCGCAACCTCAAGGCCCATCACGCCCAGGTATTGAATGTACGCCCCTGGTCGCACCTTTCCGACCACGCACCGCTGTCGGTGGAGATCGAATTATGAGCGCGACGATGAACAAGGCGACGGTGGAAAAAATCGAGGTGCCGCCGACCGAACGCAACCCGGCGCTGGCGGATATCGAATACGGCTGGCACGGCAACAACCGTGTCACCCTGCTGGAAAATGGCGAGGCATATTTCCCGCGGGTGTTCGAGGCGATTCGTCGTGCCCAGGAAGAAATCCTCCTCGAAACCTTCATTTTGTTCGAAGACAAGGTCGGCTTTGAACTGCGGGACCTGCTGGTGGACGCGGCCCGACGAGGCGTGCGGATCACCGTCAACCTCGACGGCTTCGGTTGTGGTGAGCTGACCACCGGTTTCCTGGCCTCGTTGAGCGACGCCGGGGTGCGCCTGCAGATGTTCGATCCGGCGCCCCGGCACTTGGGGATCCGCACCAACTGGTTCCGTCGCCTGCATCGCAAGATCGTGGTGGTGGACGGGGTGATTGCGTTCATCGGCGGGATCAATTTTTCCGCCGACCACCTGGGGGATTTCGGCCCCGAGGCCAAGCAGGACTATTCCGTGGAGGTCAAAGGCCCGGCGGTGGTGGACATCCATCACTTCGCGTTGCTGCAGAGCGGCCGGCCCGCCCGGGCCAAATACTGGTGGCAACGCCGCCGCAGCCGTCGCAACGAGCTGGCGTTCAGCGACCACGACGGCCAGGTGCGCCTGGTCTACCGGGATAACCACGAGCATCAGACCGACATCGAAGAGGTCTACCTGCAAGTGTTGCGCAGTGCCCAGCGGCGGGTGGTGATCGCCAATGCCTATTTCTTCCCCGGCTACCGGTTGCTGCGCGAGATCCGCAACGCCGCCCGGCGGGGCGTGGAAGTGCGGCTGATCCTGCAGGGGCAACCGGACATGATGATCGCCAAGCTCGCGGCGCGGATGCTCTACAACTATCTGCTCAAGGCTGGCGTAACGATCTACGAGTATTGCGAGCGGCCGCTGCACGGCAAGGTCGCCTTGGTGGATGAGGACTGGAGCACCGTCGGTTCAAGCAACCTCGACCCGTTGAGCCTGTCGCTGAACCTGGAAGCCAACGTGCTGATCCGCGATCGGGCGTTCAACCGCGAGCTGTTCGAGCGCCTCGATCACCTGAGTCGCGAACACTGCACCGCCATGCCCGAAAACCATGCGCCGCGGGGCCTGCTGTGGCGCATGACCATCGGCTTCATGGTGTTCCACTTCTTGCGCCATTTCCCGGCCTGGGCCGGCTGGCTGCCAGCCCATAAACCGCGTCTGAAACCTTTTTCGCCGCCGACGGCGGTCCGGAGCGAACCCCATGAACCACTCTGAAGCGCACGCCGCGCCGAGAGATGCCCATGCGCCGGAACAGGCCAAGCCCACGTCCCGCTGGAGCCGTTGGAAACGACCGCTGACCCTGGTGTTTTTCCTGCTGCTGATCGTGCTGTTCACAGCCCTGGCCCGGCGTATCGATTGGGCCGAAGTCTTCGACACCCTGGCCGATTTCAAGCTGCGCACCCTGATCATCGCCGCCGCGTTGACCATCACCAGCTTCATCACCTACGCCTGCTTCGATCTGATCGGGCGTACCTATATCCGTCAGAAACTCGGTTGGCGACAGATCTTGCCGGTGGGGGTGATCAGCTATGCCTTCAACCTCAACCTCAGCGCCTGGGTCGGCGGCATCGCCATGCGCTATCGGTTGTATTCTCGGCTGGGGGTCAGCACCGGGAACATCGCCAAGATCCTCGGCCTGAGCCTGGCCACCAACTGGTTCGGCTACATGACCCTGGCCGGGGTGGTGTTCAGCAGCGGCCTGGTGACGATGCCGCCGGGCTGGAAACTTAGCAGCGGTGCATTGCAAGGCGTGGGCGTGCTGTTGTTGCTGGCGAGCGCCGGCTACCTGGCGGCCTGCCGGTTCTCCAAGCGCCGGGCCTGGACCATTCGCGGCATGGAAATCAACCTGCCGTCGCCGCGCATGGCGGTGCTGCAACTGGCGCTGGGGGCCCTGAACTGGTCGTTGATGGCGGCGGTGATCTTCACGTTGCTACCCAGCAAGCTGGACTACCCGGTGGTGCTCGGGGTATTGATGATCAGCAGTATTGCCGGGGTCATCACCCATATTCCGGCGGGGCTTGGGGTGTTGGAGGCAGTGTTCATTGCCCTCCTGCAACATGAGGTGTCACGGGGCAGCCTCCTGGCGGGGTTGATCGCCTACCGGGCGATCTACTTCATCCTGCCATTGCTGATTACCGTGGTGATGTACCTGGTGATCGAGGCGAAGGCCAAGGCGTTGCGGGTCAAGCCTGGGCTCAAGTGATGGGTTGCCTGGTTTGGCCCCATCGCGAGCAAGCTCGCTCCCACATTGGATCTGTTGTGAACACACATATCTCGACCGCTACATATCCCCTGTGGGAGCGAGCTTGCTCGCGATGAGGCCCGCCTGAACACCACACATCTACCGCTCCTGGATAATACTCAACCGCTCTCCCACCACCATTTCCGTGATCCAGTCCACCAGGATCGAGGTGTACGCCTGTTGTGACACGGGGTCGCTCAAGGCATGGTCGGCACCGTCGATAATCCGGTGAGTCAGGGAATGGGTCTGCTGGCACGCCGCCCGGTAGCTCATGATCGTGGCATGGGGCACGTAGGCATCGGTCTCGGACTCCACCAGCAACACATCACCGGTGAACTGCGAGCACGCGTGCAAGGCGCGGTTGGTGCTGGCGTGTACCAGGGTGCTGCGGTAATCCAGCAGGTCAGTCTTGTCCAGGTCGCGCTTGGGGGTGTGCCATTGCTCGTCGCGGTACAGCGCCGGCACCCGCAGGGCTAGCCAGCGCACCGGGCGCAGGGACGTCAGGATCGAGGCCAGGTAACCGCCATAACTGGTGCCCACCACGGCAATCGCCGAGGTATCCAAGGCCGGGTGGGCGAGCAAGCGGTCGTAGGCCGCCAACAGATCCCGCAGGTTGTCTTCACGGGTGACCCGGGACAAGGGGATCCCCGCCCCGCCAGTGTGCCCGCGCAAGTCGAAGGTCAGGCAGACACAACCGAGGCCGGCGATGCCTTTGGCCCGTTCCAGGTCCCGCTCCTGGCTGCCGCCCCAACCGTGCACGAACAGTACGCCGGGGACCTTCGACTTGGGACTCAGGAACGTCCCGTTCATGCGCTCATCGTCGATCTCGATCTGAATGGTTTCACTTCTAGCCGTCATAGGATTGAACCGTTACGTATTTGAGTAGGAAGTCACCCTTTTCCGCCACGCCGCGGTATACCTCCCTGGCACCGGCTGGCAGCGGTTGGTCGAGGTAGGTTTCCACCGAGGACACCTGCACCGCGCTGGTCTCTGGCGTTTCGACGAACACCTGCAGCGCCGCCAGTTCGGCGCTGCTGGCCCCGCCCATGCGCCACGACTGTTCCAACACACCGCCACGGGGCTGGCCGGCGGCATCCAGGCCCTGGGCGATGTCGTAATTGCGCCTCGACGCAAAAAAGCTCGGGTAGGCCTGGTTGGCGGCGTCATCGAACACTTGCGCCAGACGCACTGCCTCGCGCACATCGTCGGGCAGCTCGAGCCTGAGCAACTCGATATAGCCGCCCTGCACCACCAGCAGGTCGGACCCGCCGTACACTTCCAGCCCTTCGTTGTCGTGGGTCAGGTGTTGCACGCCGCAGTAGCTCATGACTTTGCCGTTGATAAAGCTCTGGCCGACGCTCTGGGTCTTGACCTCGTTGAGGTGCTGTTCCAGCACCACCCCGTCGCTAAACAGTGCCTGGGCGTCAGGCCCGGCGACGATTTCATCGAACTGCGCCAGGCTCTTGATCAACCGTTGTCCACGCCCGGCACAGGCATGGATCGGCTTGAGGCGGATCGGCCCGGTGTACAGCAAGTGCTCAGCGGCCGGGCGGGCATCCTTGAGCGAAAACACCGTCACGCCATCGAGCACCGCGCCTCGGGTGAACTTGGCGAACAGCGGCGACCAACCTTTCGGCGCCACCGCGTCCTTATTCAGCAGACCATGGGTAATCGCCTTGGTGCAGATAAAATCATGCTCGACATACCCGCCCCACACATCCTCCGGCCCCTTGATCCCCAGGCGCATCAGCGCCTCGGTGCCGATCAGGGTTTGCGTGGGCAACAGATAGGGATCTTGCCCGGCTTGGGGATCATGGCTGTCGCCATACTCCCACTCCAGGATCTGCGCCAGCCACTGGGCCAGTGCACGGTTGGTCTCGACCTCATGGCGCGGCGCTTGTGGATTGACCGAATAGGCCACGACCCGTTTGTTGCGATTGACTGATGTCATGCGGTGCCCTTTTTCCTGCGCTCGATGGCTTTAGATAGGGGCAGGTGCAGAGATCAGGCCAACGGTGGCATCGGCAAGGAAGGGTCAGTCAAGCGGGCGTATTGTGTGCAATTGATAGCATCAGGCCTGTTTCATTCTGCACGACACGCCCCTGGCATCCCGCAAATTGCACGATGGCCAGCAGCAGACTCAGGCTCCTGTGGCGAGGGGATTTATCCCCGCTGGGCTGCGAAGCGGCCCCAAACGCAATCATCCGCACACCTGACACACCGCACATGCCAGGGGCTGCTTCGCAGCCCAACGGGGATAAATCCCCTCGCCACAAAAAGCATTCACTGTGGCCTTGAAACAGCCGGCGGATTTATCCCAAATCTCGCCCGGTAATCGCTAGGCGCCAACCCGGTGAATCAGGCCAACGGTGGCATCGGCATGGATGGGTCAAGTGGGCGTATTGTGTGCAATTGATAGCATCGGGCTTGTCTCATTCTTCACGACACTCCCCTGGCATCCCGCAATTGCACGATGGCCAGCAGCAGACGCAGGCTCCTGTGGCCTTGAAACACCTGGCGGACTTACCCCAAATCTCGCCCGGTAATCGCTAGGCGCCAACCCGGTGAATCAGGCTAACGGTGGCATCGGCATGGATGGGTCAAGTGGGCGTATTGTGTGCAATTGATAGCATCGGGCTTGTCTCATTCTTCACGACACTCCCCTGGCATCCCGCTAATTGCACGATGACCAGCAGCAGACGCAGGCTCCTGTGGCGAGGGGATTTATCCCCGCTGGGCTGCGAAGCGGCCCCAAACGCAATCAACACCCACACACCTGACACACCGCACATGCCAGGGGCTGCTTCGCAGCCCAACGGGGATAAATCCCCTCGCCACAAAAAGCATTCACTGTGGCTTTGAAACACCCGGCGGACTTACCCCAAATCTCGCACGGTAATCGCTAGGCGCCAACCCGGTGATTTTCTTGAACGTCGACCGGAAAGCCCCTGGGTCCTGGTAACCAACGGTCCAGGCAATGTGGTCAATGGTGCCGTTGGTGAACTCGAGCATTTCCCGGGCCTTGCCGACCCGCAGGTGCTGGCAGTATTCGGTGGGCTTGAGGCCGGTGGCGGCCCGGAACCTGCGCAGGAAGGTGCGCTCTTCCAGCCCGGCCCGTTCGGCCATCGCCCCGAGGGAAACTTCCACCGCGCCGTTGCTTTGCAACCAATGCTGCACCTTGAGAATCGCCCCGTCGCCATGGCCCAGGATGGGCGCGAAATTACTGCCGCACTGGCTCGCGCTGTCACTGTGCTCGATCACCAGGAATTGCGCCGTGCGCGTGGCGATGCTGGGCCCGAGCAGGCGGTCCACCAGGCGCAGCCCCAGCTCCGACCAGGCCATCAGCCCAGCGGTGGTGATCAGGTCGCCGTCGTCGACGATGGGCTTGTCGGCGTTGAGCTTGATCTTCGGGTAACGCGCGGCAAAGGTTTTGGCGGACGTCCAATGGGTGGTGGCGCTGCGCCCGTCGAGCAGGCCGCTTTCGGCCAGCAGGATCGAGCCCACGCAAACCCCGCCCAGCACGGTACCGTCGGCATGCTGCGCCCGCAGCCAATCCATCAGCGCCTGAGAGACCAAGCCTTCACTGAAACCGGCAAGGGACGGTGGAATCAACAATGCCACCAGCTTGCCCGCCGGGCCGGTTTCGCTGTCGAACACCCGCAGCGGAGCCTTGCCCTCCTCCGCCCGCCAGTGACTCACCCGCAGCGTTGGCAACTGCACGCTGGCATGCTCGGCCGCGATCCGCTGGGCCACGGCGAACAGATCGGTCAAGCCATGCACCGCCGCCAGTTGCGCGCCAGGGTAGATGAGCACCCCAAGCTCGGCGACTGCCCTTTGCTGCGTCATTGTCAGTTTTCCCTCGCTTATTGTCGTTGCGGCCAATCCTCGGAGCGACGGCAAAAGCCAATACTGGCTTCACACCCATCTGATCGAGGAAGCCCCCATGTCCAAGCAAGCGCTCATCGTAGTCGATATCCAGAACGACTACTTCCCCCAGGGCAAATGGCCGTTGGTCGGCGCCCATGCCGCCGCCGATAACGCCGCACGGTTGATCGAAGCCTTTCGCCAGGCCGGCGACAGCGTGGTGCACATCCGCCACGAATTCACCTCCGACGACGCGCCCTTCTTCACCCCGGGCTCCGAAGGCGCACAGTTGCACCCCAAGGTGCTCAACCACGCCGATGAACCGGTGGTGCTCAAGCACTTCGTCAATTCGTTTCGCGAAACCGAGCTGCAAGCCCTTCTCGACCAGCACGGCATCGAACACCTGGTGGTGGTCGGCAGCATGAGCCACATGTGCGTCGATGGCGTGGTGCGGGCCGCGGCGGACCTGGGCTACGGCGTCACGGTGATCCACGATGCCTGCGCGACCCTCGACCTGGAATTCAACGGGGTCGTCGTTCCGGCTGCCCAGGTGCACGCGGCGTTCATGGCGGCGCTGGGGTTTGCTTATGCGAGCGTGGTGAGTACCGAGCAATTCCTGGCTGACCATCAATAAACACACGAGACAGCTAAAGAAACCGCGCTTCATCACCCAAGTGCGGTTTGTCTCAGGCATCAACGGAGTGCCTGGAGGCGATCAAGTCTCCAGCACGTGCAACAACCGCGGCATCGTCGCCACGAATCCCATCTGCTGCGCTTCGCGCGCCATCCCTTTCAAGTTTTCGCCGCTGGCTGGATCGGCGCTGCGCAGCCACTGCCCCGCTACGTCGATCAACCGCACATGGTGGGTGATCCAGGCGCATGACGCCGACTCGGGCAATGCCGCCATCTGTTGCCCATGCCAGATCGCCTGTTCGGTATTGCCCGCCAACAGGCAGGTTTCAGCGGCGGCCACGCGAAAGCGCAAAGCGTTGTGGGCCAGGCAGGCCAGGGTGAGCTGGGCTTCGCCCTTCGCCAAGGCCTGTTGGCTGAGCGGCCCATCGTCGCTGATCATCGCCAGACTGCCGTAGACCCACGGCCCGATGTAGCGCTGCAGTTCGAAGCGCTCCACCAGGCTCGCCGCCTCCATGATCAAGGTCTGCGCCAGCCCGCGCTCGCCCTGGCGCAACGCCACCCGCGCCAACCCTTCCAGCAGGATCGCTTCGAAACGGCTGGCGCCGAGGTTGCGCGCCAGTGCCAGGGCGCAGGTCAGCTCTTGCTCCGCCAAGGCATCCTGGCCGCCCGCCACCAGCACCCAGGCCGCCGTGAGCCGCGAGAAAACCTGTGCCCGATGATTGCCCAGCCGGGTGCTGCATTCGATGGCCTCCATAGCGTCACGCAAAGCCTGCTCCGGCTGGCCCAGGTACAGCTGCGCCGATCCACGGGCGCTGCGATTGCCCGCCTCCACATGCGCCAGCCCATTGCGCTCGCACAGGCGTACGCATTGATCGAACACCTCGTAGGCGGTCTGCATGCGCCCTTGTGCGTAATAGGAGTCGCCAATGCCACTCAAGGCCTTGGCCTCGGTTTCCAGGTCCCGACCGATGCGGGCACAGGACAAGGCCTCTTCATGGAGCCGGCGACACTCGGCGTAATCGCCTCGTGGAAAATAGATGTTCCCGTGCAAGTGACTCAACCGGGCCAGCGCCGTATGCGCCTGCATGGCCCGGGCGATGGGCAACATGCCCTCGATCAGGCGCTCCTCCTCGTCCAGGCAATCGAGCGTATTGAGGACCGCTGCCAGCCCCAGCGCGACCTCGATCTGATCCTGTGGCTGCTCGGCCAAGGCCAAGGCCCGCTGGAAATGCGCCCGAGCTTCCAAGGTCTGGCCCAGGCCCGAGCACGCCTGGCCGCACAGCAACGCGAAGGAAAAATCGCCCTGCGTACGCTCGGCAAACACCGCGCACTGCCGTGCCAGCGCAAGGACACTGTCGTACTGGCAGGCCAGGCGTTTTTCGCCCATGGCCAGCAACAACGCGTCGAACGCCGCCGGATCGTTGGCCCGCAGCAGATGCTGGGCATAGAGCACCCGGTCGCGCTCGCGGTAGAGGCTCGCCACCTCACCGTGCAACTGCTCGCGAAGCAACGTAGGCATCGCGTCGTAGAGGCAGTGCATGACCAGGTCGTGGACAAACAGATAGCTGCCTGGCTCGATTTCCCGCAGCAGCCCCTGGCGCATGTCCGCCGTCGGCAGATAACCGGGCTGCCCCAGCGCTTGGCGCCACAGCGTCAGCTCGAAACGATTACCCAGCACCGCGGCGTAATGCAAGGCACGACGCTGCTCGGGGGCCAGCTTGTCAAAGCGGGTCTGGACCAGATGCCGCAGACTGTCGGGGAAAATACCTTCCTGGCTCGACAGCAGTTGCGTCAAGTACAGCGGATTGCCCTGGGCGCGGGCAACACATTCAGCCCGGTAGCGCGGATCGACATCGATGAATTGCTCCGCCAGCACCGTGGCCTCCCGCGCCCGGATCGGCGCGATGTCGAGCAGACTCATGGGGCTGGAGGAATACGAACGGATTTCGCCGCCCAGCGGGTCATCTTCGGGGCGGGACGTCAGCAGCCAGACAACCGGCGCTTCGTCAGTGGCATCGAGCAGCTTGCCCAGCAGCGTAAACAGCGTGGTGTCGCCCCAGTGCAGGTCTTCGAAGCAGATCACCAAGGGCTGTTGCACCGCGACGCGCAGCAACACGTCGAGCAAAGCCTGGAACAGCCCCTGGGTACGAGCCTGGTTGCTCATCGCGCCATACAGGATGGGCGGTTCGGCAGACGACACGCCCATCAGCACGTGCAGGAACATGCGATGTTCGGCGGTCACTTTCAGGCGGGACAAGGCTGCGTCCAACAGCGACGCGCTAATGGGCGGCGTCCCACCGAGATTGAGCAGGCTGCCCACCAATTGCCCCAGGGGCCACAGACTGTTGTCCATGCCGAAATCCAGCACATCGCCGCGATGGCAGGCAAAGCCACGCTGCCGAGCCATTTCGAGAAACTCGCTGACCAACCGGGTCTTGCCAATGCCCGCCATGCCGCGCACATACACGACATGCCCGTCCTGACATTCCTGGGTGGCCTCGATCACAGCCTTGAACTGCAACAGCTCGATGGCTCGCCCCACCAACGGACGCGGTGCGTTTTCGTCGAGGCTGCGCGGGCGCAGGCATTTGCGATAGGCCTGAAACTCATCGTCGGAGGCGGAAAACTCAAACCGGGCAGCGAGTTGTTCCAGCAGGTTCTGCGCAACATACACCGGCGCATTCCCGTGACGATCCAGCAACGGCTTTTGCGCGAGCAAAGCAGGCTCGGCATGGGGGTATGTCGCTTCGGCACTCAGGCGCACAAGCCGCAGCACCAAGGCATGCCCTGGCGTGACGAATTGCTCGCGGCTCAGCGCCAACGCGCAGAGCAGTCCCCGTTCGCTATCGCTGCGATACGCCTGGGGAGAGCCGAATTGGGCGATTACCACATCCTGTGTCATCCCCAGAGGAACGCCTCCGAACCGACGCACCAGACGCTCGACTTCCTCCATGAGCGTCGCCCCTGGCAACCCATCGATCCGAAAGGACAGTTCGAGTACGTAGCGAATGATGCTGTCATCGACCTGTTTCTGCGCCTGTTGCGCTAAGGCCGTCTGGTACACCGCGCTCATCGTCTGTTGGATGTGCGCCAAAGCCACCGAGGCGGGAGTGCTCAGCAGCTCACTCACATCGACCCCGAAGGCCGTCGCCAAGTGCCGAGCCGTGCGGTAAAGCACCGGCTTGCCGGTTTCGGCCCGCTTGATGGAGGCGATCGAGACGCACAAATGCCGGTTCAGGCAGGCCTCGGCCAGGGTTTCCTGGCTCAGGCCATGCTGTTTGCGCAGGCCTTTCAACGACACCGCGTCCAGCAGGACACGGCCGTCGGATATCGAGGCATCACGCTTGGGCAGGGCAACAAAGGTATTGTGTCGGGAGTCCATGTCGATAGCCCTTCTACCCTGGGACAACGGCAGCCGGTCGAGTGTACTCCTGCGCCTCTCTGCGGGTTAATGAAAAGATGGCATTTGGCCTGATACTGAACTGATACCGGACTGACACCGCTCTGGACTGTCCGGTTATCACGGCCCTCCCGATACTCACTCCCATCAATTGGCACCCAGTTGATACCACCTGAACGATGGGAGAAAGACGATGAACGATGGACTGAAGGGCAACGCAGGCGATGACGTGCGGGATATCGGCGGTTCGCAACTGCTGGGGCGTGGACTGAACCGGCTCGATTGGGCCGGCGATAGCAAGGAATGTCAGAAGGTCGGTGATACCGAGTCGGGCAAACGCGCCATCCCGTACCGGAAAACGTCTTACAACGTGGGGAAAAACGTCACCATGTCCACGGTCGTGGCCAACGACAATTTCTCAACCGAGACGTTTGCCTCCCGCGACGAGTTCGAAAGACATACCCAGACGAGTGTCGAAGCCTCCGGCAAATACGGCGCCTTTTCCGCCGGTTTCAAAGCCACCTTCGGCAGCGAAATCAAGACGCTCGTAGAGCGCGAAGCCGCGCTCTACAGTCACACGGTGCGGTTATGGAAACTGACCCTCGACGTCAGCCCCGCCAATGCGACGGAAGCGTTCAAGAAGCGCATCGACGAGCTGCCCAAGGCCTTCGACCCGAGCAATCCGGCGCCGTTCTTCAATTTCCTGGTGGACTTTGGTGCCGATATCATCAGCGAAGTGACTGTCGGTGGTTCGCTGAACTATGCGATGACTGCACTCAAGAGTTTCCTCAGCCAGACCAACACCCTCGATGCCATGGTCAAGGCCGAATACGGCGCCTTTGTCAGCGGCAGCGCGACCACCTCGATCTCGGAAAAGGTCAAGAAAAACATCGCCCATCGCAACGCCAACCTGACCACCCGGGGCGGCACGCACGCCATCGCGTTCAACACAGTGGACCCGAGCAATTGCAATGCGGAGTTCGGCAAATGGCGCGAATCGCTGCCCGACGACCCGACAGTCGTGGAGTTGGCAATCGCGCCGGTCTATCGCTTCGTCAAGGAAGGCGAGACCCGTACGGCTCTGGAGCAGGCCTACCAGTGGTACACCAGCTACAAGGCGGAAATCGAAGCCAATTGGCAGGAGTCGGTGGTGGTCCTAGGCCGCTCCGGACGGCAAGCCACCTCCAAGGCCGCGGCAACCCGCCCTGCCTTGCGAATGGTGTTCGTCGACAACAAAAGCAAGGAAACCAGCGAAAGCTTCCACTACCCACCCGCCGCGGATGCATCGACCACGGAATTTGAACAGTTCTGGGATGCGCTGGCCCTGCTGCTGAGACAAAAAAGCGGGCAAAAATTGCTGATGGCCACTGAGCGCTGGCCGCGCGACGCACGTTACTACCCGACGTATGCCATGCGTGAAGCCCTGCTGGCCAACGGCGCCAGCGAAGTGTCGCTCGCACGTTGGGACACGCTGACCAAGCACATGCAACCCAACCCGTTGTCCGGCCTGACCTATGTACTGGCAGGGAATGACTTCGAGGTGCCCGGTGTCGATGGACTCATTGCCGGCTTTGGCCAGGCAGGCAAGGACCTCAACCCAACGGTGAAGGTCAAGGCTCGGCTTTCCCACGACTCGTTCGGCAAGGTCAAGTTGGTAAAAACCGCAACGACCGAGGAAGACTCTCGCACCGCGCTGTACATCGTGCGCAACAATACTGGGGATAAACCGGCACTGGCGGTCGATCCGCAAAACCGGACCCGTATCGCCATGCAGACGCCGGACAGGTGCAACCCAGGGCAATTCTGGTACATGCCCGAGCTGGAAAAACCCTACCCGGAAATCAGCCACCCGGTACTGCTGATCAACTACGAGACGGGAACCTGCCTGCAGGGCATGCACGACCAGGGCGACTGCCGGCTCAAGCCCATCGAACCGGGTCGCCAGCAGGATGACGTCATTTGGGACCGGCGCGGCGATGAGGTGTTTCATCTGTTGATGGTCTACTACTGGATGGACGCCTTGTGCCTGACCCAGGTTGAAAAGCGCGCCGCCGTCCGGCCGTGGCGCCAACCTCACGGCATGGACTGGTTGCGTGAGCAGCATCGTCCGTACAGTTGATACCCGACAGTGATATTCCCTGTGGGAGCGAGCTTGCTCGCGATGGCGGCGGCACATTCAACATTGATGCAAGCCGGCCCATCGCTATCGCGAGCAAGCTCGCTCCCACAGGTTCGTCGGGCGATTGAGCGCCCTTCCTCTAGCCTTCTTGCGTGCGTGGTCCCCATCCGATGCAAGTCTTCAACAGTGTTCCCTTTATCGGCGATGGCGTGGAAAAAGCCCTCGATCCCCACCGGTTTCCCTACCTGTTCAACGACCATGGCCTGGCACGACCGAGCGTCCAGGAGCGCGGCCACCTGATCCAGCTCAGCCCCGAGAACCCGGCCCTGTCCCTGGGTACTCGCTACTCCGGCATCAGTTGGAGGGACCGTGAGGTTGCAACGAACAGCGGCTCCTACTGGATCAAGACGTTCGACTTCCACGCCAGCGAAGTGCACTACGCACCGATCTGGGCAACCAAGGAAACGGCGCAAGCCTTCGGCATGACCCTGCTCGGCAACGGCGAATGCCTGCGTTTCGAGTACGACCAACTGATCCTGGGCCAATACACCTACGGCAAATGGGCTGGCCACCAATCTCCCTACCTGGGCCCGGCGCGCCAGCGCGAGCTGCTGACCTACAACCCGACCGACCTCGAATACCACAACTTCCCCCACGCGTTCTTTTCCCGCTACGGACGTTTGCCGCTGGTGATCAGCGTCGCCCGCTGGCGTCCTGCGGCCAGGGAAATTTATCTGGCTGACCTGTGGCTGCGGCCCGGTGATGCACTGGTCCTGCCGCCCAAGCATTACCCCGACATTGCCCCCAGTGACGCCCACGGCATCGAAAACTGGCCGGCCGTCGTGGACCTGCACGGCAACCGAAACTCGGCGCTGGCCTGCTGGTTCGGGGAAGGCGAGGACTGTTTGCTGACGGAGACGATCCTGGCCAATTCGACCTTGATGAATTCTCCCCAGGGCAAACCGCACTATCACGAAGAGAAGACACCCACACGGCATGAGTTACCGGCAAATTACCGACCGTGGGGGTGATAGCACGGCAAGTCAGGCAGAAAAAACTGGATTGGCGGGGGGGATGCAGGCGTTATTGGATCTGGACTTGTGACCAAGACCTGGATCGCGCGGTGTCCTCGATCCACGAACCTGGCCTGCGCCAATAAATGAAAAAGCCCCAAGGGCAGCGTGCGCTTGGGGCCTGTCTTCAAACTTTTGGCGGAGTAGTCTCAACCCGTCAGAATGGTTATGAACACCAGAAAGCCAATAAGTCGGATGGGTGAGTGAGTGAAACGACATATTTTATTGGGTGTTTTACCGACAACGCCTATATAGATAGACAATTATCGTAATGTTTTTCGTACATTTATGCCTCATAACGCTCTCAAAACTTTACAAAAACCGACGACCTTATTTTTTAAGGATGATCTTCTAAGCCTCGCTTAAAACCAGACGAACGGTATCAATCCTCCGAGCACAGAGCGCGAAACGATTCTCATTAAAAAGTCGAATGGCGAGCTTGTGCCGGCGACCTGGACGGCCTCAAGATCACCACGAGGCCTCAATAGTAGTAATCTGCCTCTGATGGAGGGCCGGGCATTCCTTCTACCCTCCGAAGATTGCGGGTCAAGATCCCCCTTACGCTAGTAATCAAGAACTCTTGGCAGAGTGCGGCTGTAGCCAACTAGGGCTGAACTCCCATTTTTTTAGCACAGCGAACCCATCCACTGACCCCACTAAGGTCAATATTACGTATACTTTGAGAATGGAACTGCGGTGTATCGAAGTGCAACAAAACCTTCAACACCAGAGCACCGGGATTGAAGGCAAACATCAAAAGCGGTAACACGAGCGACTTGTGCTTCTCAATTAGCGCCTCAATCCGAATCTGATCATATGCCGGAGCTAACAAGAACGAATCTTCTGAAATGGGCACCAGTAAGCTTGCAACACTGTGAGCAGCAGGATGTGTGTATTGGCAAAGTTCTAAATAGCACTCATATAAACCAGGCAAGTTTGCTTTTTCCAAAGCGCGTATATACTCGGCGGCCTGCTTTGCAGTGTGAGAGGGCGGCGCCACCTCCTGCTTGGACAATTTCCTCGCATGAGAAAAATGTATCAGCTTATTCTCTAGCTCTGTAGCCAACACACTATGTTTTGCCATGAGCTGTAGAGCTGAATTTACATCAGCTCTGCACTCAGCAAGAGTAATAGCTACATTGCCCAGAGCGTCATACGTGTCGGCGGTGGACTCAATAAGTGCTCGAAAGCATGCACAGAAAGGTAAAAATAAACTGTTCGAGTAACATGCGACCATTCCATCTGACCATCGATATGCTCGAATTATGGATGCCGCTGCCGCGAGATGTGCCCTCCCTAGCATTTCCTCCCAATAAACCTTCGTGCCAGATTTCCAGTCGTTCCGCATCAGCGAGTCGAATTCGGTCGGGGGCATGTACGTGTAGGTAGTCGAATCCCCCTCGAAGTCTTCAATTAGTTTCAGCGCGAACCGCATAAATTGCGAACCATCGGCGCCAAATATTTTGTCAATGTAGTTGGTGTCGCTCATATTTATAGAGTCCTAACGAGCAGATAAAGAGACGTCCAGGGTATGCGAACATCCGTCTCAGTGAACCAAACGAATGAATGAACTGCCAGACAGGCAAAGAAACAAATATCTAGTGGTAAATAGTTACTGAATTGAATGAATTGGTTTCACTGGGGAGTCTGCCTAAGGGGATCAGGGACGCCCTCAATGGAATCACCAATCAGGCTCTGGCTCTGTACTCAAATTAATCGACATAACCAGTGCACGGCGGTAATGCAGAGGTGTGGCGTTCAACTCTAAGGACTGTAGTCGTTCGGCTGCACCAACCAGGGTGTCAATCCGCTCGCGGGGCACTGCTATATACGCAACCAACCGTTTCACGCTTGCTGTCATAGACCCTATTCCTTTTGGGGGGGCTATGTCTTGAACCAATTGAGGATCCGCGTAGAGCTGGCACTCAACCTCCGGGTATTTGAAGTTCTCCGGGTAGAGCACTTCGCCCTTCAGAGTCAGGATCAAATTCTCATGATAATGGCCTTCGCCAGCCTTAAAACTATTTGGAAGCGCTAGACTGAATGACCATGAGAACTCCCACCCGGACAATTTGATTTGATAGATAGTACGCTGCGTTTCGAGCCGGGGCCGGCCTCGCCGTGATGTAGATTTTTTCTGGGTTGTACGAGTCATAGAGCCCCCACACATTGCAGAAACCGTGAGTTACACCGCCAAATCACCTCATCCCTGTCAGGTCAGACTCAATCAAGGATCGGAGTGCCTCTACCGACAGATCCTCTACGTAACGCATGATCTGTCGGATAACTGCAGGCTTTGAGCGACACCTTGACCATTTATGAGTGCTGCCTTCAGCGATTTGCAGGGAGGGATGCATCCAAACTCAGCTAACCCCAAGCGCTTTGAAAACCGCATCTACCGGATCGCTATAGAAGCTGGTCTGGAACTTGGCAAACAACTCACCCGGTACGGTAGGGATGTCGATTACGCTGGCCATCGGTAAGAGAATACGCTTTGCTCCCGCATCGAATGCCACTTGCATACACTCGGCCAAGTTCTCCACGGGTATCACGTTTCCGCCAAGGCTCATATCTCCCAACACCACCATTTGTGCTTGAAGCGGCCTCTGCATCAAAGCAGAGCAGTAAGCGACGAAAGCTGCCAAGGTCAGCGCTTTTGGGGCTCCGGTGTTATGAAGCTCCACGACATGTAGGTGGTAATCGTGATCGCCGACTTTTGAAGCAGCACTGACGCGATTGATGTTGGCCTTGAAGTAATCAAAAGCGACCTTGAGTGCTTCTTTTGCAGAAGAACTGCTACCTAGGCCTGACATGTTCAATTTGCCGCTGCCTGCGGTGATTTGGGTTTCCAGACGGTACAGCCCCAGATGGCCATTAGCACCAGTGGATACCAAGTGCATTGCCCCTGGTTTGCCTTGCCCCTCAGGAATCAACCCACCACCGCCCTGCTCTGGCACGCTGATGAAGGTTTCTTCAAGGGTATCAGCATCAATGTACGAGAAGTGCACATCGAAGAATTCCATTCCGCCGATCTTCTTCAGTTGTTCCTTCACCCGCCGCCGGCTTTCTAGGGCGTACTCTAAGCAGCGACGTACCGCTTCGCGGTCATAGTCAGCGCTCGGATGTAGCAGCTTGAGCAGGCCTGACACCGTCCGGCGTACTGCAATCGTGTCGCGTTGATTGAGGTTATTGCCCAGCTTGAAATAACGGTCAATGGCGTCGGCAAAGTTGCGCTTGCGCATCTCGCGCATGAACTCCGCCAGATAGTCTGTGATCAGCCCATAGCGGTTGGTGAAAAACTCGGGGCGCATCTTCGGGACTTCCCAACCTGGGATGTAGGCATGGAAACGGTCAAAAAATGCAGAGTCGATCATCGCACTCGGAAATGGGGCCAGCAGGTGGCTGGTCTTCACCAGGGTTTCGACCGGTTGGTTGATATTTCCGACAAACATCATGCTCGCAGAGGCTGAGATTGAGTCACGGCCACGAGCAAATGAGCCAGAGGCCATGAAGTCCTTCATGATCTGCACCCCGTCTTTGTCCTTGAACGAGATACCCGCTACCTCATCGAAGGCAACCACATCCCACATCCCGACCAAGCCAATCTGCCTACGAGACATGTTGTAGAAGAGGTTGGCGACTGTGGTCTGGCCACCCGACACCAAAATGCTGTTGGGGCTGACTTCCTTGTAGATGTGACTCTTACCTGTACCGCGAGGGCCAAGCTCGCAGCAGTTGTAGTTGTTCTCGACGAAGGCAATCATCCGGGTGAGCAGATGCCATTTCGTGCGCACATTGAAATGAGCAGGCTCCATGCCGGTCGAGCGCAACAACACATCCATCCACTGCTCTTCACTAAAATTCTTACGTGACTCCAGCAGCGCCTCCATGTCCATGTTGGGCATCTGAATTGGCTTGAGGTCATGCACAGTGAAGGGCGAACCTTTCGCGCCCTCTTCGAAGAGGTAGTTCAGCGTTACGATGCACCAGATACCTCCCGCCAGGAGCTTCTCGAACTCCTTGATAAAGCGACTGGGGATCTCGGCATCTTTGACTCCCAGATTCATAAACAGAGCTTGATAGATATCGCGGCGCTCGTTCAGGCTGACTGAAACCTTATCGATGATCTTAAAGCTGCCACGCTCCCGAATCTTGGATTTGACCTTCTCAGCCTCATCTGGGCGCACATAGTTCTCTGCAAGGATGCGCTTTACAGTCTCCAGACCATCAATAATCACCTCTTCGTTGTCTGAGGCGCAATACATGCCGAGCAGATACTCCAGCACATACACAGGAACATTGACGCCTTCCTTCAAGCGCTTGGTCAGATCCTTGCGCACCACCTTGCCAGTGAAATGCTGGTTCAACCGGGCATCTAGGTCGAGCTCTGGGTTGCCGCTGTCAGAAGTCAAAGTCATTGCTAATCGCCAAGTTGATACGCACATCAATGCGGAACTGCTCGACGTCGGTCTCAGTGTCCAGCAGCTTGAAGTAGTAACGTTCGCTCGAAGAGAACGGCCGGTTTAACAGGGTGAGAGTCACTTTTCGCTGACGCTGGTCGAGATTCTGCGAATCGCTGTCCATGGAAACCTGCTCAACAACCGAGACGGCTTCGCCGGCCTCATCAAATAACCCTACGCGCAAAATTGCCGGATGCACACGTTCGGAAACAGGCTCGGTTTGCAACAGATTGAACACATAGCGATTCGTGGTGATGCTGAAATTGTTCCCCAACACCGTGACCTGTGCCTTGCGTATGGCTGTTTCCTTGGCCTTCTGCCCTCTTACCTGTTGCACCTTCAGCACTGGCACAGCTACTTCCTGCAAACTCGCCCCACCATGAATAAACCTTGCCCCACCAACGAAGTGGAAACGACTCACCCCTTTCGGCGACCAGAACATCATGTCATCACTGATGCCTGCCGTGTCTCGAATAAAGCCCGCGTGTACCTGATCACTGCTACCGAGATTGCGACCAATCAGATAGCGCTTCTTCGATACGATACTGCCTACCGGCTTCGCGATTAGCTTGCTCTTATCCAGCGCCTCAAGCGCAGAATCTTGGAACAGAAAACCGTGGTCAGCCGTCACCAGGACGCGATGGCCATTAAGGTTGTTTATAATGCGACTAACGATAGACTCCAGATCTTCGATGGCTTCGCGGCAGGCACTGAAGGTGCTGCTCTCGGTGCTGGAGGAGTCACCGACAGCATCAATTTTATTGTGATAGATGTAGATCACGCGATAGGGCTTGATCAGTACACGCCCATCGGTCTTGTTCATGTTCAAAAAATCTTCGGCTCGCAGGGCTAGGCCATTTACACCCGACAGAATTTTGTTGCGTGACTCCAAACCATCGCTGCTCAGACCATCGACTTGTACCAGGCCAGCATCGGTGTAGCTCAGTGCTTTGTGCGGCAACAAACTGGCCATCCCAAGCTTAGTATACGAAGGCAGCACGCCTAGCTGGCTACTCAGTTCAGAGGAGAAACGATACTTGCCATTGAGCGATTCATTCAGTTCCTGTGCGACCTCATAGCGCAGTGCGTCACTGATCACCACAAACACCCGCCGCTCCTCGCCCCCCTTCAGATAGCGTTCCACATGCTCTGAATAGAAATTCTGTTGATTGGATATCTCGGGTATTTGCCACTGTTGCAGCAAACCCGCGTCAAGGAAATTGCCCCATTTTTGACTCAAGGGTTGCAGAAACCCGTTCAAATAATCCTGCTCAACCCGGGTGGTCAGCGGTGACAGCGCATCAGGACTGCGTGCATACACTGCATCAGCAGCCTCGTGATATGCCCGATACAACTGATCGAAACGATAAAGCTCGCTGATATAAGCGCTGTAACACGCCTCAGCCGAGGCAAAGGAAAAGCCGCCTGCGTAGCGCAACCTCAGCTCGAATAGCTCGGAAGCAGCAATCAGCGCACGGTAGTAGCCGCACCAGATAGAGCGATTGGCATCATCGTTATCTGGCCAGCGTGGGTTTGCCCAGTAGCCATCCATTCGCTTACTAGCCATATCACGCAATTGCTGGCCTACAGCTTCGCTGGTGTTATTGAGCACAGCATCCCGGAGCCGCTCAGCAATAAGCCGCTCAACATCAACAAACGTGCCGACCGCCATTAACGCCTCTAGTGGCACCTGCGCTAACAGATCCGATGGACGCAAATCAGTAGCAATACGCTTCGATAACCGATCATAGGAATGTTGACGCAGGGTGCTATCGCGCCATTGAGACAAGAATACAGCAACATTCGCAGCACGCGCCGGGTTCAACTGAAGAGCTTTGAGGTTGGCCGGAACCTGAGCATGCAAAGCATGTCCCATATCGGTGGCGAACAACCGCACCAAAAAATGCCGCAGTGTCGGTTCGCTATACTGATAGCCAAATGCTTTTTGCATCAGTTGCCAAAAAACTGGTTGCATGTCGAATTTGGTAATTGACTCCCACAGCTGGTTATTCTCCAGATCCTCAGCTTCGGCCAAGGTCGCAAAAATGGCTGTAAGCACGGCAAACAGCTCGGCTTGTTCAGCCTTAACCAGCACAGCGAGAATCTTCAGATCCAGTGCCGCTTCATCGTCATCGGGACTGAGTAGGCGATGAATCCGAGTCACTCGCTCTTTACTGGCGAAGAACGCCCTACGCACCTTCAAGTGCTCACGTAAGCTGTGCTGACGCAGCCCCAGTTCCTGCAACAGCATGGAAGTGCGATCTGCTGCAAATGGCGCGGCATAGAGACGGATATCCAACAACCAGTCCTGTTCAGGTTCAGGACAGATGCTGTCTTCATAAATGAGGAAAAGACCTGCAGGATCAAGCACCTCGACTTGCTGCTTGATTGCCAACGCCGGCGTCGCAGACCGCCGTATAATCTGGACGTCTTGCAGCGTCAGAGCTTCTAGGGTTTCGCTGAACTCTCCTTGCGGATCCTCCCACCAAACCACTCGGCTGCCGGAAAACTGCTGTTGCAGGCTGTCGATGATTCTTTCGAGTTGCGCGGATAGCTCAGACATCAATCACCGCCCCCAGCGGTTAAAACCTAAAAAGCACTTATGGAGCGCCTTCCATCAAAGAAATGAATCACTCTGACTCACCACCATCGGGCAGTCAAAGCGCGTCTCGAAAACTTAGCCTTCCTGGAAAAAATGCCATAGGCCGCCTCGAATTGTGGTCGTAACGAACCAAAAACCGACGGCATCAACTATTTCTCAAACTGCTGGCGCATCAGCAGACCCTGCTCGGCTTGCGTCAGCGCTATCCCCAGTATGGCTGCTCGCATGCATAGCCCAGCAAATGCCGCTCGCACAGCCTACTCTATGTCGAGTAAGTCCTTGAGCAAGACCGGTCTATCGCGCCAGTTCAGCCATTCACAGCGGCCAAGCTGCTAGCCTGACAGACTGACGTGCAAATGGAGCAAAGGCTCTACCCCTTTGGCAGTAAAGCCCCCTCGTAGCCCATTATTCTATATTTAATCTTCTTTTCCGCCGGTAATGACCTTAACGTCTGCGAGCAAATCACCAAATTTCCCGTAGTTAATCTTGACTCCATCATCTAGGTCGAGAGTGATCCGTTGGTCGGCGAAGGGGCGCAGAGTTTCGTCGAAGCGGCGGAGTTCTTCGAGTTGCTTGGCGAGCTTAACTTTACGCTTTTGCAGGGCTTTTTGTTGGATGCTGCTGGTGGCGCTGTCGATATCGTCGGTGAGCTTATCGATACGGGCCTGCATGCGGCTCTGCAGCGGCACGACGTACTCCATGCGCATACGTGAGAGCGTGCCCTCGTTGTAGCGGTGCAGGTAAACTAAGCACTCGAAAGCCTTTTGCTTGCCGCTGGAGAACAGCCAATAGATTGGGCGCTTCTTGTAGGTTTGCAGGTGATCTTTGTAGAAGCTGGTGGACAGGTAGCGGCGGATGGCTTCGTCGGCGGACTCACCAGCCTTACGGCCAAGGCTATCAGCCAGCCACTCCATATTTTCCACTTGGGCTTCTGCCCCCCAGACCACCTTGACAAACTCACGCATGCGCTCGGCAGCATCGTCCTCAAACCAGGACTCATCAGTGATAGGGATGATGCCATCGGCATCCGTCGGGAACCTGCTATAACGCGAGGTATCCAAGCCGATATTACCGCTCTGAGCGTAGATCAAGCCTGGTTCGTCGAGACTGTAACGGCCCATCATGCAGCCGATGGCGTAAGAAACGAGCAGACCTGAAAACTCCACCTCAGATAGGCTATTCAAAGTAATCTCCGAGTCATCAACAGACTCGGACATATCTCCACTTAGCCCATACTCACTTATTAAGATCCTATTTATTTCTTCTTCGACCCCTTTCAAGCTTTCTCGTTTCGCCAGGCTTTTTTTCATAAAATCACTAACAAAGTCACCAAGTCCGAGCGCAGCAGGCATACTGAGAAATTCGCCTGTGAACTCTGGCGAGCACTCTAGATTTGCGTGGTCTTCTCTAGAAATCTCGACAGCCTTTTCGACAAGAATACCAAGCTGAGCCTTAGCCTCTCGTCCTATAGCATATGGCACAGATTTTATATCACCAACCTGAAAGGTAGATGAAGGATTCAACATTGCCATATAGGAGCGCAATACCTTACTATTTAATAGTCCCAGTAAAGATAGTAAATCCTCGGAAGCCGGGAAACCGGACGAACCCTTAACATCGAATATCGCTCCAGCCGGAGAGTAACGTGCAGCAAAAGTATCCTCACCAAACTTATTCTTGAAGGTTATATCACCCCAGGTTATACACTCTCTAAAATAATATGGAATATTTTTAATGGTTCTTGTCGGGGAGCCATAAAGTGAGGTAGCGAATGCAAGCAAATCACGCCCACCCTCTTCCCAATTAACGACATGCTCGTTATTACCGAACCAACGCCTTGCCGCTCCGCCTTTATTGTAGGGAAACCACATGCAACAAGACATTAATGCTTCTTCAGCACTTGTTGCATTTCTTAAAACCCTAGACTGGTCTACCTCCCACCATAGTCTCAAAAATAAATCATTTTTTGAGGTAGCCATGCCCTGCCTTGGACTAAGAGTATCTTCCAAGGATCTTTCGGCCTTGAATGTCTCTGTTTGTGCGGGAGAGACCCAGTAAGCAAATCTGCACCCAGGGAATTTTAAATAGTCAGAATTGCTATATAAACAAAACCTGTCACCCCCACCCAAAATCACTGACTTCTTATCGTTCTCACCGCCCGCATGAGCCTTTATAAATAGTGGCCTCATGTTGCCTAGCGATTGTTTGAGAGCGGAAAACGCTACAACTTGTACCTTTTGACCAGAAATCTCTGTGAAAGCTCGACTACCAAGATCCGCCGCCCCCATGAGAGAATATTTATTAACAAACTTTAATCTCAAGTCTTCATATGAACTTAAAAACATCCAACTTGTCATTGTGACCATACTAACAACCGAGCTATGTTTACCGTACTGAATCCCTTTTTCAATGAACATCGCAAACATGTCAGCCTTGGAAGCTGGAAACTCATTTTTTGCGAAGTTCTTAAGGACAAGATTCATACCTTTTGCCCCCATATACGGCGGATTCGCCACCACTGCATCGTATTGGAGAGCCTGCAAGCTAGCCGGCCAAGCAAACTGCTCCAGCACCTGACTGGCATAGCTGCGGGACAGGTCATCCCCCTGATTACGAACACAGTCAAGCAGGTCAACGATTTTTGCCAGTTTCACCTTGAGAGGCTCTGGCACACTTATCAGCGAGCCATAGGTCTTTCCATGCTCAAACAACTTAATCAGCTGGCGCAGGTCGAGTACAGTCAGCCCCGAACTATGCTGAGTTTCCAGCTGAGCACCGCCGAATAGCTGCCCAGAGTGGAAAGCATCACCACCTTCGATCTGGATAGCGGCATTGAGGATGACTCTAGCCATTTCCTCATCCGGCAGACCCGCGCTTTGCTGAATGGCCATGACGTTGAGATGCGGTGGATTTCCCTGATCATCGAACAGCCGACGATCATCGTCACGAGCCTTCATCAACAGTGCAAAACCAGCAAGCTGAGCTGCGCGGTCGTCGATATCTAGGCCATAGAGGTTCTTTTGCAGGATCAGCCGAGGAATCTCGCGTAGGCGATAGCCGCGCTCCTCATAGATGGCGCGCAGCAGGTTGTAGGCTTCCACCAGTATATGACCAGAACCGCAGGCTGGATCGAGCACGGTCAGCGACTCAGGATTGAGCGTGCCTCCATCCTCATCCACCCGTACCTTGATTAGTGCATCGAGCTGGGCCTGGACTTCAGGAGTTTGCTCCGCGGGCTCAATGTAATACGGCATTTTTTCTTTCAAGCTGGAGCCGGGGTTGGCCATCAGCCAGAGGCGACCAAGGCTGTTCTGCACCAAGTACTGAACGATCCAGTTAGGAGTGAACAACTGGGTGGCGGCGGGAATATCCTCGCTCTTGACCACCTTCCCCGTCACCTCTTCCTTCTTGTCACTGATATAGAACTGGTACAGCCAGCCAATAACCTCCACTTCTTGCCAGTCAGCTTCTTCGATTTCGCGGATCAGGTTTGCAATGGGCGAGTCGGTACGCAGGAGGTTGTCCGGGAGCAGCAGCTCAGTGGCATCGTCTAGCGCCTCGAAGAGGAAAGGCATATTACGGTGAAGCTCATGGCACTGAGCGAGGAGGATCTCGCGGTACAACGCTTCATCCTGATTACCTGCTGTTTTCAGGCGAATAACTTCCTCTTTGTCCAAGCCTGGCAGATCTAGGTGCTGAACGTGATCGAGAATCTCCGGCTGTTGGCCTTGCGGGTGGCTGAGCACACGGTAGCCGTGGCTCAGGTAGCCCTTTAGCTCCATAAAGCGGATGGCTACCAGGCGGTTGAACCAGGTGTAAGCCAGCGCCTCTATCACAGCATTAAAGCCCTGTTGCTGAATACGTCGAGCCAGCTCAGAGCGCTGATTGGCTACGCTGGCCGGGAACGGCTGGCCACCAATCAGCAATACGTCGCCCGTTTGTTCGACGCTGACCGACATTGCCGGATCAAGCCCCAGACGACGGGCACGCAGGGTAACGGCCTCAATAAAGTCGAGACGGGCCTGAGGGGCGTATTTCTTGAGTGCAGAGCGGTTCATGCCTGTTCCTTAGGAGACGACCTGACCTTGCGGGGCTTGAGCGCACGGCCATACATCATTAGGTATTTGTCGAATTCAGTTTCTGGGCGTTGAAATCGTTTGCTCGCCTCACGCAGGAAGTGCTTGAGCTGGACGATATCGCACCAGGTGGATGGTTTTTTCTTGGCGTACGGGATTTGCCGCAGATGATTCATGGCGCGGAAATTATGCTGATCGATGATCGGCACCTGTAGCGGATGGATCAGGTGAGTCAGGTAGGCGCTGGTGATATAGCGCAGCCTACCCAAACGCTTATCCCACCATTGAAAAGTGGCTTCGGGGGTGAATTGATCACCAGCAGATAACGCCCAGCCTCGAAAAACAGGCCACAGACTCTCGATCTCGCTGATTAAGGACTTTTGCTTGGAGGGAAAATCGTCCTTGCCCCAGTGCCCCCACTTCCACAGCAGCGCTGCCAATAGATCCACCTTCTCTGCCAACGCAGAGAAGGTGTTCTTGAAGGTCTCATAATCGAGTGCGGGGTACTTTTTGAAGCTGTAGAGCTCAAGGTGTGAGGTATAGGTTGTCTTTACCTCATCGGTAATTCGCTGCCAGTCGGTAGCCTTTAGCGGCTCTTCCATGATGGCATTTCTCCTCGGCAAATATGGCTACTGAAGGGCTGAAACGATTCGGGCCCTTAGCGCCTTACGACGCTGTTCATAAAACGCCGGGAACTCCGCCAGCGCATCTGGGAGATCGGTGATTTCAAGACCCGCCAGATACTGCTGGCGCGCGAGGGCATCTGGTTTGAACTGGGCGTACCAGTCATGTGGCATCTTCTGGCGCTTTTGGTTGTTGATGCTGCCTTCGAGCAACTGGAGATTAGCCAGACGGTTAGCCTTTTCCGCAACCTCTGCTACCAACTCTTCCGGGATACCTGCTTTACGCAGCTGAGGCTTGGTGAAACGAGCCTGCGGGTAAATATGGTCTACATGGAAGTGCCTGGACAAGTCGAAGCCTGGGAAGATCAGCGAGAGCAAGGCAAATGTTCGCTTGTCGCCATAGGGAAGCTCGACCAACTCGTCCAACTCGTCCTCCGTGAAGGAAAGCGTCTTACCGCGCGCAGACATCACGCTTTCGATCTGAGATACAGGGAAGCCTGTCTGCGCATGGGTTCGAATCTGCTCACGCAAAGCAGTCAGCAGGGTGTCCAGACCACTGCCCCAGATCCCCGAAGCCTTAAGCAGACTGCGAATCAGCCACGTACGCACATTTTCACGATCCTGAGCATACTCAACGCGGGACAAATAGCCCTCCCCAGGTTGGCGGGCGAACAGGTAATAAGCGATGGGTAACAGGGCACTGTCGGCACGTAGGTTCTGGCTGTTGAAACCAAAGCTGGCCAGCAACCGAACCGACAGCAGCAATGCCTCGCGTATGCGTGACCAGTTTTCCTCCAGCAATGCCATGTTGGCCTTGTTGAAGTTTTCCACCTTGAAGCCGACGCTGCCAATGTCCGACAACATCAAACCGGCTTTGAGCACTAGGTCTTTACTGAAGTTGAACTGGTCACCCTCTTTGTTCATCTGGTCGACGAGCTGATGAATCTCCTGCCGCGCATCAAGCTTCGACCACTGCGCCACAGCAATGGACAGCAATAGATCCGAGTAGGAAAGCGGTGTACCGCCACTGTTCATACGAATGAAGATATTCAGGACACGCCCAAGATCCTGCTCTGCTTCTTCGTAGTAGCTAATCAGCTCTTTGTGGTGAACGGTGCGGAAAAGATGGCGGAGGACTTTCTTCGCGTGCCGGCGCTGTTCACCACTGAGATCAAGCTCGTCCAAGCTGTCGATCAGATCATCCTCGCTCTCGAGCAGGACGCGACTAACGCGAAGCCACAGTTGGCCTTCTACCGTTAGTTCCGTAGCGGTCTCAGTGAGAAACTCAAAACGGTACTCGGAGCCGGTTTCCACATCAGGCTCGCCCAGCAGATCCAGGTAAAGATGACGCGTCGGGAAGGCATCATTGCTCGACCACCATTTGCCTGGCAGCTTCCAGGCGTAGGAGCCACGCAGGCCAATGTTAAGCGCCGTCATACGCTGCTGGCCGTCGAGCACGGCGACGAGATCCCGCTCGGGGAGGGCTTTCAGCAGAGCGCAGTGATAGTTGTCGCGCTCATGGTAGTCACGGACAAAATCATAAAACTGGTACTCCTGGCGCTTCTCCGGTGCGATACGCCAGAACAGGAAAGTGCCGAAGGGGTAGCCCTGCATGAGACTGTCGAACAACCGGCAGATCTGCTCTGGCCACCAAACGAATTCACGCTGAATCGCCGGCAGGATGTACTCCTGCGAAGCAACCTTGTTCAACAGTTGCTTGATGGTACCGCCTGGTTTGTACATGGCTGTTCCTTAGCGAATTTCAACGCGTTGATTGTCAGCGATTGCCTGCTCAAGCTCATTACGCAGTTTGGCAAGGAAGCTGTCGATATCGGCCTGGGTCTCGATATAACCGGAGCCAGCAAGCAGCTGAGCATCCACTACCCTGCGTTTTTTGACTGGCGCCGCCGGAGCTACAACTGCCGCAGGCGTATTAACAATCGGAGTAGTGGACTCTGCTACTGGCAGACCAGGGTTACCGCTACCAGACGCCACGGGCAGTGGTGCCGGTGCGCTGGCTGCTACTTTAGCTTTGGCGGCGGCCTGTTCGGCCAACAGATGCAGATGATCGATAGCGGCATCGGCCAGATCGCGGGCCTCATCCAACATGTCATTGATATGGGCCAGGCTGCGCTGTTTGGTAATACTCTGCCGGTGGTTTTGCAGGGCGAGCAGGCTCTTGTTGCGCTGATCCGTGCTTGCTTGCAGGTCATCCAGTTCGGCGTTGACCTTGGCCAATTGCTTGTCCAACCAAGCATCCGCGCGCTCGTGGGCCTCCCTGAGGAAGCCGTCGTTAATCTGGGTGATCGTTTGGATCAGCCCTTCACCTTCGCGAATAAGATTGAACGGTGCTTTGGCACTGAGGATTTCATCTATGCGAGCCAGTGCACGAGCGGCTTTTTCATCCTTCTCCAGCTTGGGCCGGTTAGGCTGGAAGTCCCGCTGAGCCGCACCTAGTTTGTCCCAGGCGGTTTTTTGGCTGCTGTAGAAGTTATCCAGGTCGCCGTAACTGTCAGAGAGGTCGAGCAGTGCGCTGCGCTCCTTGAGGAACAGCTGAATGGCATCAAAGCTATCCGGGGCTGCCTTGAGTTTGCCAATCAACTTAAGGCCCTGGTCGATGTCGTCCAAACCCGGGTACTGACCGGTCTGAGCCAATGCGCGCCACTGTTTGAACTCAACCTCCCAGGTAGCCAGACTGTTTTGAAGAAGGCTGTAGAGGCTATCCTCGCCATCCGGGGCGATTTTCTGAAACACCTCTTTGAATTGCTGACGGGCTTTTTGCAGCTCGCCGGAGCCGACTTGTTGACGCTTCTGGATCTCGGTGGTGCGCCAGCGCGCCGGGGTGGACATTTCACTCCATATTTGCTGCGGTGCCAGCGGGCCACCGTTACCGATCAGGCTGACTTCGCCTTTGAGCAGCAGGCGCACGATCAGCAGTACGGTCTCCCATTCCGGCCAACCATAGGGCCGACGACCGTAGTGGGTCTCCGCTAGGTCATGCAGGACGATGCGTCGCGATTGTGAGGCAAGCAATTCAATGTGCTGGCTAACCTCTTTGAGGGCGCGCGGGTTGGCTTCGCCAGTGCTCTCCAGGTCAAGGCCCGGCGTTTGCGGCGTGGCCAGCATGGCCTGAATTTCTTTCTGAGGGTCACTACTCAGGTGCTGGATGTATCCCAGCTTGCTGAATGTATTACGCACTAGGTAGTCGAGCGCCTCCTCCGCTAGCATCGGTGCACTGGAAGCCTTCGTTTCAAGTTTGTTGCCTGCCACATACACATCGGCCTCACGCAACAGACGATCCACGGTGGTGCTCAGGCGCTGGCGGCGCTGGCGGTTTTCTTCTGCACGATCCTGAAGGATGCGCTTGGTGTTGTGCGGCAGCGTGCCGTCGTTTTTGTGCGTGATGTACTTGTCTGTTTGCAGGTACAGACGAAGTTCACGGGCCAAGTCACGCTCGTCCTCCAGACGCAAGAGCACACTGCCCTCCCCCTGACTGGATTCAAGAATGCAACGTTGCTCATTCCAAGTGCCACGATCATCCACCAGGGGGCTGATGACCGATATCAGCAGGTCGCCATCAACGCGATGGCCTAGGGGATGCAGATCGCACTGGCGGTTGAGGCCAAAGTCTTTGCCGTTGTCGGAGAAGCGAAACTTGCGTTGGCCACGCAGCGCTTCATCAAACAGCAACTGACCCAGCGCGCGGGCCTCATCGGCGCTAGTGAGGTCGACGTCCTTGATCTCGCGACTGATGTCACGTTCTTCGTTGGTCAGAAAGAAAAAATCATCGCCGTTACGACTGACCAAGGTTTCCTTTTCCAGGCGCTGGAGACTGTCCTCAATCTGTTTGCGCAGACCTTGGCGGTCAGCGTCGATCTCATCGATAAACAGGGTGATCAGGTTGTCGACGTTGCCCTTGATCTCATCGACATATCGGATGAGGAACAGAGTTTTCAACACAAGGGGATCGAGTTCTTGCAGGCTCGGGTTGCTGGCGGCATTGTCAATGGTCGATTTGACCACGCCCTCAAGGAAGCCCTCGATAGACGGATAGAAGCGGTAAAGCGGTACCAGAATGCCGACGTTGTTATCACTGACGGCCTTGGCGGCTGATTGGAACGCATCAAGCAGCGAGCGCTCGCCTCGGGCCAAGTGGGTACCGGTAGCGCCGGCCTTGCGAACGCTTTCAAAAATGCGCTGCACCAGCTGGAACTGATACGGCACAAAGGGGTAAACGGCGGCGAAATTGTCTTCGTCGGTGAACGCTTTGTATGTGCGCCCAGTGTTGGTGAAGCTGAGCTGGTTGCGCAGAATGTCAGCCTTCTCGCGGTAGATCTTGCGCAGGGCATCCTTGGGCTCTGGTTCTTTGTCGAGCAGGCGGCGCTGGATGACTTCATCGACGTTGCCGCTGGACAGCGACAAGCGGGTTTTGAAGCGACCCTGAATCTTGGAGAAGTCGTTAGCCTTGGAGGCGCGTACTTCACCCAGCACAGCGTCGATGTCTTCCTGCGAGGTAACCAGAACCCAGGCGCGACCACCACAGATCGTACCGAGGTTTTCGGTGATGGTTTGCAGGCTGAGCATCAGGTGGGTGTCCTGGCCAATGAACTGGCCGACTTCGTCCACCAGGAACACGATGCGCTGATCCTTGCCGCGCTTATCTAGGTACTCCTTCACCCATTTGGCGAAGCTTTCGACGTTGAGGCTGAAGTCGTTTTCAAAACGCTCCACCCAAGCGTCGGCATCCTTGATTTCCTGCCCAAGGGTTTTCGACAGGGCAGTAGCCAACGCATCAACCTGGAAATGGTAGGCGTCGCGCTCATTTTCCCAAGTGGAGCCTGAAGCGTCAGCGAATGCCTGCTTGAACCCAGCAAACTTGCCCAGATCGTCCAGGTGACGCTCCATGTGAGCGATATGCGGGTGATCGCCGCAGAAGCCCAGGCGCTCGTTGAAGATCTTCAGAAAGACACGAAGGATGGCGTCGCGGCCGTCACCGCTATCAGCCTTGCTGTCGATGTTGAACAGCAGCACATCCGTTTCGGCGGCGATGGCGCGCTTGATATCAGCGGCGAGCATCGGGTCGGCGATTTTGCGCTCAAAAAAATCTATGGCCTGGCGCGTGACGGCGTCCTTGCTGACCTGTTTGTTTTCCAGTAGGTAGGAGAGGATCTTCAAGAAATGCGATTTACCCGAACCGAAGAAACCGGAGATCCACACCCCTACTCGCCCCGACGCATCCTGGGGGTTGTCCAGGGCCGCCAGGTAGCTTTCAAAAAAGCTGCGCAGATGCTGATCCAACTCGCGAGTGATGACGTACTCATCCAGCTCTTGCCAAACGGACTCAGCGTCATCCTGGTCAGCCTTGATCACGCCGTTGATCGAGCGGTGAATAGAGCGGGTAAACAGACTCTTGATTTGCACGGTGGACATCCTGTTCAGCTCACCAGTCGGAAAGCGCGGTAATAGGGTTTCTCGCCCAGCTGACCGAACAGCTTTAGCGATTGGCCGTCATAGAGGCCGGGATAGAAAACCACCAACGGGGTCTGCCCCATAAACGGCTGGAGGTTATTCAGAAGGTTGTGGGTGCGAATCAGCGGATATGCACTGCCAACACCGTTGATGACCAGCAGGCCAAACTCACTTGGCGGATAGCGATCAGCCAGTTCTTTGGCGACCTTGCCTGCGTCAAGTGGTGCCTTGAGGGCCTTGAGCATGTAGTCGTCACCTTTCTTAGCTTGCATCTCGATGGATTGTTCCAATTTGTTGCGGTCTTTCAGCATGTCGAGCATCAGCTCGAACAGGTTGATAAAGGCAGCCTTGAGATCAGGGCGGCGCTTGATAATCGCCCCTTGGAGAAACCGGACGTGCTCACGCACCTTCACTTCATCCTTCGGCAGATAATCGAAGGCATAGAACGGCACCTCGTTGCCCAAGCCTTGGCCACCGAGAAAGTCATCAGAGGTGACCTTATCCAGGATTTTATTGAGGCGTTCGTCGAGGTCGTTCACGGGCATACCTGAAGGCAATCGAGCACGTACTGCTCATTGTGTTGACGTAAATAATGAAGAACTGCGGGCTCAATGTGCTGACTACGTAGGCGAAGATTGCGGGTGTTTTCGATGAAACCGGCCTCCGCCAGGATACGCATGGCATTTTGCCTTAACTTAACCCGAGTGGAGTCGCTGAGGGTAGGCATATTCGGTTGCGAACGCAGGCTGTCTTCGATGTAGGCGTCCCAGTGGCGCGCTTCTAAGTGGGTGGCGAAACGGCGGAACTGATCGCGTACGACCGTACGCAGGAAGTCCCCGAATAACGGCGAGAACTTGACCGTGACGGCGAGAGAAGCGTGGGTGGCGACGGGGACGCTACCATCCCGTACAAGCGACCACAAATCAGAGCTCATGGTTTGCAGGCGTAAACGGGCCAGATTGGCATAGGTATCGGCAGTCCTGGCCGTACGCTTTTGCAGCACATTCAATTCGTGTATCTGCCTACCCCACTCCTGAACGTCTACACCCTGCAGCAACAGCGCGGCAACGATTCGGGTCTCAGGCACGATCAGAGAGCACTGCGTGAAGTTGGCTTGGTATGGACTACTCATGGATGACTCTGGTTTTCAAACGTGTAAAGCGACCTATTTTGAGAGTCTGATCCGGCTAGCGCTAGCGCTGAATATCCGAAGGCCAATTTAAATTTGTGTGGCCGTTCCGCCAACTCACCTTGCGCGACTTAACGGGCGTCCGCCAAACACAGCACCAGGTCGGTTATCTCACTCGCCAGCAGCCCGGCTGCCATCGCCTTAAGCGAAGGCGCCAGGAAGGTGTCTTGCCTGGACAGTTACAATTTTCTCAAGCTGGTACCGGATCAAAATTTCATACCAGGTTGGCTCTGACGTCATGCTCGCGAGCGATCAACCACACGGAGACGCCAGGCTAGAAGATGGCTTCAACGACTTGGTGTGTAAGGCCCTGCGGAAAGCTCGGGACACCACGGGCTGCGCAACTGTATCCAAGATAGTGCCCACTAAAAATGATGCCCACTATCTTGGCCCGTTTGGAGAGCTGTCCAGAGTGGCAGCTGGCCCGACATTTGAGAGCCCGGCATGGAGAAACGCCCGACCAGACCAGACCAGGCTAAACACAATGAAAATTATGGCTGAACAATAATTATTCCCCAGTCATAATTCGGAATAACTAGGCGTCATAGGCAGATGGCCAGCATCAATGCGGCGCCGATGGCGGAAAAGTAAGGCAGGAGCACAGCATCGGGGATCAGAGGACGGCTTTGAATGTGGGGGTAGTAGGGCTCTGCGAATCTTCTTTCTACCTCATGATCGTCAATATGCCACTATTCTAGAATTCGTCACGGATGGCATGGACTTGCTTGCATGCGTACCTGGCGTACGGGTTACAGCACTCTGATTTCCGACGAATAGGACTTTTGTCATGACCGTTCCTTTAGCGCCTCCGATACCGTTAGCTCCTCCCGCGCCCTTGGCGCCCACACACAATGGACTGTTAGCATACTTAAGCCCCGGAAGCTCCGAATGGTTACCCATTACAGAGACGGCGTTCAAAGTGTTGAATGGCGTTGAGGAGATGGATGACACGGGGCTGCAGCGAGTTCGATCCAACCGTGCAACCTTGGCAGACCTCTTTGGCAACGCTTTACAGATGCCAAATTTGGGATTCTTTGCCGGTAGCGGTACCTCCCTTGCCCCAGTGGGTGGCCCTAGCATGTGGCAGCTATGGACAGCGGCCATGTGTACGGATCCAACAGGTGATGCACTCACTGCAAGCGCAGCCGCCGTTTGTGAGACAGTGCGGTACGTCGAACTAGAATCTCCAAATATTGAGCATTTTCTTTCTCGGTGCGATGCGTTTTTAGCATTCAATGAGAGTGAAGAGGTCGCTTCATTTGTTCGCGGTGTGAAAACCGTAATCTTGCATCTATGTACTGATTTCTTAAATCATGCTCAATCAGACATATCTTCCTACAGACATTTACTACAAAAGCTTGCACGTCGCCGGGTACGTGACCCCCGTTTGAAGGTTTTCACGACCAATTACGACATGTGCTTCGAAACGGCGGCATCCGATCTGGGGATGGTTGTAGTTGACGGTTTTTCCTACACCCGGAAACGAAGATTTGACGGGCGTCATTTTGATTTCGACATCGTCCGTAGGGAAAGCGACAAGCACGAGTTTGTAGAGGGCATATTCCAGCTTCACAAGCTGCACGGTTCAGTAAGCTGGACTCGCCATCAAAACGATATTTACGAAGACGGATCGCCTCATCCAGACGATGCGTGCTTGATATACCCCGCGAAAGGAAAATATCAGCAAGCATTCATTCAACCGCACCTGGAGCTTCTATCTCGCTTTCTGGACTTCGTCCGTCAGCCCAACAGCTGTCTGGTTGTCTCGGGCTTTGGTTTTAATGACGATCATTTATCCGAGCCCATTTTATCCGCGATCCAGTCCAATCCCAGTTTAAAACTGATACTGACTGACTACCGCTGCATAGAGCACGTGCATAACAAGGGGCACCACGGCTCAAGCACCTATTGGACAAAGTTTCATGAACTGTCTCAAAAGGGATTTGACGTCCATTTTGTTGGGGGCTCTTTTTCTGACGTCATAGATCAGATCCCGTACCTGCGCGCAGTCTCCCCAGCAGAGCAGTTGGCCAATGCCGTGAGAAGACTCGGCAATGGAGTTCAGCAATGACCGTTAACATATCGACCGATGGGATATTGCTTGCAGATCTCAAAATCGGCGTCGTATCGAGTGTCGCGGCTCAGCACGTCAAGGTTAATCTCGCTCATGCAGGGGAAGCCAGCGGTCACTACTTGAGTGGCAAAAGATATGGTAAGGGTGAAGTTGGGGAGCTTGTCCTAATCGAGGGCCAGCAGGCCATTATTCTGGGCCGAATCACCGAAGTCAGCCTGCCCGATAGAGATAGGAATGAGATATCTCAAGATTTTTCGGGGCTCAGAAAAGTCGACGCAATTGGCTTCATTCGGCTGCTTGGTTCAGTTCACCCCATCAGCTTGAAAGTCCAAGCGGGTGTCGCCTCCTATCCGCGCCTGGGCGACAGGGTTTACTCGGCTCCAGGCGAATTCATATCGATGATCCCGCTGCTAACCAGCGCGGGCATTAACGTCCAATCACCACCTGTATCGCTTAATCTTGGCGTGGTGTCAGGCGAAGGCGGATTCCCAATTTGTGTGACCCCTGAAAAACTTTTTGGTCGGCACTGCGCGATCTTGGGCTCTACCGGAGGTGGGAAAAGTTGGACTACTTCGAAAATTATCGAAGAATGTCGACGCTACCGTTCAAAAACGATATTGCTGGACGCGACCAGTGAGTACAGATCACTGAGCGGTGCCGATACCGTTCACCTCCATTTGGGGGCGCCCTTGCATGCGAACGATAACTCAGTAGAAATTGTCATTCCTCCGACCAATTTCACGGAAGGAGACTTCATTGCCCTCTTCCAGCCTGCTGGGAAAACTCAAGGCCCTAAACTCAGAGAAGCCATTAGGAGCTTGCGACTTGCCGCACTCGCCCCGGAGCTTTTCCCACAAGGTTACATTCCCAAAATCAGCACCTCTAAGGAAAATTTCCGAAGAGCCCTAAACACTAATGGGAACGCCAGCCTCGTTAACAAACCGACACAGCCTTTTGACATAAGCCTTTTAGTTCGGCAAATCGTTCAGGAATGCTGCTTCCCTGATGCAGGGACAAACGCATTAGACCGATTCGGCCCGGCAAACAACGAGCTTTCATATTGCTCATCGCTTCTGACAAGAATCACAGGAGTTATGGAATCACCATCCCTTGCGTGCGTTTTCAATCCTGACGCAGCACTTCCAAGCCTGTCAGCCCAAATGGACGAATTCTTAAACAGTGACGCCAAACTTTTACGGGTTTGCCTCAGCGCTGTCGGCTATGAGTTCAACGCCCGAGAAGTCGTCGCTAACGCAATCGGCCGCATGCTTCTGCAGCGTGCTAGGGCAGATGCTTTTCGCACGAATCCGCTGCTGGTGATCCTGGACGAGGCACATAATTTCTTAGGGAAGTCGGTGGGCAGTGAGGACGATCTGCAAAACCTTGATGCATTTGAAATGATCGCCAAGGAGGGACGTAAATATGGCCTGAACATCTGTCTCGCGACTCAAAGGCCTCGTGACATTACTGAAGGAGTACTGAGTCAAATGGGGACGATGTTGGTTCATCGTCTGACCAATGATCGAGATCGCGACGTCGTCGAAAGAGCTTGTGGAGAAATCGATAGGTCGGCTGCTGCCTTTCTTCCGAACCTCAAGCAAGGCGAGGTAGCCGTCGTAGGAGTCGATTTTCCGATCCCCGTTACCATCCAGATCGACAGGCCGTCCCAGCCTCCGCTCTCAGATGGGCCCAGCTATCAAACGCTTTGGGGGGCTCCAGTAGTCGAAGCATCCAATTTCTTAAACGTCGACCTGCCCAACTGACGCTTGAAGCTGGCAATGACGTACAAGCTGTTAAGAGTCGTAAGAACCCAGAACCGACCTTCTTTATGCACAGATAAAATGTGGGAGGTTCGAATCATGTGCCCGTCCTTGAACTGCTCACGAGGCCCTTTTCGTGAGTGGTCAATGACTATGGCGATACACGTATTGCCCACGAACAGCGCATCGCTAAGATATCCAGTGATCGGTGAATCGTAAGGCCACTGTTGGGCGCAAATAATTCTTTGTAATTGGAAGTCGGTTAAGTGGCGGACAAGGCGACCTGCGTCGTTCGTTTCGAGCATGGTTGAGTTCTCTCCGCTTTAACGTTAGTGCGTCAGGTGATTCAGAGACGTTCGCCTGAGCGAAGCAACGCAAGAAAACTTCGCCGCCCGGCATCGCGCATGAAGCTGCAGAAGACGTAATTGCCCTCTCGCGTTTTAAGTAACCAGAACTTCCCTTCCTTCCAAATCCTCTGGATTTTTGCTGTTCGAAGAATCGCGTAATCTGCAGAGCGATAGACGTCGTCAAGCTCAATGTGATCGAACGAGACGCCTAAGCTTGTGTCCTCAGCAATCGTCGCATCACTGATAAACGCGGTGATCGGCACGCTGAATTTTTGAAGATTCGCCCTCACTAAGCGTCTCATTCGGAAGTCGCTCAGTTCTTTGCTGTGAAACTCTATTTCGATTACTTCTGGCATCCGACTTCACCTTCGAAACGATTCAATAGGCACCCGCGATGATCATCGGAATGGGCCATTCATTCCGACTCCATCAATGCTCTCAGCTTGACCTGTAACTCCTCTTGGGTCGGCACTGAGCTAAGACCCAGGTGAGGATCAGTGCGAATCAGCCGTCGATCGTGAACTGGCCAGCTTTCAAAAGGATCATCATCCAAGGCAATCCAACTCGTCAGGCCTGCTCTAGTTACTGCCGCACGAATCTGCTGATAGCGGCTGTACATGTCATAGCCCTCTAGCGGGGCCTTGGGCATTCTGGAATGCCATGTACTGCTCACGGTGAGAGCCTGCAACTCCGGCGGTAAGGCAGCGCGCGCACGGCGGTAACCGAGGATGCGTACCCAGCTTGTCGATAAGCTGATTTTGACTAGAGGAAACTCCTTCAGTATCTCTATCAGGATTTTGGCGTGCATCATCAGTCGCCCGGGTGCACGCAATTCCAAACCACTCCGGTTTCGGTATACGTCGTCCGGGTGCAGCACCCCATCAAAATCGAGAAATAGAACTCGATCATTCGGCGTCAGCAGGCTGCTTGTCGGGCAGTTCGAATCAAGCACGGTATAGATCTCTCAAAGCCGGCCTTCCTGGAAGTTAGCTGCTTACCGTGAAGCGCACTGCCGTATGCTCGTAATCAACTCCGCCAGCAGCTCGTCAAGACTTACGAGGCCATCGGCATATCGCTGCATCTCAGCAAGGTGCGCAGAGGAATGCCTCACACCTTCGAGTGCCTGACAACCAAGAACCTCAGCCACTGCTTTGCGACGCCGCTCACGCTCGAGATCATCGATTTGCATGTGACACCTCCCCTTCGTTTAGAAGGCCTCCACCAAAGGGGAAGCCAGGCTGTGAAGCACTTATTTGAATGCCTTGCTGAAGCGTTGAGACAGCGATGCAGCGTCAATCGCAGCCCAACTCTCCGGATCATTGCTCATCCTGATCCAATTGACCGCAATCCCCACCATGACCAACCCTGCCAAGATTCCCTCCCAGAACGCCCAAACGAAGGTCGTCCGAACTAGGTAATCAGGGTCAACGCTTCCGGACACTAGATGAATCGGATAGGGAGAAAGGAAGCACCCTGCAATGAACGCCAAGATCATCAAGGGTACTGCGTAGACCATCAACATCACCGGCACCTTGATCTGGTACTGCCTCGCAGCTACCAGCTTGCCGTTCTCGCCCTTCATGGCGTAGATGGTGGCTGTGTTTGCAGTCTTGTCTTTTTTCTTCGTGAAGATGCCGTACAGGGTCACTCGCTCCCCCGCCTCAATCTCTTCAAAGATCATTCCTGGCAGCAAAACATTCGGCAACACCTGCCCATCGATAACGATGCGCGCGGTCATAACCCCCTGCGCAGTAGCAATCACTCGTGGCTTCTCGATCACTCCAGTGACCTGCCGGCAATCAAATCGAATCAAAACGGTGCTCCTGCAATTTTTAAAGGCGTGGCTAATCGCACTGCCTGAATGACAGTGAGGGTGAAAGTGTCGGATGAGTTACGCTCGAAACGAGAAAACGGTACTCAGTGCTGCTGGCGTTCTTACACCATCACCAAGCAACAGGTAGACCGTGCTTTTGGTTTCAAACATGCACGGGTGGTCATGCGAAATTCCAAAATTTGTGCGCACCCAATGCCCCGGCGGAAATCGCTGCCGGCTGTCTTGGACTACCTCATGTGCATAGACAACTAGGGGCAAAATTCCCATGGATGACAGCTTTTGGTGCTCGTCCTGGGTGAGTTGCAAGTCGGCGATGATCCATTGCTTCACCAGGCAGAACGGTTTTCCGGGGAAGGTCTGCTCAGCGAGGTTTTTCATCTCGTTCTGAGTGCCGTGCCAACCGGGAGCCTTTTCCTCTGAGGCATGAAGAAATCGGGTGACTTCATCTAGAGTTGCAGCCATGGATCCTCCAGAGCTCTATCCCTCATAAGCGTGCACTCGTGTAGATTCGTCCGGCATCAGTGACGAACTCATACACGGGGTGCGCTTCAGTACCAGGTTGCAAGCGAATCTCGGCCAACACTTCCATCACGTAGCCAGTCTGCGCATTCATCATTGGTGAGGTGATCAGATGGACTTTGTTCACATGCATGAACACCGAACTGTCGCAGTTATAAGCTGCCTTGACGATTTCCACATCGCTGACCAGTCGTGCGATCGGGCCTATGCAGTCTTCATCAAACCCCATGCCCTCGATCAAGAAGCTAAAGTTGCAGCGACTGAGGTTGACTGTGTCCCAGAAGAGCAACGCATCGGGGCGCTTCACAAAGGTACCCCTAAGCTCGCTGCGGTTAGTTAAAAACACTTTCAGTCCTATATCCGAAGACAGCAAAATTGGCGGCACCCTAAGGCACTCCCCTTATGAAGCGTTACTCAGCCTTCAGCTAGCCAATTCATGGTGATCGTTCAGCCAATATAATCGACCAGCAACGAAGACCATGCCGACCACCGTGAAAGTGGCACCACCATTGTTTTCACATCATATTCTATATCCGATGGCGTGAAAATGACCATTGTGGCTCTATCCTCGCTTTTGAGGGTTCGTCATGGTCACGAGGCAGTCGCTAGCGGCAGTCCTCCGCGCAGCCCGTTCAATTGCGGGCTCGTCGAGAGAGGACTTGGTCTCCAAAATACATCCGACCTATCTCCACGATCTCGAGAACGCAAAAAGCGGAACCACGCTGGAAAAGCTGGGAGCCCTGTCAACGGCGCTCGGGTGCGACCCGCTTGCGCTTTTATTGATAGCATCAGCGCAAGACATGCAACTAACCAATGCAAATCGTTTGCGGATGCTCGCTGATGAACTTGATCGCCTCACTGAGCTTGGGCTTTTAAAGGGGGCGGCTGAGCAACTGGAAGGGGGATCCCTCAAATCTCTGCGAAGCGGGCGAAGCCTGCCAGAAGATAAGCACAGGGCTGTTCTGCGGTGCAGAGAAGAAGGCCTATCCCAAAAAGAAACGGTTGCAGCGACAGGTGTTTCCGCTTCGACCGTCAGCAGAATATGGCGCAGGGATTTAAATCAAAACTAGCAGCTCAGGCCGTTATTCAGCCGCTGTTATTCAGCTTTCCGTTCGACGCGTTGGGATTTACAAAGTCTCGCTATCACTCGTTTGAAGTTCGGCCTCAAGAAGCGCCTTCAAACCAACCTGCCTTGAAAAGGCCTTGGGTGGCAACCTGATAGCGTCTCGCACCGCATCGATGTCGCCCACCAGGATGACCTGCACCTGAGCTCTGGTGACTGCGGTGTAGACGAAGGTTCGGTCGAGGATGCGCGATTTACGGACTGGGATGATAACCCTCTTGAATTGTGACCCCTGTGCCTTGTGCACCGTGATGGAGTACGCAAGCTCTATTAAATCGACGTCGGTGTCCAGAATGTAATGTTGAACACCATCAAAGGTCGCCATTCCCAGCGCTATGGCGATACGAGGTTTGTTCTCATCCCCTAGGTCTACTGATTGCGGTTTATCAAACACCTCATCAATCTGGCCAAGCGATCCGTTTTGCAGGTTCCGCATCCAGTCGTTTGTGGTGTACATAACCAGATCCCCAACGCACAAGCCTGTTGCCTCGATCTCACCTGTTTCAGGGTTTTCCGCAAGCAAGGGACGGCTGTGGTCAGCATATCTGAGGTGGCAGGTTCGATTGATCGTCTCGACCCCAGCGAAGGCGCATGATCTGGTGGCAGAAAGGATCTGTGTATTTTCCGTATCTTGCTCATAAAGCCGAATTACAGTCGAAATGATTTGATCATCGGAGCAAGGCAAAAACACTACGTCATCAGTATCGTTGGAGCTAAATGTTGGCTGTAATCCAACGCGAATCTGGCGGGATGCCAATGGTATGGCGGACTCTTTCGACTGCCGCTTAACCTCGGTGAGCTCAGTGGTCGGCACTCCGGGCATGCTGCACAGCACGTGCAGGATAAGTCCGGCGCCAATGGGTGGTAGTTGGTAAGGGTCGCCAACTAGGATTACCTGACTTTCAGGTGGTAGCTTCTGAACCACTCGGTAGAACGTGACAAGATCAAGCATCGACGCTTCATCGATAACGATGATTGGCGCCGACCCCATTTCTTTGTCTGTCACCTTGTTCAGAAAGCCTGCAATAGTCCGCGCTTCCTCGCCCGTAGCTTCAATCATTCGAGCGGTGGCTCGGCCAGATAGCGCCATTTGGAATCGAGGTCGACCTGTCGTATCGAGGGCTTTGTACAGAGCCTTGAGTACAGTGGTTTTTCCTACTCCGGCACCGCCAGTGATGATGCTGAAGCGTTTGGCAAACGAGGTAGTCACTGCGAGCTTCTGAGCTTGGTTCAAACCGAATGCAGGAAGGCCCAGATGCACCCTCTCCCCCGCCTCAAACTGCGTGATGACCTCGCTTACATCGACAGCGAACAGCTGTGGCTGCAACGACGGCGTAACGATCAGGTCTCGGATGAACTGAGCACAACGTCGCTCCATCAGCCATGAACCAGGTGCAAATAGCATCACACCTAGGTGATCGAGCTCCTTGCATACAAACTGACCGGCTGATGAGCCTGCCAACAAGGCCTTTGCCAACGCCGCGCTTGGAGCTGAATGGGGTTTGATCAGTTGCCCGACGGTGGCCTGAAGATCTCTAAGTGAGCTGCATGTGTGGCCTTTCTCAGAAACTCGATACAGAGCCTCCTCCAATGCCGCAGCAATCCTTCGATAATCATCAATGCTCACGCCAAAGCTATCTCTGGCGATGCCATCCACCATCCCCCATACCCCTGCGAAACTGAGAAGCCGATACGGATCATTGGTCAGCGCGGAGATCGTGTTCTTCTTGTGGAACCGAATTGCTTTCCTGGCTAGGCCTAGTGGAATTTGCTTGTCCTGGACGAAGCGGAGTGTTTTAGCATCTCCGTCCTCAGCCCAACGCTTGAACATACACTCTCGAACATCTTCAGTCGGGATGATCAGCATTATGGCTTCGTGATCAGCATGATCGAGCACCTCATAAAGCCGCTCTCCCAGAGTATCCCAAAGCCGAGTAGCCTTAATCTCACCAACTCCTCTGACGTTGTCACCTAACCACTGGATTACTTGAGAGCCGCTTGGGCGAACAAGGCGAATATCCTGGGCATCAACGGTCATTTCATTGATCGCAAACGCGCCATGAGTCCTCAGGATAGTGGTGACTTCGCCATAGACCTCAAAGATGGCGCCTACAGCGATGTCGGAGAGCTTGGCGATAGCCTTCGCCACCTTGATGACCACAGGTCTCGATCGGTCATTGATGCCCCGAACAACATCCATGCGATGACCGAATGCGATACACCCCTTGCGATTAGCAGAACGGATGCTGGTGATGCGTACACTGATGTTGATCAGCATAGGGGCAATGGCATTCATCTGGGCATCCTTCCGGTTTCTTCGAGAAACTCGCTCATAAGCGTGTGGCGATCAAGCATCTTCTTGGCGGCTTGGAGCTCAGCGCGCAACGCGGCGTTCTCTTGCTCCAGCGAATTCAGTCGCTGACCGTCCTGCCTCCGCTGCTTCGCATCAGTGTCTCTCAGCGCAGGCTCCACTTTCTGTCCCGATGGCAGAGAAGCCACCATGGGAGGCAATACCCCTGCGACCCTGAGTTCGGCTTCAAGGCTCTCCAGCGCCGAACGGATGGCCGGATTCTGCACGAGAGCACTCTTCCCGAACCCACACTCAGTTGCGATTTCGGAACGCTTCAGCTTGCCCCGGTGAACGTACTCTCTGAAGTCACCGTCAGACTTCGAGGTTGCCCAGGCAAGAAATGAAGCGTGGTTTTGTTCAGCAATCTGCTGCCCGTTAGCCATCAGGATTTCGCCTCTGAGGAGTCACGGTCAACAAACGGCAGCGGAGCATCAAGCTTGTCCGCCGATACGTTGAATTTATGGGCGTTGTACTGCCAACGCATGAACCGCTCCAACAACCGTTCGTTCTCACGCTCTAGTCGGTGATTTTCAGCCTCAAGCCTACGAATTCTCTGCTCAGCGATGCTGAGGCTCGCTGGTCGCTTGGTTGAAACAAAACCGGACTTCAGCCTGGCTTTCTGGTGTGTAAAAGCGCTCTTGATCCTCTCATGGGAGTTTAGAGTCTGACGTGTAGGTCTAGACCCAACCAAAGGCTCGATAGCATCACAGAGCGGCTCCCAGCCAAGCTTCCCCTCCCAGGCATCGATCAATGTAACAATCAGATCAAGGTCTTTAGCGCTTAAATGCTTAGCCATGTCTTAGCCTCCCAAAAGAGCGCGGAGCTCGTCCATGTCAGGCTCGGATTCCTCAGGTGAAGGAAGTTGCGGTGTAGCCGACCGAGATGCAATGGCACGTTTCAGCAGACTAAATTCTTGATCGCTGTTCAGACGAACGACCGTGCCGTCTGGAATGTCTTTCGACTCTAGGATATCGATAAGCTGATCGACTCTTTCTAGTGTTTTGATCTGGTGTTGGCTCCAACGATCAGCACCGTAGATCCCATCCTTGTTCGCGGCTTGAGCCTTGTCCAATTGCAGACGGATACCATCTCGTTGAGTCTTTAACCTTTCATACTTAACGGTTTCGCCTTTTACACAGACTTGTTCTGTGCAGTTCAAGCAATCACGGTATTTCTGACATGGCACCATCGAATAATCATGAACACAGAACCCGTAAGGCGTAACATGAGCGATACCCTCACCTACCGCTTCAAGATCGGCATATGTAACAGGGATATTTTGCTGAATCTTCCCAAGAGCGACACCTACACCCGCCTCCCTCGCCATTGCTACATGCTCGTCGTCAGTCATATGATTGTAAGTGGCATTCTGATGAATATTTGCCCTCCCAGACCACTTCGCAATGTCCATTTGTCCAAGATCGCCACGATTGGCAAGTGTGTTTAGATAATGTCTGATCTGGTGCGCGCCCATTGAGATAGGGGTGCCATCCAAGTTTTTGTAGCCATTACGCTCCCAAACGCTTCGCTCTTGACCATCAATAAAGTTGATATCTGTCGTGAAAGTACTTTTACCTGGTGTCCAGAGTATGATTGGCCTAGGAGGAAAATCCATACGCAGTTCATTTTGGCGGAAGCAACATAATGCCTCGGAAAATTTAATGTGCCGCTCTTTATTCATCCACGGCCATCCTTTTGGCAATTTGCTGCGGATGAACAAATTAAGAAAAGCCAACGTTACATTGCCTTTTTTTGCATACACCTCCTCGTAAGGTTTGTATCCACGGAGCCCGCTTCGGAGCGCATCTCTGGCGTTGATCCCTGGAGTTAGACCCAGTGCTTGGCAGGCTTGCTCATTGCTTAATTCCTGGTTCTCACCAACATCCGGACAATCCTCATGGCGGTAAAACTTATCCGGGTGATCTTCCAGCCATTTTGCAAGAGCGCGGCCTGGCTCGGACAATTCAGTGAGGCGACGCACGGCTTCTCGAGCAACGGCCTTGAGCACCGTAGGTATCCATTTGATATCCGACTCATATCCCTTTCCCGCGAAAAATCTCAACCCCAAACGCTCTACGCCCTTCGTATCAGTGTCCCAATGTAAGCAATTGACAGGAAGATCTTGAACCTCAGTAATACGGGATGGAGCACAAAGACAGAGAGCAAAAATAGATGTAGTAAATCGATCTCTCGAGCCCTGCGGATCGTTGAAAAACATCTCAGCAATGGCCTCAAGAGATCCAGCAGGTGGCATCTTATCGTCGCGATTCTTCTTTGAAACTAAATCCGTCCCGATATTTTCTTTTGGTTTTTTAACAGGGTTCTTCCACACAAGAGGTGCTGGAATTATTCCACTTTCACTCAGAAAACCAACAAGCTTTACTAAACTTATACCAGCTTGGTAGCCGCTAGCGCCGTAAGAAGTTGCAACCCTACCAGCCTCATCAAGAACGCTAATATCTGTCAGCGTTATATCCGCCTTACCCTTGATTGTAAGAAGCGCAGACTCAACACAACGAATAGCTTTAAACTCGTTCTTTAGCTTATTGGGGTTATGCCCTTGCTGATAACGAACATACGCCTTGGCAAAAGACATAATTCCTTGATCCAGCAATTGCTCAGCTGTGTATCCGCGAGACGACGCACCCTTTTTTGTGAAATTACCAACCGCAGGCCAAGCACTATTATACCAATCAAGCTCTTTCCCAAAGACTGTAAGCCTATCCCGGCACATGATAATAAATTGCTCGAGATTCTGCCGACAATCGAGCTGAGCCTTGGGGGTAAATAGGAAAATGTCAGACATCAGTTATCTCACTTTTTTTAGCCTTGCAGCGAGCTACAACGTCGCTTACAGCCAAAATAAGTCTGTCGTTGACAGACGCAATTTTCAAGTCGCCAGTATCTTCATATACATCGTCACGCTCACTGATGAGTTGATCGAGTACATACTCATGAGGCCCATCCAGCCATGGCTGAAAATGAGTGCAGGTGTAACAGGCTACTGGAGCCAAGGCGCCACAGAACCCATAGCTCCCACAGTTTCCAACATTGCCACCACCACTACGAATTCTGCTCTCTGGCTCTCCCCCCCTGCGAGCCGTCTTCTCGCTTACAACCAATACTCCTTGAAACGCTTGGGCAATTGGGGCTAATTGCAACGCAAGCGCTTTATCAAGCCGCTCAACGATCTCGGGAACATTCCTAACGTAGACACCCGCGTTTTGGTTATCTGAGTGATCTAGCCCCTCAGCGACTACGTATTCACCTTTGCCCTCTCTGGCCAAATTTGTACCCAGCGTGTATCTAAATCTAGTCGGGTTAAGATGGATACGAAGCCCTGTACGCTCACTGATCATCTTTATATTAGTTTCTAGGCGCACCATGGCATCCAACACGGAAGACGAGGCAGCGTGCAAAATATCACCATCGAGCTGACTCTCTAAATTGGTAGCGGGATCAAACTGATCTACCGCAGGGAATAACGGCAACTCTGGAATCGAGCTAACAGGCACATCTGCCCCTATCACACCTGCAAAGAACTTGATAACAGCCGCTGACTGTTGCTGAAGTAGCATCCACAGGTCTTCAACAATAGGAAACCTCTTAAAAACAGAACGAAAGCTGGTGCCTCTTTGCTTACCCCTAGGAAAATTTATAAAATATTTATCCTGCACGATCAGAATATCTTTGATCCTCAGCGAAGTTATTTGACTAGGTCTACGCCCTGTCATAGCTAAAATCATGGCGTAGCAGGTGTCACTTAATGTCAGGCGCCCCTCAGCATACCCCGTCAAGACACCGCCAATTACTGTCTCCATCTCTATATCAGTCAGAGGCCCACTGTCCGGACACATAGACTGCACTGCATACCCTTTCTCGTTGCCTTTAATCCTCCATTTAGCCAAAAGAGCTAAGGTTTCAGCCGGGATACCGGTATACCCCAAATCTGCCCACTTTCGGATCATTCCACGAAGTGTCCCTAAGTACCAGTCAGTTTGCCTATCTAATTGAGACCGGTACGAAATCATTGACTCAACACTAAATGGTGGTTGGCCCGATGTATTTAGAAGGTAGTGCCTGCACCGTTCATAGAGATTCTTAACATGAGAGGGCGCGTGAGATTGCGCATAAAAAGCAAGCACGCGCTGAAATGAGGTATATAGCTCAGTCCCTAAGGCAGAAGTAAGCGTTGAAACTGGGATATCGATATCGCGATTTAGCTTCCAGCGCGGAGTATCAAATACAACCAAGTAACCGTCTTTAGAGTAAAACTCCCCCGGCTTATAATCTTCGGCCAAACCCAACTTCATTGTTGACTCCCTTTATCTTCCTTCGTTAGATACTTATTCTGCATTCCCAAAACGGCGTTGCCCGCTTCTTCTTTGATGTGACGTCGGTTGTACGTCGCCGCAGTACCTGAGGTTTCGCTCCAGCCCATGAGATAGGAGCGAAGCTTAGCTTCACGCTCAGGCGAAATTCCCGAAGCATCACCTCTAATCGAAAAAGAGTAATTCCAGTGATGACGGAGGGCATGCGCGTGAATACCGGAGAACTCAGCAGCAACCTTCGATATCTCACCGATAAATTTACCGAATGCTGCGTTGGATAGCGGACTGCCTTTTGTCTTGCCCGCATGGCTGATAAAGAGGTAGCCGTGCCGTTGAGCCGCAGGTAATTTCCTACGGTGCTTAAGGATGTATTCGTGTACTTGGTGCATCAACTCAGGCATGAGTGGGATAGTACGCTGACGTGTCTTTGCGACAGGCTGGTACGCTCTAGAGTCCGATTCAGAATCGGGCCGCCTCACAATACGCATCGTGTTTTTGCCGAAATCGAAATCCTCAATTTTCAAATTCAATAATTCGCCACGCCTTACCCCTGCGAGACGAAGGATCGTAAACATCAGAGCATTACGCATCTGCAAACCAATGTCTGTTGTCGAATAAGCTCCGACGCCAGGCTTCAAAGCCTCCTCAATCGCGTCGAGCACCTCGTCGTCAAGATATTCTTCATCACGATCAATATTTGACTTACTAGAGATTTTCGGACGATTAGCCTTGATCCGAGCCACCATCGAAGCCGTGGCAGAGCTGCTGATATTTGATACTGGTTGCAGCCGGCCCGCTAGAAAACCCAAGTATTCAGCAGCTATGGTCATCCGGTTGTACTGGCTTTTAGTGCTAACCGTTTTCGGTCTGCGCTTTATCGAAGCAATTTTGCCCGCACGGCGTCCTGCTGTTGCTAATGGTTCCTGCATGAAGTCTCGTAGCGAGTGCACCTCGTGATCGAGAAGGAGCTCGCTTCGCTTAAACCGCGACTCTAAGTCAATGTGAGAGTAGTCCTGCCAAGCTTGAAGAACCTTAATTGCAGTAAGGGCAGCCCTTATCGTATTCACAGCTAGCGATGCCCCTCTCAGGATGGCAGTCACATACAGCGCTGGGTAATAAGGAGGCATACCCGTCTCATCCACCAGGATGGCGAATCGCTCCCCGTTGTCCGACTGAAAACTGCGAATCGAAAGTGGCATGTGGAACCTCGAATTCTTTACGTAAATTCAAGGTATGAGACGAATAATTTATCGTCAACTATTTTTTTACAGGCTCAAAACGACGAAACCCCCGCAAGGCGGGGGTTTCAGCGAGAAACTTTACAAAAAAGTCTCCGGTAACCGCTAAAAAGGAATATCGTCATCGAAGCTGTCGAAATCCGGAGCCGGTTGCGGCGCGGCCTGTTGTGGGGCCGGGCGTTCACGTTGTGGCTGTGGCGCCGACTGCGGACGCGGGGCCTGCTGACGCGGAGCCGACTGCTGGTAGTTGTTGCCACCTTGTTGCTGGTCGCCCTGCGGACGGCCACCCAGCAACTGCATGGTGCCTTGCATGTCGACCACGATTTCGGTGGTGTAGCGCTTGATACCGTCTTTTTCCCACTCGCGGGTCTGCAGCTTGCCTTCGATGTACACCTGCGAACCCTTGCGCAGGTATTCGCCGGCGATCTCGGCCACCTTGCCAAACATCGACACGCGGTGCCATTCGGTCTTCTCGACCTTCTGGCCGGTCTGCTTGTCGGTCCACTGTTCGCTGGTCGCCAGACTCAGGTTGGTCACGGCGTTACCGTTCGGCAGGTAGCGAACTTCGGGATCCTGGCCGCAAGTACCGACCAATATGACTTTGTTAACCCCACGGGCCATAACGTTCTCCTAGGCTTCGCACGTGGTCGGGGCCGGGTTGTTCACCAGGCGCTCGAGCGTCGCGCGATCCAATAATTCGGTGTCCAGTTTGATATACACGGCCGCCTCGTCGGCGACCACCACTGCATCGGTTACTCCAACGACGGCCTTCAGACGCTCGGTCAGGCCAGCCTCACGAATCGCCTCGGGCGATAAGGGCAAGCGCAGGCTCGTCACATAGGGAGGTTCGCGCATGGTAACAGCAAAGACTAACCAAAGTGCAGCCAGCGCGGCACATCCCAGGAACACAACCGACAAACCGCCATGCTGGAACAGCCAGCCTCCGAGGATACCGCCCAACGCCGAACCCAGGAACTGGCTGGTGGAATAGACCCCCATCGCCGTGCCCTTGCCGCCCGCCGGGGAGACCTTGCTGATCAGCGACGGCAGCGAGGCTTCCAGCAGATTGAACGCGGTGAAGAACACCACCGTACCGATCACCAGGGCCCGCAAGCTATCGCCGAACTGCCAGAAGAATAGCTCAGTGAGCATCAGCGTCACGACGGCGCCGAGCAAAACTCGTTTCATTTTGCGTCGTTTTTCGCCATAGATAATGAAGGGAATCATGGCGAAGAACGAAATCAGCAGCGCGGTCAGGTAGACCCACCAGTGCTCTTCCTTGGGCAGGCCGGCCTTCTCGACCAGCGCCAGCGGCAAGGCTACGAAACTGGACATCAGCATGGCATGGAGCACGAAAATACCCAGGTCCAGGCGCAACAGGTCCGGGTGCTTGAGCGTCGGGATCAATGCCTGGCGCGCCACCCCGGACTCCCGGTGCTGCAACGGCCCGGTGGCCCGCGGCACCATGAACGCCACGATCAGGATCCCCACCAGGGCCATGGCACCGGTCGCCAGGAACAGGCCCGACAAGCCAAAGGCACGGGTCAGCAAGGGACCGACCACCATGGCCACGGCGAACGACAGACCGATGGTCATGCCGATCATGGCCATGGCCTTGGTCCGATGCTGTTCGCGGGTCAAATCTGACAGCAGCGCCATGACGGCCGCGGAAATAGCCCCGGCGCCCTGTAGGATGCGTCCGGCGATCACGCCCCAGATCGAGTCGGCATTGGCAGCCAGCACGCTGCCGAGGGCGAAGACGATCAGCCCCAGGTAGATGACCGGACGTCGGCCGATGCGGTCGGAAATGATCCCGAACGGGATCTGGAAGATCGCCTGGGTCAGGCCATAGGCACCAATCGCCAAGCCGATGAGGGCCGGGGTCGCGCCCGCCAGGTCCATGCCATAGGTCGCCAGCACCGGCAACACCATGAACATGCCCAGCATACGAAAGGCGAACACCAGGGCCAGACCGCTTGCTGCGCGTGTCTCGCCACGACTCATGCGTTCGCTGTGGGGATCTTGCATGGAAAAACCTCATGTGAACCGGCGGCGATTCTACCAGTCCCATCGATTGAGAGGGTATATGGCGACCGTTTGCCGCGCAGTCTTCATGTATGGCTGCAATCGCGTCTCCAATAGTGTGCATCCATCCAGTATTTGCCCGTATACTCCTACGTTTTCGACGCCCGCCGAGCGAGGCCACTTTGGACAAGATCCTGATTCGTGGGGCCCGTACCCACAACCTGAAGAACATCGACCTGACCCTGCCACGGGACAAGCTGATCGTCATCACCGGCCTGTCCGGATCCGGTAAATCATCCCTGGCCTTCGACACGTTGTACGCCGAAGGCCAGCGACGCTATGTCGAATCGCTGTCGGCCTACGCCCGGCAGTTTTTGTCGATGATGGAAAAACCCGACGTCGACACCATCGAAGGCTTGTCGCCGGCGATTTCCATCGAACAGAAGTCCACCTCCCATAACCCCCGGTCGACGGTCGGCACCATCACCGAGATCTACGACTACCTGCGCCTGCTTTACGCGCGGGTGGGTATTCCCCGCTGCCCCGACCACGACATTCCCCTGGAAGCCCAGACCGTCAGCCAGATGGTCGACCTCGTGCTGGCCCAGCCGGAAGGCAGCAAGCTGATGCTGCTGGCGCCGGTGATTCGCGAGCGCAAGGGCGAACACCTGATGGTCTTCGAAGAACTGCGCGCCCAGGGCTTCGTCCGGGCCCGGGTCAATGGCAAGCTGTGCGAGCTGGACGAACTGCCGAAGCTGGATAAACAGAAGAAGCATTCGATCGACGTGGTGGTCGACCGCTTCAAGGTCCGCCCCGACTTGCAACAGCGCCTGGCCGAGTCCTTCGAGACCGCGCTGAAGCTGGCCGACGGCATCGCCCTGGTCGCACCGATGGACGACGAGCCTGGCGAGGAAATCATTTTCTCCGCGCGCTTCGCCTGCCCGATCTGCGGCCATGCCATCAGCGAGCTGGAACCCAAGCTGTTCTCCTTCAACAACCCGGCGGGCGCCTGCCCGACGTGCGACGGCCTGGGGGTCAAGCAGTTCTTCGACACCAAGCGACTGGTCAATGGCGAGCTGACCCTGGCCGAAGGGGCGATTCGCGGCTGGGACAGGCGCAACGTCTATTACTTCCAGATGCTCGGTTCGCTGGCAGCCCATTACAAGTTCAGCCTGGACAAGCCGTTCAGCGAATTGCCCGCCGACCAGCAGAAGTTCATCCTGCACGGCAGTGGCTCGCAGAATGTCGACTTCAAATACCTCAACGACCGCGGCGATATCGTCAAGCGCTCCCACCCGTTCGAAGGCATCGTGCCGAACCTGGAGCGACGCTACCGCGAGACCGAATCGGCCAGCGTGCGTGAAGAGCTGGCCAAGTTCCTCAGCACCCAGCCTTGCCCCGATTGCCGCGGTACTCGCTTGCGCCGCGAGGCGCGGCATGTCTGGGTCGGCGAGAAGACGTTGCCGGCGGTGACCAGCCTGCCGATTGGCGACGCGACCGACTACTTCGGCGGCTTGAAGCTCACCGGTCGTCGCGGCGAAATCGCCGACAAGATCCTCAAGGAAATCCGCGAACGCCTGCAGTTCCTGGTGAACGTCGGCCTGGACTACCTGACCCTCGATCGCAGCGCAGACACCTTGTCCGGTGGCGAAGCCCAGCGTATCCGCCTCGCCAGCCAGATCGGCGCCGGCCTGGTGGGGGTGATGTACATCCTCGACGAGCCGTCCATCGGCCTGCACCAGCGCGATAACGACCGGCTGCTCGGGACCCTGAAGCACCTGCGGGACATCGGCAACACGGTGATCGTGGTCGAGCACGACGAAGACGCCATCCGCCTGGCCGACTACGTGGTGGACATCGGCCCGGGCGCGGGTGTGCATGGCGGGCACATCGTCGCCCAGGGCACGGCCGCCGAAGTCATGGCGCACCCTGACTCGCTGACGGGCAAATACCTGTCGGGCCGGGTCAAGATCAAGGTCCCGGCCAAGCGCACGCCGCGCAACAAGAAGCTGGCGCTGACCCTCAAGGGGGCTCGCGGCAATAACCTGCGCAACGTCGACCTGGAAATCCCCATTGGCCTGCTGACCTGCGTCACCGGCGTGTCCGGCTCCGGCAAGTCGACGCTGATCAACAACACCCTGTTTCCCCTCAGCGCCACGGCCCTGAACGGCGCGACCACCCTGGAAGCGGCCGCCCACGACAGCATCAAGGGCCTGGAGCACCTGGACAAGGTGGTCGACATCGACCAGAGCCCGATTGGCCGCACACCGCGCTCCAACCCGGCGACCTATACCGGGTTGTTCACACCGATCCGCGAGCTGTTCGCCGGCGTGCCGGAGTCCCGCTCACGGGGTTATGGCCCAGGGCGTTTCTCGTTCAACGTCAAGGGCGGGCGCTGCGAGGCCTGCCAGGGCGACGGCCTGATCAAGGTGGAAATGCACTTCCTGCCCGACATCTACGTGCCGTGCGATGTGTGCAAGAGCAAGCGCTACAACCGCGAAACCCTGGAAATCAAATACAAGGGCAAGAACATCCACGAAACCCTCGAGATGACCATCGAAGAGGCCCGGGCGTTCTTCGACGCGGTGCCGGCCCTGGCGCGCAAGCTACAGACGCTGATGGATGTCGGCCTGTCGTACATCAAGCTGGGGCAGTCGGCAACGACGCTGTCCGGTGGTGAGGCCCAGCGGGTCAAGCTGTCCCGCGAACTGTCCAAGCGCGACACCGGCAAGACCCTGTATATCCTCGACGAGCCGACCACCGGCCTGCACTTCGCCGATATCCAGCAATTGCTCGACGTGCTGCACCGCCTTCGCGACCATGGCAACACCGTGGTGGTGATCGAACACAACCTGGACGTGATCAAGACCGCTGACTGGCTGGTGGACCTGGGGCCGGAAGGCGGTTCCAAGGGCGGTCAGATCATCGCCGTGGGTACCCCTGAACAAGTGGCCGAGATGAAGCAATCCCACACCGGCTACTACCTAAAGCCCTTGCTGGAACGTGATCGGGACTGATTTCACCCGAACACGAAAAAGCCCCTGTCATTTCATCAGTGACAGGGGCTTTTTGTTGTTTCCCTGTGGGAGCGAGCTTGCTCGCGATAGCGGTGGATCAGCCAGCACAAACGTGACTGATATACCGCTATCGCGAGCAAGCTCGCTCCCACAATAAATACATCAGAACTGCGATTGCAGGTAGTTCTCCAACCCGACCAGCTTGATCAGCCCCAACTGCTTCTCCAGCCAGTAGGTGTGATCTTCTTCGGTGTCGTTGAGCTGGATCCGCAGAATCTCCCGGGTCACGTAGTCGTTGTGCTGCTCGCAGAGTTCGATGCCTTTGCACAGCGCGGCGCGGACTTTGTATTCCAGGCGCAGGTCGGCGGCGAGCATGTCGGGTACCGTCGTCCCGACGTCCAGGTCATCGGCACGCATGCGTGGCGTCCCTTCGAGCATCAGGATCCGCCGCATCAGCGCATCGGCGTGCTGGGTCTCTTCTTCCATCTCGTGGTTGATACGTTCGTAGAGCTCGGTAAAACCCCAATCCTCGTACATCCGCGAATGGATGAAATATTGATCACGGGCTGCCAGCTCGCCGGTCAGCAACGTGTTGAGGTAATCGATTACGTCTGGGTGACCTTGCATCGCCCTACATCTCCACAAGCTTCTAAAGGTTGTAGTTTGAACCAAGCTGACCGCAAGGTCACTGCCCTGATGCAACAAAAGCGAAGAAAATCCGAGAAAACCAGGCTAAATAACGCAAAAACCGCCCTAATGAGGGCGGTTCTGCTTCTCGTTTAGACTTAGTTAAGCGCTACACCCAAGGCTTTTGCGATGCCTTCCCCGTAGGCGGTATCCGCCTTGTAGAAGTGCTGCAACTGGCGATCGACCACATCTGCCGACACCCCGCCCATGGCACCCGCGATGTTGCGGATCAACAGCGCTTTCTGCTCATCGTTCATCAAGCGGAACAACGCACCGGCGTGGCTGTAGTAATCGGTATCCTCGCGATGATCGTATCGATCCGCCGCGCCGCTGAGGGCCAGTGCCGGCTCCGCATAACGAGGGGCCTGCTTCGGCGCCTCCACATAGCTATTAGGCTCGTAGTTCGGTGCCGCCCCACCATTGTTGCCAAACGCCATGGCGCCGTCACGCTGGTAGGTGTTGACCGGACTGCGTGGCGCATTCACCGGCAATTGCTGGTGATTGGTGCCCACACGGTAGCGGTGCGCATCGGCGTAGGCGAATACACGGCCCTGCAGCATGCGATCCGGCGAGAGCCCCACCCCGGGCACCATGTTGCTCGGACCAAACGCCGCCTGCTCGACTTCAGCGAAGTAGTTGAGCGGGTTGCGGTTGAGCTCGAGCACGCCCACTTCGATCAACGGGAACTCTTTCTGCGACCAGGTCTTGGTCACGTCGAACGGGTTCTCATAATGAGCCGCCGCCTGGGCCTCGCTCATGATCTGGATACAGACGCGCCATTTCGGGAAGTCACCGCGCTCGATGGCCTCGAACAAGTCACGCTGAGCGTAATCCGGGTCGGTACCTGCCAGGCGTGCCGCTTCCGCTGGCGCGAGGTTCTTGATGCCTTGCATGGTCTTGTAGTGCCACTTCACCCAGTGCCGCTCCCCCTGTGCGTTGATCAGGCTGTAGGTGTGGCTGCCGAAGCCGTGCATGTGGCGGTAGCCGTCCGGGATACCGCGGTCGGAAAACAGGATGGTGACCTGATGCAGCGCCTCAGGCGAATGCGACCAGAAATCCCACATCGCTTGGGCACTTTTCAGGTTGCTTTGCGGCAGACGTTTCTGGGTGTGGATGAAATCTGGAAACTTCAACGGATCACGAATGAAGAATACTGGCGTGTTGTTGCCGACGATGTCCCAGTTACCTTCTTCGGTGTAGAACTTCAAGGCAAAACCGCGCGGATCGCGTTCAGTGTCGGCCGAACCACGCTCGCCCCCCACGGTGGAAAACCGCAGGAAGGTGGGGGTTTGCTTGCCGATCGACTCGAACAACTTGGCGCTGGTGTATCGGGTAATGTCTTGGGTGACGGTAAAGGTGCCGTAAGCGCCCGACCCTTTGGCGTGCACGCGACGCTCGGGAATGTTCTCGCGGTTGAAGTGAGCGAGCTTTTCGATCAGGTGAAAATCGTCGAGCAGCAGGGGGCCTCGCGGGCCGGCGGAGCGAGAGTTCTGGTTATCGGCGACTGGAGCGCCGCTGGCGGTCGTAAGCGTTTTGGTCTGGCTCATGCTCAATCTTCCTGGGTCGGTCTTCGAACTGCCGGCTAATCGGCTGGAAAGGAGTATTGATCATGTTAATGACAGTATCCAAATTCATTAAATCATGGGCGTCGATAGTCTTTATCTAATATTGAAGATTTGCCGATAGCCAGGCCAGGCGAAACAGCCCTGGCACTTTTCCATCAGGCACAAAAAACCGGGCACAAGGCCCGGTTTTTTGTATGTTGCCGACTTACTCAGCGGATACAGCTTCACCGCTGGTAGCACGATCAACCAACTCGACGTACGCCATAGGCGCGTTGTCGCCAGCGCGGAAACCGCACTTGAGGATGCGCAGGTAGCCACCCTCACGGGTAGCGTAACGCTTGCCCAGGTCGTTGAAGAGCTTACCAACGATAGCTTTCGAACGAGTACGGTCGAAAGCCAGACGGCGGTTAGCCAGGCTATCTGTCTTGGCCAGAGTGATCAGCGGCTCAGCAACGCGACGCAGTTCTTTGGCTTTCGGCAGTGTAGTTTTGATCAGCTCGTGCTCGAACAGCGACACCGCCATGTTTTGGAACATGGCCTTGCGGTGCGAGCTGGTGCGGCTCAGGTGACGACCACTTTTACGATGACGCATGGTTCATTCCTTACCAAACACAACGTTCGGTGATTACGACGATCAGGCAGTCGCCTTGTCGTCCTTCTTAAGACTTGCAGGCGGCCAGTTGTCGAGGCGCATGCCGAGGGACAGACCGCGGGAGGCCAGAACGTCCTTGATTTCAGTCAAGGATTTCTTGCCCAGGTTCGGAGTCTTCAACAGCTCTACTTCGGTACGCTGAATCAGGTCGCCGATGTAGTAGATGTTTTCCGCCTTAAGGCAGTTAGCCGAACGTACAGTCAGTTCCAGATCGTCAACCGGGCGAAGCAGGATCGGATCGATCTCGTCTTCCTGCTCGACAACCACTGGCTCACTGTCACCCTTGAGGTCCACGAACGCAGCCAACTGCTGTTGCAGGATGGTTGCAGCACGGCGGATAGCCTCTTCAGGATCCAGGGTACCGTTGGTTTCCAGATCAATAACCAGCTTGTCCAGGTTGGTACGCTGTTCGACACGGGCGTTTTCCACCACGTATGCGATACGGCGAACCGGGCTGAACGAAGAGTCAAGCTGCAAGCGACCGATGCTGCGGCTTTCGTCTTCATCGCTCTGACGCGAGTCTGCCGGTTCATAACCACGACCACGAGCTACGGTGAGCTTCATGTTCAGGGCGCCGTTAGACGCCAGGTTAGCGATTACGTGATCGGGGTTAACGATCTCGACATCATGATCCAGCTGAATATCGGCAGCGGTAACCACCCCCGAACCCTTCTTCGACAAGGTCAGCGTAACTTCGTCACGACCGTGCAGCTTGATAGCCAGACCTTTAAGGTTCAACAGGATTTCAATTACATCTTCCTGTACACCTTCGATGGCGCTGTACTCGTGGAGCACACCGTCAATCTCGGCCTCGACTACTGCACAGCCGGGCATTGAGGACAACAGGATGCGGCGCAGCGCGTTGCCCAGGGTGTGGCCGAAACCACGCTCGAGAGGCTCGAGTGTGATCTTGGCGCGGGTTGGACTGACAACCTGCACATCAATATGGCGGGGTGTCAGGAACTCATTTACCGAAATCTGCATGGATGCACCTATTTTCTAGCCCTTACTTGGAGTAGAGCTCGACAATCAGGCTTTCGTTGATGTCGGCGGACAGATCACTGCGAGCAGGAACGTTCTTGAAAACGCCCGACTTCTTCTCAGTGTCTACTTCTACCCATTCTACGCGGCCACGTTGGGCACACAGATCGAGAGCTTGGACAATGCGAAGTTGGTTCTTTGCTTTCTCGCGAACAGCAACCACGTCACCAGCACGAACCTGGTAGGACGGAACGTTTACGGTCTGACCGTTAACGCTGATCGACTTGTGCGATACCAGCTGACGGGATTCGGCACGAGTAGAACCGAAACCCATACGGTATACAACGTTGTCCAGACGGCATTCGAGCAGTTGCAACAGGTTTTCGCCGGTTGCGCCTTTCTTGCCAGCTGCTTCTTTGTAGTAGCCGCTGAATTGACGCTCGAGAACGCCGTAGATACGACGGACCTTCTGCTTTTCACGCAGTTGGGTGCCGTAGTCGGACTGGCGACCGCGGCGTTGGCCGTGGATACCAGGTGCTGCTTCAATGTTGCACTTCGATTCGATCGCGCGCACGCCGCTCTTCAGAAAAAGATCGGTGCCTTCGCGACGAGCGAGTTTGCATTTTGGACCAATGTAACGAGCCATTCTTTACAATCTCCTGGATTACACGCGGCGCTTCTTCGGCGGACGGCACCCGTTGTGCGGGATTGGCGTCACGTCGGTGATGCTGGCGATCTTGTAGCCACAGCCGTTCAAAGCACGGACTGCAGATTCACGACCTGGACCTGGACCCTTGACGTTGACGTCGAGGTTTTTCAGGCCGTATTCCAGCGCAGCTTGACCAGCACGCTCAGCAGCTACTTGAGCCGCGAACGGGGTGGACTTGCGGGAACCGCGGAAACCCGAACCACCGGAGGTAGCCCAAGAAAGAGCGTTACCTTGACGGTCGGTAATGGTCACGATGGTGTTGTTAAAAGAAGCATGGATGTGGGCGATGCCATCAACCACTGTCTTTTTAACTTTTTTACGAGGACGAGCAGCAGGTTTTGCCATGATTAAATTCCTGTCGATTCGCTGGGGCGATTACTTGCGGATCGGCTTACGCGGACCTTTACGGGTACGCGCGTTGGTCTTGGTACGCTGACCGCGTACTGGCAGACCACGACGATGACGCAGACCGCGATAGCAACCGAGGTCCATCAAGCGCTTGATTTTCATGTTGATTTCGCGACGCAGGTCACCTTCAGTGGTGAACTTCGCCACTTCGCCACGCAGCTGTTCAATTTGCTCGTCGCTCAGATCTTTGATCTTTGCCGCTGGGTTGACCCCAGCCACTGCACAAATTTTCTGTGCAGTAGTGCGACCAACACCATAGATGTAGGTCAGCGAGATAACAGTATGCTTGTTATCTGGAATGTTGACGCCTGCAATACGGGCCATTCAGTGGGACTCCAATTGACAGCTACCTACGCCCCGGAAGCCAAGAAATAGGGCGCGAGATAATATCGCTGTAATAACAAATAATCAACCCGGCAGCGCACTAGCTGCCGGGCTTAAAGCACAATCACACTCAGCCTTGGCGCTGTTTGTGACGCGGTTCCGCGCTGCAAATTACCCGAACAACACCTTCGCGGCGAATAATCTTGCAGTTACGGCACAGCTTTTTCACCGATGCACGAACTTTCATCACCAACTCCTCGAACCTTATGGACGCTACTCAGCGCAACATGCCGCTGCCGTAGCCCTTCAGGTTGGCTTTCTTCATCAGGGATTCGTACTGGTGCGAAACGAGGTGCGATTGTACTTGGGACATGAAGTCCATCACAACCACGACCACGATCAGCAACGAGGTCCCGCCAAGGTAGAACGGTACGTTTGCCGCAACCACCAGGAACTGGGGAAGCAAGCAGACGGCCGTCATGTAAAGAGCACCGAACAAGGTCAAACGAGTCAGAACGCCATCAATGTAGCGCGCCGACTGCTCACCTGGACGGATGCCCGGAATAAAGGCACCGGACTTCTTCAGGTTTTCCGCTACGTCTTTCGGATTGAACATCAACGCCGTATAGAAGAAGCAGAAGAAAATAATCCCTGCACTAAACAGCAGAATATTCAACGGCTGACCAGGAGCGATCGACTGCGAGATGTCCTGCAACCAGCCCATACCTTCAGACTGGCCGAACCAGGCACCCAACGAAGCCGGGAACAGCAAGATGCTGCTCGCGAAAATAGCCGGGATAACACCGGCCATGTTCACCTTCAACGGCAAGTGGCTGGTCTGCGCAGCAAACACCTTGCGGCCCTGCTGACGCTTGGCGTAGTGAACAGCAATACGACGCTGGCCACGCTCAATGAACACCACGAAACCGATAATCGCTACTGCCAGCAAACCGATGGCAACCAGGGCAAAGATGTTGATATCACCCTGACGCGCAGACTCGAAAGACTGCCCGATCGCTCTCGGAAGACCGGCGACGATACCTGCGAAGATCAACATCGAGATACCGTTGCCAACACCACGCTCAGTAATCTGCTCACCCAGCCACATCATGAACATCGCACCCGCCACAAAAGTGGTTACCGCGACGAAATGGAAGCCAAAGTCACCAGTGAACGCTACGCCCTGCCCCGCCAGGCCGATGGACATGCCAACAGCCTGAACGAGAGCGAGGACGACAGTGAGGTAGCGGGTGTACTGGCTGATCTTGCGACGGCCAGCTTCACCTTCCTTCTTCAACTGCTCCAGCTGCGGGCTGACGGCAGACATCAGTTGCATGATGATCGATGCCGAGATGTACGGCATGATCCCCAATGCAAAGATGCTCATCCGCTCCAGCGCGCCGCCGGAAAACATGTTGAACAAGCTAAGAATGGTCCCCTCATTCTGTCGAAACAGGTCCGCGAGTCGGTCCGGGTTGATACCTGGAACCGGGATGTGTGCGCCTATTCGGTAGACGATAATCGCCAGGAACAGAAAACGCAGACGAGCCCAGAGTTCAGACATACCGCCTTTGCCGAGCGCAGAGAGAGCACCTTGCTTAGCCATTTATTCCTCGAACTTGCCGCCAGCTGCTTCGATAGCCGCACGCGCACCTTTGGTGGCGCCGATTCCCTTTCCGATGGTGACAGCACGAGCAACTTCGCCCGACAGCATGATTTTCACACGCTGAACGTTCTGGTTGATCACGTTGGCATCCTTCAGGGACTGCACGGTGACGATGTCGCCGTCCACTTTGGCCAGCTCGGACAGACGCACTTCAGCGCGGTCCATGGCTTTCAGGGAAACGAAACCGAACTTCGGCAGGCGACGATGCAGCGGCTGTTGACCGCCTTCAAAGCCTGGAGCAATGGTGCCACCGGAGCGGGAGGTCTGACCTTTGTGGCCACGGCCACCGGTCTTGCCCAAACCACTACCGATACCACGGCCCGGACGATGCTTTTCGCGACGGGAACCCGGCGCTGGACTCAGATCATTGAGTTTCATCGATTAACCCTCGACACGCAGCATGTAGTAAGCCTTGTTGATCATCCCGCGATTCTCGGGAGTATCCAGGACTTCTACAGTGTGACCGATGCGACGCAGACCCAGACCCTTAACGCACAGTTTGTGGTTAGGGATGCGGCCGGTCATGCTTTTGATCAGCGTAACTTTTACGGTAGCCATGATCAGAAGATCTCCTTGACGCTTTTGCCACGCTTGGCGGCAATGGATTCAGGAGACTGCATTGCTTTCAAACCCTTGAAAGTGGCGTGAACCACGTTTACTGGGTTAGTCGAGCCGTAGCACTTGGCCAGAACGTTCTGAACGCCAGCAACTTCGAGGACAGCACGCATAGCGCCGCCAGCGATGATACCGGTACCTTCAGAAGCAGGCTGCATGTACACCTTCGAAGCGCCATGGGCGGACTTCATTGCGTACTGCAGAGTGGTGCCGTTCAGATCAACCTGGATCATGTTGCGGCGAGCAGCTTCCATTGCCTTCTGGATCGCAGCAGGCACTTCACGCGACTTGCCACGGCCGAAGCCAACACGGCCTTTACCATCACCCACTACGGTCAACGCAGTGAAAGTGAAGATACGGCCGCCTTTAACGGTTTTGGCTACGCGGTTAACTTGAACCAGCTTCTCGATGTAGCCTTCGTCGCGCTTTTGGTCGTTATTTGACATAACTTAGAACTCCAGCCCAGCTTCACGAGCAGCATCAGCCAGCGCCTTGACGCGGCCGTGGTACTTGAAGCCAGAGCGGTCGAAAGCCACCTGCGAGACGCCAGCGGCTTTAGCACGCGTAGCGACCAGCTGGCCAACCTTAGTGGCCGCGTCGATGTTGCCAGTGGCGCCATCACGCAGTTCTTTATCCAAAGTCGAGGCACTTGCCAGGACTTTGTTGCCGTCGGCCGAAATGACCTGGGCGTAGATGTGCTGCGACGAGCGGAACACGCAGAGACGCACGACTTCGAGTTCGTGCATTTTCAGGCGTGCTTTGCGAGCGCGACGCAGTCGAGTAACTTTTTTGTCGGTCATTTGCTATGCCCTACTTCTTCTTGGCTTCTTTACGACGGACGACTTCGTCCGCGTAGCGCACACCTTTGCCTTTGTACGGCTCTGGTGGACGGAAGTCGCGGATCTCGGCGGCCACTTGACCTACCAGCTGCTTGTCGATGCCCCGGATCAGGATATCGGTCTGGCTAGGAGTCTCAGCGGTGATGCCTTCCGGCAGTTCATAATCCACTGGGTGCGAGAAGCCAAGAGCCAGGTTCAGCACTGTGCCTTTTGCTTGCGCTTTGTAACCAACACCGACCAGCTGGAGCTTGCGCTCGAAGCCTTGGCTTACGCCTTGGACCATGTTGTTTACCAACGCACGAGTGGTACCAGCCATTGCGCGAGTCTGTTGATCGCCATTGCGAGCAGCGAAACGCAGCTCACCAGCTTCTTCAACGATCTCAACGGACGAATGGATGTTCAGTTGCAGAGTGCCCTTGGCACCCTTCACCGAAAGCTGTTGACCTGCGAATTTGACTTCGACACCGGCTGGCAGCTTAACGGGGTTCTTAGCGACGCGTGACATGCTTATCCCCCCTTAGAACACAGTGCAAAGAACTTCGCCGCCGACACCGGCAGCGCGCGCAGCACGATCCGTCATCACACCTTTGTTGGTGGAGACGATAGACACGCCCAGGCCGCCACGAACTTTTGGCAGATCCTCGACGGACTTGTACTGACGCAGGCCAGGACGGCTAACGCGCTTCACTTCCTCGATGACCGGACGGCCTTCGAAGTACTTCAGCTCGATGGACAGCAGTGGCTTGATTTCGCTGCTGATCTGATAACCCGCAATGTAACCTTCGTCCTTCAGGACTTTGGCAACAGCTACCTTCAAAGTAGAAGATGGCATGCTTACGACGGACTTTTCAGCCATCTGGGCATTACGGATACGAGTTAGCATGTCCGCTAACGGGTCCTGCATACTCATGGGCTAGACGCTCCTAATACACAAAAAATTAGCCTTTCGGCTAGTACGTGTCGCCGAGCGCATCCGTGCAATAAAAACACGGGCTCAGGCGAGCCGGGTATTCTAGACACACCCCACAAATGAATCAAGCCCCAAAAGGGGCTTGATTCAAGTTCAAGGTCACCGACGGTCAGGATCTTGCGAGCCCGACCGCCGCGACATTGACAGTGCTTACCAGCTGGCTTTAACCAGACCTGGAACGTCACCACGCATTGCAGCTTGACGCAGCATGTTACGGCCAAGGCCGAACTTGCGGTACACGCCGTGCGGACGACCAGTCAGGCGGCAGCGGTTACGCATGCGCGAGGCGCTTGCGTCACGTGGCTGCTTCTGCAGGGCTACGGTAGCTTCCCAACGCGCTTCTGGACTTGCGTTCAGATCAACGATGATCGCTTTCAGCGCTGCACGCTTGGTGGCGTACTTGGCAACGGTGAGCTGACGCTTCAACTCACGGTTCTTCATGCTCTTCTTGGCCATTTTCCTACTCCAATCAGTTGCGGAACGGGAATTTGAAAGCGCGCAGCAGTGCGCGACCTTCGTCATCCGTCCGAGCAGTGGTGGTCAGGGTAATGTCCAGACCGCGGAGAGCGTCGATCTTGTCGTAATCGATTTCCGGGAAAATGATCTGCTCTTTAACGCCCATGCTGTAGTTGCCACGACCATCGAAGGACTTAGCATTCAGGCCGCGGAAGTCGCGAACCCGAGGCAGGGAGATCGACAGCAGACGATCCAGGAACTCGTACATACGCTCACGGCGCAGGGTCACCTTGACGCCAATCGGCCAACCTTCACGGACTTTAAAGCCAGCGATGGATTTCCGAGCGTAAGTCACGACAACTTTCTGACCGGTGATCTTTTCCAGGTCAGCAACAGCGTGCTCGATGACTTTTTTGTCGCCGATCGCTTCGCCCAGACCCATGTTCAGGGTGATTTTGGTAACGCGCGGAACTTCCATCACGTTCGAAAGCTTAAGTTCTTCCTTAAGTTTCGGTGCGATTTCCTTCCGGTAAATCTCTTTTAGTCGTGCCATGGTCTTCTACCTAGCAGTGTTCAAGCATCAACCGCTTTTTGGGTCGACTTGAAGACACGAATTTTCTTACCGTCTTCTACTTTGAAACCAACGCGGTCAGCCTTGTTGGTTTCGCCGTTGAAGATGGCGACGTTGGAAGCGTGCAATGGCGCTTCTTTCTCGACGATACCGCCCTGTACGCCCGACATCGGGTTAGGCTTGGTATGGCGCTTGACCAGGTTCAGACCACCAACAACCAGACGGTTATCAGCAAGAACCTTCAGCACCTTACCGCGCTTACCTTTGTCTTTGCCGGCGATCACGATGATCTCGTCGTCACGACGAATCTTTTGCATGTCGGATCTCCTTACAGCACTTCTGGGGCGAGCGAGACGATCTTCATGAACTTCTCAGTACGAAGTTCACGGGTCACTGGCCCAAAGATACGGGTGCCGATCGGCTCTTGCTTGTTGTTCAACAGAACAGCAGCGTTGCCATCAAAGCGGATGATGGAGCCGTCAGCGCGACGGACGCCATGGCGAGTGCGGACTACGACAGCAGTCATCACTTGGCCTTTCTTCACCTTGCCGCGAGGAATTGCTTCCTTGACGGTCACTTTGATGATGTCACCGATACCAGCGTAACGACGATGGGAGCCACCCAGCACCTTGATGCACATAACACGGCGAGCGCCGCTGTTATCGGCCACATCGAGCATGGATTGAGTCTGAATCATATAATTTCTCCGACCCCTAGCCCTTAGACTTCCACAGCGCGTTCGAGAACATCAACCAGTGCCCAAGACTTGGTCTTGGCCATCGGACGAGTTTCACGAATAGTGACTTTGTCGCCGATGTGGCACTGATTGGTTTCGTCGTGCGCGTGCAGCTTAGTCGAACGCTTAACGTATTTACCGTAGATCGGGTGCTTAACGCGACGCTCGATCAGAACGGTGATGGTTTTGTCCATCTTGTCGCTGACAACACGGCCAGTCAGCGTACGGACAGTTTTTTCGGCTTCAGCCATGATTACTTACCTGCCTGCTGGTTGAGCACAGTTTTCACGCGAGCGATGTCACGCTTAACTTGCGAGAGCAGATGAGACTGCCCCAACTGGCCAGTTGCTTTCTGCATACGCAGATTGAACTGGTCGCGCAGCAGGCCGAGCAGTTGCTCGTTCAGCTGCTGTGCTGATTTTTCACGAAGTTCATTCGCTTTCATCACATCACCGTCCGCTTAACAAAGGAGGTGGCGAGCGGCAGCTTTGCAGCAGCCAGGGCGAAAGCCTCACGCGCCAGCTCTTCAGAAACACCCTCGATTTCATACAGGACTTTGCCTGGCTGAATCTGGGCAACCCAGTACTCCACGTTACCCTTACCTTTACCCATCCGAACTTCGAGTGGCTTCTTGGTGACAGGCTTGTCCGGGAATACACGGATCCAGATCTTGCCGCCACGTTTTACGTGACGGGTCAGAGCACGACGCGCTGACTCGATCTGACGAGCGGTGAGACGACCACGAGCAACAGACTTCAGCGCGAACTCGCCGAAGCTGACTTTGCTACCGCGCAATGCCAGGCCACGGTTGTGACCGGTCATTTGCTTGCGGAACTTCGTACGCTTTGGTTGCAACATTTGGCGTACCCCTTACTTAGCAGCTTTTTTACGAGGCGCTGGTGCTTGTGGCTTCAGTTCTTCTTGGCGACCACCAATTACTTCGCCTTTGAAGATCCAAACCTTTACACCGATCACACCGTAGGTGGTGTGAGCTTCGTAGTTGGCATAGTCGATGTCGGCACGCAGGGTGTGCAGTGGCACACGACCTTCGCGATACCATTCAGTACGTGCGATTTCAGCACCGCCGAGACGACCGCTCACTTGGATTTTGATGCCTTTGGCACCAATGCGCATGGCGTTCTGTACAGCGCGCTTCATAGCGCGACGGAACATTACGCGACGCTCCAGCTGCTGAGCTACGCTCTGCGCAACCAGCATACCGTCGAGTTCCGGCTTGCGGATCTCTTCGATATTGATGTGCACAGGCACACCCATTTGCTTGGTCAGGTCCTGACGCAGTTTCTCAACATCTTCACCCTTCTTCCCGATAACGATACCTGGACGAGCGGTGTGGATGGTGATACGTGCAGTCTGAGCCGGACGATGGATATCGATACGGCTTACGGACGCGCTTTTTAGTTTGTCTTGGAGATACTCACGCACCTTCAGATCAGCGAACAAGTAGTCCGCATAAGTCCGACCGTCTGCGTACCAGACGGAGGTGTGCTCCTTGACGATTCCCAGGCGAATGCCAATGGGATGTACTTTCTGACCCATCTCTTCGACTCCGTTACTTGTCAGCAACCTTGACAGTGATATGGCAAGACCGCTTGACGATGCGATCAGCACGGCCTTTGGCACGTGGCATGATGCGCTTCAGCGAACGCCCTTCGTTGACGAAAACAGTGCTGACCTTCAGGTCATCAACGTCTGCGCCTTCGTTATGCTCGGCGTTGGCTACGGCCGACTCCAGCACTTTCTTCATGATCTCGGCGGCTTTCTTACTGCTGAAAGCCAACAGGTTGAGCGCTTCGCCCACCTTCTTCCCGCGGATCTGGTCGGCGACCAAGCGGGCTTTCTGGGCGGAGATTCGAGCGCCCGACAACTTAGCGGCTACTTCCATTTCCTTACCCCTTAACGCTTGGCTTTCTTGTCAGCCACGTGCCCACGGTATGTGCGGGTACCGGCGAACTCGCCCAGTTTGTGGCCGACCATGTCTTCGTTCACGAGAACTGGGACGTGCTGGCGACCGTTGTGTACTGCGATGGTCAGACCGACCATTTGTGGCAGGATCATCGAACGACGCGACCAGGTCTTAACTGGTTTGCGATCGTTCTTTTCCGCCGCCACTTCGATCTTCTTCAGTAGGTGAAGATCAATAAAAGGACCTTTTTTCAGAGAACGTGGCACTGTCGTATCCCTCTATTTACTTGCGACGACGGACGATCATTTTGTCGGTACGCTTATTACCACGAGTCTTCGCGCCCTTAGTCGGGAAGCCCCATGGCGATACCGGATGACGACCACCAGAGGTACGACCTTCACCACCACCATGTGGGTGGTCAACCGGGTTCATGGCAACACCACGAACGGTTGGGCGAACGCCACGCCAGCGCTTGGCACCAGCTTTACCCAACGAACGCAGGCTGTGCTCGGAGTTCGAGACTTCGCCCAGGGTCGCACGGCATTCAGCCAGCACTTTACGCATCTCACCAGAACGCAGACGCAGGGTCACGTAGACACCTTCACGAGCGATCAGCTGAGCCGAAGCACCAGCGGAACGAGCGATCTGCGCGCCTTTACCTGGCTTCAATTCGATGCCGTGTACGGTGCTACCAACTGGAATGTTACGCAGTTGCAGAGCGTTGCCCGGCTTGATCGGCGCCAGGGCACCTGCGATCAGCTGGTCGCCAGCACTCACGCCTTTTGGGGCGATGATGTAGCGACGCTCGCCATCTGCGTACAGCAGCAGAGCGATGTGAGCAGTACGGTTTGGATCGTATTCGATACGCTCGACGGTGGCAGCGATGCCATCCTTGTCGTTGCGACGGAAGTCGACCAGACGATAATGCTGCTTATGACCACCACCGATGTGACGAGTGGTAATACGGCCATTGTTGTTACGACCACCAGACTTCGATTTTTTCTCGAGCAGCGGTGCGTGAGGAGCGCCTTTATGCAGCTCCTGGTTGACCACCTTGACCACAAAACGGCGGCCAGGGGAAGTCGGTTTGCATTTAACGATTGCCATGATGCACCCCTTCCTTACTCAGCACTGCTGCTGAAATCGAGATCTTGGCCTGGCTGAAGGGAGATAACTGCCTTCTTCCAGTCATTACGCTTGCCCAGACCGCGAGCAGTGCGCTTGCTTTTACCCAGAACGTTCAGGGTAGTCACGCGCTCCACTTTCACGCTGAACAGGCTTTCGACGGCCTTCTTGATTTCCAGCTTGGTTGCGTCGGTAGCAACCTTGAAAACGAACTGGCCTTTCTTGTCTGCCAGAACCGTAGCCTTCTCGGAAACGTGCGGGCCAAGCAGAACTTTAAATACGCGTTCCTGGTTCATCCCAGCAGCTCCTCGAATTTCTTCACGGCCGACACGGTGATCAACACCTTGTCGTATGCGATCAGACTGACCGGATCGGAACCCTGCACGTCACGAACGTCGACGTGTGGCAGGTTGCGAGCAGCCAGGTACAGGTTCTGATCAACAGCGTCAGACACGATCAGGACGTCAGTCAGACCCATGCCGTTCAGCTTGTTCAGCAGATCTTTGGTTTTCGGTGCTTCAACAGCGAAGTCCTGAACCACGACCAGACGATCAGTACGCACCAGCTCAGCAAGGATGGAACGCATTGCTGCGCGATACATCTTCTTGTTCAGCTTCTGGGAGTGATCCTGAGGACGAGCTGCGAAAGTGGTACCGCCGCCACGCCAGATTGGGCTACGGATAGTACCGGCACGAGCACGGCCAGTACCTTTCTGACGCCATGGGCGCTTGCCGCCACCGGAAACGTCGGAACGGGTCTTTTGCTGCTTGCTACCTTGACGGCCGCCGGCCATGTAGGCCACGACTGCTTGGTGAACGAGCGTCTCGTTGAATTCGCCGCCAAATGTCAGTTCGGAAACTTCGATCGCTTGAGCGTCATTTACATTTAATTGCATGTCAGCTTCCCCTTAACCGCGAGCCTTGGCTGCTGGACGTACAACCAAGTTGCCGCCAGTAGCGCCAGGAACAGCGCCCTTGACCAACAACAGATTGCGTTCAGCGTCCACGCGCACTACTTCGAGGGACTGCACGGTCACGCGCTCAGCGCCCATATGACCGGACATTTTCTTGCCCTTGAATACACGACCAGGAGTCTGGCACTGGCCGATAGAGCCTGGAACGCGGTGGGATACGGAGTTACCGTGGGTGTTATCTTGCCCGCGGAAGTTCCAACGCTTGATCGTACCCTGGAAGCCTTTACCCTTGGACTGACCGGTTACATCAACCAGCTGACCAGCGGCAAAGATTTCAGCGTTGATCAGATCGCCGGCCTGGTACTCGCCTTCCTCAAGGCGGAATTCCATTACGGTACGACCAGCGGCAACGTTCGCCTTGGCGAAGTGGCCAGCCTGAGCTGCTGTTACACGCGAAGCACGACGCTCGCCGACAGTGACTTGCACTGCACGATAGCCATCGGTCTCTTCAGTTTTGAACTGGGTGACGCGATTCGGCTCGATCTCAATGACCGTGACCGGAATGGAGACACCTTCTTCGGTGAAAATACGGGTCATACCGCATTTACGACCGACTACACCAATAGTCATGTTGTAAACCTCATGAGTGTACGGGGCTTTCACCCGCTATGGCCGCCCATTTCAGAGCGTTACACGACTAAGACCGAGTCTTAGCCGAGGCTGATCTGCACTTCCACGCCGGCCGCAAGATCGAGCTTCATAAGTGCATCAACGGTTTTATCCGTTGGCTGGACGATGTCCAGAACGCGCTTATGAGTACGGATCTCGTACTGGTCACGCGCGTCTTTGTTGACGTGCGGGGAGACCAGAACGGTGAACCGCTCTTTACGGGTAGGCAGTGGAATTGGACCACGCACTTGAGCACCAGTACGTTTCGCGGTTTCCACGATTTCCTGGGTGGATTGGTCGATCAGGCGATGGTCAAAGGCCTTCAACCTGATACGGATTTGCTGATTTTGCATTGGATTTCAGACTCCGGCTGCTATTCCCACCGGGCGCAATACGCCCGTTAAAAGGAGGCGCAATTCTATAGACGCCCCTGATAGGTGTCAACTCAATAAAAAAGCCCCCGCTAGGCGGGGGCTTTTTCAACTCATCAAGCTGACTCTAAAAGAGACTTACTCGATGACTTTGGCTACGACGCCAGCGCCGACGGTACGACCGCCTTCACGGATAGCGAAACGCAGACCGTCTTCCATCGCGATGGTCTTGATCAGGGTAACAGTCATCTGAATGTTGTCACCTGGCATTACCATTTCAACGCCTTCTGGCAGCTCGCAGTTACCAGTCACGTCAGTTGTACGGAAGTAGAACTGTGGACGGTAGCCTTTGAAGAACGGAGTATGACGACCGCCTTCTTCCTTGCTCAGAACGTAAACTTCTGCGGTGAACTTGGTGTGCGGCTTGACGGTGCCTGGCTTGACCAGAACCTGGCCACGCTCAACGTCGTCACGCTTGGTGCCGCGCAGCAGAACGCCACAGTTCTCGCCAGCACGACCTTCGTCGAGCAGCTTGCGGAACATCTCAACGCCAGTGCAGGTAGTTTTCTGAGTGTCGCGCAGACCGACGATCTCAACTTCTTCCTGGATACGGACGATGCCACGCTCAACACGACCAGTCACAACAGTACCGCGACCGGAGATCGAGAATACGTCTTCGATTGGCATCAGGAACGGCTTGTCGATAGCACGCTCTGGCTCTGGGATGTAGCTGTCCAGAGTTTCCACCAGCTTCTTGACAGCAGTGGTGCCCATTTCGTTGTCGTCTTGGCCGTTCAGGGCCATCAGAGCCGAACCGATGATGATTGGAGTGTCATCACCTGGGAAGTCGTAAGTGCTCAGCAGGTCGCGCACTTCCATCTCAACCAGTTCCAGCAGCTCAGCGTCGTCAACCATGTCAGCCTTGTTCAGGAAGACAACGATGTACGGAACGCCTACCTGACGGGACAGCAGGATGTGCTCACGGGTTTGTGGCATCGGACCATCAGCGGCCGAGCAAACCAGGATCGCGCCGTCCATCTGGGCAGCACCGGTGATCATGTTTTTTACGTAGTCGGCGTGACCTGGGCAGTCAACGTGTGCGTAGTGACGCACGGCCGAATCGTATTCAACGTGAGCGGTGTTGATGGTGATACCGCGAGCTTTCTCTTCCGGGGCGCTGTCGATCTTGTCGAAGTCAACCTTGGCCGAACCGAAAACTTCGGAGCAGACGCGGGTCAGAGCAGCGGTCAGCGTGGTTTTACCGTGGTCAACGTGACCGATGGTGCCAACGTTGACGTGCGGTTTGTTCCGTTCAAATTTTTCTTTAGCCACGACAATTAACTCCTAGCTTAAAGGGGCTGAATCAGCCTTGCTTTTTGGTAACAGTCTCGACGATATGCGACGGAGCTGTATTGTATTTTTTGAATTCCATAGAGTAGCTTGCGCGACCCTGAGACATGGAACGAACGTCGGTTGCGTAACCGAACATTTCACCCAACGGGACCTCGGCACGAATGACCTTGCCGGAAACCGTATCTTCCATACCCAAAATCATGCCACGACGACGGTTAAGGTCGCCCATGACATCACCCATGTAGTCTTCAGGCGTAACGACTTCCACCGCCATGATCGGCTCGAGCAACTCACCACCGCCCTTCTGGGCCAGTTGCTTGGTTGCCATCGAAGCGGCCACCTTAAACGCCATCTCGTTGGAGTCGACGTCGTGGTAAGAACCATCGAACACGGTTGCCTTCAGGCCGATCAGCGGATAACCGGCAACAACGCCGTTCTTCATCTGCTCTTCGATACCCTTCTGGATCGCCGGGATGTATTCCTTAGGAACCACACCACCCACGACTTCGTTCACGAATTGCAGACCTTCCTGACCTTCATCAGCAGGAGCAAAACGGATCCAGCAGTGGCCGAACTGACCACGACCGCCGGACTGGCGAACGAACTTACCTTCGATTTCACAGTTCTTCGTGATGCGCTCACGATAGGAAACCTGAGGCTTACCGATGTTGGCTTCGACGTTGAACTCACGGCGCATCCGGTCAACCAGGATGTCCAGGTGCAACTCGCCCATGCCGGAGATGATCGTTTGACCAGTCTCTTCATCGGTCTTGACGCGGAAAGACGGGTCTTCCTGAGCAAGCTTGCCCAGAGCGATACCCATTTTTTCCTGGTCGTCCTTGGTCTTAGGCTCGACGGCAACCGAAATAACCGGCTCCGGGAAGTCCATGCGAACCAGGATGATTGGCTTGTCAGCGTTGCACAAGGTTTCACCGGTGGTGACGTCCTTCATGCCGATCAAGGCCGCGATGTCGCCAGCGCGCACTTCCTTGATTTCTTCACGGGCGTTTGCGTGCATCTGCACCATACGACCCACACGCTCTTTCTTGCCTTTTACCGAGTTGATCACGCCGTCGCCGGAGGCCAACACGCCCGAGTAAACGCGGACGAAGGTCAAGGTACCCACGAATGGGTCGGTAGCGATCTTGAACGCCAAAGCCGCGAACGGCTCATCGTCACTTGCGTGACGCTCCATTTCCTCTTCCTCGTTATCCGGGTTGGAACCCTTGATAGCAGGAATGTCGGTAGGAGCAGGCAGGAAGTCGATAACGGCGTCGAGAACCAGGGGAACACCCTTGTTCTTGAAAGAAGAACCGCAAACGGCCAGAACGATCTCACCAGCGATAGTACGCTGACGCAGAGCGGCCTTGATTTCCTCGTTGGTGAGCTCTTCACCTTCGAGGTACTTGTTCATCAGCTCTTCGCTGGCTTCGGCCGCAGCCTCGACCATGTTGCTGCGCCATTGCTCGGCTTCTTCCAACAGTTCAGCAGGAATGTCCTTGCGAACAGGGACCATGCCCTTGTCGGAATCGTTCCAGTAGACAGCTTGCATGTTGATCAGATCGATCTGACCCTGGAAGTTGTCTTCGGAACCGATAGCCAGCTGGATCGGCACCGGAGTGTGACCCAGACGCTGCTTGATCTGACCGATCACGCGCAGGAAGTTGGCACCGGCACGGTCCATCTTGTTTACGTAAACAAGACGTGGAACACCGTACTTGTTGGCTTGACGCCATACGGTTTCCGACTGAGGCTCAACACCCGAAGTACCACAGAACACAACGACAGCGCCGTCGAGTACACGCAGGGAACGCTCAACTTCGATGGTGAAGTCTACGTGGCCCGGGGTATCGATAACGTTGAAGCGGTGCTCGTGCGGGTACTGCTTCTCGGAACCTTTCCAGAAGGCGGTGATAGCAGCGGAAGTAATGGTAATACCACGCTCCTGCTCCTGCACCATCCAGTCTGTGGTCGCGGCGCCATCATGCACCTCGCCCATTTTGTGACTCTTGCCGGTGTAAAAAAGGACGCGCTCGGTGGTGGTGGTTTTACCAGCATCCACGTGAGCAACGATACCGATGTTACGGTAGCGGTTAATCGGTGTAGTACGAGCCATAAAGCCCTCGCAAATTGAGTGACGCTAAAATTAGAAGCGGTAGTGCGAGAAAGCCTTGTTGGCTTCAGCCATACGGTGCACGTCTTCACGCTTCTTAACTGCAGCACCTTTACCTTCAGCAGCGTCCAACAGTTCACCAGCCAAACGCAGAGCCATGGACTTCTCGCCGCGCTTGCGGGCGAAGTCTACCAGCCAGCGCATTGCCAGGGCGTTACGACGGGACGGACGAACTTCGACCGGAACCTGGTAAGTAGCACCGCCTACACGGCGCGACTTCACTTCGACCAGCGGAGCGATGGCGTCGAGAGCTTTCTCGAAGATTTCCAGGGGATCGCTGTTCTTGCGTTCCTTAACTTTGTCCAGTGCGCCATAAACGATACGCTCGGCAACGGCTTTCTTGCCGCTTTCCATTACGTGGTTCATGAACTTGGCGAGAATCTGGCTTCCGTATTTCGGATCGTCCAGAATCTCACGTTTGGCTGCTACGCGACGTCTTGGCATTGATAAGCCCTCAAACGGTCTTCAGGTTAGCCCGGGACAGCAGATGCTTGCCCGACCTTACTCTTATCGACTCAATAAAATTAAAAACTGCTAAACGGCCGATTATTTCGGACGCTTGGTACCGTACTTCGAACGACCTTGGTTACGACCTTTAACGCCGGAAGTATCCAAAGAGCCGCGAACGGTGTGGTAACGAACACCTGGCAAGTCTTTTACACGACCGCCGCGGATCAGTACCACGCTGTGTTCTTGCAGGTTGTGGCCTTCACCACCGATGTACGAGGAAACCTCGAAACCGTTGGTCAGACGCACACGGCATACTTTACGCAGTGCCGAGTTAGGTTTTTTCGGCGTGGTGGTATACACACGGGTGCATACGCCACGACGTTGCGGGCAGTTCTGCAGCGCAGGCACGTCGGATTTCTCGACGATACGCTTACGCGGCTGACGTACCAGCTGGTTGATAGTTGCCATCTACTAGCTCCACTGTTGTCTTGCGACGCTATTGTCTTACAAGAAAAGCAAAATGGCAGGAACGAATTCCCGCCAAATTTAGGGGATCAAGAGTCTAAAGAGGATCTTGTCCCCAGTCAAGGCAAGGCCCCGACCTCCCCGCCCGCCGGATCTCGACAATTTGTCTCGATCCGCCGAACGGAGTGACCAGGGCCAGGCACTCAATTACCGCAGAACTCAGTTACCACTCGAGTTCAGTGCTTCGGTCAGTGCAGCTTCCACTTCACTGGCGCTTACGCGCAACGGCTTGTCTGCATCACGGCGACGCTTGCGCTCGCTGTGATAGGCCAAACCGGTACCGGCCGGGATCAGACGACCCACGACCACGTTTTCTTTCAGGCCGCGCAGGTAATCGCGCTTGCCGGTTACCGCCGCCTCGGTCAGTACGCGAGTGGTTTCCTGGAAGGAAGCCGCCGAGATGAACGATTCGGTGGACAACGACGCCTTGGTGATACCCAGCAGCACGCGAGTGAACTTGGAGACAAACTTGTCTTCATTCGCCAGGCGCTCGTTTTCTACCAGTACGTGAGTCAGTTCCATCTGGTCGCCCTTGATGAAACTCGAGTCGCCGGATTCAGCGATCTCGACCTTACGCAGCATCTGACGCAGGATGGTCTCGATGTGCTTGTCGTTGATCTTCACGCCTTGCAGACGGTAAACGTCCTGGATCTCGTTCACAATGTACTTGGCCAGCGCACTCACACCCAGCAGACGCAGGATGTCGTGTGGATCGCTCGGGCCGTCCGAGATAACTTCGCCGCGGTTTACCTGTTCGCCTTCGAAGACGTTCAGGTGACGCCACTTCGGAATCAGCTCTTCGTACGGATCGCTACCGTCGTTCGGTGTAATGACCAGGCGGCGCTTGCCCTTGGTCTCTTTACCAAACGCGATGGTGCCGCTGACTTCAGCCAGAATCGAGGCTTCTTTCGGACGACGGGCTTCGAACAAGTCGGCAACACGCGGCAGACCACCGGTGATGTCGCGAGTCTTCGAAGTTTCCTGCGGGATACGAGCGATAACATCACCGATCGCGATCCGCGCACCGTCCGCAACACCGACCAAGGCGTTGGCTGGCAGGAAGTACTGAGCGATTACGTCAGTGCCTGGCAGCAACAGATCCTTGCCGTTGTCGTCGACCATCTTCACAGCAGGACGGATGTCCTTGCCGGCAGCTGGACGATCTTTCGCATCGAGTACTTCAATGTTGGTCATACCGGTCAATTCGTCGGTCTGACGCTTGATCGTGATGCCTTCTTCCATGCCCACGTAGGTCACGGTACCTTTCATTTCGGTCACGATCGGGTGAGTGTGCGGGTCCCACTTGGCCACGATGGCGCCAGCGTCGACCTTGTCGCCTTCCTTCACCGAAATCACAGCACCGTACGGCAGCTTGTAGCGCTCGCGCTCGCGACCGAAGTCGTCAGCGATGGCCAGCTCACCGGAACGGGACACAGCAACCAGGTGACCATCCACTCGCTCAACGTGCTTCAGGTTGTGCAGACGGACGGTACCGCCATTCTTCACCTGAACGCTGTCGGCCGCGGAGGTCCGGCTTGCCGCACCACCGATGTGGAACGTACGCATCGTCAGCTGGGTACCCGGCTCACCGATGGACTGGGCAGCGATAACGCCGACCGCTTCACCGATGTTCACCTGGTGACCACGAGCCAGGTCGCGACCGTAGCACTTGGCGCAGATGCCGTAGCGAGTTTCGCAGCTGATCGGCGAACGTACGATCACTTCGTCGATGCTGTTGAGTTCGATGAACTCGACCCACTTCTCGTCAACCAGGGTGCCCGCAGGAACGATCACGTCCTCGGTACCCGGCTTGAATACGTCACGGGCGATGACACGACCCAATACGCGCTCACCCAACGGCTCTACCACGTCACCGCCTTCAATGTGCGGTGTCATGACCAGGCCATGCTCGGTGCCGCAATCGATCTCGGTCACGACCAGATCCTGGGCAACGTCTACCAGACGACGAGTCAGGTAACCGGAGTTCGCCGTTTTCAACGCGGTATCCGCAAGACCCTTACGAGCACCGTGAGTGGAGATGAAGTACTGGAGTACGCTCAAGCCTTCACGGAAGTTCGCGGTAATCGGGGTCTCGATGATGGAGCCGTCCGGCTTGGCCATCAGGCCACGCATACCGGCGAGCTGACGGATCTGCGCAGCAGAACCCCGTGCGCCCGAGTCGGCCATCATGTACATCGAGTTGAAGGATTCCTGGTCGACTTCGTTGCCATGACGGTCGATGACTTTCTCTTTCGAGAGGTTGGCCATCATCGCCTTGGACACTTCGTCGTTCGCCTTGGACCAGAGGTCGATCACCTTGTTGTACTTCTCGCCCTGGGTTACCAGGCCGGAGGCGTACTGACTTTCGATCTCTTTCACTTCTTCGGTAGCAGCACCGATGATGCGGGCTTTTTCATCCGGGATAACGAAGTCGTTAACACCGATGGAAACGCCGGAAATGGTCGAATAGGCAAAACCGGTGTACATCAACTGGTCAGCGAAGATCACGGTCTCTTTCAGACCCACCACGCGGTAGCACTGGTTGATCAGCTTGGAGATCGCCTTTTTCTTCATCGGCAGGTTGACGACGTCGAAGGACAGACCTTTTGGCACAACCTGGAACAACAGCGCACGGCCGACAGTAGTGTCAACGATACGGGTGTTGGTCACGCTGCCGCCGTCGCGATCGTTCACGGTTTCGTTGATCCGCACCTTGACCTTGGCGTGCAGTGCGGCTTCGCCGGCACGGAACACACGGTCAACTTCCTGCAGATCCGCGAACACACGACCTTCGCCCTTGGCGTTGATCGCTTCACGCGTCATGTAGTACAGACCCAATACAACGTCCTGCGACGGAACGATGATTGGCTCACCGTTGGCTGGCGACAGGATGTTGTTGGTCGACATCATCAACGCACGCGCTTCCAACTGGGCTTCCAGCGTCAGCGGTACGTGCACGGCCATTTGGTCGCCGTCGAAGTCGGCGTTGTACGCAGCACAGACCAGCGGGTGCAGCTGGATAGCCTTACCTTCGATCAGTACCGGCTCAAACGCCTGGATACCCAGACGGTGAAGGGTCGGTGCACGGTTGAGCAGAACCGGGTGTTCGCGAATCACTTCAGCGAGAACGTCCCAGACCTCTGGCAGCTCACGCTCGACCATCTTCTTCGCCGCTTTGATGGTGGTCGCCAGACCACGCATTTCCAGCTTGCCGAAAATGAACGGCTTGAACAGCTCCAGAGCCATTTTCTTTGGCAGACCGCACTGGTGCAGACGCAGGGTCGGACCTACGGTAATTACCGAACGACCGGAGTAGTCAACACGCTTACCGAGCAAGTTCTGACGGAAACGACCCTGCTTACCCTTGATCATGTCAGCCAGGGATTTCAGAGGACGCTTGTTCGAACCGGTGATAGCGCGGCCACGACGACCGTTGTCGAGCAGTGCATCGACCGCTTCCTGCAACATACGCTTTTCGTTGCGCACGATGATGTCCGGAGCGGACAGATCGAGCAGACGCTTCAAGCGGTTGTTACGGTTGATCACTCGACGATACAGATCGTTGAGGTCGGACGTCGCGAAACGACCGCCATCGAGCGGAACCAGTGGACGCAGGTCTGGCGGCAGAACCGGCAGAACGGTCAGCACCATCCACTCTGGCAGGTTGCCGGAACCCTGGAAGGCTTCCATCAACTTCAGACGCTTGGACAGCTTCTTGATCTTGGTTTCGGAGTTGGTTTGCGGAATTTCTTCGCGCAGACGGCCAATCTCGTGCTCCAGGTCGATAGCGTGCAGCAGTTCGCGGACAGCTTCGGCACCCATGCGGGCATCGAAATCGTCGCCGAACTCTTCCAGCGCTTCGAAGTACTGCTCGTCGTTAAGCAGCTGACCTTTTTCAAGGGTGGTCATGCCTGGATCGATAACGACATAGCTCTCGAAGTAGAGAACGCGCTCGATATCACGCAGGGTCATGTCCATCAGCAAGCCGATACGGGACGGCAGCGATTTCAGGAACCAGATGTGGGCAACCGGCGAGGCCAGTTCGATGTGCGCCATGCGCTCACGACGAACTTTTGCCAGCGCAACTTCAACGCCGCACTTCTCGCAGATCACACCACGGTGTTTCAAGCGCTTGTACTTACCGCACAGGCACTCGTAATCCTTGACCGGGCCAAAGATCTTGGCGCAGAACAGGCCGTCACGCTCAGGTTTGAACGTACGGTAGTTGATGGTTTCCGGCTTTTTAACTTCACCGAACGACCACGAGCGGATCATCTCAGGCGATGCCAATCCAATACGGATGGCGTCGAACTCTTCGACTTGACCCTGGTTTTTCAGCAAATTCAGTAGGTCTTTCAAGGCCTTTCCTCCTGGCGGAGCAGAGAGCGGGCAAAACAGCCCCGCTCTCGATTCGCGTCACGTGTTATTCGGTTTCCAGATCGATATCGATGCCGAGGGAACGAATTTCCTTGATCAACACGTTGAAAGACTCGGGCATGCCCGGCTCCATACGGTGATCGCCGTCCACGATGTTTTTGTACATCTTGGTCCGGCCGTTCACATCGTCCGACTTCACTGTGAGCATTTCTTGCAGAGTGTATGCAGCACCGTACGCTTCCAGTGCCCAGACCTCCATCTCCCCGAAACGCTGACCACCGAACTGCGCCTTACCACCCAGCGGCTGCTGGGTAACCAGGCTGTAAGAACCGGTAGAACGAGCGTGCATCTTGTCGTCTACCAAGTGGTTCAGCTTCAGCATATACATGTAGCCAACGGTCACCGGGCGCTCGAACTTGTTGCCGGTACGGCCGTCGAACAGCTGCATCTGGCCGCTTTCCGGCAGGTCTGCCAGTTTCAGCATGGCCTTGATCTCGCTTTCCTTGGCACCGTCGAACACCGGAGTAGCCATTGGAACGCCGCCGCGCAGGTTCTTCGCCAGATCCAGGATTTCCTGGTCGGAGAAGGTGTCCAGCTCTTCGTTGCGACCGCCGATCTCGTTGTAGATCTCGTGCAGGAACTTACGCAGGTCTGCGACCTTGCGCTGCTCTTCAACCATACGGTTGATCTTCTCGCCCAGGCCCTTGGCCGCGAGGCCCAGGTGGGTTTCAAGGATCTGACCAACGTTCATACGCGAAGGTACGCCCAACGGGTTGAGGACCACATCGACCGGGGTGCCATTGGCATCGTGCGGCATGTCTTCAACCGGCATGATCACGGAGACCACACCCTTGTTACCGTGACGACCGGCCATCTTGTCGCCCGGCTGGATGCGACGACGGATTGCCAGGTAAACCTTGACGATCTTCAGCACGCCTGGAGCCAGGTCATCGCCTTGCTGCAGCTTGCGCTTCTTGTCTTCGAACTTGTCGTCCAGCAGACGGCGGCGATCAACGATGTAGGCCTGGGCCTTCTCGAGCTGCTCGTTCAGAGCATCTTCAGCCATGCGCAGTTTGAACCACTGGCCATGCTCAAGACCGTCGAGAACTTCGTCGGTGATTTCCTGACCCTTCTTCAGGCCGGCGCCACCTTCGGCCTTGTGGCCGACCAGGGCGGAACGCAGACGTTCGAAAGTTGCGCCTTCGACGATACGGAACTCTTCGTTCAGGTCCTTGCGGATCTCGTCGAGTTGAGTCTTCTCGATGGACAGTGCGCGAGCATCACGCTCAACGCCGTCGCGAGTGAAGACCTGTACGTCGATGACGGTACCCTTGGTGCCGGTAGGCACACGCAGGGAGGTGTCTTTAACGTCGCTGGCTTTTTCACCGAAGATGGCACGCAGCAGTTTTTCTTCCGGAGTCAGCTGGGTCTCGCCTTTCGGAGTGACCTTGCCCACCAGGATGTCGCCTGCGCCTACTTCAGCACCTACGTAAACGATACCGGCTTCGTCCAGCTTGTTCAGTGCAGCTTCACCCACGTTCGGGATGTCCGCAGTGATTTCCTCTGGGCCAAGCTTGGTGTCACGGGCCACACAGGTCAGTTCCTGGATGTGGATCGTGGTGAAGCGGTCTTCCTGAACCACACGTTCGGACAGGCAGATGGAGTCTTCGAAGTTGAAGCCGTTCCATGCCATGAACGCGATGCGCATGTTCTGACCCAACGCCAGTTCACCCATATCGGTGGACGGACCGTCGGCCATGATGTCGCTGCGCTGAACCCGATCACCCTTGCTCACCAGCGGACGCTGGTTGATGCAGGTATTCTGGTTGGAGCGGGTGTATTTGGTCAGGTTGTAGATGTCGACACCGGCTTCGCCAGTTTCTACTTCGTCATCGGCAACACGAACCACGATACGGCTGGCGTCGACGGAGTCGATCACGCCGCCACGACGAGCCACGACGCAAACGCCGGAGTCACGGGCAACGTTACGCTCCATGCCAGTACCGACCAGCGGCTTGTCGGCACGCAGGGTGGGTACAGCTTGACGCTGCATGTTCGAACCCATCAACGCACGGTTGGCGTCGTCGTGCTCGAGGAACGGGATCAACGACGCTGCAACCGAAACAACCTGCTTCGGCGATACGTCCATCAAGGTGACGTCTTCCGGCGCCTTGACGGTGAACTCGTTCAAGTGACGAACAGCTACCAGCTCGTCGACCAGGACCTTCTTGTCGTTCATCGTGGCCGAAGCCTGAGCGATCACGTGATCAGCTTCTTCGATGGCGGACAGGAACACGATCTCGTCGGTGACCAGGGCGTCTTTCACCACGCGGTACGGGCTCTCGAGGAAGCCGTACTGGTTGGTGCGCGCGTAGGCAGCCAGGGAGTTGATCAGACCGATGTTCGGACCTTCCGGCGTTTCGATCGGGCATACACGACCGTAGTGAGTCGGGTGTACGTCACGAACTTCGAAGCCTGCACGCTCACGGGTCAGACCGCCCGGGCCCAGTGCAGAGACACGACGCTTGTGGGTGATCTCGGACAGCGGGTTGTTCTGGTCCATGAACTGGGACAGCTGGCTCGAACCGAAGAACTCTTTCACCGCTGCAGCCACAGGCTTGGCGTTGATCAGGTCTTGCGGCATCAGGCCTTCGCTTTCAGCCATCGACAGACGTTCCTTGACCGCACGCTCTACGCGCACCAGGCCAACACGGAACTGGTTCTCGGCCATTTCGCCTACGCAGCGAACACGACGGTTACCCAGGTGGTCGATGTCGTCGACGATGCCCTTGCCGTTACGGATGTCGACCAGGGTCTTGAGGACCGCAACGATGTCGTCCTTGTTCAGTACGCCCGAACCTTCGATCTCGGTACGACCGATACGACGGTTGAACTTCATCCGGCCGACCGCAGACAGGTCATAGCGCTCAGGACTGAAGAACAGGTTGTTGAACAAGGTCTCGGCTGCATCCTTGGTTGGCGGCTCGCCAGGACGCATCATGCGATAGATTTCGACCAGGGCTTCCAGCTGGTTGCCGGTGGAGTCGATCTTCAGCGTGTCGGAGATGAACGGACCGCAATCGATGTCGTTGGTGTACAGCGTTTCAATACGAACGACCTGGGCCTTGGCGATTTTCGCCAGGATCTCGGTGGTCAGCTCGGTATTGCACTCTGCAATGATTTCGCCGGTGGCTGGATGCACGATGACCTTGGCCGTGGTGCGACCCAGGACGTAGTCGATCGGCACTTGCAGTTCTTTGATCCCGGCTTTTTCCAGCTGGTTGATGTGACGAGCGGTGATACGGCGACCCTGCTCGACAATAACCTTGCCTTTGTCATCCTGGATATCGAGGACAGCGATTTCACCGCGCAGGCGCTGAGGCACCAGTTCCAGGCTGAGATTTTCACCCTGCACGTGGAAGACGTTGGTGGTGTAGAACGCGTCCAGCACTTCTTCGGTGGTATAGCCGAGCGCACGCAGCAGTACCGATGCAGGCAGCTTGCGACGACGGTCGATACGCACGAATACGCAGTCTTTCGGGTCGAACTCGAAGTCCAGCCACGAACCGCGGTAAGGAATGATGCGCGCGGAGTAAAGCAGTTTGCCGGAGCTGTGCGTCTTGCCACGGTCGTGGTCGAAAAACACGCCCGGAGAACGGTGCAGCTGGGAAACGATTACACGCTCGGTACCATTGATTACGAAGGTACCGTTTTCAGTCATCAGGGGGATTTCACCCATGTAGACTTCTTGCTCTTTGATGTCCTTGATCGCTTTGTTCGACGATTCTTTGTCGAAAATGATCAGGCGCACTTTTACCCGCAAAGGTACGGCGTAAGTAACACCGCGCAATACGCATTCTTTGACATCAAATGCCGGTTCGCCCAAGCGATAACCGACGTACTCCAGCGCAGCATTGCCGGAGTAGCTGATGATCGGGAAAACGGATTTGAAGGCCGCATGCAGGCCCACGTCGCGGAACTGATCTTTAGTCGCTCCCGCTTGCAAGAATTCACGATACGAATCCAGCTGGATGGCCAGGAGGTACGGCACATCCATGACGTCCGGCAACTTGCTAAAGTCCTTGCGGATACGTTTTTTCTCAGTATATGAGTAAGCCATCAGCGTTCCCCAGCTTGGTCACCTGCTTGTTTGGCCCCTCCCGACGGGAGCAGCCAGAAAATCGTGCAAACCCCATGGTTTGCGCCACCACATCGGGTGGTTACAGCTCGCTATCGACACCGACCCAGTCGGCTGCCAATAACGGAAAAAGGCCGGTGGCAAAAGCCACCAGCCATCAGCCTGTCGCTTAACGCTCGGGCTGGAGACGCAAAGTCGATGCTTACTTCAGCTCGACTTTAGCGCCTGCTTCTTCCAGAGCGGCCTTGGCTTTGTCAGCTGCGTCTTTGGCAACAGCTTCCAGAACCATGGCAGGAGCGCCGTCAACTACAGCCTTGGCTTCTTTCAGGCCCAGACCGGTCAGCTCACGTACTGCCTTGATCACGTTTACTTTCTTCTCGCCAGCTTCGGTCAGCATGACGTTGAATTCGGTTTGCTCTTCAGCAACGGCAGCAGCAACAGCTGGACCAGCGGAAGCAGCAGCAGCGGTAACACCGAATTTTTCTTCGAAAGCTTTGATCAGCTCAACAACTTCCATTACGGACATGTTGCCAACGGCTTCGAGGATATCGTTTTGAGAGATAGACATGACTCTAAATTCCTGGATTGGGGGACGGCCTACGCGACCATCGAAATAAACAAAAAACGCGAAAAGGAGTGTCGAGCCTTAGGCTGCGGCAGCTTCTTTCTGGTCGCGCAGTGCCGCCAGAGTACGAGCCAATTTGCTGGTTGCGCCTTGAATCACGCTCATCAGCTGGGAAATTGCTTCGTCACGGGTCGGCAGAGTTGCCAGTACGTCGATCTGGTTAGCTGCGAGGAACTTGCCCTCGAACGCAGCTGCCTTAATCTCGAACTTGTCCTGACCTTTGGCGAATTCCTTGAACAAACGGGCAGCAGCGCCTGGATGTTGGGTGGAAAACGCGATCAAGGTCGGGCCGGTGAACACGTCGTTGAGGACACTGTATTCAGTGTCAGCAACGGCGCGCTTGAGCAGGGTGTTACGTACAACACGTACGTAAACGCCAGCTTCACGAGCCTCTTTACGGAGTCCGGTCATAGCGCCTACTGTTACGCCACGGGCATCAGCCACGACAGCGGACAGAGCAGCTTTGGCAGCCTCGTTGACTTCAGCGACGATGGCCTTCTTGTCTTCGAGTTTAATTGCCACGGGTTTAACTCCTGCTTGTTACCGTTTCATCCGGTCGAAACCGAATGTCGTTTTGGTGTCTGATTCGGTAAGGAACCGGGAGCACCATCTGCGTAGGCTTGTGGTTTAAGACTTGCGTCGCCTACGGTCTTGGACAGCCCCCGCCAGGCAGGGACCCCAATTTGTTGATTGGCACGATTTCTCGCGCCAACCTGAGTCTTACGCGTCGAGCGAGCTCTGATCGATGACCAGACCTGGGCCCATAGTGGTGCTCAGGGTAACGCGCTTGACGTAGATACCTTTCGAAGAAGCTGGTTTGATGCGCTTCAGATCAGCGATCAGGGCTTCAACGTTTTCCTTCAGCTTGACGGCGTCGAAGCCGATCTTGCCAACGGAGGTGTGGATGATGCCGTTTTTGTCTGTGCGATAACGAACCTGACCAGCCTTGGCGTTTTTAACCGCGGTGGCTACGTCTGGCGTTACAGTGCCGACTTTAGGGTTAGGCATCAGACCACGTGGACCGAGGATCTGACCCAGCTGACCTACAACGCGCATGGCATCCGGGGATGCGATCACTACGTCATAGTTCAGGTCGCCGCCCTTCATTTCAGCAGCCAGATCGTCCATGCCTACGCGATCAGCACCAGCAGCCAGAGCAGCTTCAGCTGCTGGGCCCTGGGTGAAGACAGCTACACGAACGGTCTTGCCAGTGCCGTGAGGCAGCACGGTAGCGCTACGAACGACCTGGTCGGATTTACGTGGGTCAACGCCCAGGTTCACAGCAACGTCGAACGACTCGCTGAACTTGACAGTCGACAGCTCAGCCAGCAGAGCGGCGGCGTCTACAAAGTTGTAGGCCTTGCCTGCTTCGATTTTGCCGGCGATAGCCTTTTGACGCTTGGTCAGCTTAGCCATTACACACCCTCCACGTTAAGGCCCATGCTACGAGCAGAACCGGCGATAGTACGCACGGCTGCATCCATATCAGCTGCAGTCAGATCCGCGTTTTTGGTTTTCGCGATTTCTTCCAGCTGAGCACGGGTAACGGTGCCAACCTTAACGGTGTTTGGACGAGCGGAACCGCTGGTCAAACCTGCAGCCTTCTTCAGCAGAACCGAAGCAGGGGTGCTTTTTGTTTCGAAAGTGAAGCTACGGTCGCTGTAGACAGTGATGATCACTGGAGTCGGCAGACCTGGCTCAAGACCCTGAGTACGGGCGTTGAAGGCCTTGCAGAATTCCATGATGTTCACGCCGTGCTGACCCAGGGCAGGACCAACAGGTGGGCTTGGGTTAGCCTGAGCGGCCTTCACTTGCAGCTTGATGTAAGCGGTAATTTTCTTGGCCATGAGGCACTCCAATTACGGGTTCGAACGCCTCGAAAGGCTCCCCGGTTACTTGCGCGTTTATCCCAGTGACGACAAAACCCCACAGCCTTGGGCTGCGGGGTTGGGATACCTGTTCAATCAGACCTTTTCGACCTGGCTGAACTCTAGCTCTACCGGAGTAGAGCGACCGAAAATGAGCACTGCCACTTGGATCCGGCTCTTTTCGTAGTTAACTTCTTCAACCGTGCCATTGAAATCAGCGAATGGACCATCGGTGACACGTACAACCTCACCTGGTTCAAACAGCGTCTTCGGCTTCGGCTTGTCGCTACCATCAGCGACACGACGCAGAATCGCTTCTGCCTCTTTATCCGTGATCGGCGCAGGCTTGTCGGCGGTACCGCCAATGAAGCCCATCACCCGAGGGGTATCCTTGACCAAGTGCCAAGTCCCTTCGTTCATGTCCATCTGTACCAGCACGTAGCCTGGAAAGAACTTACGTTCACTTTTGCGTTTCTGGCCATTACGCATCTCAACCACTTCTTCAGTGGGGACCAGAATCTCGCCAAAGCCATCTTCCATGCCAGCCAGCTTTACGCGCTCTACCAGCGAGCGCATTACATGCTTCTCGTAACCCGAGTAAGCATGCACAACGTACCAACGCTTAGCCACGGGACACCCTTAGCCAACAATCAAGGAAACAAGCCAGCCGAGCAGGGAATCGAGCCCCCACAACAGCAACGCCATTACCAGAACAACAGCCACAACGATCAACGTGGTCTGCGTGGTTTCTTGGCGAGTCGGCCATACGACTTTACGAATCTCAGTGCGAGCTTCCTTAGCGAGTACAAAGAAAGACTTGCCCTTGGCTGTCTGCAGGCCTACAAAGGCAGCAACAGCAGCAATGGCGAGCAATGCAAGTACGCGGTACAGGATCGGCGAAGCAGAATAATACTGATTGCCGACAACGCCAATAACCACCAAAGCGACTACCACTAGCCACTTGAGCAGATCGAAGCGAGAGCCTTGAGCTTCAGCTTTAGCAGTCATCTATGAAGATCCTGTGAAAAGAAAGCCAGACACACTGAGTGAATCTGGCAGGTCAGGAGGGAATCGAACCCCCAACCTACGGTTTTGGAGACCGTCGCTCTGCCAATTGAGCTACTGACCTAAAACAAAATCAGGCCGACCATTATGCCGGCCCGAAAAAGACATTACAACTGTTTACTCGATGACTTTGGCTACGACGCCAGCGCCGACGGTACGACCGCCTTCACGGATAGCGAAACGCAGACCGTCTTCCATCGCGATGGTCTTGATCAGGGTAACAGTCATCTGAATGTTGTCACCTGGCATTACCATTTCAACGCCTTCTGGCAGCTCGCAGTTACCAGTCACGTCAGTTGTACGGAAGTAGAACTGTGGACGGTAGCCTTTGAAGAACGGAGTATGACGACCGCCTTCTTCCTTGCTCAGAACGTAAACTTCTGCGGTGAACTTGGTGTGCGGCTTGACGGTGCCTGGCTTGACCAGAACCTGGCCACGCTCAACGTCGTCACGCTTGGTGCCGCGCAGCAGAACGCCACAGTTCTCGCCAGCACGACCTTCGTCGAGCAGCTTGCGGAACATCTCAACGCCAGTGCAGGTAGTTTTCTGAGTGTCGCGCAGACCGACGATCTCAACTTCTTCCTGGATACGGACGATGCCACGCTCAACACGACCAGTCACAACAGTACCGCGACCGGAGATCGAGAATACGTCTTCGATTGGCATCAGGAACGGCTTGTCGATAGCACGCTCTGGCTCTGGGATGTAGCTGTCCAGAGTTTCCACCAGCTTCTTGACAGCAGTGGTGCCCATTTCGTTGTCGTCTTGGCCGTTCAGGGCCATCAGAGCCGAACCGATGATGATTGGAGTGTCATCACCTGGGAAGTCGTAAGTGCTCAGCAGGTCGCGCACTTCCATCTCAACCAGTTCCAGCAGCTCAGCGTCGTCAACCATGTCAGCCTTGTTCAGGAAGACAACGATGTACGGAACGCCTACCTGACGGGACAGCAGGATGTGCTCACGGGTTTGTGGCATCGGACCATCAGCAGCCGAGCAAACCAGGATCGCGCCGTCCATCTGGGCAGCACCGGTGATCATGTTTTTTACGTAGTCGGCGTGACCTGGGCAGTCAACGTGTGCGTAGTGACGCACGGCCGAATCGTATTCAACGTGAGCGGTGTTGATGGTGATACCGCGAGCTTTCTCTTCCGGGGCGCTGTCGATCTTGTCGAAGTCAACCTTGGCCGAACCGAAAACCTCGGAGCAGACGCGGGTCAGAGCAGCGGTCAGCGTGGTTTTACCGTGGTCAACGTGACCGATGGTACCGACGTTGACGTGCGGCTTATTACGTTCGAACTTTTCCTTAGCCATCGAAATCACCCCTAGGAGAAGAATTTAGCGAGTCACACAAGCCATTAAAACAAAGGCAGATATTTTCATATCTGCCTTGTTATATGGAGCTCTTGAGCGGATTTGAACCGCTGACCTCACCCTTACCAAGGGTGTGCTCTACCAACTGAGCTACAAGAGCAAAACACTTTGCACAACCTGCAAACTTGGAGCGGGTAGCGGGAATCGAACCCGCATCATCAGCTTGGAAGGCTGAGGTTCTACCACTAAACTATACCCGCGGAGCTTGCAGCTCACGCTAAAAATGGTGGAGGGGGAAGGATTCGAACCTTCGAAGTCGTAGACGTCAGATTTACAGTCTGATCCCTTTGGCCGCTCGGGAACCCCTCCTAAGCGAGCCGGCATTCTATATCATGCCAGCCTTCTGTCAAGCATTTTCTCATTAAAAACCTGAGGTTAGCTGCGTTGACGCTACTTCGTATCGATTACCTTAAAAGGTCTTCGCTGCGAAGCGGGCGCCATTCTATGCAAACTACCCAGCGGGTGCAACCCCTTCGCATGGCATTATTTTATGTTTTAACTCATTGAATTCTTTAGAAAGGTTTTGAAGCAGCGTTTCATTCACCTTTCCCGCGCTTTCCTGGGAAACCAGAACCCAGAACCCACCCCCATCAGGGACATTCTGTGAGCCCGACGCCACGAACCGACCTATGACACCCGAAGCCGCCAAACGCTGTTCCAGCTGCCTGGCCAGCTCCAGACGAGCAAAGCCGCCTAGGTAGACACAGTTTTGAGGCCCCTCTCCAGACCTGGCCGAATCACGCCTCACAAGGGCATCCGCCGTTTCACTCAAGAGATGAATATCCTGCTGCGAACCGCGATACAAACTCAGCGGCGTAACATCCTTGGCACGAAGCGGAGCCTCCTGCTGATGCCAGATGTAATAGAAAACATTCAAAACCAGCAACAACAGAAACAGCCACCGCATAAAAACCTCAGGACAAAGGACACGCCATCGCCAAACCGACAAAAACCAGGTCAGGTACCACCTTGGCATCGGGAACGACCCCAGAAACCAGATTGGCGTCCCCGCCCGTAAGAAACACCACGAAATCTTTTCCCCAATATTGCCGCGCCAGTTCAAGCTGAGTCAGGACAAACCCCCTGAGCATTAGCATGCAACCGCGCTCCACCGCCTCGACAGTGGCACGACCTGGCGCAAGACTCTCATGAGCTCGCTCGGCAGCTATATCGTCATAGCGTATTTTTCGCGTGTGGGTACGCAACTGATTGCGCATCAGAGGCATACCAGGACAAATGAACCCTCCGAGATGCTCGCCATCCGCTGCTACGAAATCCGCCGTCACAGCAGTACCAAAATCAAGAACCAGGCACGCCCCCGAAGCGAGATGAAAACCACCAAGCAAGGCAAGCCACCGATCGAGGCCTAACCGCTCATAATCTTCGTAGCCATTTCTTACACCCGCCATCTCCCGGGCTGGCACGGCGCGAACGACCGACACCCCGAACACATCAACCAGCGAGGCGACCAACGCATCCGTCTCCGCCAGAGTTCTCACGCTAACAAGACGACACTTCTCCAGCTGGAATTTCTCGGCATCACTCAGGCTTGCCAACAAATCGTGGTCAGAGCCAACGACTCCACCTTCGACCGGCGTTACCCCGTCAGGGCGAAGAACACGCCATTTGATAAAGCTATTGCCGCAGTCGAGCTCAAGAATCATCACGCAACCTCAAACTGAGCTCACCGCCGCTAAAGTTTTTTTCCACACCATCTACCTTCAAACGCAGCGCACCCTGGTGATCAATGCCCAGCACAATGCCGTCGATTCTATTAACACCCGCAATCAGAGATACAGCCCGTCCCTGCCACAGATGGTATTGCTCCCATTCCGACTGGATCGCTGCAAACCCCGATGCATGATGAAGCGCCAGATATCGCTGTAGCGTCGCACCCAATCGTGCCACCAGCTCATTTCGATCGAAATCCCTGCCTGCCTCGAGGCGCATAGATGTCCATTGCTGATCAACCTCATCAGTCGCTTGCATGTTCACATTAATCCCAACACCCAGGACGACATGACAAACGTCTGCAGGATCCCCTACCAGCTCAAGCAGAATGCCAGCAATTTTTTTATTACCCACCAGGACATCATTCGGCCATTTCAGCCCGACCCCTGGGATGCCCATGTCGCGCAAGACATGCATGACCGCGAGCCCGACAACCAAGCTCAGGCCTTCAATCTGTCGCATCCCTCCATCAATGCGCAACACTAGGCTGTGATAGAGATTCTCTGCAAATGGACTGACCCACTTACGACCACGACGACCGCGCCCCGCGATCTGCCGCTCAGCCAAGACCAGGAACGGCGCAGCCGCGCCACGCTCGATGAAACGCAACGCCTCAGCGTTAGTGGAGTCGATAGAGTCAAATATATGGACAGGCCATGCATGGAGGCCTTTTGCGCAGATTTCTGCCGAATCCAAAAGCAACAGGGGCTTAGCCAACTGATATCCCCTACCTCGAACTTTATGAACAGACAATCCTAAATCCGCCTCCAAGTGCTGCAACTGCTTCCATACAGCACTACGGCTGATACCCAGTGCAACACCCAGCGCCTGCCCCGAATGGAAGCGACCGTCCTTCAGAAGTTTTAGCAACGTGAGCATGCGGACAGCGCCCTGATAATGAGGCCCGCATGATAGCCATGCGCAAGACAGTTGCATAGAAACACACAATGACTTTCCTGCGGACAAAACAAAACCCCTACCTGCGTCAGCAGATAGGGGTTTCGGAATTTAATCTTGACGATGACCTACTCTCACATGGGGAAACCCCACACTACCATCGGCGATGCATCGTTTCACTGCTGAGTTCGGGATGGGATCAGGTGGTTCCAATGCTCTATGGTCGTCAAGAAATTCGGTAGCCAGCGCGTGCCTTGCGGTCACGTTCCAGCGAATGGGTATGCGATAGTTTGTGTGTTGTCGCTGACGTTCTCGAACTTTCGGTTCGTTTCGTCTTCACACACCGCAATCTGGTCTCTTTCGAGTTCACAAATTGCTTGGGTGTTATATGGTCAAGCCTCACGGGCAATTAGTACAGGTTAGCTCAACGCCTCACAGCGCTTACACACCCTGCCTATCAACGTCGTAGTCTTCGACGGCCCTTCAGGGGACTCAAGGTCCCAGTGAGATCTCATCTTGAGGCAAGTTTCCCGCTTAGATGCTTTCAGCGGTTATCTTTTCCGAACATAGCTACCCGGCAATGCCACTGGCGTGACAACCGGAACACCAGAGGTTCGTCCACTCCGGTCCTCTCGTACTAGGAGCAGCCCCTCTCAAATCTCAAACGTCCACGGCAGATAGGGACCGAACTGTCTCACGACGTTCTAAACCCAGCTCGCGTACCACTTTAAATGGCGAACAGCCATACCCTTGGGACCGGCTTCAGCCCCAGGATGTGATGAGCCGACATCGAGGTGCCAAACACCGCCGTCGATATGAACTCTTGGGCGGTATCAGCCTGTTATCCCCGGAGTACCTTTTATCCGTTGAGCGATGGCCCTTCCATACAGAACCACCGGATCACTAAGACCTACTTTCGTACCTGCTCGACGTGTCTGTCTCGCAGTCAAGCGCGCTTTTGCCTTTATACTCTACGACCGATTTCCGACCGGTCTGAGCGCACCTTCGTACTCCTCCGTTACTCTTTAGGAGGAGACCGCCCCAGTCAAACTACCCACCATACACTGTCCTCGATCCGGATAACGGACCTGAGTTAGAACCTCAAAGTTGCCAGGGTGGTATTTCAAGGATGGCTCCACGCAGACTGGCGTCCACGCTTCAAAGCCTCCCACCTATCCTACACAAGCAAATTCAAAGTCCAGTGCAAAGCTATAGTAAAGGTTCACGGGGTCTTTCCGTCTAGCCGCGGATACACTGCATCTTCACAGCGATTTCAATTTCACTGAGTCTCGGGTGGAGACAGCGCCGCCATCGTTACGCCATTCGTGCAGGTCGGAACTTACCCGACAAGGAATTTCGCTACCTTAGGACCGTTATAGTTACGGCCGCCGTTTACCGGGGCTTCGATCAAGAGCTTCGCGTTAGCTAACCCCATCAATTAACCTTCCGGCACCGGGCAGGCGTCACACCCTATACGTCCACTTTCGTGTTTGCAGAGTGCTGTGTTTTTAATAAACAGTCGCAGCGGCCTGGTATCTTCGACCGGCGTGGGCTTACGCAGCAAGTGCTTCACCCTCACCGGCGCACCTTCTCCCGAAGTTACGGTGCCATTTTGCCTAGTTCCTTCACCCGAGTTCTCTCAAGCGCCTTGGTATTCTCTACCCAACCACCTGTGTCGGTTTGGGGTACGGTTCCTGGTTACCTGAAGCTTAGAAGCTTTTCTTGGAAGCATGGCATCAACCACTTCGTCACCCAAAGGGTAACTCGTCATCAGCTCTCGGCCTTGAAACCCCGGATTTACCTAAGATTTCAGCCTACCACCTTAAACTTGGACAACCAACGCCAAGCTGGCCTAGCCTTCTCCGTCCCTCCATCGCAATAACCAGAAGTACAGGAATATTAACCTGTTTTCCATCGACTACGCTTTTCAGCCTCGCCTTAGGGACCGACTAACCCTGCGTCGATTAACGTTGCGCAGGAAACCTTGGTCTTTCGGCGTGGGTGTTTTTCACACCCATTGTCGTTACTCATGTCAGCATTCGCACTTCTGATACCTCCAGCAAGCTTCTCAACTCACCTTCACAGGCTTACAGAACGCTCCTCTACCGCATCACTTACGTGATACCCGTAGCTTCGGTGTATGGTTTGAGCCCCGTTACATCTTCCGCGCAGGCCGACTCGACTAGTGAGCTATTACGCTTTCTTTAAAGGGTGGCTGCTTCTAAGCCAACCTCCTAGCTGTCTAAGCCTTCCCACATCGTTTCCCACTTAACCATAACTTTGGGACCTTAGCTGACGGTCTGGGTTGTTTCCCTTTTCACGACGGACGTTAGCACCCGCCGTGTGTCTCCCATGCTCGGCACTTGTAGGTATTCGGAGTTTGCATCGGTTTGGTAAGTCGGGATGACCCCCTAGCCGAAACAGTGCTCTACCCCCTACAGTGATACATGAGGCGCTACCTAAATAGCTTTCGAGGAGAACCAGCTATCTCCGAGCTTGATTAGCCTTTCACTCCGATCCACAGGTCATCCGCTAACTTTTCAACGGTAGTCGGTTCGGTCCTCCAGTCAGTGTTACCTAACCTTCAACCTGCCCATGGATAGATCGCCCGGTTTCGGGTCTATTCCCAGCGACTAGACGCCCTATTAAGACTCGCTTTCGCTACGCCTCCCCTATTCGGTTAAGCTCGCCACTGAAAATAAGTCGCTGACCCATTATACAAAAGGTACGCAGTCACCCAACAAAGTGGGCTCCCACTGCTTGTACGCATACGGTTTCAGGATCTATTTCACTCCCCTCTCCGGGGTTCTTTTCGCCTTTCCCTCACGGTACTAGTTCACTATCGGTCAGTCAGTAGTATTTAGCCTTGGAGGATGGTCCCCCCATATTCAGACAAAGTTTCTCGTGCTCCGTCCTACTCGATTTCACTTCTAAGATCCTTTCGCGTACAGGGCTATCACCCACTATGGCCGCACTTTCCAGAGCGTTCCGCTAAAATCAAAGAAGCTTAAGGGCTAGTCCCCGTTCGCTCGCCACTACTAAGGGAATCTCGGTTGATTTCTTTTCCTCAGGGTACTTAGATGTTTCAGTTCCCCTGGTTCGCTTCTTGCACCTATGTATTCAGTACAAGATAACCATCTTATGATGGCTGGGTTCCCCCATTCAGACATCTCCGGATCACAGTCTGTTTGCCGACTCCCCGAAGCTTTTCGCAGGCTACCACGTCTTTCATCGCCTCTGACTGCCAAGGCATCCACCGTATGCGCTTCTTCACTTGACCATATAACCCCAAGCAATCTGGTTATACTGTGAAGACGACATTCGCCGAAAATTCGATCTTGCTCAACGAGCAACTCACAAATTTTACCTTAGCCTGATCCGTTACCAGTGAAAGTAACGTTCAGTCTATCTTTCTATCACATACCCAAATTTTTAAAGAACGAACTAGTCAAAGACTAGAAATCAACATTCACCATCGAACCGATGGAATGCTCATTTCTAAGCTTTATACAATCGAAGCAGTAGTGGTGGAGCCAAGCGGGATCGAACCGCTGACCTCCTGCGTGCAAGGCAGGCGCTCTCCCAGCTGAGCTATGGCCCCATAACAAAATTGGTGGGTCTGGGCAGATTCGAACTGCCGACCTCACCCTTATCAGGGGTGCGCTCTAACCAACTGAGCTACAGACCCAATTTCGAGCTACTAAGGCCGACCTCACCCTGCTCTTTACCACAGAGCATGGGGTGCGCTCTAACCAACCAAGCCACAACCCTTTTGGCTGCTTCTTTCGTCTTCTTCAATGAATCAAGCAATTCGTGTGGGAGCTCATGGAGCAGCTGCGGTCGTCGATTAAGGAGGTGATCCAGCCGCAGGTTCCCCTACGGCTACCTTGTTACGACTTCACCCCAGTCATGAATCACACCGTGGTAACCGTCCTCCCGAAGGTTAGACTAGCTACTTCTGGTGCAACCCACTCCCATGGTGTGACGGGCGGTGTGTACAAGGCCCGGGAACGTATTCACCGCGACATTCTGATTCGCGATTACTAGCGATTCCGACTTCACGCAGTCGAGTTGCAGACTGCGATCCGGACTACGATCGGTTTTGTGGGATTAGCTCCACCTCGCGGCTTGGCAACCCTCTGTACCGACCATTGTAGCACGTGTGTAGCCCAGGCCGTAAGGGCCATGATGACTTGACGTCATCCCCACCTTCCTCCGGTTTGTCACCGGCAGTCTCCTTAGAGTGCCCACCATAACGTGCTGGTAACTAAGGACAAGGGTTGCGCTCGTTACGGGACTTAACCCAACATCTCACGACACGAGCTGACGACAGCCATGCAGCACCTGTCTCAATGCTCCCGAAGGCACCAATCCATCTCTGGAAAGTTCATTGGATGTCAAGGCCTGGTAAGGTTCTTCGCGTTGCTTCGAATTAAACCACATGCTCCACCGCTTGTGCGGGCCCCCGTCAATTCATTTGAGTTTTAACCTTGCGGCCGTACTCCCCAGGCGGTCAACTTAATGCGTTAGCTGCGCCACTAAGAGCTCAAGGCTCCCAACGGCTAGTTGACATCGTTTACGGCGTGGACTACCAGGGTATCTAATCCTGTTTGCTCCCCACGCTTTCGCACCTCAGTGTCAGTATCAGTCCAGGTGGTCGCCTTCGCCACTGGTGTTCCTTCCTATATCTACGCATTTCACCGCTACACAGGAAATTCCACCACCCTCTACCATACTCTAGCTCGACAGTTTTGAATGCAGTTCCCAGGTTGAGCCCGGGGCTTTCACATCCAACTTAACGAACCACCTACGCGCGCTTTACGCCCAGTAATTCCGATTAACGCTTGCACCCTCTGTATTACCGCGGCTGCTGGCACAGAGTTAGCCGGTGCTTATTCTGTCGGTAACGTCAAAATTGCAGAGTATTAATCTACAACCCTTCCTCCCAACTTAAAGTGCTTTACAATCCGAAGACCTTCTTCACACACGCGGCATGGCTGGATCAGGCTTTCGCCCATTGTCCAATATTCCCCACTGCTGCCTCCCGTAGGAGTCTGGACCGTGTCTCAGTTCCAGTGTGACTGATCATCCTCTCAGACCAGTTACGGATCGTCGCCTTGGTGAGCCATTACCCCACCAACTAGCTAATCCGACCTAGGCTCATCTGATAGCGCAAGGCCCGAAGGTCCCCTGCTTTCTCCCGTAGGACGTATGCGGTATTAGCGTCCGTTTCCGAGCGTTATCCCCCACTACCAGGCAGATTCCTAGGCATTACTCACCCGTCCGCCGCTCTCAAGAGGTGCAAGCACCTCTCTACCGCTCGACTTGCATGTGTTAGGCCTGCCGCCAGCGTTCAATCTGAGCCATGATCAAACTCTTCAGTTCAAACATCTTTGGGTTTTGAGAAAACCCTAAACTTGGCTCAGCAATCGTTGGTTACATCTTTGATTTCTCGCGGAGTAACTTGTGATGCTGATAATCTGTTGACTAGCAGTCTGACTCCACAAGCACCCACACGAATTGCTTGATTCAGTTGTTAAAGAGCGGTTGGTTGATTCTTTCGTCTCAACCGAGGCGCGCATTCTACAGCGCCCCGTGCATCTGTCAAGCGGTTATTTTAAGAAGTTTTCAAAGTTTCGCTTCGTAAACCTCAACAACTTCAACCACTTGCGCTTCCGATCTCTCGTTAGCGGGAGGCGAATTCTACAGCGTTACTCGCTGCTGTCAACACCTCTTTTTCACCGCTTTCGACCGAGAAGATCGAACCGCCGATAGAGCCAAACCACACCGCTCTATCCGCTCCTTCCAGACTTCGATGAACTGAAGCCCTGCACCTTCGAAACCTACTTAACTCATTGAATCTCAAGGAGTTTTCCGTTTCGGCTGCGCCGGAAGTGGGGCGAATTATAGACGTCCAGAATCTGCCGTCAACACTTAATTTCAGCTTTATTCAGATTTAAGCGTAATACGCGCGAAAGCCTTCTTGCCGGCCTGACATACATGAGTAGAACCCACCTCATATATATAGGTGCGATCCACAACCTCACCATCTACACGCACACCACCCGACCCCAGGAGATCTCGCGCCACCGCAGCATTCTTGACCAGGCCTGCTTTATTAAGGACTGCCGCAATCGGCATAGCCTCGGCAGCCGCCAGCTCGATCTCCGGCAGATCATCCGGCAGCTCACCATCCTTCATACGATTACCCGCCGCACGATGAGCATTGGCCGCAGCCTCCTCACCATGGAATCGAGCAACAATCTCTTCAGCCAGCTTGATCTTGATGTCTCGCGGATTGGCCCCCGCCTCGACATCGGCACGGAACGCATTGATCTCATCCATGGACCGGAAACTCAGCAGCTCAAAGTAACGCCACATCAGCACATCAGGAATGGAGACCAGTTTGCTGTACATGACGCCTGGCGCTTCCTGAATACCTACGTAGTTGCCCAGCGACTTGGACATCTTCTTCACGCCATCCAGACCTTCCAGCAATGGCATGGTCAGAATGCACTGCGCCTCCTGACCATAGCCACGCTGCAACTCACGCCCCATCAACAGGTTGAACTTCTGGTCAGTACCGCCGAGCTCAACGTCCGCGCGCAACGCGACCGAGTCATAACCCTGAACAAGTGGATAGAGGAACTCATGAATGGCGATCGGCTGGTTGGATTTATAGCGCTTGTCGAAGTCATCGCGCTCGAGCATGCGAGCCACGGTGTACTGGGACGTCAGGCGAATGAAATCCGCCGGCCCCATCTGATCCATCCAGGTAGAGTTGAAAGCAACCTCGGTCTTGGCCGGATCAAGAATCTTGAACACCTGCGTCTTGTAGGTCTCGGCGTTATCGAGAACCTGCTCACGGGTCAGTGGTGGACGCGTAGCACTCTTCCCACTCGGATCACCGATCATGCCGGTGAAATCCCCTATAAGGAAGATGACCTGATGTCCCAGCTCCTGGAACTGACGCAGCTTATTAATAAGCACGGTATGACCCAGGTGAAGATCGGGTGCCGTCGGATCGAAACCGGCCTTGATACGCAGCGGCTGCCCGCGCTTGAGCTTTTCGACCAGCTCGGACTCGACCAACAGTTCTTCCGCACCACGTTTGATCAGCGCTAGCTGCTCTTCAACCGACTTCATAACAGACCCGTAAGGCTCAGATTCAAAGGGCCCCAACCATACAAGATCGCGCACCAAATACAAGGTTTGCCAAGCGCAAGGGCGCCAATCCACAGAACAGAGCGTTCGCGGGCTTGCTTCGCGGGGGTTTTGGTTATATTTTATACAGTTATTTCATCTTCATCATGTCATTCATCTTTTCCAATTCATTTTTTCAAAAGTCAAAATTACTTATGACCACAGAACCGTCTAAAGCGCCGCCGCTTTACCCAAAGACCCACCTGCTTGCCGCCAGTGGCATCGCAGCCCTCCTCAGCCTGGCGCTCCTGGTGTTTCCTTCCAGCGATGTTGAAGCCAAAAAGACGACTCTGAGTCTTGAACTGGAAAGCCCTGCTGAACAACTGACACAAGAACAAGACGCCGCCGAAGCCGTTCAAGCCACAAACGAACCGGCCGCCTCTCCTTTTGCGCAGATTGAAAACAGCCCGGAAGACACTGCAAAGAGCGCCGCCCAGGCCGAATCCCCGGTTGCGCAAGAAAAGAAGGGCCCGGACCATCGCGAAGTGATTGTTGCCAAGGGCGACACACTCTCCAGCCTCTTCGAAAAAGTAGGCCTACCCTCGACGTCGGTCCACGAAATCCTGGCCAGCGACAAGCAAGCCAAGCAATTCGCTCAACTGCAACGTGGCCAGAAACTCGAATTCGAACTCAGCCCGGACGGACAGCTGACCAATCTGCACACCAAGCTGAGCGACCTGGAAAGCATCACCCTGACCAAAAATGACAAGGGCTATGCATTCAACCGCGTCACCACCAAACCTACCACGCGCTCAGCCTACGTCCATGGCGTTATCAACAGCTCGTTGTCTCAGTCGGCTGCCCGCGCAGGCCTTTCCCATAGCCTGACCATGGATATGGCCAGCGTATTCGGCTACGACATCGACTTCGCCCAGGACATTCGCCAAGGTGACGAATTTGACGTTATCTATGAGCAGAAAGTGGTCAATGGCAAGAGCGTCGGCAATGGCCCGATTCTTTCTGCACGCTTCACCAACCGTGGCAAGACGTACACCGCGGTGCGTTACACCAACAAGCAAGGCAACAGCAGCTACTACACCGCCGACGGCAACAGCATGCGCAAGGCATTCATCCGTACACCGGTTGATTTTGCTCGCATCAGCTCGAAGTTCTCCGCCGGTCGCAAGCATCCGATCCTGAACAAGATTCGCGCTCATAAAGGTGTCGACTACGCCGCCCCCCGCGGCACGCCCATCAAAGCCGCCGGCGACGGAAAGGTGTTGTTGGCAGGACGACGTGGCGGTTATGGCAATACCGTGATCATCCAGCACGGCAATACCTACCGCACGCTATACGGGCACATGCAGGGCTTCGCCAAAGGCGTGAAGACTGGCGGCACTGTCAAGCAAGGCCAGGTTATCGGATACATCGGCACCACCGGCCTGTCCACCGGCCCGCACTTGCACTATGAATTCCAGGTCAATGGCGTTCACGTCGATCCGCTTGGCCAGAAGTTGCCAATGGCCGATCCGATTGCCAAGGGCGAGCGCGCGCGCTTCCTGGCACAAAGCCAACCCTTGATGGCTCGCATGGATCAAGAGAAAGCCACCATGCTGGCCTCGAGCAAGCGCTAAGCCATGGCGCTCTATATCGGTGTGATGTCCGGGACCAGCCTGGATGGCTTGGATATCGCACTGATAGAACTGGCCCCGGCGATCAAATTGATCGCAACCCACTACATCCCCATGCCCGCCAGCCTGCGCGCCGAACTGCTCGGATTGTGCAGCAGCGGGCACGATGAGATCGCCCGCTCCGCCATTGCCCAGCAAAGTTGGGTGAGGTTGGCCGCACAGGGTATCCATACCCTGCTCAACGAACAGAAACTTCAGCCTGAAGACATCACGGCAGTTGGCAGCCACGGCCAGACCATTCGACATGAACCGGCCCGTGGATTTACCGTGCAAATCGGCAATCCGGCACTGTTGAGCGAATTGACCGGGATCACCGTCGTCGGCGATTTCCGCAGCCGGGATGTCGCCGCGGGTGGACAAGGCGCTCCACTGGTCCCGGCGTTTCACGAAGCCCTGTTCGAAGAACGGGTCGGTAATCGTGCCGTGCTGAATGTCGGCGGCTTCAGCAATCTCAGCCTGATAGCGCCCGCACAACCCGTGGCCGGTTTCGACTGCGGTCCAGGCAACGTACTGCTCGATGCCTGGATACACCAACAACGAGGCGAGCATTTCGATCGCGACGGCCAATGGGCTGCCAGCGGGAAGGTCGAACCAGTTCTACTCAAGACGCTGCTCAGCGACCCCTTCTTCATCACCAAGGGGCCGAAAAGTACCGGGCGCGAAGTATTCAACCTGCCTTGGTTGATACAGCATTTGTCGCAGTTGCCAGCCTTCGCCCCGGAAGACGTACAGGCAACGTTGCTCGAACTGACCGCCCTGACTATCGTCGAATCCCTTCAACATGCCCAGCCCAATACTCAAGAGTTGCTGGTCTGTGGCGGCGGCGCGCACAACCAGACGCTCATGCAGCGCTTGGCTGACTTGCTGCCGGATGCCAAAGTCAGCAGTACGGCGGTGTACGGCGTAGACCCGGATTGGGTTGAAGCCATGGCTTTCGCCTGGCTTGCCCATTGTTGCCTTGAAGGCATTCCAGGCAACCGCCCAAGTGTCACCGGTGCACGCGGGCTGCGGGTACTCGGCGCCATCTACCCAGCCTGAACCCAATAATGACGGACAAAAAAAACCGCAGGGCCCTAAGGCACTGCGGCTTTTTTATTGAAGCACTCAGATCGAGAACGAAGAACCGCACCCACAAGTCGTGGTCGCATTCGGGTTCTTGATCACGAAACGCGACCCTTCCAGACCTTCCTGATAATCCACCTCGGCACCAGCCAGGTACTGGAAGCTCATCGGATCGACCACCAGGCTGACCCCTTCGCGCTCGACGATGGTGTCATCTTCGGCCACTTCTTCATCGAAAGTGAACCCATATTGGAAACCGGAACAACCGCCGCCCGTTACAAATACGCGCAGCTTCAAACGATCATTGCCCTCTTCATCGACCAGGCTCTTCACCTTGTGCGCAGCACCGTGGGTGAATTGCAAAGCCGTGGGGGTGAAGGTTTCGACGCTCATGCTGAATATCTCCCGGCGCTTACGCCGCCATAATGCGTGATGGCGGGCATTATCCGCTTCTCCTAGAAAATTGGTCAACTATTTAGAAGCGCTGCGGCGAGCTACAAGCTTCAGGCTCGTAGCTGCCAACGTAAAGCTTGTCGCTACTGTTAAGGCAGCATTCCCGCATGGGACAGCCCCAGACGCTCATCCAGCCCGAACAGGATGTTCAGATTCTGAACCGCCTGGCCGGACGCGCCCTTGACCAGGTTATCGATGACCGACAACACCACCACCAGGTCACCATCCTGCGGACGATGCACGGCGATCCGGCAAACGTTCGCGCCGCGCACGCTACGGGTTTCCGGATGGCTGCCGGCCGGCATTACATCGACGAACGGTTCGTTGGCGTAACGCTTTTCAAACAATGCCTGCAAGTCCACCGAACGATCGACGACGGTCGCATACAGGGTGGAATGGATGCCACGAATCATCGGCGTCAGGTGCGGCACGAAGGTCAGGCCGACGTCCTTGCCCGCTGCCCGGCGCAACCCCTGGCGAATTTCCGGCAGGTGGCGATGCCCCTTGACCGCGTAGGCCTTCATGCTTTCCGACGTCTCGGAATACAGCGAGCCGACACTGGCACCACGCCCGGCACCGCTGACACCGGATTTGCAGTCGGCAATCAGGCGCGAAGCATCGGCAAGACCAGCCTCAAGCAACGGCAAGAAGCCCAACTGCGTAGCGGTTGGATAGCAACCCGGTACGGCGATCAGTCGAGCCTGCCTGATTTTCTCGCGATTGACTTCCGGCAGGCCATAGACAGCCTCCTCGAGCAACTCCGGTGCACCGTGGGGCTGGCCGTACCATTTGGCCCACTCATCGGCGTCCTGCAGACGGAAGTCCGCCGACAGGTCGATCACCTTCGTTCCGGCGGCCAGCAGTTCACCGGCCAGGGCGTGAGCGACACCATGGGGCGTGGCGAAGAACACCACATCACAGGCGCCGAGGGTCTTGACGTCCGGAACGCTGAACGCCAGGCCATCGTAGTGGCCTCGCAGGTTCGGATACATGTCGGCGACGGCCAGGCCGGCCTCGGATCGCGAGGTGATGACCACCACCTCAGCCTGCGGATGCTGTGCCAGCAGACGCAGCAGTTCGACACCGGTGTAACCCGTGCCGCCGACGATACCGACCTTGACCATAAACCTGCCCTCAACGAACCCACTGGAAAGCCGTCGATGATAGGGGCCGCAGGGCGTGGCGACAACCGTCAAGGTGACGTGTGGCCGCTCTAACCTCTACTATCGGGCTACCGTGAATCCAGGAATAACTAAAAATGCTCTATCTGTGGCTCAAAGCACTTCACATCGTCAGCATGGTCTGCTGGTTCGCCGGCCTGTTCTACCTGCCTCGCCTGTTTGTCTATCACGCCCAAAGCGACGACAGCGTCAGCAAAGAACGTTTCAGTGTCATGGAGCGCAAGCTGTACCGCGGCATCATGGGGCCGGCGATGATCGCCACCCTGGTATTCGGCATCTGGTTGCTCAGCCTCAATGCCGGCGCCTACTTCACCCAGGGGGGCTGGATGCACGCCAAGTTGACCCTGGTCGTGCTGCTGATCGGTTACCACCATATGTGCGGCGCCCAGGTGAAGCGCTTCGCCCGTGGCGAAAACACCCGCAGCCATGTCTTTTATCGCTGGTTCAATGAAGTGCCGGTTCTGATATTGCTGGCTATCGTAATTCTGGTCGTCGTCCGACCGTTCTAATCTCCAATCAGCATCCATTATCCGGGGTACTTCCAATGTCGTTGCCCGCTCTGCTTGAACAACGCTTGCGCCTGCCCGTCGTGGCGGCGCCCATGTTCCTGATTTCCAATCCACAACTGGTGCTGGCCTGCTGCCGCAACGGTATCGTCGGCAGCTTTCCGGCGTTGAACCAGCGTGAAAGCAGCGGCTTCAAGGCGTGGCTGGAAGAAATCGAAGCAGGCTTGGCTACCCTGGAAAACCCAGCGCCCTACGCGGTAAACCTGATCGTCCATCACAGCAATCCGCGGCTTCAAGCCGACCTGGCCATTTGCATCGAACACAAGGTACCGATTGTCATCACCAGCCTGGGTGCGGTGAAAGAGTTGGTGGACGCGGTTCATGGTTATGGCGGCCTGGTGTTCCATGACGTGACGACCCGACGCCATGCCGAGAAAGCCGCCGAAGCCGGAGTCGATGGCTTGATCGCCGTGGCCGCCGGCGCAGGCGGACATGCCGGGACCTGGAGCCCGTTTTCACTGATTGCCGAGATCCGGCAGTTTTTCGATAAGACCGTGCTGCTGGCGGGATGCTTGAACCACGGCCATCAGATCCTGGCCGCACAACTGCTCGGCGCGGACCTGGCCTACTTCGGCACACGCTTTATTGGTACGAGCGAAAGCCAGGCACCTGACGCTTATAAAGAGATGTTGCTCACATCCCGAGCCGCAGACATCGTGCATACTCCTGCTGTATCCGGGGTGCCGGCCAGTTTCATGCGCCAGAGCCTGGAGAACGCCGGCTTCGATCTCGCCGCCCTGCAAAACAAGGGCGCGGTGGATTTTGGCTCGAAACTCAAACCACTGAACGATGAAGCCAAGGCCTGGAAAACCGTATGGTCCGCAGGCCAGGGCGTGGGTGAAATCGATGATTTGCCCAGCGTCGATCAGTTGGTGGCGCGCCTGGATGAAGAATACCGTCAGGCACACGCCCGGGCGGCGCAGCTTGGCGGGCAATGGCCCCGCTAACCAGCCCGAACAAAACAACGACTTAACTTTCAGAGACAAGGATGCCGGGCATGAGCGAAACCCGTTTCAATATCGTATTCGACGGCGGCCTGATGCCGGGCGTCGATACCACCACCGCCAAACTCAACCTCGCCGAGCTGTTCAAAAGCGATGTCAGCGCCATTGAACGGCTGTTCACCGGCCGCAGGGTGGCCCTTAAAAGCAATTTGTCCCAGAGCGAGGCGCAGCAGTATCTGGAAGCGCTCAGCAAAACCGGAATCGATGCCAGGATCGAAGCCGAACCCACCGTTCAATTGAACCTTGGCGAGGTACAAGAGGCGCCACGGCAACCGAGTGGACGCCACCCCGAGTCGATCGTCGAGCCCGTATCGCCTTACGCACCTCCCCGCGCCGAAGTCGGTGAAACGCTGGCCGAGTACAGCACCCTCAAGCCCTTCAGCTTCGAAGGGCGTATCGGGCGTCTGCGCTACTTGGCCTGGACCATGGTATTGACCCTGGCCATATTGCCTCTGGTCGGCATTGGTTTCTGGCTGGCCTCGGCATGGCTGCTGGCTTCCGACTCGATCGCGGGACTCATCGTCGGCGGCCTGCTCGCTACAGTCGTCGTGCTTGCCTTTGCCTTCGTGAGCATCCAGTTCAACGTCCAGCGCCTGCATGATCTCGGCTGGTCGGGGTGGTTGTGGCTGATCAACCTCGTTCCATTCGTGGGCGGCATCTTCCCGTTCATCCTCATCATCGCCCCAGGCAATACCGGCGCAAACCAATATGGCCCGCCACCGCCGCGCAATACCACGGCGGTCAAATTGCTGGCCTCGCTCTGGCTGGTGATGATCGTCTTGATTTTCATGGCCACGTTTGCCGGTATCTTCGGAGCCCTTCAGGAGGACTACGACAGCAGCACTCTGAGCAGCTATGAAAGCAGCGAGCCCAGCGAAACCACTGAAGAGCCCGCCGTCGAGGCAGCCGAGCCCGCTCCGCCTTCTGTAGACTATGAAGAAGAGGAACAATAAGCGCGCTTCATGCCGGTGACAGCTCAGTCATTTGGCGGCGGGCTGTTGCGATGGAGAACTGCATGACCCGTTACGCACTGATCACTGGCGCTTCCAGCGGCATTGGCCTGGCCATGGCTGAAGCGCTGGCCCGGCGCGGCCGCAACCTGATACTGGTGGCTCGACAACGTGATCGGCTGGAAAGTATTGCAATCGAACTGACTCAGCGGTTTGGCGTGGAGGTATTGTTCCGGGCTTGTGACCTGGGCGAACCGCTGAGGCTTTCTGGCTTTCTGCTGGAACTGGAGGAAGGCGAGCGGCAGATCGACCTGCTGGTCAATTGTGCTGGCATCGGCACCAGCGGACCGTTCCTGGGCCAGGACTGGATGACCGAGCAGGACCTGATCGAAGTCAACATCCTCGCCCTGACACGGCTTTGTCACGCCATCGGCAATAGCATGGCGTTGCTTGGCGGTGGCCAGATCCTCAACGTCGCCTCGATCGCCGCGTTCCAACCCGGTCCCTGGATGAGTACCTACTACGCCAGCAAGGCCTATGTGCTGCACTTCTCAGAAGCCCTGCGGGTTGAACTGAAGAAATGCGCGATCAAAGTCTCGGTGCTTTGCCCTGGCCCGACCCGGACCGGCTTTTTCTCCAGGGCGCAGATGGACGAACAGAAACTCATCGACAGCAAGTTGCTGATGAGCCCGGAAGAAGTGGCCCTGTACGCCGTGCGCGCGCTGGACAAGAACCGCGCCATCATCATTCCCGGACGCCGCAACCGCTGGCTGGCCGCACTGCCGCGGTTGGGATCGCGATGGCTGGTCAGGACCATCGCTGGCATGATCAACAAGGCTTATTGCCCGCGCTGATCCCTTCGAGTTTTAGCAACCAGGCACCTCAACCCGAGCCTTCACGACACCCGAATTCGACGAACCCAACGGAGAAAAACAACGGTGGACACTCTGTTCAGCAAAATCATCAACCGGGAAATCCCGGCGAAGATCATCTACGAGGATGACCAGGTATTGGCCTTCCACGACATCGCCCCGCAGGCGCCCGTGCATTTTCTGGTCATTCCGAAAAAACCGATCCGCACGCTCAACGACCTCACCGAAGAAGACAAAGGCCTGGCCGGGCACATTCTGTTCACTGCCCAGCGCCTGGCGCTGGAATTGGGCTGTGAAGAAGGTTTTCGCGTGGTGATGAATTGCAATGAATTGGGTGGGCAGACGGTCTATCACATTCATATGCATGTGCTGGGTCAACGCCAGATGAACTGGCCGCCGGGCTGATACCCCTGACCCAGCGCAAATCTTCGGCGGCCGATTGGGTTAAACTGGCCGCTGTGTTTTTTCCCGGAGGTAAGCATGACTACCCAACGTCACTACTCGCCGATTGACCGTCTGTTGCTGCAAGCCGATACCGCGATGCGCACGCTGCTGCCCTTCAGTGGCCAGCCGTACCGCCCATCACCGGCTATCGTGCAGCCGGACGCGCAACTGAGTGACGAGCAGACCCGCCACGTCGCCGGATTGATGCGTATCAACCACACCGGCGAGGTCTGCGCCCAGGCGCTGTATCAGGGCCAGGCGCTGACAGCCAAGCTGCCGCAGGTGCGTGAGGCAATGGAGCACGCCGCCGAGGAAGAAATCGATCATCTGGTCTGGTGCGAACAACGGCTTCGCCAATTGGGCAGTCACACCAGTGTCCTGAACCCGCTGTTCTACGGCATGTCATTCGGGATCGGCGCCGTCGCCGGGCTGATCAGCGACAAAGTCAGCCTCGGCTTCGTAGCCGCGACCGAGCATCAAGTGTGCAAGCACTTGAATGAACATCTGGAGCAATTGCCGGCAGAGGATGAAAAGTCCCGGGCGATCCTCAAGCAGATGCGCGTGGATGAAGAACACCATGCCGAAAGTGCCCTTGACGCCGGAGGCTTCCGTTTTCCGGCCCCGGTGAAGTTTGGCATGAGCCTGCTGGCCAAGGTCATGACCAAAAGCACTTATCGGATTTGACGGCGATTGGGGACTGGATACCCCCATCCTCATTCCCACGCCCATAAAAAAGGCGACTTCCAGTGGAAGTCGCCTTTTTCTTTAAACCAGGACTTCAACTCGGCGAGTTGCAGGCTTCGCCATTGATATCGACTCAACCCAACTCGATGATTTCATAATCGTGGGTGATTTCGACCCCGGCAGCGCCGAGCATGATCGAAGCCGAGCAGTACTTCTCGGCGGACAGCTCGATGGCACGCTTGACCTGGGCTTCCTTCAAGGCTCTCCCCTTCACCACGAAGTGCATGTGGATCTTGGTAAAGACCTTTGGATCTTCGGTGGCACGCTCCGCTTCCAGGAAGGCTTCACAGCTCTCGACGGCCTGGCGGGACTTCTTGAGAATGCTGACCACATCGAAATTGCTGCAACCGCCAACGCCCAGCAGGAGCATTTCCATCGGTCGAACACCCAGGTTCCGTCCACCGGCATCTGGCGGGCCGTCCATGACGACCACATGACCGCTGCCTGACTCACCGAGGAACATGGCTTCGCCAGCCCATTGGATGCGTGCCTTCATCGCCAAGACTCCACTGTTAAAAAAGGGTCGCCAGCTTAGCACAGCACTCCGCCATGACCGCCCTTCGTCTGAAGAGACGTTAACCGCTGGCTGTAGGTAAATTCTCAAATCTATTAAGGATGCCTCTGTTAAGCTGGCGCCAACTCGCTGGCGCATGGCCATCTTTCAGCGATAGCCATTCGCCTCCATAAAAAAACCAAACCACCACACCGCGCAGTTTTTCGGGATACAACCATGGTTGCCATTACTCCCACGTTCAAGATCAAGAATCTCGACAAACTCTTGATGCATTGTCAGCGCCGCCGCTACCCAGCCAAACACAACATCATTTGTGCGGGAGACCGTTCCGACACGCTGTTTTTCATCATCAAGGGCTCGGTCACTATCCTGATAGAAGATGATGACGGTCGGGAAATGATCATCGCCTACCTCAACTCCGGAGATTTTTTTGGCGAGTTGGGATTGTTCGAACAGGCAGGCAGGGAACAGGAACGAAGTGCCTGGGTGCGGACCAAGATTGAATGTGAAGTTGCGGAAATCAGCTACGCCAAATTCCGAGAACTGTCCCTGCAAGACCCGGACATTCTTTACGTCCTCAGCGGACAAATCGCACAGCGCCTGCGCAATACCACGCGCAAGGTCGGCGATCTCGCGTTTTTCGACGTCACCGGACGTGTCGCACGCTGCCTGTTGGAACTGTGCAAGCAACCCGATGCCATGACCCACCCGGACGGCATGCAGATCAAGGTGACCCGCCAGGAAATTGGTCGGATTGTCGGCTGCTCGCGTGAAATGGTCGGTCGCGTACTCAAGGACCTGGAAGAGCGCAACCTGGTCAGCGTCAAAGGCAAGACCATGGTGGTGTTCGGAACGCGTTAAGCGCCCAGCAGCCTGATCAGCATTTCCCGATACAGCGTCTCGAGCCGCTCCAACGCGTAAGGCGCCGGGAATTTTTCACGCAAGGCAATGTGGCTCTCGCCACGCACGCGCTGCGCCAGGCCACAGGCCTCATTGAAGCGATTGACCGCCGCGACCATGGGTTCGCGCTCGTTCTCCAGCAACAGCGCGCCATGAACCAGGCCCACCGGACGTTGACCGCCCTTGCTCTGGCGCCAGCGTTGAGCGGTGCCGACCATTTTCCGGCCGTCGAGGTTCACGTTGAAACGCCCGTCGCAAAAAGCCCCTTCCACTTCTCCCAGCGAAGCCACCCCGCCCAACTCATCCAACAATTGGCAGATGGGGTCGCACAACCGGCGATACCCTGTTTCGATGCGGCCATGGTCGCCCTCGCTGCGCGGTGGGGCGTAGACCAGGGCGATATTGACCGTAGCGGCCGACTGCGGCACTGGTTCGCCACCTGTTTCACGCAACAAGACAGGCCAGCCATGAGCGGCCGAGACGTCACAGGCGTATTCAAACCCCGGCAGGCGACTCAAACGGCGCGGCATGACCAGCGCACGGTCATTGGGCTGCCAGAACAGCAGGCCGAACTCGGCGTCGCCCGCGCAGATGCTGGCCAACAGATCCTGTTCGGCTTGCAGGCCAGCTTCGACGGAGAGAGAAATCACAGGCGACATGGATCAGTCCAGCGTCGAGCCGCTCACCGGCAGGCCACGCTCAGGAAAGAACAGTCGCTGCAATTCCGTACCCGGGTTCTCGGCGCGCATGAACGCTTCGCCTACCAGGAACGAATACACATCACTGACTTCCATCAGCTCGACATCGGCCCGGTTGAGGATGCCGCTTTCGGTGATGACCAAGCGATCGCGCGGAATGCGCGGCAACAGGTCCAGGGTGGTTTCCAGGCTCACTTCGAAGGTGTGCAGGTTGCGGTTATTCACGCCGACGAGTTTGGTATCGAGGGTTTTCAGGGCCCGCTCCAGCTCGTCACCGTCGTGGACTTCCACCAGGACATCCAGCCCGACGCTCTGGGCCACTGCCGCCAATTCGGCCATTTTCACGTCGTCCAGGGCGGAGACGATCAACAGCACGCAATCGGCCCCCAGCGCCCGCGCCTCGACGATCTGGTATGGATCGATCATGAAATCCTTGCGGATCACCGGCAACTTGCACGCCGCACGCGCCTGTTTCAGGTAGTCGTCGGCCCCTTGGAAAAAGTCGACGTCGGTCAGCACCGAGAGGCAGGTCGCACCGCCTTTCTCGTAGCTTCGCGCGATGTCGGCCGGGACGAAGTGCTCACGAATCACGCCCTTGCTAGGGGAGGCCTTCTTGATCTCGGCAATCACCGCCGGCTGTTTTTTCTTGGCCTGATCGATCAGCGCCTTGGCAAAGCCGCGCGGCGCATCCGCTGAACGCGCCAGGCTTTCCAGCTCGGCCAGACTGACCCGAGCGCTGCGCTCGGCCACTTCCTGGGCCTTGCGAGCCAGAATTTTTTCCAGAACCGTTGGCACGCTCATCCTTCGTTCTCCACTTTGAATACGGCGGTAAATGCACCCAACTCTTCGAGTTTCTCCCTCGCCAGCCCAGTGTGCAGTGCATCATGGGCCAGTTCCACACCTTGCTTGAGGCTGCTGGCGTGGTCGGCGGCGTACAACGCAGCGCCGGCGTTGAGCACGATCATCTCCGCGGCTTTCTGGCCGTTCTCGGTCTTGCGGCGCCCCAGGGCATCGCGAATCAACTCGAGCGACTGGGCCGGGCCATCAACCGCCAAGCCGTGCAGGCTCTGGCTCTTCATGCCGAGGTCTTCAGGTTCGACCCAATACTCGCTGATCTGATCATTTTTCAGTTCGGCCACGAATGTCGGTGCAGCCAGGCTGAACTCATCCAGGCCATCCTTCGAATGAACCACCAGCACGTGCTTGCTGCCCAGGCGTTGCAGGACTTCTGCCAACGGCCGGCACAACGCCTGGCTGAATACCCCAACCACTTGATGCTTCACGCCGGCCGGATTCGTAAGCGGGCCGAGCATGTTGAACAGCGTACGCAACCCCAGGTCACGGCGCGGCGCGGCAGCGTGTTTCATGGCGCGATGGTGGGTCTGGGCAAACATGAAACCGATACCGACGTTATCGATGCAGCGTGCCACCTGGACAGGTGTCAGGTTCAGATAAATACCCGCCGCCTCCAGCAGATCGGCACTGCCGCTCTTGCCTGAGACTGCGCGGTTGCCATGCTTGGCGACGGTGCAACCGGCCGCGGCAACGACAAACGACGACGCGGTGGAAACATTGAAAATATTGGCGCCGTCACCACCGGTGCCGACCACATCGACCACGCCGTCCAGGGTCTTGAGTTCGACCTTGTCCGCCAGTTCGCGCATCACCGACACCGCTCCGACGATTTCATCGATGCTCTCGCTCTTCATGCGCATGGCCATCATGAACGCGCCGATCTGCGCATCCGTGCATTGGCCGGTCATGATTTCGCGCATCACATCGCGCATCTCGTCGGTGCTCAGGTCGAGATGGCCGACGATACGGCTCAGGGCTGTCTTGATATCCATGAAAAGTCCTTAGCGCGTGCCGCCGGTTTGTTTGAGGAAGTTGGCGAACAGCTCGTGGCCCTGCTCGGTGAGAATAGACTCGGGATGGAATTGCACACCCTCGATATTCAACGTCTTGTGACGCAGCCCCATGATTTCATCGACCGAGCCGTCTTCAAGCTGGGTCCAGGCCGTCAGCTCCAGGCAGTCGGGCAGTGTTTCGCGCTTGACGACCAGGGAGTGGTAGCGGGTTACGGTAAGCGGACGATTCAGTCCCGCGAACACGCCCTTGTCCTCGTGAAATACCGGGCTAGTCTTACCGTGCATGACTTGTCGGGCACGCACGACATCGCCACCGAATGCCTGGCCGATCGACTGATGCCCCAGGCAAACCCCCAGGATCGGCAGTTTGCCGGCGAAATACTTGATGGCGTCGATGGAAATGCCCGCTTCGGTCGGCGTGCATGGGCCGGGCGAAACCACGATGCGCTCAGGCTTGAGGGCTTCGATTTCGGCGATGGTCAGTTCGTCGTTACGCACGACCTTGACCTCGGAGCCCAGCTCACCGAGGTATTGCACAACGTTGTAGGTAAAAGAGTCGTAGTTATCGATCATCAGCAACATGGCGTAAATAACCTATTGAATTCACTGACTTTAAATACAGCCTTCAGAGAGTGACCCGCACGCTGCTGCGCTTGGCGAGGCGATTGGTGCCCCGGCGAAGCGGCTCTACAAGCGGGTAAAGAAGGCAAATCGGTACAGGTCCGGCGCGGCCGGCGGAGAATGTTCAGGCGCGCCAACGCCAGCGGGCGTGTGCCTTGATCATTTGATCCAGAAGTTTGCTGACAATCGACACAGGAAAAGTCTCGTTTATACGTCCCGGCACAGTAGCTTAGCTGGGCGGAGCACGCAATATGACCGTTCCCGAAGGGCTTTGAAACAATCGCGACGCTCAAGATGGATGGCAAAACGCCGGAAGTTTTTGGTACTGTCGTTTCGTTTTCTAACAAAAATAAGATAAAAACGGACTTTCTCATGATCAAAAAGACGCTGTTCGTACCAATTGCCAGTTGCGTGCTGGCGATGGCCTGCGCCCAGGCGAGTGCCGCCCCCAACCCTTATTCCAAGTTCATCGTGTTCGGCGACAGCCTCAACGACGCGGGTCAATTCGCCGACCCGAATGGCCCGCCCGGCTCGACCGAGCGCTATACCAACAGAACCGGTCCGATCTACACCGACGGCAGCGGCGAGGCGTACTCCGCCAACTCCACCCAGTTGCTCGGTGGGCGCCTGGGTTATTCCGCCGACGAGACCGCCGCTTCCACGTCGGCGGTCCGCGCCAGCGAGGGGCTGGCAGATGGCAATAATTGGGCGGTGGGCGGCTATCGTACCGACCAGATCCTCGAATCCATTACCGGCGTGTCCGACACCGGCGAGCGCAGCCGTCCCGGCTACCTGCAATCCAATGGCCTGCGTGCCGATCCGAATGCGCTGTATTACCTTTCCGGTGGTGGCAACGACTTTCTCCAAGGCCGGGTCCTGAACACCGCTCAGGCGCAGGCCGCCGCCGATCGCCTGGCCGACAGCGTCCAAGTGTTGCAAATCGCCGGGGCCCGCTATGTGATGGTCTGGCTGCTGCCCGACCTGGGCCTGACCCCGGCGCTCAATGGCGGCCCGCTGCAAGACGTCTTCTCGCAACTGGGCAACGACTTCAACCAGCAACTGGTCACGCGCTTGCAAGGCATCGACGCTGAAATCATTCCATTGAACATTCCGCTGTTGCTGAAGGAAAGCTTCGCCGACCCGGCAAGATTCGGCCTCGCCACAGGAGAAAACCTCACCGCAACCTGCTTCAGCGGCAATGGCTGCACGGAAAACGCCACCTATGGCATCAACAGTGCCACGCCTGACCCCACCAAGCTGATCTACAACGATTCGGTTCACCCAACCGAAACCGGGCAAAAGCTGATCGCCGACTACGCCTATTCCCTGCTCGCGGCACCCTGGGAGCTGACGTTGCTACCGGAAATGGCCCACTCGACCCTGCGCGCCCACCAGGATGAGCTGCGCAGCCAGTGGCAATCGGACTGGGAGGACTGGCAGGCGGTCGGCCAGTGGCGAGCCATCGTCGCCGGTGGCGGCCAGCATCTGGACATGGACAGCCAGGGCAGCGGTGCCAGTGCCGATGGCAGCGGCTACAGCCTGAACGTCGGCGGCAGCTATCGCCTCAACGACGCCTGGCGCGTGGGCGTAGCGGCTGGCCTCTATCGCCAGGACATGGACGCTGGCCATAACGACTCGAGCTACAAGCTCAACAGCTACCTGGCGACCGCTTTCGCCCAGTTCCAGCAGAATCGCTGGTGGGCCGACGCGGCGTTGACCGGCGGCAAGCTCGACTACGACAACCTGGAACGCAAGTTCGACCTGGGCGTCAACGAGGCGCAGGAGAAAGGCGACACGGACGGCCATCTGTGGGCATTCAGCACGCGGGTGGGCTACGACATCGCACAGCCGGGCAGCGAGTGGCATCTCTCGCCATTTGTCAGCGCTGACTACGCGAAGGTGGAGGTCGATGGTTATTCGGAAAAGAGCAGCCGCTCCACGGCCCTGACTTTCGATGACCAGACCCGCGACTCGAAACGCCTGGGCATTGGCTTGCAGGGCAAATACAACATCACCCGCCAGACCCAGGTGTTTGGCGAATATGCCCACGAACGCGAGTACGAAGACGACACGCAGAAGGTCAACATCGCCCTCAACAGCCTGCCGGCCAATGACTTCACGCTGGAAGGTTATACGCCACAGAGCCACCTCAATCGCCTGAGCCTGGGGGTCAGCCACAAGTTGACCCGCGACTTGGCGCTGCGGGGCGGTTATACGCTGCGCAAGGATGATGACATGACCCAGCAAGGGGTGAGCCTGGGCGTCAGCCTGGATTTCTGATCGAGAGAACCTGTGGGAGCGAGCTTGCTCGCGATTGCGGACTGTCAGTCAACTGGTTGGTTGAATATGACGGCCTCATCGCGAGCAAGCTCGCTCCCACACATTGATCGAGTTGTTGAAGGGGTTTCAATCGCTCGAAGTCTGCTCGGCCAACGCTACGGCGCGGAACATGGCCCGGCGCTTGTTCAAGGTTTCTTCCCATTCCAATGCCGGCACCGAGTCAGCGACGATACCGCCGCCGGCCTGCACGTGCAGTTCGCCGTTCTTGATCACGGCAGTGCGAATGGCAATGGCTGTGTCCATGTTGCCGTTCCAGGCGAAATAACCCACGGCCCCGCCGTACACCCCACGCTTGACCGGCTCCAGTTCGTCGATGATTTCCATCGCGCGGATTTTCGGCGCGCCAGACAAGGTGCCCGCCGGCAGGATCGCCCGCAAGGCGTCCATGGCGGTGAGCCCGGCCTTCAACTGGCCAGTGACGTTGGAGACGATGTGCATGACGTTGGAATAACGCTCGATGACCATCTTCTCGGTGAGTTTCACCGAACCGATTTCCGAGACCCGCCCGGTGTCGTTGCGGCCCAGGTCGATCAGCATCAGGTGCTCGGCGATTTCCTTGTCATCCGACAGCAGGTCTTCTTCCAGTGCCCGATCAGCCTCTTCCGTAGCGCCACGAGGACGAGTGCCGGCGATCGGTCGCACGGTGATCAGGTTGTCTTCGACCCGCACCAGCACTTCCGGTGAACTGCCGACGACGTGGAAGTCGCCAAAGTTGAAGAAATACATGTAGGGCGTCGGGTTGAAACAGCGCAGCGCCCGATAGAGGTCGATGGGCGCGGCCTTGAAGTCGATGGACATCCGTTGCGATGGCACCACCTGCATGCAGTCGCCGGCGAGGATGTATTCCTTGATGGTATCGACGGCTCGTTCGTAATCGTCCTGGGTGAAGCTGGAACGGAACACCGGGTCGGCCGCCGACTGCTTGCTGAAATCGAGTCCAGGGCGCGGGGTGATCGGTTGACGGAGTTTTTCCAGCAATGTCTGCAGGCTTTTCTGACCTTGCTCGTAGGCATCTTCCTGGGAAGGGTCGGCCAGAACGATGGCGTGCATCTTTCCAGCGAGGTTATCGAAGACCACGACCGCGTCGGAGACCATCAGCAAGATGTCCGGTACGCCCAGTGGGTCGGGGTTCGGACAAGTACCCAGGCGTTTCTCCACATAGCGCACGCAGTCGTAGCCGAAATACCCCACCAGGCCGCCATTGAAACGCGGCAGGCCAGCAATGGTCGGCACGTTGTAGCGGGCCTTGAAGGCTTCAACGAAGGCCAGCGGGTCTTCAACCTCCTGGCTTTCGATTTCGATGCCGTCGTGGGTCACGCTGATGCGATGGTCATGGACCCGCAGCACCGTACGGCACGGCAGGCCGATGATGGAATAACGCCCCCACTTCTCCCCGCCTTGTACCGATTCGAGCAGGTAGGAGTTGGGCTGGTCAGCCAGCTTGAGATAGATCGACAACGGCGTATCGAAGTCGGCCAGGGTTTCGCAGGCAAGGGGGATGCGGTTGTAGCCGGCAGCGGCTAGACGCAGGAATTCTTCGCGGATCATGGGGTGCCTCGTGGCAAGAGGAGCTGACAGTCAGGTATGCAAATGCGCCGGATAACCGGCCAGGATCACGTCAGGTGCGCCAACGCCAGCGGGCCAGGGCCTTCATGACTTTCATCCAGAGTTTGCGAGTGACCACCACGATGGCGTTTCCAGGAGAGGATTGAACAGCGTCGGGCAACGTTATCTCAGCGGCCGGGTCCAGGCAACCGGGAATTAACAGGCGCAAATCGTCGATCACCAGCGTCGGAAACTCTTCGGCGATGGGTCGGCCGTGGTTGTAGCCGTAACTGAGCGCCACGCATTTGACCCCCGCCGCCTTGGCCGCCAGCACATCGCTGCGCGAGTCGCCGACGAACAAGGATTGGGAGGCCGGGATATTGGCCATTTTCATCACGAAGAACAGCGCCGCCGGGTCAGGTTTTTTCTGCGGCAAGGTATCGCCACCGATGATCCAGCGGAAATAGCGGCCGATTTTCATCTGGTCCAGCAGCGGAGCCACGAAGCGCTCCGGCTTATTGGTGATCAGGGCCATTTCCACGCCCTGTTTTTTCAGCCATTTGAGGGTGGAACGCACGCCGGGGTAGACCACCGTCAGCGAGTGATCACCTTCGTAGGCCTCGTTGAACAACGCCAGCGCCTGCTCGGCCTCGACATCGTCGACCCCTTGGGCATCGATGTCATTGGCCAGGGCCCGGCGCACCAGCATGGGCGCACCGTTGCCCACCCAGTGGCGCACCGAGTCAATGCCGGCGGGCGGACGCCCGAGCTTGAGCAGCATCGTGTCCACGGCCGCCGCGAGGTCCGGGACCGAATCGACCAATGTGCCATCGAGGTCGAACATCACCAAACGTGGCAGGCTGCCGGGAAACAGCTGCTCGAAGCCGCTCATGGGCGCGCCAGGGCCAGTTCGGCGCGCATTTTTGCAATCACCTCGTTGTAGTCGGGCGCGTTGAAGATCGCCGAGCCCGCGACAAACGTGTCGGCGCCAGCCGCGGCGATTTCACGGATATTGTTCACGTTCACGCCACCGTCGATTTCCAGGCGGATGTCACGGCCCGAGGCATCGATCAGCGCCCGGGCTTCGCGCAGCTTGTCGAGAGTGCCCGGGATGAATTTCTGTCCGCCGAAGCCAGGGTTGACGCTCATCAGCAGGATCATGTCGACCTTGTCCATCACGTACTTGAGCACGTCCAAGGGCGTGGCCGGGTTGAACACCAGGCCGGCCTTGCAACCGCCCTCGCGGATCAACTGCAGGGAGCGGTCGATGTGCAGCGTGGCTTCGGGGTGGAAGGTGATGTAGGTGGCACCGGCCTCGATGAAATCACCGACGATGCGGTCCACCGGGCTGACCATCAGGTGCGCGTCGATCGGTGCGGTGACGCCATACTTGCGCAGCGCCGCGCAGACCATCGGGCCGATGGTCAGGTTGGGGACGTAGTGGTTGTCCATGACATCGAAGTGCACGATGTCGGCCCCAGCGGCCAGAACGTTGTCCACTTCCTCGCCCAGGCGGGCAAAGTCGGCGGAGAGAATCGACGGAGCAATAGCAAAGGGCTGCATGACGCACCTGTTTTGAGCGAAATCACGATGGCGCGCATTGTATACCTCAAGATTTGGCGCGCCCACCGTGACCGTCGATCAATACGCCGCGCGGTAGATCTTCTCGATATCGCTGGCGCTGAGTTTGCGGGGGTTGTTGCGCATCAACCGCTCGATGCCCACGGCCTCCAGGGCCATGGACGGAATCACGTCCTCGGTCACGCCCAGGCTGCTCAGGCCCTGGGGGATTTCCACGGCGGCGCACAAGGCAACCATGGCTTCCACGGCTTCGTCGGCTGCCTCCATATCGCTCAGATGGGCTGTCCTGATCCCCATGGCTTCGGCGATGTCACGCATGCGCTCGACGCAAGCCATCTTGTTCCACGCCATGACATACGGCAGCAACAACGCGTTGGCGACACCGTGAGAAACGTGAAAGCGCCCGCCTAATGGGTAGGCCAGCGCATGCACTGCGCCAACCCCGGCGTTGCCGAACGCCATGCCGGCCATCAGGCTGGCGGTGGCCATGTCCTCACGGGCTTGCAAGTGGGAGGGGTTGGCGTAGGCCTTGGGCAATGCCCGGCTGATCAGCTTGATTGCGCCAATGGCCAGGGCGTCGGTGATCGGCGAGGCATTGAGCGACAGGTAGGCCTCGATGGCATGGACCAGCGCGTCGACACCGCTGGAGGCCGTTACGCCCCTGGGGCACGTGAGGGTCATCTGTGGACTGACCAGCGCGACGTCTGGCAACAAGTAGTCGCTGACAATGCCTTTTTTCAGTTGCGCGGCCTTGTCGGAGAGGATCGCCACGTTGGTGACTTCCGAACCGGTGCCGGCCGTGGTGGGGATGGCAATCATGGGCGGGCCTTTGCGCGGCACCTGGTCGACACCGAACATATCTTGAAGCTCGCCGTGGTACCCGGCATAGACGCCCACGCACTTGGCGATGTCGATGGCACTGCCGCCGCCCAGGCCGATCAGGCCATCATGTCCACCGTCGCGGTAGGCTTGCATGCAATCCTCGACGATGGCGATTTCCGGATCCGGCATGACCCGGTCGAAAATCTCGTAGTCGCGCCCGCCCAGATGTTGCAGGGCCAGCTCCACAGTCCCGGACTGAACCAGCGCCGCATCGGTCACGATCAGCGGATTGTCGACGTCCAGCCGCGTCAGCTCGGCGGCCAGTTGCTCGATGGCAGCGGCACCGGTGATCAGTTTATGGGCGATCTTGAATGAGGAAAGACTCATGTGCGCGGCCTCTTGTTCGAGTATGGGCTGGCACAAGGATAGCTCGGTATTGAGGGTTGTCTGCCATTCAGCTTATGAATACACCTTGGGTCCCTGTGGGAGCGAGCTTGCTCGCGATAGCGCACTGACATTCAGCATCGATAGTGAATGTTCCACCGCTATCGCGAGCAAGCTCGCTCCCACATTTGGACAACGCTGAACCTTCAGACCTGGGCAGTGCGCAGCTTCTCACTGCGCCCGCGCAACCACTCCAGGGTCAGCAGCAGGATCACCGAGAAGGCGATCAGCAGCGTCGCCGCCGCCGCGATGGTGGGGCTGAGGTTTTCGCGGATGCCGCTGAACATCTGCCGGGGCAAGGTGGCCTGCTCGGGGCCGGCCAGGAAGAGGGTCACCACCACTTCATCGAAAGACGTCGCGAAGGCGAACAATGCACCGGAGATCACACCCGGGGCGATCAGCGGCAGGGTCACCCGACGAAACGCCGTCAGTGGCGAGGCCCCGAGGCTGGCGGCGGCGCGGACCAGGTTGTGGTTGAACCCCTGCAAGGTCGCCGACACCGTGATGATGACGAACGGCACACCCAGCACGGCGTGGACCACGATCAGCGAGAAGAAACTGTTGCCCATCCCCAACGGTGCGAAGAACAGATAACTGGCCACGCCGATGATCACCACGGGCACCACCATGGGCGAAATCACCAGAGCCATCACCAGCGCCTTGCCCGGGAAATCACCACGGGTCAGGCCGATCGCCGCGAGCGTGCCGAAGATCATCGCCAGCAACGTCGCAGCCGGAGCCACGATGATGCTGTTTTTCAACGCCCGCATCCATTCGGCCGAGGCGAAGAAATCGTGGTACCACTGCATCGAGAAGCCTTGCAGCGGATACACCAGGAAACTGCCGGAGTTGAACGACAGTGGAATGATCACCAGCACCGGCAGGATCAGGAACAACAGGATCAACCCGCAGAGGATGCGCAGACTGTAGAACCACACCCGCTCGATGGGGGACATGTAAGGACTTACCATTTTTCGATCTCCCCTTAGCTCAGGCGCAGGCGACTGGCGCCCACCAGCCAGCTGTAAATCAGATAAAGCACGATGGTCGCCAGCAACAGCAGCCCGCCGAGCGCCGTGGCCATGCCCCAGTTGATGCTGGTGTTGGTGTAGAAGGCGACGAAGTAGCTGACCATCTGGTCGTTCGGGCTGCCCAGCAGCGCCGGCGTGATGTAGTAGCCGATGGCAAGAATGAACACCAACAGGCAACCGGCGCCGACACCGGCATAGGTCTGGGGGAAGTACACCCGCCAGAAACTGGCAAACGGGTGGCAGCCCAGGGAAATCGCCGCCCGCATGTAGGTAGGCGAGATGCCTTTCATCACGCTGTAGATCGGCAGGATCATGAACGGCAGCAGGATATGGACCATGGAGATGTACACACCGGTGCGGTTGAACACCAGCTCCAGGGGTTTATCGATCACACCCATGGCCATCAGGGCGCTGTTGATCAAGCCGCCCGACTGCAGCAGCACGATCCACGCCGCCACCCGCACCAGGATCGAAGTCCAGAACGGCAGTAGCACCAGGATCATCAGCAGGTTGCTCTGGCGCGACGGCAGGTTCGCCAGCAGGTAGGCCAGCGGATAGGCCAGTACCAGGCAGATGGCGGTGATCACCAGGCCCATCCAGAACGTGCGGGCGAAGATGTCGAGGTAGATCGACTGGTCAGGGGTGGCCGGGGCCAGTTCGCCGAGGTCATCGATGCGGTGATCGACAGCCGCCAGCAGATAATACGGGGTGACATCGCTGGTGTTGCGGCGGATGACCTGCCAGTACGCAGGGTCGCCCCAACGCTCATCGAGGTTTTCCAAGGCTTCTTTATAGGAGGCCGGTTCGGTTGCAAACGGCAACGCCCTGGCTGTCTTGGTCAGCAGGCTGCGATAGCCGGCCAGTTCCATGTTCAGGCGCTTGGACAAGTCGCCCAGGGTCTGATTCTTGCGGGCTTCGGCCAGGTCTTCACTGGCGGCCTTGTACACCGGCTCGCCCGGCAAACCGCGTCCGTCCCAAGCCGCGACGGCAGCGACGGTGCGCGGCATGGCGCCCACCACTTCCGGGTTGCTGACGCTTTTGAACAGCAGCGCCACGATCGGCACCAGGAACACCAGTAACAGAAACAGCACCAATGGCGCGATCAAGGCCTGGGCCTTCCAGCGGTTGACCCGCTCGGCATGCTTGAGCCGCTGCTTGAGGGTGGGGCTGGTGCCCGCGTTCAGTGGAACGGCGATGGCCATGGCGAACTCCGCAAATCTTTTTATCGTTACAGGGGCGGCGAGCCGCCTCTGTTCTTGTGAAACACCCGATTGGAGCAAGAACCTGTGGGAGCGAGCTTGCTCGCGATGGCTACGGCACATTCAACATTGATGTGTCTGACAAACCGCTATCGCGAGCAAGCTCGCTCCCACAGGGATCTCATCCAGCTTCAGACCGTCGGGTTACTTGGCCGCCCAGGCGTTGAAGCGCTGCTCCAGTTGCTCACCGTTGTCAGCCCAGAAGCTGACGTCGATCTGCACCTGGTTGGCGATGTTTTCCGGGGTGGTCGGCATGTCTTTCAGGACATCCTTGGCCAGCAACGGCACAGCCTGGGTATTGGCAGGGCCGTAGGCGATGTTTTCCGAGTAAGTCTTCTGCTGCTGCGGTGCCACCGAGAAAGCGATGAATTTCTTCGCCGCTTCGGCGCGGGTCTTGTCCAGGCCGCGCGGGATGGCCCAGGCGTCGAAGTCGTAGATGCCGCCGTTCCACACCACTTTCAGGTTGCTTTCTTTCTGTACCGCGGCGATCCGGCCGTTGTAGGCCGAGCTCATGACCACGTCACCGGACGCCAGGTATTGCGGTGGCTGGGCACCGGCTTCCCACCACTGGATGTTCGGCTTGAGTTCATCGAGCTTCTTGAAGGCGCGATCCTGGCCATCCTTGCCGGCCAGTACCTTGTAGACGTCTTTCGGCGCTACGCCGTCGGCCATCAAGGCGAACTCCAAGGTGTACTTGGCGCCTTTGCGCAGGCCACGCTTGCCTGGGAACTGCTTGGTGTCCCAGAAGTCCGCCCAACTGGTCGGTGCGGTCTTGAGTTTGTCAGCGTTGTAGGCCAACACAGTCGACCATACGAAGAAACCTACGCCGCAAGGCTGGATGGCGCCCTTGACGTAATCTTCGGCCTTGCCGAACAGGGCTGGGTCCAGTTGTTCGAACATGTCTTCGTCACAACCGCGGGACAATTCCGGAGACTCGACTTCCACCAAGTCCCAGGAAACGCTCTTGGTGTCGACCATGGCCTTGACCTTGGCCATTTCGCCGTTGTACTCGCCAGCCACGATCTTGCCGTTGCCGGCCGCTTCCCACGGTGCGTAGAAGGCTTTGACCTGAGCCGCCTTGTTCGCCCCGCCGAAAGACACCACGGTCAGGTCCGGGCCCGCCGCCATCGCGCTTGCCGCACCCATCATGCCCAGTGTCAGGGCTGTGAACTTCAGGGATCTCAACATTTATTGTTCTCTCCACGTGCAGGGTTGGTGTTGGTACAGCAGGGGGCGATCAATTCGCCTCTAGAAGGGGATCGAGCGCACGCACATGCTCGACTTGCCAGCCAAGCGGAACCACGTCCCCGACGGCGAGCGCGGGATCGAGCTCGGCAATCGGCTGTTTCACGAAGAAGTCGTTCTTGCCGCAGACTTCCAGGCGAACCCGGACGTGGTCGCCCAGATAGATGAATTCCGCCACCCTCCCTGAGAAGCGGTTGACACATTGTTCGCTGACGCCGTTGAGGCTCACCCGTTCCGGACGGATCGACAGGGTCACCGGCTCGCCGGGCTGGCCGACGTTCACCGCCAGGGCCTCGACTTTTTCGCCGCGCGCCAGCTCAACCAGGCAGCGATCGCCGGTGTGGCTGTGCAGGCGACCATTGAGACGGTTGTTTTCACCGATGAAGTTGGCGACGAAGGTGTTTTTCGGCTCTTCATACAAGCTGCGCGGTGGCGCGATCTGCTGGATTTCGCCCTGGTGGAACACCGCCACGCGATCGGACATGGTCAAGGCTTCGCCCTGGTCATGGGTCACGTAGACCACGGTCACGCCAAGACGCTGGTGCAGGTGCTTGATTTCCATCTGCATGTGTTCGCGCAGTTGCTTGTCCAGCGCACCGAGGGGTTCGTCCATCAGCACCAATTGCGGCTCGAACACCAACGCCCGGGCCAGGGCCACCCGTTGTTGCTGGCCGCCGGACAATTGCGCCGGGTAACGTTGGGCGAAGCTGTTCAACTGGACCATGCTCAAGACGCGCTTGACCCGATCACTCACGTCGCTCTTGTTCAGGCCGCGCACGGTCAGCGGAAAGGCCAGGTTCTCGGCGACGGTCATGTGCGGGAACAAGGCGTAGTTCTGGAACACCATGCCAATGTCGCGCTTGTGCGGTGGCACATTGTTGATCGAACGCCCGGCCAGCAGGATCTCGCCGGCGGTTGGGGTTTCAAACCCGGCGAGCATCATCAGGCTGGTGGTCTTGCCGGAGCCGGAAGGCCCGAGCAGGGTCAGGAATTCGCCTTTGCGAATGTCCAGGTTGAGGTCTTTGACGATCAGGTTCTCGCCGTCGTAGCTCTTTTGCACACCACGAAAGCTGACCAGCACATCACTGGCCCCCGCGCTTGAATCGACCTGGCTCATACCCGCACCTTTTGTTTGATGACTGCTTGTGAATCAAGCCTAGTGGAGCCTGGGGCCCGCGCAAATCGGGGCGCAGGAGAGAATCGCCTCAGCCAGATGGAGGAGCCGGGGTAGGGATTGCCCTACAAGGATGGCGGGATTGGATAAGGGCAGCAGCAAGTTACGAGCAGCAAGCTGCAAGCAGGGGCGAAAAGCGGTGTTGGGACGTGTCGCAAATGGATATGCCGACACCAAACCCTGTGGGAGCGAGCTTGCTCGCGATCGCGGAGTGTCAGACAACATCAATATTGAATGTGCTGCCGCCATCGCGAGCAAGCTCGCTCCCACAGGAGATTGTTGTGGGGTTAGAGCAGCTTGTGCTCCATCGCATATTTCACCAGCTCCGCCAGGGAGGTGATGTTGAGCTTCTGCATCAGCCGCGCCTTGTGGGTACTGATGGTCTTGCTGCTCAGCGCCAGTTGCTGGGCGATGTCATTGACGTTGGCGCCCTGGGCCAGACGCTCGAAGACTGAGAACTCGCGCTCGGACAGCAGCGAGTGCAACGGCCGCGTGTCGGTCAGGCCGACTTCGAAGACCATGCGGTCAGCCAGGTCCGGGTCGATGTAGCGCCCGCCGGCCGCGACCTTGCGAATCGCCATGAGCAGCAGGGCCGGGTCGCTGTCCTTGGTCGCGTAGCCAGCGGCCCCGACCTTCAGCGCACGGGCAGCCATTTGCGCCTCGTCATGCATCGACAGCACCAGGATGGCCGGCGGATTGTTCAGCGCACGGATCCGCGGGATCGCCTCCAGGCCGTTGACACCCGGCATGGAAATATCCAACAGCACCACTTCGCAGGGCACGTGGCGCAGGGTCTCGAGCAACTGTTCGCCATTGCTCGCCTCCCCCACCACCACCAGATCCTTGGCCAGGCCGATCAACTGCTTGATGCCTTCGCGGACGATGGTGTGGTCTTCGGCTACCAGTACACGGATCACGTTTTTCTCCTGTTCAGAATCGTTCGCGAGCCCGCTCGCTCCCATATTGACCGAGGCGCTCCCCTATGGGAGCGAGCCCACTCGCGAAGGCAGCCCAGCCAGTCAACACCTTCAGCTTTCCTCCAACGGCACCCATACCGCCAGTGAAGTCCCCTCCCCCGGGTGGCTTTCCAGGGACAATCGCCCGCCCATGATCAGCACTCGCTCACGCATGCCTACCAGGCCAAAGGATGTCGGCCGACCTGTCGCTGCGATGAATCCTACACCGTCGTCACTGACGGTCAGACACAATTCATCGCCCTCGCGCACCAGCGTCAACTCCACCGTATGCGCCTGGGCATGACGCATCACGTTGGTCAGCGCCTCCTGGAGAATCCGAAACAGGCCGATGGCCTTGGCATCGCTCAGGGGTGGGAGGTTGTCCGGCACCTGCACCAGGCAAGGGATCTGCGTACGCGCCTCGAAGCGCCGGGCCTGCCATTCGATGGCCGAAGCAATACCCGCGTCCAGGATCGGCGGGCGCAACGCCGTCGCCACGTCCCGCACCAGTTGGAACAACTGGGCAATCAGGCGCTTCATGCTGTTGAGCCGATCATGCAGGCCCGGGTCGAGTTGCGCATAGGCCAATTCACACATGGAAGTTTCAAGTTTCAACACCGTCAGCATCTGGCCCAACTCATCGTGGACTTCCCGGGCAATGCGCGCCTTTTCTTCCTCCCGCACGCTTTCCAGGTGCGCCGACAACTCGCGCAACTGCTCCCGGGAACTGGCCAGTTCCAGCTCGATGCGCTTGCTCTCGGTGATGTCCCAGACGATACCATCCCAGACATAGGCGCCATCCTCGAGGCGACGGGTGATTGCCTTGATCTCGGCCCAACGCTCCTGGCCTTCGCGAGTCAGGATGCGGCCCTGCCATGACCAGTCACTGTCGGTGTCCAGCGCCTGATCCTGGGTACGGTGATAATCGGCCTTGTCCTGCGGGTGCACCAGGCTGCGCAGTCCGGTATCGCTGCGAGCCAGGGTTGCGGGGGAGTAACCCACCAGGCTTTCGCTGCCTTCACTGATGTAGGCAAAGTCGATCTGGCCGGTCACCGGCGCCCGTTCCAGGCGAAAGACCAGGCCCGGCACATTGGCGGCGATGCCTTGCAAGCGCGCCTCGCTTTCGCGCAACGCCGCCAACGCACGTCGGCGCTCGGTCACATCATTGAGGTAGACCACCAGGTATTCGGCATCACGAAAACGCAGGAAGCTCAGGGACACGTCGGCCGGCAGGATGCTGCCATCGGCTCGCACGCATTCGGTCTCGAAACTCTGCGGCCCTTCTTCACTGGCCCGGGCACGCTTCCACAAGCTCAGCCAGCGGTCCATGTGCAAGCCCGGCTCGAAGTCGATCAAGGGCCGGTCGATGATGGCGCCCGAGGCGTAGCCGAGCATGGTTTCGGCCGCTCGGTTGGCGTAACGCACGTGACTGTCCCAATTGACCCAGAGGATACCCACCGTGCTTTGATCAATGGAAAATTGCGTCAGGCGCAAGGCCTCCTCGCTGGCAGCACGCTGGGCGATGTCCTCCTTCGCGGCACGCAGACGGCGCTCCAGCCCACGTTGCTGGCGACGCTGCCAGAACACGATGGCGACACTGCTGAGCAGCAGGGCCAGGATCAACAGCGTCAGGTTCTGCCAGAAACCGGGGGTTTCGGTCAGGCGCGGGTATTTTGGCTTGAGCCAACGGCTGTGCAGTTGTTCCAGCTCCTTGGCCGGGATCGCCTGCAAGCCGCTGTCGATGATGTCCGCCAGTTGCGGCCAGTCCCGACGCGTGGCAACCCGTAGCAACTGCGGCAGACCGATGTCGCCCACCACCGCCAGTTCGGCGAATTCAGGTTCAACCATCAACCGCCCGAGCTGCGCCTCGTCCACCACCGCGTATCGGGCCTGCTGGGTCAGCAACAATTGCAGGGCCTCGCGCTCCATCGGCACGCCTTGCAGGTTCAGCGTCGGGTAGTTGCTGCGCAGGTAATCGGCCGTGGCGCTGGGCATGCGCACCGCGACGCGGGCCCGGGTGTCGATCTTCTCCAACTCCACCCCCTCGGCCCCCTTCTGCGCACCGACAATCAATTGCGGCACGCGCAGGTAGGGATCGGAAAACTGCCAGAGCTTGAGCCCGCCCGGGGATTGGGTCAGGCCCGGAGCGACGTCCACCTCGCCGGCGCGCACCGCCGCCTCCAGTTGCGCCACGTCCTGGAAGTTGCGCCAGGTCAGTTCGACGTTCAACGCCTTGCCCAGCCATTGCATCAACTCGACGTTGGTGCCGGACAACCGCTGCAAGCGCCGATCGTATTGCGCGTAGGGCGCCTGCAAGACCAGGCCGACCCGCCATTGCGGATGTTGCACCAGCCATTGGCGCTGCTCTGCATTGAGTTGCACCCCCGGCGCCGACGGCGCGGGCGCGGCCCACGCCATCAAGGGAAGCCATAAACAGCCGATAACCCACAGGCAGCAAAAACGCATCATCGAAGTCTCATGCACTGACAAATACTGACCAACCCATTAGGCTGCCGGAAATACTTCTGGTCATGGAATATCCGATGCCCTCTGTTTATCGCCTGGCGTTGCCAGCATTGTGCCTGTCGCTGATCCTGCCAAGTGCCTTTTCTGTCCTGGCCAGCGAAACGGCCCCCGCCGCCGAACAACCTGCCGGGGAAAAACCCGTCGAACGCCAGCCGTTGCTCGAGCGTAGCCAGGAAGAAGCGGCTGCACTTGAACGAACAGTCCCGGCCCAGGAACAGCAACAGTTGCAGACCGGCAGCGACACCTTCCTGGCATTGTGGAAACCGGCCAATACCAGTGAACCCAGGGGTGCAGTCATCATAGTCCCCGGCACCGGTGAAACAGCTGACTGGCCTCAAGTCGTCGGCCCATTGCGTAAAAAACTGCCTGATGTTGAGTGGAGCAGCCTGAGTATCACCCTGCCGGACCTGCAAAGCGACGTCATTGCACCGCGCGTGGAGGAAGCTGCCCCCGAGACCAAACCGGCCGACACCGCTGCCGCGGCACCGGACGCCACCACTTCGGCGCCGATCGAGCAGGTCGCTGGCGGCGAGGCTGATGCGGTGGATCCCGTCGTTGCGCAAACCGATGAAGAACATGTCAATGCTGATGCCGAGCGCATCTTCGCCCGCATCGATGCGTCGCTGGCCTACGCCGAGCAGCAGAGCGCACGCCGGATCGTGCTGCTCGGCCATGGCACCGGCGCCTATTGGGTCGCGCGTTATTTGAGTGAAAAGCAGCCCTCGCAAGTCGAACGCTTCGTGATGGTGGCCGCCCAGACGCCGATCACTGCCAAGCCCGACCTGGCCGAACTGACCCCGACGTTGAAACTGGCGACCGCCGACCTCTTCTACATGGACAAGCCGCTGGATCGCAACGCGGCGCTGGAGCGCTTGCAGGCGAGCAAACGCCTGAAAGGTTCGACCTTCAGCCAGGTGTCCCTCAAGGCCCTGCCGAACCCGTCGGCGGAGCAGGAGCAGTTGTTCCGTCGGGTGCGGGGTTGGTTGAATCCGCAGAAGGCGGGGGAGTAAGGCTTACTGCTGGGCAAGCCGAACAGCGACTTTGTGGCGAGGGGATTTATCCCCGCGGGGTTGCGCAGCAACCCCAAGGCCCGGGCAACAACACAATCCGATGGCGAGCGCTGCGCACTCGAACGGGGATAAATCCCCTCGCCACAATAAATCCCCTCGCCACAGTTGATACCTTCTCCCTACTGTATCCCTTCTACCGGAAATCCCGCCGCTCGCGAATCAACCGATAGGCGTTATGCAGCTCTCGGGTTTTGTCGGTGGCTTCACGCACCTGCAACGGAGTCGCCCCGCTGCCAGCAATTTTGTCCGGGTGATGACGGCTGAGCAGCCGCCGGTACGCACGCTTGATCTGCGACGGTTCGCTGGTGGCCGAAACCCCCAACAGGCGCAAGGCATCCTGATAGCTCACACCGGCGCTGGGCCGCGACAGTTTCTGCGGCTCATAGTCAGCCGCCAGCGCCTGGACCTGTTGCGGCGTCCAGCCCAACCAGCGGCCCCATTGGGCCACCAGTTCCCGCTCGCCGACACCGGCACGCCCATCGGCCCAGACCATCCGCCAACAGGCGCGCAGTACCCCTTCAGCCGCATGGGGCTGGGCGGCCAGGCGACGCATGTAGCCGCGCAAGCGATCGTTTCCGGACTTGCCTCGGTTGAACGCCGCAATCGCCCGGCGTTGCGCCGATTCGCTCAAGTCCAGCGCACGCATCTCCTGGCGAGCCTGCTGGATGTGGCCGTCGACCACGCGCCCATCGCATTTGGCCAGGCGCCCGAGCAAGACAAACAATAACTCATCGTTACGCAACGCCGGGCGGCCGCCCAGACGTTCACGTATTTGCCCCCAGCCCTGAAGGTTCAATCGCCGGTCCAGCGCCTGTCCCAACAACGCGCCAAGCATGGCCCCCGGAATGCTGGCTATGGCAAAGCCCGCCCCGGCTCCAATCAGAGTCCCTGGCCACCACATATCAACCGCTCGCTTTTATCAAGGTTTCGACCTGCGCCAAACGCTCATGGGTACCGACATCGACCCAATGCCCTTTCAAGCGCTCGCCACTGACGCGCCCCTCGGCCATGGCCGTGCGCAACAGCGGTGCAAGCTTGAAGGCACCGTCCGAGCAACCATCGAACAACCGGGGATGCAGGACGGCGATGCCGCTATAGGTCAGGTTGTCGGCAGGTGTTTGCCCATCGTGAACCTTTCCGTCGGCCAGGATGAAATCGCCGTCCGGGTGATGCTCCGGATTGTCGACCAGCACCAGGTGCGCCAACCCTTCTAGCGGCCTGCGCAAGGCGCTGAAATCGTAGTCGGTCCAGATATCGCCGTTCACCACCACAAACGCGTCATCGCCCAGCAGCGGCAAGGCCCGGAAAATCCCACCACCGGTTTCCAGCGGCTCGCCTTCGGGTGAAAACCGAATGCTCACGCCAAAGTCCGAACCGTTCCCCAGATGATCTTCGATCTGCTGGCCGAGCCAGGCGTGGTTGATCACGATCTCGCTGAACCCGGCCTTGGCGAGTGCCTGCAAGTGGTATTCGATCAAGGGAATGCCGCCCACACGGATCAACGGCTTTGGCGTGGTAAGGGTCAAGGGGCGCATGCGCTCGCCCTTGCCCGCGGCCAGGATCATCGCCTTCATGTCGTTGCTCCGGCCGATTGCCGCAGGCTGCACAGCAGCTCATCGAGCGGCGCCAGCTCAGGACGACGGGCAATGACCGCTTCTATATAAGCAAAGAAACGCGGCACATCGCCGAGGTACCGTGGTTTACCGTCACGATGGCAAATGCGCGCGAAAATCCCGATGACCTTGAGATGCCGTTGCACCCCCATCAGGTCGCTGGCCCGCAGGAAATCCTCGAGATCCGGCTGGACGGGAATGCCGAGGACGCCGGCTTGCTGCCAGTAACGCTCGAGCCAACCGCGCACACGCGCCTCGGGCCAACTGAGGAAGGCATCCTTGAACAGGCACGTCACGTCGTAGGTCACCGGCCCATAGACCGCATCCTGAAAGTCCAGCACGCCGGGGTTCGGTACGCTGAGCATCAGGTTTCGTGGCATGTAGTCGCGGTGCACCAGCACTTTGGGCTGGGCCAGGGCGCTGTCGATCAGAAGCTCGGAGGCCTGTTGCCAGAGTTGCTGCTGGGCTGAATCGAATTCGATGCCCAGCTCGCGCTTGACGTACCACTCGGGAAACAACTCCAACTCCCGGCGCAACAACGCAACGTCGTAGCTCGGCAGCGGCGCGACCATCGGCAGTTGCTGGAAAGCCAACAGCGCTTGCAGGGCATCATCGAATAAATCGTCGGCATTTTCGCCGTTGATCACATCCAGGTAGGTCTGATTGCCCAGGTCGTTGAGCAAAAGAAAGCCGCGTTCGAGGTCTTCTGCATAAATTTTCGGCACGTTGATGCCGGATTTCGCCAGCAAAAAAGCAATATCCACGAAGGGTTTGCAGTTTTCCTGGGGCGGCGGCGCATCCATGACGATCAAACTGCGGCCCTCGCCTTCCCAGCGGAAATACCGCCGGAAACTCGCGTCACTGCTGGCGGCGGTCAACGTGGCCGGGGGTACGGCACCCCAGCCCTGTTGAGTGAAAAGGATCGGCAGTTGTTCATCGAGCCAAACTTTCAGGTGTTGCAAGCGTACATCTTGGTCGGGCATTGCAAGGGTCTCCGACGGCGCTAGCCGTCAAGCGGGTCATGCTTTATTATCCAGCATCTTTTTCAGACCATCGAGAGGCGTGCGGCCCACACCGCGGGCAGATGGCACGCAGGAAGCCCGGACTAATAAGATGGCATTGAAATCCCCCGCGTTTCGTAAAAAATTTCCGTTGCTGGTCACCGGCAGTCTGCTGGCCCTGCAACCCCTGGCCTCTTCATTCGTCGTCGCGGCGCAGCAGTATGACTGCTCCGTCTCCGCTTCGGGTGCCTGGGACTGTGCGCCCAAGACACCGGCCGCCGCGTTGCCGCCGCGTCCCGTGCATGACGGCAGTGCGGTTTCCGACAGCGGTGCGGCTCCGGCCGACAGCAGCTCGGGCGAGGAAGCCGGCGAAAAGCCGATGCTCGTTACCGAAGCCAAGGGCCGTGGCCTGAAGTCGCGCAGTGCAGACTACAGTCACCTGGATTGGGTTCCACGAGAGAACCTCACCCCGGCGCAATTGGCTGAGACCGGTCCTTACTGCGCCGGTGCCTACATCGAGCCGACGCGTCCTGGCATGAATGACAAGACCGCCAAGAGCGATGCGCCCACGTTCCTCGGCGCCAAGGCCTCACGCTATCAGCAAGAAGAACAGGTGGCGACCCTGGCCGGCGACGTGGTCATGCGCCAGGGCAGCATGCAGGTCGAGGCCGACGAGGCCAGCCTGTACCAGGCCGAGAACCGTGGCGAGCTGAGCGGCAACGTGCGGGTTCGCGATAACGGTGCGCTGATCGTCGGCGACCACGCCGATGTACAGCTGGACACCGGCGAAGCCAAGGTCGACAACGCCGAATACGTGATGCACAAGTCGCGCATCCGCGGTAACGCGCTGTACGCCAAGCGCGCCGAGAACGCGATCATCCGCCTCAAGGACGGTACGTACACCACGTGCGAACCGAACAGCAACGCCTGGACGCTCAAGGGCAACAACATCACCCTGAACCCGGCCACCGGCTTCGGCACCGCGACCAACGTGACGCTGCGGGTCAAGGACTTCCCAGTCCTGTACACGCCGTACATCTACTTCCCGATCGACGACCGTCGCCAGTCCGGCTTCCTGCCGCCGACCATCGGCAGCGGTAGCGATACTGGCTTCCTGCTGGTCACCCCGTACTACTTCAACCTGGCGCCGAACTACGACGCCACGTTGTACCCGCGCTACATGAGCAAGCGTGGCCTGTTGATGGAAGGCGAGTTCCGCTACCTGACCAAGTCCAGCGAAGGTCAGTTCGGTGCCGCGTACCTCAACGACGAAGAAGACGAACGCGCCAAGCAGTCCGACTACAGCAAGACCCGCTACATGTACAACTGGCAGCACAAGGGCGGGCTCGATTCCCGCGTGCTGACGGAAGTCGACTATACGAAGATCAGCGATCCTTACTATTTCCAGGACTTGGAGACCGATCAGATCGGTGTTGAATCCAGGGACTATGTAAACCAGCAAGGGGTCGTCAGCTACCGGGGTGATAGTTACGTTGCCCGCTTGAATGCCCAGGCTTATCAGATGGCGACGATTTCGAAGATCACGCCTTATAACCGCCTGCCGCAGATTACTTTCAACGGTGCGCTGCCTGATCATCCGTATGGCTTGAACTTCGCGTATCAGACTGAGTTGGTGCGGTTTGATCGGGATTTGCGAAAAGGTAAATATACGGACGAAGACGGTAACTCCACTGCAAACTGGTTGGACGAGAACGTCAGTGGCTTGGCACGGTCCAACGGCACCCGCGTGAACCTGGCCCCAGTCATGAGTCTGCCGATGGAAGCCAGCTATGGCTACATCAAGCCGAGCCTCAAGTATCAATATACCCAATACGATTTGGATCTGGACAGCAAGGGGAAAACGGCTGTCGGCAGAGGATATGACAGCACTCCCAACCGCGCTGTCCCAATAGCCAGTATCGACAGCGGGCTGTACTTCGACCGCGACACCCAATGGTTCGGCAGCAATTATCGCCAGACCCTGGAACCACGCCTGTTCTATCTCTATGTACCGGAGAAGGACCAGAGCGACATTCCGGTCTTCGATACCAGCGAGTCGACCTTCAGCTACTCCTCGTTGTTCCGGGATAACCGTTTCACCGGCTCCGACCGTGTCGGCGACGAAAACAAGTTGTCCCTGGGCGTGACCAGCCGCTGGATCGAAGAGAACGGCTTCGAACGCCAACGCATTGCCGTCGGCCAAGCGTTCTACTTCAAGGATCGTAAAGTCCAGTTGCCTGGTATCGACTTCACCACTCGCGAAGATGCCAAATCAGACGTTTCGCCTTACGCGCTGGACTACGAATATCGCTGGAACCGCGACTGGCGCACGACCGCTACCTATAACTGGGACCCGGACACCCACAGCCCTCGCTCGGGCAGTGCAATGTTCCATTACCAGCCGGAAGACAATCCGAACAAGGTCATCAACGCAGGCTACCGCTATCGTAACGACCAGGTTCGTTACGACGAGACTACCGGTACATGGCAAGTGGGCGGTGGCGACTATGGTCGGCCAGGCCAGCCTGGCTACGTGAAGGACTACTACAAGATCAAGCAGCACGACTTCTCGGTCATCTGGCCGATCGTGCCGCAGTGGAATGCAATCAGCCGCTGGCAGTATGACTACAACCGCAACCGCACCCTGGAAGCCTTCGGTGGTTTCGAATATGACAACTGCTGCTGGAAACTGCGCCTGATCAACCGCTACTGGGTCGACTACGAAGAGTTCAGTCAAGCCGCCCCGGAAAACGAAAAAGGCGACCACGGCGTCTTCCTCCAAATTGTTCTGAAGGGACTCGGCGGCCTCACCGGCGCCAAGGTAGAGAGCTTCCTCGACAAAGGCATCCAAGGTTATCGTGAACGTGAAGATCAAGCTTTCTGATTGTCTGCGCCCGCTGATGCTGGGCGCGTTGTTCCTGGGTACCGCGGCCAACGCCGCGGTACAGTCCATCGATAAAGTGGTGGCCATCGTCGATAACGACGTGGTCATGCAGAGCCAGCTGGACCAGCGCGTCCACGAAGTCCAGCAAACCATCGCCAAGCGCGGCGGTGGCCTGCCGCCTCCGGGCGTGCTGGACCAGCAAGTGCTCGAGCGCCTGATCGTCGAAAACCTGCAATTGCAGATCGGCGAACGTTCCGGCATTCGCATCACCGATGAAGAACTGAACCAGGCCGTGGGCACCATTGCCCAGCGCAATAACATGAGCATCGACCAGTTCCGTGCGGCCCTGGCTCGCGACGGCCTCTCCTACGAGGACGCCCGTGACCAGATCCGTCGCGAGATGATCATCAGCCGCGTGCGCCAGCGCCGTGTCGCCGAGCGCATCCAGGTGTCGGAACAGGAAGTGAAGAACTTCCTCGCTTCCGACCTGGGCAAGATGCAGCTTTCCGAAGAGCTGCACCTGGCGAACATCCTGATTCCTACCCCCGAAAGCGCCAACTCCGAAGCGATCCAGAGCGCTTATCGCCAGGCCATGGATGTCTACCAGCAGCTCAAGCAAGGGGCTGACTTCGGCCAGATGGCCATTGCCAAGTCGGGCAGCGACAACGCCTTGGAAGGCGGCGACATGGGCTGGCGCAAGCCCGCTCAACTGCCGCCTCCGTTCGACCGCGAACTGAGCGCCATGGCGGTCGGTGACATCACCCAGCCAGCGCGCACCCCAGGCGGCTTCATCATCCTGAAAGTGCTGGAAAAACGCGGTGGCGGCACCCAGGTCCGAGACGAAGTCCATGTTCGCCACATCCTGATCAAGCCAAGCGAGATCCGCAGCGAAGCCGAGACCAAGCGCCTGGCGGAGAAGCTCTACGACCGCATTGAAGCGGGCGAAGACTTCGCTGAACTGGCGAAAAGCTTTTCGGAAGACCCGGGTTCGGCCCTCAATGGCGGCGACCTGAACTGGGTCGACCCGAACGCCCTGGTGCCCGAGTTCCGCCAAGTCATGGCCGAAACGCCGCAAGGCCAGCTGTCCAAGCCGTTCAAGAGCCCGTATGGCTGGCACGTACTGGAAGTCCTGGGCCGCCGCGCCACCGACAGCACCACCCAGGCACGCGAACAGCAGGCGATGACCGTGTTGCGCAACCGCAAATACGACGAAGAGTTGCAAACCTGGCTGCGTCAGATTCGCGACGAAGCCTACGTTGAAATCAAACTTCCTGGTGCAGACCAGGCAGCGCAGTGAAACCCAAGCGTTTCGCGCTGACCCCCGGCGAGCCAGCCGGCATCGGTCCCGACCTGTGCCTGCTGCTCGCCTCGCAACCCCAGCCGCATCCCCTGATTGCCATTACCAGTCGCGACCTGCTCCTTGAGCGGGCCGCGCAACTGGGAGTGGTCGTCGACCTGCTGCCCGTGACACCGCAGGCCTGGCCGGACGTCCCGGCGCCCGCCAAAAGCCTGTATGTCTGGGATACGCCCCTGGGCGCTCCGGTGGTCACCGGGCAACTGGACAAGGCTAACGCGGCGTTTGTCCTGCAAACCCTGACCCGCGCAGGCCAAGGCTGCCTGGACGGAACGTTCGCCGGCATGATCACTGCACCGGTGCACAAGGGCGTCATCAACGAATCCGGGATCGCCTTTTCAGGGCACACCGAATTCCTGGCGGACCTGACCCACACCGCGCAAGTGGTCATGATGCTCGCCACCCGAGGCCTGCGCGTGGCCCTGGTGACCACTCACCTGCCCTTGCGGGACATCGCCGACGCCATCACCCCGGACCGCCTGGAGCGGGTCACGCGCATCCTGCACGCCGACCTCCAGGAAAAATTCGGCATTGCCCGGCCGCGCATCCTGGTCTGTGGGCTCAATCCCCATGCCGGCGAAGGCGGACACCTGGGCCGTGAAGAAATCGACATCATCGAACCCACCTTGGAGCGCTTGCGCAGCGAGGGCATGGACCTGCGTGGCCCGCTGCCTGCCGACACTCTGTTTACCCCCAAATATCTGGAGCACTGCGACGCGGTGCTGGCGATGTACCACGACCAGGGCCTGCCCGTGCTGAAGTACAAAGGCTTCGGCGCGGCAGTCAACGTGACGCTGGGCCTGCCGATCATCCGCACCTCCGTGGACCATGGCACCGCCCTGGACCTGGCCGGCAGCGGCAAGATCGATACCGGCAGCCTGCAAGTCGCGCTGGAAACCGCCTACCAGATGGCCGAGACCCATTTATGACCGAGCAATACCAACACCGCGCGCGCAAGCGCTTCGGCCAGAACTTCCTGCATGACGCTGGCGTGATCGATCGCATCCTGCGCTCCATCCGGGCCAAGCCTGACGACCGCCTGCTGGAAATCGGCCCGGGCCAGGGTGCCTTGACCGAGGGCCTGCTCGACAGCGGCGCGCAACTGGACGTGGTGGAACTGGACAAGGACCTGGTCCCGATCCTCAACCAGCAGTTCGCCGGCAAGAGCAATTTCAACCTGCACCAGGGCGATGCGCTGAAGTTCGACTTCAACTGCCTGAACGCCGCGCCGAACAGCCTGCGAGTGGTGGGCAACCTGCCGTACAACATCTCCACACCGCTGATTTTCCACCTGCTGAGCAACGCCGGCCTCATCCGCGACATGCACTTCATGTTGCAGAAAGAAGTGGTCGAGCGCCTCGCCGCCGGGCCTGGCGGCGGCGACTGGGGTCGCCTGTCGATCATGGTCCAGTACCATTGCCGGGTCGAACACCTGTTCAACGTCGGTCCGGGTGCATTCAACCCGCCGCCGAAAGTCGATTCAGCCATCGTCCGCCTGGTGCCCCATGCCGTCCTGCCACACCCGGCCAAGGATCACCGCCTGCTGGAGCGGGTGGTGCGCGAAGCGTTCAACCAACGCCGCAAGACCTTGCGCAACACCTTGAAACTGCTGCTCAGCAGCGCCGAAATCGAAGCCGCCGGCGTTGATGGCAGCCTGCGCCCCGAGCAGTTGGACCTGGCGGCTTTCGTACGCCTGGCCGACAAGCTCAGCGAACAGGTCACCTCGCAAGCCGACGCCAACTGAACGGGTGACGAGCGCTATCGGGCAGTACGCCAGTCTGGTCTACTACCCGATACTTGGCCTAGACTGATCTCCTGAGTCGCGCCCGCGTCCCGCTTCGTTTTTAAGGCCTTTTTGCATGTCCGATCCTCGTTACCAAGTCGACGTCAGCGTCACCACCCGCTTTCTGGCAGAACAGTCGCAACCCGAGCATGACCGCTTCGCCTTCGCCTACAGCATTATCGTGCGCAACAATGGCTCGATGCCGGCCAGACTGCTGTCGCGGCACTGGGTCATCACCGACGGCGACGGCCATGTGGAAGAAGTGCGCGGTGAAGGTGTGGTCGGCCAGCAGCCACTGATCGACGCCGGCAAAAGCCACAGCTACAGCAGCGGGACGGTGATGACCACCAAGGTCGGCACCATGCAGGGCACCTATCAGATGCTGGCCGAGGACGGCACACGCTTCGACGCCGTCATCAAGCCCTTTCGCCTGGCCGTACCCGGAGCCTTGCACTGATGGCCACGTACGCGGTCGGCGACCTGCAGGGCTGCCTAGACCCGCTCAAATGCCTGTTGGAGCGCGTCGCCTTCGACCCGCAAAAAGACACGCTGTGGCTGGTGGGCGACCTGGTCAACCGTGGCCCGCAGTCCCTTGAGACGCTACGCTTTCTCTACGGCATCCGTCAGTCACTTGTGTGCGTGCTCGGCAACCACGACCTGCATCTGTTGGCCGCCTGGCAGAACATCGAACGCCTGAAAAAATCCGATACCTTGAGCGAAATACTCGCCGCACCCGATTGCGTTGAACTGCTGGAGTGGCTGCGCCAGCAAAAGCTCATGCATTACGACGAGTCACGCAACCTCGCACTGGTCCATGCCGGCATCCCGCCCCAGTGGTCCTTGCGCAAGGCGCTCAAGTGCGCCAGCGAGGTGGAACAGGCACTGCGCGACGACAACCTGTTCGCCCCCTACCTGGATGGCATGTACGGCAACGACCCGGTCAAGTGGGACAACGACCTCACCGGCAGCGCCCGTCTTCGCGTCATCACCAACTATTTTACGCGCATGCGCTTCTGCACCCGTGACGGCAAGCTCGACCTCAAGGGCAAGGAAGGCATCGAGACCGCACCACCCGGCTATGCCCCGTGGTTCAAGCACAGTGAGCGCAAGACCCGTCACCTGAAGATCATTTTCGGACACTGGGCCGCATTGGAAGGCCAATGCGACGAACCCGGCGTCTTCGCCCTCGATACCGGCTGCGTGTGGGGCAGTGCCATGACGCTGATGAACGTCGACACGGGCGAGCGACTGCGTTGCGATTGCGACGAACAGGGCCACGCCACCCTCCACCACCCGACCACCGCACCATCGCCGGCAGGCACCGCCGTTTGACTGGCGTTGCGCTCAAGCCACAGGAGCCCCTCAGATGACCGAATTCAAACGCATTCCCCCGGAACAGGCCCAGGCCCTGCGCGAGCAAGGCGCGGTCGTTGTCGACGTTCGCGACCCTGCCACCTTTGCGGCCTCGCACATCAGCGGCTCCAGACATCTGGATAACCACTCCATCGCCGATTTCATTCGCGCCGCCGACCTCGATGCACCTCTCGTCGTGGTCTGCTACCACGGCAATTCCAGCCAGAGCGCCGCCGCTTATCTGGTCAGCCAGGGCTTTAGCGACGTCTACAGCCTGGACGGTGGTTTTGAGTTATGGCGTGCGACGTATCCCGCGCAAACAGCGCAAGGCACCGACGAATAATTTTTTATGTCGGCCAAGCCCGCGTGATCCGTGGGCTTGAGCGATGGCAGACGAACGGTCTGCCATAACTAATTACGTATTCCACCTTTACCTCCGTGATTCCGAACTATCCTTAGCCTCAGGCCATCCAAAACAGGGGAGAGCCGGTACTCCGGCGCGCGGGTCATCGGGAGTCAGCTTTCAGGAGCCTGCATTCTTGAAAGCATTCTGGGGGGTAAACAGCCACTGGGTCCCCAGGGGCTGTCCAGCATCGACTGATTGATCCGACACCGGCTCCACGTATCGAGCGAGGTGACGTCATGAGCATTTTTAGCCACTTCCAGCAACGTTTCGAGTCCACGCGGCAAGAGGAATACTCGCTGCAGGAATACCTCGAACTCTGCAAGCAGGACCGCAGCGCCTATGTCTCGGCCGCGGAGCGTCTGTTGCTGGCCATCGGAGAACCGGAGCTGCTGGATACCTCGACCAACTCGAGGCTCTCGCGCATCTTCTCCAACAAGGTGATTCGCCGCTATCCGGCCTTTGCGGACTTCCACGGGATGGAAGAATGCATCGAACAGATCGTGTCCTATTTCCGCCATGCCGCCCAAGGCCTGGAAGAAAAGAAACAGATCCTTTATCTGCTCGGCCCAGTGGGTGGCGGTAAATCGTCCCTGGCCGAAAAACTCAAGCAACTGATCGAAAAAGTGCCCTTCTATGCCATCAAGGGTTCGCCGGTGTTCGAATCGCCCCTGGGGTTGTTCAATGCCACCGAGGACGGCGCGATCCTCGAGGAAGACTTCGGTATTCCACGCCGCTACCTCAATACCATCATGTCGCCATGGGCGACCAAACGCCTGGCCGAGTTCGGCGGCGATATCAGCCAGTTCCGGGTGGTCAAGCTCTATCCCTCGATCCTCAACCAGATCGCGGTAGCCAAGACCGAGCCCGGCGACGAAAACAACCAGGACATTTCGGCCCTGGTGGGCAAGGTCGATATCCGCAAACTGGAAGAATTCCCACAGAACGACGCCGACGCCTACAGCTATTCGGGTGCGCTGTGCCGGGCCAACCAGGGCCTGATGGAATTCGTCGAAATGTTCAAGGCGCCCATCAAGGTGCTGCACCCGCTGCTGACCGCCACCCAGGAAGGCAACTACAACAGCACCGAGGGCCTGGGGGCCATTCCGTTCACCGGCATCCTGCTGGCTCACTCCAACGAGTCGGAATGGCATACCTTCCGCAACAACAAGAACAACGAAGCCTTCATCGACAGGATCTATATCGTCAAGGTGCCGTACTGCCTGCGAGTGACCGACGAGGTGAAGATCTACGACAAGCTGCTGTTCAACAGTTCGCTGTCCAAGGCCCATTGTGCCCCCGACACCCTGAAGATGCTGGCCCAGTTCACGGTGCTGTCGCGCCTCAAGGAGCCGGAAAACTCCAACATCTATTCGAAGATGCGCGTGTACGACGGTGAAAACCTCAAGGACACCGATCCAAAGGCCAAATCGATCCAGGAATACCGTGACAACGCCGGGGTCGATGAGGGGATGAACGGGCTGTCCACGCGCTTCGCGTTCAAGATCCTGTCCAAGGTCTTCAACTTCGACCCCCACGAGATCGCGGCCAACCCGGTACACCTGCTGTACGTGCTGGAACAGCAGATCGAACAGGAACAGTTCCAGGCCGAAACCCGCGAACGCTACCTGCGCTTCCTCAAGGAATACCTGGCGCCTCGCTACATCGAGTTCATTGGCAAGGAAATCCAGACGGCATACCTGGAGTCCTACAGTGAATATGGCCAGAACATCTTCGATCGCTACGTGCTGTACGCAGACTTCTGGATCCAGGACCAGGAATACCGCGACCCGGAAACCGGCGAGATACTCAATCGCGTAGCCCTCAACGAGGAACTGGAAAAAATCGAGAAACCGGCAGGCATCAGCAATCCGAAGGATTTCCGCAACGAAATCGTCAACTTCGTGCTGCGCGCCCGGGCCAACAACAACGGCAAGAACCCAACCTGGCTCAGCTATGAAAAGCTGCGGGTGGTCATCGAGAAGAAAATGTTCTCCAACACCGAAGACCTGCTGCCCGTCATCAGCTTCAACGCCAAGGCCAGCAAGGAGGACCAGCAAAAACACAACGATTTTGTCACACGCATGGTCGAACGTGGCTACACCGACAAACAGGTACGACTGCTTTCCGAGTGGTACCTGCGGGTCCGGAAATCGCAATAAGCAGTGGCAAGCTTCTAGCTGCAAACTGCAAGGGAACGGCGTCGAGCCCAAGGCTCGACGCCACGCCCCTTACGGCTTGAGGCTTACGACTTGAAGCTCCCCCGGAGGGGCCTATGAGCTATGTGATCGACCGACGCCTTAATGGCAAGAACAAGAGCACGGTGAACCGCCAGCGGTTTCTGCGGCGTTACCGTGACCACATCAAGAAGGCCGTCGAAGAGGCGGTCAGTCGGCGTTCCATTACCGACATGGAACACGGCGAGCAGATCAGCATCCCCGGCCGCGACATCGACGAGCCGGTGCTTCACCATGGTCGCGGCGGCAAACAGACCGTCGTGCATCCTGGCAACAAGGAATTCACCAGTGGCGAGCACATCCCCCGACCTCAGGGTGGAGGTGGCGGCAAGGGCCCCGGCAAGGCGGGCAATTCCGGTGAGGGCATGGATGAGTTCGTCTTCCAGATCACCCAGGAGGAATTCCTGGAGTTCATGTTCGAGGACCTGGAGCTGCCCAACCTGGTCAAGCGCAACCTGACCGGCACCGACACCTTCAAGACCGTGCGTGCCGGTATCAGCAACGAAGGCAACCCATCACGCATCAACATCATCCGCACCCTTCGTTCAGCCCATGCCCGGCGCATCGCCCTGTCGGGCAGCAGCCGCGCCAAACTGCGCGAAGCCAAGGAAGAACTGGCCCGCCTCAAGCGCGAAGAACCCGACAATTTCGGCGACATTCAAGACCTTGAGGCGGAAATCGAGAAACTCAGCGCACGTATTCATCGTGTTCCGTTCCTCGATACCTTCGACCTCAAGTACAACCTGCTGGTGAAACAGCCCAATCCCAGCTCCAAGGCGGTGATGTTCTGCCTCATGGACGTGTCGGGCTCCATGACCCAGGCCACCAAGGACATCGCCAAGCGCTTCTTCATCCTGTTGTACCTGTTCCTGAAGCGGAACTACGACAAGATCGATGTGGTGTTCATCCGCCATCACACCAGCGCCCGGGAAGTGGACGAAGAGGAGTTCTTCTACTCCAGGGAAACCGGCGGCACCATCGTTTCCAGTGCCCTGAAGCTGATGCAGGAAATCATGGCCGAACGCTATCCGGCCAACGAATGGAACATCTATGCGGCCCAGGCGTCGGACGGCGACAACTGGAACGACGATTCGCCGATCTGCCGCGACATCCTGATCAACCAGATCATGCCGTTCGTCCAGTACTACACCTATGTGGAAATCACGCCACGGGAACACCAGGCCCTGTGGTATGAATACGAACGGATTGCCGAAGCGTTTTCCGACACATTTGCCCAGCAGCAACTGGTCTCGGCCGGGGATATCTACCCGGTCTTCCGTGAACTCTTCCAGCGCAGGTTAGTGACATGACCGCCAAAAAAGAGCAGAAACGCCAACCCATTTCCACCGGCTCCGAATGGACGTTCGAGCTGATCAAGGCCTACGACCGCGAAATCAGCCGTATCGCGGACCGCTATGCCCTCGACACCTACCCGAACCAGATCGAGGTGATTACCGCCGAGCAGATGATGGACGCCTACGCGTCTGTCGGCATGCCGCTGGGCTATCACCACTGGTCCTACGGCAAGCACTTCCTCAGTACCGAGAAATCCTACAGTCGCGGCCAGATGGGGCTGGCCTATGAGATCGTGATCAACTCCGACCCTTGCATCGCCTATCTGATGGAAGAAAACACCATCTGCATGCAGGCCTTGGTGGTGGCACATGCCTGCTACGGGCACAACAGCTTCTTCAAGGGCAACTACCTGTTCCGCACGTGGACCGATGCCAGTTCGATCATCGATTACCTGGTGTTCGCCAAGCAGTACATCATGCAATGCGAGGAGCGCCACGGTATCGACGCGGTGGAGGACCTGCTGGACTCCTGCCATGCCCTGATGAACTACGGCGTGGACCGCTACAAGCGGCCGTATCCGATTTCCGCCGAAGAAGAACGTCGGCGCCAGAAAGATCGCGAAGAGCACCTGCAAAAACAGATCAACGATCTGTGGCGCACCATTCCCAAGGGTGCGGACAAGTACAACGAAAAAGACAATGCCCGTTTCCCGGCCGAACCCCAGGAAAACATTCTCTATTTCATCGAAAAACATGCGCCACTGCTGGAGCCCTGGCAGCGGGAAATCGTGCGCATCGTGCGCAAGATCGCCCAGTATTTCTATCCACAGCGCCAAACCCAGGTGATGAACGAAGGCTGGGCCACGTTCTGGCACTACACGCTGATGAACGATCTGTACGATGAGGGCCTGGTCACCGACGGCTTCATGATGGAGTTCCTGACGTCCCACACCAGCGTGGTGTTTCAGCCTGGCTTCGACAGCCCGTACTACAGCGGCATCAACCCTTACGCCCTGGGTTTCGCCATGTACCGCGACATCCGGCGCATGTGCGAAAACCCCACCGAGGAAGATCGTCGCTGGTTCCCGGAAATCGCCGGTTCGGACTGGTTGTCCGCGATTAAATTCGCCATGAGCAGCTTCAAGGACGAAAGCTTCATCCTGCAATACCTTTCGCCCAAGGTGATCCGCGACCTGAAGCTGTTCAGCATCCTGGATGACGACCAGAAAGATGACCTGGTGGTGCCGGCCATTCACGATGAGAGCGGCTACCGCATCATCCGCGAAACCCTGGCGGCGCAATACAACCTGGGCAATCGCGAGCCCAATGTGCAGATCTACAGCATCGATCGCCGCGGAGACCGCTCCCTAACCCTGCGGCACCAGGCGCACAACCGCAAACCACTGGGTGACTCCACCGATGAAGTGCTCAAGCACCTGCATCGCCTCTGGGGCTTCGACATTCACCTGGAAACCCTGCAAGGCGACCAAGTGATGAAAACGCATCATGTGCCGCCCAGAAGCGAACAAACCGAAGGCGACTATGGCCGCCTGGACCTGGCCGTCATTCATCTTTGATCCCATTTTCGCCTCCGGACGTCTGACGCAAAGGTTATCCTGTCGGACCAACGGAGGTTTTTTATGCAGATCTATAAAGTTGGCGGCGCCGTACGCGATCGCCTGCTGGGCATTCCCGTCACCGACGTCGATCGGGTCGTGGTGGGGGCTACCGCCGAGGAAATGCTCGCCAAAGGGTTTCGTCCCGTAGGGGCCGATTTTCCGGTATTCCTGGACCCGAAGACAGGCGAGGAATACGCCCTCGCCCGCACTGAGCGCAAGAGCGGCCGCGGCTATGGTGGCTTCGTATTCCATGCCAGCCCTGAAGTGACCCTGGAGCAGGACCTGGTTCGCCGGGACTTGACCATCAATGCCATGGCCGAAGACGACCATGGCAACCTGACCGATCCGTACCACGGCCAGCGCGACCTGGAAGCCCGGGTACTGCGTCACGTCTCCCCCGCTTTCGCCGAAGATCCGCTCCGAGTCCTGCGGGTTGCCCGCTTTGCCGCCCGTTATGCACCATTGGGCTTCAAGGTGGCGGAGGAAACTCTCCAACTGATGCGCCAGCTCAGCGAGTCCGGGGAACTGGAGGCGCTGACGGCCGAGCGCAGTTGGAAAGAGATTTCCCGCGCCCTCATGGAAAAACAACCACAGGTATTCATCCAGGTCTTGCGCGACTGCACGGCCCTCAAGGTCTTGATGCCCGAGGTCGACGCACTGTTCGGCGTGCCCCAGCCGGAAACCCATCACCCGGAAATCGACACTGGCGTCCATACCCTGAGCGTGCTGGAACAAGCCGCCCTGCACCAACAACCGCTGACAGTCCGCTGGGCCTGCCTGCTCCATGACCTGGGCAAAGGCCTGACGCCCCAACACGAATGGCCGCGACACATCGCCCATGAGCACACGGGGTTGAAGCCGATCAATGCGGTCAACGAGCGCTTCAAGGTGCCCCGCGACTGTCAGGAATTGGCGTTACTGGTAGGCCAATACCACACCCATGGTCATCGCGCGCTTGAGCTCAAGGCGTCGACCTTGCTTGAGCTGCTGCAGAGTTTCGATGTTTACCGTCGACCTCAGCGCTTCGAGGAATTCATCGCCGCTTGTGAGATGGATGCGCGGGGGCGCAAAGGGCTTGAAGACAGAAGTTATCCACAGGCTGATTATTTGCGGGGCGCAGCGGCAGCAGCCCGCGCAGTGGCGGTGCAGCCCTTGCTGGAGAAAGGCTTCAAGGGACCGGAGCTGGGTGAGGCGATCAAGCGCGAGCGGCTCAAGGCGTTGAAAAGCTACAAGGAAGCGGCGAGCTGACGTCAGCTTGCATTTTTGCTAGATGAATGGCCGTCCATCGCGAGCAAGCTCGCTCCCACAGTGGATCTGGTGAACACAAAATATGTGTCCGCTGAGACTCTAATGTGGGAGCGAGCTTGCTCGCGATAGCGGCAGGCGCTTCAGCGCAGATTCGATGGCGTAAGCTGCTGGCCACGCCATTCGAAAGCCACTGGCGCCAGCACCTGGTCGATCTGCGATTCTTCCCACAAAGTGGCGAAGCTTTTGCCCACGCCTGGGTGAATCCGATCCGGCGCGATCAATGACAAAGGCCATAGGACGAAGGCGTTCTTGAGGATTTCCGCGCGCGGCAGGATCAGCCCGTCGAAGTTGCCGACCTGCTCGCCATACAGCAGCACGTCGATATCCAGCGGCAGTCCCTTGCGGTCCGGCGCATAGCGACCGTTGTCAGCCTCGATGAACTTGAGGCGTCGGTCCAATTCCATCAGCGGCAGATCCGTGAAGGCCGAGACGACAAAGTTGAAGAACGGCCCGCTCTTGATCCCCACTGGCTGGCTCTCGAACACGGCCGAACAGCGCATGTCCACGAGGAAGCCGGCCAGGGCCTCAAGACCGGCACACAAATGGGTTTCGCGCTCGATATTGCTGCCGAGCCCGAGAAAAACCTGAGTCAGCGACATCCGCGCTCGATCTCCACGCCAACGCCGCTGGCCGCTGGTACGGCGCCCGGCTTGGTCACTTTCAGACGCAGCCAGGTGATCTTGAACTCGTCCATGAGTGCCTGGGCCAGCCGCTCGGCAAAGGTCTCGACCAACTGGAACTGCGCCTGCTCGGCAAACGCCTGGATGCGCGACGACACGCTGGCGTAGTCGAGCGCCAGGGTCAGGTCGTCACCCGCGGCGGCCGGGCGGTTATCCCAGGCGAAGCTCAGGTCAAGCCGCAGGCACTGTCGGATGCCTCGCTCCCAGTCGTAGGCACCGATTACCGTGTCGACTTCCAGGCCCTCGATAAACACTCTGTCCAAGCACTCTTCTCCGCAGCACGACAAGGGCGCAATGCCCCGTTAGAATCAGGGCGTCCTCGCCCGGAATAGTTAGCATGTCTTGGTTACTGGCGATTCTCGCCTACCTGCTCGGCTCGCTGTCCTTCGCCATTTTGCTCAGCCGCCTGACCGGTCGCCCGGATCCGCGAATGAGTGGCTCGGGCAATGCCGGCGCCACCAACATGCTGCGCCTGGCCGGACGCAAACTCGCCATCCTGACCCTGCTGGGCGACCTCTGCAAAGGCCTTGTCCCGGTACTGATCGCCAGCCTTGCAGGGCTCTCCTTGCAGCAACAGGCCTGGATCGGCGTCTGCGCCGTCATCGGGCATCTCTTCCCGCTGTACTTTCGCTTTCGCGGCGGCAAGGGTGTCGCCACCGCTGCCGGCATGCTGCTGGGCCTGTACCCGCCCGCCGCCCTGCTGGCTGTCTGTGCCTGGCTGCTGACGTTCTACCTGACCCGCACCAGCTCCCTGGCCGCGCTGATCGCCACGCCACTGACCCTGCCGTTGCTGGCCTGGCAGCAACCGGCGGCCTTGCTGCCCATGACCGCGCTGGTGGCACTGATCGTCTGGCGCCACCGGGGCAATCTACGCGACCTGTTCGCCGGGCGCGAACGGCATTTTTAAATGATGCTTCACAGGGGCGCCAACTGCTCCATCGGCCAGCGCGCCTGCACGCTGATCGCCAGGCTTTCCTGCTGGCCGGCCTGCAAGCGCTGGCAACCGGCAAAGGCAATCATTGCGCCGTTATCTGTACAGAACTCCGGCCGGGCGTAGTAAACGTCGCCGTTCATGTCGCCGAGCATTTTTTCCAGCGATGTGCGCAAGGCCTTGTTCGCGCTCACGCCACCGGCAATCACCAGGCGCTTGAGCCCGACCTGCTTCAGGGCACGCTTGCACTTGATGGTCAAAGTCTCCACCACGGCCTGCTGGAACGCCAGCGAGATGTCGCAACGGGCTTGCTCACTGTCGTCCCCGGCGCTGACGCACTGCTGCCAGGTGTTCAGGGCGAAGGTCTTCAGCCCGCTGAAACTGAAATCCAGGCCGGGGCGGTCACACATCGGCCGCGGGAACACGAAACGCCCATCGACGCCTTGCATCGCAAGCCGGGAAATTTCCGGCCCACCTGGGTAATTGAGGCCCATCATTTTTGCGGTTTTGTCGAACGCTTCGCCGGCCGCATCGTCGAGGGATTCGCCGAGCAGCTCGTATTGGCCGATTCCATCGACCCGGATGAGCTGCGTATGGCCGCCCGATACCAACAAAGCGACGAACGGAAACTGCGGCGGTTGCGCCTCCAGCATCGGTGCCAGCAAGTGGCCTTCCATATGGTGCACACCCAAGGCCGGGATCCCCCAGGCAAAGGCCAGCGCCTGGGCACAGGAAGCGCCGACCAGCAACGCGCCGACCAGGCCCGGGCCGGCGGTGTAGGCAATGCCGTCGATCTCGGTCGGCACGCAGCCGGCTTCGGCCAGGACCTGGCGGATCAGGGGCAGCATGCGCTTGACGTGATCGCGAGAGGCAAGCTCGGGCACTACCCCGCCGTAGGCGCGGTGCAGGTCGATCTGACTGAAAAGCGCATCGGCCAGCAGGCCGCGCTCACTGTCGTAAAGTGCGACACCGGTTTCGTCGCAAGAGGTTTCTAATCCCAGTACTAGCATGGGTTTGCGCCTTGTAGAGGCTGAATTCGAAGGCGCGCATAATAGTCGTCGCGTCGTGCCCCGACCAGCGGTTTTCGATCAGAGGCTTTGCATTCCGAGCGTTGAGGGGTTAACATCCGCAACCCTTAAAAACCGACGTCTTCAAGTGCTCTTTTGCCGCGAGGATGTTGACCCCGGTAATGAATGAAGGTAGCTCTGGATGCCAGCCGTCAAAGTAAAAGAGAACGAACCCTTCGACGTAGCTCTGCGTCGTTTCAAGCGCTCCTGCGAAAAAGCCGGTGTTCTGGCTGAAGTTCGTAGCCGCGAATTCTACGAGAAGCCGACTTCTGAGCGTAAGCGCAAGGCAGCAGCCGCTGTTAAGCGTCACGCCAAGAAAGTTCAGCGCGAACAGCGCCGCGCCGTACGTCTGTACTAATACACAGACGTTCGTAGCAAGCTTCTGCCAAGCCCGGCCTTCAAGCCGGGCTTATGGCATTTGCGGATTAACGCTTGATGCTTCACTGTCAAAGTCGCAGACGCGACCAAGACAACCTGCTTCACCGCGTCAGACCTGGCTCTTTTGCCAGCGGTGCACGTCCTTCCTGACGAGCCTTCCAAGGCTACCGACGAGCACACCCTGATTCCTCTAACGACGATCAGCCCAAGGCACCTGCTTGCGTGCCCGCTTCATGAGCTATCCGAGGCCTGACCGGCCGTTACCGGACTCAGCGCAACACATTCAAACAGTCGAATACTGATAGTGATTAACGTCAGTGGATAATCGGCAGATACACTTCCCGACAGCGATGATGCAGACGACCCGGTCGAGCCACCGATTTAGCGTGCCTCAAACCCAGACCCGGTTACGCCTGCCGATTTCGGGTCCCTATTTCGCGCAGTGATGATGAGAACGCCATGGCCGGGCTGATTCCCCAGAGCTTTATTGACGACCTCCTGAACCGCACCGACATCGTCGACGTGGTCAGCTCTCGCCTGCAAATGAAGAAAGCAGGCAAGAACTACACGGCCTGCTGCCCGTTTCACAAAGAGAAGACGCCCTCTTTCAGCGTCAGCCCCGACAAGCAGTTCTACTATTGCTTCGGTTGCGGTGCGGGCGGCAACGCCCTCGGCTTTCTCATGGATCACGACAACCTGGACTTTCCCCAGGCCGTCGAAGAACTGGCCAAAGCCGCCGGGATGGAAATTCCCCGCGAGGAAAGCGGTCGACCGCACAAGCCGCGCCAACCGACCGATTCACCGCTCTACCCGCTACTGACAGCGGCGGCCGATTTTTATCGCCAGGCCCTCAAAAGCCATCCGGCGCGCAAGGCTGCGGTGGACTATCTCAAGGGCCGCGGCCTGACGGGCGAAATCGCCCGTGACTTCGGCCTTGGCTTCGCCCCACCCGGCTGGGACAACCTGTACAAGCATCTAAGCAGTGACACGTTGCAACAGCGCGCCATGATCGACGCCGGCCTGCTGATTGAAAACGCCGAAACCGGCAAGCGCTACGATCGCTTTCGCGACAGGGTCATGTTTCCGATCCGCGACACCCGCGGGCGGATCATCGCCTTTGGTGGCAGGGTGCTGGGCGATGACAAGCCGAAATACCTGAACTCCCCGGAAACCCCGGTGTTCCATAAGGGCCAGGAACTCTACGGCCTGTACGAGGCGCGCAAGAACAACCGCAACCTCGACGAAATCATCGTCGTCGAAGGCTACATGGACGTGATAGCCCTGGCCCAGCAAGGCCTGCGCAACGCTGTCGCGACACTGGGCACGGCCACCAGCGAAGAGCACATGAAGCGCCTGTTTCGCGTCGTGCCCAACGTGCTGTTCTGCTTCGACGGCGACCAGGCCGGTCGCAACGCTGCCTGGCGCGCCCTGGAAGCCACCTTGCCGTGCCTGCAGGACGGCCGGCGGGCACGCTTCCTGTTTCTGCCCGAGGGCGAGGACCCGGACACCCTGGTGCGCTCCGAAGGCACCGACGCGTTCCGTGCGCGGATCAACCAGCACGCGCAACCGTTGGCCGACTATTTTTTCCAGCAGCTGACCGAAGAAGCCGATCCACGCTCCCTCGAAGGCAAGGCCCACATGGCCACCCTCGCGGCGCCGCTGATCGACAAGGTGCCTGGCGCCAACCTGCGCACCCTCATGCGCCAGCGCCTGACCGAAATCACCGGGCTCAACAGCGAAGCGGTCAACCAGTTGGTGCACAACGCTCCCCAGGAGGCGCCGCCGGCGTATGACCCGGGCATCGATTACGATGCGATGCCGGACTTCGCCGACTATCATCAACCCCAGCAGGACTACGCCCCGCAACAGGAATGGACGCCGAAAAAACCCGGCAGCGGCGGCAAGAAATGGGACAAGAAACCCTGGGATAAGAACAGCAAACGCGGCGATCGCGACCAACCACGTGCCCCGCGCGTGCCGGCCGCCGTCGAACCACCAACACTGGCCGCCCTGCGCACCTTGCTGCATCACCCGCAACTGGCGGAAAAAGTAGAGGACGCAGGGCACTTCGCCGCCGAGGACCACAGCAATACGCAATTGCTGGTCGCCCTCCTTGAAGCCGTGCAGAAGAACCCCAAGCTAAACTCTTTCCAGTTGATCGCACGGTGGCACGGTACCGAGCAGGGGCGCCTGTTGAAGGCCCTGGCCGAGAAGGAATGGCTGATTGAGGGAGATAACCTTGAACAACAGTTTTTCGACACCATTACTAGCTTGTCTGCCCGCCAACGCGAGCGAAACCTGGAACAACTTCTGCGAAAAGCTCGTCAGAGCGAGTTGACCAGCGAAGAGAAAAACCAATTGCGCGACCTACTCAGCCGCAATGTTTGCGCATCAAACCCGACCTCAACTGGCGCGTGAGGTCACAGCTCAGGTATAATCCTCGGCTTGTTTTTTGCCCGCCAAGACCTTCAGTGGATAGGGTGTTATGTCCGGAAAAGCGCAACAGCAGTCTCGTATCAAAGAGTTGATCCTATTGGGTCGTGAGCAGGGCTACCTGACTTACGCGGAGGTCAACGACCACCTGCCGGAGGATATTTCAGATCCGGAACAGGTGGAAGACATCATCCGCATGATCAACGACATGGGGATCAACGTATTCGAGGTTGCTCCAGATAAGGATGCCCTTATGCTGGCCGACGCCGATACCGACGAGGCGGCCGCTGAAGAAGCGGCCGCAGCGTTGGCAGCGGTCGAGACCGACATTGGTCGCACCACGGACCCCGTGCGCATGTACATGCGTGAAATGGGTACGGTAGAGCTCCTCACACGTGAAGGCGAAATCGAAATCGCCAAGCGTATTGAAGAAGGCATTCGTGAAGTGATGGGCGCAATCGCGCACTTCCCTGGCACGGTTGACCATATTCTCTCCGAGTACACCCGCGTCACCACCGAAGGTGGCCGCCTGTCCGACGTCCTGAGCGGCTATATCGACCCGGACGACGGTATTGCACCGCCTGCCGCCGAAGTGCCGCCGCCGATCGACGCGAAAGCCGCCAAGGCCGACGACGACACCGATGACGACGACGCCGAAGCGAGCGACGACGAGGAAGAAGCCGAAAGCGGTCCGGACCCGGTCATCGCCGCACAGCGTTTCGGCGCCGTGGCCGACCAGATGGAAATCACCCGCAAGGCGCTGAAAAAGCACGGCCGCAACAACAAGCAGGCAATTGCCGAACTGTTGGCACTGGCCGAGCTGTTCATGCCGATCAAACTGGTGCCCAAGCAATTCGAAGGCCTGGTCGAGCGTGTTCGCAGTGCCCTGGATCGCCTGCGTCAGCAAGAGCGCGCGATCATGCAGCTTTGCGTGCGTGATGCCCGCATGCCGCGTGCCGATTTCCTGCGCCAGTTCCCTGGCAATGAAGTCGACGAAAGCTGGACCGATGCACTGGCCAAGGGCAAGAGCAAATACGCCGAAGCCATTGCCCGCCTGCAGCCGGACATCGTTCGTTGCCAGCAGAAGCTCAGTGCACTGGAGGCCGAGACCGGCCTGAGCGTCGCCGAGATCAAGGACATCAACCGTCGCATGTCGATCGGCGAGGCCAAGGCCCGTCGCGCGAAGAAAGAGATGGTCGAAGCGAACTTGCGCCTGGTGATCTCCATCGCCAAGAAGTACACCAACCGCGGCCTGCAATTCCTCGACCTGATCCAGGAAGGCAACATCGGCCTGATGAAGGCAGTGGACAAGTTCGAATACCGTCGCGGCTACAAGTTCTCGACTTATGCCACCTGGTGGATCCGTCAGGCGATCACTCGCTCGATCGCCGACCAGGCCCGCACCATCCGTATTCCGGTGCACATGATCGAGACGATCAACAAGCTCAACCGTATTTCCCGGCAGATGCTGCAGGAAATGGGTCGCGAACCGACGCCGGAAGAGCTGGGTGAACGCATGGAAATGCCTGAGGACAAGATCCGCAAGGTATTGAAGATCGCCAAAGAGCCGATCTCCATGGAAACCCCGATCGGCGATGACGAAGACTCCCATTTGGGTGACTTCATCGAAGACTCCACCATGCAGTCTCCGATCGATGTCGCCACTGTCGAGAGTCTCAAGGAAGCGACTCGCGAAGTACTCTCCGGCCTCACTGCCCGTGAAGCCAAGGTACTGCGCATGCGCTTCGGCATCGATATGAATACCGACCACACCCTCGAGGAAGTCGGTAAGCAGTTCGATGTCACCCGTGAGCGGATTCGCCAGATCGAAGCCAAGGCGTTGCGCAAACTGCGCCACCCGACGCGAAGCGAGCATCTGCGCTCCTTCCTCGACGAGTGACCTTCAAAACCCCCGGCCCTGCCGGGGGTTTTGTCATCTGCGGATAAAATCCCCTTCGTTACGCTCCTCAGCACCCTGTTGCCCGTCTACACTCGACTCATCCTCCCCAAGCCATGACGAGACAGTGATGCCCAGACTGACGGCCGCGCTTTTGCTGTCATTGATGACCTGGACCGCAACGGCTGGTGCGTTGACGCTCACCGACGACGAGCTCCGCTGGCTCAAGGACCACCCCGACCTGCGCCTGGGCATCGACGCCTCATGGCCGCCGTTTGAGTTTCGCGACGATCAAGGCCGCTATCAAGGCCTGGCCGCCGACTACATCGAGATCATCCGTGAACGATTGGCCGTCAGGCTCACGCCCATCGAACCGGCCAGCTGGACGGCCGTGCTGGAGCAGGTCGCACAGGGCAAGATCGACCTTTTGCCGGGCATCATGTCCACCCCGGAACGCCAGAACTACCTGGCCTTTACCCGCCCTTACCTGGATTTCCCCATTGTCATCCTGGCCCATCACGGTGGCGCCCAGCCCCACAACCTCACGGAGCTGTACGGGCTGAAAATCGCCGTGGTGGAGAACTATGCCCCCCATGAATTGCTGCGCAGCCATCATCCCGACCTGAACCTGGTGGCACTGCCCAACATCAGCTCAGCCCTGCAAGCGCTGGCAACCGATGAAGTGGATGCGGTGGTGGGCGATCTGGCGTCCAGTGTCTGGAACCTGCGCCAACTCAAGCTCGAAGGCCTTTATGTCAGCGGGGAAACGCCTTATCGCTATCAATTGGCAATGGCCGTTCCTCGAGACAACAAGATATTGGTAGGCATCCTGGACAAGGTCATCGCGGACATGAGCCCGGCCGAGGTCGCCGAGATCCAGCAGAAATGGGTCGGCAATGTGCACGACTATCGCCAGCTCTGGTCCGACTTACTGTTTTACGGCCTGCCTGCGCTACTGCTCCTGGTTGGCATATTGGCGGCGGTGATTCGGATCAATCGCCGCCTCAGCTCGGAAATCGCCCGACGGGTCGAGCTCGAGCAGGAGCTGCGCAGCAGTGAATACCATTACCGCGGGCTGGTGGAGAGTCTGTCGGCCATTGCCTGGGAGGCAAGGGTCAGCGATTTCACCTACAGCTACGTGTCGCCCCACGCCGAAGACCTGCTGGGCTATCCCCTCTCCCATTGGCTGGTCCCAGGCTTCTGGCGCAACATCATTCATCCGGCCGACCTGATCCGTGCCCAGAGCTACTGCGATCATGAGGTGCTGGCGGGTCGCGACCACTGCATCGATTACCGGGTCATCACCGCTGATGGCCGCTGTCTGTGGGTACGCGACATTGTCAGCCTGATCGAACACGGGCACGAACCGCTGATGCGGGGACTGATGATCGATATCAGCGAAGCCAAGCGCACCGAGGAAGCGCTGCGTCTTTCGGAGCAGAAATTTGGCTCTGTCTTCCGCCAGTGCCCGGACATCCTGGTGATTGCACGGTTGTTGGACGGTTGCCTGTTGGAGGTCAACAAGGCCTTTGAAGAACAGATTGGCTTGAGTGCCGCGCAGGTGGTGGGACGCAACGCAACCGAACTGAATATCTGGGGCATCCAAGGCGTGGGACCTAGCCTGTTGCAGCGCTTGCAGGCCGGTAGCATTCGCAACCTGGAGATGCCCTTTCGCCGCAGCAATGGCCAGGTGTTCACCGGGCTGATTTCCGCCGAGCCTTTCGACCTCGACACGACGCCAGCCTTGGTCGTGGTGGTACGGGACATCAGCCAGCTCAAGGAAACCCAGCAGCAACTGCAGACGTCCGAAGAGAAGTTCGCCAAGGCGTTCCACGCTTCGCCCGATGGCCTGCTACTGTCCCGGCAAAGCGACGGCCTGCTGATTGAAGTCAACGAAGGCTTCAGCCGCATTACCGGTTTCAACAGCGCCCTGTCGGTCGACCGCTCCACCCTGGACCTGGGCATCTGGGTCAATCTCAACGAGCGCAAGCAGATGCTCGACCTGCTGCAACGGGACGGCTTTGTCAGGGACTTCAGCTGCCATATCCGGCGTAACGACGGGCAGATACGGCTCTGCGAGGTGTCCAGCCGTCCGTTGCCCATCGGCGACGAAGATTGCATGTTGACCATCGCCCGGGACATCACCGAACGCCATCTGATGCAGGAAAAGCTGCAACAGGCCGCCACCGTATTCGAAAGCACCGCCGAAGGCGTGCTGATCACCGATACTCAACAGCACATCAGCGCCGTGAACCGGGCCTTTACCGAAATCACCGGCTACAGCGAAACCGAAGCCTTGGGTCACACGCCTCGGTTGTTGGCTTCCGGCCTGCATGACAGCGCGTTTTACGCCGCGATGTGGCACCAACTGACGGCAGAAGGACATTGGCAGGGAGAAATCTCCAACCGGCGCAAGAACGGCGAGCTGTATCCCAGTTGGCTGACCATCAGCGCAGTGCGCAATCGGGACCGGCAGATCACCCATTTCGTCGCGGTCTTCGCCGATATCTCCAGCCTCAAGCATGCCCAGGCGCGCCTCGATTACCAGGCCCACCACGACCCGTTGACTGGCCTGCCCAATCGCACGCTGTTCGAAAGCCGCTTGCTGGCAGCCCTCAACAGCCAGCAGGAAAACGGCGGCCAAGGTGCCGTGCTGTTCCTGGATCTGGACCGCTTCAAGCACATCAATGACAGCCTCGGGCACCCGGTCGGCGACCTGCTGCTCAAGGGCATTGCCGTGCGTTTGCGCGAGCAGTTGCGCGACATCGACACCGTGGCACGCCTGGGCGGCGACGAGTTCATCATCCTGCTGCCGGGCCTGCAGCAACCCAGCGATGCCGAGCACATCGCCCAGAAACTGCTGAACGGCTTTACCGCACCGTTCCAGGCCGGCGAACACGAGTTCTTCATCAGCGCCAGCATCGGCACCAGCCTCTACCCGCAGGATGGCTGCGACGTCGCCACGCTGGTCAAGAATGCCGACGCGGCGATGTACCGCTCCAAGGCCAAGGGGCGTAACAGGGTGGAAAGCTACACCCGCGACCTTACCGCCCAGGCCAGCGAGCGCGTGGCCCTGGAACACGAGCTGCGGCGAGCGATCGAGCGCAACGAACTGTCATTGTCCTTTCAACCGAAGATCAGCCTCATCGACAATCGCCTGGTGGGGGCCGAGGCGCTGATTCGCTGGACCCACCCGACGTTTGGCGACGTCCCGCCCGAACACTTCATCCCGTTGGCGGAAGAAAACGGCATGATCCTGCAGATTGGCGACTGGGTACTGGAAAACGCCTGCCGACAACTGTGCGAATGGAACAGCACCTACGAAAGCCTCGGCCCGCTGTCGGTCAACCTGGCCGGCGCCCAACTGCGTCAACCCAACTTGCTGGGGCGCATCGAACAACTGTTGCGCGAACACCAGCTCAAGCCTGACTTATTGCAACTGGAAATTACCGAAAATTTCATCATGAGCCAGGCCGAAGAGGCCCTGACGGTGCTGTACCAGCTGAAAAAGCTCGGCGTGCAGCTGGCCATCGACGATTTCGGCACGGGCTACTCCTCCCTCAGTTACCTCAAGCGCCTGCCGCTGGACATTCTCAAGATCGACCAGTCCTTCGTTCGCGGCCTGCCCGACGACCCCCACGACGCGGCCATCGTACGGGCAATCATCGCCCTGGGCCGCAGCATGCAATTCACCATCATCGCCGAGGGCGTCGAAACCCTGGCCCAGCAGCAATTCCTGGCGCAAGAAGGTTGCGAACAGATCCAGGGCTACATCGTCAGCCTGCCCCTGTGCGCCGACGAGTTCGCCGCAACGTTTCTACGTGTGGCCGTATCGGATTTTTCGGATAGCACAGCCGAGAAACCATCGCTATAATCCGCGGCCTACTGAGGGCCTATAGCTCAGTTGGTTAGAGCAGAGGACTCATAATCCTTTGGTCCACGGTTCGAGTCCGTGTGGGCCCACCATACTCAAAGCCGCGCATTGCGCGGCTTTGTCGTTTCTGAGACTGTGGACTTTGCGCACCAGGCGAAGATGTTCATGAACGGCTCTGCAACAGGTAGTCCCCCAGCGAGCCTCCCACTGTCGCCTTCAGGCGTTGCAACCCGCAGCACAAACACTGCGCATCCCAAAGTCCTTTGAAGGCAGCGACCCGATTGAACATCGACACACGCATCAAATTCCGTCATCTGGTGTGTTTTCTCGAAGTGGCGCGCCAGGGAAGCCTGGCCCGTGCGGCAGACAAACTGGCAATCAGCCAACCGGCGCTTTCCAAGACGTTGAAGGAGTTGGAAATGTTGCTGGCCGCCGTGCTGTTCGAACGAAGCAAGAAGGGGGCGACGCTGACGGAAGCTGGCGCAGCTTTCCTGCGATATGCGGGGCCGAGCGTGCAAGCGCTGCGAGAAGGGGTCAATAGCCTGCGCGCAGGTGTCCACGAGCCCATTGCCATTAGCGTTGGCGTGCTGTCCACGGTCGAAAGCCTGTTGGTTCCTGAGGTTGTCTGTCGATTGCATGCTCGACATCCGGCCCTCGTAATCAGCGTGGTGACCGGCCCCAGTGCGCATTTGCTATCGCAACTGCGCGTTGGTGAATTGGACCTGGTGGTTGGCAGAATGACCGATAGCCCATTGATTCATGGGCTGGCGTTCGAACACCTCTTCAGCGAGTCCATGACCCTGGTGGTGTGCAACGACCATCCTGTGCTCGCCAATCCACAGGGGCATAAGAATCTCGAAGACTATCCTTGGGTGCTTCCACTGGCGGGGACGACCATCCGTAAATTCGCCGACGCCCTGTTTGTTCAGCACGGCATTACCCCATCACGCCAACGCCTGGAAACCCTATCGGTCGCGTTGAGTCGGCGCTACGTACAATGCAGCCAGGCCATCTGGGTTGCGCCTTTCGACGCGGTCCGGCAGGACTTGAAACAAGGCGCTTTGGTGGAACTGGAATTAGGGACACGGGAACCAGGCGGTTCCGTGGGGCTGTGCACCAATCCCGCGTTGCCGGTGACACCCCAGGCGCAGTGGTGCATGGAAGCACTTCGCGAAGTCGGGCAGGAATACCTCGAAGGAAAATACCCATAACCATTTGGATATGGATCGAGTCGGTTTTTTCAATGTTGGGTTGGACCGCGCCGGAGGACACTGGGCTACCCGTTGCTGCCATGCAGCGCTTGCCTCTGCCGAACCATAACAACAGGAAAAATCGACATGTCTGATGCGCATGACAGCCGCTTCGTCATTCGTGACCGTAATTGGCACCCCAAAGCCCTGACACCTGACTACAAGACTTCGATCCTGCGTTCCCCGCGCCAGGCCCTGGTGAGTATTCCCCAGTCGCTGTCGGAAACCAGCGGGCCGGATTTTTCCCATCTGAAAATGGGCCTGCACGATAACGATCTGCTGCTCAATTTCAATCACGGCGGCTTGCCCATCGGCGAACGCATCATCGTCGCGGGCCGGGTCTGTGACCAATTCGGCAAACCGATTCCCCATACGTTGGTGGAAATGTGGCAAGCCAATGCGGGGGGTCGTTACCGGCATAAGAAAGACAGCTATCTGGCGCCGCTTGATCCAAATTTCGGCGGGGTCGGCCGCGCGCTGACTGACCGTGACGGCAACTACAGCTTCCGCACGGTCAAACCGGGTCCTTACCCATGGCGCAACGGTCCCAATGACTGGCGACCGGCCCACATCCATGTCTCCATCAGCGGTCCGTCCATTTCCACGCGCTTGATAACTCAACTGTATTTCGAAGGCGATCCGCTCATTCCCATGTGTCCGATCGTCAAGACGATCGCGAATCAGGAGGCGGTGCAGAGTTTGATCGCCAAGCTTGATATGAGCATGGCCAATCCTATGGATTGCCTGGCTTATCGCTTTGATATTGTTCTGCGCGGACAGCGCAAGACCCACTTCGAAAACCGCTGAGGAGGCATGCGCATGTCCGTTCAACTTCTGCCTGAAACCCCTTCGCAAACAGCCGGCCCTTATGTGCATATCGGCTTGGCGCTGGAGGCGGCTGGTAATCCGCCGCGGGAACAGGAAATCTGGAATGAAATGGCCAAGCCTGGCGCACCAGGTGAGCACATCGTACTGATGGGCCACGTGTATGACGGCAACGGCCATTTGATTCGTGATGGATTTCTGGAGTTTTGGCAGGCGAATCCGCAAGGCGTCTACGACACCGCATACGATCTGGAAAAGCCCTTCAACTGTTTTGGCCGTACTGCCACCGCCGACGACGGAGCGTGGATCATCAAGACCGTAAAACCCGGCACCGTGAAAAACGCCGCAGGTGTTCCCATGGCCCCGCATATCAACGTTTCCCTGTTTGCTCGCGGGATCAACATTCACTTGCAGACCCGCCTGTATTTCGACGACGAATCCGAGGCGAACGCCGTGGACCCCGTCCTGGGTCTGATCGAGCAGTCGCCACGTCGCGAATCCCTGATTGCCAAGCGCTCCACGCTGGACGGCAAGTTGGTTTATCGGTTCGACATTCATGTGCAAGGTGAATCAGAAACGGTGTTCTTCGATTTTTAATCGCCACTTGCACAGTGCCCGGACCTGAGCACTCGGGTTGTTTAGATGCCGCCCACCCCTAAAACCAGACCCATCAGGGTCTGGTTTTTTGTCGAACTCAGCTTTGAAGGCTGACGATTTTTTGATCGCCATAACAACTCTGGTAACCAACCGCTCCCCGTCCTTGCCCCTGTACTCACCTGTAGTAATACTCTGTGAAGTTCACCCTCCCCACGCCTAAGCCCCCGCAGCTTCCTCACCGAGACGCCCATCATCGCCAGCCCCAGCCTCTCTCGACTGTTTCTTGACCTGTTCTGGCAACTCAGCATCCTGCTGGTGCCGGCCTTTTTCGTCACGCTGCTGCCACCTGCGCTGGCTTTATTGGTAGTGCTGTTCTTCGGCCTGCTGATGGGACTTGCCGCGCGTCTGGGCTGGCTATCGATCGGTCGAGGCTGTGCCCGGCTGATGATCGGCGCCGTGTTCGGCCTGGGCTTCAGCCTGGGCAGGGCCCTGCCCGAGTGGTGGGGAATCCTGGTGGCAATTGTCAGCATCATCGGCGGACTCGCGTGCGTCAGCGCATGGGAGCGGCGTTTGGGCTTGGTGTTGGTTGGCGTCAAAGGAGCCAGTGCCTGGGGAGGAAGCGAACCGCAACTGACGCCTGAAGGTGAACCGATCCGGGCGTTCAACCACGGCGAAATCGCCATGGGCGGCCCGACTTATTGCGACTATCTGTTCCCCGACGGTGTGCTCCTGCAAGGCCTTGGCTCTTCGGCCGTGTTCTCCAGCGACGGGCGTTATTTCGCGGCACCGATACCGTCCCGGCAGGCATGGGGATTGGTGGTGCTCGACCGTCAGCAACGCCAGTTGTACCGCTGCGCCGACAGCGAACTGTGGGAGTTGGACGCTTTTGACCTCGACGTATTGCGCGGCCGCCACAGTCCATTGGTGGATGACAGCGTTCGCGAAACCCGGCTCGATGAGCTGTTAAAAACCGCCAGCGTTTCCAATCTGGTGCCTGTCGCCGATCTCTGGCTGGAACCCGACTGGCATCCGGAGCATCTCCTACACACATTCGAACGACGTTCCGCTGATGGCCTGCAATGCCTGCAAGGCAACATTTCATTGCCTTCGACGTTCCGTGATCTGGCCCAGCCACTGGAACCGCTGCGTTCACCGCGCTACACCGTCAGCGTCAACGGGCAACCGTCCGACCTGCTGATGGCGGCCGATGCGCCGTTGGTGTGGAGCAGCGATCAACGCGCCCTGGTCTGCCTGGCCCAGGCGCGGGATCCTCAAGCAGATGGCGACCAGTATTGGTTGTGGCAGCTCGACAAAGGCTGGCGCGCCTTGCCATTGCCGTGGGTGAAGAGTGCCGCTGAACCGTCCTTCTACTGGCATGAGTTGCTGAGCCTCGATGCGCACCATGTGCATATCGGCGCGTACCTCGATTATCCGCGACCGGGTTCCGGCCGATATGGCTACCGCCTGGACAGCATCCACAGCGATACCGAAACCCAGGCCGGTCATGACGCCCAGGGGCGGGTAAACGTCGCTGAATTCACACTGACCCGCACGGCCATTGTGATGCCGCTGGACAGCCGAGGCCTGCGCGGTGACTCGTACATCGAGACGCAGCCGATGCTGGGTGGCGCATGCGCTCAGTTGATCTGGCTTTGCGACAATCGCGAGGGGCTTGGCGGTTATCGCTGCCAGATCGGTGATTGGCACTTGCCAGGCAGTTGGCTGCTGGATCATCGCGTCTCTGATTGCGGGCGTTACCTGGCACTGCTGCCCTTTGCCGACTTAACGACAGTGACCACCCATGCGGTCATTGCAGATGTGAAAGATCGACGCCTGCTGGAAGGCCCCTCCATGTGGGTGGAACGGATACTCGACTTTCGGGATGACCACTTGAGTCTGGCAGTGGTGGCCGGTCGTCTTGACCACGACCTGGACAGCAGCGCACTGCAACGCTTCAACATCCCTGCACCGCTGATCGGCAGCGACCCTTCGTTCTTTCATCCCAGCGAGCAATCCCGGCTGTTCTACAACACCGTGGACCTGCAGGTAACAGACTCAAAACTGCACAGCGTTGCCCCCTGGCGCCTGGTGGAGTGTCCGCAAGTGGCCAACGCCGACGGTGACTTCATCCAGCCGGCCCCCGACCATAAGGATGCCGCCTGGCTGTTCGGCAGCGAAACGGAATATGCCGACAGTTGGGTGCGTGCACAGGCGCCACGGCTCGGAGGCCATTTGCTGACAGCCTCAGGCTGCGCGCTGGCTGACCTGGCACCGTCGATGATCTGGTCGACGGACAGCCGTTACCTGGCCCTGACCTGCATGGCAACCGATGTGACAGAACAGTGTGGACGTTATCGAGGCTGGCAATTGCTGCTCCTGGATGTCGAGGAACACACGTTGCGGGTGCATCCGCAGTGGCTGGGCAACCGGCCATTGTTTGAAAGCTTCGACGACGAACAGCTGCATGTACGGTGTTTCGAGCGCGATTGGGAAGCGCAAGACAATGACGACCCAGGCTCAGTGCAGTCGTTCTCACTGGATTTCTTGTTGCAGTTGCCCACCGAACAGCTGGTTTGCCAGGACGGTTTCTGGTTCAGGACTTCACAGGTACACCTGGCCTGCGCCTGGCGCGCACTGGCTTTGCCTGCCATCGGCTATTTCGCACGTGAGAGCCTGTAACATGCTCGCTATCGAATGCCTGCGCCGGAGCCCACTTTGACTGATACCCGCCCTCCCGTCCTCGACGAAATCGACCGGCAGCTGATCGCGGCGCTGCAAATCAACGCCAGGGAAAGCGTCGCCATGCTCGCCCGGCAACTGGGTATCGCCCGCACCACCGTGACCTCGCGGCTGGCACGTCTGGAAAAGACCAAGGTGATTACCGGATATGGCGTGCGCCTGGGGCAACGAGTGATTGACGGCGGCTTGCAGGCTTACGTCGGCATCAAGGTCCAGCCGCGTTCCGGCAAGGACGTGCTGCGCCGCTTGAGCGCCATGGCCCAGGTACAGCAACTGTGCGCGGTCAGCGGTGAGTTCGACTATGTCGCCTGGTTGCGCACGGACTCGCCGGAACAGCTGGACCAGTTGCTGGACCAGATCGGCAGCGTGGACGGCGTGGAAAAGACCACCACCTCGATCATCCTCAGCAGCAAGATCGATCGAGGCCAGCCAGTCTAAGCCCTGCGTCACTTAACCTGTGGGAGCGAGCTTGCTCGCGATGGCGGTCTGTCAGTCCATGAACTGCTGACTGAACCGACGCTATCGCGAGCAAGCTCGCTCCCACAGTGGACAGGTTTCGTCATTATGTTTTGTAAATAGATCAAAATGACTGTCATACGCTCAAAACGACGACATATTGTGTCTTATTAACGTGCTCCACGCTCCCTAGAATGGCTGGCATCTTTCCTATACTCAGACGCGAACGTCGCGTCGAGACGCCCATCAAGGTCCGCCATGAACAAGCACAATCGCCACCCAGCAGACGGCAAGAAGCCCATCACCATTTTCGGGCCCGACTTTCCTTTCGCCTTTGACGACTGGATCGAGCATCCAGCAGGCCTGGGCAGTATTCCTGCCCACAACCACGGTACGGAAGTGGCGATTGTCGGTGCCGGGATCGCCGGCCTGGTGGCGGCATACGAGCTGATGAAGCTGGGGCTCAAGCCCGTGGTCTACGAGGCCTCGAAGATGGGCGGGCGCCTGCGTTCACAGGCGTTCAACGGCGCCGAAGGGGTGATTGCCGAGCTGGGCGGCATGCGTTTCCCGGTGTCCTCCACCGCGTTCTACCACTACGTCGACAAGCTGGGCCTGGAGACCAAACCGTTCCCCAACCCGCTGACCCCGGCTTCCGGCAGCACAGTCATCGACCTGGAAGGCCAGACCTATTACGCGCAGAAACTGGCGGACCTTCCCGCACTGTTCCAGGAAGTCGCCGACGCCTGGGCCGATGCACTGGAGGATGGCGCGCGCTTTGGCGAGATCCAGCAGGCAATTCGCGACCGCGACGTGCCGCGCCTCAAGGAATTGTGGAACACCTTGGTGCCGCTGTGGGACGACCGCACCTTCTATGACTTCGTCGCCACCTCCAAGGCGTTCGCCAAGCTCTCGTTCCAACACCGCGAAGTGTTCGGCCAGGTCGGTTTCGGCACCGGCGGCTGGGATTCGGATTTCCCCAATTCGATGCTGGAAATCTTCCGCGTCGTAATGACCAACTGCGACGACCACCAGCACCTGGTGGTCGGTGGCGTCGAGCAGGTGCCCCACGGCATCTGGAAGCACGTGCCGGAACGCTGCGTGCACTGGCCCGAAGGGACCAGCCTGGACTCGCTGCACCTGGGCGCACCCCGCAGCGGCGTGAAGCGCATTGCCCGTGCGGCCGATGGCCGGTTCAGCGTGACAGACGTATGGGAAAACACCCGCGAATACGCCGCAGTGCTGGTCACTTGCCAGAGCTGGTTGCTGACCACCCAGATCGAATGTGAAGAAGCGCTGTTCTCGCAAAAAATGTGGATGGCCCTGGACCGCACCCGCTACATGCAATCGTCGAAGACCTTCGTGATGGTCGACCGGCCGTTCTGGAAGGACAAGGACCCGCAAACCGGTCGCGACCTGATGAGCATGACCCTGACCGACCGCCTGACCCGTGGCACCTATCTGTTCGACAACGGGGACGACAAGCCTGGGGTGATTTGCCTGTCGTACTCCTGGATGAGCGACGCCCTGAAAATGCTGCCGCATCCAGTGGAAAAACGCGTGAAGCTGGCCCTCGATGCCCTGAAGAAGATCTACCCCAAGGTGGACATCGCCGCCCGGATCATCGGCGACCCGATCACCGTGTCCTGGGAAGCCGACCCGCACTTCCTCGGTGCCTTCAAGGGCGCCCTGCCCGGCCACTATCGCTACAACCAGCGCATGTACGCACATTTCATGCAGGACGACATGCCGGCCGAACAACGCGGGATCTTTATCGCCGGCGATGACGTCTCATGGACACCGGCCTGGGTTGAAGGCGCGGTACAGACCTCACTCAATGCCGTATGGGGAATCATGAAGCACTTCGGCGGTGAAACTCACGCCGAGAACCCGGGTCCAGGTGATGTGTTCCATGAGATCGGTCCGATCGCCCTGCCTGAATAAAAGGAGTTTTCGATGCGTGTAGCCCTCTATCAATGCCCACCGCTGCCCCTGGATCCGGCCGGCAACCTGCAACGCCTGCACCAGGTGGCGCTGGAAGCCAGGGGCGCCGATGTGCTGGTGCTGCCGGAGATGTTCATGACCGGCTACAACATCGGCGTCGATGCGGTGAACGTGTTGGCCGAGGTCTACAACGGCGAGTGGGCGCAACAGATCGCCCGCATTGCCAAGGCAGCCGGCCTGGCGATTGTCTATGGCTACCCTGAACGCAGCGAAGAGGGGCAGATCTACAACGCCGTGCAACTGATCGACGCCCAGGGCGAGCGCCTGGCCAACTACCGCAAGAGCCACCTGTTCGGCGACCTCGATCACGCCATGTTCAGCGCTGGCGACGCCGCATTGCCCATCGTGGAGCTCAATGGCTGGAAGCTTGGCCTGCTGATCTGCTACGACCTGGAGTTTCCGGAAAATGCCCGACGCCTGGCCCTGGCCGGCGCCGAGCTGATCCTGGTGCCGACCGCCAACATGCAACCCTACGAGTTCATCGCCGACGTCACCGTGCGGGCCCGAGCCATCGAGAACCAGTGTTTCGTGGCATACGCCAACTACTGCGGCCACGAAGGTGAATTGCAGTATTGCGGCCAAAGCAGTATCGCCGCACCGAATGGCAGCCGCCCGGCGCTGGCGGGGCTGGACGAAGCCTTGATCGTCGGAGAACTGGATCGACAACTGATGGACGACTCCCGCGCGGCCTACAACTACCTGCACGATCGCCGCCCTGAGCTTTACGACGACCTGCACAAACACTGATTGAGGATTGAGAACGCGGCCTAATCCGCTAGCATGAGCGCATCTTTGTTCTGGAAGCGCTCATGCCGGCCCCCGACTCCCTCCGCCCCCACACTGAAACCCTGGCCAACGGCTTGCGGGTGACATTGCGTCACGTCCCAGGCCTCAAGCGCAGCGCTGCAGTACTGCGAGTCGCGGCTGGCAGCCATGACGCGCCCCTGGCCTGGCCGGGATTGGCGCACTTGCTCGAGCATCTGTTCTTCCTCGGCACCGAGCGTTTTCCCGCTGGGGAGAACCTGATGGCCTACGTGCAGCGCCATGGCGGCCAGGTCAATGCACGCACCAGCGAACGCACCACGGATTTTTTCTTCGAATTGCCACCCGCAACCTTCGCCGACGGACTGGAACGGCTGGGGGACATGCTCACTCACCCACGCCTGGATGAGGCCGATCAATTGCGCGAACGGGAAGTGCTGCACGCCGAGTTCATCGCCTGGTCCCAGGATGCTGCAGCCCAGCGGCAGCTTGCCTTGCATGACGGCCTGTCGGCGACCCATCCGCTGCGGGGTTTTCATGCCGGCAATCGCGACAGCCTCGCGGTGGCGCAAACCGAATTCCAAAACGCATTGCACGACTTCTATCGCCGCTTTTACCGGAGCGGCCAGATGACCCTGAGCCTGGCCGGCCCGCAAAGCATCGACGCCTTGAAAGCGCTGGCTGAACAGTTCGACAGCCACATACCTGCCGGCGAAGCGCTTGCCAGGCAAGCGCCACCCAGTTTGATGGCATCGTCCCCGACGAGTTATCAACAGGTCCGCGAGGGTTGCCTTGATCTGCTGTTCGCCTTCGAAGACTTGCCTAGCGCCTCGCCTCAAGCCCTGGATTTTCTGTGTATGTGGCTGAACTCCAGCAAACCGGGCGGCTTGCTCGCCACGTTGCGTCAACGCGGCCTGGCTGACAGCCTCAAGGCCACCGCGCTGTATGAATTTTCCGAACAGGCGCTGCTGCACATCGAATTCAAGCACCGCAACGCTGAGGCAGCGGCGCACATCCAGCCGTTGCTGCACGACTGGCTGGGCTTCTTTGCTGCCCAGGACGACTGGGTGCCGTTGCGCCAGGAGTTCACTGCACTGTTGCAGCGTCGGCAGGAGACAGGATCAGCCTTGCAGCTGGCCCGCTGGGACGGGGAAGGGCGTGACGCACCGCTGCTGGCAAACGACCTCGTGAGGCTCAGGGAAACCCTCAAGCAACTGCACCCCGCCGATAGCGTCGTGGAGCAATGGCACCTGCCCACGCCCAACCCGTTCCTGCAAACGCCAAGCGAAGCGCCTCGCGCCGGCCTGATACGCGGCCAGACCAGCGCCCACCGTGGCTTGCGAACCTTCGCCCAGGACCGCTCCCGGGGCAGGCGGGAGCGCTCGCCCATGCAGTTCAGCCAGGCGCTGCCAGACAACGGTCGTGAAAGCGCGGTGTACCTGCGCTGGCAACTGACGACCCAGGCACCGCTCGACTTCCAATCCAGGCTCGATCGACACGTGGAGGATGTCCGCGAAGAGGCTCGGCAGGCCGGCGTGGACGTCAGTTTCGAACCGTCCGGCCAACAATGCCTGCTGAAACTGGTCGGCTTGCAGGCACCGATGCCGCTGGTGCTCGAACACGTTCTGGCGACGCTTGCTCAACCGCTGCCAGAGGCCCAGGCCGGCGGCGACACTCCGCCGATGCCGATTCGACATTTGTTGAAAGCGCTGCCGAATCATGGCCGGCCCTCGTCAGCGTTGCCAGTGCCCGAACGTGATCAATCCGTGTGGACAACGGCTCGATGGGACGGGCTGTCCATCGGTCTGTCGGCCGCCACCCAAGGGGCGCTGGGCCCGGTGTTGGCCCGTGTGCCGGGCATTGCCGGCGAAGACGTCAACCTGACGACGATGCCGCGCGGGCAACGCATCTGGCATAGGCTCCAGACCCACGGTGAAGAAGCAGCCGTGTTGCTGTTTTGCCCCACGCCCACCCTGGCAATGGCCGATGAAGCCGCCTGGCGCTGGCTGGCACAGCTGTGCCAGACGCCGTTCTACCAGCGCCTGCGCGTTGAGTTGCAGTTGGGTTATGCCGTGTTCAGCGGCTTGAAGCAGATCGATGGGCAAACCGGGTTGTTATTCGGCGTCCAGTCCCCCAGCCTTTCGGCGGCACAACTGATCGCCCACATCGAAGCGTTCCTGGCCGGGTTACCGGCGCTGATCCAGCAGCTCGATGCGACCTTCCTGACCGAGCAGCAGCGGGCGCTCGCCGCCCAACTCCAGAGCTGCGCCCTGCCTTGCGCCCAGGCCGCCGAACTGCTCTGGCAGGCCAAGCTGGCCGGACGCCCGTCGGATTACCTTGAGCAACTACCCGAGGCCGTCCTGCAGCTGGATCGCCCACAACTACAAGCCGCCGCCCAGGGTTTGATCGATGCCGAGGGAGGATGGTGTTGCCTGAGCAACGGCGCCTGTCCGCCAGAACACTGGCAGGCGGCGCCGTGATCATTGCAGCCGCTGCAATGAGCTTTCTTCGAGAATCGCGGCGAACGAATTTGTCAGATTTAGTAACATAGGCGCCTAAGCATCTGAACATCTCCGAACGGAGGTGGACTATATGTATAGGTCTCAACCGTCGCACCCCAACCAAAGGAGTATTCCCATGTCCTGGTCCAAACCCGCATATATCGACCTGCGTATCGGCTTCGAAGTCACCATGTACTTCGCCAGCCGCTGATTGCCGCAGGCGCTTAAGCACGCAGCACTACGCCTCGGCCAGCCGAGGCGTTTTTATTTCGGTTTGCAGATGGAGCAGCCATGTTCGTCCAGATTCTAGGTTCTGCCGCCGGTGGCGGTTTCCCCCAGTGGAACTGCAACTGCGCCAACTGCGCAGGTTTTCGCAACGGCAGCCTGCGGGCCCAGGCGCGTACCCAGTCGTCCATCGCAATCTCCGATGATGGGGTGAACTGGGTGCTGTGCAATGCCTCCCCGGACATTCGCGCCCAGCTCCAGGGGTTTGCCCCGATGCAGCCAGGCCGGGCCCTGCGCGACACCGGCATTGGCGCGATCATCCTGATGGACAGCCAGATCGACCACACCACCGGCCTGCTCAGCCTGCGCGAAGGCTGCCCGCATCAAGTCTGGTGCACCGACATGGTCCACGAGGACCTGAGCACCGGTTTTCCGCTGTTCAACATGCTGACCCATTGGAACGGTGGGCTGAGCTGGAACCGCATCGAGCTCGACCAGAGCTTCACCATTGCGGCCTGCCCGAACCTGCGCTTCACCCCACTGCCCTTGCGCAGTGCCGCGCCACCCTATTCACCGCACCGCTTCGACCCGCACCCGGGGGACAACATCGGGCTGATCGTCGAAGACCTGCGCACCGGTGGCAAGCTGTTCTACGCTCCAGGCTTGGGCAGTGTCGACGAGCCTTTGCTGGAGATCATGGCCGGCAGCGATTGCCTGCTGGTGGACGGCACGATGTGGGACGACGATGAAATGCAGCGCCGTGGCGTCGGCACCCGTACCGGCCGGGAAATGGGCCACCTGGCCCAGAACGGTCCCGGCGGCATGCTCGAAGTGCTGGAGCAACTGCCCGTGCAGCGCAAGGTTCTTATCCATATCAACAACACCAACCCGATCCTGGATGAAGATTCGCCCGAGCGGGCCGAGCTTGTACGCCGAAAGATTGAAGTGTCTTACGACGGAATGAGTATTGAGTTGTAGGAAGGTCGGAACGATTGTGGGGCGAAGTTGTGGTGTGTCGGCCAGGCATGATCCAGCTGGACCGGCCCCATCGCGAGCAAGCTCGCTCCCACACTGGTTTTGCTGTGAATCAGATATCCAATGCAACTCGAACTACTGTGGGAGCGAGCTTGCTCGCGATGGGGCCAGCCCTGACGCCACAGAACCCACGGGCATTTCCCGGAGAACCGAAATGACTGACACCCCCCTGTCCCCCGCCGAGTTCGAAGCGGCCCTGCGTGCCAAGGGCGCGTATTACCACATCCATCACCCCTACCACGTGGCGATGTATGAAGGCCGTGCCACTCGCGAGCAGATCCAGGGTTGGGTCGCGAACCGCTTTTACTACCAGGTGAACATTCCGCTCAAGGACGCCGCGATCCTGGCCAACTGCCCTGATCGGGAAATCCGCCGCGAGTGGATCCAGCGCCTGCTCGACCACGACGGCGCGCCCGGTGAAGACGGTGGTATCGAGGCCTGGTTGCGACTGGGCCAGGCGGTGGGCCTGGACCCCGATCAACTGCGCTCCCAGGAATTGGTGCTGCCGGGAGTGCGCTTCGCGGTGGACGCCTATGTCAACTTCGCCCGCCGGGCCAGTTGGCAGGAAGCTGCCAGCAGCTCGTTGACCGAACTGTTCGCCCCGCAGATCCACCAATCGCGCCTGGACAGTTGGCCCCAGCACTACCCGTGGATCGATCCGACCGGCTACGAGTATTTCCGCACCCGCCTGGGCCAGGCCCGACGTGATGTGGAACATGGCCTGGCGATCACCTTGCAGCACTACACCACCCGCGAAGGCCAGGAACGCATGCTGGAGATTCTCCAGTTCAAACTGGACATCCTCTGGAGCATGCTCGACGCCATGAGCATGGCCTACGAATTAAACCGCCCGCCGTATCACACCGTGACCGACCAACGGGTTTGGCACAAAGGAATTACCTTATGAGTTTCGATCGCAGCCAAACCCCGCGCTGGCGCCCCGGCTATCGTTTCCAGTACGAACCGGCCCAGAAAGGCCACGTGCTGCTCTATCCTGAAGGCATGATCAAGCTCAACGACAGCGCTGCGCTGATCGGTGGCCTGATCGATGGTGAACGGGATGTCGCGGCCATCATCGACGCGTTGGCGAAGCAGTTCCCCGACGTGCCGGAACTCGGTGACGACATCGAGCAATTCATGGAGGTCGCCCGTGCACAGCACTGGATCGAACTTGCCTGACCAGCCAGCGATCGGTTTGCCGCTATGGTTGCTGGCGGAGCTGACCTATCGTTGCCCGCTGCAATGCCCGTACTGCTCCAACCCGCTGGACTTCGCCGAACAAGGCAAGGAGCTGAGCACCGAGCAATGGTTCAAGGTCTTTCGCGAAGCCCGGGAGATGGGTGCCGCGCAGCTGGGCTTTTCCGGCGGCGAGCCGTTGGTGCGCCAGGACCTGGCCGAGTTGATCGGCGAGGCGCGCAGGCTGGGGTTCTATACCAACCTGATCACCTCCGGCATCGGCTTGACCGAGCAGAAAATCAGCGACTTCAAGAAGGCCGGCCTGGACCATATCCAGATCAGTTTCCAGGCCAGCGACGAGCAGGTGAACAACCTCCTAGCCGGCTCGAAGAAAGCCTTCGCGCAAAAACTGGAGATGGCCCGGGCGGTGAAGGCCCACGGCTATCCGATGGTGCTGAACTTCGTCACCCATCGGCACAACATCGACAAGATCGACCGCATCATCGAGCTGTGCATCGCCCTGGAAGCCGACTTCGTCGAACTCGCCACCTGCCAGTTCTACGGCTGGGCGCAGCTCAACCGCGTCGGCCTGTTGCCAACCCGGGAGCAACTGGTGCGCGCCGAACGTGTCACCAACGAATACCGCGCCAAGCTGGAAGCGCAAGGCAATCCCTGCAAGCTGATCTTCGTCACGCCGGACTATTACGAAGAACGCCCCAAGGGCTGCATGAACGGCTGGGGCAGCATTTTCCTCACCGTCACGCCGGACGGCACGGCATTGCCCTGTCACGGTGCCCGGCAACTGCCGGTGCAATTTCCCAACGTGCGCGACCACAGCATGCAGCACATCTGGTACGACTCGTTCGGCTTCAACCGCTTTCGCGGTTATGACTGGATGCCCGAACCGTGTCGCTCCTGCGATGAAAAGGAAAAGGACTTCGGCGGCTGCCGCTGCCAGGCGTTCATGCTCACCGGCGACGCCAGCAATGCCGACCCGGTGTGCAGCAAGTCCGAACATCACGGGATAATCCTGCAGGCTCGCGAAGACGCCGAGCACGCCATGCAAACCATTGAACAGTTGGCTTTTCGCAATGAACGAAACTCACGCCTCATCGCTAAAGGCTGAGCCTTTCAGCGCCGCCCAGGCGGTTGCCGCCGGCACCGACTTCGCCGAACTGCAGGTTGGGCCTTTGGGCCTGTTCTGGAATGAATACCGCCCCGCGGACGGCGCCTGCCGGATCTGGCATTGGCAAGACGACAAGGCCCACTGCCTGACGCCGGACGGGTTCAGCGCGCGCAGCCGGGTTTATGAATACGGCGGCGGGGCGTTCTGCTTGAGCCATGACGGCGTGCTGTTCGTCAATGAGACCGACCAGCAGCTGTACCACCAATCCCTGAGCGGCGGCGGGCCCGTGGCGCTGACTTTCGGGGAGTGTCGCTACGGGGATCTTGGCTTCGCCGGCGGCCAGGTGCTGGCGGTGGAAGAGCAGGCCAACCAGCATCGCCTGGTATCGATCGGGTTGGCGGATCATCAACGACATCTGCTGGCCGAAGGCGCCGATTTCTATGCCTCGCCGACCCTGAGCCCGGACGGCCAGCGGCTCGCCTGGGTTGAGTGGAGCCGCCCGCATCAACCCTGGACAGCAACGCGGTTGATGTTGGCCGAACGCAATGCTTCGGGTTGGGGCGAGCCACGCTGTGTGGCTGGCGACGGCGAGGACGCGTCCATCCAGCAACCGCGCTTCGACGCGTCCGGTCGCCTTTATTGCCTGAGTGATCGCGGTGGTTATTGGCAGCCCTGGAGGGCCTCGGCCCAAGGCCTGGTACCGCTGCCTGCCGCCGAAGCCGATCATGCCCCTGCACCATGGCAGTTGGGGGGCTGTACCTGGCTGCCGTTGGGTGAATACACGTACCTGGCGAGTTGGACCGAAGCGGGCTTCGGCCGTCTGGGCCTGTGTCGCGATGACGGGGCCCTTGAGGACTTTACCGGCACCTACACCCGCTTTCGCAGCCTGGCGCTGGATGAGCGGTTCATCTACGCCATTGCCGCCTCGCCGACCCGCCCATCGGCGGTCATTGCCATCGAGCGGCATAGTCATGAAGTGGCCGTGCTGGCCGGCGGCGTCGCGCCATTGCCCGTCGAACAGATCAGCCGTCCTCGAACCCTGCGCTATCCATCCGGATCAGGCGAGGCCCACGGGTTCTTTTACCCGGCCATGAATGAACAAGCGAAGCCGCCCCTGGTGGTGTTCATTCACGGCGGCCCCACCTCGGCCTGTTACCCTCTGTTCGATCCGCGTATCCAATATTGGACCCAGCGTGGCTTTGCCGTTGCCGATCTCAATTACCGCGGCAGCAGCGGCTACGGCCGGGCCTATCGGCAGGCGTTGCACTTGAGTTGGGGCGTGGTGGATGTCGAGGATGCCTGCGCGGTGGTCGCCTACCTGGATGAGCAAGGCCTGGTCGACGGCCGTCATGCGTTCATTCGAGGTGGCAGTGCCGGTGGCTACACGACCCTCTGTGCGTTGGCGTTCCATGCTGTATTCCGTGCCGGCGCCAGCCTCTATGGCGTCAGCGACCCTGTCGCCCTCAGCCGTGCCACGCACAAGTTCGAAGGTGACTATCTGGACTGGCTGATCGGCGACCCGCGACAGGACGTCGAACGCTACCGCGCCCGCACCCCGTTGCTGCACGCCGGGAGCATTCGCGTGCCGGTGATCTTTTTCCAGGGTGAGCTGGACGCCGTGGTGGTGCCGCAGCAAACCCGCGACATGGTCAGGGCCTTACAGGCCAACGGCGTCGCGGTCGAGGCGCACTACTATCCGGATGAGCGTCATGGCTTTCGCAAGGCTGCGAACCAGGCGCATGCGCTGGAACATGAATGGTTGTTCTATCGCAAGGTGATGGATGCGCACCTATAGGAAGTGGCGAACACCTGGCAACAGAACCTTCAGCGCTTGGCGATGATGTACACCGCGTGCACGATGCCCGGAATATAACCCAGTAGTGTCAGCAGAATGTTCAGCCAGAAAGCCCCGCCAAAACCCACCTGCAAAAACACACCCAATGGCGGCAACAGGATGGCGATGATGATTCGAATGATATCCATGGATGACTCCCTGATTGGCGATGGCTACGTTGCCATACAGCTCATTGACCCCCGACCGCTCGTCAGGGTTCAGTGAGAATACTCAGGAAATGCGGCCCGAATGGCCAAACCCGCGCAACGACAAAAAACGCAGGCAAAAGAAAACCCCGCCGAAGCGGGGCTTTGCAGACTGTTTCCCTGACATCCATTTCACTCCGCCGTCCTGGCAGAATCCTACGTGTCCGTGTTGTTGCCTTTGCGCGTCCTGCGCTACGTCCATGGAAGCTAGATTAGTCCTGGATCCAATTTGCCGATAGAGGGAAAACACCGGCACGACGTGTAAGCAAATGCTTACACATCATCATGGTTTCAGAACTGACCGGCCTCCAGCAGGAACAGCGACTCGCTGCCCGCCTTGACCGAAGCGCTCAAGGAATGGATACGCGGCAGCAGGCGGGCGAAATAGAACCGCGCCGTTCCCAGCTTGCTCGCGTAGAAATCTTCCTGGTTTTCCTTGCCCAAGGCCGCCCTGGCCATTAGAGCCCACATGTAGGCGTACGCGGTGTAGCCGAACGCCTGGAGATACTCCACCGACGCCGCGCCGATTTCGTTCGGGTTGCTCTTGGCCCGATCCAGCAGCCAGGCAGTCAATTCGTCCAGCGTGTCGACTGCGCTGTTCAACGGCTTGATGAACTCTTCCAGGTCGCTGCTCGCGGTGGCGGTGAAATGGCGGATTTCATCAGCGAACAAATGGTAGAACGCCCCGCCGCTGCCGACGATCTTGCGCCCGACCAGATCCAGCGCCTGGATGCCGTTGGTGCCTTCGTAGATCTGGGTGATGCGCACGTCACGTACCAGTTGTTCCTGGCCCCATTCGCGAATGTAGCCATGGCCGCCGAACACCTGTTGGCCATGGACCGTGGTTTCCAGGCCCAGGTCGGTCAGGAAAGCCTTGGCCACCGGGGTCAACAACGCCACCAAGTCCTCGGCGCGCTTGCGGGTGACCGGATCTTCGCTGAACTTGGCAGTGTCCAGTTGCATCGCCACGTAGGTGGAAAATGCCCGGCCCCCCTCGTTCGAGGCCTTCATGGTCAGCAGCATACGGCGCACGTCGGGGTGGACGATGATCGGGTCAGCGACCTTGTCCTTGTTCTGCGCACCGGTGGGCGAACGGCTTTGCAGGCGATCACGGGCGTATTCGACGGCGTTCTGGTAGGAACGCTCGCCGGAAGCCAGGCCTTGGATGCCAACGCCCAGACGCTCGTAGTTCATCATGGTGAACATGGCCGCCAGGCCTTTGTTCGGCTCACCCACCAGGTAACCCACGGCTTCGTCGAAGTTCATCACGCAAGTGGCGGATGCCTGGATCCCCATCTTGTGTTCGATCGACCCACAGTTGGCCGCGTTGCGCGCGCCCAGGCTGCCGTCGGCATTGACCATGAACTTGGGCACCAGGAACAGCGAGATGCCCTTGGGACCTGCCGGTGCATCTGGCAGTTTCGCCAGCACCAGGTGAATGATGTTCTCGGTGAGATCGTGCTCGCCACCGGTGATGAATATCTTCGTGCCGCTGACCTTGTAGGAACCGTCGGCCTGAGGTTCGGCCTTGGTGCGGATGATCCCCAGGTCCGTGCCGGCATGCGGTTCGGTCAGGCACATGGAGCCGGCCCAGACGCCGGCGTACATGTTCGGCAGGTACGCCGCCTTCAGTTCTTCGCTGGCATGGGCATTGATCGACAGGCAAGCACCAGCGGTCAGCATCGGGTACAGGCCGAAGGACAGGCTGGCGGAGTTGACCATTTCCTCGACCTGGGCCGAAACGGCCTTGGGCATGCCCATGCCGCCGTACACCGGATCACCACCGACACCGACCCAACCGCCTTCAGCGTAAGTCTTGTAGGCCTGTGGAAAACCTGCCGGCGTGGTGACGGCACCGTCCGCCCAGCGGCAACCTTCTTCGTCAGCGGCGCGGCTGAGGGGGGCGATACTTTTGCTGGTGACTTTGCCGGCTTCCTCGAGGATCGCTTCGACCGTTTCAGCGTCCACGGTGTCGGCCAACACCGGCAATTGGGCCCAGAGTTTCGCCACCTCGAACACTTCATTGAGGACGAAGCGCATATCGCGCAGGGGCGCTTTGTAGTCAGCCATGGCAAACCTCGCAGGATCTAAACAAATGGTTCGTAAAAGACGGTTTTCGCAATGGCCTGAGTGTACCTCAACAACTTTTGCGACACATAGGGTCAACCAGTGACTGTTTTGTTATTTTTAGTCACGCGCAAGGTTGTAGAGATTCATCGTGGCGAGGGCGCTTGCTCCCGCTTGAGTGCGCAGCACTCATAAAAAGAGGGCTGCTATGCAGCTCAGCGGGAGCAAACTCCCTCGCCACGGGTTCAGTCAGAGGGCAAACGACTCTGCCGGCAGGCTCATCAAACAGTCGCTCCCAGCCTCGACCGCAGCCCGATGGGCGGTCGTACGCGGCAGCAGGCGCTTGAAGTAAAACTCGCACGTTGCCAATTTGGCCCGGCAGAAATCGCCATCCCCTGTACCCGTGTCGAGTTGCGCCTGGGCCACCAAGGCCATGCGCAACCACAGGTAGGCCAGGATGATGTAGCCGCTGTACATCAAATAATCCACGGAGGCGGCGCCCACTTCATTCGGGTTCTTCATGGCGGCCATGACGACTCGGGTGGTCAGTTCACCCCACTGCTGGTTGAGCCCGTCGAGTTGCGCGACGTACTCCTTGAGCTGCGGATGTTGAGCGTTGGCGGCGCAGAACTTATGGACGATCCTGGTAAAGCCACGCAGCAACTTGCCCTGGCTGCCCAGCACCTTGCGCCCCAGCAAGTCCAAGGCCTGGATGCCATTGGTGCCCTCGTAGATCGGCGCGATGCGGCAGTCGCGCACCAACTGCTCCATGCCCCACTCGCGAATGAAGCCGTGGCCGCCGAACACTTGCATGCCTTGGTTGGTCACCTCCAGCCCGGTGTCGGTCATGAAAGCCTTGCAGATCGGGGTGAGGAACGCCAGCAGGTCCTCGGCCTCCTGGCGGGCGCTTTCGTCCGGGCTCAGGTGCGCGGTATCGAGCAGTTGGGCGGTGAAATACGTCAGCGCCCGGTTGCCTTCGTTGAAGGCCTTCATGGTCAGCAACATCCTGCGCACATCGGGATGGACGATGATCGGGTCGGCGACTTTTTCCGGCGCCTTGGGGCCGGTCAGCGCGCGCATCTGCAAACGGTCGTTGGCGTATTTGATCGCGCCCTGGAAGCTCGCCTCCCCCAGGCACAGGCCCTGCATACCGGTACCCAGGCGAGCGTGGTTCATCATGGTGAACATGCAGTTGAGGCCCTTGTTCGGCTCACCGATCAGGAACCCCCTGGCCCCATCGAAATTCAGCACGCAAGTGGCCGAGGCCTTGATGCCCATCTTGTGTTCGATCGAACCACAGGAAACGCCGTTGCGCTCCCCGGCCTCACCTGTGGCGTCGGGCAGAAACTTGGGCACGATGAATAGCGAGATGCCCTTGGTCCCGGCGGGGGCGTCTGGCAGCTTGGCCAATACCAGGTGGATGATGTTGTCGCTCATGTCGTGTTCGCCGGCGGAAATGAAGATCTTGCTGCCGGAGATCGCGTAGCTGCCGTCGGCCTGGGGCACGGCACGGGTCTTGATGATGCCCAGGTCGGTGCCGCAGTGGGCTTCGGTCAGGCACATGGTGCCGGTCCATTGGCCGGCGGTGAGTTTGCTCAGGTAGGTCTGTTTCTGTTCAGCGCTGCCGTGGGCGTGAATCGCCGACATGGCGCCGTGAGTCAGGCCCGGGTACATGCCCCAGGAGGTATTGCTGGAGCCGATCATCTCGCTGATGACCAGGCCCAGGGAGCTGGGCAAGCCTTGGCCGCCGTACGTCGGGTCCGCCGCCAGCCCATGCCAGCCGCCCTCCACGTACTGTGCAAAAGCCTGCTTGAAACCTGCGGGCGTGGTCACTACGCCGTTGTCGAAATGACAACCCTCTTCGTCACCGGAGCGATTGAGCGGCGCCAACACGTTCTCACAGAACCTGGCGCCCTCCTCGAGGATCGCGCCGACCATGTCCGGGCTGGCATCGCCGGCACCCAGTTCGGCATAACGGCCGTGGAAATCGAAAACGTGATCGATCAAAAAGCGCATGTCGCGCAGGGGGGCTTTGTACTCGGGCATGGTGGTTTTCTCCGGTAGCAGATCGTTTCAACCTACTGCCGGCCACCGTGGCCCACAATCACAGTCCAGACGCTGAATGCGCCGTCATCACTCAACCGGCGGCGGCCTCCATGCGCACCGCGCCACGGCGGCTCTGGCCGAAGGCAACCACACAGTTACGCCCCGCGCCCTTGGCGTTATACAGCGCCTGGTCGGCGGACTTGAGCACTTCTTCAGGCGTGCGTTGCTCGAGGCGTTCCGCGACGCCGATGCTGACCGTCACCGAGACGCTGGACGCACCGGCGCCGGAGCGACGCTGGCGGCCTTGTTGGTCGTCCTGGGGACGGCTGTCAGGGTTGCGCAGTTGGATGGCGTACGTCTCGATGGACTGGCGGATGACTTCCAGGTGGGGCATGCACTCGTCGATGGTCTTGCCAGCGAACACCAGGGCAAATTCCTCACCGCCGTAGCGATAAGCCCTGCCGCCACCGCCGATCTTCGACAGTTTGCTGGCGACCAGGCGCAGCACCTGATCGCCCACGTCGTGGCCGTGGGTGTCGTTGAATTTCTTGAAATGGTCCACATCGCTCATCGCCAACACATAGTTGCGCCCCAGGCGCTGCATGCGTTCGTTCAGTGCACGACGGCCCGGCAGGCCGGTGAGCTCGTCACGGAAGGCCATTTGATAGGCCTCGTGGGCAACCGCCGCTGCGATCATCAACATCACCTGGCTGCACATGATGTTCAGGGTGAACGGCAGGATAAACGTCTTGGGCAGCATCCAGAACAACCCGAGCAAACCCACCAGTTGCGCCGCGTGCAGGGGTCGGGGGTTGCGCCAATATTGCCAGGCCAGCAGCAGGAACGCGGCGGCGAACATCGGGTAGGACAATTGGATCAGGCTCATCCAGGCGCCGTGCAAGGCGGGCCAACGGATCTCCGAGAGCCACAACAGCAAGGCCTGGGGGAAACTCTGCTCCAGGGCCAAGGCCACGCTGCCGAAGACCAGCAACACCGCGAACCGCGCCACCATGTCCTGGAACAGGTGGGTGCGCTCCTGCCACGCCGCGAACAACCCGAACAGCAGCGGCAGCAACAGGCAGACGAGGTGAAACACCACCGCAGCGTCTTCGCGCACCTTGCCGTTGTCGCGATAGAAATCGGTCTGGGTGTCCAGGAGAAAGTAGGCGATGTACACCGTGACCATCAGGAACAGCTCGCGCTGGCGCCGATAGACCGCGCAGTACGCCCCGCCCAACAGCAGCACCAACGTTGGAAGAACATTGAACAGCGAGGTGAAGAAAACGTTTAGATCCTTGACGTAGGCAGCCGCAAGCCCCGCCAGCAACAGCAGCAATGACGGTAGGAAATGGCTTAAACGTACAGCGGAAGAACGCGGCAAGGGTAAAACTCCGACCCGGCTGATGAAAGATGGCATTGTGCCTGCGATTGGAACCGTAAGGCACGCGAGATGTGACAGATGTCACACTGCCATCCCTGTAGCGGCAGGGCCAGAGGTTTTCTTAGGGCTCGACGGAGCAATTGTTGTTACAGGATCCTCACGCAAGCACCTGCGCCTCTTCAGATGGAAAACCCGAGCTTGCGATCCACCGCAAAGTGGCCGCTACCGCGCACGGCAATATAGAGCGCAAGAAATCCCATCAACACGGGAAACTCGATGCCGCGATCAATCCAGGGCCAAGTGGGGCCAAGCGCGTAGCTGATACCTACCATTTGCACCGCCATCATGAACGCGACCGGGCGCGCCCACAGACCGACAGCCAGCATGACCGCGCCGACCGTTTCAAGAAGCATGATCAGAAATGCCCATTGCGCGGCGAACGGCAAGCCCATGACGTTCTGGATCAGATTGATGGAGCCCGCCATGGGGTCCGCCATGGAGCCATGGGATATCCCCAAGGCTTTTGGAAGACCGTGGGTGAACATGACAATGCCGAACGCACACCGCAGCACTGCATACAAAACGGGCTCCGCGCGGGTGTAAAGCCCGTCCAGCGCAGGAAACAGCAGGCGCTCTTGAGAGCGGGTGGTTTTCATGGAAGTAGTTCCGGATTTACTGTGTGAGGTTTCCATCTTGTAGTCCTTTTGTGGATGCGTGGGCGCAAGAAGGTTTTCGGGGCCACCCGCTGGCGTGGCCCGCGCTTGCTGGCGCGATGAGCTGCACTTCTTCGCGTCAATGACCAGCGCTCTGGCGAATCCGCTTTTGCAGAGAATGAGCCAGCAGGGCCGCTGTCGCTCCCAGCGTCCCGGCCAGGGCCAGCACCCCGAAGGTCGTGAGCGACGGGGGTTGGTGCGAAGCGAAATACGCCACCAGACCCAGAAAGAAACCGAGCAGGTTGTTGAACACCGGCGCCTTGGCCAAAGACAGCGCAATGACCGTAATGGCGAACACCACTGCACTGATGGCATAGCTGCCCAGAACGGGCGTCAGGGCAGCCATGGCGTGGGCCGCACCGATACCCAGAATGACGCCAATCAGCACGCAGGCCAGGTTGATCGTCCCCTGCTTGAGGTTGAGGCCGCGGGTAAAGAATGAAATCCACCCGACAAACATGGCCCACACCGGAACCTCCAGCGCCATCACGCTCAGGGTGGCGGCTGATGACGCAATGACCGACTCACCCACCACCACCTTCAGATGAGTGAGGAATGCGTTATTGGCCATGACTCACCTCCCGGATCACAGGTAAGCGCCGTGACCTCAAGAGACTAGACAGGGTGCTATGACCCAGTAAGCGGCCGCCAACGGCGATCAGGCACCAGGCCGCAAGAGTGGTGTTCACTTTCATGGGCAATTCCTCTTCGGTACGTGCGATAAAGCTGGTTTCACGGGACCGGCACCGGCCGAGCCCACAGGGCGCGAGGGTTGTCAGCCCACAACGCCATGATGTCGATTGACCGCCTGTGAATAAACGGGATGAAATTGACTTATCCATTCCAAAAATCACAACAAATGGGCCCCTATGGACCGTTTCGACGCGTTGCAGGGACAGGTGACGGCATTTGAAGTACGAGGCTGGATTTCGGTCAGTGACGCAGAGCGCTACGCCAGCGCCGCACTCGCCGGCTGCGGGACGGCCTGTCAGTTCGCGCTACCCGTTTGATCGCAAGCTTTCCCCAGGATGCGGGTGTTCATCGATTGGGTTCGCGACGTGTACAGGGAGAAATTCGGTGATTTGAGGCCTGCTGGCGCTTGAGGCGAGCATTTGTCGCCGGCAAAAAAAAACCGCTGCTCCCGAAGAAGCAGCGGCTTTTTTCAAAGAACTGCGTGAGGCTTAGTAACCCAGCGCGAAGTCCTCTTCTTTCATGTCCATCAGGTTATTGGCGCCCGACAGCATGGTTGCCACGTGGGTACGGGTACGCGGCAGGATGCGCTGGAAGTAGAAACGCGCAGTCTGCAGCTTGGCGGTGTAGAAGGCTTCTTCGGTGGTGCCGGCTGCGAGTTTTTCCGCCGCCAGGCGCGCCATGTCAGCCCAGAAATAGGCCAGGCAGGCGTAACCGGAGTACATCAGGTAGTCCACCGATGCCGCGCCCACTTCTTCGCGATCCTTCATGGCCGCCATGCCGACCTTCATGGTCAGCTCGCCCCATTCCTTGTTCAGCGCAGCCAGGGGCTCGACGAACTCCTTGACCGCTTCGTTGCCTTCGTTGCCCTGGCAGAACTTGTGGACGATCTTGGTGAAGCCCTTCAGTGCCTCGCCTTGAGTCATCAGCACCTTACGGCCCAGCAGGTCGAGGGCCTGGATGCCAGTGGTGCCTTCGTACAGCATCGAGATGCGGCTGTCGCGAACGTTCTGCTCCATGCCCCACTCGGCGATGAAGCCGTGGCCACCGTAGATCTGCACGCCATGGTTGGCCGATTCGAAACCGACTTCGGTCATGAAGGCCTTGGCGATAGGCGTCATGAACGCCAGCAACGCATCGGCCTTTTTCTTCTCTTCTTCGTCCACGCCGTACTTGACGATGTCGACCTGCTTGGCGGTGAAGTACACCATCGCCCGGTTACCTTCGGCGAAGGCCTTCATGGTCAGCAGCATGCGACGCACATCCGGGTGCACGATGATCGGGTCGGCGGCCTTATCCGGCGCTTTCGGGCCAGTCAGGGAACGCATTTGCAGGCGATCACGGGCATATTTCAGACCGCCCTGGAAACCGATTTCGGCGTGGGCCAGGCCTTGCAGCGCAGTGCCCAGGCGAGCCGTGTTCATGAAGGTGAACATGCAGTTCAGGCCTTTGTTCGCCGGGCCGATCAGGTAACCGGTGGCCGCGTCGAAGTTCATCACGCAAGTGGCGTTGCCGTGGATGCCCATCTTGTGTTCCAGGGAACCGCAGCTCACCGCGTTGCGCTGGCCGATGGAGCCGTCGGCGTTAGGCAGGAATTTTGGAACGATAAACAGCGAAATGCCCTTGGTGCCAGCCGGTGCGTCCGGCAGGCGTGCCAGCACGATGTGGACGATGTTGTCGGCCATGTCGTGTTCGCCAGCCGAAATGAAGATCTTCGTACCGGAAACCTTGTAGGAACCGTCGGCCTGAGGCTCGGCCTTGGTGCGCAGCATGCCCAGGTCGGTGCCACAGTGCGGTTCGGTCAGGCACATGGTGCCGGTCCATTCGCCGGAAACCAGCTTGGTCAGGTAAGCCTCTTGCTGTTCGGGCGTACCGTGCTCGGAAATCGTGTTCATGGCGCCATGGGACAGGCCCGGGTACATGCCCCACGACCAGTTGGCCTCACCGACCATCTCACTGACCGCCAGGCCCAGGGATTCCGGCAGGCCTTGGCCGCCATGCTCGACGTCGTGGGCCAGGCTCGGCCAGCCGCCTTCGACGAATTGCTTGTAGGCTTCCTTGAAGCCGGTCGGGGTCTTCACGCCGGACTCGCTCCAGGTGCAACCTTCGATGTCACCCACGCGGTTCAGCGGAGCCAGTACCTGCTCACAAAACTTGGCGCCTTCTTCGAGAATGGCATCAACCATGTCCGGAGTTGCGTCCTGGCAAGCCGGAAGGCTCTGATAATGCGCTTCGTAGCCAAGCAGTTCGTCACGAACGAAGCGAATATCACGCAAGGGGGCCTTGTAGTCAGGCATAGCGATAAACCTCTGCTGATGTAACCGGGAATGAACGACCGCATGGATTTGTTGTAGCGGTCAAACAGTTGTTTGAAACATACGTTTACGCCCAAATCTTGTCAAGCGCCGATCTTTTGCCGTTCGTCATCAGCCGGAGAAAAATGTCGGACACGGGAAATCTATCGCACTGAAGTATCCCCAATGCGCGTAGGAAAAGATTAGTTGAGCAATAAGACGTTAGAGACAAAAACGCCGCGAATAATCGCGGCGTTCTGGCAAATCTGAAGAACAGGATCAGGCGAAGGTATCGATCAACGTACCGAGCATTTCGTCGGATGCCTTGGCGACATTGGCGCCCAATTGCACCTGGAACTTGCCCTGGGCCATGTCGACCATGTTGCTGGCCAGGTCCGACTGCTGGCTACGGTCCACCGATCGCAGGCGATCCACTTGGACTTCGGACGACTGGCTGGTGACCGAACGCTCGATCGTGTTGTTGGCGATCTGGCTGGAAGCCTGATCGACGCGGTTCTGCCCTGTCTGAATCGTGCTCAGACCGGCATAGAACGCGGTGTTTCCTGAGATTTCCATGGCAGAATTCGTCTTCGTGAAGGGTCGACAGTGGCCATTGAATCAGAAGCCCAGTGAAAAGGCCCGACAAAAACACTAATGGCACAGTGCCTTGCCATAGGTAAAACCTTGGCGTGAGGTCAGTCCAGCAGATCCAACTGCAGGTGTTCGGCCACGGCTTGGGCCGTCACGCTCTGGATCCGCGCCACTCGGCCCAGGCAGGGCGCCGGAAGTCGCTCGGCCAGGGTTGCCAGGTTTTCCTCCAGGCGCGAGGTGGCCGGGTCGATGATGTTCGCGACCCAACCGGCAAGCTGCAAGCCATCGCGGGCAATAGCCTCCGCGGTCAACAATGCGTGACTGATGCAGCCCAGGCGCACGCCCACCACCAGGATCACCGGCAAGCCCAGCGCTATCGCCAGGTCGGAGAGATTGTCCTGCCCAGCCAGCGGCACGCGCCAACCGCCCGCGCCTTCGATCAAGGTAAAGTCGGCACCCAGCGCCAGCACTTCGCGCATGGGCCCCAGTAGCGACTGCACCGTCAACGCAACGCCCGCCTCCCGGGCGGCCAAGTGCGGCGCTATTGCCGGCTCGAACGCCACCGGATTGACCTGTGCATAAGTCAACGGCAACGAGCATTCGGCCAGCAGTGCCAACGCATCGGCATTGCGCAGGCCCTTGGGCGTCACGTCACAGCCAGAGGCCACGGGTTTCCCGGCAGCCGTGCTCATGCCAGCCTGTCGCGCAGCATGCAGCAGACCCGCCGCAACGGTGGTCTTGCCTACATCGGTGTCGGTGCCGGTGATGAAATAGGCTTGGCTCATAGCGGTTTCTCCAGAACGGCGTAGACCACCTGGTAAGTCGCCGGCAGTCCCTGGGCCTGACGAAACTGCTCATAGGCTTCAACCAGCGCAAGAATCCGCGCCCTGCCCGTCAAGCCGCCAGGGCGCCCAGGGTTCAGATTGTGGGCGCCCAACGCTTTCAATTCATGGGTCAGGCTGCGCACATCAGGGTAATGCAACACATGAGGACGGTTTTCAAGACTGACGACCTTCAGTCCGCTGGCCGCGCAAAGGTGCTGATACGTCTCGAACCCACGGAAACGATTGACGTGCACCCAGCCATCCACCTGACGCCAACTGTCGCGCAACTCGTACAAAGTACCCACGCAGAGGCTGGTAAAGGCCAGCACCCCGCCCGGCTTCAATACTCGATGAGCCTCCCTCAGCACCGCGGCAAAATCCGCACACCATTGCACCGCCAGGCTGGAGAACACCAGGTCGCAGCTCGCCGCGTGCAAAGGCAGACGCTCAGCATCACCGGCGACAAAATACGCGGCGCCACCTTGGGGACGCGCATGGTTGAGCATGCCTTCGGCGATATCCAATGCCAAGCCTGTGCGCTCGCCGAAACGCGCGCCCAGGGCCCGCGTGAAATAACCGGTACCGCAACCCAGGTCCAACCAACGTCGCGACATGAACGAGGTCGGCAAGCGGTCGAGCAATTGTTGACCGACGTCGCGCTGCAGCTCGGCCACACTGTCATAGCTGGTTGCCGCCCGGGAAAACGAAGCCGCGACCTGGCGCTTGTCGGGCAAGGCACCGGGCAATGGGGGAAGAGACAAATCAGTCATCACCGGACTCATGCAAAAAAGCCTGGATCGCCCCCGCTACACCGTGCGGGTCCTCCAGAAGAAATCCGTGGCCGGCCTGTTCGATCAGACCGATTTCGACATCCGGCAGCAGCGCGAGCAATTCACCCGCCGCTTCGGCCGGTACCAGGGCGTCGAGCCCGGCAAACAGATGCAGTTGCGGCCCCCTAAACCCCTGCAACGCGGTACGTGTGTCCAATTGCGCCAGCAGTTCGAGCCCGGCCATCAGGGCTTCGGGCGACGTGCTGGGCGCTCCGGCCAACAGCAACCGCGACAACCCGCGCGGATCGCTGCCGCCCTGGGCGCACAGCAGGCTGAAACGCTTGAGGGTCTGACGTGGGTCGGCCGCACAGCCGGCGAGAAAGCCATCGAAGGTCTGGCCGTCCATCGCGCTCGGCCAGTGTTCATGGGCGACAAAGACCGGATTGCTTGCCAGGGTCAGCAAGCCGCAGCAACGCTCCCCTCGACGCGCCGCCAATGCCGAGGCCAGCATGCCACCCAGGGACCAGCCGCCCAGCCAGGCGTCCTGGGGCACGCTGGCATCCAACTCTTCGAGCCATTCATCGGGATCGCTCGACAGCAACGCCGGCAACGGTTCGATGTCCACCCGCAGGTGTTCGTCGAGCCCTTGCAAGGCCGCCGCCAGCGGTTCCAGCGGTGAAACGCCCAAGCCCCAACCGGGTAACAGAATCAGTCGATCACGCATGGCTTGGCTCCGGTTCCAACAGGGCAAAACACTCGGCCAGTGCATCCAACAATAGCTGCACCTGGGCCTCGCTGTGGGCAGCGGTCAACGTCACGCGCAAACGAGCGCTGCCGGCCGGCACGGTGGGTGGGCGGATCGCCGTGACCATCAGCCCGCGCTCGCGCAACATCTGCGACACGCGCATGGCACGCCCCGCATCGCCCACCAGGATCGGTTGGATCGGCGTGAAGCTGTCCATCAATTGCAGGCCGATCTGCTCGGCGCCCTGGCGGAACTGGCGGATCAGCACCTGCAGGTGTTCGCGTCGCCAATGCTCGCCGCGCAGCAGTTCAAGGCTCTTGAGCGTGGCGCAGGCCAGGGCCGGCGGTTGGCTGGTGGTGTAGATGTAGGGACGCGCGAACTGAATCAGGCTTTCGATCAGTTCCTCGCTACCGGCGACGAAGGCGCCGGCGGTGCCAAAGGCCTTGCCCAGGGTACCGACCAGCACCGGCACGTCATCCTGGCTCAAGCCGAAATGTTCGACGATACCGCCGCCCTGGGCTCCCAGCGGACCGAAGCCGTGGGCATCGTCGACCATCAGCCAGGCGCCCTTGGCCTTGGCTTCACGGGCCAGGGCCGGTAGGTCGGCAAGGTCGCCGTCCATGCTGAACACGCCATCGGTGACCACCAAGGTATTGCCGGTGGCTTTCTCCAGGCGGCTGGCCAGGCTTCGGGCATCGTTGTGCAGGTATCGGTTGAAACGTGCACCGGACAACAGCCCGGCGTCGAGCAGCGAAGCATGATTGAGGCGGTCTTCCAACACCGTATCGCCCTGCCCCACCAGCGCGGTGACGGCGCCGAGGTTGGCCATGTAGCCAGTGGTGAACAGCAACGCCCGCGGCCGCCCCGTCAGGTCGGCCAAGGCTTCTTCCAGGGCGTGATGCGGACCGCTGTGGCCGATCACCAAATGAGAGGCGCCTCCCCCCACCCCCCAACGGGCCGCCCCGGCGCGCCAGGCTTCGATCACTTGCGGGTGATTGGCCAGGCCCAGGTAATCGTTGTTGCAGAACGCCAGCAACGGCTGGCCGTCCACCACCACTTCCGGGCCCTGCGGGCTTTCGAGCAGTGGGCGCTGGCGATAGAGGTTGTCGGCACGACGTGCAGCCAGGCGTGCGGCGAGATCGAAGGGCATGCAGGCCTCAACTGTTTAAAGACTGGCCAAAGCCCTTGTGGGAGCGAGCTTGCTCGCGATAGCGGCGTGTCAGTCGACATAAATGTGAATGTTCCATCGCCATCGCGAGCAAGCTCGCTCCCACAGGGTCTTGCACTCCAATCCGGGTATCGGTGAGTGGTCAAACAGCGGCGTTATAGAACTGCTCGCTGCTCTTCTGTTCCACCAGCGCCTGTTCAATCGCCGCCTGATGCACTTCGTCGGCATGCTCTTCGCGGGCTTCGGGCTGGATGCCCAGGCGTGCGAACAGTTGCATGTCCTTGTCGGCTTGCGGGTTGGCGGTGGTCAACAGCTTGTCGCCGTAGAAAATCGAGTTGGCGCCGGCAAAAAAAGCCAGGGCCTGCATCTGCTCGTTCATCGCTTCACGGCCAGCGGACAGGCGCACATGGGACTGGGGCATCATGATCCGCGCCACGGCGAGCATGCGGATGAAATCGAACGGATCGATGTCTTCGGCATTCTCCAGCGGCGTGCCCGCGACCTTGACCAGCATGTTGATCGGCACCGACTCCGGATGCTCCGGCAGGTTCGCCAGTTGGATCAGCAGGTTGGCGCGGTCGTCCAGAGACTCGCCCATGCCCAGGATCCCGCCGGAGCAGATCTTCATCCCCGAATCACGCACATAGGCCAGGGTTTGCAGGCGCTCGCTGTAGGTGCGGGTGGTGATGATGCTGCCGTAGAACTCCGGCGAGGTATCGAGGTTATGGTTGTAGTAGTCCAGGCCGGCCTGGGCCAGCGCTTCGGTCTGCTCCTGGTCGAGGCGGCCCAGGGTCATGCAGGTTTCCAGGCCCATGGCCTTCACGCCCTTGACCATTTCCAGCACATACGGCATGTCCTTGGCCGATGGGTGCTTCCACGCCGCCCCCATGCAGAAACGGGTCGAACCGATGGCCTTGGCCCGCGCAGCCTCTTCGAGGACCTTCTGCACTTCCAGCAACTTCTCTTTGTCCAGCCCGGTGTTGTAGTGACCGGACTGCGGACAATATTTGCAATCTTCCGGGCAAGCGCCGGTCTTGATCGACAGCAACGTGGACACCTGGACCCGGTTGGCGTCGAAATGCGCGCGGTGCACGGTCTGCGCCTGGAACAACAGGTCATTGAATGGCTGGACAAAGAGTGCTTTGACTTCGGCCAAAGACCAGTCATGACGCAGGTTGGCAGTGGTGCTGGCGCTCATGGGCATTTCCTTGATTATGCTTGGCTGGCGCCTGGGACATGGAATACCCACAGGCGCGACACGGATGTTCGGCATATTTAAGGAAGAGTCATGCGCTGTCAACCACGATACAAAGGACCGGTTTACATCTGGTTAAAAAACGAACAAACCTGCCTGCTGTGCGGCGACGGCACCGATACGCCACAACCTATCTGCACCCCCTGCGAAAGCGAGCTGCCCTGGCTCGGCGATCACTGCAGCGTCTGCGCCCTGCCGCTGCCCATGGCCGGACTGCGTTGTGGCCAATGTGCCTCGCGGCCGCCGGCCTTCGAGCGAGTCCTGGCGCCTTGGGCCTACGACTTCCCGGTGGACAGCCTGATCACCCGCTTCAAGCATCAGGCGAAATGGCCCCTGGGGCGACTGTTGGGCGAACTGCTGGCGCAGTCGCTGCAACATCATTTCGACGAAGGGCTGGAACGGCCCGACGCACTGGTACCGGTGCCGCTGGCGACCCGGCGTCTGCGCCAGCGCGGCTTCAACCAGGCGCTGCTGCTGGCCCGCTGGCTCAGTGGGCCACTGGCGATTCCTTGCGAAGAACACCTGCTGCGACGCACCCAGGACACCCCCGCCCAACAGGCCCTCGACGCCAGGGCCCGGCGACGAAACCTGCGCCAGGCCTTTGCCCTCGCGCCCCAGGCAGCATTGCGCAACCGTCACCTGGCATTGGTCGACGACGTGCTCACCACCGGCGCCACCGCCCAGGCACTGGCCGCCCTGTTGCGCGATGCCGGCGCTGCGCGGGTCGATGTGTACTGCCTGGCCCGCACGCCGAAACCCGGTGAGTCGGCTTGACGTGCCGCGCCCAAGGCGCCAACGTCCGGTCATCGCCCTTTGCACGCAGTTTTCGTCATGTCATTGTCCACGCTCCTGACCCAGCACATCGTTCGACGCCCCCAACGCATCGCCCTGTTGCAGCACATCGCCGAACAGGGCTCGATCACCCGCGCCGCCAAGAGCGCGGGCCTGAGCTACAAGGCGGCGTGGGATGCCATCGATGAGTTGAACAACCTGGCGGACCATCCATTGGTGGAACGCAGCGTGGGCGGCAAGGGCGGTGGTGGCGCCAAGCTGTCTGAGGAAGGCCAGCGCGTGCTGCGCCTGTATCTGCGCCTGCAAGCACTGCAGGCGCAACTGCTGGAGGCGAGCGAAGACGTCGGTGATCTGGGCCTGCTCAGTCGCCTGATGCTGCGCACCAGCGCCCGCAATCAATTACACGGCAAGGTCTTGGGCATCGAGGCCCAGGGACATAACGACCGGGTGCGCCTGGAGCTGGCCCGGGGTCTGGTCATCGAAGCGCAGATCACCCATGACAGCACGCTGCGCCTGGAGCTGGGTGTCGGCACCGACGTGGTGGCGCTGATCAAGGCTGGCTGGCTGCAATTGCACCCCGTCGAACACGCGGAAGAACCGGGGATCAATACGCTACGTGGCGTGATAGAGCAGGTCGATGCGGCCGAAGACGGCCCCAGCGAAGTGCGCATCGGCCTGCCCAATGGCCAGACGCTATGCGCCCTGGCCGAACCGCAGCAGTTGCAAGAACAGAGCCTGGCAGCCGGCTCATCGGTGCAAGTGACATTTTCAGCGACAAATGTGCTGCTCGGCACACCGCTGTAGTGCGTTGCAACAATAGTTTCATCGACCCGCTTTAAGGTGACTGCCAAAACCAGCAGGGAGCCTGAGATGAGCCTATTAGAAGAAAACCAATCCACCGATCTGGAAAAGATCGTCGGCCTGAGCCGTCGCAGTTTCATCAGTGCCGGCGCCCTGTGCGGTGCCGCGATGTTCCTGGGCGGCAACCTGCTGAGCCGCAGCGTGCTGGCCGCCGCCGTGAGCGAAGGCAACAGCCGGCTGCTGGGCTTCAAAAGCATCGCCGCCGCCACGGCAGACACCATCACCTTGCCGCCGGGCTACAAAGCCTCGGTGCTGATCAGTTGGGGCCAGCCACTGCGCAAAAATGCACCGGCGTTCGACCCCAGTGGCAACGGCACCGCCCGCGCACAGGAAGTGCAGTTTGGCGATAACAACGACGGCATGAGCCTGTTCGAATTTCCTGGCGACAAGAACCGGGCGCTGATGGCAATCAACAACGAATACACCAACTACCGCTACCTCTTCCCCCACGGCGGCCAGCCGCAGTCGGCCGAGGACGTGCACAAGGCCCAGGCCAGCGAAGGGGTGTCGGTGATCGAGGTCCAGCGTCGTCGCGGCCAGTGGCAGTTCGTTCAGGAATCGCGCTACAACCGCAGAGTCCACGGCAATACACCGATTCGCCTGCGCGGCCCGGCTGCCGGCCACGACCTGCTGAAAACCAGTGCCGACAAGAGCGGCAAGAAAGTCCTCGGGACTTTCCAGAACTGCGCTAACGGCATGACGCCATGGGGCACTTACCTGACCTGCGAAGAAAACTTCACCGACTGCTTCGGCAGCAGCAAGTCCGACTTGCAGTTCGATGAAGCGCAAAAACGCTATGGCGCCACCGTCGCCAGCCGCGAGATCAACTGGCACCTGTACGACCCGCGCTTCGACCTGGCGAAAAACCCCAACGAACTCAATCGCCACGGCTGGGTGGTGGAAATCGACCCGTTCGATCCACAATCCACACCGGTAAAACGCACCGCCCTGGGCCGTTTCAAACACGAAAACGCCGCCCTGGCACAAACCAATGACGGTCGCGCCGTGGTGTACATGGGCGACGATGAACGCGGTGAGTTCATCTACAAGTTCGTCAGCCGCGAACGTATCAATCATCGCAATGCCAAGGCCAACAGCAACTTGCTGGACCACGGCACGTTGTACGTGGCGCGCTTCGATGCCGGCGACGGCAACCCGGACCATCCCAAAGGCAAGGGCCAGTGGATCGAGTTGACCCATGGCAAGAACGGCCTCGACGCCAGCCGTGGTTTCGCCGACCAGGCCGAAGTGCTGATCCATGCGCGCCTGGCCGCCAGTGCCGTGGGCGCCACCCGCATGGACCGCCCTGAGTGGATCGTGGTCAGCCCGAAAGACGGTCAGGTCTATTGCACCCTGACCAACAACTCCAAGCGTGGCGAAGACGGCCAACCGGTAGACGGGCCAAACCCTCGGGCCAAGAACGTCTACGGGCAGATCCTGCGCTGGCGCACCGACCGCGACGACCACGCGTCCAAGACCTTCGACTGGGACCTGTTCGTGGTCGCCGGCAACCCGAGGGTACACGCCGGCACGCCGAAAGCCGGATCGTCCAACATCAACCCGCAAAACATGTTCAACAGCCCCGATGGCCTGGGCTTCGACAAGGCCGGCCGGCTGTGGATCCTCACCGACGGCGACTCCAGCAACGCCGGGGACTTCGCCGGCATGGGCAACAATCAGATGCTCTGCGCCGACCCCGACAGTGGCGAAATCCGCCGCTTCATGGTCGGGCCGGTGGGCTGTGAGGTGACCGGGATCAGCTTTGCACCGGACCAGAAAGCCTTGTTCGTCGGGATCCAGCACCCTGGGGAAAACGGTGGCTCGACCTTCCCTGAGCACCTGCCCAATGGCAAGCCGCGGTCTTCGGTGATGGTGATTACCCGCGAGGACGGCGGGGTGATCGGCGCGGCCTGATAGCCCCCTTCGCGAGCAGGCTTGCTCCCACAGGATCAGCGACACGCTGAAGATCCCATGTGGGAGCGAGCCTGCTCGCGAAGGCTTCAGCGCAGCCACCTATCGACCTCCGTCTGCGCTACCATGCTGGGCCGGACGCGGCAGCCCTGCCGCTGCGCAGGAGTCAGCATGTCCCATCCGTTTGAAACCCTCACCCCCGACCTCGTACTCGATGCCGTTGAAAGCATCGGCTTTCTCAGCGACGCCCGCGTACTGGCCCTCAACAGCTACGAGAACCGCGTCTACCAGGTGGGCATCGAAGACTCCGAGCCGCTGATCGCCAAGTTCTATCGCCCCCAGCGCTGGACCGATGAAGCGATCCTGGAAGAGCACAGTTTTACCTTCGAACTGGCCGACTACGAAGTGCCCGTGGTGGCGCCGCTGATCCACAACGGCGCCAGCCTGCACGAACACGCCGGGTTTCGTTTCACCCTGTTTCCTCGTCGCGGTGGCCGGGCGCCGGAACCGGGCAATCTCGACCAACTCTATCGCTTGGGACAACTGCTGGGACGCCTGCATGCGCTCGGGGCGACCCGGCCGTTCGAGCATCGCGAAGCCCTGGGCGTGAAGAATTTCGGTCATGATTCACTGGCCACCGTGCTGGCAAGCGGCTTCGTCCCCCGCAGCCTGCTGCCAGCCTACGAGTCGGTCGCCCGGGACCTGCTCAAGCGCGTAGAAGAGGTCTATGCCGCCACGCCTCACCAGAACATCCGCATGCACGGCGATTGCCACCCCGGCAACATGATGTGCCGCGACGAGGTGTTTCACATCGTCGATCTGGACGACTGCCGCATGGGCCCAGCGGTGCAGGATGTGTGGATGATGCTCGCTGGCGATCGCCAGGAATGCCTCGCTCAGTTGTCGGAATTGATGGACGGCTACAGCGAATTCCACGACTTCAATCCCCGTGAACTCGCGTTGATCGAGCCGCTGCGAGCCCTGCGCCTGATGCACTACAGCGCCTGGCTGGCACGGCGCTGGGACGACCCGGCTTTCCCCCGCAGCTTCCCGTGGTTCGGCAGCGAACGCTACTGGGGCGACCAGATACTGGCCTTGCGCGAGCAGTTGGCGGCGCTGAATGAAGAGCCGTTGAAGCTGTTCTGATGGGCTTCAGCAGTCACCGCGCGCCCTTGTGGGAGCGGGCTTGCCCGCGAAGACGGAGGAACATTCAATGTTCATGTCGACTGACTCACCGCTTTCGCGAGCAAGCCCGCTCCCACAGAGGGATCTGTGCCGGGGCCAGAACGCTCACAAAGGTTCACAGCACAACCAGACAAATCTCCTTACAATCACTTCTTTGTTAGCTGCCTAAGCAAGGATTTTGCATGCAAGCCGCCAACCCGCGTCGCGGGTACATCCTGGGCCTGAGTGCCTACATCATCTGGGGTCTGTTCCCGATCTACTTCAAGGCCATCGCCAGCGTACCCTCCGTGGAAATCATCATCCATCGGGTGCTGTGGTCGGCCCTGTTCGGCGCGGCGCTGCTGCTGGTCTGGAAACACCCCGGTTGGTGGCGTGAACTGCGGGACAACCCACAGCGCCTGGCGATCCTCGCCCTGAGCGGGACACTGATCGCGGCCAACTGGTTGACCTATGTCTGGGCGGTGAATAACGAGCGCATGCTCGAAGCCAGTCTGGGTTACTACATCAACCCGCTGGTGAACGTCTTGCTGGGCATGTTGATACTCGGCGAGCGCCTGCGCCGCATGCAATGGCTGGCGGTGGGGTTGGCGGCCGTCGGCGTGGCGCAGCAGGTCTGGCAAGTGGGCAGCCTGCCGTGGGTGTCGCTGGTGCTGGCGCTGACCTTTGGTTTCTATGGGCTGATTCGCAAACAAGCGCCAGTCAAGGCATTGCCGGGGCTGGTGGTGGAAACCTGGATGCTGGTGCCGATCGCCATCGCCTGGTTGCTGTTCAATCCCACGGCCACCAGTGCCCAGGCGGCATTCTGGACCACCTCCGAAGCCTGGTGGCTGGTGGCGGCCGGCCCCGTGACGCTGGTGCCGTTGGTGTGCTTCAACGCCGCAACACGGCATTTGCCCTACACTACCATCGGTTTTCTACAGTACATCGCACCGACGCTGGTGCTGCTGCTCGCCGTGATGCTGTTCGGTGAGCACCTGTCGTCCAGCACACTGGTGGCGTTCCTGTTCATCTGGGCCGGGCTGGCGGTGTACAGCGTCGATGCGGTGATCAGCATGCGCCGACGCAGCTGATCAAAAAATGCACAACCCCCTACAGGCCACGTCCAGCGTGGCCTGCGCCTATCCTTCCCAAGGTTATCCACAGCGTGATCCCCGCCATTTGTGCACAAGCCCTTGAAAACCGGTGATTTTTTGACCATCTTCCGCTGAGCCACGGCCAGCCTGGGCTGGGGCCGGGTCTCTACAGGTTATCCACAGGCAGGCGCAGTTTTTCCTTGGATAACCTCCATCACGCTTCGTCGCTGAGCTTGAGTTCCACCATCAACTCGTCGGCCAAGGTCTCCAGGCGCTCCTGCAACGTCTCCAGCGACAGGGTCAAAGGCACGCCCAGGATCGCCTCGGCATGAAACAGCAGCTCGCTGCTCATCGGTGCCGGCCGGACATGGGTCACCAGGCGCTCGACATTGACCCCCTGCTCGCTCAACAACCGGGTGATGTCCCGCACGATGCCGGGACGATCGTTGCCCACCAGTTCCATGGTGATGGGTTTCCAGGTGCAGGACGTCTCAAGGGCGCTTTCAGCGATCAATACGCGGATGCCATGGGTCGACAGCCCCTGCAAGGCAGCGATCAGTTCCTCATGGGCCTCGGCCGGGGCACTGATTCGCAGGATCCCGGCAAACTGCCCGGCCAGGTGCGACATGCGACTCTCCAGCCAGTTACCGCCATGTTCGACAATGCAATCGGCAATGCGCTCGACCTGCCCGGGCTTGTCCGGGGCGAAAACAGTGATGACGAGGTGGTCCATGGCGCAGTCCTCTTGTTGTGGAAGAAACAGTATAGGCAGGACTCGTGCGCTCACGTCAAAGGGACCGAGAAAATCGTGTACAAGTTTTAATATTTATCTGGAACAATCCATCTGTTTTTTGAGAACATCCGTCTCCTCGTCGTGACTGTACTGCTTTAGTCGGTCGCGGAACGACGCAATTAGTCTAATTTTCACAACCGCAATTGATCATGTAGTATGCCGCAGCGAGCACTACATAACGTTGTACCGATGTCTGCTTAAGGCCAGTCGCATCCCTGAAAAGCCCCGTCAGCAAGGCTTGATACCCAGCCGCCAGCGATGGCATGTACTGGTTCCGGGGTTTGTGGTTTAAATGTCCCGAGGCTTCATTGTCAAAATCGAAGAGCTGAAAAGCGAAATAGCTGAGCAGAGTGAGGCAAGCAATGACTGAACACGTTCAAGTCGGTGGCCTGCAGGTCGCCAAAGTCCTGTTCGACTTCGTGAATAACGAAGCCATTCCCGGAACCGGCCTCACCGCCGACGCGTTCTGGGCCGGTGCCGATAAGGTCATCCACGACCTGGCGCCGAAGAACAAAGCCCTACTCGCCAAACGCGATGACTTCCAGGCACGGATCGATGCCTGGCACCAGGCCCGTGCCGACCAGGCCCACGATGCCGTGGCTTACAAAGCCTTCTTGCAAGACATTGGATACCTGCTGCCAGAAGCGGCGGATTTCCAGGCCACGACCCAAAACGTCGATGACGAAATCGCCCGCATGGCCGGCCCGCAGCTGGTGGTGCCGGTGATGAACGCCCGCTTCGCCCTCAACGCCTCGAACGCACGCTGGGGTTCGTTGTACGACGCGCTGTATGGCACCGATGCCATCAGCGAAGCCGATGGCGCGGAAAAAGGCAAAGGCTACAACAAGGTGCGCGGCGACAAGGTCATCGCCTTCGCCCGCGCGTTCCTCGACGAGGCCGCGCCCCTGGCGGCCGGCTCCCATGTCGACTCCACCGCTTACAAAATCGTCGACGGCAAACTGGTGGTCACCCTCAAGGGCGGCAGCAACAGCGGCCTGCGTGACGATGCCCAGTTGATCGGCTTCCAGGGCGATGCCTCGGCACCGACCGCAGTGCTGCTGAAACACAACGGCCTGCACTTCGAAATCCAGATCGATGCCAGCACCCCTGTCGGCCAGACCGATGCCGCCGGCGTCAAAGACATCCTGATGGAGGCGGCGCTGACCACCATCATGGACTGCGAAGACTCGGTCGCCGCCGTCGATGCCGATGACAAAGTGGTGATCTACCGCAACTGGCTCGGCTTGATGAAGGGCGACTTGTCGGAAGAAGTCGCCAAGGGCGGCCAGACGTTTACCCGGACCATGAACCCTGACCGTGTCTACACCGCTGTCGACGGCTCGGGCGTGACCCTGCACGGCCGCTCGCTCCTGTTCGTGCGTAACGTTGGACATCTGATGACCATCGACGCGATCCTGGACAAGGATGGCAACGAAGTACCGGAAGGCATCCTCGACGGCCTGATCACCAGCCTGGCGGCGATCCACAGCCTCAACGGCAACACCTCGCGCCGCAACAGCCGCACCGGCTCGGTGTACATCGTCAAGCCAAAGATGCACGGCCCGGAAGAAGCCGCGTTCACCAACGAGCTGTTCGGTCGCGTCGAAGATGTGCTGAACCTGCCGCGCAACACCCTCAAAGTCGGGATCATGGACGAGGAGCGCCGTACCACGGTCAACCTCAAGGCCTGCATCAAGGCCGCCAGCGAGCGCGTGGTGTTCATCAACACCGGCTTCCTCGACCGTACCGGCGATGAAATCCACACCTCGATGGAAGCCGGCCCGATGGTGCGCAAGGCCGACATGAAAGCCGAGAAGTGGATCGGCGCCTACGAAAACTGGAACGTCGACATCGGCCTGAGCACCGGCCTGCAAGGTCGCGCGCAGATCGGCAAGGGCATGTGGGCAATGCCGGACCTGATGGCGGCGATGCTCGAACAGAAAATCGCCCACCCGATGGCCGGCGCCAACACCGCTTGGGTTCCTTCGCCGACCGCCGCCGCCCTGCACGCGCTGCATTACCACAAGGTCGATGTGTTCGCTCGCCAGGCCGAACTGGCCAAGCGCGCCCGCGCTTCGGTGGACGACATCCTGACCATCCCGCTGGCCGTCAACCCGAACTGGACACCGGAGCAGATCAAGAACGAACTGGACAACAATGCCCAGGGCATCCTTGGCTACGTGGTGCGCTGGATCGACCAGGGCGTCGGCTGCTCGAAGGTGCCGGACATCAACGACATCGGCCTGATGGAAGACCGTGCGACGCTGCGTATCTCCAGCCAGCACATCGCCAACTGGCTGCGCCACGGCATCGTCACCCAAGACCAGGTGATGGAAAGCCTCAAGCGCATGGCGCCGGTGGTGGACCGCCAGAACGCCAGCGACCCGCTGTACCGTCCATTGGCACCCGACTTCGACAGCAACATCGCCTTCCAGGCGGCGGTCGAACTGGTGATCGAAGGCACGAAGCAACCTAACGGCTACACCGAGCCAGTGCTGCACCGTCGCCGTCGCGAGTTCAAGGCAGCCAATGGGTTGTGATTGAGCGGTAGTGCTGCAACGAAAAAGCCCTGATCTCTCGATCAGGGCTTTTTTATGCCTCTGTGGGAGCGAGCTTGCTCGCGATAGCGGTATGGCAGTCAATGAAGATGTTGAATGTCAGGCCGCCATCGCGAGCAAGCTCGCTCCCACATTTGTATGGTGCCAATCCTCGGCAGACAATCTTAAAGATCCACTCCCAACTCATGCTTGACCAACTCCAGCAGCTTTTCGGTATCGATCGGCTTGAGCAGAAAGTCCACCACGCTCAGGTGCATGGCTTCGATGGCGTCCTTCACGTCGGCGTCGCCCGACACGATGATGATCGGCAGCGCTGCCCGTTCGGACTCGCGCACCAGGCGGACCAGTTCCAGGCCATCGACGTTGCCCATGCGCAGGTCGGTGATCACCAGGCCGATCGACGGCTTGGTTTCCAGCAACTTGAGTGCCGTTTCGCCACTGGCGGCGGTCATGCAGTGAATCCCGTCCAATGCCAGGATCTCCGACAACAGCTCACGGGCATCCTTGTCGTCATCAACGATCAAGACGCGCTGCGGCGGCAGGTCAGGTTCCAGCATGACGGCATTCAGCGCCTCGCGCTCGGCGTCACTCAAAATATCGTGGTCGGACATGGTGCTCTCTACGTTCTTAAATCGATCCCTGGCACAGTGGTCAGACATCGTTGCACGGCGCTTCAATGTGCACTTCGTCGGATTTTTTTCCAAGAACATTCAACGAAGATTTTCCTGACGCCTGGCGTATGATTTTTCTGTAATCCAGCCCTCTACGTCGGGACCTAGACTTACGTCCAATGGGCACCCCGCGCTGAGGGGCCGACCATGGGATCAGATCCGACCACAACAATTCGAATAAGACTGCGTAATGGTTATGAAAAAAGCGGACGCCTTCATCCAGGCAGGGAAAACCGCGGTGTTGCAAAACATCCAGGGGACGCTGCAGTTTCTCCAGCGCTTTCCCCCGTTCAACCAGATGGAAAACGCCCACCTGGCCTATCTGGTGGAACAATGCCTGCTGCGCTTCTATGCCCCGGGCGACACCATCATCAAACCGGCTGACGGTCCGGTGGAACACTTCTACATCGTCAAGCAGGGCCGAGTGGTGGGCGAACGTCCGCATTCAGCCAAAGGTGGCACCGAGACCACCTTCGAGATCACCACCGGCGAATGTTTCCCCCTCGCCGCCTTGCTGGGCGAGCGGGCCACGCGCACCGAGCACCGGGCCGCCGAAGACACGTTCTGCCTGCAACTGAATAAACAGGCCTTCATCAAATTGTTCGCCCTGTCCGGCCCATTTCGCGATTTCGCCCTGCGCGGGGTCAGCAGCCTGCTCGACCAGGTCAACCAACAGGTCCAGCAGAAGTCGGCGCAAACCCTGGGCACCCAATATTCCCTCAATACGCGGCTGGGTGAACTGGCGATGCGCCACCCGGTCAGTTGCAGCCCGGACATGCCACTGCGCGAAGCTGTGAAATTGATGCACGAGCAACAGGTCGGCAGCATCGTGGTGGTGAGCGAGCAGAAAGCCCCGCTGGGGATTTTCACGCTACGCGACCTCAGGCATGTGGTGGCCGACGGCGTCGCGGATTTTTCCCAGCCCATCGCGGCGCACATGACCCAGGCCCCCTTTTACCTGTCGCCGGACCACAGCGCCTTCGACGCGGCCATCGCCATGACCGAGCGCCACATCGCCCACGTCTGCCTGGTCAAGGACCATCGCCTGTGTGGCGTGGTGTCGGAGCGCGATCTGTTTTCCTTGCAGCGCGTCGATCTGGTGCATCTGGCCCGGACCATTCGCAGCGCCGCCAGGGTAGAGAACCTCGTGGCCCTGCGCGGCGAAATCGGCCAGTTAGTGGAGCGCATGCTGGCCCACGGCGCCTCGTCGACCCAGATCACCCACATCATCACCCTGCTCAACGATCACACAGTGTGCCGCGTCATCGAACTGACCCTGGCCGACAAGGGCGACCCGGGCGTGCCGTTCAGTTGGCTGTGTTTCGGCAGTGAAGGCCGGCGCGAGCAAACCCTGCACACCGACCAGGACAACGGCATTCTGTTCGAAGCCCGGGACGCCGCCCATGCTGCACAGATCCGTGGCCTACTGTTGCCCATCGCCCAACAGATCAACCAGAGCCTGGCCCTGTGCGGCTTCGCCCTGTGCAAGGGCAACATCATGGCCGGCAACCCCGAGCTGTGCCTGTCCCGTGCCGAATGGGCCCGGCGCTTCGCGGGATTCATTCGTGAAGCGACGCCGGAAAACCTGCTGGGCTCGAGCATCTATTTCGACCTGCGGGTGGTCTGGGGCGATGAGCAAGGTTGCGAGCAATTGCGCCAGCAAATCCTCGCTCAAGTCGCCGACAATCGTCTCTTCCAGCGCATGATGGCCGAAAACGCGCTGCGCCACCGCCCCCCCGTGGGACGTTTCAGGGATTTCGTGCTGAGCCGCAAGCATGGCGAAAAGGCGACCCTGGACTTGAAAGTGCAAGGCCTGACGCCCTTCGTCGACGGCGCCCGCCTGCTGGCGCTGGCCAACGGCATCGAAGCCAACAATACCCTGGAACGCTTGCGGCAACTGGTCGTCAAGGAGGTGATCGAACCGCTCGACGGCGCGGCTTATGAAGAGGCCTATCACTTCATCCAGCAGACCCGCATGCAGCAACACCAACTGCAAACCCGCGAGAACCTGCCCTACTCCAACCGCGTCGACCCCGACAGCCTCAACCACCTGGACCGACGCATCCTGCGCGAATCCCTGCGCCAGGCCCAACGCCTGCAAAGCAGCCTGACGCTGAGGTATCAGTTGTGAGCATTTTTTCCTGGTTGCGCCCAGCCCAGCCAATGTTGCCTGAAGAAATGCAAAAGCGCCTGGAACGCCTGCCGACGGCTTCAGCCTTGGGTGAATGCGATCTGCGGGAACAACGCTGGGTCGTGCTGGACCTGGAGACCACCGGGTTGAACCTGAACAAGGACCAGGTGTTGTCCATCGGCGCGGTGGTCATCGAAGACGGCGCCATCGACTTCAGCCAGCAATTTGAGCAGACCTTGCAGTGCGACCAGCAGAAGCTGGGCCCCAGTGTGCTGATCCATGGCCTGGCGCCCAGTGCCATTGCCGCCGGCAGCGACCCGGCCGAGGCACTGCTGGCGTTCATGGAATTCCTGGGCGACAGTCCGCTGTTGGCCTTTCACGCGCCATTCGATTCCCACATGCTCGGGCGCGCCCTGAAAGACTACCTGGGCTATCGCCTCCAGCATCCTTTCCTCGACGTGGCAGACCTGGCCCCGATGCTCTGTCCACAAGCCCATCTGCGCAAGTCAGGCCTGGACGAGTGGATCGACTGGTTCAAGCTGCAAGTCTTCGACCGCCATAACGCCAGTGCCGACGCCCTGGCCACGGCAGAACTGGCGCTGATTCTGTTCAGCCGCGCACGCCAGCAAAAGATCCACAGCCCGCTTGACCTGCAACAGCGCCTGGGCCATTGGAAGCGGCGACAGCAAGCGCCTTCGCTTTGAAAGATGAACACGCTACCTGTGGGAGCGAGCTTGCTCGCGATGGCGCACTGTCAGTCGGCATTGATGTTGACTGACCTGCCGCTATCGCGAGCAAGCTCGCTCCCACACAGACCCGGCCTCAATTTCCTGACCTACACCGCCCGACCAGCGCCAATTGCTTTCCCGCCCCCGCCTCTGCCACAATCGCGAACAATTCTCGTTACTTAAAACATCGGTGATGCTCCGTGTCGTCAGTCCCTAGTGTCCGGTCTCGCAGTGATCTGGTTGGTGCGTTGTACCGTGACCATCGCGCTTGGCTATTGGCATGGCTGCGACGCAACGTGGCGTGTGCGCACCGGGCCGAAGACCTGAGCCAGGACACCTTTGTGCGCTTGCTGGGTCGCGAGGAGCTGAAGGCACCCCGCGAGCCCCGGGCGTTTCTGGTGGCCATTGCCAAGGGCCTGCTGTTCGATCATTTCCGTCGAGCGGCATTGGAGCAGGCTTACCTCACCGAACTGATGCTGATCCCCGAGGCCGAGCAGCCCTCGCTGGAAGAACGGCAAATCATCCTGGAAGACCTCAAGGCCATCGATCGCCTGCTCGGCAAACTGTCGAGCAAGGCCCGCGCAGCCTTCCTCTATAACCGCCTCGACGGCCTCGGCCACGCCGAAATCGCCGAGCGCCTGGGGGTTTCGGTACCGCGGGTACGGCAGTACCTGGCCCAGGGCATCCGCCAGTGCTACATCGCCCTGTATGGTGAGCCGACATGAGCCAGGCCCATGCCAAGCCGGTCTCGGCCAGCGTGCTGGATGCCGCCATTGCCTGGCAGTTGTGCCTGGACGCATGCAGCGCCCAGGAGCGTGAAGCGTTCGCGCGCTGGCATGCCGCCGATGAAGAACACGCCCGGGCCTGGCGGCAGCTGGGCATGCTCGACCAGCGCTTCAGCGCCGCCAACGGGCCGGCGCGGGTGGCGTTGCTGCAATCGCGGGTGAGCATTCGCCGCCGGATACGCAAGATCGGCAGCGGCCTGGCCAGTGTTGTCGCGGTCATCGGCCTGGCATTGTTTGCCGGGGATCGTTACTTGTCGCTGGATTACTGGCTGGCCGATCAGCGCACCGCGACAGGCGAACAGCGCACCCTGCGCCTGGCCGATGGCACGCGGATCAACCTCAACACCCATAGTGCATTGGACGTGCGTTTCGATGACAAGCAGCGCCGCATCGTCCTGCAGGAAGGCGAGATCCTGGTGGAGACCGGCCATGACGACCCGCGTCCGTTCATCGTCGAGACCCGCGAAGGCAGCCTGCGTGCCCTGGGCACACGCTTCCTGGTCAAGCGTGAAGAGGAAGGCACGCGCCTGAGCGTGTTGCAATCCGCTGTGGCAGCGCATCCCCAGGCCACGGACATCGAACAGATCCTGCGCGAAGGCCAACAAGTGCTGATGCGCCGCGACGGCCTCGGGCCGACCATCGCCCTGAACCCCGGCGCCGATGCCTGGACCCGCGGCATGCTGGTGGTGGACAACGCCCGTCTCGAAGACCTGGTCCACGAACTGGGGCGTTACCGGAGTGGCTACTTGGGGGTCGCGCCACAAGTGGCCGACCTGCGCATCACCGGCAGTTTCCCGCTGCACGACACCGACCTGGCCCTGTCCGCCCTGCTGCCGACCTTGCCGGTGCAGATCGAACATCACACGCGGTGGTGGGTGGTGGTGGGGGCAAGTACCGCGCCGCCCCCCTGAGAGATCTTGTGTCGGGCAGGCCGCCTTCGCGAGCAAGCCCGCTCCCACATGGGAATGCGAACTCCTGTGGGAGCGGGCTTGCTCGCGAAGAGGCCTGTTGCCTCAGTACAAAAACCAGACTGGAAGTCCCAATCCGCAAGCTGAATCTAAATTATTTTCATCCAGCCCTATCACTTTTCAATTTTCATCCGGCACCCAGGCAATTGAGAAATATTTCCATTCAGGAGCCGCCGTATGTCCCGCCCACTAGACACCCTGTTGCGCCCCCGCCTGTTGGCCGCTGCCATGGCCTTCGCCGTCCCGTTGACCTGCGCCCCGCTACTGGCCGCCGAACAGGCCTCGAGCGTGCGCACCTACAACCTGCCTGCCGCGCCACTGGCCAGCACCCTGAACCAGATCGCCAGCCAGGCCGGCCTCGCGCTGAGCTTGAATCCGTCCCTGGCCTCGGGCAAGACCTCGGCCCCGGTCCAGGGCCGGTTCGACGCCACCGGCGCATTGCGCGAGGCCTTGCGCGGCACCGGCCTGCAACTGGAACAAAGCGGCGCCGGCACCTACAGCCTAGTGGCCGTGCCGGAAGGCGTCATGGCCTTGCCGGAAACCAGCGTGATCGGTGCCGGTCTCAGCGAAACCGCGTGGGGCCCGACCGAGGGCTACGTCGCCACCCGCACCGCCGCCGGGACCAAGACCGATACGCCGATCGTCGAACTGCCGCGTTCAGTCTCGGTGGTCACGCGCCAACAGATGGAGGACCGTACGGTCCTCAACCTCAATGACGCCCTGCGCTACACCGCCGGTGTGCAGAGCAGCGGCTACGGCTCGGATTCGCGCAACGACTGGCTGCTGGTTCGCGGTTTCATACCGACCCAGTTCCTCGATGGCCTGCCGTTGCCCAGGGGCAACTACATCACCCCGAAAATCGAGCCCTGGAACCTGGAGCGCATCGCCGTGCTGCGTGGCCCGGCCTCTTCGGTCTACGGCCAGACGCCCCCTGGCGGCATGCTGGACATGGTCAGCCGTCGCCCACAGGCCGAAAGCAGCAATGAGGTCGAGCTACAGGCCGGCAGCTACGAACACAAGCAGATCAACTTCGACAGCACCGGCAAGGTCGATGACGAAGGCCAGTTCCTCTATCGGGTCAGCGGCACCGTGCGCGACAGCAATGCCCAGGTCGATCACATCCCGGACAAGCGCTACAACCTCGCGCCGAGCCTGACCTGGAACATCAACGACGACACGCGCCTGACCTTCCTGTCCCAGTACACCCGCGACGACACCGGCATTACCGGGCAGTTCTTGCCGCTGCAAGGCACCAAGCTCTCCTCGCCAGCGGGCAAGATTTCCCACCACAAGAACCTCGGCGACCCGGATTGGGAATTCTACGACCGTACCTACTACGCCCTCGGCTATGCGTTTGAACATCGCCTCAACGACACCTGGCAGTTCCGCCAGAACCTGCGCTACACCAAGAGCGACCTGGAGACCCAGGGCATTTCCGCCGGCGGGCAATTCGGGTCGGCGGGTCCCGATGAAGCCGTGAGCGCCGACGGTACCGTCAAGCGCAGTGCCAGTGTCATTGACGAAGACATCAGCCAGTTCGCCGTGGACAACAACTTCCAGGCCGACTTCCAGACCGGCGCCCTCAACCACACCCTGCTGCTGGGCCTGGATCACCAGCGCTCCAACAGCAATTCGCGTTGGTTGTGGGGCTCGACCGGCGTGCCGACCAGCAACATCCACAACCCGATCTACGGACAGGATTTCTCCAACGTCCAGTACTTCACCATGTACGACTACAACCAGAAAACCAACCAGACCGGCCTGTACGTCCAGGACCAGATCGCCCTGGACGACTGGCGCCTGACCCTAGGCGGTCGTGAAGACTGGATTCACACCGGCACCGAATTCCACAACCAGAACAACGTCACCAACACCCAGCGCGACAAGAAATTCAGCGGCAACGCGGCGTTGAGCTATGTCTTCGATAACGGTGTGACGCCCTACATCTCCTTTGCCCAGTCATTCCAGGCAGCGGCGGGTTCAACCGTCAACAGCACCGAAGCGTTCAAACCCACCGAAGGCGAACAATACGAAGCGGGTATCAAGTACCAGCCACCCGGCACCAAGACTCTGCTGACCGCCGCGGTGTTCGACCTGACCCAGAAAAACAACTCCGTGACCGAAAACAACGTCACCCGCCAGGTGGGCGAAGTCCAGGTGCGCGGCCTGGAGCTGGAAGCCTCGGGCGAGGTGACCGACAACCTGAAACTGATCGGTTCCTACACCTACAACGACAGCGAAATCACCAAGGGCACGGCGGCGGAAAAAGGCAAGCGCATGGCCCAGGTCCCGCGCAACCAGGCCACTGCCTGGGCGGACTACACCTGGCACAACGGCCCGCTCGATGGCTTTGGCGTCGGTGCCGGTGTGCGTTACGTCGGCGACACCTATGGCAACACCACCAACACCGACTGGGGTCATGTCGGCTCCTACACCGTGTACGACGCCTCGGCCCATTACGACCTGGGCCGTTTGAACAAGACCCTCAAGGGCGTCACGGTAGCCGTGGACGCGAAGAACATCTTCAACAAGGACTACCTGTCCACCTGCGACGGCTTCTACTGCTACTACGGCGACCAACGCAACGTCGTCGCCAGCGTGAATTACAAATGGTAAACGGTTAGCATTTGCAAAACCTTTTGAGGGCACCTGTACCTGAGACCTGTCAGTCAAATGAACCCCCTGTGGGAGCGAGCTTGCTCGCGAAGACGGCGTAACAGTCAACATCGATGTTGTCTGGCAGACCGATTTCGCGAGCAAGCTCGCTCCCACAGGTTCGCGGCTTGACTGACGGGCTCAGGCATCGAGGCCCTCTTGCATCCGGATCGCTCATGAAAAGCAAAACCATCCGCCGCTGGTCCTTCGTCCACACCTGGACCAGCCTGATCTGCACGGTGTTCCTGCTGATGCTGGCGATCACCGGGCTGCCGTTGATCTTCCATCATGAAATCGAACACCTGCTGGGCGACGCCCCCGAGCTTCGGGAAATGCCGGCCGACACGCCGCCGTTGGATCTGCAACAACTGGTGGAAAAAGCCAAGGCCCATCGCCCGGGGGAAGTGGTCCAGTATTTTGGCTGGGACGATGACGATCCCAACGGCGTCATCACCATCATGGCGCCGACACAGGGCACCGAACCCAATGCCTCCCACACCTTCATGCTCGATGGGCGTACCGGCGAGGCCCTGGAAATGCCCTCGGCCAATGGCGGTTTCATGATGGTCATGCTGCGCCTGCACGTGGACCTGTTCGCCGGGCTGCCGGGCAAGTTGCTGCTGGCGTTCATGGGTCTGCTGTTCGTGATTGCCATCGTCTCCGGGGTAGTCCTGTACCTGCCGTTCATGCGCCGCTTGAAGTTCGCCACGGTGCGCCAGGACAAATCCACGCGCCTGCGCTGGCTCGACCTGCACAACCTGATCGGCGTGGTCACGCTGGTCTGGGCGCTGACCGTGGGCGTCACCGGCGTGATCGCCGCTTGCGCAGACCTGATCATCGCCGCGTGGCGCAACGACAGCCTCAGCGCCATGGTCGAACCCTACCGCAACGCCCCGCCGCTGACCCAACTGGCGCCCGCGACCCGGCTGCTGGACATTGCCAAGGATGTCGCACCGGGCATGGAGCCGAGTTTCATTGCCTTCCCCGGCACGCTCTTCTCCAGCGAGCACCACTACAGCGTCTTCATGAAGGGTGACACCCACCTGACCTCGCACCTGCTCACGCCCGTGCTGATCGATGCCACCACCCTGGACGTCACCGCCGTCGCCGAACGGCCCTGGTACATGGACGTCATGAGCCTGTCCCTGCCCCTGCACTTCGGCGACTACGGTGGCCGGCCGATGCAGATCTTCTGGGCGACCCTCGATGTACTGACCATCATCGTCCTCGGCAGCGGCGTTTACCTGTGGCTGGTGCGACGTAAAGCGGCCAAGCGCGCCACCGTTGGCACGGAGCTCACCTCGTGAGGCCTCGGCAGTCGAGTTTCTGGAAAGTGTTTGGTATTCCCGTGGTGATTGGCGCACTAAGCGCGGCGGGGTTGTTTTCGGCGTTGCTGGGCGACGGTGCATGGGACGCCGTGAGCTGGGTGGGCCTGGGGCTGCCAACGGTGCTGGGAACATGGGGGTTGATCAAGCGCGGATAACCCGGCCGGGCATGAAACCTGTGGGAGCGGGCTTGCTCGCGAAGACGGCATGTTAATCGCAGTGACTTGTCTGGTGTACCGCTTTCGCGAGCAAGCCCGTTCTCACATGGGAATCGAGTCAGGCTATCCGCCCCCTCGCCAGCCGCCCCGGAACTGTCTAGGCTAAGCCCCTGCCCGTTTATCGAGGATACCTGCATGTCCACTCCCAGCATGACGCTGTTCCACAACCCCGCTTCGCCCTTCGTGCGCAAAGTGCTGGTGCTGCTGCACGAAACCGGCCAGCAAGACCGCGTGGCGTTGCAGCTCAGCCAGCTCACCCCGGTCAAGCCAGACCCGGCGCTCATCGACGACAACCCGTTGAGCAAGATCCCGGCCCTGCGCCTGGCCAACGGGACGGTCATCCATGACAGCCGCGTCATCCTCGATTACCTCGACCACCAGCACGTCGGCAACCCACTGATTCCCCGGGACGGCGCGGCCCGCTGGCGGCGCCTGACCTTGGCCTCCCTGGCCGACGGGATCATGGATGCAGCGGTGATGATCCGCTACGAAACCGCGCTACGCCCCGAGGAAAAACACTGGGCGCAATGGCTCGATGCACAACGGGACAAGATTCGCCGCGCCCTGGGCCTGCTCGAAGCCGAGGCGATTGCCGAACTGGCCTGCCATTTCGACGTGGCCTCCATCAGCGTGGCCTGTGCCTTGGGCTACCTGGACCTGCGCCATCCCGACCTGGAATGGCGCAAGGCCAACCCGCAATTGGCAGCGTGGTTTGCAGAGGTGAGCTTGCGGCCTTCGATGGTCGAGACGGTGCCCAGGGTTTAGCTTTGCGTTAGCTGTGCCGGCCTCATCGCGAGCAAGCTCGCTCCCACAGGGAACCGTGGCGCTCTTTGTGGGAGCGAGCTTGCTCGCGATAGCAGCGCACCGGATCCAAAGGAAACAACCCGGCAATCAGCGCCACTAACATCTCGCGCTCCCGCTGATCCTCACGCAACCCCAGCGACCGGCTCATTTCACCGCTCCCAACTCGAAGCTCATCGCCGCGGCCGGCTTCGACCCGACCCCATACCAGTCCAACTTGCGGGTCAGCACCATGAACACCCCCAGCAGGCCGAACAGCAACAGCGAACCCATCAACAGCGCGTAGTCCTCTGCGCTCAACAGGCCGTAGAGCAAACCGTACAACCCCGCCAGCCCTGCCGAAAACCCCAGGCCGTGGCTCACGCTGCGCAGCACATGGCAGACATAAAACCCGATCAGCACGACACAGGCGCTGGCCGATACCAGGTACGCCAGGGTGAAACCGATGTGCTCCGACAGCGACAACAGCAGCAGGTAGAAGAACGCCAGCGCCACACCCACCAGGGCGTACTGGACCGGGTGCACCGCCAGGCTCTTGAGCACTTCGAAGAGAAAGAAGCCAGCGAACGTCAGGGCGATGAACAGCAGCGCATATTTGATCGCCCGGTCGCTCTTGAGGTACTGGTCCACCGGATCGATGAAGCTCACACCGAAGGCCCGGCTGCGGAACGCTTCACAGCCATCGCTTGGCTCGCAGGCTTGCAGCGTCTCCAGCAGGTTGGTGGAGAAAAAAGACGTCTGCCAGTCCGCACTGAAGCCCTGCTCATTGATCTCGCGATTGACCGGCAGGTAGTTGCCGATGAAGCTCGGGTGTGGCCAGTCGGCCGACAGGTGCACCTTGGTGGATTTGCCCACCGGCAGAATCTGAAACTCGCCAGTGCCTTGCAGGCGCAGGTCAAAACCGAAGGTCAGCTCGGGGCCACCCTGGGCAGTGATCATCGGCAGCGGCACATGCACACCCTGCCCCAACCAGCCAAGCCGCGAGCCGGGCAGGAAATCGACGGTCTGCTGGTTCAGCGTCAGGGTCAGCGCATTCTCGATGCCACGAATATCGCTGATGCCGACGCTCAGGTACGGTTCGTCGAAGCGGTAATCGGCAAAGTCCTTGGCGGCGACACCGTAGTGCTCAGGCACCTTGAAGCGGCCATCGATGCGGTTATCGGCGTGGAACATCCGCGCTTCGTAGATGCCCCGGGCACGGGTTTCAGTGCGGACCTGGCCATCAAGCTTGAATTGCTCCGGCAGAAAATACAACTCGCCCGTTCGCTCGACGGTCTCCAGGAACCGCACACCGGTCTTCTCGTTGGTGTTCCAGACCTTCACGCTCTTGCGAAACGGCACCACGATCATCGGCCCGATCAGTTGCTGGCTATAGCTGGAACTGCGGGCGATGTCCTGCAGCACACCGTCACGCAGTTCCTGGCGCTCATCAATAAGGCCGTTGATCATCAGCAGCGGAATCATCAGCAAGAGAATCAAGAGGGCGATCATGCCCAGTTTTATGGCGAGGCTGCGGTTCATGTGGGGCTCTCCCTGTTCGAATGAGGGAGAGTCTGGGGGGGCTGTGTGAGGGGTTTATGGGGGGAATGTGGAGTTTGTGTGGAGAAGCAGAATCAGGAACCTGCAAAAGGTCGTGTTCAGTCAGAGAGCCGATGCGGTTTCAGGGCAACCGCAAAACCACCTCCACCCCGCCCTCGACATTGCCGATACCGAAATGCCCGCCATGCAACTGCACCACCTCCTCGACGAAGTTGAGCCCCAGGCCGGTGCTCTTGCGGCCGCTGTCCGGGCGCGGCAAGGAGTAGAAGCGCTCGCTCAAGCGGGGCAACGCGTAGTCGGGAATCGGCGCGGCCTGATTGAACAGGCGGATCTCGACACAGTGCCCGTGGCGCTCGGCGCTGACCCGTAGCAGGCCGTTGATGGGGGTGAAGTCCAGGGCGTTTTCCAGCAAATTGCCCAAGGCCTGGCGCAACAGGAACGGCTCTCCCGTCAAGGTCAGGTCAGCAGCGATGTGCTGCTCAACCGTCAACTGGCGACTTTCTATCCAGCCGCCACGCGCTTCCAACAACGCGTCCATCAACGGGGCCAGCGGCACCGCAACCTGCTCCTCCAGCCCTTGGCGCTGCTCGATCTGGGCCAGGTTGAGCAAGCGTTCGATCAGTTGCTGCATGCGCGCGCTTTCGTTGTCGATGTTACTGACGAAGCGCTGGTGCTGGGCGGCGGGCATGTCGCTTTGCAGCAGTTCGGCGGCGCCGCGAATCGCCGCCAGCGGGCTCTTGAGTTCGTGGGTGAGCGTGTGCACGTAACGCTCGACATACGCCTTGCCTTCGAGTTGGGTGCGCATGTGCTCCACCGCACCCGCCAGTTGCTCGAACTCGCCGCCACGATAATGTGGCACTTCCACCCGCCGTCCCTGGCTGACCGCCTGGGCGTAGATCGTCAACCGCCGCAGTGCCGCGCTGAGCCACCACGACAACACGCCGCCCAGCAACAAGCCCAGGACGACCAACCCGGCGCCATAGGCCAACAGGCGCCGTTCGGTGCGATCGACATAAGGCTGCAAGGAGCTGTTGGGCTTGGCGACCGTGACGACCCCGATGATCCGGCCGTTGTCGCGAATCGGTGCACCGACGTGCATCACCGAAGACGCCGGGTCATCCGGATCGCTGCGGCTCGAACGGGCACCGTAGTGGCCGCGCAGGGTCAGGTAGACGTCGTTCCAGCGCGAATAATCCTGCCCCACCGCCACGCCGCTGGAGTCGAGCACCACCATGCCCTGGGCATCGGTCACGTAGATGCGATGGCTGACCTGATTCTTCGGCAGGCCCCAGATCGTCGCCGCCGGCTGGCGCTCGCCGTAGGCCCTGAGCAACTGCGGCCAGCGATTCTGGTTGAGGGTACCGGCCTTGAAATCGTCCCGCAGGATCTCGGCCATCAGGTTGGCGGTGTCCACCAGGGTTTCCTCGGTGGACTGACGCACGCCGGGGCGGATTTCCTCCATGACCGTGTTGAGCACAAAATAGCCTGTCAGGGCGATAAACAGCACATACACCAGGAAAATCCGGATCCCCAGCGACATCAGCTGTGCCCCGGGCTGTAGCTGTAGCCCAGGCCCCGATGGGTCTGGATCGGCTCGGCCTCGGCCCGGACCAGGCGCAACTTGGCGCGCACGCTCTTGATGTGGCTGTCGATGCTGCGCTCGTAGCCGGCATCGCTGGCAACGCCCAAGGCATCGAGCAATTGCTCGCGGCTAAAAACCCGCTCGGGTTGCTCCAGCAGACAATTGAGCAGGCGGAATTCGTGGCGGGTGAGGTTCAGCGGTTTGCCACGATAGTTGATCTGTACACGGTCGGCATCGACCTGGAATAACGCCGTGCCCGACTCCGCCGCCGGGCGCGGCGCCACGCGCTTGAGGATCGCCCGAACCCTGGCGGCCACCTCGCGGGGGCTGAAGGGCTTGACCACGTAATCGTCGGCACCGATTTCCAAACCCACGATCCGGTCGATCTCGCCATCCCGAGCCGTCAGAAAAATTACCGGAACGTCGCTGAAACGTCTGAGATTTTTACAAGTCTCGAATCCGCTGATATCCGGCAGGCCGACATCCAGAATGATCAGGTCCGCCGGCGTGTGCTTCTGGTGTTCGAGGGCCGCCGCGCCGAGGCTCAGCCAGGTGGTGTCAAAGCCCTCTCCTTGCAGCGCAAACACCAGCGTATCGGCGATGGCGGCTTCGTCTTCGACAATCAGAATATGAGGCATGTCTTGCGCGCCCGACAGTAAAGTTGCCGGAACGGTGCCCCAACCCTTGGGGCACGTCAATCGGGGAAATCAGCAGTCCGGCTTGTCAGCCGTATAGCGCCGAGCCGGGTTCACCGCCGCGTCGAACTCGCGCAGGGCCTTGGCGCCGATCAACAGCGGGTAGTTGAAGCTGCTGCGGTCGGTCAGGTTGACTTCGACCGTGCGCTTGACGTTACCCAGGCACAACTCCAGATCCACCACCGGACGCTTGGTGGGGGCGATCTTTTCATCGTCGTCCTCATCCTCTTCGGAACGGGTCTTGATCTTGCTGATGCGAGCGATCTTGTGCTCGTAGACGTTGTTGTCCGCGTCCTTGGTCGCCAGGCGGAACCGCACCCAATCATCGCCGTCACGGGTAAAGGTCTCGATGTCCTTGGCCGACAGCGAGGCGGTCAGGGCGCCGGTGTCCATCTTGGCCTTGAGCACTTTACCGCCGATTTCCGGCAGCGCGATGTATTCGTAGCGCCCGTACAGGGTCGGCTCGGCGGCCAGTACTGGAAGGGCCGCCAGGGTAAGCAGGGCGAGAAGGGATTTCATGCAATAGGGCTTCCTGTGTGGGTGGGATTTTAGACCGTTGCCAATGAATTCGTTCGGTTGCCCTCGATACCACTGCGCTGCCTTTGTGGCGAGGGGATTTATCCCCGTCGGGCGGCGCAGCGGCCCGAACTCTGTGCAGCGATCCAGCACCATGGCGAGTGCTTCGCACTCGAACGGGGATAAATCCCCTCGCCACAGAAGTGAATCCAGCATACCCGCCAAAAAGTGAAACATTCGTCCACGCCTATTTGGCCTGCCGCCCGAAGCTGCTTATCATGGCCCGCCCACCCGTTTGCAAGAGTCATTTATGCGCCGCCTGCTCACCGGCTGTTTCGTCACCCTGTTGCTGTTGCTCAACACCCTGGTGCTGTTCGGGCCGCTGATGGTTTTCGCACTGCTCAAACTGGTCCTGCCCGGGCGCTTTCGCGACTATGCCTCCAGGGCGGTGATGTGGATCGCCGAGACCTGGGCCGAAATCGACAAGCTGATCTTCGCCCTGTGCATCCCGACCCGCTGGGATATCCGCGGCGGCGCCGACCTGCGTGGCGACACTTCCTACCTGGTGATCAGTAACCACCAATCCTGGGTGGACATCCCCGCCCTGGTCCAGACCCTCAACCGCCGCACGCCATTCTTCAAGTTCTTCCTCAAGAAGGAACTGATCTGGGTGCCGTTCCTGGGCCTGGCCTGGTGGGCGCTGGACTACCCGTTCATGAAACGCTACACCAAGGCCTTCCTGGCAAAAAACCCGGAACTGGCCGGCAAGGACCTGGAAATCACCAAGGCCGCCTGCGAACTGTTCAAGCGCCAGCCGGTCACCGTGGTCAATTACCTCGAGGGCACCCGCTTCACCGCCGCCAAAAGCCAGCAGCAACAATCGCCTTTCACCCACCTGCTCAAGCCCAAGGCCGGTGGCGTGGCGTTCGTGCTGGCGGCGATGGGCGAACAACTGGACGCCATCCTGGACGTCACGGTGGTCTACCCCCAGGACCGGATCCCCGGGTTCTGGGACCTGATCAGCGGCGCGGTGCCCCGGGTCATCATCGACATCCAGACCCGCGAACTGGACCCGGCGCTGTGGCAGGGCGACTACGAGAACGATCCGGTGTTTCGCCAGCAGGTGCAGGACTGGGTGAATCAGCTATGGACCGAGAAGGATCGGCGGATTGCTGTCTTGCGTGACGAAGGGCAAAGCAACTAACACTTCTGATAGTAGGCAGCGGCTGGAAAACCGCCGATGCTGAAGGTTCTGAATTCTGGACCTTGCATGGAGTACGGTGCATGCCTGCCGATCCTCGCAAAACCCTATTGTGCTGCTATCACTATGATCCGCTGGATCGCCTGACCGACTATGCGCCAGCCGCGGAAGCTGGCATCCAGCGTTTTTATTGCAAAAGCCGGCTAGCGACCGAGATACAGGGCGCGGTGCAACGCAGTGTCTTCCAGCACGACGATCAGTTGTTGGCGCAGTTACAGCGCGAGAATTTGAAGGCCCACGCCACGCTGCTCGCCACGGATCTACAGCGCTCAGTGTTGACCGCCCTCGATGAAACTCGACCACACCCCCTCTCCTACACACCCTACGGCCATCGTCCGGCGGAAAGCGGGTTGCTCAGTTTGCTGGGGTTTAATGGCGAACGGCCGGATCCGGTGACGGGGCATTATCTGCTAGGGAATGGGTATCGAGCGTTTAATCCGGTTTTGATGCGGTTTAATAGCCCGGATAGTTGGAGTCCGTTTGGGGAGGGTGGGTTGAATGCCTATGCGTATTGTGGGGGAGATCCACGGAACTGGAAGGATTCGACAGGACATACCCGCATTTTCCCGTTATTTAAGGCATTGAGTGAGTACAGGACGGCGAAGGCAAATTTAAATATCCCCCAAACATCAGAAAAATTTCCTAAACCCGTCGTCACCGACCCCAAAAACTTAGTTAACAAGTCACTTGCAGCAAAAAATAAAAAAAGCTGGACGGAGCGAGTTAGATATGCCGAACTAAAGGAACTATCAAAACTTATTGAACAAAATGAAGCCAGGTTACCCATCTCAGAAAAAGCAAAATACACCTCAGCCGTCCCAAACGACGACCTTGCAACAACAGAAAAGTTTTATAACTTAGCCAAAAACACATATAAATTTAAAGGAAAATTCCCGGACACAGAAATCAGGGAGTGGTATGAGGGCAAGCTAGACGTAGGTCACTTCGATATTACAATTATGCACCATAAAAACCTAGTAAGCAGCAAGTCGCATAATTTTTCAAGGGATCCCCGCGGTTATTACCGGGCAACCATATTACGAGCCGTTTACATTAGAGAGTCTATCGGCATTGATCTAATGTCGGTCCGGCAATAATCCATTTTTAAATAGAATTCTCGTACGGCATCGTTTACGCCGAAGCAAAGGGACACCAAGCCACGGTTTTTTTAGCTCAAGCTTCAGCAAACAAAAAAATAATATCAACGATTAGAGAGGTGCTTGGCGTCGGTGCACCTCATCTTACGCAAACGCCAGTGCCTCAGACACCTGTACCCGTCCCCCAAATCCCCCCAAGGTTCTGCAGCAACGAACTCCCCACCCCCTGCTGCCCAAGATACTCAAGAATCACCGGAGCAAACTGCCCGATCATGCCGCTGTCCATGCCCAGCGCGCTGAAGACGTTGTTCAGGTCGCCAGTGTCCTTGACGTTACCCAGCAGGCCATCGAGCAAGGCATTTTTATGCGCCCCTCCACCGAGCAAACCGCCCAGGCCGTCAAGCCCCCCGATGGCGCTGTTTCCAGCGATCTGATCCAGGCCCGGCACACTCTTGCTCAACTCGGAAAACTGCGGCTCGCTGAGCCGATTCTTCGCCAACCCCAACATCGCACCGGCACCGCCGATGGCCTGTTCCGGTGTGATGTTCAGTTCCGATCCCAAGGTGTTAAGCAGCCCAGCGGCTTTCGGCGCGGCGGCCACGACGCCCTCTTCCTGACCAGGGTTGTCCTGCATGGCCGCCACCACATTGGCCGCGTCGCTGAGGCTGAACTGCGCGAAAGCCGGGCTGGCGGCCAGTGTCAACAGCCAAGACAGTGCAAAACCTCGTGAAACCTTCATCCGGGAAATCCTCTTGAGCACGAAAAAGCCGCCCATGAAGAGCGGCGTAAGCGTGCGTTGGACGGGTGCGGAGGGAGATTGTTCCTAAATGTATTAGGCAGCTGGCCGATAGCCATGACAGAAAATTCTTCCAAGGTCATCAGAAGCGTCTGATTTAACGAAGTTCGCACTTTTTTATATAGCCAGAAGTTACCAATACCGCCTATACAGTTTCTAAATTGACATAAGCGATTGTCAACATTGACAGTAGCCCGCCTCGACCAAACCGTGAATCGTCAAACTGAGCCCTGGAGCCTGGCACATGATAAAAATACTGGCCGGAGGCGCGGTGTGGCTTTTGCTGATCATCGGCCACGTCCATGCCGGAGAAATAAAGTGCCCTGCCGTCACTGACATCCACAGGAACATCGAATCGGTGGAAGATGTTTTCTTCGTCGATGTACAGGACGACCACGAGTGGGAAAGCGAAAGCCTGGTAGACGTGGTCGATTCGGCCTCGTTGCAATTCGAAGGCGCCGAATATGTTTTGCGTGAGGACGATGGGAATGAACAGACAGCCCCCCGGGCGACCATCACATGCCGGTACGGGGCGATCAACCTGAAGTTGGACTCTCCACACCTCCTGGAACCGGCATTTTCAAAGTGGGTGAGCAATCGCTGCGAGAGCGCGGACACTCGGATGTGCAGGTTGATGGACGGTGACTATTTCAACTTGGTTTATTGATCGGTCATGGCAACCACTTGCTGAAAAGCGAGGGCCGCTTCGCAACCCAGCAGGAGCAAGCTCCCTCGCCACGATGGGGCTCGGTCAGAGCGTACGGCGGCGCCGATTTCGGGCACAGTTCCACGGCATGACCGCTTCGTGACAATCTTCTGAATATCACCGGCAAACGGTTATTTCCTTTCGGCATGGCCGACTGTCAGCTCTGACAGTAGGCACTCGTTCTGCCCGAAATTAAGCTCCCATTGTCAACGGAAACGAGGCGAATGAGCCCTTGAGCTCGCCGCGCTTTCATTCATTCGGGCAAGGACAATAAAAATGAGCGACCGAATCAAAGGAACCGTCAAATGGTTTAACGATGCAAAAGGCTATGGCTTCATTACCTGCGGCAAAGGGGGTGAAGAACTGTTCGTTCATTACTCAGCGATAGACGGCGAGGGTTACAAGACATTGAAAGAGCGACAAGCCGTCTCGTTTGAAATCGAGCAGGGTGTGAAGGGCAAGCAGGCGACGAGAGTGGCGCCGGAATAGATTATCTTCCTGAGGAGTACCATCATGCCGCTTGAGCGCAAAAACCTGCTCTGCCAATACAGCTACGACCCTTTGGATCGACTGGTCGGCTGCAAGCCAGGCGTACAAGTCAGCTTCCTGCGCTTCTATCGGGAGGACCGCCTGGTCACCGAAATCCAAGGCTCAGTAAAGCACTCGATTTTCCAGCAAGGCGATCAACTTCTGGCTCGACAACAGCAGGGGGATACTGTCAAAACTACGCTGATCGCAACCGATCGTCAGCGGTCCGTACTGCATGAACTCGACACACCCCAGCCTCGTGCCCTTGCCTACTCACCATACGGCCACCGCGCTTCAGAAAGCGTTCTAGGCGGCCTGCTCGGCTTCAACGGTGAACGACCGGACCCAGTGACGGGGCATTATTTGTTGGGCAATGGTTACCGAGCATTCAATACCGTACTGATGCGTTTCAATAGCCCGGACTCAATGAGCCCGTTTGGGAAAGGTGGCTTGAACGCTTATGCATACTGTCACGGTGACCCTATAAATCGAATAGACCCTACTGGCCATATCAGTCTCCTCAAGCCGCTATTGAGGATGATGGGGCTTAAAACACCTAAAAAAACCATCACTGTTCATGGAATCGAGTTACGCGTTCCAACTAATAAGAGGCTGAAGTCTTTCATCGAAAACCCTACCGAGGAATACAAAAAAACGTTAGACCCTTCCTTGATTGAGGCGCAACATAGGCCAAAGGCGATCGAGTATGAAAAGCAGTTAATAACAACCAACACTAAAATTATTGAAAGCGAGAAAAATGCTGCAAGAATGATAAAGAATTTAAGAGCAACCAAACACAATACAGCTCGTTACGAAGAACTAACACTTCAAATAAAACGGGACCGAGCCCAATTTCAACACGACCTTGATGAATACAATAGATTCATTCGTAATTCAACACGTCTACCTACCTACGACGAGATCTTCGAGATTGCACCACCCGCTTACAATGCCTCAATGTGACGGCCAAGGCATATCCAAACCCAACCAGAATATATCTCTCATCAAATGCATGAAAAGGAAGCTCAGAGGAGCTTCCTTTTCACTACGACGCTATTATCACGCCGCACTAAACATCTTATGCGGATCAATCACAAACTTCTTCGGCACGCCCGCATCGAACTCGCCATAACCCTTCGGAGCGTCATCCAGGCTGATCACCTGCACACCGACGATTTCGGCAATGTTGATACGGTCCCACATGATCGCTTGCATCAGCGCGCGGTTGTACTTCATCACCGGGGTCTGGCCGGTGTGGAAGCTGTGGGATTTGGCCCAGCCCAGGCCGAAACGGATGCTCAGTGCACCGATCTTGGCAGCGGCATCGACCGCGCCCGGGTCTTCGGTCACGTACAGGCCCGGGATACCGATCTTGCCGGCGACGCGGGTCACTTGCATCAAAGAGTTGAGCACGGTGGCCGGGGCTTCGTGCTTGACGCCGTCGTGGCCATGGCCACGGGCTTCGAAGCCGACGCAGTCAACGGCGCAATCCACTTCTGGCTCGCCCAGCAGCGCAGCGATTTGCTCGTGCAGCGGGGTGTCGGTGGACAGGTCGACAACTTCGAAGCCTTGAGCCTTGGCATGGGCCAGGCGGACTGAGTTGACGTCACCGATGATCACCACGGCAGCACCCAACAAGCGCGCGGAAGCGGCGGCCGCCAGGCCAACCGGGCCGGCACCGGCGATGTAGACCGTGCTGCCAGGACCCACACCGGCGGTAACGGCGCCGTGGTAGCCGGTCGGCAGGATGTCGGACAGGCAGGTCAGGTCGCGGATTTTCTCCATGGCCTTGTCGCGGTCCGGCAGCTTCAGCAGGTTGAAGTCGGCGTACGGCACCAGCACGTATTCGGCCTGGCCGCCGGTCCAGTCGCCCATGTCGACGTAGCCGTAGGCGCCACCGGCACGGGCCGGGTTGACGGTCAGGCAGACACCGGTGTGTTGCTCCTTGCAGGAACGGCAGCGGCCGCACGCCACGTTGAACGGTACCGACACCAGGTCGCCGATCTTCAGGTTCTCGACGTCGCTGCCCTTCTCGATCACTTCACCAGTGATCTCGTGACCCAGGACCAGGCCGGTCTGGGCAGTGGTACGGCCACGCACCATGTGTTGGTCGGAGCCGCAGATGTTGGTGGAGACTACGCGCAGGATGACACCGTGCTCGATCTTCCTGCCGCGCGGGTCCTGCATTTTGGGATAGTCGATTTTCTGTACTTCGACCTTGCCGTTGCCGAGATACACGACACCACGATTACCGGACATGCTTTCACCTCGCTGTTGTTTTTATGAAACTGCGTTGCCCAGGCAGGCAGCGCGTTGATTGCTCGGGTTAGTGCTTGTTTCTTTGTTTCTTTGTTGTCTGTAAGGGCCTCATCGCGAGCAAGCTCGCTCCCACATGTTTTTTTGGTGTAGCTAATATTTGTATACCGGCAAAAATCCTGTGGGAGCGAGCTTGCTCGCGATGTCGGTCTAAAGAACGACAGTGCGATTGGCGTTCAAGAACACTCTTCGCTCGATGTGATACCCCACGGCCCGGGCCAAGGTCAGCCCTTCGATATCCCGGCCCTTGGCGATCAGGTCCTCGGGATAGTGGCTGTGGTCCACCACCTCCACGCCCTGGGCGATGATCGGGCCTTCGTCCAGGTCGTTGTTGATGTAGTGCGCCGTGGCGCCCACCAGCTTCACGCCTTTGTTATAGGCCTGGTGATATGGCTTGGCCCCTTTGAAGCCCGGCAGCAGCGAGTGATGGATGTTGATCGCCTTGCCGTCGAGCTTGCGGCACAACTCCGGCGACAGCACTTGCATGTAGCGGGCAAGGATCACCAGCTCGGCGCCCGTGTCTTCGATCACCTGCCACACCTGGCGCTCCTGGGCCGGCTTGTCGTTCGGGTCCAGGGGGAAATGGTAGTAGGGAATCTGGTGCCAGTCGGCCAGCGGCTTGAGGTCCGGATGGTTGGACACCACGGCCACCACGTCCATGGACAACTGGCCGATGCGCTGGCGGTAGAGCAAGTCGTTGAGGCAGTGATCGGCCTTGGAGACCATGATCACCACTTTGGGTCGGTAGTTCGGCGGGGTCAGTTCGAAGACCATGCCAAAGGCTTCGGCACGTTCGGCCAGGCCGGCACGGAAAACCTGTTCGTCAAAACCCTCGGGCTGGCGAAACTCAACGCGAATGAAGAAGCGCGCCGAGAGCCGGTCGTCGAAGGAATGGTGCTCGGTGACGTAGCAGCCCTGCTCGAACAGAAAGCGGGTCACCGCGTCCACCGTGCCGAGCACGCTGGGGCAGTCGGCAGTCAAGATCCATGTGTCTGGGGCGCGGCTCATTGCGGTGACTCCTGTTTGTTATGGCTAATCCCCCGCAGAACACAGATCCCTGTGGCGAGGGGATTTATCCCCGCTGGGCTGCGCAGCAGCCCTAAACCAGCCGGCGCGGTGGTCAGGCTGGATTGTCTTTAGCTGTGTTGGGGCTGCTGCGCAGCCCAGCGGGGATAAATCCCCTCGCCACAAAAGGACAGTGTCTGACTTTAGTCAGGCCTGAACGCTCAACCCATACTCAGCCGACGCATCCTGCAACCACAGCCACCAGTAATCGGAGAAGCTGCGGCGGATCAGCAGTTCCCAGGTGTCTTCGGCAGTGTGGCGGATCACCAGTTGCGACTTGGCGAACACCGTGCCCACGGCCTTGCCCACCGGGAAATTGCCGGGATGGACGTCGTAGCTGGTGGATTTCATCAGCACGTCGCGCACGTTCGGACCGGACAGTTCGAGAATCTGCTGGCCGCCGCTGACGTTGACGATCTGGATGTGCAGGTCGCCCAGGGCTTCACGCAGCTTTTGCTCGGCGGCGAACTCTTCACCGGTCGGTACGACCAGCAACCATTCATCCGGGCCCATCCACTGCAGGCTGGTTTCGCCCTTGACGATGACGCTCAGCGCCCCCGGCAACTCGATGCCCAGGGCCTTGTGGACGCCCGCGGCGAAGGCCGCGTCGTGACCGTCGCCACGAATCGTCAGGTGGCCGAGCAGTTTTTTCTCGCGCACGGTCACACCGGCGTTCTTGCGGCCCTTGCCCACCAGACTGGCGAGGTCGGCATGGTGCAGCGACGACTCGGCTTTGGCCCCGGTGGTCGGGCGTTGTTGGTAAACATTGGCGGCTGTCATATAGCACCTGTCATGAATTCTGTTATGCCGGCCCTTGTGGTGGCTGTACTGCCGCCTTCGCGAGCAGGCTCGCTCCCACAAGGGTTACGCGATCAACTGTGGGAGCGAGCTTGCTCGCGATGATGCCGACGCGGTATCGCCGGTCTCCCACAGGACCTCAAGCCACTAGATATTCTGCCGATCCCCCTTCGGATCGAAGAACACCGAAGAAACGATCTCTGCCTCGATCACGCTGCCGTCGGCCAATGGCGCGAACACTCGCTCGCCCATCCGCTTGAGGCCGCCCTTGACCACGCCCATGGCAAATGAATAACCCAGGGAGTTGTGGGCGTAGCTGGAGGTCACGTGGCCGACCATGGTCATCGGGATCGCCTGCTTGGTGTTGAACACCAGTTGCGCGCCTTCCGGCAGCCAGACATTCGGGTCGATCGGCTTGAGGCCCACCAGTTGCTTGCGGTCTTCGCGCACGCAATCTTCGCGATTCATGCCACGCCAGCCGATCCACGAGAACGGTTTGGTCCGGCCTACGCACCAGCCCATGTTCAGGTCGTCCGGCGTCATCGAGCTGTCAGTGTCCTGGCCAACGATGATGAAGCCCTTCTCGGCCCGCAGTACGTGCATGGTCTCGGTGCCATACGGGGTCAGGTTGTACTGCTTCCCGGCCTCGACGATCTGCTCGAGCACGCCCATGGCGTAGTCGGCCTGCACGTTGACTTCGTACGACAGTTCACCGGTGAACGAGATCCGGAACACCCGCGCCGGCACGCCGCCCACCAGGCCTTCCTTCCAGGTCATGAACGGGAATGCGTCCTTGTCCAGGTCGATGTCGGTGACATGGCTCAGCAGCTTGCGGCTGTTGGGGCCCGACAGGGTCATGGTCGCCCAGTGGTCGGTGACCGAGGTGAAGTACACCTTCAGGTCCGGCCATTCGGTCTGGTGATAGATCTCCAGCCATTGCAGCACGCGCGCCGCGCCACCCGTGGTGGTGGTCATCAGGAAGTGGTTGTCCGCCAGACAGGCCGTTACGCCGTCGTCGAAGACCATGCCATCTTCCTTGCACATCAGACCGTAGCGAGCCTTGCCCACGTCGAGCTTGGTCCAGGCGTTGGTGTAGACGCGGTTGAGGAACTCGCGGGCATCCGGGCCCTGGATGTCGATCTTGCCCAGTGTCGAGGCGTCGAGCAGGCCAACGCTGTCACGCACGGCCTTGCATTCGCGCTTGACCGCGGCATGCATGTCTTCACCGTTCTTCGGGAAGTACCAAGGACGCTTCCACTGGCCGACGTCTTCGAATTCGGCACCGTTTTTCACATGCCAGGCATGCAGTGCGGTGAAGCGCACCGGTTCGAAGATGTGCCCGCAGTGCCGGCCAGCCACCGCGCCAAACGTCACTGGCGTGTAGTTCGGACGGAACATGGTGGTGCCCATTTGCGGGATGCTCACGTTCAGCGAACGGGCCGCGATGGCCAGGCCGTTGACGTTGCCCAGTTTGCCCTGGTCAGTACCGAAGCCCAGTGCGGTGTAGCGCTTGACGTGTTCCACCGACTCGAAGCCTTCGCGGGTGGCGAGTTCGATGGCGGCGGCAGTGACGTCGTTCTGCAGGTCGACGAATTGCTTCGGTGCCCGTGCAGTGGATTTTTCGTGGGGCACCTGGAACAGCGCCAGGGTCGGTTCTTCGTGACGGCTCAGGGCCTTGGGCAACACGCCCTCCACCGCCTGGAAGCCGGCTTCACTGGCCGCGCGCACGCCGCCTTCAAAACCGTCGGCCAAGCTATCGCCGAGGCTGTAGACGCCGTTCACACCGCCGACGCACACCCGCTTTTGCGGTGCCTCGCCCGGTACGAAACCGAGGATGTCTTCACGCCAGATCGGCTTGCCGCCCAAGTGCGAAGCCAAGTGGACCACCGGGCTGTAGCCGCCGGAGCTGGCCACCAGGTCGCAGTCCAGCCATTCGCCGGGGCTGGTGACTTTGTGGGCGCGAACGTCGATCGCGGCAACACGTGCCCCGGTGACGCGCTTGCTGCCACGGGCCTCGATCACGGCACTGCCGGTGAGGATGCGGATGCCCTTGGCGCGGGCTTCTTCCACCAGCGCACCCCGTGGGTTGCTGCGGGCATCGGCGACGGCCATCACTTGCAGGCCGGCATCGAACCAGTCCAGGGCCACGCGATAGGCGTGGTCGTTGTTGGTGCTCAGCACCAGTTTCTTGCCTGGGGCCACGCCGTAGCGACGCACGTAGGTGGACACGGCACCGGCCAGCATGTTGCCCGGCACATCGTTGTTGCCATAGACGAGCGGCCGCTCGCAGGCGCCGGTCGCCAGCACCACGCGCTTGGCGCGAACGCGGTTGATGCGCTGGCGGACCTGGCCGATCGGTGCGCGGTCGCCGAGGTGGTCGGTGAGGCGCTCGTGGATGGTCAGGAAGTTATGGTCGTGGTAACCGTTCACCGTGGCACGAGGCAGCAACACCACGTCGGGCATCGCGCGCAGTTCAGCCACCGCCGCAGCGACCCATTCGGTCGCGGGCTTGCCGTCCAGGCTCTCGCGGGAGTCGAGCAGGCTGCCGCCGAACTCTTCCTGCTCATCGGCCAGGATGACGCGCGCACCGCTACGGCCTGCGGCCAACGCGGCGGCCAGGCCAGCGGGGCCGGCGCCGACGATCAGCACGTCGCAATGACGGTTCATGTAGTCGTAGGTGTCCGGATCGTTCTCGGTCGGCGAGCGACCTAGCCCTGCGGCCTTGCGGATGTACTTCTCGTAGGTCATCCAGAACGATTGCGGGTACATGAAGGTCTTGTAGTAGAAGCCCGGCGGCATCAGCTTGCCGCCGACCTTGCCGAGAATCCCCATCATGTCGTTGTTCACGTTCGGCCAGCCGTTGGTGCTGGTGGCGACCAGACCCTGGTACAGCGCCTGTTGCGTGGCGCGCACGTTAGGGATCTGCGTGGCTTCGGTGGCGCCGAGCTGCAGCACGGCGTTCGGCTCCTCGGCACCGGCGGCGAAGATGCCGCGAGGGCGCGAATACTTGAAGCTGCGGCCGATGATGTCGACACCGTTGGCCAGCAGCGCGGCGGCCAGGGAATCGCCCTCGAAGCCTTTATAGGTCTGGCCGTTGAAGGTGAAGCTCAGCACTTTGTTGCGGTCGATCCGTCCGCCGTTGGACAGGCGATTGATCTGGCTCATACCTTCTCTCCCAGAGCCTGTGCGGCCGCTTTCGGACTGTCAGCCTTGTCGGTGAATTGCGGCTTTTGGCCGATCTTGTAGGTTTCGAGAATCTCGTAGGTCACGGTGTCACGGGTCACGTTGAAGTACTGACGGCAACCGGCGACGTGATCCCACAGCTCATGGTGCAACCCGCGTGGGTTGTCACGGAAGAACATGTAGTCGCCCCACTCCTCGTCGGTGCAGGCGTTCGGATCCAGCGGACGCGGGATATGCGCCTGGCCGGATGCGTGGAATTCCTCTTCGGAGCGCAGTTCGCCGCAGTGAGGACAGAAGATGTGCAACATAGGGATTTCTCCTGTTAGTGGGCGACGGCAGCAGCGCCGTGTTCGTCGATCAGTGCGCCGTTGTGGAAACGGTCGATGGAAAACGGCGCGGCCAGCGGGTGCATTTCACCCTTGGCCAGGCTTGCCGCGAAGACGTTGCCCGAGCCCGGGGTGGCCTTGAAGCCGCCGGTGCCCCAACCGCAGTTGAAGAACATGTTCGGCACCGGGGTCTTGGAGATGATCGGGCAGGCGTCCGGCGTGGTGTCGACGATACCGCCCCACTGGCGGTTCATGCGCACGCGGGACAACACCGGGAACATCTCGACGATGGCCTGGACCGTGTGTTCGATCACCGGGTACGAACCACGCTGGCCATAGCCGTTGTAGCCGTCGATACCGGCACCGATCACCAGGTCGCCCTTGTCGGACTGGCTGATGTAGCCGTGCACGGCGTTGGACATGATCACACTGTCGATGATCGGCTTGATCGGCTCGGACACCAACGCTTGCAGCGGGTGGGACTCGATCGGCAGGCGGAAGCCCGCGAGCTTGGCCATGTGCCCGGAGTTACCGGCAGTCACCACGCCGACGCGCTTGGCGCCGATGAAGCCCTTGTTGGTTTCCACACCGATGCACACGCCGTTTTCCTTGCGGAAGCCGATCACTTCGGTCTGCTGGATCAGGTCCACGCCCAGCGCGTCCGCCGCCCGGGCAAAGCCCCAGGCCACGGCGTCGTGACGGGCTACGCCGCCGCGACGCTGGACGGTAGCGCCCATCACCGGGTAGCGGGTGTTTTTCGAGCAATCCAGGTACGGGATCTCGTCGGCCACTTGCTTGGCGTTGAGCAGCTCGCCGTCCACGCCGTTGAGGCGGTTGGCGCTGACGCGACGCTCGGAATCACGGATGTCCTGCAGGGTGTGGCACAGGTTGTAGACGCCACGCTGGGAGAACATCACGTTGTAGTTCAGGTCCTGGGACAGGCCTTCCCAGAGTTTCATCGCGTGTTCGTACAAGTGGGCCGATTCGTCCCACAGGTAGTTGGAGCGAACGATGGTGGTGTTGCGCGCGGTGTTGCCGCCGCCCAACCAGCCCTTCTCGACCACGGCCACGTTGGTGATGCCGTGTTCCTTGGCCAGGTAGTAGGCGGTCGCCAGGCCATGCCCGCCGCCGCCGACGATGACCACGTCATAGACCTTTTTCGGGGTCGGCGTACGCCACATCCGCTGCCAGTTTTCGTGATGGCTGAGTGAGTGCTTGAAGAGGCCGAAGCCCGAATAGCGTTGCATAGTCATTTACTCCAAAACCGACTCAGCGATAAACCGGGAAGTCCGCGCACAGGGCCGCCACTTGCTGCGCGACATTGGCCTCGACATCGGCATCGCCGAGGTTGTCGAGAATGTCGCAGATCCAGCCGGCCAGCGTGACGCACTGGGTAACCTTGAAGCCACGCGTGGTCACCGCCGGGGTGCCGATGCGCAGGCCCGAGGTCACGAACGGCGATTGCGGGTCGTTCGGCACGGCGTTCTTGTTGACGGTGATGTGGGCGCGGCCCAGGGCAGCATCAGCCTCCTTGCCGGTCAGGCCCTGACGGATCAGGCTGACCAGGAACAGGTGGTTATCGGTACCACCGGACACTACATCGTAGCCGCGCTTGATGAACACGCCAGCCATGGCCTGGGCGTTATCGATCACTTGCTGCTGATAAGCCTTGAAGCCAGGTTCCAACGCTTCCTTGAAGCACACCGCCTTGCCGGCGATCACGTGCATCAGCGGGCCGCCCTGGGCGCCAGGGAAGACCGCGGCGTTGAGCTTTTTCTCGATTTCTTCGTTGGCCTTGGCCAGGATCAGGCCGCCACGCGGGCCGCGCAGGGTCTTGTGGGTGGTGGTGGTGACCACGTCGGCGTACGGCAGCGGGTTCGGGTACAGACCGGCGGCCACCAGGCCAGCGACGTGGGCCATGTCGACGAACAACAGGGCACCGACCTTATCGGCGATCTGGCGGAAACGTGGGAAGTCCAGGGTCTTGGAGTAAGCGGAGAAACCGGCAACGATCATTTTCGGCTTGTGCTCCACCGCCAGGCGCTCGACTTCGTCGTAGTCGATCAGGCCGGTGGTGGTGTCGATGCCGTATTGCACCGCGTTGTAGAGCTTGCCCGAGGACGACACCTTGGCACCGTGGGTCAGGTGACCGCCGTGGGCCAGGCTCATGCCCAGGATAGTGTCGCCGGCCTGCAGCAGGGCCAGGTACACGGCGCTGTTGGCCGAAGACCCGGAGTGCGGCTGGACGTTGGCGTAGTCGGCACCGAACAACTGCTTGGCGCGCTCGATGGCCAGGGCTTCGACTTTGTCGACGTGCTCGCAGCCACCGTAGTAGCGCTTGCCCGGATAACCTTCGGCGTACTTGTTGGTCAGGCCGCTGCCCTGGGCCTCCATCACGCGCTTGCTGGTGTAGTTCTCCGACGCGATCAGCTCGATGTGATCTTCCTGACGTTGCTCTTCGGCGTTCATCGCCGCCAGCAGTGCATCATCGTAGCCTTGGATTTGGTCTTGCTTGCTGAACATCGCGTCTCTCCCAGCGGCGGCGGTGCGCCTTTCGTCTCGGTGAGGCACGGACCTTTCGGTCGTGCCCTTTGGATGCGATGGTATGGCTGGCGCAGGCAGGTCAAATGCCTATGGACGCCACGCAAAGGTGCGTTTACGACATAGGAACAGACACGGCCCTGTTTGGACTGGGGGCATGGTTCTGCTTGAACCAGAGACCCGGTCCTTGTGGCGAGGGGATTTATCCCCGCTGGGGCGCGAAGCGGCCCTGAAACCAGGCATGTGGGTGCGTCAGATTGATTGAGTCAGGCGCCTTGGGGCTGCTTCGCAGCCCAGCGGGGATAAATCCCCTCGCCACAGGACTCTGTTCAGGCCGACAGCTGGCGAACCACGAGCAACACCAAAAAATGCGCCGGATACAGGCCATACGCCCAACGCCGCATCGCCGGAGGACGAAAACGACCCGCCTGTCGCAAAAGCAACATCCCCAACCCTGGCGCAAACAGACAAGCCAACAACCCCCACAACGCCACCTCATCCCCCAGCCACGCCGCGCCATACAGCACCCGCCATTGATTAGCCGCCACGCACACCACGCCCGGCAACACCGCGAAGTACCAGGGCCGACGCAATACCAGCAGCATGGCCAGCGGCAGCAGCACACCGAAGAACCCGAACATCAGCCGCGACGAAAACAGCGCCGCCAGTAGCAATGCCATCGCGGCCAGGCAACGCGCCTCCAGGGTGGGCGCCTGCCAGCAACGCGCCACCAACAACCCCAACACCAGGGTTGGCATCACATTCAGGGTGGTGGGGTCGGGAATGAACAGGCGATAGGGGATTTCGCTGATGGCACTGAACAGCAGCAGCCAGCCCAGGTAACGCCATGGAGCGACGTGGGTACCACCGCGCGCCAGGTTCGCCGCCATCGCCAGGCAGAACCACGGGAATGCCAACCGTCCTGGCACATACAGCCAATCGACGGAAAAACCGACATATCGCAGATGATCGAGGACCATCGACAAAAGAGCCAGCCACTTGAGCAGGTCCAGGGCGCCGTCACGCCGGCTCATGTATAAAGCCGCGCGATGACGTTGATACTTTCCGACAGAAACATCCGGTGTGTTCCCTCCCTAATCTTGGGTAAAGTGCGCACCAGTATCGACCACGGCGCTGTGGACCCAAACACGCCGAACCATGGAATGCCCCATCCGGGCATTCCGCCAGGGATCTCTTTACCCAGGACTCTCTATTCAAGGAGCAAGGCCATGACCGACAAGAGTCAACAGTTTGCCAGCGACAACTATTCCGGCATTTGCCCCGAAGCCTGGGCAGCCATGGAAGAAGCCAACCAGGGTCACCAACGCGCCTATGGCGACGATGAGTGGACCCACCGCGCGGCGGACGATTTCCGGGCCTTGTTCGAAACCGACTGCGAAGTGTTCTTCGCGTTCAACGGCACTGCGGCCAACTCCTTGGCCCTGTCCTCGCTGTGCCAGAGTTATCACAGCGTGATCTGCTCGGAAACCGCTCACGTCGAAACCGATGAATGCGGCGCGCCGGAGTTCTTCTCCAACGGCTCCAAGTTGCTGGTGGCGCGCACCGAAAACGGCAAGCTGACCCCCGACTCGATCCGCGAGATCGCCCTCAAGCGCCAGGACATCCACTACCCCAAGCCTCGGGTCGTCACCCTGACCCAAGCCACGGAAGTCGGCAGTGTCTACACGCCGGATGAAATCCGCGCCATCAGCATCACCTGCAAGGAGCTGGGGCTGAACCTGCACATGGACGGCGCGCGCTTTTCCAACGCCTGCGCCTTCCTCGGCTGCTCACCGGCGGACCTGACCTGGAAGGCGGGTGTGGACGTGTTGTGCTTCGGCGGCACGAAAAACGGCATGGCGGTGGGTGAAGCGATCCTGTTCTTCAACCATGACCTGGCTGAAGACTTCGACTATCGCTGCAAACAGGCCGGGCAACTGGCTTCGAAAATGCGCTTTCTTTCCGCGCCTTGGGTCGGCCTGTTGCAGAACGACGCCTGGCTCAAGCACGCCCGTCACGCCAACCACTGCGCCCAATTGCTGGCAGAGCTGGTCAGCGACATTCCCGGCGTGGAACTGATGTTCCCGGTCCAGGCCAACGGCGTGTTCCTGCAACTCTCGGAACCGGCCATCGCCGCGCTGACCGCCAAGGGCTGGCGCTTCTACACCTTCATCGGCAAGGGCGGCGCCCGCTTCATGTGCTCGTGGGACACCGAAGAGGCGCGGGTGCGGGAATTGGCGGCGGATATTCGGGAAGTGATGGCCGGCTGAGGAAAGACTCATCCAAGACCGGGCCGGACCACTGTTTGGCCTGGGAACATGGTTAACCTGTGGCGAGGGGATTTATCCCCGCTGGGCTGCGAAGCAGCCCCCAAACAGCCAACTCGGTCAGCCTGATGCAAACGCGTTTTTGGGCTTTAGGGCTGCTTCGCAGCCCAGCGGGGATAAATCCCCTCGCCACAAGAGCTCATCACCCGCCAGAGAGAACGGATCAGAACTCGATCCGCACATCCCCCTTCGGCACGCTGCAGCACGACAGGATATAACCCTCGGCCTCGTCGTCCTCGGTGATCCCGCCGTTATGGTCCATCTCCACTTCCCCGCCCAGCTTCAGCACCTTGCAGGTGCCGCAGATGCCCATGCCGCAGGCCTTGGGGATCATCATGCCGAGCTTGGCGGCGGCGGCGTGCACGGTTTCGCCCGGCCCCACGCGAATGCTCTTGCCCGAGGAAGTGAACTCCACCAGGTGCAGGTCCGCCGCATCGACTTCCGGCGCGTCGGCAGCCTGTTCGGCCTGTTCCACGGCGTCGGCGCGGGCCTCCGGTGGTGTAGCGCCGAAGGATTCCTCGTGATAGCGCTTCATGTCGTAGCCGGCCGCTTCCAGCAGGCGCTTGACCGCAGTCATGTACGGGGTCGGGCCGCAGCAGAACACCTCGCGATCGAGGAAGTCGGGCACCATCAATTCCAGCATCTTGTGGTTCAGATAACCGCGATAGCCCGCCCAGGGCTCGCCCAGGCCATGTTTTTCGCAGATCAGGTGCAGGCTGAAGTTGTCGATCCGCGACGCCATGTGTTCCAGCTCGCGGTGGTAGATGATGTCCTTGGGCGAGCGGGCGCTGTGGATAAAGGTCATGTCGACATTGGCGTTGGTGTCGTAGAACCAGCGCGCCATGGACATGCACGGCGTGATTCCCACGCCACCGCTCAGGTACAAGACTTTCGGGCTCGGGAAATCGATGGCGTTGAACAACCCTACCGGCCCGTGCACCGCCAGCTCCTGGCCTTCGTGCAGGGTGTCGTGCAACCAGTTGGACACCTTGCCCCCCGGCACGCGCTTGATGGTCACCGAAAAACTGTAGGGCACCGACGGCGAACTGGAGATGGTGTAGGAGCGCATGATCGGCTGGCCTTCGATTTCCAGCTCCAGGGTGACGAATTGCCCAGGCTTGAAAAAGAACATGATCGGCTGGTCGGCCATGAAGCAAAAGGTGCGCACATCCCAGGTTTCCTGGATGACTTTGACGCAACGTACGATATGTCGGCCATTGGCCCAGGTCTGGGTCGTGACCGGGTTCAGGAAGTTATTGGACATGCTGATCTCCACGGCCGACTGTCGGCCTTCATGAGGGCGATTGTGCGCAGGCGCCTGGGTGACCATTTACCTATCTGCGACATTCACATACTTATCGCGACCAGCCCCCAACTACCGGGGCTTGCGCGTCGGGAACAGATTGGGCCATGTCGCCCATGGATAAGGTTCGCCCCCTGCGCGGCCCCACACTCGCCCCAACAGATAAACGAAGTTTTCTGCCTTGCGTAGCACAACCGATTAGTCATTTTCACCGGCTCCGCTTAGAGGGCCACGAGGATAAAACGATGGACACCACTACCCTAAGCCTGGGCGATCCGCTGGAACCCGCACGCAAGGCCACCGCACAGATGCTACAGGAGCGCGAGCGCACCTTCTCGCTGCCGCAGCCGTTCTACAGCGACGAGCGCCTGTTCGATATCGACATGCAGGAAATCTTCCAGAAGGAATGGCTGATCGCCGGCATGACCTGCGAAATCCCGGCCAAGGGCAACTACCTGACCCTGCAAGTCGGCAAGAACCCGATCATCGTGATTCGCGGCGCCGAGGGCGTAGTGCACGCGTTCCACAACGTCTGCCGCCACCGCGGTTCGCGGCTGTGCACCAGCGACAAGGGCAAGGTCGCCAAGCTGGTCTGCCATTACCACCAGTGGACCTACGAGCTGGACGGTCGCCTGCTGTTCGCCGGCACCGAGATGGGCGCCGACTTCGACATGAAGCAGTACGGCCTCAAGCCTGTGAACGTGAAGACCGCTGGCGGCTACATCTTCATCAGCCTGGCCGAGAACCCGCCGGCCATCGACGACTTCCTGTCGACGCTGAACCACTACATGGAACCCTACGACATGGAGAACACCAAGGTGGCGGTACAAACCACCTTGATGGAAAAGGCCAACTGGAAACTGGTGCTGGAAAACAACCGCGAGTGCTACCACTGCGGCGGTTCGCACCCGGAACTGCTCAAGACCCTGCTGGAATGGGATGACGTCACCGACCCGCGGGCCGACCAGGCGTTCAAGGACCATGTGGCCGCTTCCGCCGCCGCCTGGGATGCCGAGAAAATCCCTTACGCCCACGCCAGCTTCGGCCTGCGCAACCGTATCGTGCGCATGCCGCTGCTCAAGGGCACTGTGTCGATGACCATGGACGGCAAGCAAGGCTGCGCCAAGCTGATGGGCCGCATCAAGAACCCGGACCTGGGCTCGATGCGCATACTGCACTTGCCGCACTCGTGGAACCACTGCATGGGCGACCACATCATCGTGTTCACCGTGTGGCCGATCAGCGCGCAGGAAACCATGGTCACCACCAAGTGGCTGGTGCACAAGGACGCAGTCGAAGGCGTGGACTATGACGTGGCGCGCATGCGCGAAGTCTGGGACGCCACCAACGACCAGGACCGTCGCCTGGCCGAAGAAAACCAGCGCGGCATCAACTCCACCGCCTACCAGCCTGGCCCGTACTCCAAGACCTATGAGTTCGGGGTGGTGAACTTCGTGGATTGGTACAGCGAGCGCATGCTCAACAACCTGGGGGCAGAACCTGCGCCGTACCTCAAGGGCGTGCCGGTCCAGGGCTAAGTCAGAAGCATCGCGAGCAAGCTCGCTCCCACAGGGGGTTCTGTGTCGTTCACAAAACCTGTGGGAGCGAGCTTGCTCGCGATAGCGGCCTGACATTCACCTGATTACTTCGAAGACCACCGCACCGACCCATCCTCCCCATAAAACGTCTCTTCGATGTTTTCCCCCACCAACCGCACCTTCACGTACCCGTTCAACACCCGCTCCGGATACGCCTCGTCTCCCGCCAGTTGCGTCTCCGACCACAGCACCCGGGCATGCCCGTTCAACTCGCTGGTGGTGCCATAGGGAATCGCCCCATGCCCGGCGCATCGCGCATGCAAGCCGCCCTGGGTGGCGTAGCAGATGCCGTTGTGCAAATGCCCCCAGTACCAATAATCCGGCTCACGCCCCAAGGCATCACACACCGGCTGGTAAAGGGCGGTCTTGTTGTGCCCGGAAATATCGAAACCCTGGTGATGACTGAGCACCATCAATTTCTTGCGTTTGGGCAGGGTCTTCATCCACTCGATCTGCTGGGTGTTGAGGGTGCCGTCCATGTACAGGTTCATCGCGTCCGAGGCGTAGGCGCTGTCCAGGCCGACCACCAGCCAGTCGTCGTTGTACAAGGCAAAGTAGCTGGTGCCTTGCTGCACCGGGAAGCGCTTGGCCAACTCCTTGAAATAGCCGTGGGCACCGCTGTACATCTCGTGGTTGGAATTGAGGGTGAACGAGCCATGCTTGCCCTGGGGCCAGCCGACCATGTCGACGTCTTCCTGGGAATGGGTGCCGGCGTAATACACGTCACCCAGATGGATGGTGAAATCGGCCTGGGCCAATTGCATCTGGTTGGCCACCGCCACCGCCGGGGCGTGGCTGTCGAATGGCCCGGTGCCCCAGTCGCCAGCGATGGCCAGCACCACGTCGCTGTCCATTTTCACCAGCGCCGGTTGGGTGGCGAACGGCGCGTGGTGACGCAGGTTTTCGATCCACTTGAGCAGTGCCTCGCTCCACAGCAGGTCCAGCAGTTCCCATTTGCGACAGCCTAACAGGGTGCCGTCCTTGAGCACCCGGGTGGGCAGTTCGTCTTCGCTTTGCGGCAAGGGCGTGGCGTTGCCGATCTTGAGGATCGACAGGCCGTGGGCCAATTCCCATGGCACGGCCGGCTCGTCGTCCGGCAGGTCGCCGTGTTCGATGACGTGCCGGGCCTGGTCGTGGCCTCTCTGCAGCAGCTTGACGATGGCCTGGAACTCCTCGGGTTCGAGGTCGTTGACGAGTTTTTTCCAGGACATCTCCAGCCGCGTGACCAACCCATGCAGACGGACCTTGACCTTGTCGAACTCATGTTCCCAATGATGCAGTAATGACATGTGGACGCTCCTTCGTTATGCCCTGGGCTACAGGGTCTTCATGAATTCGATCAAGGCCCGCTTGTCGACTTCCGACAGCTGCGTGCCATAGAGGTGGCCGCCGTTGTGGTTGCCTTCCAGACGGGTGTCGTATTTGAAATCCGCCGACGCCTTCATCTGCGCGCCGCCAGTCATGAAGCCGACCTTCTCCTGGTCGTAGATGTCGGAGCCGGTGTAGAACACCTGCGGACGCTGCTCCGGCGCTTGCAGCAAATCCCACAGGGTCGGCACCGAACCGTTGTGCAGGTAAGGCGCCCGCAGCCAGATGCCGTCGGTGGGCGTGTTGCTGTAGCTCTGGGTCTTGCGGTAGGCGCCAAAGTCGAACGGCGGTTTCTTGAAGCCGTGGAACGCCGTCACCAGCCCGGTGGTGAAGGAATTCAGCCGATGAGGATCGGTGCCCAACTGGTCGATGTTGGTGGTGACCTGGCCGGTGTCGCTGCGACCGAAATCATGGCAGCCGGCGCAGTTTTTCTCCCAGATCGGTTTGCCCTGGGCGACTTTCGCCGAGTCCAGGGGGAACGGCCAGGCCGGTGCCTTGTGGCCCAGCAGCCAATTGGTCACCCGGTTGAAACTCGGTGGCAGCACCGATTCCGGCGTGGCGCCCACGGCCATGGCCGCTGCATAGTTGCGCTCATGGATCTGGTTGTTATTGCCGTCCCAATGCAGGTACATGGACTCGCGGGGTTTCTGGTTCCAGACCTGCGGCAAGTCCACGGTGCCAATGGTGGAGTCATCGGGGAAGCCGAACACCACCATTTTGGTCGGGTTGAAGGTATCGGTCCGCCCTGGCCCCTGGGCCGGACGCAGCTTCTGCCAGGCGTAGGCCTGCTTCTGCTTGAGCAGCGCACTCTTGGCCATCGGGATGATCAGGTAGCGGTTGTACAGCTTTTCGAAAAAACCCAGCTGGAACTTGCCATTGATCGCCGTCATCACCGCATCGGGCGTGAATTTCGGGTCGCTGGCACATTCGTAGGCAAACCACTGGAAGGCCTGCAGTTGCAGGGTATTGGCCGGCGCGGCGGCGACCGGAACCGCGACGTCAGAGGCATTGGCCCGGTAGGAACCGGTGTGGCACAGGGCGCAGTTGGGTTCGACAGTGGGGTAACCGAGTTGCCGCTTGGCCATGCCGATGGGCAGGTCGTTGCCATTTTCATAAAGGAAACCGAACACCTCGTAGCCGCCCGGCTTGGGCAGCTTTTCCGGACACATCTGCGGTAGCACGGCGAACAGGTAGTAGGGAATCCGCGCCTCGATGCCCAAGCCGATGGCGGCGTATTTGTAATGGTCTTCGTCGGAGGCGAAGTCCGGTTGCGGCACTTCCCGGATCATCTGGTACCAGGTCTGGTAGCCGATGAAACCCAGCAGCAATAACACCACCAACGTGCCGACCTTAAAAGCGTGGCTCTGCCAGCGCAGCGCCCAGCCGGCACGCCATTCCCGCCAACCGGCGCAGAGCAAGGCCATTGGACGATTGGCCATCGGGCTGCCCAGGTACAACAGCACGCCCAGGATCAGGAACATGCTCAGGTCGCCCATCAACATCGGCACGAATAATTGACCCTGGTTATTGGTGTTGATCAGGTAGACCCAGAACACCACCGCCACCAGCCTCGACAGCACGCACAACCATGAATGCACCACGAAACGCGGCGCGTTGAACCCCGAAGGCATGTAGAACAGGCTGATCCCCACCAGCAACATGCCGGCGTTCTCCAGCCAGGGGTCGGACAATACGGGGGGCAGGCCGATCATGGACGTCAGCAACGCCGGCGCGAACAGCGCCGGGATCGCGAAGAACATGTTCATGACAATCCCGACCCAGATGATGCGTTGGAACCAGCGGATGTAAGTGTTCATGGCATCCTTTTCCTTATTCTTGGCTCACGATATTGCGGCGCTCTGACGATCGCCATCGCGAGCAAGCTCGCTCCCACACTGGATGTATGGCGTGCACAAAATCAGCGGCACATGGCCCCTGTGGGAGCGAGCTTGCTCGCGATGCAGCCCCCTCGGTCTTGCGTCAACCGAGGGCAGTCTTTTCCAAGTGCTCAAGAATGATCGGATACACATCCACCACCGCATCCTTGCCGAACATGCAGTCGATGTGACCGTACCCCGGCACTTCGTGGCGGCTGAACAACTGCGGGCCGTGCATCTCGCACAGTCGCTCGTAGGTCTTGAGGGTGCTTTGCGGCAGGTAGCACTGGTTGTCGGCGCCACTGATGAAGCAGATCGGCAACTTCAGCCGGTCGAAATGCGGCATGTAGACGTCGTTGCCCTTGAAGTCCACCAGGTGCCCCTTGCGCACGATCAGCGCCAGGTGCTCGAAGGTCTGGATGTTCGACTCGCCGAACAACTCATGCAGGTTGTCGTGCAGGGTTTCGTTGAGGGTGTCGTGGCGGTACAGCGACGCATACATGAACGTGATGCGATGGCAGACCGGGTTGGTGCAATAGCCCTGGGCCTCGATCCGGGCATAGCCGTTGAGGGCCTTGTCGTAGAGTTTGTTGAACCAGCTCTCCTTGGTGTCAGCGTAGGCCGTGAGGGACTTGATGCCGATGGCATCGAGCATCCCCGGCAAATGCAAACCGGCCTTCAGCCCGGTGGCGGTCGCGACCACCGTGTCGGCGGCGATCTGCGAGCAGACCACCGAACGCACGCCCTGCAGGCCCGCCAGCATCGACATGAAGAACGTCGTCGCGCCATAGCAATGCACCACACACTGCACGTCACGGGCCAGGGTCGCTTGCTGGATCTGCTCGATGGCGGCCTTGAAATCGTACTGGGCCACCTGGTCGCCATTCCATTCGTTCTTGCTGGCCGGCAGCAGGATGCTCACCCGCAAATCCAACAGCCAGACGTCGTATTCGTGCTTGCAGAGGTATTCCAGCAGGTTGGTGTGAATGGTGTCAGTGGAGAAAATATTCGAGCCCACGCCCAGGCCATGAACCAACATCACCGGGCCTTTGGTGCCGGCCTGGTAACGGGTCAGGCGCAGCTCCACGTTGTCTTCGGTCTGGAAGAAATGCACGACGGGCGCCGGTGCATCCAGCGGCCGTTTCAACCGGGGCGGCGCGTCCGGGTTGAAGTAGACATCACCGGCGAAGACACCGCCGTAGCTCTCCCACAGGATCCCGGCAAAGAACTTGCCGAACCGCGCCAGCGCCTCCACGCGCTCACGCTCGTTGCGGGCATTGAGCACTTTCATGGTGGTCATCTGCTTGGCGAAGTCAGCCGGCAGGATGTGCATCACGCCGCAGCCGAGCACCGCGCCGGTCTTGTCCGGCCCGCGGTAGAGCGTGACGTACAGGGTGCTGGTGTCGGGCCAGATGTTCAGCACGCCGTTGTCCTCGGGCACGGTCTTGAAGGCGCTGAAGTAATAGTCGCTGCCGTCTTCGGCGGTCAGCTTCATGTCGTAGTTCATGTGCCGCACGCCGACCTGTTCCTGGTACTGCTCGAACAGGTTGAACACCCCATTGCTGGCGACCAGCGGCTGGGGTGAGAGCAGCGGTGCATCGAGGGTGCCCACCAGGGTTGCGGCGTGCTCCGGCTCCTTGATCAGGCGGTTGAGGTCGGCAGCGGTGATGGTCAGGGTGAATTCGATGGGTGAGTTGTCGGCCTTGCCCCGCTTGGCCGCCGCTTCGTACAGGCTCAGATCGGTGCCTTGGGGCTGGGTGAAGGCGGTGGAGAAGTAGCCCTTCATGGTTTCGGTGAACTGCACGCCTAGGGTCGGCGCTGCCACCGGCTTGCGCGGGGCCGAGGGCAGCGTGTAGTCGATGGTCCAGCCGCGGTCGGCTGCCAGCAACCCCATGTTGCGCTCGCTCACGGCCGAGATCGTCAGCAGCGGGTTGACCGCCAGGGACGTGGGAATCACCGCGCCGTCGGTCACGTACAGGCCCGGGTAGACATCGGTGCCGCTGTTGCCGCTGAACACCTGGCCCTTGTGATTGACCACGCCTTGGGTCGCGTCTTCACCCATCACGCAACCGCCCAGGGGATGGACCGAGACGATGCTGTGCTTGAGCAGCTTGGTCCAGATCGGGTTCTCGACCCATATCCCGCCCAGGGCCTTGGTGCTCTGGTGCAGCCGCTCGTTGCCGAGGGTCACGTTCTCCTGTTCGCCGACGCCAGGCCAGTCGATGCGCAACTGGTCCTTGTTGTCGAGAAGCATGCGGCCCTTGGCGTTGTCATGGCTCATGATCAAGTAGGTCTGCATGTTATGCAGCGCACCATGGTACGGCCCGCGCAGGAAGCTCTCGGCCTCCCGCCCCTTGTACTTGAGGCTGGCACCGAAACCGGTGTCGGTGGGCACGCCGATCATTTCGGCGAACGCCGCCATGCTCGGCACCATGGCCCGGCCGAGGGCACCGGGAATCGAACCTTCCTCGATGACCATGCGGCTGCGCCAGTCGCCCTCGGTGCGCATGTCGATGATCGAGGTGATGCAGGGCCCCACCGGTTCCAGTTCCTTGGCCGAATGGGCACCGAAGCCGACGCCGTTGATGACCTGATCGCAATTGTGGCCAAAGCCGAGGATGTCGCCGTTGCCGCTCATGTGCTCGCCCAGTTGGCTGGACATGGCCAAGCCCTTGTCCCGCGAGCGCAACATGATTTCGGTGGAGCCCAGGGTGCCGGCGGACACCACGACGATATCGGCCCGTACGAACAATGTGGGGGCCGAGAACAGCTCGCGGCCGCTGTCCAGGTATTGGAAGTGAACAATCCAGCCGTCGCCGTCGCGCTCAAGGTGCCGCACCTCGGCCTGGCAGAAAATCTCCGCGCCGTGGTTCCACGCATCCGGCAGGTAGTTCATCAACGTGGTGTTCTTGGCCTTGTTGTTACAGCCCGAGACGCAATCGCCACAGCCGTTGCAGGGCAACTGTTCAACGCCAACGTGGTTGAGGTTGTTGGGCAGTTTGTCGAAGGTCACGTTGATGGGTGGCTTGTAGAAATGCGCGCCCTGCTTGAGGTAATCGGCTGACTTCTTGTGAGCGTCGAGCTTGGGCAGGTTCGGTTCCGACGCCGGATAGGGGTTAGGCTTGAGCATCTCCCGGGCCCGGGCGTAGCCGTCCTTGAGCAACGTGTCGCGGTGTTCCCGCACCGCCAGGGGCCAGCGCGGGTCGTCGAACACACCCGGTTCCGGCTCCAGCGCAACGTTGGCATTGATCAGCGACGTGCCGCCCAGGCCACAACCGACGACCACGTTCTGCTGGGCGTTGACGTGCAGGTCGAACAGGCCGGTGCGCGAGCCGATGTGGCCGTCAGGGTCGTGAACTTGCAGTTCCTCGGTGGCCGACAGCAGGGTGTTGGGGTATTCGCCAGGCTGGATTTCCCGGCCACGCTCCAGCAGGCACACCTTGCGCCCGGCCCGGGACAGGCGCGAGGCAGCAATGCCGCCGCCGTAGCCGGAACCGATGACGATCACGTCGTAGTGTTCCTGGATGTCACTGATGGGGGTAGAGATCCGTGTCATGTTCAAGTCCTCTCAGGCAGAAGGGGCAACTCTGCGGTTGCCTGCAAATCGATAGGCGCACGAACGCCTGGCCACTGTCCCCGTGCAGGGTCCAGCGGCAGTCAGCGGTGCTACGGGAAAAACCAGGGCGCTATAGACGCGCACGCTGATTGGCGGCGCGACGACGGATGCGTTTGTACAGCGAGGTGGGCGGTGCCGGGACGCAATTCAGCGGGGAGAGCGGGTGCGAGCGGGGAACCTTGCTATCCATCATGTGTTCTCCCTGAACCTGATGTGGATAAAACCGCGATGTCCTTGTGCCATGGAAGTGAAGACAGCCGACACAGCTGCGTCAAGGTTGTTCCTTAGAACTGTATGAAATTTGACCTATTGCGATTTGTGCTATGCCGGCTGTGGCTTACAGCGTTTGGCGAACAAGTTATCCACACGGCCACCCACAGCAAATGGGGACAAGTGTGTGTAGGTCGGGCATTTTATCCCTGGCAAAGTGAATAAAAACCGTGACTTATAAACAATGACGGTTTTACTGACCTGTCGGTTGTTTTTTGACCAATCCCCTGTAAGCCCCGACAAGCAAGGGCTGCAGCGGTGAGCGAACACCTTATCCACAGAAGCGCCAACAGCGTTTGGGGGTAATTTTGACGATTCTGTGGAAAACCCCATGAACAGCTTGTAAATCGCCGTTTTCCGGAGGTTTTCCTGATAAAAAACGCCAATAGATCATTTTATGATCAACCCACTGAACGCCCCGCCCTGTATGGCTTGCAGCGTTGAGCGAACATCTTATCCACAGAAGCGCCAACAGAGATTGGGGGCAAGTTTCGGTTGGGGGGAATCGTTATTCACAACCAAAAGCCAATAAAAACCGTGGGTTAGACTGGCTACTTTTTGATCGCAGGCTGGCAGGGCCTGATTTTCATGGGGTGCAGCGAGGGGCGAACAGGTTATCCACAGAGGCGCGCACAGGGATTGTGGGTAACCCCCTAAACCTACCGGTGGGAGCGAGCTTGCTCGCGAATACGGTGTGTCAGCGACAAAAATGTAGCCTGAAATACCGCCTTCGCGAGCAAGCCCGCACAGGGATTTGGGCCAACTTATGCCCCGCGCCAGGGTTGCCGCCGTGTCGATCAAGGCCGATGCATCAAATACGCCTCCCCCGTCACCCGAATCATCGGATGGGGGACAACCTGACAGGTCTTGACGATGCCAAAGCCATGGCGCTCATAAAAACGCCGGGCGCCGGTGTTCGCGGCATAGTCGATCAGGCTCAGGCCCTTGAGTGCCAGTTGATCGGCACGCTGTTGCGCCAGCTCGAGGAAACGCACGCCCAACCCCTTGTTGCGCCAACCTTCATGGAGGGCCAGGCTCGAGATATAGAGAGTGTCGGGGATTTCCATGTCGGCGTAGGGCGCCAGGACCGGATCGGTCACCGGAGCCACCAGCGGATCCTCGCGCGTTACGTAACTGTGCATCATGCCGATGATCCGGCCATCCGCCTGGGCGACAAGGCAATTCTGGTAGGAAAAATCGACATTTTCCCGGGCATAACGCGCGGCGCCTACGTCAAGGAGATCCTGGCCTGGCTCCGCCAGCTGGCTCCAGATGTAATCCGATGCACCCTCCGAGGAAATCCGGAACAAACGAGCGATCTCGCGTGTGTCCGTGGGCAAGGCCGGACGAATTGCTACTTCCATTGAGGGGACTCCATTGGCGATGAAACGAGCTTTTTTACCCACAGGCTTGAGACGCGGCAACCGGCAGGCCCCGTGGTTTCATGGCCGGATGTTGCAGCAGGTCGGGTGGGTATTTTTTTGAGTTCAGGCCTGGATGGCCTGGTTTGCGGCGGGCCCGGGCGGTTATCCACAGAGACGCACAGCAATGATGGGCAACACATGCCCCCTGTGGGAGCGAGCTTGCTCGCAATGGCGGTATGTCAGGCGACATCTTCTTCGCTGACACGCCGCCATTGCGAGCAAGCTCGCTCCCACAAAGGGACTCAGGTGTTCCTGGGTTTAGCGAACAACCCCTTCCTCGATCAACAACTTGAGAATCGCCTCGGCCCCGGCTTCCGGGCTCACGCCCTTGAGTACTTGCCCGCCTCCACCACTGGCCTTGGCCGTAGCCGCTTTCATGCGGTCGGCGCCGCTCTTGGCCTTGATCACTTTCAAGCGCTTGGGCCGTGGTTTGGCCGGTTGCAGGGTCGCCACCGCCAGCAAGGCGTCATCGATCACTTCGACTTCCTCGGCATGCAACGCCCCACGCCGGGCCGGGCCGTAGGCGCTTTGCCGTGGTTTTGGCGCGGCGTTATCCACAGTGGCCAGGAACGGCAGGCGCACTTTGAGACGGCGCCGTTGCCCGCGGGGCAAGGCTTGCAGCACCAGGGCCACGCCACCGTCGATGGACTCGACCTGGGCCAGCCCTACCACCAGCGGCCAACCGAGGTTCTCCGCCAGCAAAAAGGGCAGCATGCCCGAGCCTTCACCGGTTTCCGCCTGGCTACCGGTGAGCACCACTTGGGCACCAGCATCACGCAGGTAAGCGGTCAGGGCTGGCAGGGCGTCGGCCCCATCGGGATTTTCCAGGACGTGGAGTTCGTCCAGGCCCATGCCCAGGTAGGCGCGCAGGGCCGGTTCGGCCGCATCACCGGCGTGCAGCACTTGCAGGTCGTTGCCGGCCAGTTGCAGGCCCAGCTCCACGGCCCGGGCGTCCTGTTCGGCACGCCGGGGCCGGCCGGAAGTCGGGTGGGCGCCGATGGACACGAGGCTGATCACTTGGGTACTCATCAACTTATCCTTCTTAAGCCGCATCGCGCTTGGCTTCGTTGCGGTAAGCCTCTACCGCCGCGATCAAGGCCTGGAGAATCGCCGCGCTGTCACCGATCACCGACAGGTCTGCACGCTTGATCATGTCGCAGCCCGGATCGAGGTTGATCGCCACCACCTTGTCGCAGGCGCCAATGCCCTGCAGGTGCTGGATCGCCCCGGAAATCCCCACGGCCACGTAGACCCGCGCCGTGACCCAGGTACCGGACGCACCGACCTGGCGATCGCGGGCCATGAAGCCGTCGTCCACTGCCACCCGCGAAGCGCCTTCGGTGGCGCCCAGGGCCGCGGCGGTCTGGTGGAACAGCGCCCAATCCTTGACCCCGTTGCCGCCGGAGAAAATGAATTCGGCCTCGGCCATCGGGATCGCCCCCGGATCCACCGCCACCGCACCCAGATCTTCGATACGCGACAAGCTGCGGGCCACGCTTGTGGATAACTCCACCGGCAAGGCTTCGTGGCGGGTTTCGCTGACCGGTTCGGCGCATTCGGCGGCAGCCAGAATCAAGCGCGCCAGCGGCCGAGCCAAGTCTTGCAGGCCCGCACCGGCGCGGCCGATGCACTCCTCGCCCTTGACCTGCCAGACCCGCGTGGCCGGGCGTTCGCCCAGGGCCGCGGCAAAGCGCCGCCCCAGTTCACCACCGCCGCTGCGGCTGTCGGGCAGCAGCCAATGGCGAGGGTTGAACTGGTTATCCACAGCCCGCAGGCCTTGCACCCGTTGCTCCGGTGCATAACCGCTGAACGCCTCGCCATCGAGCACCAGCAAGCGATCGACACCCGCGGTGGCGAAGGTACTTTCCTTATGCTCGCCGAAGACCACCGCCAGCACTGCGCCTTCGCTGCCGGCAAGCTGATGGGCCAGGCCCAGTAAATCGCGGTCGTGGCTGCTGAGACGGCCGCCGACCATGTCCGGAACGACGCAGATGTGGAATGCCGGCTGCGGCACTTGATGCAATGGCAATTGCACTTCAACGGCGGCGGTACGTTTGCTCGCCCCCCCCTGCTGGGCACCGCTGCGATCAATCCGCTTGATGCCGTTGGGGCCGATGAAACCGATGCCATGGACGTTCTTGCGGATGACCCCGTTGGGCCCCATCCAGCTGTGCTGTACCGGCTGCATGGCCGCGTGCAGCGGGTGCAGGCGGTTACGGGCGATCCACTCGGCGCGAGGGTCGCGGCGGATGATGTCGCTCATTAATGCACCTCCGCGGGTTCACGTTTGGCCGTGGCCACTGACTTGTTCGGGGCCGCGTCTTCCAGCAGCGCATCGGCCACCAGCTCGGCAATATCCTTGATCATCGGCCGCGGCTCGACCACGCCTTCCAGCATCGCCGTGCACTGTGGACAACCCACGGCCACCAGCTCGGCGCCGGTTTCGCGGATGTCTTCCATGCGCATGTCAGGGATCCGCTGCTTGCCCGGGATGTCGGTGATCGGCGCACCGCCGCCTCCGCCGCAGCAACGCGAACGGAAACCGGAACGCTGCATCTCCTTGACCTCGATACCCAGCGCACGCAGCACCTGGCGCGGCGCCTCGTACTCGCCGTTGTAGCGGCCCAGGTAGCACGGGTCGTGATAAGTCACGCTGTCGCCCTTGTGCTGGCCGAGGTTCAGCGCCCCGGCGTCGATGATTTCCGCCATATAGGTGCTGTGGTGCTGCACCAGGTAGTTGCCATCGAAGGCGCCGTATTCGTTTTTCAGTACGTGGAAACTGTGGGGGTCACAGGTGACGATGCGGTTGAAGCTGTATTTGGCCAGGGTCTGGATGTTGCGTTTGGCCAACAGCTGGAACGTCGCCTCATCACCCAGGCGCCGGGCCACGTCGCCGCTGTCGCGTTCTTCGAGGCCGAGCACGGCAAAGTCGATGTTCGCCGCCTTGAGCACTTTGACGAAGGCCCGCAGGGTGCGCTGGTTGCGCATGTCGAAAGCACCGTCACCAACCCAGAACAACACGTCGGTGGATTTTTTCTCGCTGAGCAGGTTCAGGTTCAGGTCAGCCGCCCAGTTCATCCGCCCGCCCGGGGCGAAGCCGCCAGGGTTGTCGGTGGCGATCAGGTTTTCCAACACCTCGGCGCCCTTGTTCGGCGTCGCGCCTTTTTCCAGGGTCAGGTGGCGGCGCATGTCGACGATGGCATCGACGTGCTCGATCATCATCGGGCATTCCTCGACGCACGCCCGGCACGTGGTGCAGGACCACAGGGTCTCGGCGTCCACCAAGCCGTTGACGATCGGCTGATGTGGGTTGCCGCTGTGCTCGCCCACCGGTTTACCCGGATAGGGGCTGCCGGCGAATTTCGCATCGGTGCCGCCGGCCAGGCCGACGACCATGTCCTGGATGAGCTTCTTCGGGTTCAGCGGCTGGCCGGCAGCGAACGCCGGGCAGGCAGCCTCACACTTGCCGCACTGCACGCAGGCGTCGAAGCCCAGCAGTTGGTTCCAGGTGAAGTCCTTGGGTTTTTCCACACCCAGCGGTGCGGCGGGGTCGTTCAGGTCCAGCGGTTTGAGACCGGTGGAGCGACCGCCACCAAAGCGCTCGGCTCGGCGGTGCCAGGCCAGATGCAGGGCACCGGCGAAGGCGTGTTTCATCGGCCCGCCCCAGGTCATGCCGAAGAACAATTCCGACACACCCCACAGCACGCCGAGACCCAGGATCGCCGCCACCAGCCAACCGCCGAAGTTTTCCGGGAGGATGCCCGCCACCGGCAGGGTCACCAGGAAGAACGACGCCGAGAAGGCCAGCAGGCTTTTCGGCAGGCGCATCCAGGGGCCCTTGGACAAACGGGCCGGCGGATTGCGCCGACGCAGGTAGACGAAAATCGCGCCGACGAACATCACGGCCGACATCAACAGCAACGCATAGCCAAGGAAGCGGTTATGCAGGCCAAACCCGTGGACCAGAATCGCCAGCACCGCCGACGCCACCGCACCACCCGCCGTGGCGACGTGGGTGTTGGCAATGTATTTGTCCCGCGCCACCACATGGTGCAGGTCCACCATGTAGCGCTTGGGCATGGCAAAGAGGCCACCGATCAGGTTGACCTTGGCCGGTCGTCCCCGGCGCCACATGTTCACCCGCCGCAAGGCGCCAAGGACCGCGAGGCCCAGGGCTGCGAACAGCAGGATGGGAAGAAGGGTGTTCAACATAGGTGTTGCTCCCAAAGACTTCAGGGTCTTGCAGGCACAGAAACCTGGATGTCTTGCTCAACAACTGTGGGAGCGAGCCTGCTCGCGAAGTCGGTCTTACTTCAACATCGATGTCGACTGATCGAGCGCTTTCGCGAGCAGGCTCGCTCCCACAGGGTTATTCACAAGCCGTTAGAAATCCTTGCACAACCGCAGGGCGTCGTAGATGGCCGCGTGGGTATTACGCTGGGCCACGCAGTCACCGATGCGGAACAGCAGGTAGCCATCGCCGCTTTGCTCCAGGCACGGCTGGGGCTTGATCGCGAACAGGGCTTCAACGTCGATCTGGCCCTTGTTGCGCGAACCTTCCTTGAGCGCGTAGTAGATTTCTTCGTCCGGCCGCACGCCGTTTTCCACCACCACCTGGTCCACCACGCGCTCTTCCTTGGCACCGGTGTATTCGTTCTCCAGCACCGCCACCAGCTTGTCGCCTTCGCGGTAGACCTTCTCCAGCATCATGTCCCCGGTCATGATCACTTCCTTGGGGTACATGCTGCGGTAGTAGGTGGGGAACGACGTCCCGCCAATGGCCACGCCCGGCTTGATGTCGTCGGTGACGATCTCGACCTGGCTGCCCTTGTCGGCGAGGAAGTCGGCCACCGACATGCCGGTGAACTCGCAAATGGTGTCGTAGACCAGCACGTTCTTGCCCGGCGCGACCTTGCCGTCGAGCACGTCCCAACTGCTGACCACCAGCCCTTCGGCGGCACCCCAGTGTTCGTTCTGCTCCAGGAACGGATGCCCGCCGACGGCGAGTACTACCACATCCGGACGCAGGTCCATGATGGTCGCCGCGTCAGCCGCCACGCCCAGGCGCAGGTCGACTTTCAGCCGCGCCAGCTCCAATTGGAACCAGCGAGTGATACCGGCGATCTGGTCCCGTTGCGGGGCTTTCGAAGCGGTGGTGATCTGCCCGCCGATGAACTCCTTCTTCTCGAACAGGGTCACGTCGTGCCCACGTTCGGCGGCCACACGCGCCGCTTCCATCCCCGCTGGGCCGGCACCAACGACGACCACCTTGCGTTTCGGCCCGGTGGACTTCTCGATGATGTGCGGCACGCCCATGTATTCACGGGACGTCGCGGCGTTCTGGATGCACAGCACGTCCAGGCCTTGATACTGGCGGTCGATGCAGTAGTTGGCGCCGACGCACTGTTTGATCTGGTCGATCTGGCCCATCTTGATCTTGGCGATCAGGTGCGGGTCGGCGATGTGGGCGCGGGTCATGCCGACCATGTCGACGTAACCGCCCTCCAGGATCCGCGTGGCCTGGTTCGGGTCCTTGATGTTCTGCGCATGCAGCACCGGGACCTTGACCACTTCCTTGATACCGGCGGCCAGGTGCAGGAACGGCTCCGGTGGATAACTCATGTTCGGAATAACGTTGGCCAGGGTGTTGTGGGTGTCGCAACCCGAGCCCACCACGCCGATGAAGTCCAGCATGCCGGTGTCGTCGTAGTACTTGGCGATCTGCTTCATGTCCTCGTGGGACAAGCCGTCCGGGTGGAACTCGTCACCGCACAGGCGCATGCCCACGCAGAAGTCGTCACCCACTTCGGCGCGTACGGCTTTCAACACTTCCAGGCCGAACTTCATGCGGCCTTCGAAGCTGCCGCCCCATTCGTCGGTACGCTTGTTGACCCGCGGGCTCCAGAACTGGTCGATCATGTGCTGGTGCACGGCGGACAGCTCGACGCCGTCCAGGCCACCGGCCTTGGCACGACGTGCCGCCTGGGCGTAGTTACCGATCACCCGCCAGATTTCTTCCGGCTCGATGGTCTTGCAGGTGGCACGGTGCACCGGCTCGCGCACGCCGGACGGCGACATCAGGGTCGGCCAGTTGAAACCGTCCCAGCGCGAGCGACGACCCATGTGGGTAATCTGGATCATGATCTTGGCGCCATGCTTGTGCATGGCGTCGGCCAGGTTCTGGAAGTGCGGGATGATGCGATCGGTGGACAGGTTCACCGAGCTCCACCATTCCTGCGGGCTGTCGATGGCGACCACGGACGAGCCACCGCAGATCGCCAGGCCGATGCCGCCCTTGGCCTTCTCTTCGTAATACTTCACGTACCGGTCGGTGGTCATGCCGCCGTCGGTGGCGTAGACCTCGGCGTGGGCGGTGCTGAGCACGCGGTTGCGGATGGTCAGCTTGCCGATCTGGATCGGCTGGAACATTGCTTCAAAAGCCATGGTGCGATCCTCGACTTACAACGGCTTGACGATGAACAGGCCGTCGTCGTGGCCTTCTTCGGAACCGCCGTAGACCTGCTCGGCCACGGTGCGGATCGAACTGCCGCGAGCGGCCAGGATCTGGTCCATGGCGCCGGCGAACCAGCCGGTGAACATGTAGTCGACCTTGCGCCCGACCTTGCCGTACACATAGACGAACGCCGAGTGCTCGAGCTTGACGCTGCAGGTGCCCTTGTCGAGGTCAATGTCCTGGATCTTGAACAGGCCCCAGCCACGCTGGGACAGGCGCTTCATGTAGTGCTCGAACACCGCGACGCCTTCCAGGCCGTGGCATTCGGCTTCTTTTTCACACCAGTGCCAGGCGGATTTGTAGCCGGCCTTGTAGAGAATCTCGGCGTAGGCGTCGGCGCCCAGCACTTCTTCGATGCCCATGTGGTTGTTGACGAAAAAGTGCCGTGGCACGTACAGCATCGGCAGGGCGTCGGAGGTCCAGACACCGGTTTCGCTGTCGACTTCGATAGGCAGTTGCGGGGCGATCTTGGCCATGAAAACTTGACTCCGGAAATTCGTGGTATTGCCTGCGGTGCAGAGGGCCGCAGGTAGAGGATTGGCGGTGCAGCGGCGTTTATTCGCCCCAGACGTCTTTCAAGACGTTGACCCAGTTTTCACCCATGATCTTGCGCACTACCCGCTCAGGATGGCCGCGCTTGAGCAGCGTCTCGGTGAGGTTCGGGAACTCGCCCACGGTGCGGATGCCCAGGGGGTTGATGATCTTGCCGAAGCTGGTCAGACGACGGGCGTAGCCCTTGTCGTGGGTCAGCATCTCGAAGAACGCCTGGTCGTGGCCCTGGGTGAAGTCGGTGCCGATACCGATGGCGTCTTCACCGACGATGTTCATGGTGTATTCGATGGCTTCGGCGTAGTCGTCGATGGTCGAATCGATGCCCTTGGCCAGGAACGGCGCGAACATGGTCACGCCGACGAAACCGCCGTGGTCGGCAATGAACTTCAGTTCTTCATCGGACTTGTTGCGCGGGTGTTCCTTCAGGCCGGACGGCAGGCAGTGGGAGTAGCACACTGGCTTCTTCGATTCGAGGATGACCTCTTCGGAGGTCTTGGAACCGACGTGGGACAGGTCGCACATGATGCCGACCCGGTTCATCTCGGCGACGATTTCGCGACCGAAGCCCGACAGGCCGCCGTCACGCTCGTAGCAACCGGTGCCGACCAGATTCTGGGTGTTGTAGCACATCTGCACCACACCGACGCCGAGCTGCTTGAAGATCTCGACGTAGCCGAGCTGGTCTTCGAAGGCATGGGCGTTCTGGAAACCGAAGATGATGCCGGTCTTGCCCTGCTCCTTGGCGAGGCGGATGTCGGCGGTGGTTTTCACCGGGATCACCAGGTCGCTGTTCTCGCGGATCAGCTTCTGGCTGGCCGCGATGTTGTTGATGGTGGCCTGGAAACCTTCCCACACCGACACGGTGCAGTTGGCTGCGGTCAGGCCGCCCTTGCGCATGTCTTCGAACAGGTCGCGGTTCCACTTGGCAATGATCAGCCCGTCGATAACGATGCTGTCGGCGTGCAATTCGGCTGGGCTCATCAGGCAGTCCCCTTTTGTCAGCGATTCATGCGCCGAATCGTGTGCCGGCGCTTTGGGGCCAGCATATGCCTGAGGGCCGTCGCGACCCGGTGCAAAAACGACAGGGGAATTGCCGAAAGCGTCAATCCACGACAAAGGGCTATGACGAGCCCACCCTACCCGTCTGTTCTTTAGCCGACGCTTGCGCCAGAATCCGCCGCATCACTGGTTTTCACTGGACTCGAGCGGCAACGCAATGAAATCACTCTTCCTGGCTTTGGCACTGATTAGCACCGTCGCACACGCAACCGAAGACACCGAACAGAACCCCTGCGACGAAGTGGAAAACGACGTCCAGACCCTCGCCTGCTCGGCCTACGGCAAGACCTCCGCCGAACAGTTGCTCAATGAAAACCTGCAAAGCCTCTTTGAGCGCCTGCAAACCCGCTACGCCAGCGACAAGGCCCAGCTCAACGACATCACCACCAAGGTCAAGGCCGCCCAACAACTGTGGCTAAAACAGCGCGACGCCGACTGCGCCATCGCCGCCTTCCCGGCCAAGCCCGGCAGCGACGCCTACAAGATCGCCGAAAACGACTGCATGGCCCAGGTGAGCGATGATCGGTCGGAGTTTCTGGAGTCGATTGGGCAGGAGTGATGTTTCAGAAGCCGTTTAGCGCGGTAAGCTGCTTGCATTATCGGTAAAGGGATTCACATGAAAACGTGCGGCATCGAAATCAAAGGCAGCGAAGCGATCATCGCCGTTGCCTCGCTGGACCAACAAGCGTTGACCCACATCGCCCTGAACACCAAGAAAATCGCCCTGGACGACGATGACGAAGCCGCCAACGTCAAGGCGTTTGCTGCCCAGGTGCGGGCGTTTGTGACGGATAACGCTATCGAACGCATTGCCATCAAGAAGCGCAGCAAGAAAGGCGAGTTCGCCGGCGGGCCGACAACGTTCAAGATCGAAGGGGTTTTCCAGTTGCTGGACGGTTGCGAGGTGACGCTGCTGTCGCCGCAGACCATCAATGCGCAGAGCAAGAAACATGACTTCGCCTTGCCCGCGACGCTGAACAAATATCAGCATGAGGCGTACAAGGCGGCGTGTTCGGCGTTGGTGAAGAAGTAAGCCAATCTCTCAGACGAAACACCCCCGTGGCGAGGGAGCTTGCTCCCGCTGGGGCGCGAAGCGGCCCTGCTTTTAGGGCCTGCTACGCAGTCCAGCGGGAGCAAGCTCCCTCGCCACAGGTATGGCCGGTAAGTATCAGGTTCAGTGCTGCTTGCGATACCCCTTCAACCAATCGGCAAACGCTTTATCTTCCAAGGCGTAACCACCTCGATTGGACTTCCACACCAGTTCCTTGTCACGCAGCGCGTCGATGCAGGATTGGATGGTCTGGGTGCCAGGGACGACTTCGCTGCCCATACTCCTGAGCACCTTGCCCACCGCCTCCAGCGTTGAATCGGTGAAGGGCGCAAAGGGTTCGTTGTTTTGCGAGCGCTCGGCCATGACCTGCAGCACCGCGCGTTGCGGCACCGTCAAGGCGTTCCAGGCGCTCTCGAATTCGGTCCAGACACCGGCGCGCAGCATTTGCGCGCTGTTGCGCAGCAATTCGCCCAAGTGGCTCGCCTCGCCCAGCTCCAAGGCAATTTCGCCAATGATGCTGCGCAGCATTTCAGGGCGGCGCCCCACCAACTCGAAGGCCTGGTCCAGATCATCGGCATTGAACTGGTTGGTCTGGGCCAGGTGTGCGTTCAAATGGGCGGTGTAGGCCTGGGTGAAAGCTTTGCCCAACAAGGGGAACGGCGTGATGCTGGACCCGTAGAACGGTTGATTGCGGCTCAATACCAAGTGGGCGAGCTTGTCGCGATTGGAGCCGGTGAACACCAGCCGCAGGCCGCTGGTATCACCCTCACGGCCCTGGTTGAGCTGGTCACGGGCAGCCTTGAGGCCGAACATCGCGTTGACCCCGGCCTCGGTGGTCAAGGCATGCTGGGCTTCGTCGATCACCAGCACCACGGTTTTATCCGCGGCACGGTGCAACAGCTCCAGCGCCTGGGTCAGCGTCGCCCCTTCGGGCAGTTGCGGCTGGCTGAAATCCCAGGACAACGTGCGCAAGAAGCTGAGCTTGTCGATGCCCATGGCTTTGGCGAGCTTGCGGATGCCCTTTTCATAAGGCACCAGTGCCCCGGCAATGGCCGAGGCGATCAGGTCGGCAGGGTCCTTCTCCTTGTTGGCCCAAAGATCGACGTAGACCGCAAGCCAACCTCGCGTCTCGCATTCGGGAATCAAGTCTTCGCGCAGGAATGTACTTTTTCCGGTACGCCTTGGCGCGGCCAGGAACAGGCCTGAGGTGTAATCCTGGATCCCGGCGCCGGCCAGCCCATCGACAATATTGCGGGCCAGATCGGGGCGCCGGAAGACAAAACCGGGATGCTTGGACATGGTTTTATACTCAATTATGGCGACAGGTATAATTTATAGTCGCGAGTATAATTAAGTATAAAAGCCTGTCAAACCAGCTCCCGCCCGTCCCCCTGCCGCCGCCGATCCTCCCGCGGGCAGCGCTCGAACCGGGCCCGATAGCTGCGGGTGAAGTACGACGGTGACTCAAACCCGCAGGCGATGCTCACTTCCAGCACGCTCATGTCGGTCTGGCGCAGCAGTTGCCGGGCCTTTTCCAGGCGCAGGCGCAGGTAGAAGTTGCTCGGGGTGTCGTTCAGGTGCAGGCGGAACAGCCTTTCGAGCTGACGGCGGGTGACCTTGATCGACTCCGCCAGCGCCAGGGTGCTCAGGGGCGGCTCGCTGTGGGTTTCCATCTCCCCGATGACGTGCACCAGCTTCTTGTTGCGAATGCCATAGCGGTTGGCGATTTCCATGCGCTGATGGTCTTTGCGCGGGCGGATGCGGCCGAGTACGAACTGTTCGCTGACCTGGATCGCCAGTTCCGAACCGTGGGCCTGGCCGATCAGGTCCAGCATCAGGTCGATGGACGCGGTGCCACCGGCGCAAGTAATGCGGCGACGGTCGATTTCGAACAGTTCCTGGGTCACGCCCAGCTGTGGATAAGACTCCTTGAACGCTTCGATCGCTTCCCAGTGCAAGGTCACCCGGTGCCCGTCCAGCAACCCCGCCTCGGCGAGGACCACGCTGCCGGTGTCGATGCCGCCCAGGGTCACGCCTTCATTGTCCAACCGGTGCAGCCAGCGCTCCAGGACCGGGGTGGCGAACTTCAGCGGCTCGAACCCCGCCACCACCCAAAGGGTCGCGCCTTTCTTCAAGGGCTCCAGCGCGGCATCGGCGTTGACCGACATGCCATTGCTCGCCAGCACCGCCCCGCCATCGATGCTCAATACATGCCAGCGGTACAGCTCGCCACGAAAGCGATTGGCAACCCGCAAGGGCTCGATGGCCGAGATGAAACCGATGGCCGAGAAACCCGGCATCAACAAAAAGTAGAAATCCTGGGACATGGAGCGCACTCGGATGGCGGGCAGCGTGCGGACCTTGATACGCCAGTTGCAAGCGCCGTTCAAGACCCCAGGTCGCCGCAGTGCAAGAGCACGTCGCCGCAGTGCGTTTTGCACGACGCGGGGCTGCGTAACGTGACATCACCGGCGCACAGACACCGGGCCCCATAACAATAAGCTGCCGAGGAACCTGACAATGAAACGACTGATCAGCTCTTGCGTTCTTGCACTCAGCGCCACCCAGCTCCTGAGCACGGCCGCCATGGCCGCCGAACCCGCCGCCTGCCAGAACGTACGCCTGGGCGTGGTCAACTGGACCGACGTCATCGCCACCAGCGCCCTGACCCAAGCAATGCTCGACGGCCTCGGCTACACCACCAAGCAGACCAGCGCCTCCCAGCAAATCATCTTCGCCGGCATCCGCGACCAGCGCCTGGACCTTTTCCTGGGCTATTGGAACCCGTTGATGACCCAGACCATTACCCCATTCGTCGAAGCCAAGCAGGTCAAGGTGTTGGAGCAGCCCAGCCTCAAGGACGCCCGCGCCACCCTGGCCGTACCGACCTACCTGGCCGACAAGGGCCTGAAAACCTTCGCCGACATCGCCAAATTCGAAAAAGAGCTGGGCGGCAAGATCTACGGCATCGAGCCGGGCTCCGGCGCCAATACCCAGATCAAGGCGATGATCGCCAAGAACCAGTTCGGCCTGGGCAAATTCCAACTGGTGGAGTCCAGCGAAGCCGGCATGCTCGCCGCCGTGGACCGCGCCGTGCGGCGCAAGGAAGCCGTGGTGTTCTTCGGCTGGGCGCCGCACCCGATGAACGTCAACGTACAGATGACCTACCTCACCGGCAGCGAAGACGCCCTCGGCCCGAACGAAGGCATGGCCACCGTCTGGACCGTCACCGCGCCGAACTACGCCGAGCAATGCCCGAACGTCAGTCGCTTGCTGAGCAACCTGACCTTCACCGCCGAAGACGAGAGCCGGATGATGCAGCCGCTGCTCGATCACAAGGATCCGCTGGAATCGGCCCGGCAATGGCTCAAGGATCATCCGCAAGACAAGCAGCGCTGGCTCGAAGGCGTGACCACCTTCGATGGCAAGCCGGCCGCCGACAACCTGAAACTCACCAGTAACTGACCAACGCTCTCCACCTGCGCAGCACCAACGAGCTGCGCGGTGACTCACCACGCCTGAAGGAATCCGCACCATGAACCACGACGTCATCATCACCTGCGCACTCACCGGTGCTGGCGACACGACCGCCAAGAGCCCTCACGTGCCGGTCACCCCGAAACAGATCGCCGCCGCTGCCGTCGAAGCCGCCAAGGCCGGTGCCACCGTGGTCCACTGCCACGTCCGCGACCCGCAGACCGGCAAATTCAGCCGCGACGTGGCGCTGTACCGCGAAGTGATGGAGCGTATCCGTGAGGCCGACGTGGACATCATCGTCAACCTCACCGCCGGCATGGGTGGCGACCTGGAGATCGGTGCGGGCGAACGGCCGATGGAGTTCGGTCCCAACACCGACCTGGTGGGCCCGCTGACCCGCCTGGCTCATGTCGAAGAGCTGTTGCCGGAAATCTGCACGCTGGATTGCGGCACCCTGAACTTCGGCGACGGCGACACCATTTACGTCTCCACTCCGGCGCAACTGCGGGCCGGCGCCAAGCGCATCACTGAACTGGGGGTCAAGGCCGAGCTGGAGATCTTCGACACCGGTCACCTGTGGTTCGCCAAGCAACTGATCAAGGAAGGCCTGCTGGACAACCCGTTGTTCCAGCTCTGCCTGGGCATCCCATGGGGGGCGCCGGCCGACACCACCACCATGAAAGCCATGGTCGACAACCTGCCGGCCGACGCGGTGTGGGCCGGCTTCGGCATCGGCCGCATGCAGATGCCGATGGCAGCCCAGGCAGTGCTGCTGGGGGGCAACGTGCGGGTCGGGCTGGAAGACAACTTGTGGCTGGACAAAGGCGTACTCGCTACCAACGGTCAGTTGGTGGAGCGGGCCGGCGAAATCCTCAGCCGCCTCGGCGCTCGCGTGCTCACCCCGGCTGAAGGTCGCAAGAAAATGGGGCTGACCCAGCGCGGCTGACCCGAGCTTATGCACAGCCCTGTGGGAGCGAGCTTGCTCGCGATAGCGGTGCGCCAGCTATAGATGTGCCGACTGATATTCAGCCATCGCGAGCAAGCTCGCTCCCACAGGTGGCACTCAACAACTTCAGGAAATCACCATGCGCTTTATCACTGACATCAAGACCTTCGCCGCCCTGGGCAGCGGTGTGATCGGCAGCGGCTGGGTCAGCCGAGCCTTGGCCCACGGCCTCGACGTCGTCGCCTGGGACCCGGCGCCGGGTGCCGAGGCGGCGTTACGCAAACGCGTCGCCAGCGCCTGGGGCGCGCTGGAGAAACAAGGCCTGGCACCCGGGGCTTCCCAGGACCGGCTGCGCTTTGTCGCCACCGTCGAAGAATGCGTGCGCGACGCCGACTTCATCCAGGAAAGCGCCCCCGAACGGCTGGAGCTCAAGCTCGAACTGCACGCGCGGATCAGCGCCGCCGCCAAGCCAGACGCACTGATCGGATCGAGCACCTCGGGGCTGCTGCCGAGCGAGTTCTATGAAAGCGCCACCCACCCGGAACGCTGCGTGGTCGGGCACCCGTTCAACCCGGTCTACCTGTTGCCGCTGGTGGAAGTGGTGGGCGGAAAAAACACCGCCCCCGAAGCCGTGCAGGCGGCGATGCAGGTGTATGAAGCCCTCGGCATGCGCCCACTGCATGTACGCAAGGAAGTGCCCGGTTTCATCGCCGACCGTCTGCTCGAGGCGCTTTGGCGCGAAGCCCTGCACCTGGTCAACGACGGTGTCGCCACCACCGGGGAAATCGACGATGCCATCCGTTTTGGCGCCGGCCTGCGCTGGTCATTCATGGGCACGTTCCTGACCTATACCCTGGCCGGCGGCGATGCGGGCATGCGGCACTTCATGACCCAGTTCGGCCCGGCGCTGCAACTGCCATGGACCTACCTGCCAGCGCCGGAGCTGACCGACAAGCTGATCGACGACGTGGTGGATGGCACGAGCGAGCAATTGGGCAGCCACAGCATTTCGGCCCTGGAGCGCTATCGTGATGATTGCCTGCTGGCAGTGCTGGAGGCGGTGAAGGCCACCAAAGCGAAGCATGGGATGGCGTTTACTGACTGACCCCTGGTTTGGAGCCAGCCTGACTGGCCCTTCACGAGCAGGCTCGCCACCCTGGATGAGTGGGAGCGAGCCTGCCCGCGAAAACATCCGCCCCGTCACCCCACCTGTCGGAACCTGAATCATGCCCACCCTCACCACCTACCAAACCCACATCCGCCCCGAATGGGTCGACTACAACGGCCACCTGCGCGACGCCTACTACCTGCTGATTTTCAGCTACGCGACCGACGCACTGATGGACACGCTCGGCATGGACAGCCTAAACCGCGACGCCAGCGGCCATTCGCTGTTTACCCTCGAACTGCACCTCAACTACCTGCACGAAGTGAAGGTCGACGCCGATGTGGAGGTGCGTACGCAAATCATCGGCCATGACGCCAAGCGCCTGCATGTCTACCACAGCCTGCACTTGGCCGGCGGTGAAAAGGCGCTGGCGGGCAACGAGCAGATGCTGATGCATGTCGACCTGGCCGGCCCACGCTCGGCGCCTTTCCCGGAACGAACCCTGGGCAAACTCCGGGCGTTGCTCGATGAACAATCCGACCTGCCGCCGCCGGACTACATCGGCCGGGTCATCGCCCTGCCGCCCGCCCGATAGACCTCGAACAGGAGCCGCCATGAAAACCGCTGCCGCTTTTGCCGACTTCCGCCACTACCCTCGGGTCTGCGCGCTGGACACCGTGAAACCTTTGGCCGATCAGGTATTGGTCACCTGGGCCGACGGCCGGGTCAGTCCGTTCCATCATCAGTGGCTGCGGGACAATTGCCCGTGCCCCCAGTGCGTCTACAGCGTCACCCGCGAGCAGGTGCTGGAGATTATCGACGCCCCTGAAGACCTGGCCCCTGACACGACCTGGCTCGACGACGACGGGTGCCTGTGCATGGGCTGGCAGGACGGTCACCAGAGCCGTTTCGATCCCGGCTGGTTGCGCGCCCACGCCTACGATGAGCCGTCCAGGGCCGAACGCCTGGCGAGCAAGCCCCGGCACCAGCTGTGGCAACACGATCTGCACTTGCCGGTGTTCGAATACCCGGCATTGATGGAAGACGCCGACGCGTTGCTGCAATGGCTGCTGGCCGTACGGGACATCGGCCTGACCCAGGTGCGCGGCGTGCCCACCGAACCCGGCTCGCTGAAACACATCGCCCAACGCATTTCCTTCATCCGCGAAAGCAATTTCGGCGTACTGTTCAACGTGCAGTCCAAGGCCGATGCCGATAGCAACGCCTACACCGCTTTCAACCTGCCGTTGCACACCGACCTGCCGACCCGGGAGTTGCAACCGGGGCTGCAGTTCTTGCATTGCCTGGTCAATGACGCCGACGGTGGCGAGAGCATTTTTGTCGACGGCTTTGCCATTGCCGAAACCCTGCGCCAGGAAGACCCCGAGGCCTTCGACGCGCTGTGCCGGATCCCGGTGGAATTCCGCAACAAGGACCGCCACAGCGACTATCGCTGCCTGGCGCCCATCATCGCCCTGGACGGCCTCGGACAGGTCTCGGAAATCCGCATGGCGAACTTCCTGCGCGGACCGTTCGACACGTCGGTCGAGCAGATGCCCAGGCTTTACCGCGCCTACCGCCGCTTCATCGCCCTGACCCGGGAACCGCAATTTCGCCTGATGCAGCGCCTGGAGCCCGGCCAGCTCTGGTGCTTCGACAACCGCCGCACCCTTCACGCCCGCAACGCCTTCGACCCGGCCTCCGGAGCCCGGCACTTCCAAGGGTGCTATGTGGACCGGGATGAGTTGTTGTCGCGCATCCTGGTGCTGCAGCGTTAGACCGCGTCATCGTTCATCGCGAGCAAGCTCGCTCCCACATGAGTGTTTGTGAACGACACAGCTCCCCTGTGGGAGCGAGCTTGCTCGCGATGACAATCCACCAGACACCCAAGCTTTCCCTGATTCACAGGCAAAAAAATCCCCGATCAAGCCGTGACAGGATCGGGGCAGGTTGCGTTACTGGAGGAGCTGTCGCGCGAGGGTGACCAAACCATCGTGATTCAGCTTGGGGCCAGTGTGCCCAGTCCAGGCCAGGGCAAGTTAACCGAAAACGACGCCTCCATAGTCATTCATGACATTGCGACCATTTGCCCTTGCCGCCGCTTCGGGTGGCTACCAGAATCGAGACACGACCCCAATCCCTGAACAAGGAAAAGCGTCATGATGCACGCCGATTTGATCGACCAGGAAGACCTGCTGGGCCACCTCAAGGCCCTGGGACTGCAAATACCCAGCGGCTCCACTGCCGAGCAGGCATGCGAGTGTGCCGTGCGGGGGCTGGACAGGGCTCGCGCCAATGAATTGCGGCGGATGGTCAAGGACATGTACACCAGCAGCGCCACCATCCTGCCGGCCGTGCGCCAGGCGATCGATAAGCAGCTGTTGCCGGCGCTGACGGAATATCAGCAGAACAACCAGGCCTGACTGGGAGCGATCGCAAGCAAGCTTTGCTCCCACAGGGCATCTGCATGCCTGTGGGAGCGAGCTTGCTCGCGATGAAGGCGCTGCGGTCCTAGAGCCTCACACTGGCAAACGTCGACTCATTACGCGCCTGGCTCAGCGCCGACAGTGGCCCGGACAATGGCGACAGCACCAACGCCTGCGGCAGCGGCATCATCGCCACCTGTTGCGTGGTGTTGGAACCGACGCGCTCATCCCGTGGCGGAATGCCGAAGTATTCGCGGTAGCACTTGGAGAAGTGCGGGGTGGAGACGAAGCCGCACACCGAGGCCACTTCGATGATCGACATCGGCGTCTGCTTGAGCAGTTGCCGTGCACGGATCAACCGCAGCTTGAGGTAATAGCGCGACGGCGAGCAGTGCAGGTACTTCTGGAACAAGCGCTCCAGCTGACGCCGGGACACGGCAACGTACACCGCCAGTTCGTCCAGGTCGATCGGCTCTTCGAGGTTGGCCTCCATCAGCGCAACGATTTCCTGCAACTTCGGCTGGTTGGTGCCAAGCATGTGCTTGAGCGGCACACGCTGGTGATCCTGCTCGTTGCGGATACGCTCGTAGACAAACATTTCAGAGATCGCCGCCGACAGCTCACGACCGTGATCGCGACTGATCAGGTGCAGCATCATGTCCAGCGGCGCAGTGCCACCGGAGCTGGTGAAACGGTTGCGGTCGAGGGTGAACAGACGGGTGCTCATCGATACCCGCGGGAAAGCTTCCTGCATCGCCGCCAGGCATTCCCAGTGCACGCTGCAATCGAAACCGTCCAGCAGGCCGGCGCAAGCCAGGGCCCAGCTGCCGGTGCAGACCGCGCCGAGACGGCGGGATTGGCGGGCCTGGCTCTGCAGCCACGACACGTGTTCACGGGTCACGGTGCGCTGGATGCCGATACCACCACAGACGATGACGGTGTCCAGGGCCGGCGCTTTGTGCATGGAGGCGTCGGGGGTGATCTGCAAACCGTCGCTGGCCCATACCTGGCCGCCATCGACCGTAAGGGTGGTCCAGCGATACAGCTCGCGACCGGAGAGTTGGTTGGCCATGCGTAGCGGTTCCACCGCGGACGCCAGGGAAATCAGCGTGAAATTGTCCAGCAGCAAAAAGCCGATGGATTGAGGCGCACGGTTCTGGGGTTGGGCCCCGGAGTTGGACGTCGTCATCGCGGTATCTCCTCACACAAAGCGGGTGATGGCCTCAGGCGGAGGCTCTTGTTATTGCCATCGTTCTCTCGTCGAGACGGGCCTTTATCGGGATAGAGCAATTGCCATGCCTAAAATTGAATGTGCGTTCAATAAATCCTGAAAACGACATCACGACCTGTCTATATATGGGGCGCAACGAGCACAGGTTTCAGGCGCCATCAATGGCGGCAGGCATGGGTCACAGAAGCTTGTGAGCAGTTCGGTAGCACTTGTGGGAACTGGGCTGCGCGGCTTGTGCAAGGAGTAGCACCATGGGTGCAGACGACGGACGGTCGAGCGCGTTTCAACGGCGGGTTCGATAAAAGGTGTCTTGTCTGTTTGCGACGCGCTAAAAGGTGGCGTTTTTGCGAATGGGTGTTCATTTTACGAGCAACTTGAGGACCTTGTGGCGAGGGGATTTATCCCCGCTGGGCTGCGAAGCAGCCCTAAACTCAAACGCCTTGGTGTATCAGAAAAACCGTAGGGGGCCGCTCCGCGACCCCGCGGGGATAAATCCCCTCGCCACAGGAGTGTGGAACGTTGGATCAGCACTCCACCGCACTGACCGCCAGGCCACCGCGTGAGGTCTCTTTGTATTTGTCATGCATGTCGGCACCGGTATCACGCATGGTGCGGATCACCCGGTCCAGGGAGATGAAATGCTGGCCATCCCCGCGCAGGGCCATTTGTGCGGCGTTGATGGCCTTGACCGCGGCGATCGCGTTGCGCTCGATGCACGGCACCTGCACCAGGCCGCCCACCGGGTCGCAGGTCAGGCCGAGGTTGTGTTCCAGGCCGATTTCCGCCGCGTTGCACAGTTGCTCCGGCGTGGCCCCGAGGATTTCCGCCAGGCCCGCCGCCGCCATGGCACAGGCCGATCCCACCTCGCCCTGGCAACCGACTTCAGCGCCGGAGATCGATGCGTTCTTTTTGCACAGGATCCCGACGGCCGCCGCACCGAGGAAGTAATCCACGACGTTGGCGTCGGTGACCGCCTCGCTGAACTTCATGAAGTAGTGCAGCACCGCCGGAATGATGCCCGCCGCACCATTGGTCGGTGCCGTGACCATGCGCCCACCGGCGGCGTTCTCCTCATTGACCGCCAGGGCGAACAGGTTGACCCACTCCATAGCGCTGAGTGTCGAGCCGATGACGTTGGGCTTGTTCAGCTCTTGCAGGCTGCGATGCAACTTGGCCGCCCGCCGACGCACATTCAAACCGCCCGGCAGGATGCCTTCGTGCTTGAGGCCCTGCTCGACGCAATCCTGCATGGCCCGCCATAGCGTCATCAGACCGCTGCGAATCTCTTCCTCGGAACGCCAGACCCTTTCGTTCGCCATCATCAACTCGGCCACCCGTAGATCATGGGTGCGACACAGCTGGAGCAACTCTTCGGCGCTGGAAAAATCGTAAGGCAGCTCGGTGCGATCCAGGTCCACCACGCCGCTGGAAGCCTGGGCCTGATCGACGACAAACCCACCGCCGACCGAATAATAAGTGTCACGGTGCAGTTCGCCGTCGGCGCCCTCGGCCACCAGCGTCATCGCATTGGGGTGGAACGGCAGGTTCTCGTCGATCAGGCGCATGTCCCGGGACCATACGAACGGCACCGCCAGGCGACCGTCGAGCAGCAGGGTCTGGGTTTCACGCAGCCGCTCAATGCGCGGGCCGATCTGCGACGGGTCGATTGCGTCCGGCCACTCCCCCATCAAGCCCATGATCACGGCGTTGTCGCTGCCATGACCGATGCCGGTGGCCGACAACGAACCGAACAACTGCACCTCGACCCGGCGTACCTCGTTGAGCAGGCCCCTGGCCTTCAGCGCTTCAATGAACAGCGCCGCAGCACGCATGGGCCCCACAGTATGGGAACTGGACGGGCCGATACCGATTTTGAACAAGTCGAAAACGCTGATTGCCATTGCCGATAACCTCCAGAACAGGCACATCCGGGCGCGAGAGCGTCCGGTGACGGAGCTGCTACGCTCAACGCCGGGATGGCCGCATCATCCGGTTTTTGCCTTAGCGTCCGACGTCTGACACCGACGCAATCATGCCCACCCGCGCCGCGGGCTCCAGACCCCGGATTTGCGGCGTTTTTCTGCGTGTCAGAGGCCCTTCAGGGGTGGAAAAAACCTGAAAACGACGTCACCGACACTGGATGCGACCCTCCCTGTACTGGATACGACCCACCCTGTAGGCGTCAGATTTGCACTGGTACATGATCAGTTACGGCTCGTTTGCAAGGCCGCGTGTCAGAGAGTGCCCACGCGCCACCAACCGCAACATCCAATAAGCGCGACTGTCCTGACGGGGCACCGCCGATAAAACACCAGGAGTCCACCCATGAAAGGTTCCAAGCCGTTGTTGTTGGCCGCCATGCTGAGTCTTCCGATGCTGGCCAACGCTGCAGAACCCGAAAAGTGCAGCACCGTCAACTTCTCCGATGTCGGTTGGACCGACATTACCGTGACCACGGCGACCACCAGCGTGGTGCTTGACGCACTGGGCTACAAGACCAAGACCACCATGATTTCGGTGCCGGTGACCTACAAGTCCCTGGCCGATGGCAAGAACATGGATGTGTTCCTCGGCAATTGGATGCCGACCATGGAAAACGACATCAAGGCCTACCGCGAAGCCGGCACCGTGGAAACCGTGCGCACCAACCTCGTGGGCGCCAAATACACCCTCGCCGTGCCCCAGGCCCTGTATGACAAAGGCCTGCACGACTTCGCCGACATCCCCAAATTCAAGAAAGAGCTGGACGGCAAGATCTACGGCATCGAACCGGGCAACGACGGCAACCGCCTGATCCAGAGCATGATCGAAAAGAACGCCTTCGGCCTGAAGGACGCCGGCTTCAAAGTCGTCGAGTCCAGTGAAGCCGGCATGCTCTCGCAGGTCGACCGCGCCGCCAAGCGTGGCACCGACGTGGTGTTCCTCGGCTGGGCACCACACCCGATGAACACCCGCTTCAAGATCCAGTACCTGACCGGCGGCGACGACTTCTTCGGCCCCGACTTCGGTGCCGCGACCGTGGCGACCAACACCCGCAAGGGCTACAGCCAGGAATGCAGCAACGTTGGGCAACTGTTGAAAAACCTGGAGTTCACCGTCGACATGGAAAGCACGCTGATGGGCAACGTGCTCGACGACAAGATGAAACCTGAGGCCGCCGCCAAGGCTTGGCTGAAGAAAAACCCACAGGTACTCGATACCTGGCTCGCTGGCGTGACCACCATTGACGGTAAACCTGGCCTGGACGCCGTGAAAGCCAAGCTCGCGCAATAACTGCTTATGTTATGCCGGGCGGGTTCGCTCGCCCGGGCTGTTTATTCCCTTGCATGCGGACGTTCACTACCATGCTTATTGATCAGAAAATACCCTTGGGCCAGTACATCGCGGGCTTTGTCGAATGGTTGACGCAACACGGCGCCAACACGTTCGACGCAATCGCGCTGTTCCTGGAAACGATGATTCACGGCGTGACGTTTGCGCTGACCTGGTTCAATCCCCTGGCCTTGATCGGCCTCATTGCGCTGTTGGCGCACTTCATCCAGCGCAAATGGGGCCTGACCGTATTCGTCATCGCGTCCTTCCTGCTGATTCTCAACCTGGGTTACTGGCAAGAGACCATGGAAACCCTCGCCCAGGTGCTGTTCGCGACCCTGGTTTGCGTTCTGATCGGTGTGCCGCTGGGCATCGTTGCCGCGCACAAGCCGATGTTCTACACCCTGATGCGTCCGGTACTCGATCTGATGCAGACCGTACCGACCTTCGTCTACCTCATTCCTACCCTGACCCTTTTCGGTCTGGGTGTAGTCCCGGGACTGATCTCCACAGTGGTGTTCGCGATCGCCGCGCCCATCCGCTTGACCTACCTGGGCATCCGCGACGTACCGGACGAACTGATGGACGCCGGCAAGGCCTTCGGCTGCTCCCGTCGCCAGCTTCTGTCGCGCATTGAACTGCCCCATGCGATGCCAAGCATCGCGGCCGGTATCACCCAGTGCATCATGCTGTCGCTGTCGATGGTGGTGATCGCCGCGCTGGTGGGTGCCGATGGCCTGGGCAAACCCGTGGTCAACGCACTGAACACCGCTGATATCGCCCTGGGCTTCGAAGCCGGCCTGGCGATCGTATTGCTGGCGATCATGCTCGACCGAATCTGCAAACAACCCGACGCCAAAGTAGGGGGTGACGCATGAGCATCATTCGTTTCGAAGACGTCGATGTCATTTTCTCCAGCCGTCCCAAGGCCGCGCTGGAGCTCTTGGACAAGGGCTTTTCGCGCCCCGAGATCCTGCAGCAGACCGGCCTGATCGTCGGTGTGGAAAAAGCCAGCCTGTCCATCGAGAAGGGCGAAATCTGTGTCCTGATGGGCCTCTCCGGCTCAGGCAAATCCAGCCTGCTGCGCTGCATCAACGGCTTGAACACCGTCAGTCGCGGCAAGTTGTTCGTCGAGCACGAAGGGCGGCAGATCGACATCGCCTCCTGCTCCCCTGCCGAACTGAAGATGATGCGCACCAAGCGCATCGCCATGGTGTTCCAGAAGTTCGCCCTGATGCCCTGGCTGACGGTGCGCGAGAACATCAGCTTCGGCCTGGAAATGCAGGGCCGCCCCGAGAAGGAACGGCGCAAGCTGGTGGATGAGAAGCTGGAGCTGGTGGGCCTGACCCAGTGGCGCAACAAGAAGCCCGACGAATTGTCCGGCGGCATGCAGCAACGGGTCGGCCTGGCCCGCGCCCTGGCGATGGACGCCGACATCCTGCTGATGGACGAACCGTTCTCGGCCCTCGACCCACTGATCCGCCAGGGTTTGCAGGACGAACTGCTGGAACTGCAACGCAAACTGCAAAAGACCATCGTGTTCGTCAGTCATGACCTGGACGAAGCCCTGAAACTGGGCAGCCGGATCGCGATCATGAAGGACGGCAAGATCATCCAGTACAGCAAGCCGGAAGAAATCGTGCTGAACCCGGCGGACGACTATGTGCGCACCTTCGTGGCCCACACCAACCCGCTCAACGTCCTGTGCGGTCGCAGCCTGATGCGCACCCTGGACAACTGCAAGCGTATCAACGGTTCGGTGTGCCTGGACCCGGGCGGCGACTCCTGGCTCGACCTGGCCGAAGGCAACACCATCAAGGGCGCCCGGCAGAACGGCGCGGCCCTGGACCTGCAAAACTGGGTACCGGGCCAATCTGTCGAAGAACTGGGCCGCCGTCCGACCCTGGTGGACTCCAACATCGGCATGCGCGACGCGTTGCAGATCCGCTACCAGACCGGCAACAAACTGGTGCTCCACGATAACCAGCAAGTCGTCGGGATTCTGGGCGACAGCGAGCTGTACCACGCACTGCTGGGCAAGAACCTGGGCTAAGCCTGCACACGAAAACGCCGCGAGATGATCGCGGCGTTTTTGTTTGTACATTGCTGATTGCTGATTGCTGATTGCTGATTGCTGATTGCTGACAAGCTTGACCTGGAATGCAAGCAACTGTGGCGAGGGGATTTATCCCCGCTGGGCTGCGCAGCAGCCCCAAAGCTGCGAAGTCATTCTGTCTGACACACCGAGACACCTGCCATGGGGCTGCTTCGCAGCCCAGCGGGGATAAATCCCCTCGCCACAACAGTATTCCAGCTATCAAGCGGCGCCTGGCCTTCACACCAACCGACGAGTGTTATAAAGACATCCCAAAAGTCTCGTCCGCCGTACTGCGGGTTTTCACACGTGGAAATCCCGACAAGCAGCGACGACTTGTCATAGAACCTGTTTTTTGTTGATTGAACGTTCAATCAAAACAAAATAGACTGGCCTTCGTCCCGACAGGCGAGCTTCGCCCGTCGGATGGCCTAAGGAGATGTGCTAGATGCCCAAGGTCGGTATGCAACCCATCCGCCGCCAACAACTGATCGAAGCCACGTTGCAAGCGGTCGATCAAGTCGGCATGGGGGACGCCAGCATTGCGTTGATCGCCCGTTTGGCCGGTGTCTCGAACGGCATCATCAGTCACTACTTTCAGGACAAGAATGGCCTGATCGCGGCTACGGCCCAGTACCTGATGACGGTCCTGAGCGAGAACGTCACCGCGCGCCGCCAGGCGCTGGAGGACACAAGCCCCCGGGCTCACCTCAAGGTGATCATCGAAGGCAACTTCGACGCCAGCCAGGTCAACGGCCCGGCAATGAAAACCTGGCTGGCCTTCTGGGCCTCCAGCATGCACCACCCGTCTTTGCACAGGTTGCAGCGGATCAACGATCACCGTCTGTATTCCAACCTGTGTTGCCAGTTCCGCCGTGTGTTGCCCGTGGATCAGGCACGCAGCGCGGCACGGGGCCTGGCCGCGCTGATTGACGGTTTGTGGCTGCGCGGCGCGCTGTCGGGAGACGCGTTCGATACCGCCCAGGCGCATCAGATCGCTTACGAATACATGGATTTCCAACTGGCCAAGGCAGGGGCACCAGAGCACACAGAACCGCTCGACCCCTGAACCGTCGCCCAAGCGCGTAGTCAGCTATAGACGACACGCCCGGTGGACAGCCAACCACTCATGCACTTGCGAGGACTTTATGGCCCGTTTCGAACTGCAAAAACTCTACATCGATGGCGCGTACAGCGATGCCAGCGGCGACGCCACTTTCGAAGCCATCAACCCTGCCAACGGTGAGGTCCTTGCCCAAGTGCAGCGTGCGACGTTCGAGGACGTCGAGCGCGCCGTGGTCAGCGCCGAAAAGGGCCAGAAAGTCTGGGCCGCCATGACCGCCATGCAGCGTTCGCGGATCCTGCGCCGCGCCGTGGAGATCCTGCGCGAGCGCAACGATGAGCTGGCCGCCCTGGAAACCCTCGACACCGGCAAGGCCTACTCCGAGACCCGCTACGTCGACATCGTCACCGGCGCCGACGTACTGGAATACTACGCCGGCCTGGTACCTGCCATCGAAGGCGAGCAGGTTCCGCTGCGCACCACTTCATTCGTCTACACCCGTCGCGAACCCCTGGGCGTGGTGGCCGGTATCGGCGCGTGGAACTATCCGATCCAGATCGCCCTGTGGAAATCCGCACCGGCCCTGGCGGCCGGTAACGCGATGATCTTCAAGCCGAGCGAAGTCACCTCGCTGACCACCCTGAAGCTGGCCGAGATCTACAGCGAAGCCGGCGTTCCAGCGGGTGTGTTCAACGTACTGACCGGCAGCGGCCGTGAAGTCGGCACCTGGCTGACCGAGCACCCGCGCATCGAGAAGATCTCCTTCACCGGCGGCACCGACACCGGCAAGAAAGTCATGGCCAGCGCTTCGAGCTCTTCGCTCAAGGACGTGACCATGGAACTGGGTGGCAAGTCGCCGCTGATCATCTTCGACGACGCCGACCTGGATCGCGCCGCCGACACCGCGATGATGGCCAACTTCTACAGCTCCGGCCAGGTCTGCACCAACGGCACCCGCGTGTTCGTGCCGAGCCACCTCAAGGCCGCCTTCGAAGCCAAGATCGCCGAGCGCGTGGCGCGCATCCGCGTCGGCAACCCTGAGGACGAAAACACCAATTTCGGTCCCCTGGTGAGCTTCGCCCACATGGAAAGCGTGCTGGGCTACATCGAGAAAGGCAAAGCCGAAGGTGCGCGCCTGCTGTGCGGCGGCGGCCGCCTGACTGAAGGCGAATTCGCCAAGGGTGCATTCGTCGCCCCGACTGTGTTCAGCGATTGCACCGACGAGATGACCATCGTGCGTGAAGAAATCTTCGGCCCGGTGATGAGCATCCTCACCTATGACACCGAAGAAGAAGTGATTCGCCGCGCCAACGACACCGACTTCGGCCTGGCCGCTGGCGTCGTGACCCGCGACCTGAACCGTGCCCACCGCGTGATCCACCAGCTCGAAGCCGGCATCTGCTGGATCAACGCCTGGGGCGAATCGGCGGCTGAGATGCCGGTCGGTGGCTACAAGCAATCGGGCGTGGGCCGGGAGAACGGCATCAGCTCGCTGAACAACTTCACCCGCATCAAGTCGGTACAGGTCGAGTTGGGCGATTACACGTCGGTGTTCTGATCTGAGACGAGACCTTGAGTGAACGCCGTTGTGGCGAGGGGATTTATCCCCGTGGGCTGCGTAGCAGCCCCTCCCCAAGGCCCCCCACTCTCCAGACAAGTCCAGTCGCCGGTTTTACGACTGCTGCGCAGCCGAACGGGGATAAATCCCCTCGCCACGGGTTGCGTGGCACCCGGCAAGCGCGACCTGAACCCAATTTCAAAAGAGGGTGCATTTCATGTCCCAAGAATTCGATTACATCATCATCGGTGCCGGCTCGGCCGGTAACACCCTGGCCACCCGCCTCACCGAAGACGAAGGCGTCACCGTCCTGCTGCTCGAAGCCGGCGGCCCGGATTATCGCCTGGACTTCCGGACGCAAATGCCCGCCGCCCTGGCATTCCCCCTGCAAGGCCGACGCTACAACTGGGCCTACGAAACAGACCCGGAGCCGCACATGAACGGCCGTCGCATGGAATGCGGTCGCGGCAAGGGCCTGGGCGGTTCTTCGCTGATCAACGGCATGTGCTACATCCGCGGCAACGCCCTGGACTATGACAACTGGGCAAAACTGCCCGGCCTCGAGGACTGGACGTATCTGGATTGCCTGCCCTATTTCAGAAAAGCTGAAACCCGGGACATCGGCCCGAACGATTACCACGGCGGCGACGGTCCGGTCAGCGTGACCACGCCCAAGGCCGGCAACAACCCGCTGTTCCACGCCATGGTCGAAGCCGGCGTGCAGGCCGGCTACCCGCGTACCGAAGACCTCAACGGCTACCAGCAGGAAGGTTTCGGCCCGATGGACCGCACCGTCACGCCCAACGGCCGTCGCGCCAGCACCGCTCGCGGATACCTGGACGTCGCCAAGAAGCGCTCGACCCTGACCATCGTTACCCATGCCCTGACCGACAAGATCCTGTTCGAAGGCAAACGCGCGGTCGGCGTGCGTTACCTGGTGGGCGCCGCTGAAGAACGCGTCGAAGCCCGGGCGCGCAAGGAAGTGCTGCTGTGCTCCGGCGCCATCGCCTCGCCGCAGATCCTGCAACGCTCCGGCGTAGGTCCGGCCAAGCTGCTGGAAAGCCTCGACATCCCCGTGGTCCACGACCTGCCGGGCGTCGGCGAAAATCTCCAGGATCACCTGGAGCTCTACCTGCAATACGCCTGCACCCAACCCGTCTCGCTCTACCCCTCGCTGCTCTGGTACAACCAACCGGCCATCGGTGCCGAATGGCTGTTCAACGGCACCGGCATCGGCGCCAGCAACCAGTTCGAGGCTGGCGGCTTCATCCGCACCCGTCCGGAATTCGATTGGCCGAACATCCAGTATCACTTCCTGCCGGTGGCGATTAACTACAACGGCAGCAACGGGGTGAAGGAACACGGTTTCCAGGCGCACATGGGCTCCATGCGCTCGCCAAGCCGTGGCCGGATCCAGGCCAAGTCCAAGGACCCGCGCCAACACCCGAGCATCCTGTTCAACTACATGGCGACCGAGCAGGACTGGCAGGAATTTCGCGATGGCATCCGACTGACCCGCGAGATCATGCAACAACCGGCGCTCGATCCGTTCCGGGGTCGCGAGATCAGTCCGGGCATCGAGGTGCAGACGGACGCGCAACTGGACCAGTTCATCCGCGAGCACGCCGAAACCGCGTTCCACCCATCCTGCTCGTGCAAGATGGGCACCGACGACATGGCGGTGGTGGACGGCGAAGGCCGCGTGCATGGCATGCAAGGATTGCGCGTGGTGGATGCCTCGATCATGCCGATCATCACCACCGGTAACCTGAACGCGCCGACGATCATGATGGCCGAGAAAATCGCCGACAAGATCCGCGGGCGCAAGCCATTGCCTCGCTCGACTGCTCCGTACTACGTGGCTGGCGACGCGCCGGTGCGCGGTAAGCCGATGCGCGAAGTGGGGCCTACCGCCCAGTAAGGCGTGGCAACGCAATCGCGAGCAAGCTCGCTTGTATGGTAGGACTTGAAGGGAGGAGGAGGGACAAGGCTCGATTCTGACTGTTTGGCGCAGTACAGACCGTGGGAGATTTCGCCCCTCCTCCTTTCACCCAAGCGCCGATAAAGAATGCATCTGGCCTAAACCGACGATAGGAACAAGCCTGCGCCTCTGGGTGAACCCTTCAAGTGTTCAAACCTTAGCCCGGAGAATTTTCAATGGCAATGCCGGTTTCTGTCACAAAGCCGATTGTGGGCGTGGATGTCGCCAAGAACGAACTGGTGATCTATCACGCCGAACTTGACGTACTGGAGGCGACTCCCAACAACAAAGCGGCCATCAAAAAGTGGTTGAAAGCATTGCCGGGCCCCGTCGCTGTAGCCATTGAGTCGACCAATATCTATCACCTGGAATTCGCTGATCTGGCCTATGAGGCCGGCTGCGAGATCTACATGGTGGGCGGTTATGAACTGCATCACTACCGCGAAGGCGTAAAAATCCGCGCCAAAACTGACGCGCTGGATGCCAAGCTGCTGGCCCGTTACCTGAAAAACGAAGGGCATGAGCTTAACCCCTGGACCCCGCCATCTCCGCTGTATCGCCAGCTCCTGAGCCTTTTCCGCCGTCGCGCAGCCCTGGTTCAGGCTCGAGTGGCCCTGGTACAAAGCTGGGCTAACGAGCCGCTGCTGAAGACCGCTTTCGCCGAACAAATTGCAGCCATGCAGAGGCTTGAGACATTGATCGAGAAGACGATCAAGGATCATCTGAGGGATGCCGGTTTGCAGGGTCAGTTGAACCGTTGCTTGAAGGTTGAGGGCATTGGATTTCTGACCGGAGCCCGCTTGCTTACGGCATTTCAACGAGGGGATTTCAGAAACTCAGACGCCTTCATTGCCTTTTTGGGAATGGACTTGCGAGTGTCGAAATCAGGACAAAAAGATGGGCGCCGTAGCTTGAGTAAACGAGGCGACCCGGAAGTCCGTCGGCTGTTACACAATGCCGCCATGTCGGCTAGCCGCACGTCCGCCTGGAGAGGCTTCTATGAAAAGCAAAGAGCTCGCGGTTTCACTACCACTCAGGCGTTGGTAATGCTGGCTCGCAAGCTTGCTCGGATCGTATTCGCTCTGCTGAAAGGGCAAAGCGAATACCAACCTAACGCGGCTTGAGGGCTTTCCCTCAACCATAGAATCTCCCACAGGGGATCCCCGGTGGACACAAATCTTGTGATCACTAAAGATCCACTGTGGGAGCGGGCTTGCTCGCGAAGGGGCCGGCACATCCAACATTTTCATCGACTGTCACTCCGCTTTCGCGAGCACGCTCCCACAGGACCCGTGGTGGCCGCAGATTTTGTGACCACCCAAGATCCACTGTGGGAGCGAGCTTGCTCGCGATTGCGTCCCCCCTGACACCCCCAAATTCCTATCTGCCTTGATCCCACCCCCACCCCAGGCCTAATCTAGAGCCGCCGCGTCAAATCACCGCACTGCGCCGTACCCTCGCTCCAGACAAGGAGGTTCCATGTTCGACTTCCACCCCCGGCTCAAGGAGCGTTTCGCTGCCTTGCGCACGGGCGCTGAATTCTTTTCCCTGCGTTACGTGCGCGAGTCCGGCCAGCATTTGTCGGTGCGCAAGAACGTCGCCGAACCGCCCAGCCTGGGCCGTGATGAGGGGGCGATGCTCACCGCGCGGGTCAACGGTGTCGAGGCGTATGCCGCCACCAACGACCTGTCCCAGGCCGGTCTGCAAGCGGCACTCGAGCGCGCCGAGCAACATGCCCGCCAGCTCAAGCCCCATGCCCTGCTCGACCTGCGCGAGCAAGCGGTGTCCAGCGACCGCGCCGACTATTTCTCACCGCATTTCGACCAGGCCTTCCCTTCCCTGAGCGATTGTTACCAATTGCTCGGCGACGAATCGGCCGCGGTGCCCCAGGACGAGCGTCTGGTGAACTGGCAGGCCAGCATCGGCCTGACCCAGGTCGAGCAGATCTACCTCAACAGTGCCGGCGCTGAACTGCGCCAGGCTCAACGCTTCATCTACCCGGCACTGGACGTCACCGCCTTCGACGGCCGCGACAGCCAGACCCGCACGCTGGGCCGGGAAAACTTCGGCCAGCAAGGCGGTTTCGATGTGATCAACCGCTGCGGCCTGATCGGTGCCGGACCGAAAATCGCTGACCAGGCCCTGCAATTGCTGATGGCCCCGAACACGCCACAAGGTCCCCGTGACCTGCTGCTGATGCCCGACCAGATGATGCTGCAGATCCACGAGTCCATCGGCCATCCGCTGGAACTGGACCGCATCCTCGGGGACGAGCGCAATTACGCCGGCACCAGCTTCGTCAAGGCCAGCGATTTCGGGCACCTGCAATACGGCTCCCACCTGTTGAACGTGACCTTCGACCCAGACATCCCCGAAGAACTGGCGAGCTACAGCCATGACGACGACGGCAGCGCCGCCAGCAAACAGTTTCTGATTCGCGAAGGCCTGTTGCTGCGTCCACTGGGCGGGGCGCTGTCGCAGTTCCGTGCAGGCCTGGACGGTGTCGCCAACAGCCGTGCCTGCGGCTGGAATCGACCGCCCATCGACCGCATGGCGAACCTGAACATCGAGCCCGGCGACCAGTCCCTGGCGCAACTGATCCAGGGCATCGAGCGCGGCGTGCTAATGCGCACCAACCGTTCCTGGTCCATCGACGACGCCCGCAACAAATTCCAGTTCGGCTGCGAGTGGGGTCAATTGATCGAGAACGGCGAACTCAAGGGCGTGGTGAAGAACCCCAACTACCGGGGCATTTCCGCACAATTCTGGAAGAGCCTGCGCGCCGTGGGCGATGCCAGCACCTCCCAGGTCCTGGGCACGCCGAACTGCGGCAAGGGCGAACCGAACCAGGTCATCCGCGTCGGCCATGCGTCGCCCGCCTGTGTGTTCAGCAACGTTGATGTGTTTGGGGGAGATGCCTGATGAGTACTGTCAATGATCAGGCCGGGGCGTTCAAGGCGCTGGTCGACTGGCTGCGCGATGCCCTGCAAGAGCCGGAACAGTTCACCCTTGGCTACGCCGCCGAGTCCTCGGCCTTCGTGCGTTTCAACCACGGCAAGGTCCGCCAGGCCGGGCAGGTGCAGCAGGCCAGTGTCAGTTTCAAATTGATCGACGACGGTCGTCACGCCGACTTGCAGATCACCTTGTCCGGCGACCCCGAGACCGATCTGCAACGCCTGTCCGAAGGCCTGCAACAGCTGCGCGAAACCTTGCCGCTGCTGCCCCGTGATCCGTATCTGTTGCTCAACGCCGACCACTGGCAGAGCCACAACGTGCAGGACCACCCGCTGCCGGACACCGAACAAGCCGTGGCTGAAATCACCCGAGCCGCTGAAGGCCTGGACCTGGTGGGCTTCTACGCCGCAGGCCCCATCAGCCGGGGTTTCGCCAGTTCTTCGGGCGCGTTCGGCTGGCATCAGGCCAACAGTTTCAACTTCGATTTCAGCCTGTTCCATGAAAACGGCCAGGCGGTGAAAGCCAGCTATGCCGGGCATGCGTGGAGCAGCGAAGGATTTGCCCGGCGCTTCGAACAGGCCCGCGAACAACTGGCGTTTCTCGGCCGCCCGCTGCGCACGTTGCCACCCGGCGAGTACCGCGCTTACCTGGCGCCGGCCGCGCTGGAAGAAATCATGGGCATGCTCAGTTGGGGCGGATTCTCGGCCCGTGCAATCGCCAGCAAGCAAAGCCCGCTGCAGAAGCTCTACGCCGGCGAAGCCCACTTCAGCCCCAACGTATGGCTGGCGGAGCAAGTCAGCGGTTCCTTGAGCCCTGCGTTTTCCGACGAAGGTTATCCCCGCGATGACTTGGGGCTGATCGCCAAGGGCACGGCCAATGCGCAGTTGGTCAACTCCCGCAGCGCCGCCGAATACGGCCTCGCCGCCAACGGCGCCAGCAGTTACGAATACCCCACGGCACTGGACATGCAAGGCGGACAACTGGAGCAAAAACACATCCTCGAAGAACTCGGCACCGGGCTGTACATCAGCAACCTCTGGTACCTGAACTACTCGGACCAGCCGGCCGCCCGCCTGACCGGCATGACCCGTTTCGCCACGTTCTGGGTCGAGAATGGCCAGATCCAGGCGCCGGTCAGTACGATGCGTTTCGACGACAGCGTCTACAGCCTGCTCGGCGCGCAACTCGAGGGCCTGACCCGCGAGCGAGAACTTCTGCTCTCGGCCAGCACCTACAGCCAGCGGGCGACGGCCTCGATGTTGTTGCCGGGGGCGCTGGTCAAGCGGTTGACCTTGACGCTGTAACCCCACCCTACGCACACCTGTGAAGGGGGTTACTTGTGGCGAGGGGATTTATCCCCGCAGGGGCGCGCAGCGCCCCCAAGGCAGCCAACTACAATCCGCCTGACACACTTGGGCGGCAGTTTTAGGGCTGCTTCGCAGCCCGGCGGGGATGAATCCCCTCGCCACAACAACGGCACCTGTTCCTGATCAACACTTCATACAAGAGGTCCCATGCCCAACCGCGCACCGCTCGACGCCGTCACTGCCCGCTGGCTTCCGTGGGTGGTGGCGATCGCCTTCTTCATGCAGTCCCTGGACGGGACCATCCTCAACACCGCCCTGCCCGCCATGGCCAGCGACCTGGCGGAAAACCCGCTGCGCATGCAGGGCGTGATCATTGCCTACATGCTCACCGTGGCATTACTGATCCCGGCCTCGGGCTGGATCGCCGACCGTTTCGGCACCAAGAAGATTTTCTTCGGGGCGATCCTGCTGTTCAGCTTCGGCTCGTTGCTGTGCGCCTTGTCCAGTTCGTTGAGCATGCTGATCGGCGCCCGGGTCATCCAGGGCCTGGGCGGGGCACTGATGTTACCCGTGGGCAGGCTGGTGGTGCTGCGGGCGTATCCGCGCTCGGAACTGGTGCGGATCATGGGCTTCATCACCATCCCCGGCCTGCTCGGCCCGCTGATCGGGCCGACCATGGGCGGCTGGATGGTGGAGTACCTGACTTGGCACTGGATCTTCATCATCAACCTGCCGGTGGGCGTGATCGGCTGTTATGCCGTGTGGAAGTTCATCCCCGACCTGCGGGGCAACGAGCGCACGCGGTTCGATGGACTGGGGTTCCTGCTGTTCGGCGCCGCGATGGTGTTGATCACCATCGCCATGGAAGGCCTGGGTGAACTGCACTTGCCGCACCTGCGCGTGATGTTGCTGCTGTTCGGCGGCATGGCTTGCCTGGCGGCCTATTGGCTGCGGGCCGGGCGTGTCGAGAACGCGTTGTTTCCACCGTCGCTGTTCAAGACCCGGACCTTCGCCGTGGGCATCCTCGGCAACCTGTTCGCGCGCCTGGGCAGCGGCGCCCTGCCGTTCCTGGTGCCGTTGCTGCTGCAAGTCGCCCTGGGCTATTCACCGTCCCAGGCCGGCATGAGCATGCTGCCCCTGGCGGCGGCGGCCATGGTCGCCAAGTCCGTGGCCCGGCCGCTGATCGAGCGCCTGGGCTATCGCATCGTCCTGACCGGCAACACCGTGGCCCTGGGCGTGATGCTGGCGAGCATGGGCCTGGTCAGCGAACAGACACCGTACTGGCTGCTGCTGGCGCAACTGGCGGTGCTGGGCGCGATCAATTCGCTGCAATTCACCGCGATGAACACCGTGACCCTGATCGACCTGGACGACGCCAGCGCCAGCAGCGGCAACAGCCTGCTGTCGGTGGTGGCGCAACTGTCCCTGAGCCTCGGCGTGGCCTGCGCCGGCGCCCTGCTCGGCGGCTTTACCGCCCAGGTGGGCAACGATGGGGTGGAGACAGTGCTAGGGGCGTTCCAGTTGACGTTCGTGACGGTGGGGATCATGGCGATGCTGGCGGCGACGATTTTTTCCCAGTTGTCCAAGCAGGATGGACGGCGGCAGAAACGTCCCGATGAGCATATCGAGCACTAACCGAGCTTGAGTGGCTCGGTGAGCTTTTGTGGCGAGGGGATTTATCCCCGCTGGGTTGCGCAGCAGCCCCAAAAAGGCTGAATGCGTTCTCCCTGATCCACCAAGGTGACCATCCTAGGGGCTGCTTCGCAGCCCTGCGGGGATAAATCCCCTCGCCACAGGGAATTCGCCCACTTCAGAACTGCGCCACAGCTCGTCCAGAACTTTCGAAGAAAGTGGCACGAGGCTGCTACACTGCGCGACATTTTGTTTTGCAGGCCAGTCCCGTGACCACCATTGCCACCGCTTTTAATACTTTGCCGCTGTCCGCCGCCATGCTGGCTAACCTCGAATCACTCGGTTATGCCCAGATGACGCCGATCCAGGCGCAAAGCTTGCCGGTGATCCTCAAGGGCATGGACCTGATCGCCCAGGCCAAGACCGGTAGCGGCAAGACCGCCGCCTTCGGCATCGGCCTGCTGAACCCGATCAACCCGCGCTTCTTTGGCTGCCAGGCCTTGGTGATGTGCCCGACCCGCGAGCTGGCCGACCAGGTCGCCAAGGAAATCCGTCGGCTGGCCCGCGCCGAAGACAACATCAAAGTCCTGACCCTGTGCGGCGGCGTGTCCTTCGGCCCGCAGATCGCTTCCCTGGAACACGGCGCCCACATCATCGTCGGCACGCCAGGGCGCATCCAGCAGCACCTGCGCAAGGGTTCGCTGGTGCTCGACGGCCTCAACACGCTGATCCTCGACGAAGCCGACCGCATGCTCGACATGGGTTTCTACGACGCTATCGAAGACATCATCCAGCAGACCCCGGAGCGCCGCCAGACGCTGCTGTTCTCGGCCACCTACCCGGTGGGCATCAAGCAGCTGTCGTCCAAGTTCATGCGCAACCCGCAGCAAGTGAAGGCCGAGGCGCTGCACTCCGACGCGCAGATCGAGCAGCGCTTCTACGAGATCGCCCCCGAGGAACGCATGGACGCAGTGGTCAAGGTACTGGCGCATTTCCGCCCGGCCTCCTGCGTAGCGTTCTGCTTCACCAAGCAGCAGGTCCAGGAAACCGTCGACCACCTGACGGCCAAGGGCATCTCTGCCGTCGGCCTGCACGGCGATCTGGAGCAGCGCGACCGTGACCAGGTGCTGGCGATGTTCGCCAACCGCAGCACCTCGGTGCTGGTGGCCACTGACGTAGCGGCCCGTGGCCTGGACATCGACGCCCTGGACATGGTGATCAATGTCGAGTTGGCCCGGGACTCGGAGATCCATATCCACCGCGTCGGCCGTACCGGTCGTGCCGGTGAAAAAGGCATCGCCATCAGCCTGGTGGCGCCGTCCGAAGCCCACCGCGCCCAGGCCATCGAGCAACTGCAGAAGTCGCCCCTGAGCTGGGACCAACTGGATAACCTCAAGTCCCAGGGCGGCGGCCCGCTGCTGCCGGCCATGAGCACCCTGTGCATCGGCGCCGGGCGCAAGGACAAGGTCCGCCCCGGCGACATCCTCGGCGCCCTGACCGGCGAAGCCGGCATCCCTGGCGCCCAGGTCGGCAAGATTGCGATCTTCGATTTCCAGGCCTACGTGGCCGTGGAACGTGGCATCGCCAAACAGGCCCTGCAACGCCTGAACGATGGCAAGATCAAGGGCCGGTCGTTGCGGGTACGAATCCTGTAAACAACCTTCAACCCAATGAAGATCCCTATGTGGGAGCGGGCTTGCTCGCGAAGGCGATGTGTCAGTCCATTCAATGTTGACTGATACACCGCCTTCGCGAGCAAGCCCGCTCCCACATGGTTTTATCGGTGAAATTAAATTTGTGTGAGGACACCGTTTTGCGCTCTACCGAAGTCGTGATCATTGGCGCTGGCGCCGCAGGGTTGATGTGCGCGCTGACCGCGGCCGCGCGCGGGCGGCAGGTGATGTTGCTGGACCATGCCAACAAGGCCGGCAAGAAAATCCTCATGTCGGGCGGTGGACGTTGCAATTTCACCAACCTGTACACCGAGCCGGGCAATTTCCTGTCGCAGAACCCGCACTTCTGCAAATCGGCCCTGGCCCGCTACACCCAGTGGGATTTCATCTCCCTGGTGGCCAAGCACGGCGTGCCCTATCACGAGAAAAAGCTCGGCCAGTTGTTCTGCGATAACAAGTCCAGCGACATCCTTGGCCTGCTCTTGGATGAATGCGACCAGGCCGGCGTCGGCCTGCACCTGGACACCTCGATCACGCAGATCGAAAAAAACGACGGCGGCTACCTGCTGCAAACCACCCTCGGCGCCATCGCCTGCCAATCCCTGGTGATCGCCACGGGTGGGTTGTCGATCCCGACCCTGGGGGCGACCGGCTTCGGTTATCAGGTGGCGAAACAGTTTGGCCATGCGCTGCTGCCGACCCGCGCCGGGCTGGTGCCGTTCACCATCACCGATCAGCTCAAGACCCTGTGCAGCGAGCTCTCGGGCACATCGGTGGATTGCCTGGTGAGCTGCAACGACCAGAGTTTTCGCGAGAACATCCTGTTCACCCACCGCGGCCTGAGCGGACCGGCGATCCTGCAGATTTCCTCGTTCTGGGAACCGGGGGACACGGTGCAGATCAACCTGCTGCCCGACCACGATGTGCCGCAATGGCTGCAACAGCAACAGGCCGAACGACCCAACAGCGAACTCAAGACGTTGCTGGGGGAGTTGTTCACCAAGAAGATGGCCAACCTGTTGGCCGACACCTGGTTCGCGTCCAAACCCATGAAGCAGTACACCCACGCAGAGCTGGCGGACATCGCCGAGAAACTGGCGAGCTGGAACGTCGTTCCCGCCGGCACCGAGGGCTACCGCACCGCCGAAGTCACCCTCGGCGGCGTCGACACCCGGGAAGTTTCGTCCAAGACCATGGAGTCGTTGAAAAGCCCAGGCCTGTATTTCATCGGCGAAGTGCTGGATGTCTCCGGGCACCTGGGCGGGTTCAACTTCCAGTGGGCCTGGGCGTCGGGGTATGCCGCCGCGCAGTACGTCTGATCCGGCACGATTTGAATGTGGCAGTAACCCTGTGGGAGCGAGCTTGCTCGCGATAGTGGTGGTTCAGTCAACATCAATGTGACAGGACTGCCGCTATCGCGAGCAAGCTCGCTCCCACAGGGGGCCAGTGGTGTTTTCTGGATCGCACTCACACGCACCGGAACACTTTTTGCTGTCGGATGTGATCGCCGCCATTGCGTCGGCGTCATTACTGCCTCAATTTAGCGTCATTGCCCGTCAGGCCCGTGCACTTCATGTCAGCGAACTCGTTTAGCCAGTCTTTGCGTCGCCTTTGGGCGTTGGATAAGTTCAGTTATAGCGTGCGGGTCTTCATCGCCCTGACCGGCAGCATGGGGTTGTGCTGGTACCTGGACGAGATGGCGCTGCTGATTCCCTTGTTCCTGGGCATCATCGCCAGCGCCCTGGCCGAGACCGACGACAGTTGGCAGGGCCGCCTCAATGCGCTGGCCGTGACCCTGGTGTGTTTCAGCGTGGCCGCGCTGTCGGTGGAATTGCTGTTTCCCTACCCCGTCCTGTTCATCGTCGCCCTGGCCCTGGCGGCATTCGGCCTGACCATGCTGGGCGCCCTGGGCGAGCGCTATGGCGCGATTGCCTCGGCCACGCTGATCTTGTCGGTCTACACCATGATCGGCGTGGACCAGCGCGGCGGCGCAGTCAACGATTTCTGGCATGAACCCCTGCTACTGGTCGCTGGTGCCGCGTGGTACGGCCTGCTGTCGGTGTTGTGGCAGGCGTTGTTTTCCAACCAACCGGTGCAACAAAGCCTGGCGCGGCTGTTTCGCGAACTGGGACGCTACCTCAAACTCAAGTCGTCGCTCCTGGAGCCGATCCGCCAACTGGACGTCGAAGCCCGACGCCTGGAACTGGCCCAGCAAAACGGCCGGGTGGTCGCCGCGCTCAACAGCGCGAAGGAAATCATCCTGCACCGCGTGGGCAATGGCCGGCCCGGGTCGAAACTCAGTCGTTACCTGAAGCTGTACTTCCTGGCCCAGGACATCCACGAACGGGCCAGTTCCTCTCACTACCCCTACAACGCCCTGGCCGAAGCCTTCTTCCACAGCGACGTGCTGTTCCGCTGCCAGCGCCTGCTGCGCCAGCAAGGCAAGGCGTGCCAGGCACTGGCCGAGTCAATCCAGCTGCGCCAGCCGTTTGTCTACGACGACACCTTCGCCGAGGCCCTCAACGATCTGCACGCCTCCCTCGAACACCTGCGCATCCAGAGCAACCCGGCCTGGCGCAGCTTGCTGCGTTCGCTGCGGGCCCTGTCGGTGAACCTGGGCACCATGGACCGCCTGCTCAGCGACGCGAGCAACCCCGACGCCCTGGCCGACGCCACCGACAGCAGCCTGCTGGACCGCTCGCCGCGAAACCTCAAGGATGTCTGGCTGCGCCTGCGCACCCAGCTCACACCCACATCGCTGTTGTTCCGGCATGCCCTGCGCTTGCCCTTGGCCTTGAGCGTGGGCTACGCCGTGGTGCACATGATCCACCCCTCCCAGGGCTATTGGATCATCCTCACCACGCTGTTCGTGTGCCAACCCAACTATGGCGCCACCCGACGCAAGCTCGGCCAGCGGATCATCGGCACCGCCATCGGCCTGACGGTGGCCTGGGCGCTGTTCGATCTGTTTCCCAATCCGCTGGTGCAATCGTGCTTCGCCATTGCCGCCGGGGTGGTGTTCTTTACCAACCGCACCACCCGCTACACCCTGGCGACAGCGGGGATCACCATCATGGTGCTGTTCTGCTTCAACCAAGTGGGTGACGGCTACGGGCTGCTGTTGCCGCGGCTGTTCGATACCTTGCTCGGCAGCCTGATCGCCGGGCTGGCGGTCTTCCTGTTCCTGCCCGACTGGCAGGGTCGCCGGCTGAACAAGGTGCTGGCCAACACACTGACCTGCAACAGCATCTACCTGCGCCAGATCATGCAGCAGTACGCCGCCGGCAAAAGCGACGACCTGGCCTATCGCCTGGCCCGACGCAACGCCCACAACGCCGATGCCGCGCTGTCCACGACGCTGGCCAACATGCTGATGGAGCCGGGGCATTTCCGGAAGGAAGCCGATGTGGGTTTCCGCTTCCTGGTACTGTCCCACACCCTGCTCAGTTACCTGTCAGGCCTGGGCGCCCACCGCGGTACCGAACTGCCGGCGCAAGTACGTGAACAATTGATAGACGGTGCCGGGGTCAAACTGGCGGCGAGCATCGACGAAATCGCCCAGGGCCTGGCGAGCAAACAACCGATTGCGATCCAGAGCGACGAGGAAGAGGCCCTGGCCAGTGAGCTGGAGCAGATGCCTGATGACATCGACGAAGGCCAGCGGCTGGTGCAGACGCAACTGGGGTTGATCTGTCGACAGCTGGGGCCATTGCGGACCTTGGCGGCGCATCTGATCAAGGACACCAGTGAGGCTTGAGAACCGTGGTGAATGGGCCGGCCTCTTCGCGAGCAGGCTCGCTCCCACATTGAATCTGCTGTAACAAGAAGTCTGTGCACACCAGCGATCCACCGTGGGAGCGAGCCTGCTCGCGATAGGGCCGCTCAGGCGCTACATCCCGTGCGCCTTCAATAACCGCTCATAACTCCCATCCGCCTTCATCGCCGCGATCGCCCGGTCGAACCCGGCGACGATCTGTTCGTGCTCCGGGTTCTTCAGGCTGACCAGGATGTGCAGGCTGTTTTCGCTCAAGGGCTTGGGCAGGAACTCCACGGCGCTGCGCACCTTGGGCGACTCGCGGGCCAGGTAATAGCGGGCGACGTACTCGTCTTCCAGGGTCAACTTCACACGGTCCGCAGCCAGCATGCGCACTGCCATGGCGAAGTTATGCACCGGGACTTTCTGCATGTGCGGGTCTTCATCGAAGTCCTTGGCGTAGGCATAACCGCGCACGACGGCGATAGGGTAGGCACGCAGCTGTTGCAGGTTGTCGAACTGGATCGCCTCGTCCTTGCGCTTGAGGAAACGCACGCGGTTGAGCAGGTATTCGGCCGAGAACCGGCCTATATGGGTACGCTCCTCGCTGTACCAGGCGTTGACCAGCACGTCATAACGACCCTCGCCGATGCCCAGCATCGCCCGGGCCCAGGGCACCTGCTCGAAGTCCGTGGCATAGCCGGCCCGCGCCAGGGCCGTGCTGACGATATCGGTCGCCAGGCCACCATTGAGCAAGGTGGAATCGGTAAAGGGCGGCCAGGCATCGGCGACCAGACGCAGCTTCTGCGCACAGGCCTCGTAGCTCAGCAACAACAACCCGATCAACGCAAGAGCTCGATGCAATCGCGGCATGCCAAACGTCCTTGACGGGTTCAAAGCCCGGTTTGTTTTTAGCCGACACCAACAGGCATCCACAGACACCCGGTCCTAACGTTAGCTCATTGGATCCGCTGTGCAGCGCTGTTACGAAGATTACACAAAGACGACGGCACCGCGACAAAGGAATGATGGCATTTTGGTCTTTGTCACAGATTTTCCGGTCGCGCGAGCAAGAGACTTCCAAGCCAGGCACGCTTAATATCGGCATCAGGTTCTTCAGGAAATTCAAAAAAATGGATATCGAGTGGGTCTGCAAACATCACAGTGACCTGAGCAAGGAACAGCTGTATGCCATCCTCAAGTTGCGCGCCGAGGTGTTCGTCGTCGAGCAGAACTGCGCCTACCCGGACGTCGACGGCCTGGACCTGGAGGGCGACACGTGCCATCTGATGGCCTGGCACGACAACCACCTGGTGGCTTACCTGCGCTTGCTGAACCCGCACTCGCAAAACAGTGACGTGGTGATCGGGCGCGTGGTCATTGCGCCGCAAGCGCGCGGCCAAGGGCTGGGTCACACGTTGATGGAACAGGCGCTCAAGCAGGCCGAGAAATATTGGCCCGGTACGTCGATCTCATTGTCGGCCCAGGCGCATTTGCAGGGGTATTACGGGCGGTACGGGTTTGAAGTGGTGGGTGTGGAGTATATGGAGGATGGGATTCCACACATTGGCATGCATCGGCCCTGAGGACGTCATCGCGAGCAAGCTCGCTCCCACAATAGATCATCGCTCACCAAAGACTGTGGGAGCGAGCTTGCTCGCGATGGGGCCAGCCCAGGCACCGAAAAATCAGGGATACTCCAGCACCACCTTGATCCGCTGCAGATTCTCCTCGATCCACCGCCGATCGATCGCCCCCCAATCGCGAATCCGATAGCCCCCGGCATGGTTTCGCGCGCCTTCCTCTTGCTCGAACTCACACACGATATCCAGGTCAGCCAGCGCGGCGATGGTGTCCTGGGCCGTGCGCCGGGGCATGCCGGTGGCTTCGGTGAGAGCCGGGACGTTGCTGGCCAGGCCACTGTCGATCAGGTAAGCCACGTACAGGCGGCGGTAGAAGCTGGTCTTGGTCTTGCTCACGTCCATCCGGTCATTCCTTGTGAGATTGCAGGTCTCGCCAGGTCAGGTACACCCGCAGGTCGAATTCCAACTGGTGATAGCCCGGCAGCATGTGCTCACAGAGTTGGTAGAAGGCCTTGTTGTGGTCCGACTCCTTGAAGTGCGCCAACTCGTGCACCACGATCATCTTCAAGAACTCGGGGGCCGCCTCCTTGAACAGCGCCGCGATGCGGATTTCCTTCTTGGCCTTGAGCTTGCCGCCCTGTACCCGCGACACGGCGGTGTGCAAGCCGAGGGCGCGATGGGTCAGGTCCAGGCGACTGTCGAACAACACCTTGTCGATGGCTGGCGCGTTACGCAGGTATTGCTGCTTGAGGTCCAGCGCATAACCATACAGGGCCTTGTCGCTCTGGATCGGATGCCGGCCGGGATAGCGCTGTTGCAGGTAATCGCCCAGGCGGTCCTGGGTGATCAGTTGCTGCACTTGGGCTTGCAGGGCGGCGGGGTAGGCCTGGAGGTATTTGAGCGCGGTCATCGGCGGGCAACACAGTCACAAGAGGGCGCCAGTGTAGCGAATTCAGGCCTGCACCGCGCTCCAGTCGAAGGGCGTGGCGAAGGCATTGGTGTCGTCGGCCATCAACGGTCGTGCCACGAGGAACCCCTGCACGAACTCACAGCCATGGGTCTGCAGCCACTGGTATTGCTCACGGGTTTCCACCCCTTCGGCGATTACCCGCAAGCCCAACTGCGTGCACAGGTCGATCACCGAGGCGGCCAACGCGGCATCCCGGGGCGACTCCGGCAAGCGGGCGATCAAGTGCCGATCGAGCTTGAGGGTATCAAGTTCAAGGTCGCGCAGATGCGTCAGCGAACAGGGGCCCGAACCGAAGTCATCCAATGCCACGCGCACCCCGAGCTGGCGCAGCAGCCGCAATTGCTTTTGGGTTTCATCAGGATTGCGCATCAGCGCGTCCTCGGTCACCTCGACCTCCAACTGCCGGGGCTTCAAGGCATGGCGCTCCAGGACCTGACGCAACTCGGTCACCAGGTTCGGCATGCCGAACTGGGTGCTGCTCAGGCTCACCCCCAACACCAGGTCGTCAGCGAACAATCGCTCCCAGACCTTGCGCTGGGCCGCGCTGCGATGATAAATCCAGCTGCCCAGCCGACTGATCAATCGCGCCTCTTCCAGCAACGGCAGGAACAGGCCTGGCGGCACGTCACCGACGCTCGGGTGCTGCCAGCGCAACAGCGCTTCGAACCCACGGATCCGCCCGTCGATGATGCTCACCTGCGGCTGGTAGACCATATTGAAATCGCGGTTCTCGATGGCCGAGCGCACACTCTCTTCCAGCATCAGCCGTGAACGGGCTCGACCGTTCATTTCGTGGTCGTAAAAGCGGTATTGCTGGCGACCGGCACGCTTGGCTTCGTACATGGCGATGTCGGAGGCCCGCAGCAATCCATCGAGATTGGCGCCGCAGTCCGGGTACGTCGCAATGCCAATACTGGCCCCGAGCGCCACGTCCATGCCTTCGATTTGCTGGCAGATCGCAACGCGCTCGATAAGCTTCTCTGCGATCTTCGCCGCCTGCTCGGGAAACTCCAGGTCCAGCAGGGCCGTGAACTCATCTCCGCCCAACCGCGCCAGGATATCGAAGGGGCGCAGGCACGCCTTCAACTGCTCCGACACCCAGCGCAATACCCGGTCCCCGGCATCGTGTCCCAGCGAGTCATTGACCCGCTTGAAACCATCGAGGTCCAGGTACAGCAACACCCAGTTGCTCTCCAGTCGCTCACTGCGCATCAACAGGTTTTCCGCGGTCTGGTAGAACCCCCGGCGGTTGAGCAAACCGGTCAGCGGGTCCGTGACGGCCTGGTATTCGAGTTGCTGGTGCAGGTGGCGAACCACGGACATGTCCTGGAGTGTCACCACCATCGCCCTCTGCTCCGAGGGCAGCGGCGCGCAGGACAAGGCCACTGACACCTGCTGGCCAGGTGCCGTGCGCAGCACCGCGTCATGCAGTCGCCAGGTTTCGCCACGCCGGTAAGTGTTTTGGATCTCGGAATCGGCCCACTGGGGAATGTGCGGTTTCTGCAGGAAGTCCAGGAATGGCATGCCCTGCAACTGCTCGGCGGTGGCATTGAGCAAGCGGCAGGTGGACGGGTTGGCAAAGCGGATACCTCCCTCTTCATCCACCACCAGGATGCCTTCGGCAGCGTTGTCCAGCACCGAGGCATTAAAGGCCCGGGCGGCTTCCAGATCCTGGCTCAGGCGCTGCAAGGCCCGGCGATTGCGCTGGTGTTCGAGCAATGCCTGTACCTTGGGCTTGAGGATTTGCGGATCGAAGGGCTTGAACAGGTAATCCACGGCGCCGCTGGCGTAGCCCTTGATGACCGCGTCCTGGGATTGCTCGTTGGCCGTCAGGAAAATGATCGGCGTGAGCCGCGTGCGCTGGCTGCCGCGCATCAGGCGCGCCACTTCGAAACCGTCCATCTCGGGCATCTGCACATCCAGCAGAACCAGATCGATGTCGTGCTCGAGCAGCAGGTTAAGCGCCTCGACCCCCGAGGACGCGGTCATCACCCGCCAATCCTGCCGCTGCAACAAGGCTCGCATGCTGAGCAGGTTTTCTGGGTAATCATCAACAATCAAAAGGACAGAGCTGTCTTCGCCGGGCGTTGGTTGCGCGCATTCCATGCTGCTTCTCTTATCGGGCGCCACGTCCGTTTTTACGTAGCAAAGCGGACAAATACTGTCCCCTCACTCTAGACCGGGATTATGAAAAGCAGTAGCTGTCAACCCGCCATCATCCAGACAAAGCCCGAAATAGCCGACTAACGGTCACCCTCCTCAGGCACAGAAACTGCAAAGACCTGCTCGACGAACAATTGACGTCAAACATTCGCCGAACGGTCAACAAAAAAAGCCCCTGTCCAGCGTTCCGAAACGCTTCAAAAGGGCGGTTTAAAGCCTCCCGCTACGGCATACACCTTTACATTTCTACACGCAGGACCTGGACATGATTGATCTCGCAAGCTGGAATTTGAGCATTCCCGAGGGCAGCCCGGCGATAACCATCGAAACTCCTCGATTGGTACAAGGGTTCAAAGACCAATATTTCAACGCCGAAACCGGCACCGTTTTCTTCTGGGCGCCCGTGACTGGCGCCAAGACGGCCAATGCGATTTACCCCCGTAGCGAACTGCGCGAAACCTATCCCGACGGTACCTTGCGCAATTGGCTTTACCCGGCGGCAGACAACACCTTGCGCGCCAGCGTGACCGTCAACCAGGTTCCCAGCACTGGCAAGATCGTGATCGGCCAGATCCATACCAAGGACAGCACCAGCCCAATGGTGAAACTGGAATACCAATACAAAACCTATAGCTCCACCGGGAATATCGTCGCCAAGGTGCGCATTCGTCCTGACGACGAGACGGGCCAGGTCATCACCATCGCCACGGGCGTGACACTCAATCGCAGTTTCTCCTACATGATCCACTTGAGCCCCAAAGGCGCGCTGGGCATTACAGCCGCCGGTTACAACTGGCGAACCACTGTGGATCCAAGCTGGAAAGTCAAACCGCTCTATTTCAAGGCCGGTGTGTATGTACAGGACAACACCGGTTACGCCACCGAGGGCGGGAAAGTGACGTTCAGCCTGCTGGAAATCAAACACACCACCCTTTAACGACGACCCTCCTCCTTGAAAAGGCATCCGTTTCCGGATGCCTTTTTTGTTCGTGCGCGGCGGAAGAGCCAAATGGCCATTGCTCAATTGTTCCGAGAAAAATCGGGATAGCCGACCAGCGGTCATTTCTCTCGGGCACAAAAGCGGCAAACGCAACTCTGACGGACTGTTGACGCCAGCCCTCCGCCGGAAGAACGTGCCAAAACGTTCGTTCGCGCCCCCCTCTGGCCTCAGCAAAAGCGCGTCTTAGAGCCTCCGGCTGTGGCGTAAATCATTTCTTCTTCTCAGAAAGGATCCGAACATGGTCGATCTTGCAACCTGGAACCTGAGTATTCCCGAAGGCAGCCCGCCAAAGACCATCGAAACCCCTCGGTTGGTGGATGGGTTCCGGGACAAATACTTCAATTCCGAAGGCAGCACGGTGTATTTCTGGTCACCGGTCACCGGTACCAAGACTGAAAACGCGATCTACCCACGCAGTGAATTGCGCGAAACCTACAAGGACGGCACCTTGCGCAACTGGCTGTACCCCGATGCCGACAACCAATTGCGTGCGAAACTGGCCGTCAGCCAGGTGCCCAGTAGCGGCAAGATCGTGATCGGTCAGATTCATGCCAAGGACAGCAGCAAACCCTTGGTGAAGCTGGAATACCAATACAAGGATGCCACTAGCACGGGGAACATCGTCGCCAAGGTGCGCATGCGCCCTGATGACGACGAAGGCCGGGTCATCACCGTCGCCACCGGTGTGAAACTCAATCAGTCCTTCAGTTACCGGATCCACCTTGATCGCACCGGCGACCTGGGCATTACTGCGGCGGGTCGTAGCTGGTACACCACCATCAGCTCCACTTGGCGGGTCAAGCCGTTGTACTTCAAGGCCGGGGTGTACGTGCAGGACAATACTGGCTACACCAGTGAAGGCGGGAAAGTGACGTTCAGCGTGCTGGATATCGATCACAACACCTGACTGTGTGCTTGAGATAGAGAGATACCGTGTGTATATCCGTTTCTGCGGTAACGGCTGCTTAGGGTTCCGCCCTTACGGCGGCTCACTTTTGAACAGCCCGGAAGCCGGCCCAGTCAAAAGTAAGCAAAACGCTTTTGCCCCACCACTCGGCACCTCGCCTAGGCTCGGTGTGCCCGAGGCGGCCTTATAGCCGGCCAGGCTTGGAGTGGACGCGTTCATCCTGTGAGGGCGGTCAAAACGCTGAACTAATGCTTCCGAAAATCTCGTAGGAATCCCCCTTTGTGGCGAGGGGATTTATCCCCGTTGGGCTGCGAAGCAGCCCCCTCTTTCCGTCAGCACCACCGCATGTGCCGACTTTACAGCGACTGCGCCCCCGAACGGGAGCAAGCTCCCTCGCCCCAGGAGGGCGGTGCGTCCTACAGGTCGATTTTGGCTTCGAAAATCTCCTCTATGGTTCGGCTTGTCTGCTGGCTTTGGTCAGTGGGCAAGGGTTTCGCAGCCCGACAGAGAACAATGACTTTGCACCGCAAAATGAAAACTCAGGCAAAATTGCCGACGTTCATTTTATGGCGGTTGCGCGTGGGAGGCCTTTGGGTCTGCCGGGTTTGGTCATTCTCGGTCTGCGAACCCGCGCGTAGCTGCCACCCACTTTGTTTCGCAGCAAAAAAGATGGCAATTCTTTTTCTATAGGGAATTTCATCTATGACCACATCAATCGATTAACCGCTTCACGCCCTTAACCCCGATCACCACCACACAACCTGTGCTGTTCATTGACAAAACCGCCCCGCTAACAGAGCTTCACGCCTGCGCCAGCGAACGCCTGCACGCCACCCTCGACTACCTGACGCTGATGGCATGCACCACGCTGCGCGATTCAGCCGAGGCCGACATCAACACCATCACCAACATCGCCCGAATCATGGTCCAGGATGTGGCGGATGTTTTTGGAGTGATTGAACAGCGCGGGCTCGAAGACCGATAACGATCCCCCAGTGGGAGCGAACCTGCTCGCGATGACGGCAGCACATTCGATATCTTCATCGACTATGGCATTGCCTTCGCGAGCAGGCCCACCATGGATGCGGGCACGATCAAAAGTATGGGGCGTTTGAGCAAGCGGTACGGAAGTCATTGAGCAATTATCTGGAGGCATCGTTACATAGTCGCGGCTGTTTCCTGGAGCCAATATTTAGAGATGTACTGGCGCTCGAACGGCACTGCTGGGTATAAACGAGTGGTTCCAAACACCAGGAGATGGCCGTCCGGGGTCAGCGCCAAACGCATATTTATACCAATGGTTTGCGCTTGAACCGCGCCGCAACCGAATCAAAGAACACACTATTGCGTCCAGCATCCCACTCCACCTGCATGCCCTTAAACAACTCTTCATCGACACGGTACCCATTGAGCGCCAGCGCTTGGCTCATGGCATCGGCGATTCGCTCAATAATCAAGGCGGGGTTGTCCACCGCGCAATGCTTGCGACCGAACTCGATCAGTTGTTTTCGATCAGGATACGTTTTCACCTTGTTCATCTTGATCGCAAGCGTTCGATCCACCAGCGAGCGGCCAGACTTGGGGTTGTAGTGTTCATAAACCGTGGTGGTAGTGACATCGAAAACCGGGGCCAGACGCACGGTTTCCAGCGCCTCTGGATGCGTATAGATAACACCGAAGTTTTTCAGATGAGCGTCACCATTACGCACCATGACTGAGAGGCACACCGAAGAAAAAAAACGTTCCAACTCGCGAACCGGATCAGCATGTCGGCATACCTGGCCCACCACCGCTGCAAGGATCTCGTAACTCTGGGAGTACTTGTAGTTATCATGGGGGTCTTTGTGCAGACCAAGAAGCACTGCCATGTCTTCAAACCCCAGCCGCCCGGAAGGGGTCAGGTCGAACCGCTCCATTACAAATAGCTCACCGTTTTCCGAAAGCCAGAATGGCGGGGTTTCCAACCCAGCCAAACGAGCCGCTTCCAGGCAAAGAAATTCATTTTGCGCCAGATGGGCATACTCATCGGCACCGGATTTGACGATCAGATCGGAGCTGAGCATGGTCTTTCGGTCACCGTTGAGCTTATCCAAGTCAGGCACCAGTACCTTGGGCTGTACGCCCGAAATGCCAGACTCGAAATACGTGTCGACCAGGAAATCAAAAACACGTTGTGAGACATCTGCCGACAGGATGTCTTTCAGACCGACCTGAGCCCGAACAGGCGTCGAGGCCTCGGCAGGGTTGATGTAGCTGAGTCGTCCGATCTGGTTGCCGCCAATTACCGATAACAAGCGCATATCATCGACCTGCATGTGCCTGGCCATGCGGCGTTTGATCTGATCGGCAAGAAACCCCTCCGGCACGTTCATATCAAATATCGGATGAAGGACATTGCTGACTGAGGGCGTGGGGTCATAAGGCATGACCAGCGAAACCTCCCGTGGCGACTCGGCGCTCGCATAGGCAAACGAGAATTGCGAACCTTTGGACAAGTCGCCGCTATAGCCTTGCGGTGTCATGACGTTAAGCAGCTTGACCCTACTCATCATGCTCCACCAGATCCGCGAGGGATTTGAGATCAATCCGTCTATCGACGATTTCCAGCGCCATCCCTAGCGCTAATACCACCCGAAACAGGGTGTACACCGCCACGTTTTCACCGGCCTCAAGATCAATGATCGTTTTACGATTGCAGTTGGCGTTGTCGGCAAGCTGCTGTTGGCTATAGCCTTTCGCACGGCGTAGCGCACGTACTCGCTCGCCAAGAGAAGAGGGATTGAGAATCAACAAAATGTCACCTATAGCGGACTTTCAATAAAGATATACCTAATTATGTCCGCTTTAACGGACATTTCAAGTCCGTTATGTCCCTATCTTTAAACAAATCCCACCCATAAAAAAACCCGCATGACTGCGGGTTTTTTCACACCACTGAAGCCTTAGTTGACCTTAGCGTTCAACTCACCTTTCAAATACCGCTGATACATCGCTTCCAGCGAAATCGGCTTGATCTTCGAAGCATTACCAGCAGTCCCAAACGCCTCATAACGCGCAATGCACACATCACGCATGGCAGTCACAGTAGCACCGAAGAACTTACGCGGATCAAACTCGCTCGGATTGGTCGCCATCAAACGACGCATGGCACCCGTAGAGGCCAGGCGCAGGTCAGTGTCGATGTTGACCTTGCGCACGCCGTACTTGATACCTTCGACGATTTCTTCAACCGGCACGCCGTAGGTTTCCTTGATGTCGCCACCGTACTGGTTGATGATCGCCAGCCATTCTTGCGGCACCGAAGAAGAACCGTGCATCACCAAGTGAGTGTTGGGAATGCGCTTGTGGATTTCCTTGATACGGTCGATGGCCAGCACGTCGCCGGTAGGCGGCTTGGTGAACTTGTAGGCGCCGTGGCTGGTGCCGATGGCGATGGCCAGGGCGTCGACCTGGGTTTTCTTGACGAAGTCGGCGGCTTCTTCCGGATCGGTCAGCATCTGGCTGTGGTCCAGCACACCTTCGGCACCGATGCCGTCTTCTTCACCGGCCATGCCGGTTTCCAGCGAGCCCAGGCAACCCAGTTCGCCTTCCACCGATACGCCGCAGGCGTGGGCCATGGCGACGGTCTGCTGGGTGACGCGTACGTTGTACTCGTAGTCGGTCGGGGTCTTGCCGTCTTCGCCGAGGGAGCCGTCCATCATGACCGAGCTGAAACCCAGCTGGATGGAGCGCTGGCAGACGTCAGGGCTGGTACCGTGGTCCTGGTGCATGCACACCGGGATGTGCGGGAATTCTTCGATCGCCGCCAGGATCAGGTGGCGCAGGAACGGCGCACCGGCGTATTTGCGGGCACCGGCCGAAGCCTGGACGATCACCGGAGAGTCAGTCTTGTCAGCGGCTTCCATGATGGCGCGCATCTGCTCAAGGTTGTTGACGTTAAAGGCTGGAACGCCGTAGCCGAACTCGGCTGCGTGGTCCAGCATCTGACGCATGCTGATAAGTGCCATTGTGTCTCTCTCCCGGTCGAGGGTCGTTAATCGTGCCAGCCTGCCGGAGCGGCGGCGGCTATTCAAGTCATTGCAGATCGGGGGTTGGTCCCGAGCTGCGTGTTCGGTATCGCTAACCCAAATACTGACGCAATCCCTGTGGGAGCGAGCTTGCTCGCGATGAGGGCGGCACATGCAACATCACTGTCACCTGATACGCCGCTATCGCGAGCAAGCTCGCTCCCACATTGGTTCTGTTCCAGCCTCTGGATCCGTGTGGATCAATCTTGTCACTCGGCCTTACAGCCGCGCCCAATCAAGTCATTGGTGGCGACCCAATACACCAGGCCTTCCTCACCCTTGACGTGAAACGCCAGCATGTCGTCGCTGTACAGCGAGCCTTCGGCACCCGGTTCAAGCGTGAGGCGATAAACCTTATCGGCGCCGCCCAGGCGTACCTCGACTGCCTGGCGGGCAGCATCGGTGTAGCGCCAGAACACGTTGGCCTCGCTGTCACAGGTCCAGCTCGTCCAGCCCTCTGCAACGGGCTCGGGCGACGACAAAAAAACCAGTTGCGAACAACCGGCCAGCAATGCCAACGCCACGACGGCGATCAAGCCTTTCATCCGTGTTCCTCGACGGACGGCACATGCCGCCCACCCTGAGTTAAGAGTCAGACCCGTCAAGGACAACCATGTTCCTTGGCCGGGGTTTGCGTTTCGTATTTGTCCAGGCCGTCCGGTCCGGAACGCTTGTTCAGCACCGGGTTGGTCTCGGCCTGCCAGTCGGCCTGGTAACAGCCTTCTTCGGGCATCGCCGTGCCGGTCTGCGGGGCCGGAGCCTGCGGGCTGCTCGAGCAAGCCACCAGTATCGTCGACGCCAGCAGCAACGTGAACGTCTTGACCATCAGAACACTCCTTTGCCTGGTCAACCTGGCCTCAGGCCTTGGCCCGGCTTTCCAGGACTTCCACAGCCGGCAGCACCTTGCCTTCGACGAACTCGAGGAATGCGCCGCCGCCCGTGGAAATGTAGGAGATCTGCGCGGCCACGCCATATTTGTCGATGGCCGCCAGGGTGTCGCCGCCACCCGCAATCGAAAATGCAGCGCTGTCGGCGATGGCCTGGGCCAGCACCTTGGTGCCGTTGCCGAACTGGTCGAACTCGAACACGCCGACCGGGCCGTTCCACAGGATGGTTTTGGAAGATTTCAGCAGTTCGGCGAAGTTGGCTGCGGTTTGCGGGCCGATGTCGAGGATCATGTCGTCCTCGGCCACGTCATCGATCAGCTTGACGGTGGCGGTGGCGCTTTCTGCGAATTCCTTGGCCACGACCACGTCCACTGGCAACGGTACGCTGACCTTGGCGGCGATTTCCCGAGCGGTGTCCAGCAGGTCCGGTTCGTACAGGGATTTGCCAACCGGGTGACCCGCAGCGGCGAGGAAGGTGTTGGCGATGCCGCCACCGACGATCAACTGGTTGCACACCTGGCTCAGGCTGTTGAGCACGTCCAGCTTGGTTGAGACCTTGGAGCCGGCAACGATGGCGGCCATCGGCTGGGCCGGGGAACCCAGAGCCTTGCCCAGTGCGTCCAGTTCAGCGGCCAACAACGGGCCGGCGGCGGCGACTTTGGCGAACTTCGCCACGCCATGGGTCGAACCCTCGGCGCGGTGGGCGGTGCCGAAAGCGTCCATCACGAACACGTCGCACAGGGCGGCGTATTGCTGGGCCAGTTCGTCGGCGTTCTTTTTCTCGCCCTTGTTGAAGCGCACGTTTTCGAACAGCACGACATCGCCGGCCTTCACGTCCACGCCGCCCAGGTAGTCTGCAACCAGTGGCACGTCACGGCCCAAGGCCTTGCTCAGATAATCAGCGACGGGCTTGAGGCTGTTCTCGGCCGAGAACTCGCCTTCGGTCGGACGGCCCAGGTGGGAGCAGACCATCACGGCCGCGCCTTTTTCCAGGGCCAGCTTGATGGTCGGCAGCGAAGCCAGGATACGCGCGTCGCTGGTGACAGCACCGTCCTTGACGGGGACGTTGAGGTCTTCGCGGATCAGTACGCGCTTACCTTGCAGATCGAGGTCGGACATCTTCAACACGGTCATGGGTCGCAATTCCTGGGTAACTGTTTAGAGAGCAGGTTTTTTAGAAGCGGTTTGCAGGTAATGCTCGGCAACGTCCAGCATTCGGTTGGCAAACCCCCATTCGTTGTCGAACCAGGCCAGGATGTTCACAAGCCGAGGCCCGGAAACACGGGTCTGGCTGGCATCGACGATGGCCGAATGTGGGTCATGGTTAAAATCACAACTGGCATGAGGCAACTCGGTGTAGGCCAGGAGGCCTTTGAGCGGACCGCTGGTGGCGGCTTCACGCAAGATCCGGTTGACCTCAGTGGCGTCGGTATCGCTCACGGTCTGCATCGTAATGTCGAGGCAGGACACGTTGACCGTCGGCACCCGCACGGCTTTGGCCTGAATTCGCCCGGCAAGTTCCGGCAGCAGCCGTTCGATGCCACGCGCCAGACCAGTGGACACCGGAATCACCGATTGGAACGCCGAACGGGTGCGGCGCAAGTCCTCATGGTGGTAAGCGTCGATCACCGGCTGGTCGTTCATCGCCGAGTGGATCGTCGTGATCGACACGTATTCCAGGCCAATGGCCTGGTCCAGCAGGCGCAACAGCGGCACGCCGCAATTGGTGGTGCAGGAGGCGTTGGACACCAGCAGCTCTTCGCCGGTCAGGCAATCCTGGTTCACGCCGTAGACGATGGTGGCGTCGACATCCGCTTCGCTGGCCATCGGCTGGGAGAACAGCACCCGTGGCGCGCCGGCCGCGAGAAAACGCTGGCCGTCTTCGCGGGTGTGGTAGGCGCCAGAGCACTCGAGCACCAGATCGACATCCAGGGACGCCCAATCAATGCCTTCAGGGGTTGCACTGCGCAAGACCTTCACGCAGTCGCCATTAATATGCAGACAATCGCCTTCGACCCGCACTTCGCCGGGAAACCGGCCGTGGGTGGAGTCAAAGCGTGTCAGGTATTCGATGCTGGCCATGTCGGCCAGATCGTTGATCGCGACAATCTCGAACCCGGCCTTCGCCCCTCGCTCGAACAACGCACGCAAGACGCAACGACCAATCCGGCCGTAGCCGTTGAGTGCAACTTTGTAGGGACGCGGTTGGGGCATGGGGTTCTCTGACCTGGTTGAATCCATTAAGGCAGTGTCGTCTGAGCCACCGCTATCGCGAGCAAGCTCGCTCCCACAGGGTCGGTGAAACCCTTGTGGGAGCGAGCTTGCTCGCGATGGCGTCAGAACAGACAACCTGTTTGCGGATCAGTCTTCCAGCAACTCTTCAGCCTGACCCAGGATGTTGTCCAGGGTGAAGCCGAACTCCTCGAACAACGCCGGCGCAGGCGCCGACTCGCCGTAGGTGGTCATGCCGATCACGCGGCCTTCCAGGCCCACGTACTTGTACCAGTAATCGGCATGGGCAGCCTCGATGGCGATCCGGGCACTGACTTGCAGCGGCAACACCGCTTGCTTGTAGCCGGCGTCCTGGGCGTCGAACACGCTGGTGCACGGCATGGACACGACGCGTACGTTGCGGCCCTGCTCGGTCAGCTTGTCGTAGGCCTGGACGGCCAGGCCGACTTCGGAACCGGTGGCGATCAGGATCAGTTCCGGCTCGCCGATGCAGTCCTTGAGCACGTAGCCGCCGCGAGCGATATCGCCGATCTGGTCGGCATCGCGGTTCTGGTGCTGCAGGTTCTGGCGGGAGAAGATCAGCGCCGATGGGCCGTCGTTACGCTCGATGGCGTATTTCCAGGCCACCGCCGACTCCACCGCATCGCAGGGGCGCCAGGTGTCCAGGTTCGGCGTGCAACGCAGGCTCGCCAGTTGCTCGATCGGCTGGTGCGTCGGGCCGTCTTCGCCCAGACCGATGGAGTCGTGGGTGAACACATACAGGATGCGTTTTTTCATCAGCGCCGACATGCGTACGGCGTTGCGGGCATATTCCATGAACATCAGGAAGGTGGCGCCGTAAGGCACCAGGCCGCCGTGCAGCGCGACGCCGTTCATGATCGCGCTCATGCCGAACTCGCGAACGCCGTAGTACATGTAGTTGCCGCTGGCGTCTTCGGCGCTGACACCTTTGCAGCCTTTCCACAGGGTCAGGTTGGAACCGGCCAGGTCGGCCGAACCGCCCAGCAGTTCCGGCAGCAATGGGCCAAAGGCGTTCAGGGTGTTCTGGCTGGCCTTGCGGCTGGCGATGGTTTCGCCCTTGGCGGCGACTTCAGCGATGTACGCCGAGGCTTTTTCGGCGAAATCGGCCGGCAGCTCGCCGCTGAGGCGACGCACCAGTTCATTGGCCAGTTCAGGGAATTCGGCGCAATAGGCGGCGAAACGCTGATCCCATTCGGCTTCGACCGCGCGACCTTTTTCCTTGGCATCCCATTCGGCATAAATGTCGGCCGGGATTTCGAACGGGCCATGGTTCCACTTCAACGCCGCACGGGTCAGGGCGATTTCCTCGGCGCCCAATGGCGCGCCGTGGCAGTCTTCCTTGCCTTGCTTGTTCGGCGAGCCGAAGCCGATGGTGGTCTTGCAGCAGATCAGGGTCGGCTGGGCGCTTTTGCGGGCGGTCTCGATGGCGGTCTTGATCTCTTCCGGATCGTGGCCGTCGACGTTGCGGATCACCAGCCAGTTGTAGGCTTCGAAGCGCTTGGGGGTGTCGTCGGTGAACCAGCCTTCGACTTCGCCATCGATGGAGATGCCGTTGTCGTCATAGAAGGCGATCAGCTTGTCCAGGCCCAGGGTGCCGGCCAGGGAGGCGACTTCATGGGAAATACCTTCCATCATGCAGCCATCACCCAGGAATACGTAGGTGTGGTGATCGACGACGTTATGACCGGGGCGGTTGAATTGCGCCGCCAGGACTTTTTCCGCCAGGGCAAAACCCACGGCGTTGGCCAGGCCTTGGCCCAGTGGGCCGGTGGTGGTTTCCACGCCGGGGGTATAGCCGTATTCAGGGTGGCCCGGGGTGCGGCTGTGCAACTGGCGGAAGTTCTTCAGGTCATCGATCGACAGGTCATAGCCGGTCAGGTGCAACAGCGAGTAGATCAACATCGAGCCGTGGCCGTTGGACAGCACGAAGCGGTCACGGTCGGCGAACGATGGATTGCTCGGGCTGTGCTTGAGGTAGTCGCGCCAAAGCACCTCGGCGATATCCGCCATACCCATGGGGGCACCGGGATGGCCGCTGTTGGCTTTCTGCACGGCATCCATGCTGAGGGCACGAATGGCATTGGCACGCTCACGACGGCTGGGCATCGCTGTTCTCCTGCGGGTATTGAATCGAGAATGAATAAAACGGAACTGAAAAAGGCGAGCATTTTCCCTCACCCACCCGCCTCGGGGCAATGACAGATAGTCATCCTTGAGCGTTTTTCCGGTGGATAAAGTCGCATTCGCCAGGTGAAACCTTTCCGCTGATGGCTTGTAGAGTCAAGCACAGCCCGGGAAGTGCCATTTATCCGGCAATATCAAAACTTTTTGATATTGAACTTGCGGCGATCCAAACCCCTCACTAGACTGCCGCACTATGAACCTACCCGCGCCCTCCATTCGCCATGACAACTGCGATGAGCTGGCGGCCCTTTGCAAGGCCGGCGGCGATCCGTTGCGGCTCAATGTATTGCGCGCCCTGGCCAACGACTCGTTCGGCGTGCTGGAACTGGCGCAGATCTTCGGCATCGGTCAGTCCGGCATGAGCCACCACCTCAAAGTCCTGGCCCAGGCCGACCTGGTGGCGACCCGCCGGGAAGGCAACGCCATTTTCTACCGCCGCGCCCTGCCCCACACCGACCTGCTGGGGGGCAAACTGCACGCGGCGCTACTGGACGAAGTGGATGCGTTGAACCTGCCGACCGACGTGCAGGCTCGCATTGCCCAGGTCCACGGGCAACGAGCCGCCGCCAGCCAGGACTTCTTCGCCCGGGTTGCCGAGAAATTTCGCGCCCAGCAAGACCTGATCGCCGGCTTGCCGCAGTACCGCGAAAGCGTCGTGGCGCTGCTCGACAAATTGAGCTTCGAACCCACGGCCACGGTGATCGAAGTCGGCCCCGGCGACGGCGCCTTCCTGCCGGAACTGGCGCGGCGCTTCAGCCAGGTGACGGCGCTGGACAACAGCCCGGCCATGCTCGAGCTGGCGCGCCAGGTGTGTGAACGGGAGGCCCTGGCTAACGTCAACCTGCAACTGGCCGATGTACTGGATGGCATGAACCTGCAGGCCGACTGCGTGGTATTGAACATGGTGCTGCATCATTTCGCCGCGCCGGCCGAGGCACTCAAGCACATGGCCGGCCTGCTGCAACCGGGCGGCAGCCTGCTGGTGACGGAGTTATGCAGCCACAACCAGAGCTGGGCCAGGGAAGCCTGTGGCGATCTCTGGCTCGGCTTTGAACAGGATGACCTGGCCCGCTGGGCCACCGCAGCGGGCCTCGTGCCCGGGGAAAGCCTCTATGTGGGCTTACGTAATGGTTTCCAGATCCAGGTTCGCCACTTTCAGCGGCCCACTGGCGACACTCACCAACGGTAACTTGTAGGAAAACATCGAGATGAGCGAATACTCCCTTTTCACCTCCGAGTCCGTGTCTGAAGGGCATCCGGACAAAATCGCCGACCAGATTTCTGATGCGGTGCTGGACGCCATCATTGCTGAAGACAAGTTCGCCCGCGTGGCGTGCGAGACTCTGGTGAAAACGGGCGTGGCGATCATCGCCGGCGAAGTCACCACTTCGGCCTGGGTCGACCTGGAACAGATCGTTCGCGACGTCATCCTGGGCATTGGCTACAACAGTTCCGACGTCGGTTTCGACGGCGCGACCTGCGGCGTGATGAACATCATCGGCAAGCAGTCCCCCGACATCAACCAGGGTGTTGATCGGGCCAAGCCTGAAGACCAGGGCGCCGGCGACCAGGGCCTGATGTTCGGCTACGCCAGCAACGAGACCGACGTGCTGATGCCGGCTCCGATCACCTTCTCGCACCAATTGGTTCAACGCCAGGCCGAGGCCCGTAAATCCGGCCTGCTGCCTTGGCTGCGCCCGGACGCCAAGTCCCAGGTGACCTGCCGTTACGAAGGCGGCAAGGTGGTCGGTATCGACGCCGTGGTCCTGTCGACCCAGCACAACCCTGACGTGTCCTACAAAGACCTGCGCGAAGGCGTGATGGAACTGATCGTCAAGCACGTGCTGCCTGCCGAACTGCTGTCCAAGGACACCCAGTTCCACATCAACCCGACCGGCCAGTTCATCATCGGTGGCCCGGTGGGCGACTGCGGCCTGACCGGTCGCAAGATCATCGTCGACAGCTACGGCGGCATGGCCCGTCACGGCGGCGGCGCGTTCTCCGGCAAGGACCCATCGAAGGTCGACCGTTCGGCGGCCTATGCCGGCCGTTATGTCGCCAAGAACATCGTCGCCGCCGGCCTGGCCGAGCGCTGCGAAATCCAGGTGTCCTACGCCATTGGCGTGGCCCAGCCTACGTCGATCTCGCTGAACACCTTCGGCACCGGCAAGATCGGCGATGACAAGATCATCAACCTGGTCCGTGAAGTGTTCGACCTGCGTCCATACGCCATCACCACCATGCTCGACCTGCTGCACCCGATGTACCAGGACACCGCTGCCTATGGTCACTTCGGTCGCACGCCACAGACCAAGACCGTCGAGGGCGATACCTTCACCACGTTCACCTGGGAAAAAACCGACCGCGCCGACGCACTGCGCGCCGCTGCCGGCCTGTAACCCCCACGTGTAAAGAAAAGCCCTTGGCGACTGGGTCGCCAGGGGCTTTTTTTTATCAAAAAAATCAAAGTCAGGCACCGCTCCTGTGGCGAGGGGATTTATCCCCGTTGGGCTGCGCAGCGGCCCCAAATCAGCTGTCACGGTGTGTCAGGTTAACGATGCTTGACCATTTTGGGGCTGCTTCGCAGCCCGGCGGGGATAAATCCCCTCGCCACAGGGGACCATGTCTCCGGTCCCAACAGGCACCTCAGAGAGTCTAGGCCCGCCGCGCCACCAACAAAAACGAAGCCGCACCGGCCAGTAGCCCCGCACACAGCCGATTGAACAAACGCTTGCCACTGGGCAGGGCGAACAGCCGCCGCGCGTAAATCCCCATGTAGCAATACAAGCCGATAGCGATGCACTCCAACACCAGGAACAACCCGCCCAGCACGGCGAACTGCTGCAGGACGGTGCCTGTACGGTCGACGAATTGCGGCAGGAACGCCGTAAACAACAGGATCGCCTTCGGATTACCGATTGCCACCAGGAACTCCTGGCGCGCCAGGCCGGCTCGACTCATCGACACGCGCCCGGTTTCGCTGTCGACCTCGGGTTGGGCACGCCACAACTGCACGGCCAGGTAGAACAGATAACCGGCACCGACGAGCTTGATCCCCAGGAACAGCAGCTCCGAGGTGTGCAGCACGGCGGTGAGGCCCACCGCAGCCAGGGCGATCATGATTGCAAACGCCAGCAACCGACCGATGCCGCCGCTGCATGCCCGGACGAAGCCATAACGCGAGGCATTGCTGATGGAGAGCAGGTTGTTCGGCCCCGGCGCCATGTTCAGCGCAAAGCAGGCCGGAATGAAAACAGCGAGGGTCGGCAGGTCCATTCGAGCGTCCGGGCAGCAGTGGATCGAAGGCTTATTCTGCACCGGCCATCGAAGGGTTCAAGGGACAGTTGAGTGGCTAAATCGCGCAGGACTGTACCGCCGCGACGTTGCCACCAGGCGCCGCAAAATCCGGTAACGCACCGCCCCTCGCAACAGCCGGGACGCTGACTAGCCTTCAGGTACTCAACCGAGCAAGGATGCTTCGATGCCACCGTTCCTGCATGCCCTCGCCTGCCTCGCATTCATGACCATCCCGGCGCTGGCCGCGCCTTGTCCCGACTGGGCCGTTGATCGGGCCCAGGCCGAGATCGCTGCGTTGCAACAGCAGATCGACACCTGGGACGACCGTTACCACCGCCTCGGTCAATCACTGGTGGCCGATCAGCTTTATGATCAATCCCGCACACAGCTGAACCAATGGCGCAGTTGCTTCAACCTCGCGGTTTCCGACAATCCCCTGCGCTCGGCGGGCGGAAAGGTGCCTCACCCCGTTGTCCATACCGGCCTGGAAAAACTGAAGGACGCCGACGCCGTGGCGGCCTGGCTGCACGGTCGAGAGGCCATCTGGGCGCAACCGAAAGTCGATGGCGTGGCGGTCTCCCTGGTTTACCGCAAGGGTCGCCTGCATCAGGCGATCAGCCGCGGCGACGGCGTCCGAGGCCATGACTGGACCTCCAATGCCCACAAGATCGCTGCCATCGCGCAGCGACTGCGCCAGCCTGTGGACCTGGTCGTTCAGGGCGAGTTGTACTGGCGCCTGGACGGCCATGTCCAAGCCAGCCGCGGCAGCCTGAACGCCCGCGCAACCGTGGCAGGCTTGATGGCACGCGGCAGTTTGACGGCGCAGGAGGCATCCTCCATCGGCCTGTTTGTCTGGGACTGGCCTGAAGGCCCCGGCACCCTGCCCGAGCGGATGGCTGCGCTGAACGCGCTGGGTTTCACCGACACCCTCGACTACAACCGGCCCGTCCGGGCACCGGCGGATGCCGAGCAGTGGCGCGACCACTGGTATCGCGCGCCGCTGCCCTTCGCCAGCGACGGGATCGTCCTGCGCCAGGACCGTCGACCACCCGCCGACCGTTGGCAGGCCAGGGCGCCGTACTGGAGCGTGGCCTGGAAATACCCGTATGCCCAGGCCCTGGCCGAAGTGCGCAAGGTACGCTTCCAGGTCGGGCGCACCGGGCGCATCACCCCCGTGCTGGAGCTCGAACCCACCCTGCTCGATGACCGGAGGATTCGCCGGGTAAGCGTCAGCTCCCTCAAACGTTGGGAGAAGATGGACATCCGCCCCGGTGACCGGGTCGCCATCAGCCTGGCCGGGCTGACCATCCCACGACTCGACGCCGTTGTGCTGCGCAGCCTCGAGCGTCAGGATGTCGATGCCCCTGCGGCGAGCGATCATCACTTCTTGAGCTGCTGGCAGGCGACGCCTGGTTGTGAAAGCCAGTTCCTCGCACGGCTCAACTGGCTCAGCGGCAAGCACGGGCTCGCCCTGCCCCATGTCGGCCCCGGCACCTGGGAAAAACTCCTGGCGGCCGGCCGGCTCCACGGTTTGTTGGATTGGTTGACCCTCGATGCCGCCGAGCTTGCTAAGATTGGCGGCTTCGGTGAACGCAGCAGCGCCCGCCTGCTCGCCAGCCTGGACAGCGCCCGACAACGTCCTTTCGGGCAATGGCTCAAGGCCTTGGGCCTGCCGCCCGTCGGTGAGGCCCGGTTGACGGGGCCCTGGCAGGCGCTGGCCGAGCGCAGTACCGAACAATGGCAAGCCGAAGCCGGCATCGGCCCGGGACGCGCCGCGCAATTGAGCGCCTTTTTTCGCGACCCGCAGGTGCTGGCCTTGAGTGACGTATTACGCACCGTCGGGATCGACGGTTTTTAATCCAGCGCCCGGGTGGTTGAACCCAAGGGGCGACCATGCGCTCCAACAGCGCATCGGTATCGACCGCTCGCGATTTTTTACGGAGTTGCTATGAATTTCCTGTCCCCCGCTGCCCTGCTGCTCTTGTGCAGCGCCATGGCCGCCCCTTTGATGGCGGACGAGCAAGTCCCGGAGCTCACCGGCTGCGCAGCCAAGCGCCAGGGCATCATCAACCAGATCGAACTGGCCAAGTCCCGCGGCAATCAGGATCAGCAGGCCGGCCTGGAAACCGCCCTGGCCGAAGTCACCACCCATTGCACCGATGCCTCCCTGCGCAAGGAGCGTGAAAACAAGGTGCTCGATGCCAAGCACGAGGTCAGCCGGCGGCAGGCCGACCTGGAAAAGGCCATGAAGAAAGGCGATGCCGAGCGGATCAACAAGCGCAAGGACAAGCTGGCGGCCTCCCGCAAGGAACTGCAGGAAGCGGTGGATGAGTTGGACAAATGAATGTTGAAAGATCCCGGGCGCCTACAGGGATGGCATCCACCCTGCAGGCACTGGCGAAGCCCGGGGTCTTTCCTGCAAGTCAATAATCCCGAAACTCTTTATGACAGGCACTGCACGCATCTTCGACCTTCTGCACCGCCGGCCCCAGGTTACTGGCCCTGTAAGGCTCGACCTTGCTGACGATCACCAATTCACCGGTGGCGGCTTCAAGGCTGCGGGCCAATGCCTGGAAGCGCGCCTGTTTTTCCCAGACTTCATCCCGGGCACTGGTGTGGTCTTGCTCGCGTACTTGCGGGAAATGCTTCCACGGTTCATGGGACAGTTGGTCCAGTTGCGTCGCGCCCTCGGCGAAACGTGCGCCGTCAAACGGCACTCGGCCGCGCAACATGCCGCCCAGCTCTTCGCTGATCTTGAGCATCTGCTTGAAGATCGCCTTGCGCTGGCCCAGGGGAGAATTGGGATCGACACCGCCACAGGCGGACAACATCAGGCAGGCCAGCACGGCCATGGAAAATCGTTTTACAAACATCTTGGCCTCGGGGCAGGAAACGGCGGTTAGTATCCTCGGGTCATCGGCAAAGACCAATGGCCCTATCAACAATACGGGTTATTCGAGCACCTGACAGTGCTCCAATGACTGCAAAGGAAATCTTCATGAACAGCCGCATCAAGCCCTGGCACAAAGGCCTGGCATTGACCCTACCGCTGATCGCCCTGTTGGCCGGTTGTAATCGCGGCGAAAAGGTCGAAGAACCTCGGACCCATGCACTCGCCACCTATGTCAGCGCACCCTGGGAGGCACTGCCAACGGTGTCCGATGCAGACCTGTTGGCCGGTTTCGGGTCCTGGCGCAGCGCGTGCACCCGGCTCAAGGCCGACGCGGTATGGGGCGCGACCTGCTCGGCGGCAGCCAATGTGCCGCAGACGGCCGTGGCGGTGCGCAGTTTCCTCAAACAGAACCTGGACGTCTACGGCCTGCGCTCCGGGGACAACAGCCCCAACGGCCTGATTACCGGCTATTACGAGCCGGTCTACCCCGGTAGCCTCACCCAGACCGCCACCGCGAATATTCCGGTCTACGGTGTACCGGAGGACATGATCATTGTGTCACTGGACAGCCTCTACCCTGAGCTCAAGGGCAAACGCCTGCGCGGCCGTCTCGAAGGCCGGGTACTCAAGCCGTACGACGACGCGGCCACCATCGAAACCCAAGGCGTGAAGGCTCCGGTCGTTGCCTGGCTGACCGACCCCATGAACCTGCAGTTCCTGCAAATCCAGGGTTCGGGACGCATCCAACTCGCCGATGGCCGCCAACTGCGCATCGGTTATGCCGACCAGAACGGCCACCCTTACCGCCCCATCGGGCGCTGGCTGGTCGAACAAGGCGAACTCAAGAAAGAAGACGTGACCATGGGCACCATCAGTGCCTGGGCCAAGGCCAACCCGAACCGCATCCCCGAGCTGCTGGGCAGCAACCCCAGCTACGTGTTCTTCAACCGCAACCCCGACAGCAACGAAGGTCCGCGCGGCTCGCTGAATGTACCGCTGACCGCTGGCTACAGCGTGGCAGTGGACCGCAAGGTGATTCCGCTGGGCAGCCTGTTGTGGCTATCCACCACGCGCCCCGACGGAAGCGCCTTGAACCGGCCCGTCGCCGCCCAGGACACTGGCGGTGCAATTACCGGTGAAGTGCGGGCAGACCTGTTCTGGGGCACGGGTGAAACGGCGGGCCAACTGGCCGGGGACATGAAACAGCAGGGCCAGATCTGGATGCTCTGGCCCAAGGGCATGGCGTTGCCGCAAGTGCCGCAGGTGGCGAATGCGGTGACCGCCAACCCTTGAGAGATGGATTGATGGTACTGGCCCCATCGCGAGCAAGCTCGCTCCCACAGTTGATCGCCAGTGGACACATATCTTGTGTGCCGCTAGATCCAATGTGGGAGCGAGCTTGCTCGCGATAGGGCCAGTACAGACGCCGACGATTCAGCCGCCAGGCTCAAATTGAAACGAAGAAGAAACTCAAGACCAGCCCAACCCCCACGAACCACACCAGCGAACGCAGAATTGCCCAGTCCGCCAGATAACAAATGATGTAGAGCAGGCGGCTGGTGATGAACAACACCGCCAGCACGTTGATGGTGACCAGTTCGGCGTTGCCGGCCAGGTGCGCGACGATCACGGCAGCGGCAAAGAACGGGCTGATTTCAAAGCTGTTCAGTTGCGCGGCGTAGGCACGGCGGGGAGCGCCTTCGAGCGAATCCAGAAAATCCCGCGGGTCGTGGTTATCCTGCAACCGGTATTTCCCACCGGCCTTGGCGATCCCGATACACAGGTAGGGCAGGAGAAAAGCAATCAACACACACCACAGGGCAACCGTCATACCGCACTTCCTTTTTGAGTTTTAAGAAAATCGAGCGCCAGGCACACCGGTCAGAACTTCATCACCAGCATGCCAACCAACACCAGCCCGCAGGCTAAGAGCCGCGGCAGGCCAAAAGGTTCTTTCAGGTAACGCATGCCGAACAGCACCACCAGGATCACACTGATCTCCCTCAGCGCCGCCGCTTCGGCGATCGAGCCCAGTTGCATGGCCCACAGCACCAGAGCGTAGCTGAACAATACGCAGAATCCGACCGCCAGCCCCAAACGCCACTGTTCGCGCCAGAACCGCATGAATGCCGGCCGCTTGCTCACCAGCGCCAGCAACGGGAACGGCCAGGCACTGAGCAGCGTGACCCAGACCAGGTAATCCAGCGGATGGGACCAACGCCGCAAAGCATGGCCGTCAATGAAGGTGTAGCAACCAATGCACAGGCCGATCAGCGCCACCACCGGCAGCATCGACCAGGGCAGCCGCTCGCCACCACCGCCCTGCCACAACAGGCAAAGCATGCCGAACGGGATCAGCAAAATGCCGATGACCTGCTGGGTCGTCAGGGCTTCCCCGGCGAATATAAATGTCAGGGCCAGCACCACCAACGGCGACAGGCCGCGCATCAGCGGATAGACCAGCCCCAGGTCACCGACCCGATAAGCCTGGATCAGCAAATAGCGATAGAGCAGCTCGAACGCCGCCGACGCCAGGATCCACGGCCAGATCTCCAACGGCGGCAAGGCCACGAAACTCAGTGCCAGCGCGACGAACAGCAAGGCGACGCTGTCCATGCACGCCACCACCAGCAAACGCTCGCCACTGAACTTGATCAGCGTATTCCACGCCGCATGCAACAGCGCCGCGACCAACACCAAGGCCGTTGCAAGCACGGCACGCTCCTTATTCCGTCCAGAGAATTGATTCGCCATCCATTCGCAGCCGTTTATACTGCAAGCGACCACGCCGCACTCAGTTGCGCATAGACCTATTCCAATAATCTCGCTGTTGCCCCGCTCACTCGAATGGGGGCGTCGGCATGCGTATGCCTGATCAGAGCGTCAAGACTACAGACAGAGACCCTGCGCATGCCACTCGCCTTGCTTGCTTTGGCCGTCGCCGCTTTCGGCATCGGCACGACTGAATTCGTCATCATGGGCCTGCTGCCCGATGTCGCCCGTGACTTGGCGGTGAGCATTCCCCAGGCAGGGCTGCTGATCACCGGCTACGCCCTGGGCGTGGTATTCGGCGCGCCGATCCTGGCCATCGGCACCGCCAACATGCCACGCAAGGCGACGCTGCTGGGCATGACGCTGATGTTCATCCTCGGCAACGTGCTCTGTGCCCTGGCGCCGAACTACGCCACGCTGATGGCCGCCCGGGTCATTACTGCGTTGTGCCACGGGGCCTTCTTTGGCATTGGCTCGGTGGTGGCGGCCGGACTGGTGGCGCCGAACAAACGGGCCCAGGCGATTGCCATGATGTTCACCGGCCTGACATTGGCAAACGTGCTGGGCGTGCCGCTGGGCACGGCGCTGGGTCAATACGCTGGCTGGCGCTCGACCTTCTGGGCGGTGGCGGTCATTGGCGTGGTCGCCGCCATCGCCCAATGGGTATGGCTGCCCAGGCAGATCCCCATGGACAAAGCCAACCTGGCCAGCGAGTTCAAGGTGTTGGGCAAGGTCAACGTGTTGCTGGCGCTGGGCATGAGCGTGCTCGCCTCCACCAGTCTGTTCAGTGTGTTCACCTACATCGCGCCGATCCTGCAGGACATCACCGGTGTCAGCCCCCACGGCATCACCGTCATGCTGCTGTTGTTCGGCGTCGGCCTGACGGCCGGCAGTTTCCTCGGTGGGCGCCTGGCCGATCGACGCCTGCTGCCTGCGCTGGTGGGCATGGCCCTGGCCGTGGTGCTGGTGCTGGCCGCGTTCAGCCAGACCAGCCGATCAGTGATTCCGGCAGCGATCACCCTCGTGCTGTGGGGAATCTTCGCTTTCGCCCTGTGCCCGATCCTGCAATTGCTGATCATCGACCAGGCCCACGAAGCACCTAACCTCGGCTCCACACTGAACCAGAGCGCTTTCAACCTGGGCAACGCGGCCGGCGCCTGGATGGGCGGGTTGGTCGTGGCCAGTGGCGTCGACCTGGCGGACCTGCCGTGGGCCGGGGCCGCGGTCGGCGGCCTCACAGTACTGACCGCCTTGTTCTTTATCCAACGTCAACGGCGCTTGGCGGCAGTCGCTGTTTGAGACGACGGAAAACCTGCCCAACTGGTGAATGAAAGGACAACGCACGCTGTAAGACATTGCCAACCTGTGTGCAGGCTATTTTACGTACCGGCCAAGAGCCTCATTCCAGAGCGTTTTCGAAGTGAGAGGATGGCTGCGCCTCGCGCACGGCAGATGTTTTTCCAGTTGAGTCACGCCAGCGGCAGGCCTCCCAATTCTGTTTACAGTTCCGCCCTTTCCCTTCAGGTCAAAGGAACGAACCCGCATGCCATTAATCACTGAGCTCAAACTTTTCTCCGCTCCTCATCCAAAGGACTCTGCCAACGGCTCATCCCGGCAAACGGCCCTGAGAAATGTGGATTGGAGTGGTTTCAGCCAGTGCATCAACGAGCCGGCGAACCCCGGGCGAGGTTGCCTGATGGTATGCAGTGTGACAGACCGTCGGATATCAATCGTTCTTTATGAGGACGGCAGCGTCAAAATCAGCATGGATCGGCCTCCCGTTGACGATGTAATCATGAGCGGTGGAGGTGCCAAAGGGGTGGCTTATTCCGGCCTGGTCGAGACACTCACCGCCAACAATGTCATGGATCTCATCCGAAGGTTTTCAGGGTCCTCCGCAGGCGCCATATCGGCCGCCTTACTCGCCAGCGGCATGAGTCATGCGGATTTCGACAGGATCTCGGACTACGTTTCCCTCGTCTCGTTACTCAACAGCACCCAGCCTGACCTTGCCGCCGAACAGGACGAATGGTCGAGGATGGGTAAGAACATGAACGCCATCCCCCTGGTGCAATTGCTTTGCGACCTGCTGCCACGCCTGGGTTCCAAGGGGATGCCGCTGGAAGAGCTGATCAGGAAAGAAAGCCATGCGTCACTCTTGCAGCATTGCGCCAGAGGGCCGCTTTCCGAACAAGCGCAGAAAGCCGTCGACAATGTGAGGAGCAATCAATATGTCACCTTTGCCGATCTGGCGACCTTGAGCCAGGAAATCCCGCAGATCAAATCCTTGGAAATCACCGGCACCGCCATGTTAGAGGGCGGTGCGCAACTGGTGGTCTTCAGCGCGGACCTGACGCCTGACATGGATATAGCCGTGGCCGCGCATATCTCCGCAGCGCTGCCGGTGGTGTTCAGCAAACCGACCTTGCAAGGACAGCCCTTTCAGCCGGCAGACGCAACCACCGCATTTGCCGATGGCGGCATTCTGAACAACACACCGATACCCGCCCTTTACAACCCGATGCCCCAAATGAGCCCGATACCGGAAGGGGAGCCTTTGATCCTGGTATTCGAGGCGGAAGAATCGAACCAGCAAAAACCGCGAGGCACGGGAATATCAGCCCTGGTCGACAGATTCCTCAAGGCTCCCCACACGGCGCTTTCCGCATTGAATGCCGAACGGATGAAGCCTTTTGCCGACCAGACCATCGTCGTTCCGCTGAAAACCGATAAAGGCGACTACCGTGGTTTGTTAAACGGAACGGTTCACTTCAGCATGTCCACGGAGGTCAAGAATCATCTTCAGGAAGAGCTGCGCAAGGCTGTCAGTCACCATTTGCAGACGCGCAATGCCGTCCAGCAGACCTTCTGGTTTGCTTCGTTCGAGGCAGCCCTGTTGGCACTGGGTGACAAAGCGTTCGAGCAACTGGGCGCAGAATTGAAAGGCAACGAAGCCTATGACGAAGTGGCTGCCTTCAGGCAGCAGGCCCAACAGACGCTGGCGAATCTCAAGCGCGCGATCCAGAAGGCCAACATGGCCTCCTCCAGGCTTGAACCCACCCCACAGATACGCGAGGCCATTGGAGCTCTTGACCAGTTGGCGGACAAGGCAGGGAAACTGGAGTGGTTGGCAAAACGCATCAATCACCGCAACGACCCGGACTTCATGCAATTGCTGCAAGCGGCCGTTCGTTGGGACAGCGGTGCGACGACTGGCGTCTCCGAGGTGACCCGTCAAGCCATCGAGGAAATGGACCGACGCGACCTTGCCACTCGTATCGATAACGTCGTGCGGGACGTGCTGCAGATTTCCAGTTTTCTCGGCGGCCAGACCACCTCCAACCGCAAGCTGCTGGAAGGGTCCATCCGCGACTTGAGGGATGCCCAGACCCCAGAAGCTTTCAACAATGCGCTCGAACGGGTCATTGCCAACTACACATCACGCTACACGGGCATGAAACCCTTGAGTTCAAAAACGGTTGAGCAATTGCGTAACTGGCGGATCAAGCCACCTATTCGGGGTCTTCAGGCTTTGCAGACAGCGACTTCTTATCTTTCGCAGGCCCCTCTTCGCTTCGGATCTGCGCATGGCTCAACAGGGCAAAAATGAAGCTGCCCCCTACAATATTCCCGGCCAGCGTCGGCCCGGCGAAGACCAGCCAGAAGTCCTCCCACGGTAGCTCGCCGGCGAAAACCAGGTAGGACACCTCGGCCGAGCCGACGACGATATGGGTGAAATCTCCAAGCGCCATGAGGTAAGTGATGAGAATGATGATCCACACCTTGGCGCTTTCCATGGACGGGATCATCCAGACCATGGTGGCGATCATCCAGCCGGAAATGATGCCCTTGGCAAACATCTGGCCGCTGTCGTTCTCCATGACTTTGCGACCGATCTCCAGGAAAGCCTGGTCGGTGTGAGGGTCGAAAATCGGCAGATGCAGCATCACGTAGGCCACCAGCAGGGTGCCGCACAGGTTACCCACCAGCACCACGCTCCATAGCCGCAACAACCGGCCGAAGTTGCCCGGCGTGGGTTTGCTCATGATCGGCAGCACGGCGGTCAAGGTGTTTTCAGTGAATAACTGCTGGCGGGCCAGGATCACCGCGAGAAAGCCCGCGCAGTAACCGAAACTGGTGATCACCTTGAAGCCCTCGTGATCCGGTAGCCGGGAGCTGAGCAAGCCCATCGCCATCAGCGACAGGCCCATGGTCAACCCCGCCGCCAAGGCCGACCACCAGAGCGCGGCGATACTGCGTTCCAACTCCAGATTGCCCTGGGTGCGGATGATTTCATGCAGCACGGCCGCCCGTGGTGGCTGGTTACGATCGACTTCATGCTGCTCCTGAGCCGAAAGGTCAGGGGTCTTGCCGTCTTTGTGGGTGTCCATACAGCTCCTGAACCGGTGGCGTGATGTACCTACGACACGCGGCGTTCGGAGCTGTTCAGTCACCTGGGCCTGAAACCGCTATCGCGAGCAAGCTCGCTCCCACAGGGAGTCTGGTGCCCGATTTCACCGCAGCCCCCTTGTGGGAGCGAGCTTGCTCGCGATAGCAGCACCGCCGATCTCACTCGACGACAGCATCCTGGAACTGATCCTTGACGTACTTGATCTCGGTCCGCCCATGCGGCGCCGGCAGGCCATCCTCGCCCAGATTGACGAAGACCATTTTCTCCACGGTCAGGATGCTCTTGCGGGTGATCTTGTTGCGCACCTCGCAGGTCAGGGTGATGGACGTGCGGCCGAACTCGGTGGCGGTGATACCCAGCTCGATGATGTCGCCCTGGCGCGAAGCGCTGACGAAATTGATTTCCGAGATGTACTTGGTGACCACGCGCTGGTTGCCGAGCTGGACGATGGCGTAGATCGCGGCCTCTTCGTCGATCCAGCGCAGCAGGCTGCCGCCGAACAGCGTGCCGTTGGGGTTCAGGTCTTCGGGCTTGACCCATTTGCGGGTGTGGAAATTCATGATCACTCCTGAGTGTCTGGCCGTTGGATTGCTGCATCATGGCAGACCGCACGGTCAGGCTCTACGTCGCGGCCCCTATAACGGTCATCGGCAATTTCGATTTGCCGACAGAAACCCTTTTGGAAGATCCCATTAGCCCGTTATAATCGCCACCGCTTTACCTCGGTCCACCCTTTGGACCGTTCCCGCCACCTGTCCGAGGGGCGCTGCAGCAGGCTCGACCTGTCAGGCTCGGATGGGGCGTTGTTTGTACGGGCCTGCCCGCACGGACACTAAACGCACAACGGCGCCCATTCGCATACATTACGAATGGAGACTCTTCATGAGCGCTGTCATCACGCCTGCCGATTTTACCGACTACAAAGTCGCCGACATGTCCCTCGCCGCCTGGGGCCGTCGCGAAATCATCATCGCCGAATCCGAAATGCCAGCCCTGATGGGCCTGCGCCGCAAGTACTCTGGCGAACAGCCATTGAAGGGCGCAAAAATCCTCGGCTGCATCCACATGACCATCCAGACCGCCGTGCTGATCGAAACCCTGGTTGCCCTGGGTGCCGAAGTGCGCTGGTCGTCCTGCAACATCTTCTCGACCCAGGACCAGGCCGCTGCCGCCATCGCTGCCGCCGGTATCCCGGTATTCGCCTGGAAAGGCGAGACCGAGCAAGAGTACGAGTGGTGCCTGGAGCAGACCATCCTCAAGGATGGCCAGCCGTGGGACACCAACATGATCCTCGACGACGGCGGCGACCTGACCGAGCTGCTGCACAAGAAGTACGCAGCCGTGCTGGAAAACGTCCACGGCGTGACCGAAGAGACCACCACTGGCGTGCACCGTCTGCTGGACATGCTGGCCAAGGGCGAGCTGAAAATCCCGGCCATCAACGTCAACGACTCGGTGACCAAGAGCAAGAACGACAACAAGTACGGCTGCCGTCACAGCCTCAACGACGCCATCAAGCGCGGCACCGACCACCTGTTGTCTGGCAAGCAGGCGCTGGTGATCGGCTACGGTGACGTGGGCAAGGGTTCGGCCCAGTCCCTGCGTCAGGAAGGCATGATCGTCAAGGTGTCCGAAGTCGATCCGATCTGCGCCATGCAAGCCTGCATGGACGGTTTCGAGCTGGTTTCGCCGTTCATTGACGGGATCAACGACGGCACCGAAGCCAGTATCGACAAGGCGCTGCTGGGCAAGATCGACCTGATCGTGACCACCACCGGCAACGTCAACGTCTGCGATGCCAACATGCTCAAGGCCCTGAAAAAGCGCGCCGTGGTCTGCAACATCGGTCACTTCGACAATGAAATCGACACCGCCTTCATGCGCAAGCACTGGGCATGGGAAGAAGTGAAGCCGCAAGTCCACAAGGTACACCGCACCGGCGCTGGCAGCTTCGACCCACAGAACGACGACTACCTGATCCTGCTGGCCGAAGGCCGCCTGGTTAACCTGGGCAACGCCACCGGCCACCCAAGCCGCATCATGGACGGCTCGTTCGCCAACCAGGTCCTGGCCCAGATTTTCCTGTTCGGCCAGAAATACGCCGACCTGTCGCCGGCCCAGAAAGCCGAGCGCCTGACCGTGGAAGTACTGCCCAAGAAACTCGACGAAGAAGTGGCCCTGGAAATGGTCCGCGGTTTCGGCGGCGTGGTCACCCAACTGACCAAGCAACAGGCTGACTACATCGGCGTCACCGTCGAAGGCCCGTTCAAGCCGCACGCTTACCGCTACTGATCGGCGCTGCTCCCCCTGTGGGAGCGGGCTCTTTTTGTGGGAGCGAGCCTGCTCGCGATGCAGACACCTCGATCTGACTGTAGGACCGAGGTGATGCCAATCGCGAGCAGGCTCGCTCCCACATGAGCCCGCCCCACCAGGGATATGCAAGCCTTACCGGCCTACGTGTTTCCAAGGATATGACCATGTCCCAAGACCGTCGCTACAGCTTCGAGTTCTTCCCGACGAAGACCGATGCTGGGCATGAAAAACTGATCGCCACTGCCCGCCAGTTGGCCAGCTACAACCCCGACTTCTTCTCCTGCACCTATGGCGCCGGCGGTTCGACCCGTGACCGCACCCTGAATACCGTGTTGCAGCTCGAAAGCGAAGTCAAAGTCCCCGCCGCCCCCCACCTGTCCTGCGTCGGTGACAGCAAGGACGACCTGCGCAGCCTGTTGACCCAGTACAAGGCCGCCGGCATCAAGCGCATCGTCGCCCTGCGTGGCGACCTGCCGTCGGGCATGGGCATGGCCAGCGGTGAGCTGCGCCACGCCAACGAACTGGTGAGCTTCATTCGTGAAGAAACCGGCGATCACTTCCACGTAGAAGTGGCTGCGTATCCGGAAATGCACCCGCAAGCGCGCAATTTCGAAGACGATCTGCGCAACTTCGTGCGCAAGGCCAACGCTGGCGCCAATAGCGCGATTACCCAGTACTTCTTCAACGCCGACAGTTATTTCTACTTCGTCGAACGTATCCGAAAGCTGGGCGTCGACATTCCTGTCGTGCCGGGAATCATGCCGATCACCAACTACAGCAAGCTGGCGCGCTTCTCCGACGCATGCGGTGCAGAAATCCCACGCTGGATTCGCAAGCAGCTGGAGGCCTATGGCGACGACACCTCGAGCATCCAAAGCTTCGGCGAGGAAGTCATCACGCAAATGTGCGAGTGCTTGTTGCAGGGCGGCGCACCGGGGCTGCACTTCTATACCCTTAACCAGGCCGAACCCAGCCTCGCGGTATGGAACAACCTCAAGCTGCCGCGCTGATTGTCTTATATGCGGCACAAAGAGGCCTTGGCGAAAAACCAAGGCCTTTTTTCATTCAGTTGCCCGGGACCCAAGGTAAGGGCGTTCGCATTGGGTGAACGCCGCTAGGCATCCGTGCGCACCAAGGGCAAACAAAAGGCAGTCAAGGTGCAGGCCAGAGCGCTCTAGCTATTTGATGAGCTCTCGTCGTAACCTCAGGCCCATGCCCGCCATTGTCCAGCTGCTGACCGCCCTTATCCTCTCGTGCCTGAGCCTGACCGCCCAGGCCGAGAAGTTGCGCATTGTCACCGAGCCCTGGGCCCCTTATGTCTACGAAGAGAACGGCAAGATGCTTGGCCTGGACTACGAAACCACGGCCATTGTGTTCAAGCGCCTGGGCATCGACGTGGAGTGGCAGTTCCTGCCCTGGAAGCGTTGCCTGGCGATGCTGGAACAGGGGTTGGCGGACGGTGCACTGGACATCTTCCACAGCGATGAGCGCGATGCGATGCTGCTTTACCCCAGCGAACCGCTGTCGGACGTAGAGTTCGTGATGTTCTACGCCAACGCCCGGCCCCACCCGTTTCGCACGCTCGATGATCTGGACGGCCTGACCGTCGGCACCTCGCCCGGTTACCTGTACAGCCAGGCCTTCAGTGAGTCGACCCTGTTCAAACGTGAAGCGGCGCCCACCCACGAAGCCAATTTCGGCAAGTTGCAACTGGGTCGGATCGACCTGCTCATCACCGACCGCAGGGTCGGCCGGCATGTGCTCGATCAAATGCAATTGGGCGACCAGATCACCGAAAACCCGGTGGTGGTAAGCCGTCAAAGCCAATACCTGGCGGTGCGGCGCAGTGCCGGGATGGATTTGCTGGTGCAACGCTTCAGTGCCGAACTCAAGCGTTTCAAGCGCGAACCGGCCTATGCCGAGCTGAGCGCCCGCTACGGCGCAGGTGCCATGAGCAAGGCGCCTCGCCCAGCCGGGCCCGCGCAGAAATAAACCGTTGAGCAGCAGGAAAGCGGCGCAAGGCGTTTGCTCTGTTATACTCCGGCCTTCCCGCCAGGCTCACGCCCGGACGCCCGGTCTTGCAAAAGGCATCCCGACACCGCTACAGCGCAGCCTACAGCCCGCGCGAGCCTTGTCCGGACCCGCCTTCGAGGCCCGGCAGGACCGGACGGGATGACGTGTTTTTGTTGAACGTCATTCGCGCCCGGCAAGACTATCCCATTGGGCCAGGCCCTCACTAAAACAGGATTACTCATGTCCTTTGCTTCCCTCGGTCTCTCCGAGGCTTTAGTCGGCGCCATCGAAGCCGCCGGCTATACCCAGCCTACCCCGGTGCAACAGCGGGCCATTCCCGCCGTGTTGCAAGGTCGCGACCTGATGGTCGCGGCGCAGACAGGTACTGGTAAAACCGGCGGTTTCGCCCTTCCGATCCTGGAGCGGTTGTTTCCCAACGGTCACCCAGACAAATCCCAGCGTCACGGCCCGCGCCAACCGCGCGTACTGGTCCTGACCCCGACCCGCGAACTGGCAGCCCAGGTACACGAGAGCTTCAAGATCTATGCTCGCGACCTGAAGTTCGTCAGTGCCTGCATTTTTGGCGGCGTCGGCATGAACCCCCAGGTCCAGGCCATGTCCCGTGGCGTCGATGTACTGGTGGCATGCCCCGGTCGCCTGCTGGACCTGGCCGGCCAGGGCAGCGTTGATTTGTCCCACGTTGAAATCCTCGTACTGGACGAAGCCGACCGCATGCTCGACATGGGTTTTGTCCATGACGTGAAGAAGGTCCTCGCCCGCCTGCCCGCCAAGCGCCAGAACCTGCTGTTTTCGGCGACGTTCTCCAAGGACATCACCGACCTGGCCGGCAAGCTGTTGCACAACCCGGAGCGCATCGAAGTCACGCCGCCGAACACCACGGTCGAGCGTATCGAGCAGCGCGTGTTCCGCCTGGCCGCCAGCCATAAGCGTGCCCTGCTGGCGCACCTGATTACCGCCGGCGCCTGGGAACAGGTCCTGGTCTTCACCCGCACCAAGCATGGCGCCAACCGCCTGGCCGAGTACCTGGACAAACATGGCCTGCCGGCCGTGGCGATCCACGGGAACAAGAGCCAGAACGCCCGCACCAAGGCCCTGGCCGACTTCAAGGCCGGCGAGGTACGCATCCTGGTCGCCACCGACATCGCCGCCCGTGGCCTGGACATCGACCAATTGCCCCACGTGGTCAACTTCGAGCTGCCGAACGTCGATGAAGATTACGTTCACCGTATCGGCCGTACCGGCCGGGCCGGTCGTTCGGGCGAGGCGATCTCGCTGGTCGCGCCGGACGAAGAAAAGCTGCTCAAAAGCATCGAGCGCATGACCAAGCAGAAAATTGCCGACGGCGATCTGATGGGCTTCGATGCCAGCACCATCGAGGCCGAGAAGCCTGAAGTGCGCGAACGTCCGGACGTGCGCAATCCGCGCAATGCCCGAGGCCCACGCGGCGACGGTCCGAATGGCGGCGGTGGCGGCGGCGGTCGTAAAGACAAAGGCAAGGACAAGGGCAAGGAAAAATCGGCCAGCAACAGCAATGGCCGCGGCGAACGCCCCGCCCGCGAGCAGAAACCCCGCGAAGGCACGCCGGCCCGTGAACAGCAGCGCCCGGCTCCGCGCGCCGCAGCCGATCGCGCCCCGGACGAGTTCCTGGACGACGATATCGATAACTTCGGTAACCGCGTCGACTACGTGCCGCAGCAGAAACCGGCCCAGGGCCGTGGTCGTCGTCCGGGTGCCCCGGCACAGGGCGCAGGTACGGGCGCTCCGCGCAGCGGCCAGCCACAAGGCCGCCAGAACGGCCCGCGCAACAGCAACGGCTCGTCCACCGGCACGCCACCGGCCAAGCGCAACGGCCCACGCAACGGTGCCCCACGTGACGGCCAGGCCCGTCGCGACGACACCCGCCCGCGCCGCCCGGCCCGCGACGACCAGCCTCGTCAGGAACCCGCCGTGCAGAACCCGCGCAGCAACCAGCCGAAGATCATGCACAAGGAATCGAAAGCCGATCGCTTCCCGACGCCTGAACAGCTGGATCAACTGCCAAGCCGTCCACGGGGCGAAAAACCGGCCTTGCTGACGCGCAATCGCTGAGTTTTTCCAAGCCTTGAAAAATGCCCCAGGTCTCGCGACCAGGGGCATTTTTTTGGCCCCTACACAATTCCAAATGTGGGAGCGAGCTTGCTCGCGATAGCGGTATGTCAGTCAACATCAAGTCGACCCGTAAGACGCCATCGCGAGCAAGCTCCCACAGGGCTCTCTGCGTTACCCGAATCCGCCAATAAAAAACGCCCCTGACCGCAAGGCCAGGGGCGTTTTTTGTCAGGGGCGAAGGTTACTTCGCTTTGACACCTTCAAACGAGATGTACAGCTCAACGGCGTCGGATTGTGGGCCCAGGTCCATCATCTTGCCGAAGTCGGAACGCTTGATGCTGGTGGTGCCCTCGAAGCCAGCACGGTAGCCGCCCCATGGATCCTTGCCTTCGCCCAGGAACGTGGCCTTGACCACGATTGGCTTGGTCACGCCGTGCAGCGTCAGGTCCCCCGTCACGTCTGCAGTGTCTTTACCATCAGCGTTCTTGCCGGTGGACTTGACGCTGGTGGACACGAACTTGGCGTCGGCAAACTTGCCTACGTCCAGGAAGTCCTTGCTGGCGATATGCTTGTCGCGCTCGGCGTGGTTGGTGAACACGCTGGCGGTACGTACGTTGAACTCGATCTTGCTGTCTTCAGGCTTGGCGGCGTCGAAGCTGAACTTGCCGTCGATGTCCTTGAAGGTACCGGTGATGTAGCTATAGCCCAGGTGGCTGATCTTGAAGTCGACGAAGGCGTGCTGGCCTTCCTTGTCGACGACGTAGTCGGCAGCCATGGCCTGACCGGCCGACAGCAGGGCAGAACCGATTGCCAGGGCGGCGAGCGTCTTTTTCAACATGCTTTCTATTCCTTTGGAGTCGAGGTTGAACATCAGGCTTGGCGCCCCAGCATTCGCTTGAGGGTCGCGTCACGGTCGATAAAGTGGTGTTTCAATGCTGCCAACGCATGAAGGCCGGAAAAAATGACCAGCGCCCATGCCAGGTAGAGGTGAATCTGGCCAGCGACGTCTGCCTGATCGGGCAGTCCGGACACCAGCGCGGGGACTTCAAACAGGCCAAACACCGGAATCCCGACACCGTCTGCGGTGGAAATCAGGTAACCGGCAATCATCACGGCGAACAACCCGAGATACAGTGCGCCATGGCCAAGCTTGGCGCTGACGCGGGTCACGCGGCCATAGGTGGCCAGGGTCGGCGGCGGCGGGCTGACAAACCGCCAGATCACCCGCAGCAACATGACCGCCAGCAGCACCAGGCCAATGCTCTTGTGCAGGTCCGGTGCGTCTTTGCGCCAGGTGCTGTAGTAATCCAGCCCGACCATCCACAGGCCCAGGGCGAACAACCCGTACACCACCAACGCAATGCCCCAATGCAGAGCGATACTGACCCAGCCATAGCGAGAAGAAGAGTTGCGAAGCTGCATTGCTCATATCCTGTAAAAACTGCGACCAAGACTAGCGAGTTATCTATCGATTTAAAGCGGAAATTTTCGCTTTGAAATATCGAGAAATACGATGATCAGTCTGGGCGGAGTGAGTTAAGGAAAGATTAAAGCTGAGACGCAGTGTGGTATTGGCCGATATGGGTATCGGAGAAGACCCATTCGCGAGCAGGCTCGCTCCCACAGGAACTCGCAACCCGTGGTGCTTGCAAAGGCAATTCCCAGACAGAAAAAGCGCGGCTGATACGCCGCGCTTTTTCATTCAACCCAGCCGTTACTGAGCCTGGGTCCCAGTCGCTGCCGGGGTAGTTGCGGCCGGCTTGGCGGCCGGTTTTTTCGCCGGTGCGGTTTTCTTCACCGGTGCTTTTTTCGCCGGTGTCTTCGTCGCTGGCTTCTTAACGGCCGGTTTGGCGACGGCCTTCTTCGCCGGCTCAACCTTCGCCGGGGCAACAGGCGCCGGTGGTTCCACCGGGGCAGGCGCGGGAGCAGGTGCCGGGGCTGGCGGCGCTACCGGTTCCGGTGCCTTGACCGGCGCAGGCTTCTTGTCGTCATCCGAGCCACCGAACAGGTTGCTGAAGAAGTTGCCCTTCTTCGCCGCCACCGCACCGGCCGCAACTGCCGTTGCAGCTGGCGCGATCTTGGCCGGCTCGAACGACTTGCCCGCCGCCAGGTCTTGAACCTGACTGGCCGCGCGCTGCCCGCTACGCAACGCACCTTCCAGGGTCCCCGGATACAGGGCGTCGGTGTGTTCGCCGGCAAAGGCTACACGCTGCAATGGCCTTTCCCACAGGCGCCAGTACTTGCTGATCTGGCCGGGGCCAAAAGCCAGGTACGCGCCGCCCATGGACGGGTCGGTGCTGTAGCGGCGGATTTCATAACCGGTGAACGCGCCACGGGCCTGTGGGTAAAACGCGTGCAGGCGGATCAGTACCTGATCGACCATCTGCTTGTCGCCGAAGGCCTGCATCACCCGGGCGTTGTCGCCGGACAGGTTGATGACCACGTTGGCACCGCCCTTCATGGCCGGCTCGATCCACATCATGCCCAGGCCGGCATTGCTGTAGATTTCGCCCGACATGCGCGCCTTGCTGTCCCAGACCGGGGTCTTGAACTTGAGCATGATCTGGTCGCGCCAGCCGTAGTTGGTGCCCTTGATCGCGCCTTGATGCTGGGCGTCCAGGGCCGGGGTCAACTGGATCTTGTTCAGCGCCCGCAGCGGCACCGCCAGCACCACGTAGTCAGCCTGATAGCCAACGGCGCCAACCTTGACGGTCACCCCGTCCTTGTCCTGGGAGATGGCCGACACGGGCGAATTGGTCTTGATGGTTTTCAGTTGCTTGACGAACGCCTGGGCCAGGACCGGGCTGCCGCCGAGCAGGCGCGAGGCCCGCAGGTCGCGGTCGGACACGCCGCGATAGACGCGGTTCTGCTGAGCGAAATACAGCAGCGACAAGCGCGAAGGCTCGTCGTAACGGGTGCGAATCTCCTGGTTCACCAGCTGCCGCGCCGTGGCCGGCAGTTGCAGGCGGTCGAGCCAGTTGGACACCGTGATCTGGTCCAGCGCGTGCAACGTGTTGTTGGCCGCCGGGTTCTGCGGGTCTTCGATGGAGCGCGCCAGGTCGTCGAGCGTGGTTTCGTAGCGCTTGAGGGCTTCGGCGGTGGCCGGCTGCTTGGTCGCCAGGTCGGCGGCGGTGAAGTAGGTGCCATCGATCAGGTAGCTGGGGGTACGCACGAATTCCGGGGCCGGCGTGGTGCTCAGCTTGAAGGTGGAGACGTACTTGTTCAGCACTGGCTGCGTCTTTTCATTGCCGATCCACTCGCTGGTGGCCATGCCCGAGCGACCGCCCAAGTCCGGCTTGGCTTCCAGCAGCGTCACGGCCCAGCCTTTGTTCTGCAACTCATAGGCCGCGGTGAGCCCCGCCAGGCCGCCGCCGATAACAATGGCCGTCAGTTGCTTGTCCTTGGCCAGCGCCGAAACGCTGAACAGCCCTATCATCACCAGCGCACAGGCGCGCAGCCAACCAGCAGACATTCAACGAACTCCGGATTAAACGTAGGAAATTTCAGCTTTCGAGCCAGGCGGCGCGCGGTTTCTCGAGCCCGTCGACCCAGGGAACGGCGAAGAATACGACAGCCATCAAAGCGCCGCCAGCGACGTCTATCGCCTTGCCCAAAGTAGCGCCAACGACACAATGGGTTGTCCCCGGAGCCGCCATTGCATAGGCTTGCGCGATTGTTTTGCCCGCGCCCGCCGCGAGCCGCCTCGAGGAGACTGTAAATGGGCCTGAATAACCAGTGGATGCAACGCGACCTCGCGGTGCTGTGGCATCCCTGCACCCAGATGAAAGACCACGAACAGCTGCCGCTGATCCCCATCAAGCGCGGTGAGGGCGTGTGGCTGGAAGATTTCGAAGGCAAGCGCTACCTCGATGCCGTCAGTTCCTGGTGGGTCAACGTATTCGGCCACGCCAACCCGCGCATCAACCAGCGCATCAAGGACCAGGTCGATCAGCTGGAGCATGTGATCCTCGCCGGTTTCAGCCACCAGCCGGTGATCGAACTGTCCGAGCGCCTGGTAAAGATGACGCCCGAGGGCCTGACCCGGTGCTTCTATGCCGATAACGGCTCGTCCTGCATCGAAGTGGCGATGAAGATGAGCTTCCACTACTGGATCAATCGCGGCCGGCCGGACAAGAAGCGCTTCGTCACCCTGAGCAACAGCTACCACGGCGAAACCATCGCGGCGATGTCGGTGGGCGATGTGCCGTTGTTCACCGAAACCTACAAGGCGTTGTTGCTGGACACGATCAAGGTGCCGAGCCCCGACTGCTACCACCGTCCAGAAGGCATGGGTTGGGAAGAACATTCGCGCAACCTGTTCGCCGCCATGGAACAGACCTTGGCCGAACACCACGACACGGTGGCAGCGGTCATTGTCGAGCCGCTGATCCAGGGCGCCGGCGGCATGCGCATGTACCACCCGGTGTACCTGAAGTTACTGCGCGAAGCCTGCGACCGCTATGGCGTGCACCTGATCCACGATGAAATCGCCGTCGGCTTTGGCCGAACCGGAACGATGTTCGCCTGTGAGCAGGCCGGCATCACGCCGGACTTCCTCTGCCTGTCCAAGGCCCTGACCGGCGGTTACCTGCCGCTGGCGGCGTGCATGACCACCGACGAGGTCTACAGCGCGTTCTACGACGACTACCCGACCCTGCGCGCGTTCCTGCATTCCCACAGCTACACCGGCAACCCGCTGGCCTGCGCGGCGGCCCTGGCGACGCTGGACATCTTCGAAGAAGACAACGTCATCGAAAACAACCAGGCCCTGGCCCAGCGCATGGCCAGCGCCACCGCCCACCTGGCCGATCACCCGAACGTGGCCGAAGTGCGCCAGACCGGCATGGTGCTGGCCATCGAGATGGTCCAGGACAAAGCCAGCAAGACCGCCTACCCATGGCAGGAACGGCGCGGCCTGGCGGTGTTCCAGCATGCCCTGGAGCGCGGTGCGCTGTTGCGGCCGCTGGGCAGCGTGGTGTACTTCCTGCCGCCGTATGTCATCACCCCGGAGCAAATCGACTTCCTCGCCGAAGTGGCCAGTGAAGGCATCGACATTGCCACCCGGGACAAGGTCAGCGTGGCGGTGCCGAAGGATTTCCACCCTGGGTTCCGTGATCCGGGCTGAACCTCGGTCCTCTTGCTGGAACACTATTGTGGCGAGGGGATTTATCCCCGCTGGGCTGCGCAGCAGCCCCCAATACATCCAACGCGATTTACCTGAAGCACCCGGGTGTCCGGTTTTAGGGCTGCTTCGCAGCCCAGCGGGGATAAATCCCCTCGCCACAGGTGCCGGGAGAACCCATGCACCGTTAACTTTTTCAGAGATTCGACATGAGACTGTCCCGCTTCTTCATCGACGCCCCCCTGAGCCTCGGCGACCACGAGTTGCCCGAAGCCCAGGCCCATTACATCGGTCGGGTGCTGCGCATGGCCGAGGGCGATGCGGTGCAGGTATTCGACGGCTCCGGCCAGGAGTTTCGCGGCACGTTGGCAGAGGTCGGCAAAAAGCGCGTGCGGGTGCAGCTGGACGAGCAGTTCACCGGACAACCTGAATCGCCGCTGCGCATCCACCTCGGCCAGGGCCTGTCCCGGGGCGAGCGCATGGATTGGGCGATCCAGAAAGCCACGGAGCTGGGCGTCAGCGAGATCACGCCGATCTTCAGCGAACGCTGCGAAGTGCGCCTCAAGGACGAGCGCGCCGACAAACGCCTGCTGCACTGGCGCCAGGTGGCGATCAGCGCTTGCGAGCAGTGCGGGCGCTCGACCGTGCCGGTCATCCACCCGCCGCTGCTGCTGGCCGACTGGCTGAAGCAGGCCGAAGCCGAACTGAAACTGGTCCTGCATCCGGTGGCCGAGCCGCTGGTCAGCCATGACAAACCGTCGACATTGGCCTTCCTGATCGGCCCCGAAGGTGGCTTGTCGGATGCCGAGGTCGAGCAGGCCACCGCCGCCGGCTACCACGCCGCCCGCCTCGGCCCTCGCGTGCTGCGCACCGAAACCGCGCCAGTGGTGGCGCTGGCGGTGGCGCAGCAGTTGTGGGGGGATTTCTGAAGTCAGATACCCCCTGTGGGAGCGAGCTTGCTCGCGATGGCGGTGGGCCAGTCAACATTGATGCGACTGATCCGACGCTATCGCGAGCAAGCTCGCTCCCACATTGAATCCACGTTGTTTATGAGTTAGAGCACATAAAACAAAATCGCCACGAAATGCAGCAGGCTGCCGGCGATCACGAACAGGTGCCAGATGCCGTGGGCGTGACGCAACCGATGGTCGAGGGCGAAAAAGATGATGCCGACGGTGTACAACACGCCGCCCGAGGCCAACCAGGCGAACCCGGTGTTGCCCAGGGCCGCCAACAGGGGCTTGACCGCCACCAGCACGATCCAGCCCATCACGGCGTAGATCACGATCGACAGGATCCGTGCTTCGGAACGCGGCTTGATTTCCTGCAAGATACCAATCACGGCCAGCCCCCAGACGATCCCGAACAACGTCCAGCCCCAAGGTCCGCGCAGGGTCACCAGGCAGAACGGGGTATAGCTGCCGGCGATCAACAGGTAGATCGAAAAGTGATCGACCTTCTGCATGATTTCTTTTTTGCGCCCTCGCACGCTGTGATAGACCGTCGAAGCGCTGTACAGCACCAGCAAGGTAAAGCCGTAGATCGCCACGCTGACGATCTTCCATGGATCGCCCGCCATCCCGGCGATCACCAGCAACCACACTGCGCCGATAAACGCCGCCACCGCCCCCACCAGGTGCGTCCAGGCGTTGAGTCGTTCCCCGTGATACATCCAATCCCCCTCACATTCCAAGACAGACGCCAAGGCTCAGGCTTGGCGCTGCAAAGTGCAATGGTTTGCTGCTACCCCTCTGAGCCCACACTGTTTGGGCCGGGGACACAGATAACCCTCTAAAAAGGAGTCGATTGGGGCACAATCGAGCGATACGAATAAGAGTCTGCCCCATGCTGATCGACGAAGAATTGACCCTGAAGAAACTGGAGGTGTTCCTGGCCTTCATGCGCACCGGCAACCTGGCGCGGGCGGCGGCCGAGTTGCAGACCAGCAACGTCAGTGTGCACCGGGCCATTCACTCGCTGGAAAGCGCCCTGCGCTGCCCGCTGTTCAAGCACGAAGGCCGCAACCTCACACCGCTGGAAAGCGCCTATGTGTTGGAGGAACGGGCACAGAAGCTGATCCAGGACGTGGTCGACAGTGTGCGCCTGACCCGCGAAGCCGCCGGCTTCTCCGCCGAGCGCTTCAAGCTCGGCTCGCTGTATTCGCTGACGGTCAAGACCGTGCCGCAACTGATCATGGGCCTGAAGATCCGTCGCAGCGAGCTCAATATCGACCTGATCCTGGGCTCGAACATCGACCTGCTGTACAAGCTCAAGAACATGGAAGTGGACGCGATCCTGATCTCTCTGGACGACAGCGTGAACGACCCGGACTGTGAGCATATCGAGTTGTTTTCCGATGACATCTTCCTCGCCACGCCAGCCGACTCGCCCTTTGCCCAGCGCAGCGAAGTCGACCTGGCCGAAGTCCGCGACGAAACGTTCATCACCCTGACCCAGGGTTTCGCCACGCATCAGGACGGCGTCCGGGTGTTCAAGCAGGCGGGGTTCGAGCCGAAGGTGGCGATGCAGGTCAACGACATCTTCACCCTGCTGAGCATGGTCAGCTCCGGGGTGGGCTATGCCTTGCTGCCGGGACGAATTGCGGCAGTGTATGAAAACCGGGTGAAATTGATCCCGTTGCAGGAAAGGTATCGGCTACAACAGCGCATTGGCGTGGTGTTCCTGAAGGCCAAGGAGCGTGATCCGAATCTGCTGGCGTTGTTGGCCGAATGCCGGATGTATGCCAATCGGCAGGCGTGAGACCGTGTTGCCTTCATCGCGAGCAAGCTCGCTCCCACAGGGACACGCGGTCAACTGTGGGAGCGAGCTTGCTCGCGATGGGGACAGTCCTGTCAACAAAGAGACTAAGCCCTACCCCATCAACCCCCGCATGATCAGAAACAACAGCGAAGGCCCCAGCAGGCACCCAAGCGCCGTATAGAACGCCGCCGTCAGGCAACCATACGGCACCAGCTTCGGATCCGTCGCCGCCAGGCCTCCGGCCACGCCGCTGGAGGTGCCCATCAAACCACCGAAGATCACCGCGCTGCGCGGATTATTCAGGCCAATCAGCGGTGCCACGAACGGCGTCGCCACCATCACCAGGATCGCCTTGATCAACCCGGCGGCAATGGACAGCGCCATCACCTCGGAACTGGCACCAATCGCCGCCCCGGTCACCGGCCCGACGATGTAGGTCACTGCCCCGGCGCCAATGGTGGTCAGGCTCACCGCATCGGTGTAACCGAAGGCCATGGCCACGCCAACGCCCGCGATGAATGACGTGCCGACGCCGACGAACAAGGCCAGCACCCCCACGAAACCGGCACGCTTGAGCTCCTCGACACTGACGCCGAACGCGGTGGCGACGATGGCGAAGTCCCGCAGCATGGCACCGCCCAACAGGCCTATCCCGGACAGCAGCGGGAGGTCCACCACGCCCTTCTGTCCACCCGTCATTGCCCCGCCGATGTACGAGAGCACCAGCCCCAGCAGAATGGCGATGGCCGAACCGTGCAGGCGACCTTTGGTGAACGTATCGCTGATCCAGTAGGAGACCCACATGGTGATGCCGACAATGGCGAAACCGCTGATCAGGCCGTAGCCGGTGATGACTTTCATCATGGATTCGTACATGGCAATCACCCGACCGTCTTGACGGAAACATCGGCCTGGGGACCTTTGTTGCCAATGCGCACCAGCACCGGCACCAACGCAAAGGCAATCACCACCGCCAGGGTTCCGGCCAGGATCGCCATCGGCCCGCCCTTGAGCGCGCCGTAGACGTTCTGCTGCGCCGCCATCGCCACCACGATGGGGATGTAGATGGCGCTCCAGAACTCCACGCCAGCCTCGGATTTGCCCTTGAACAGGCCACGCTTGCTCAGGTAACTGCCCAGGCCGATCAACAGCAGCATCGCAATGCCGACGCCGCCGACATTGGCCGGCACGCCGATCAATTTGCCCAGCAGCTCACCGATGAAAATACCCGCCAGGGTACAAAAGGCCAGAAACGCCACACCGTAAATAATCATTGTTGTAGTCCTCAAAATGCATCGTCGAAGTTGTTGTTTTTGTGCTTCGTCAGCTTGAGTCGGTGTCTAGGGTTGGCGGCTTCCCTCCTCACGCAATAGCGCCTGCAAGGTATCGAGCCGGGCGCCGTCGAAAGCCATGACGGTACCCTGCTCGAATACCCGGCGCGCCAGCCCGGTGAGTACCGCGCCGGGCGGCAGCTCGACCTGCAACCGCACGCCTCGCTCGTAGGCGCTTTGCACCGTGCCACGCCAATCGACGACGCGGCACATGTTGAAGGCCAGGTCGTCGCGCAGGGCCTCGGTCTTGATCACCGGCCGCGCGCGGCTACCACTGAGATAGCCCAGTGTCGGTGCTTTCAACGGCACCTCGGCAAACGCCTGGGCCAAGGTCCGCGCCGGAGCCTCCAGCAACGGGCAATGGGACGGCACGCTCACCGCCAGCCGGCAGGCCTTGCCAGCGCCTTGGCGCCGAGCCTTTTCGGCGACCCGGTGCAGGGCTTCATCGCTGCCGGCAATGACCACTTGGTTATCGGCATTGATGTTGGCCAGGTAGACCGGCGTCGCCTCACCGTGAACCTGGGCCAGCAAGGCCTCCACTGTCGCGAGGTCCAACCCGATGATCGCCGTCATGCCGTAGCCTTGCGGATACGCCTGTTGCATCAATTCGCCGCGCAGGCTGACCAACCGCAGCGCATCCTCGAACCCCAGCGCCCCGGCAACGACCGCCGCCGGGTAGGCGCCGATGGACAGCCCCGCCACATAATCCGGCGCGGGGGCCTGCTCCAGCAATCGACGGGCCGCCGCTACGCCGGCGATTAGCAGGCACAGTTGCACGGCACGGGTCGATTGCAAGGCCCCGGCGCTGTCCAGTTGCAACACGTCCTCACCGAGCACATCACCCGCCTCGTCGAGGACTTGCGGCGCCAGGCCATGGAGCATGCCCACGCGCTGCGCACCCTGGCCGGGAAAGACGAAGAGGCTGCTCACGCGACCCGCTCCAATGAAGACTGCCAAGGATCGCTCACCAGACGTGCCTGCACGTCATCCTTGAGCAAGACCCGCCGCGACGAACCCGCCCACTCGCGCAAGGCGACAGCACCGCAGGGTGTTTGCAATTGCATATCCACGGCGCAAACCGAGGCATCCAGTTGCGCCAGCAATTCCCTGGCCTGGAGACGATCGAGAAAGTGCGGTACCCGCAGAATCAAATCCAGGTCGCTGCGCTCATGCAGCGCCTCGATACCCGTGGCGAGCTCGAACCCGGCGCTGCCGCTGACGCCCCAGGTCCAGCCACTGGCATCGAGCAACGGACGCAGGCGGGACAGCGCTTGCAGGGCTGGCAAGTCGCGAGTCGAGGGGACGTGACCAAGGTCTTCCGGCCTTACACGACGGGCAATCGCCGCGACCGCCATCGACGTTGCATAACGCTGCTCGCGCAAGCGCCCGCGCACGCCGACCGCGATTTGACCCGGCGCTGTCAGCGAGCGCCGAACCACCACCGGTTGACCGGCGGCAATCGATTCGACCACCCATGTCGGCGCACCCGCAGGCACCTGCTCCGGGGTCATCCCCCAGAGCAGGTCATGGGCCAGATACGTATTCACCACTGCGCTCTCAGCAGTTGGCGCACGGTGCTGGAAGCCGCGCGATGGGTCGCACCGAGGCGACTGCTCAAGTCGTGAGGCGCAGCGGCCACATCGTTGATCGCCTGCTGCACGCAATCCGTCACCCGGGCAAGATCAGCCGCCGTCGGTTGCTCGATCTGCTCCACCGACAAGGTTTCCCAGAGCAGGCCCAGGCTGGCAAAGCTGTCGATGTCGTAGGCCATCGGCGGCACGCTGGCGGCCAATGCCTCAAGCTCTTCGACACTGCGCAGGGTCACCCGCGCCGCCGAAGCCTTGCCCATGGCGTGGACCATCACACCCGGGTCGCGCAGGGCAATCAGGCGATTGGCCTGGTAGCCATGGGCCAGGAACGCCCCCGACATCGCTTTGCCCACCAGCAAGCCAATCACCGGATGCCCGGCCAGCCGCGCACGGGCATAGCTGTCCGCCGCACCGGCCAGGGCCTGATGGATGCCCAGGGCTTCTTCGCGTCGGCCATAGGCCTGGCTCGGTACATCGACAATGGCGATCAGCGCACGCTTGTCGCTGGCATCGCGGTCGGCGTCGATGGCGTCGTCCACCGCCTTGGCCAGGCCCCAGCCTTCCAGCAAGCCGACTTCGCCGTTGCGCGCCCGAGGAAAATGGTTGTCGGGATCGGCCACCACCGCCAGCAAGCGCACCGCTTGCTCGCCCAGCCTGGCGTCGGCGACTTTCAACGAAGCAGGCAAACCTTGCACCGGGCTGGCACCGCCACTCAAGGCCTCGAACCAGCGCAAGCCCCTCAATGAATACGAACTCATGGACGTTCTCCCTGATACAGCTGACGAACCGTGGCCGGCTCGATTTGCACTTCAGTGTCCAAACGGGTCAGGCGTTGCAGGAACAGCTCGGCCTGGCCGCTGCGGTGCTGCGCGGGCACGCCCAGGTGCAGCAACTGGCTGACCTGCTGACGGATCTGCGTCACGTCGTCGGCCGTATAACGGTCCACCAATCCCGTGGCGAAACGCTGCTCGCCACCCGTCAGGCTCCAGATGAATGGACGGTCGCGGGAGTCGTATTCGTCAAGGCCCGCTTCCTGTTCGATCACTTGTGGACCGTTCAGGCCCAGCCGCGCCTCCCGGGTCACCAGCAGATAACTGCACAGGCCGGCGGCAATGGACATGCCGCCAAAGCAACCGACGCTGCCGGCCACCACGCCAACCACCGGCTGGTACTGACGCAAATCGACAATCGCCGAATGGATCTCGGCAATCGCCGCCAGGCCCAGGTTGGCCTCCTGCAACCGCACGCCGCCGGTTTCCAGCAGCAGCACGGCGCGGGTGGCAATGCCCTTGCGGTTGTCTTCGGCCGCCAGTTCCAACGCACCGGCAATCTTCGCCCCGCCGACTTCGCCGAGGCTGCCGCCCTGGAAAGCGCCTTCGATGGCGGCGATCACCACGGGCAGGCCATCGAGCGTACCCTTGGCGATCACCACGCCGTCATCGCTTTGCGGCACCACGCCCTGGCGCAACAGCCACGGCGACATGACCCGCTGGAACGGGTCGAGCAGTTCGCGGAAAGTGCCGTCATCGAGCAAGGCCTTGGCCCGCTGCCGGGCGCCGAGCTCGACGAAGCTGTGCTTGTTGAGCAACGCTGCACTGTCAGTCATGGCCGATCTCCTCGAAGCCTTGCTCCAGGCGCAAACGCACCACGCCGGGGGTGGCGCCGAAATCGTGGATGTCGATGGAAAGGGCCGGTGGCGTCTGGCCGTCGAACAGGCGGGCAAACAAATGCTGCCAGCGTTGCGCGCTGCCATTGACCGAGGTCTGCACCTGGATGGTCAACTTGCCCGCCAGGCCGGGTTCGATCAGCACTTCCAGGTCGCCCGAGCCGACGCAGCCCACCAGCGCCCGGCCCCGTGGCGGCTGCCCGGCGGGGAATTCAAAGGATAAGGTTTCCATCAGCACACTCCAGGGAAGAGGCCATCGCCGCGTTCGATACGATCGAGGAACAGGCAGGCGGCGAGCAGGTCGGCAGCGCCGCCGGGCGAGGCGTTCAGGGCAATCAGTTGTTGGTCCAGTGCGTGCAATTGGCGACGACCGCCCAGGCTCGCACTGCCACCGGCATCGAGCACTGCCTTGGCGCCCTGTTGCATGGCCTGCAAACCCGCTTCGCCAGCGCGGTAGAGCACACAGGTGTCGGCCAGGGTGGTCATGATCGCCAGCAAGGCGTCGAGCCGGGCGTTCTGTTCGCCCGCCCCCGCCGCGCGGCTGCGCTTGAGTTGCGGCAGCCCCAGGCCGGTGACTGCCGGGAACGCCAGTTGCGCTTCCTCCCGGGCACCGCGTACGCCGTAGCGCTGGGCGACCTGGGCGCCGTGGCTCAAGGGTTGGGGCGCATGACGGTCGTTGAGCAAGGCCAGGCGGGCAGCACGTAAAGTCACGGCACCAGCGACGCTGGATTCAGGTTCCAGCGCCGTTGCAGCGACCAACAGGCCCAAGGCCCAGATCGCCCCGCGATGGGTATTCACCCCGCCGGTGGTGGCGAGCATCGAGGCTTCCCCCTCACGGCCGATGCGCCCGAGGGCTTCGCGTAGCGGCAAGCCGATCTCGCCACAGTCGAGGGCGACTTCGGCCATTTCCTTGAATGCCGGCCACAGCGACAGCGCCGAAGCATGCATCAGGCCCAGGTGCAGGTCGGTGTGGGCGCCATTGCCACGACGATCCACCAAGGCCGGTTTAGGCGAGAGGTCGGCTTCGTCGATCAGCGCGTCCACCGCCATATCCGCCAGGCGCTCGGCCAAGGACAGTTTTTTCGGTTGCAGGTTAAAGGCATGCATTTACCAGCTCCTGAACTTGGCGGGCGGGTTGTAGAGGCCACCGGACCATTCCACCAGATCGGCCACGCTCTTGGCCGCGAGCAACTCGCGGGTGGCATCGGCGCGACGGATGCCGAGGTCCTCGGGCAAGGCGATCAGCCCTTCGCGACGCATGCGCGCGGTGTCTTTCGGGTCATGGCGCAGGCCGATAGCGGTGACGCCGGCCACCGCCGCGATCATCGCCTGGCGTTCTTCCAGGGAGCGGGCCTTGTACAGATAGGCAATGCCTTCTTCGGTCAGCAGGTGGGTGACGTCGTCGCCGTAGATCATGATCGGCGCCAGGGGCATGCCGGCTTTCTTCGCCACGTCCACCGCGTCAAGGGTCTCGACGAAGGTCGGTTTGCCGCCCTCCTGGAACGTCTCGACCATCTGCACCACCAGCTTCTTGCCGCGTTCGAGCAACGGCGCCTCGCCGTCGCCGTGGCGCATGTCGAGCCAGGCTGGCGTGCCGTGGCGGCGACCGCGCGGGTCGTGGCCCATGTTCGGTGCCCCACCGAAGCCTGCCAAACGGCCCCGGGTCACGGTAGAGGAATGGCCGTCGCCATCCACTTGCAGGGTGGCACCGATGAACAGGTCCACCGCGTACTGCCCGGCCAGTTGGCAGACCATGCGGTTGGAGCGCAGCGAGCCGTCGTGGCCAGTGAAGAACACGTCCGGTCGGGCGGCGATGTAGTTTTCCATGCCCAGCTCGGTGCCAAAGCAATGCACGCTTTCGACCCAGCCGCTTTCGATGGCCGGGATCAGGGTCGGATGCGGATTGAGGGTCCAGTTGCGGCAGATCTTGCCCTTCAGGCCAAGGGACTCGCCGTAGGTCGGCAGGATCAATTCGATGGCGGCGGTGTTGAAACCGATGCCGTGATTGAGGGACTGGACGTTGTGTTTTTCGTAGATCCCGCGGATCGCCATCATCGCCATCAGCACATGCACGGGCTTGATGTGGCGCGGGTCGCGGGTGAACAGCGGTTCGATGTAGAAAGGCTTGTCGGCCACCACCACGAAATCGACCCAGGACGCCGGAATGTCGACTCGCGGCAGGTCGCTGACGTCATCCACCAACTGGTTGACCTGGACAATGACGATCCCATCGCTGAAGGCCGCCGGCTCGATCAACGCCGGGGAGTCTTCGGTGCTGGGGCCGGTGTAGATATTGCCGGCACGGTCGGCCATGAAACCGGCCGAGAGCACCACATTGGGGATCAGGTCCACCACCAGGCGGGCATAGAGTTCGATGTAGGTGTGGATCGCGCCGATTTCCAGCAGGCCGTCTTCGAGCAACTGGCTGATGCGCAGGCTCTGGGTGCCGGCGAAGGAGAAGTCGAGCTTGCGGGCGATGCCGCGTTCGAACAGGTCCAGGTGCTCGGACCGGCCGACGCTGGGCATGATCATGTGCAAATCGTGCAACTTCGAAGGGTCGACTTTCGCCAGGGAGCGGGAAAGGAAGTCCGCCTGCTTCTGGTTGTTACCTTCCAGCACCACACGGTCGCCCGGCAGGATCAACGCCTCCAGCGCCGCGACGATCTTGTCGGTGGGCAGCACCACACCGTCGGCAAGCCCCTTCACCAGCCCGAGGCGCCGCTGCTTTTCGCTGCGCCGCCGCGTCCAGCGCGAGTCGGGGGATATTGTTGTTGTCATGACCACTCCACGGGTTCGCTGTCGTGGGGGTTACCTTAGGAGGGTCATGGCGCGGGCATCAATCAAGCTCGACGGCGGATCGTTACGGTTGGAGTAATGGTCGCCAGATCCGGCGCACGCGTATCGCGCCTCAAACAAGCAGACTCATAGGCAGCCGTCTATCGGATGAACACTACAACCTGTCAATCCTGACAGTAGCCATCCCGCCTCCCTTAGCGCCCAATGAGTTTCACTGGCTCGATCTGATACGCCTCATCGGGGAGAACAATATGGCTTTTGAAGATTACACGTCGTTTGATGACGAAAACTGGAATGGATGGCAAACCGGATCCGGCGCAACGCCCGGGCATGGAAGACTGGTAAGGGACAAGGACTCAAATATCTATTGGGCTGGCCTGGTGGACATGGGATCCGTCGAACAATTCGAACCCGCGCTCAGAAAAGCCTACATGGTCGTACCTAGCCAAAAGATTATTCAGGTACGGTTTCAGTACCGGATCAAAAAAGCACCAGAACCAGGCCAACACTTCTTGATTGGGGTCACCTCACCCAGTTTTCCAGCGTCCCGGTTCAGCACATCTGTAGATAACGATACCCCGATAAACCGCTGGCTGGATTCAACAGTAGGGGGCGCGCCGCTTTTCAGCGGGGCGAAGGAAATATGGATCGGCTTGTGGCGCGGAGGGGGCACGATCAACCCGCCGCAGTGGGCGATCGAATTTGACAACATCCGGGTAACCGAAAGAGCGTGACGCTTTTTTGGGGCTGCTTCGCGGCCCAGCGGGAGCAAGCTCCCTCGCTACGTATCAGGCTGAAAGGAAAAAAGTGGAAACGCCGTCACTCGACAAAGGAAAACATCATGGCTTTAGGTACAGGAGCGCATCGTCTACTTACCACCTAAAAAGGAAGTCTGGGTCGGGTTCACCGGATCTCGAAACTTATCGCCGTTTGCCATCGAATTCGACAATATCTATTTCGGACCAAAGATCTGAGGATCTTGGCTACTCACACCATTGCCAGTCTACATCCGGCGAGCCGATAGCAGCTTGCAATGATTACCTTGTAAGAGCGAGCCTGCTCGCCATAGCGGTGGATCAGTCAACGTTGAGCTGGCTGACAGGCCGCTATCGCGAGCAAGCTCGCTCCCACAGGTATCGTGCCCGTCTCAGATGTTCACCAGCCCGGTCGCCATCACCAACTCCTCCAACGCCAACAGGTCCGGCACTTTCGCCACGTGTTCCCCGACCTGCACCGCCGCCTGTTCCAACCCGCACAGCGGCACGTCGACGTAGCTCAACTGGCTGTCGAGCTTGCAGGAGCGCGGGATGCCTTGCACCAGCAGCGCGATGAAGCGCAACTCCGGCCGGCCGCCCAGGGCGTTGAGCACGACGATGCGCGCTCGCTCGCCCATCACGGTTTTCTGGCCGCAGGCCGATTCGAAGCTCAGCAGCGGGATCTGTCGTTCGCGCCAACTCACCCAGCCCAGGAACCACGGCGGGGTGTCCAGATCGAAGGCACTGCTCTGGTAATCGATCAGTTCGGCCACCGCCACGTTGGGCAGGATCAGGTGGCGGTCGGCCAGGGGCAGCAATAACCCGGTGAGGTGGCTGGCGCGATGGTCATGCATGGGTTTTGCTCCAGTAGGCGATGCTGTCGAGCAGCACCGATTCCTGGTACGGCTTGCCCAGGTAGTCGTTGACGCCGATGGCCATGGCGCGGTCGCGGTGTTTCTGGCCGGTGCGGGAGGTGATCATGATGATCGGCAGGTGCGCCAGGCGCGGGTCGTTGCGCACTTGCGTGGCCACTTCGAAGCCGTCCATGCGCGGCATCTCGATGTCCAGCAGCATCAAGTCAGGCGCATGTTCGGCCAGCAGTGCCATGGCATCCACACCGTCCTTGGCGGTCAGGACGTGCATGCCATGGCGCTCCAGCAGGCGGCTGGTGACCTTGCGTACCGTCACCGAGTCATCCACCACCAGTACCAGCAGTGGCCGTTGCGGCTCGCCCTCGCCTTCCGCCGGCACCTGGCGGCGCGGGACCTGATGGGGCAAGGCGCGGATCGGCGCCAGCAGGTCGAGAATCAACACCACTCGGCCATCCCCCAGGATCGTCGCCCCGGACAGCCCCTGCACCGCCGAGAATTGCGGCCCCAGGCTCTTGACCACGATCTCCCGGGTCCCGGCGATCGCATCCACCTGCACGGCGACGTGCCGCTCGTTGCACTGCACCAGCAGTACCGGCAACGGCTGGCTCTGGCCCAACAACTTGGGCCGGGCGCCGGTTTTCAGCAATTCGCCGAGGTAGCACAACTCGTAACGCTGCCCGGCATAGGTGTAGATCGGCGGATCGAGTTGGTAATAGCCGTCCAGTTCGGCGGGCAATACCCGGACAATGCTTTCGATGGCGTTCAGCGGGATCGCGTACTGGTCTTCGTGACAATGCACCATCAGCGCCCGGTTCACCGCCACGGTAAATGGCAGGCGAATGCGGAAATGCACGCCCTGCCCCGGCGTGGAATCGATGATCATGCTGCCACCCAGTTGCCGCACCTCTTCGTGGACCACGTCCATGCCGACGCCACGCCCGGAGATCTGGGTGATTTTTTCCGCGGTGGAAAACCCCGGTTGCAGGATGAACTGCAGCACATCGCGGTCGCTGATGTCGCTGTCCGGCGTCAGCAGGCCACGCTTGATCGCCTTGTTGCGCACCGCTTCCAGCGGCACGCCGGCACCGTCGTCGCGAATGTCGAAAATGATGTCGCCGCCTTCCCGGGACAGGTCGAGGCTGATGCGCCCGCGTGCCGGCTTGCCAGCGGCGATGCGCACATCGGCCGGCTCCAGGCCGTGGTCGACGGCGTTGCGCAGCATGTGTTCCAGCGGCGCCGCCATGCGCTCCAGCACGTTACGGTCCATCTCGCCGTCGGCATTGCCCACCACGAATTCCACGTCCTTGCCCAGTTCCTGCGCCAATTGCCGGACGATGCGCTTGAGCCGCGGCAGCATGCGCTCGAACGGCACCATGCGCGTGCGCATCAGGCCTTCCTGGAGTTCGGTGTTGATCCGCCCCTGCTGTTGCAACAGCAGCTCGGCATCGTGATTACTGCGATCCAGGGTTTCCTTGAGTTCGAGCAAGTCCGAGGCGGACTCGAACAGCGCCCGGGACAGCTGCTGCAATTGGGAATGCCGATCCATCTCCAGCGGGTCGAACTCTTCGTAGCCCAGGCGCTCGGCGTCCACCTGCTGACGACTGAGAATCCGCCCCTGGGTCTCGGTGTCCAGGCGCCGCAACTGGTCGCGCATGCGCTCGATGGTGGTTTCCATTTCGCTCAGGGCCACGCGCGCGTCGTTGACCTGCTGTTCGATGCGCCCACGGAAGATCGACGTTTCGCCCGCCAGGTTCACCAGGTCGTCGAGCAGTTCGGCGGAAACCTTGACCATGTCGGCACTGTCGCCCGTGGCGCCAGGCTCCGGTCTTGCCTGCGGCGCGGGTGGACTGGCGGCGGGGGCCGGTTCCGGTGTCGGGACAGCCTGTGGCGCAGCACTTTCCTGGGGATGATTCACCGACTGGATCTGCGCGATCAGCCGGTCGGCCAGCGGGCACGGGTGGCCGGCGCGCACCGCGTCGAGCATCTGCGCCAGTCGGTCATGGCTGCTTTGCAGCAAGGCGAACAGCGCCGGGGTCGGCTGGAGCAGGCCCGCCGACAGGCCTTCGTAGAGATTTTCCAACTCGTGGGCCAGATCGCCGATGGGGACGATTTCCACCATCCGCGCACCGCCCTTGAGGGTGTGCAAATCCCGCAGCAGGGTTTCCACGGCTTGGCGATTCGACGGCTCTTCCTGCCACCGCAGCAGCGCCGCGCCTGAGCTGTCGAGAATGTCGAAGCCTTCTTCAAGGAAGATTTCCAGCAACTCGGGATCATGGCCGGCACCGTCGGCCTGGGCCGCTGTGCTCATCTCGATGGCGTTCGGCTTGTCCTGGCGGAACCTTCGAATGGCGTCGATCAGCGCCACGGGATCGCCCAACGGCTGGTCCTGTTGCAACTGCCCAAGCAACAAGTCGAGGCGTTCGTGGCTGCTGCCGAGCAACTGCGCCAGTTCCTCGCTGTAGCTGTAGCGCCTGTCTACCAGCCCTTCGTAAAGGTTTTCCAGCTCCTGGGCCAGGTCGCTCACCGGACGGATGTCGGCCATCCGCGCGCCGCCCTTGAGGGTATGCAAGTCACGTTGCAGCGAGGACAGCGGCGCACCGTTGTCCGGGTCGGCCAACCAGCGCTGCAAGGCCTGCGCGGCGCTTTCGAGGATGTCCTGGGCCTCTTCGAGGAAAATCGACGCGAGGTCATCTTCCACCGAGGTCTCGGCGGGCGCGTCACGCTGCATTTCCGCGGTCGCGTGGCCCAGTTCGCGGATACTCAAGGTGCGGCTGCCGTCGCTGCGGATCAGGCCGGTGGCCGATGGGTCGAGACTCTCCTGGAGCAGGCGGCGCAGGGCGTGTACCCGTTCGGGCTGCGGACGCACGTGCTGACCGGCCGCCAGCTCGTCGAGCATGTCGATCAGCGCTTCATGGGCGCGCTGCGCTTGCTGGAAAAATTCGTCGCTGACCGCCAGGCTGCTTTCTTCCACCGCGCCATAAAGGTCCAGCAAGGCTTCGCAAAGTTCATCCACCGGGTGCAGGTCGGCCAGGTGTGCGCCTTCGCCCAGGGTGGTCAATTCATCCAGCAGCGCACTCAGTTCCTGGCCTTCGCCAGGGTGCTGTTGCCAGCGCTGCAAGAGGCTTTCGGCGTCCAGCAGGATGTCCATGCCCTGGGCGAGGAAGTTGTTGATCAGTTGCGGATCGCGCTTGGTCCGTCGTGCTTTGTCCGGCGCACTGTTGGCGGCGTGCAGACGCTCGGCCAGCAGGGCCTGGGCGCGGGGGATCAGATTCTCGGCGCCAGGAATCGGCGCCAGCGGCTCGCTGTGCAGCTGGCGCAGGCCGCGACGCAGCAGCCCTTCGGCTTCCAGCAGCAACTCCACCTCATCCAGGTCGAGGGCAATCAGGTGCGCCCGGTATTCGCGGGCCAGTTCATCCATCGCACCCGCCAGCTCGGCGATGGGCAGCACGCCGGCCATGGACGCGCTGCCCTTGAGGGTGTGCAAGGCTCGCTGCAATTCATCGCTGGCCTGCAACGGCAGATGGTCGGCCGCCTGGTCGAGAAAGCGGTCGAGGCTGGCGAGGTGGCCCTGGGCTTCGTTGTCGAAGATCTTCAACAGCAGCGGATCGAGGGCGACCACGTCCTGCTCGTCGTTCTCATCGTCTTCGTCGCCGCCCTTGGCCAGGACATGGGCGCGAGCAGCCAAGCGGTCGACATCGTCGCGTTGGCGCTGGTGATTGGCGGCAAATTCGGCCACCAGGGCCGGCAACAATTGCACCGTGTCTTCGACCAACTGGCGAACCGACGCGCCAGGCTCGACGCTGTGCTCCAGAACCCGATTGAGCAGGTTTTCCACAGCCCAGGCCAACTCGCCCAGCACCAGCGCCCGGACCATCCGGCCGCTGCCTTTCAAGGTATGGAAGGCCCGGCGCAGCTCGCCCAGGGCAACAGCGTCGTCGGGATGCGCACTCCAGCGCGGCAGGTACTCACGCAGGACGTCGAGGACCTCGGCGGTTTCCTCGAGGAAGACCTCGCGCAACTCGTCGTCCACCGGACTTTCATCCAACGGTGGCGGCAACAGACTGCCCGGGGTGCTCCTGGCCGGCGGGTTGACCGCCGAGACCGGGCTGGCCAGCACCTGGGCCAAGGACTGCACCGTCTGCGGGTCATCCAGTTCCTGCAAGTCCTGCATGACCTGGGCTTCGTTGGGGCTCAACACATCATCGAGCACCGGCACCCGTGCTTCGTCAGGGTAGTAACCGAGCACGGCCAGGCTCCGCTCGACCCCATCGAGCAACGGCTCGCCGGGGGTTTCGGGGTCTTCGCTCAAGCGCTCCAGGTAGTATTCAAGGCCAGTGATCACGTCGGCCAGGTGGTCGAGCTCTTCCCAGCCCGGCTGGGCCTGCTCCAGGAGCAGGTGGTCGCGGATGAACGCATTGCACGCCTGCACCAGGCTGGCGGCACGGCTCAGGGGAATCATCGCCAGCGCGCCGCGTACCTGGGTCAACAGCGCCGGCAAGGGTTGCAGTTGCTCGCTGTTCCAGTCCGCGTCGATATAGTCGACGATCATGTCCTTGGCTTGTTGCAGGCAGGTGTGGGCTTCCTTGATGACGATCTGGTGGATCTGGGTCAGATCGGTGGTGGGCAGGTGCGTGTCTTCGCGGCTCTCGGGCTCGACGGTGCCGACCATGCCGGCCAGGGTCGCCTCGACGTAGAGCAAGGCCCCGGCGACGTCCATGAGGGTGGCGTCGTCCGGCTCGCGCTGGCCCTGGGCAAGGCTCAGGACCACCGCCAGTTGATCGATGATGACCTTGCGCGGCTGGCCGAAACCCAGCACCGCCAGGGTGTCGGCGATCTGCCGCAGCGGCGCCAGCAGGCTGTCCAGTTCCGAGGCGTGCTGGCGATCGCTGCGCACGAACAGGTCCAGGCGCTCCTTTACCCGTACCAGTTCCTCGCACAGCGCGGCAAGCACCGAGCGCATGGCATCGCGGTCGGGCCCGGCCAGGCGCGCGCGTTCTTCGTCGACCATGGCGCTGTCGGGCAGCGCGTCGTCCAGTGAGTAGCGTTCTTTCATGATCTGCATCTGCCCGCTGGGATGTTCGGCCTTGGCAATATAGAACAACAAACTCTTGAGCAGGTGGGGCGGTGCCGGCTGATTGATGCCAGGCATGCCTTGGTCCAGCAGGCGCTTGAGTTCCTTGTCGGCTTCCTTGAACAGGCTGCGCAGCGCCGGGCTGTTGGCGATACGCCCGTCACGCATGCCTTCGATCAGCGCCGAGGCCACCTGCCACAACGCATTGAGCGGCGCCCCGGCACACAAGGTTTCCAGGCGCTGGAAGACCTTGGCCAGGTAACCCAGGTGGGTCGCGTCATCCTGTTCGCGCAACAGGCCCACCAGGGCCATTTGCAGGGTCTGGCGCAGTTTACGCAAGGTGTTTGGCAGGTCCGCGGGTTCGAGGCGCTGCAAAACCTCGTCGCTGAGCGGCGCGATATCGGGCAACTCGGGACTGAACAGGCTGGTTTCCGACAACAGGCTCTCGCCCCGGGCACTGCGCAGGTCATTGATCAAGGGCAGCACCACCAGCGGCAGGTCGCGACGGGCACCCTGTACGCGGTCCAGGTAGATCGGCAACTGCCCCAGGGCCTGGCTCAACAGGCTGATGGCTTCGTCGCGATGGGTCACGCGGTTGTCCTGCAGGGCGGCGCACAGCTGCTCCATCTCTTCGGCCAGCAACGCCGCACCGTAGAACTCGATCATCTGCAGGCCGCCGTGGACTTGGTGAATGCAGGCCAGGCAGTGCCCGAGGGCATCCGACGCCTGAGGATCGTCCACCAGTCGGTTGAGGGCCAGATGAGCCTGCTTCAGCGTTTCGGCAATCTCGCCCTTGACCCATTCCAGGGCCACGTAGTCGTGCCGATCACCCATAACCACTCCAAATCAACAGTTACCTGCCAAAGGGTACGAGTCAACCCTGTGGCGAGGGGATTTATCCCCGCTGGGCTGCGCAGCAGCCCCAAAAACCGGACAGCGAGGTCAGGTCGTCAGACAGTTTGAATGGGGCCGCTTCGCGCCCCAGCGGGGATAAATCCCCTCGCCACAAAAGCGCCTCATCACCAGACAAATCCCATCCTTCACGCCTTGTCCTCATCCGCCGCCGGCAACGTGAACCCCGACACCGAACGGCGCAGCTGGCTGGCCATTTTCGCCAGGTTGCCGATGCTTTCGGCGGTGGCGGTGGAGCCCGACGAGGTCTGCGTGGTGATCTGCTGGATCACGTTCATGGTCAAGGATATCTGCCCCGCCGAGGTGGTCTGCTGCTGCGCCGCGTTGGAGATACTCTGGATCAATGCCGCCAGGGTCTTGGACACGCCTTCGATCTCTTCCAGGGCCACGCCGGCATCCTGGGCCAGTCGTGCGCCGCGCACCACTTCGGTGGTGGTCTGCTCCATGGAAATTACCGCTTCGTTGGTGTCGGCCTGGATCGCCCGCACCAGGGTCTCGATCTGCCGGGTCGCCGCCGAAGAACGCTCGGCCAGGCGCTGCACTTCATCGGCCACCACCGCGAACCCGCGCCCGGCATCGCCGGCCATGGACGCCTGGATGGCGGCGTTGAGGGCCAGGATGTTGGTCTGGTCGGCAATATCGTCGATCAGGCTGACAATGTCGCCAATTTCCTGGGATGACTCACCCAGACGCTTGATGCGCTTGGCGGTGTCCTGGATCTGCTCGCGAATGTTGTCCATGCCGTGAATGGTGTTGTGCACCACCTCGTTGCCCTTGTTGGCGATTTCCACCGAACGCTCGGCCACCGCCGACGACTCGGCGGCATTGGCCGACACCTGGTCGATGGACTGGGCCATTTCATTAATTGAAGTCGAAGCTTCGGAAATCTGCTGGGCCTGGTGCTCGGACGCCTGGGCCAGGTGCATCGCCGTGGCCTGGGTTTCCTGCACGGCGGCGGCGACCTGGCCGGCGGTGAGGTTGATGGTCGCCACCAAGTCACGCAGTTGATCCACCGAATAGTTGATGGAATCGGCGATGGTGCCGGTGAAGTCCTCGGTGACCGAGGCCGTGACGGTCAGGTCGCCGTCGGCCAGGTCTTCGATCTCGTCCAGCAGGCGCATGATCGCGTTCTGGTTGCGCTCGTTCTTTTCCGCGGTTTCCCGCAGTTGGCGGTTGGTCTCGCGGACCATCACCAGGCCGATCAGGATGATCGACATCAGCGCCATCAGGCCCAGCACATAGCCGCCGATGGTATTGACCGAACGCCCACCGGCCAGGTTTTCGAAGGCCGTGGCCAGGTGCGACGCCTCGTCGAGCAGGGTCTGCGACAGGTTGAATATGTTGCCGGCCGATTCGCGGACCTTGAACAGCTCCGGGGAAGTCTCGAGGATTTCATCCACCGAGCCCGAGACAAACTCGAACAGCTCGCTGATTTCGCTCAGGCGCGCCCGGGCATCGCGGTCCTGGACCTGGGAGATCTTCAGGGCCGGGTCACCTTGCAACATGCCATTGAGCACCTGGCCAAAACGCGCGGCGTCGCGGCCGAAGGTGTCGGCGGCCTGGCTGGCGTTTTCGTCCCCCGCCAGCACGGTGTTCACCGCGCCGAGAATCCGCTCGGCCAGCAGCGACTGGCGCTGGGCCATGGCCACTTGGGTGGCCGGCGCGCCGCGCTGCAGCAGGATTTCGACGACTTTTTCGTACTCGACCTGCAACTGCGGCACGGTTTCGGCCAGGGTGGCCGCCACCTGATGCAGCGACAGCACGGTCTGTTCGCTGGAGAGAATGGCATCGGTGTTCTTGAGCAGGCGCTCCCAATCCAACTGCACGGCGCGCATCTGCGGGCGCAAGGTGGCGGGCGCAGGCGGCAGGCCGGTGACCGGATCGCCCTGTTTCAGGGAGCCCCAGCGCTGGGCGAAGTCATTGCGCGCATCGCTCAGCAGCTTGAACGCCGCGGGCTTGCCGGCGGCGGCCTCGGTGGCGTTCTTGGCGATACGCTGGGACAGCACCCGCAACTCACCGGCGTGGCCGATGTACTGTTTGTCGTAGGTGGATTGGGTGTTGAGGTAAGCGAAGTTGGCGAACAGCAGCATGATGAAGACGATCAGCGCGACGAACAGCACGATGATCTGCGAACGACTGCGCGACGCTTCCAGTGGCTTGCCTGTTTTTGCTTTGATCATCGGTTCTCGCCTGTACTGCCCAATCCAACCCAGTCACCGCCGAACCAACGTGGGAGCGAGCTCGCTCGCGATAGCATTGGCTCAATCAGCCTTGATTTAGCTGACCCACCGCAATCGCGAGCAAGCTCGCTCCCACAAGGGGCCTGCGCTGCATCTCGTCAAACAGCTACATCCATGAACCCCGGCGACCGCGCCAGGGCAAACGGGCTGAACACTTGCCACTCGCGCTCGCCGCCAAAACGACCCTTGACGAAGGCCGCTTCCGGGCCGTCAAGGTCGTCCACCAGCGTCGGCTCCAGGCTGTCCTGGGCAAAGTGCTGCAACCCGAGGACTTCGTCCACCAACAAGCCGGCGAACACCTCGTCGTGGTCCACCACCAGCACGCGCCGTTGCTTGCGCACGGGCGACAGTTCATGGCCGAAGAACCCGCACAAGTCCATCAACGGCAACAAGCGTCCGCGCAGGTTAGCCACACCCCGCACCCACGGCTTGACCCCGGGCAAAGGCGTGTGGCGTGGCTCGTGCAGCACTTCGCTGACTTCGCCCATCGGCGCCACGTACCAGTGCTCGCCCAGGCGAAAGCCGATGCCGCTCCAACCGGCGCGGTGGGTCGGCTGGGAGGGCAGGTCCGCCCCCAGCAGCCGACAATGCCGGTCGATCTGCAGCAGCAGTTCGAAGGCCGTCAGGGATTGGCTCATGGCCGCGCCGTCAGCCCGCCAGCACTTTGTTCAGGGTCGCGATCAGGGTTTCTTCGTCCACCGGCTTGGTCAGGTAGTCCTTCGCCCCCTGGCGCGTGCCCCAGACCTTGTCGGTGTCCTGATCCTTGGTGGTGATGATGATCACCGGGATGTGGCCGGTGTCCGGGTCCTTGGTCAACTGGCGCGTGGCCTGGAAACCGTTGAGGCCGGGCATGACGATGTCCATCAGCACCGCATCGGGTTTTTCCTGGCGGGCCAGGGCCACGCCATCGGCGCCATTCTCGGCCTTCAGGACCTGATGGCCGTGCTTTTCCAGCATGCCGGTCAGTTTGTACATTTCAGTCGGCGAATCATCGACGATCAGAACTCGTGCCATGGTGTTCCCCATATTCTTGTTGACCCCAGGCCCGTTGGCCGAGTGTCATTGATGTGCCTGGTGCGGCTGGACAGCGGCAAAGCCCGGGACATGGGCCTGTATCGCTCCCAGCAGTTCTTCCTTGCTGAACGGCTTGGTCAAAAACTGATCGGAACCGACGATGCGCCCCTTGGCCTTGTCGAACAACCCATCCCGGGACGACAGCATGATCACCGGCGTGGCCTTGAACGCGCTGTTGTTCTTGATCAGGGCACAGGTCTGGTAGCCATCGAGACGCGGCATCATGATGTCGACGAAAATGATGCCCGGATGATGGTCGGCGATCTTGGCCAGGGCATCGAAACCGTCGATGGCCGTGATCACCTCGCAGCCCACGTTGCGCAGCAAGGTTTCGGCGGTGCGGCGGATGGTCTTCGAGTCGTCGATGACCATGACCTTCAAGGCGCTGGGTTGCTGCTGCGTGAGATGCTCTGCCATTGCCGCTGCGGACCGATTTTTAAGGCGTAAGTGTGATCGACAGCGCAAACCCTTGATGTTCAAGGCCCGCACGTCACATGGCAGCCTTTTTAGCACAGTCTCCATCGCCGATCTATCGGCCGCTCGGCGCGGTGGTTTTTCCTTGACCGACAATCTTCCGGGCGCCACTCTGACGCCACTTTTTCACGCCATTATGTGCCCATCATATTTCGAGGAACCAAGCCATGAGCGTACGCGTCGGCATTGTCATGGACCCTATCGCCAGCATCTCCTATAAAAAGGATAGCTCGCTGGCCATGCTGCTGGCCGCTCAGAAGCGCGGCTGGGAGCTGTTCTACATGGAGCAGCGCGACCTCTACCAGGCCGAAGGCCAGGCACGGGCGCGGATGAAGCCGCTGAACGTCTTCGCCAACCCCGAAAAATGGTTCGAACTGGGCGATGAACGCGATGCGCTGCTCAGCGACCTGGACGTGATCCTGATGCGCAAGGATCCGCCGTTCGACATGGAGTTCGTGTACTCCACCTACCTGCTGGAACAAGCGGAAAACGCCGGCGTGCTGGTAGTCAACAAGCCCCAGAGCCTGCGCGACTGCAACGAAAAGCTGTTCGCCACGCTGTTCCCGCAATGCACGCCGCCGACCATCGTCAGCCGTCGCCCGGACGTATTGCGCGAATTTGCCGACCATCACGGCGACGTGATCCTCAAGCCCCTGGACGGCATGGGCGGTTCCTCGATCTTCCGGCACACCGCCGGCCACCCTAACCTGTCGGTAATCCTGGAAACCCTGACCCTGCACGGCCAGCAGCAAATCATGATCCAGGGCTACCTGCCGGCCATCGTCGATGGCGACAAGCGCATCCTGATGATCGACGGCGAACCGGTGGATTATTGCCTGGCGCGCATCCCGGCCGCAGGCGAGACCCGGGGCAACCTGGCGGCCGGCGGGCGTGGCGAGGCGCGTCCATTGACCGAGAAGGATCGCTGGATCGCCGCCCAGGTCGGCCCGACCCTGCGGGAAAAAGGCTTGCTGTTCGTGGGCCTGGACGTGATCGGCGAGCACCTGACGGAAATCAACGTCACCAGCCCGACCTGCATTCGCGAGATCGACAACGCCTTTGGCACCGACATCGGCGGCCTGCTGATGGATGCCATCGATCAGAAGCTCAAGGCTCGTTGATCCAGATCTGCTGAAGGAAACTCACATTGCGTTATCATGCCCGGCCTGAAAAAAACGCGATGTTGGTTTCCTTGTCATGACACTCCCGTCCGATCTGCCCCAAGAGCTCGCCCATCGTGGCGTGCGCCCGGCTGATCGCCTCGGTTTTACCTTGTTCCTGGCGGCATTGATCCACCTGGCCCTGCTGCTGGGCGTCGGGTTTGCCACGGTCGAGCCCAAGCAGATCAGCCAGACCCTGGAAATTACCCTGGCCACCTTCAAGAGCGAGGCCAAGCCCGAGAAGGCCGACTTCCTCGCCCAGGAAAACCAGCAAGGCAGCGGCACCCTGGAAAAAAAGGCGACCCCCAAGACCACCGAGATCGCACCGTTCCAGGACAGTGCGGTACAAAAAGTCACCCCGCCCCCAGCGGCCAAGCCCGAAGTGCAGGAGACGGCGCCCAAGGCGGCCGTGACCACCGTGGCGCCAAAGCCGAAAAAAGCCCCGGTCAAGGAAGAGGTCAAGCCTGATCCCAAGCCCAAGGCCCCCGTGCCCACCTTCGACAGCTCCCAGCTGTCCAGCGACATCGCCAGCCTGGAAGCCGAACTGGCCCAGGAGCAACAGCTCTACGCCAAGCGCCCACGCATCCACCGCCTGAGCGCCGCCTCGACCATGCGCGACAAGGGTGCCTGGTACAAAGACGAGTGGCGCAAGAAGGTCGAACGTATCGGTAACCTCAACTACCCCGACGAAGCGCGGCGCAAGCAGATCTACGGCAACCTGCGGCTAATGGTCTCGATCAACCGGGACGGCTCGTTGTATGAAGTGCTGGTGCTCGAATCCTCCGGCCAGCCGCTGCTGGACCAGGCGGCCCAGCGGATTGTGCGCCTGGCGGCACCGTTCGCACCGTTTACCGGGGACTTGTCGGACATCGACCGGCTGGAAATCATCCGCACCTGGAAGTTTGCCCGCGGCGACCGGCTTTCCAGTAACTGATAACCACCCAATCCCCTTGTGGGAGCGAGCTTGCTCGCGATAGCAGACGGTCAGTCGACCTCTGTGTTGAATGATCAATTGCTATCGCGAGCAAGCTCGCTCCCACAGGGGATTGGTGACAGCCTCAGGCATTTCCCGGCTTGTCAGTTCGCCCCCGCGCCGCCACACTAGCGCCTATGAAAAACGTCAGCCCCACCTACCTCAAGCATCACTTCCTGATTGCCATGCCGCACATGGCCGATCCGAACTTTGCCCATACCTTGACCTACATCGTCGAGCACACGGCCAATGGGGCCATGGGGCTGGTGATCAATCGCCCGCAAGAGCTGAACCTGGCGGACATTCTTGAGCAACTGCGGCCCGAGGTCGAACCGCCACTCTTGTGCCAGCACGTGCCGATTTTCATCGGTGGCCCGGTGCAGACCGATCGCGGTTTCGTGCTCCATCCATCGGGCCCCAAATACCAGGCCACGGTGGACCTGGACGGCGTGTCGCTGTCCACCTCCCAGGACGTGCTGTTCGCCATCGCCGACGGCGTTGGCCCGGAAAAGAGCCTGATCGCCCTCGGCTACGCCGGTTGGGAACCCGGGCAACTGGAAGCCGAACTGGCCGACAACGCCTGGCTGACCTGCCCGTTCGACGCCGACATCCTGTTCAACACCAGCAGCGAACTGCGCCTGGAAGCGGCCGCCAGCCGGCTGGGGGTCAACCTCAGTCTGCTCACCAGCCAGGCAGGACACGCCTGATGGCCCTGCGCTTGCTGCTGGGCTTCGATTACGGCACCAAACAGATCGGCGTAGCGGTCGGCCAGGTCATTACCGGCCAGGCCCGCGAGTTGTGCACCTTGAAGGCGCAGAATGGCGTTCCGGACTGGAACCAGGTCGAAGCGCTGATCAAGGAGTGGAAACCCGATGCCGTGGTGGTCGGCCTGCCCCTGAACATGGACGGCACGCCCAGTGACATGTGCCTGCGCGCCGAAAAGTTTGCCCGCCGGCTCAATGGCCGCTACAACCTGCCCTTCTATACCCATGACGAGCGCCTGACCACCTTCGAGGCCAAGGGCGAACGCCTGGTGCGCGGCGGGCAAAAAGGCAGTTACCGCGACAACCCGGTGGACGCCATCGCCGCCGCCCTGCTGCTGCAAGGCTGGCTCGACGCCAACACCGCCCTGTTCGAAACCTGATTTTTTGAAAGCGCCGCCAAGGCGCTTTCTCTTAGCGATAGACCGCGCCACTCACCACCGGCCCGGGAACCTGAAGGAGCCAGCATGAGCCTGCCCAATCCTGCCGAACTGATCAGCCAGATGGCGATTCGTCTCAAGGCACACCTGGAACACCGCGGCATCAGCGACCCGCGCTACATCGGCATTCGCACCGGTGGCGTGTGGGTCGCCCAGGCCTTGCTCGACGCACTGGGCAGCCAATCGCCGCTGGGCACCCTGGACGTGTCCTTCTACCGCGACGACTTCAGCCAGAATGGCCTGCACCCGCAAGTGCGCCCCTCGGCGCTGCCGTTCGAGATCGAAGGCCAGCACCTGGTGCTGATCGACGACGTGCTGATGAGCGGTCGGACCATCCGCGCCGCCATGAACGAATTGTTCGACTACGGCCGCCCGGCCAGCGTGACGCTGGTGTGCCTGCTGGACCTGGACGCCGCCGAGCTGCCAATCCGGCCCAACGTGGTCGGTGCGACGCTGACGCTGGCCGCCCACGAGCGGGTCAAGCTCTCCGGACCGTCGCCGCTGCAACTCGAACTGCAAGACCTTGCCCTTTAACTGCCCTTGTAAGAGTCCATCGCGATGACGCCTCTCGAAACCAAGCGCCCGCTGCAGCTCAACGATCAGGGCCAGCTGCGGCACTTCCTGTCCCTCGACGGCCTGCGCCGCGAGCTGCTGACGGAAATCCTCGACACTGCCGACTCATTCCTTGAAGTCGGTGCCCGGGCGGTGAAGAAAGTCCCGTTGCTGCGCGGCAAGACCGTGTGCAACGTGTTCTTCGAAAACTCCACCCGCACCCGCACCACCTTCGAACTGGCGGCCCAGCGGCTGTCGGCGGACGTGATCACCCTCAACGTGTCCACGTCCTCGGCGAGCAAGGGTGAAACCCTGCTCGACACCCTGCGCAACCTCGAAGCCATGGCCGCCGACATGTTCGTCGTGCGCCACGGCGACTCCGGCGCAGCGCACTTCATCGCCGAACACGTCTGCCCGCAAGTGGCGATCATCAACGGCGGCGACGGCCGTCACGCCCACCCGACCCAGGGCATGCTCGACATGCTGACCATCCGCCGGCACAAGGGCAGCTTCGAGAACCTGTCAGTGGCCATCGTCGGCGACATCCTGCACTCGCGGGTGGCGCGCTCGAACATGCTGGCCCTCAAGACCCTCGGTTGCCCGGACATCCGCGTGATCGCGCCGAAAACCCTGCTGCCCATTGGCGTCGAGCAATACGGCGTGAAGGTCTACACCGACATGACCGAAGGCCTCAAGGATGTCGACGTGGTGATCATGCTGCGCCTGCAACGCGAGCGCATGACCGGCGGCCTGCTGCCCAGCGAAGGCGAGTTCTACCGCCTGTTCGGCCTGACCACGGCGCGCCTGGCCGGGGCCAAGCCGGATGCCATCGTCATGCACCCGGGGCCGATCAACCGCGGCGTAGAGATCGAGTCGGCCGTGGCCGACGGGCCGCACTCGGTGATTCTCAACCAGGTGACCTACGGCATCGCCATCCGCATGGCCGTGCTGTCCATGGCCATGAGCGGCCAAACGGCCCAGCGCCAATTCGACCAGGAGAACGCCCAGTGAAGCTCAGCATTCTCGGCGCACGCGTGATCGATCCAGCCAGCGGCCTGGATCAAGTGACTGACATTCATATCGATGCCTGCAAGATCGTCGCCCTTGGCGCGGCGCCGACAGGTTTCGTCGCGGTCGAAATCCTCGATGCCCAAGGCTTGGTGGCCGCTCCCGGCCTGGTGGACCTGAACGTCTCCCTGCGCGAACCAGGCTACAGCCGCAAAGGCAGCATCGTCAGCGAAACCCGGGCCGCCGCCGCCGGTGGCGTGACCAGCCTGTGCTGCCCGCCGCAGACCAAACCGGTGCTGGACACCTCGGCCGTGGCCGAACTGATCCTCGACCGCGCCCGCGAAGCCGGCAATACCAAGGTCTTCCCGATTGGCGCACTGAGCAAAGGCTTGGAAGGCGAACAACTGGCCGAGCTCATTGCGCTGCGTGATGCCGGTTGCGTGGCGTTCGGCAACGGCCTGAACAGTTTCCGCAATACCCGCACCTTGTGCCGCGCCCTGGAATACGCAGCGACCTTCGGCCTGACGGTGATCTTCAACTCCCAGGACCACGACCTGGCCGAAGGCGGCCTGGCCCACGAAGGCCCGACCGCCAGCTTCCTCGGCCTGCCGGGCATCCCGGAAACCGCCGAGACCGTGGCCCTGGCCCGGGACCTGCTATTGGTGGAACAAAGCGGCGTGCGCGCCCACTTCAGCCAGCTGACCAGCGCCCGCGGCGCGGCGTTGATCGCCCAGGCCCAGGCCCGCGGCTTGCCGGTGACCGCCGATGTGGCGCTGTACCAGTTGATCCTGACCGACGACGCGCTGATCGACTTCAACAGCGTCTACCATGTCCAGCCACCGCTGCGCACCCGTGCCGACCGCGATGGCCTGCGTGAGGCGGTGAAGTCCGGGGTCATCTCGGCCATCTCCAGCCATCACCAACCCCATGAGCGCGATGCCAAGCTGGCACCGTTCGGCGCCACCGAGCCGGGCATCAGCAGCGTCGAACTGCTGCTACCGCTGGCGATGACGCTGGTGGAAGACGGCTTGCTGGACCTGCCGACCTTGCTGGCACGCCTGAGCGCCGGCCCGGCCCAGGCACTGCAACTGCCGGCGGGGAAACTCGCGGTGGGCGCCGCGGCGGACCTGGTGCTGTTCGACCCCGCCGCGTCCACCGTGGCCGGTGAAGCCTGGCGCTCCAAGGGCGACAACTGCCCGTTCCTCGGTCACAGCCTGCCGGGCGTGGTGCGTTTCACCCTGATGGATGGGCGGATCACTCACCAGGCCTGATACCGCGTCGCGCCTATCGCGAGCAAGCTCGCTCCCACAGTTGGATCTTTGGTGAACACATGATTTGTGAACACCTCGATCCAGTGTGGGAGCGAGCTCGCTCGCGATGCAGGCGACCCGGTCTTACTGGAACGCCCCACGCTTCTGCGCATTACGAATCGACACCTGATCGTTCAATGTCCAGAAGTCATACAGCACCCCGAGGAAAAACACCCCGCCGGTCAGCAGGTAAATGATCCCACTGAGCCATTTGCCCTGGTACATGCGGTGTACGCCCAGCACCCCGAGAAACGTCAGCAGAATCCACGCCACGCTGTACTCGATCGGCCCCGGGGTGAAACGCAGGTCCGCTTCGCGGTCCATGGCCGGGATGAGGAACAGGTCGATCAGCCAACCGATGCCCAGCAGGCCGAAGGTGAAGAACCAGATCGTGCCCGTGACCGGCTTGCCGTAATAAAAACGGTGGGCGCCGGTAAAACCGAAAATCCACAGCAGATACCCGATGACTTTGCTGTGGGTATCGCGAATGGCGTCCTGCTGATAGCTGTTCATGAATGGTCTCTTTTGCCTCGATAGAAAAATTTGTTCGGACTTTTTGTGACTTTTTTGTGTCTCGCCGACAAGCGGTTTCGGACGACACAAACCGGCGAAAGCCCCGTAGCACGGGGGTTCTGTCAGACAATCTGGTCAATTGGGTGCATTTTTCCGGGCTTTGCGTTGGGTTTCGAATCGACAAACGGCCTCGGGATGGCAAAAAAAGCTGTTATAAAGTTGCGCGCTAACCTTCAAGAGCCCTGCCTAATGCGTCCATTTTTCAAGACATGGCTAACCATCTGCCTATTATTGCCACTGGCCGCCCACGCCACCAATCGTGAGCAACGTCTTCCCAACATCAACGGCTATACCCCGAAATCCCATGTTTCTGCTCCTTCGAGCAAGAGCAAGCAAAGCCTCCAGCGCGTGAGCAGCGCCCATAGCCGTCTGGTGCCACCCATGGCGACCAAGACGACCAGCAATGTCCTGAGCCGCGCCGTGAATGTCCTTGGCACACCTTATCGTTGGGGCGGCAGCAGCCCAAGTAAAGGCTTCGACTGCAGCGGGCTGGTGAAATATGCCTTCAACGACGCCACGTTCGACCTGCCACGCACCTCCAACGCCATGGCCGCCGGTCATGGCGAGAAGGTCGAGCGCAAGGACCTCAAGCCCGGCGACCTGATCTTCTTCAAGCTCAAGAGCCGCCGAGTCAACCACGTGGCCATCTACCTGGGCAACGACCGCTTCATCCACGCCCCGCGCCGTGGCAAGTCGGTGACCATCGACACCTTGAACAAGCCGTACTGGAACAGCCACTACGTGGTCGCCAAGCGAGTGCTGCCCAAAGAACCGGGCACGATGCGCGTCGTCCAGCGCTGATCCCCCCTGTGGCGAGGGGATTTATCCCCGTTGGGCTGCGAAGCAGCCCCCAAATGGCGAGCCAGAGATAAAGGCGTAAGCCTCTGCATTGTTGGAGGCGCTTCGCGCCCCAGCGGGGATAAATCCCCTCGCCACAGGGCGCACCTCCCTCAGAAGTTATCCGGCGTACGCGCCCGCTCCCGGGCATGTTCACGGCTGATCAAGCCCTTGCCCACCAGGTCCTTCAGGCACATGTCCAGTGTCTGCATCCCCAGCGAGCCGCCGGTCTGGATGGACGAGTACATTTGCGCCACCTTGTCTTCACGGATCAGGTTCCGGATGGCCGAGGTCCCCAGCATGATTTCATGCGCCGCGATCCGACCCCCGCCGATTTTCTTGACCAGCGTCTGGGAAATCACCGCCTGCAACGATTCCGACAACATCGAGCGAACCATGGACTTCTCGTCACCGGGGAACACGTCCACCACCCGGTCGATGGTCTTGGCCGCTGACGTGGTGTGCAGGGTGCCGAACACCAGGTGCCCGGTTTCGGCGGCGGTCAGCGCCAGGCGGATGGTTTCCAGGTCGCGCATCTCACCCACCAGGATCACGTCCGGGTCCTCCCGCAGGGCCGAGCGCAGGGCTGTGGAGAAACCCTGGGTGTCGCGGTGCACCTCGCGCTGGTTGATCAGGCATTTGCGCGGTTCGTGAACGAATTCGATAGGGTCTTCGATGGTGAGGATATGGTGGTGCTTGTGGCTGTTGAGGTGGTCGATCATGGCCGCCAGAGTGGTGGACTTGCCTGAGCCGGTCGGCCCGGTCACCAGCACCAGCCCGCGAGGCGCCTCGGTCACCTTGCGAAACACCTCGCCCATTCCCAGGTCTTCCATGGTCAGGACTTTCGACGGAATGGTCCGGAACACCGCCCCCGCGCCACGATTCTGGTTGAAGGCGTTGACCCGAAACCGCGCGATGCCCGGCACGTCGAAGGAAAAGTCGGTCTCCAGAAACTTTTCGTAATCCACTCGTTGCCGATCGTTCATGATGTCGTAGATCAACTCGTGGACCTGCTTGTGGTCCAGCGCCGGCAGGTTGATCCGCCGTACATCGCCATCCACGCGGATCATCGGCGGCAGCCCGGCGGACAGGTGCAGGTCCGACGCCCCCTGTTTGGCGCTGAACGCCAGCAGTTCAGTGATATCCATAGCGCTCCTCAATTCCAGTAGAATGCCGCGAACCTCAGACCCGCTGGCGCTTCTTTATGTCCACGATAGCAGACAACATCGCTCAGGTTAGATCGCGCATCCGCGCTGCGGAGCAGGCCGCCCAGCGTGCCGGAAACAGCGTTCAACTGCTGGCCGTGAGCAAGACCAAGCCCGCCCAGGCCCTGCGTGAAGCCTACGCCGCCGGCCTGCGAGACTTTGGCGAGAACTACCTGCAAGAGGCCCTGGGCAAACAAGTCGAATTGACCGACCTGCCCTTGATCTGGCACTTCATCGGCCCCATTCAATCGAACAAGACGCGCGCTATCGCCGAACACTTCGACTGGGTGCACTCCGTGGATCGCTTGAAAATTGCACAGCGCCTGTCCGAGCAGCGCCCGGCCGAGTTGCCGCCGCTGAACATCTGCATTCAGGTCAATGTCAGCGGTGAAGCCAGCAAGTCCGGCTGCACCCCGGCAGACCTGCCCGCCCTGGCCAGCGCCATCAGCGCTTTGCCGCGCCTGAAGCTGCGCGGACTGATGGCGATTCCCGAACCCACCGAAGACCGCGCCGCCCAGGATGCTGCCTTCGCCGCTGTCCAACGCTTGCAAGCCAGCCTGGCGCTGCCGCTGGACACCCTTTCCATGGGCATGAGCCACGACCTTGAGTCAGCGATTGCCCAAGGCGCCACCTGGGTGCGCATCGGCACTGCCCTGTTTGGCGCCCGCGACTACGGTCACTCCTGAATCATGGCCCACTCATCTCTTTATAAGGACCTGTCATGAGCAACACGCGTATTGCCTTCATTGGCGCCGGCAACATGGCCGCTAGCCTGATCGGTGGCCTGCGGGCCAAGGGCCTGGACGCTTCGCTGATCCGCGCCAGCGATCCGGGTGAAGAGACCCGCACCCGGGTGAGCGCCGAACACGGCATCCAGACCTTTGCCGACAACGCCCAGGCCATCGACGGCGCGGACGTCATCGTGCTGGCGGTCAAGCCGCAAGCGATGAAAACCGTCTGCGAGGCCCTGCGCCCGAATCTCAAGCCCCATCAGTTGGTGGTGTCGATTGCCGCGGGGATCACCTGCGCCAGCATGAACAACTGGCTCGGCGAGCAGCCGATCGTACGCTGCATGCCCAACACCCCGGCGCTGCTGCGCCAGGGCGTCAGCGGCCTGTTCGCCACCGAACAGGTGAGCGCCGCGCAACGTCAGCAGGCGCAAACGCTGCTATCGGCCGTCGGCCTGGCCTTGTGGCTGGACACCGAGCAGCAATTGGATGCCGTCACCGCCGTCTCCGGCTCGGGCCCGGCGTACTTCTTCCTGCTGATCGAAGCCATGACCGCCGCTGGCGAGAAGCTCGGCCTGCCCCGGGAAACCGCCGCTCAACTGACCTTGCAAACCGCCTTGGGCGCCGCGCACATGGCCGTCGCCAGCGATGTCGACGCGGCCGAGCTGCGTCGTCGCGTGACCTCCCCGGCCGGCACCACCGAAGCGGCCATCAAATCGTTCCAGGCCGGGGGTTTCGAAGCCCTGGTGGAAAAAGCACTCGGCGCCGCCGCGCACCGCTCGGCCGAAATGGCCGAACAACTGGGCCAATAAGGAGCCATTCATGATTGGATTGAACACTGCAGCGGTCTATGTGCTGCAAACCCTCGGCAGCCTGTACCTGCTGATCGTACTGCTGCGCTTCGTGCTGCAACTGGTGCGCGCCAACTTCTACAACCCGCTGTGCCAGTTCATCGTCAAGGCCACCCAGCCGCTGCTCAAGCCGCTGCGCCGGATCATCCCAAGCCTGTTCGGCCTGGACATGTCCTCGCTGGTGCTGGCGATCCTGGTGCAAATGGCGCTGATGGCCCTGACCCTGCTGCTGACCTACGGCACCACCGGCAACCCGCTGCAACTGCTGATCTGGTCGATCATTGGCGTGACCGCGCTGTTCCTGAAGATTTTCTTCTTCGCCCTGATCATCAGCGTGATCCTGTCGTGGGTCGCGCCGGGCAGCCATAACCCCGGTGCCGAACTGGTGAACCAGATCTGCGAGCCGGCCCTGGCACCGTTCCGCCGCATCGTGCCGAACCTGGGTGGCCTGGATATCTCGCCAATCCTGGCATTCATGGTGCTCAAGCTGATCGACATGCTGGTGATCAACAACCTGGCGGCGATGACCATGATGCCGGAGATCTTGCGTCTGCTGATCTGACGCCCCCAGCTCTGCTCTCTGTGGCAAAAGAACTGTCTGTGGCGAGGGGATTTATCCCCGCTGGGCCGCGAAGCGGCCCCAAAGCAGACAACTCGGTCAGTCTAATACTCCGCATACTCAGGTTTCAGGGCTGCTTCGCAGCCCAGCGGGGATAAATCCCCTCGCCACAAATAAATCCCCTCGCAACCGTTGTATCCCCTGGTTGCGCCTTTGCTTGCCGCCCGCCACAGCGGTCTTTAGACTTACGCCTCATTTCAACGCGAGCAGGGTCGATGCCAGCTGCCTTTCCCCCCGATTCCGTTGGTCTGGTGACGCCGCAAATGGCGCATTTCAGCGAGCCCCTGGCCCTGGCCTGCGGCCGTTCGTTGCCAGCCTATGACCTGATCTACGAAACCTACGGCACCCTCAATGCCACGGCGAGCAATGCCGTGCTGATTTGCCACGCCTTGTCGGGGCATCACCACGCCGCCGGCTACCACAGCATCGACGACCGCAAGCCCGGCTGGTGGGACAGCTGCATCGGCCCGGGCAAGCCCATCGACACCAGCAAGTTCTTCGTGGTCAGCCTGAACAACCTGGGCGGCTGCAACGGCTCCACCGGCCCCAGCAGCCTCAACCCGGACACCGGCAAGCCCTTCGGCGCCGATTTCCCGGTGCTGACCGTGGAAGACTGGGTCCACAGCCAGGCACGCCTGGCCGACCGCCTCGGTATCGGCCAGTGGGCAGCCGTGATCGGCGGCAGCCTGGGGGGCATGCAGGCCCTGCAATGGACCATCACCTACCCGGACCGCGTGCGCCACTGCCTGGCAATCGCCTCGGCCCCCAAACTGTCGGCGCAGAACATCGCCTTCAACGAAGTGGCGCGCCAGGCGATCCTCACCGACCCCGAGTTCCACGGCGGCTCATTCCAGGAACACGGCGTGATCCCCAAGCGCGGTCTGATGCTGGCACGGATGGTCGGGCACATCACCTACCTGTCCGACGACTCCATGGGCGAGAAATTCGGTCGTGGCCTCAAGAGCGAAAAGCTCAACTACGACTTTCACAGCGTCGAATTCCAGGTCGAGAGCTACCTGCGTTACCAGGGCGAGGAATTCTCCGGGCGTTTCGACGCCAACACCTACCTGTTGATGACCAAGGCGCTGGACTACTTCGATCCGGCGGCGAACTTCGACGATAACCTGGCGAAAACCTTCGCCAATGCCACCGCCAAGTTCTGCGTGATGTCGTTCACCACCGACTGGCGCTTCTCCCCGGCGCGCTCGCGGGAGCTGGTGGACGCGCTGATGGCCGCGCGCAAGGATGTCTGCTACCTGGAAATCGACGCCCCCCAGGGCCACGACGCCTTTCTGATCCCGATCCCGCGCTACCTGCAGGCGTTCGGCAACTACATGAACCGTATAACGCTGTGAGGACGCCATGAGAGCCGATCTGGACATCATCCAGGAATGGATCCCCGCCGGCAGCCGCGTGCTCGACCTGGGTTGCGGCAACGGCGAGCTGCTGACCTGGCTGCGGGACAACAAGCAAGTCACCGGCTACGGCCTGGAAAACGACCCGGACAACATTGCCGAGTGCGTCGCCAAGGGGATCAACGTCATCGAGCAGGACCTGGACAAGGGCCTGGGCAACTTCGCCAGCAACAGCTTCGACATCGTGGTCATGACCCAGGCCCTGCAGGCGGTGCACTACCCGGACAAGATCCTCGACGAAATGCTGCGGGTCGGGCGCCAGTGCATCATCACCTTCCCTAACTTCGGCCATTGGCGCTGTCGCTGGTACCTGGCGAGCAAGGGCCGCATGCCGGTCTCGGAGTTCCTGCCCTATACCTGGTACAACACGCCGAACATCCACTTCTGCACCTTCAAGGATTTCGAAGCCCTGTGCCGCGAACGTGAAGCCAGGGTCATCGATCGCCTGGCCGTGGACCAGCAGCATCGCCACGGGTGGGCCAGCAAGCTATGGCCTAATCTGTTAGGTGAAATAGGCATCTATCGGGTCAGCAGCCCAGGCCTTGCCGATCATCAGGTCGCGGTGTGAGCCCCGACCGCATCAGGAGCACGACATGAAACGTCTAGCGTTGTTTCTCATCACCGCCTGCCTGAGCGTTGGCGCCATGGCCGCCGATGCCATCAAGGCCGAGCGCATGGAAAAATTCGGTGATATCACCGTGCACTACAACACGTTCAATTCCACTTTCCTCACGCCCGACATCGCCAAGGCTGCCGAGCTGATTCGCAGCAAGCACCAAGGCGTGATCAATGTTTCGGTGATCAAGGACGGCAAACCGTTGATGGCCCAGGTCAGCGGCACGGTGAAGGACCTGACCAGCAAGACAGTCCCCCTCACCTTCCGCCAGATCACCGAAGCCGGCGCGATCTATTACATCGCCCAGTATCCAGTGGACCAACAGGAAACCCGCACCTTTGAAATCAAGGTGCAGACGGGCGACAAGATCAACACCCTCAACTTCAACCAGGAACTGTTCCCGGGCCAATGATCAACCTTACCCAACTCGTACTGGCCAGCCATAACGCCGGCAAACTCAAGGAACTGCAGGCCATGCTCGGCGGGTCGGTGCAGTTGCGCTCGATAGGCGAATTCAGCCAGGTGGAACCGGAGGAGACCGGTCTGTCGTTCGTCGAAAACGCCATCCTCAAGGCCCGCAATGCCGCACGCATTTCGGGCCTACCGGCATTGGCCGACGATTCGGGGCTGGCCGTGGACTTCCTCGGCGGCGCGCCAGGCATTTACTCGGCCCGTTACGCAGACGGCAAAGGTGACGCGGCGAACAACGCCAAGCTGCTCGACGCCCTCAAGGACGTCCCCGAAACCGAGCGCGGCGCGCAGTTTGTGTGTGTGTTGGCCTTGGTGCGCCACGCCGACGATCCGCTGCCGATCCTTTGCGAGGGCCTGTGGCACGGGCGCATTCTCACCGAAGCCAGCGGCGAGCACGGTTTTGGCTATGACCCGTTGTTCTGGGTGCCAGAGCGCGAATGTTCCAGCGCCGAGCTGGGGCCGGTGGAAAAGAACCAACTGAGCCACCGCGCCCGCGCCATGGCCCTGCTGCGTCAACGTCTGGGCCTGCAATGATCGATGACGCTCCCGCACCGCTGATTCATGGCGGTGTACAAACGCCTCGGACGCCGCTGCCGGTGCTGCCGCCGCTAGCGCTGTACGTTCACATCCCGTGGTGCGTGCGCAAATGCCCGTATTGCGACTTCAACTCCCACACCGCCAGCCCGCAGTTGCCGGAAGAGGCGTACATCGACGCCCTGCTGGCCGACCTCGACCAGGACCTGCATGCGGTCCATGGTCGCCCGTTGAGCTCGATCTTTTTTGGTGGCGGCACCCCGAGCCTGTTCAGTGCCCAGGCCCTGGGGCGCTTGCTCAAGGGTGTCGAGGCGCGGATACCGTTCGCCCAGGACATTGAAATCACCCTGGAAGCCAACCCCGGCACGTTCGAACAAGAAAAATTCGTCGCTTACCGGGCCTTGGGCATCAACCGCCTGTCCATCGGCATCCAAAGCTTCCAGCAGGCCAAGCTCGAGGCCCTGGGCCGGATCCATAACGGTGACGAGGCGGTGCGCGCCGCCGGCATGGCCCGTCAGGCCGGGTTCGACAATTTCAACCTGGACCTGATGCATGGCCTGCCCGACCAGTCCCTCGAGGACGCCTTGAGCGACCTGCGCCAGGCCATCGCCTTGAAGCCGACCCACGTGTCCTGGTACCAGTTGACGCTGGAGCCAAACACGGTGTTCTGGAACCAGCCGCCGACCTTGCCCGAAGACGACACGTTGTGGGACATCCAGGAAGCCGGACAGGCCTTGCTGGCCGAACACGGCTATGCCCAATACGAAGTCTCGGCCTATGCCCAGCCCGGTCGGGCGGCGCGGCATAACCTCAATTACTGGAGCTTCGGCGACTTCATCGGCATCGGTGCCGGCGCCCACGGCAAGCTCAGCCATCCGGACGGGCGCATCGTGCGCACCTGGAAGACCCGCCTGCCCAAGGACTACCTCGATCCGGCCAAGAACTTCCAGGCCGGCGAGAAAACCCTGGCCAATGAAGAACTGCCGTTCGAGTTCCTGATGAACGCCCTGCGCCTGACTGCTGGCGTGGAGACGACGTTGTACCCGGAGCGCACCGGGCTGCCCCTGCAAAGCCTGGCCGAAGGCCGGCGCGAGGCCGAACAAAGCGGGTTGTTGCAGGTCGAACCGACACGTCTGGCGGCTACCGAGCGCGGACAGCTGTTTCTCAATGACTTGCTGCAGACATTTCTGAGCTGATCACACAAGGAAATCGAATGGATCTGGTACTCGACCTGCTGGCCACCGTGTCCCGCTGGAGCCGCAGCAATCTGTCGGAAATCTCCCTGGCATTGGTAGGCTGCCTGCTGGTGCTGTTTGGGGCAGACATCAAGGGCTGGGTCGAACAACGCCTGGGCAGCATCGCCGGCGCCTTGCGCGTCCCCTTGATCGCCCTGCTGTGCATGATCGGCAGCGGCGCCGCACTGATCTATGCCACGCCGTGGATCGTCAGGGGCTTGAGCCAATTCAACAACTACAGCCTGGCGCCGGTGTTGTTGGTGGTGCTGGTGTTGATAGGCGTGGTGGCGGATCGGCGCTGATCCAGAGCACACCAGAAAACAGATGTGGGAGCGAGCTTGCTCGCGATGAAGGTATAACAGTCAACATTGATGTTGGATGTCATGCCCTCATCGCGAGCAAGCTCGCTCCCACAGGGGATCCCATTTCAGCAGGATCTTCGGTGCTTACGCCACCTTTTCGAACTTCAGATCCCAAACCCCATGCCCAAGCCGTTCGCCACGGCGCTCGAACTTGGTGATCGGCCGTTCGGCCGGACGTGGCACGCACTTGCCGTCTTCGGCGAGGTTGCGGTAGCCCGGCGCGACGTTCATCACTTCCAGCATGTACTCGGCGTAGGGCTCCCAGTCGGTGGCCATGTGCAGCACACCGCCGACCTTCAACTTGCTGCGCACCAGTTCAGCGAACGACGCCTGGACGATACGGCGCTTGTGGTGCCGGCTTTTGTGCCAAGGATCCGGGAAGAACAGCATCAGGCGGTCGAGGCTGTTGTCGGCCACACAGCGGTTGAGCACTTCGATGGCGTCGCAATCGTAGACCCGCAGGTTGGTCAGGCCTTGGGTCAGCACGCCGTTGAGCAGCGCACCGACACCGGGACGGTGGACCTCCACACCGATGAAATCCTGCTCCGGCGAAGCGGCGGCCATTTCCAGCAACGAATGGCCCATGCCGAAGCCGATTTCCAGCGAGCGCGGGGCCGAGCGGCCGAAGACCTGGTCAAAATCCACCGGCGCATCGGCAAGCGGCAGGACAAACAGCGGCGCACCCTGCTCCAGGCCGCGCTGCTGGCCTTCAGTCATGCGCCCGGCGCGCATCACGAAACTCTTGATGCGGCGGTGCTGGCGCTCTTCGCCTTCTTCCGGCAGGACCGGCGTGTCGTTCGATTCAGTCATCAATGGCTCTTACTTGATCAGACCATCCAGCGGCGAGGAGGCGCTGGCGTATAGTTTTTTCGGCATGCGACCGGCCAGGTACGCCAGGCGACCGGCGACGATGGCGTGCTTCATGGCTTCGGCCATCAGGATTGGCTGTTGGGCGTGGGCGATAGCCGAGTTCATCAGCACCGCTTCGCAACCCAGTTCCATGGCGATGGTGGCGTCGGAAGCGGTACCGACACCCGCATCCACCAGCACCGGGATCTTGGCTTCTTCCAGGATGATCTGCAGGTTGTACGGGTTGCAGATTCCCAGGCCTGTGCCGATCAGGCCGGCCAGCGGCATGACCGCGATGCAGCCGATTTCCGCCAATTGACGGGCGATGATCGGGTCATCGCTGGTGTAGACCATCACGTCGAAGCCTTCCTTGACCAGCGTTTCAGCGGCCTTGAGGGTTTCGATCACATTGGGGAACAGGGTTTTCTGGTCCGCCAGCACTTCCAGCTTCACCAGGTTGTGGCCGTCGAGCAGCTCACGGGCCAGGCGGCAGGTGCGCACGGCCTCGATGGCGTCGAAGCAGCCGGCAGTGTTCGGCAGGATGGTGTAGCGATCCGGCGGCAGGATATCCAGCAGGTTCGGTTCGCCCGGGTTCTGGCCGATGTTGGTCCGGCGCACGGCGACGGTCACGATCTCGGCGCCCGAGGCTTCGATGGCCAGGCGGGTTTCTTCCATGTCACGGTATTTGCCGGTGCCTACCAGCAAGCGCGACTGGTAGGTACGACCGGCCAGGACGAAGGGCTTGTCGCTACGAACGATGCTCATGGGAAATCCTCTGTTGGGGTGAGGTTCTTGCGAAAGGCTGCGAAACCGAGGCGACTAGCCGCCACCGATGGCGTGGACCACTTCGACGCTGTCGCCATCGTTCAACGTGGTTTCGGCGTGCTGGCTGCGCGGGACGATATCCAGATTGAGTTCCACCGCGACGCGGCGTCCGGTGAGTTCCAGACGGGTCAGCAGGGCCGCGACGGTTTCGCCGTCGGGCAGTTCAAGGGGTTCGCCGTTCAACTGAATGCGCATGCCGGATGCCGCCATCATTTTTAGGGGCTGGCATTCTAGCCCGATCAGTCTGGGCGACCCAAGCCATTCGTCATGAAATGGACCGGCCGGTCAGCCCAGCCGCCAGGCGGCAAGCCCCAGGCACAACCAGCCGATCAGGAAAGCCACGCCGCCAAACGGCGTGATGATGCCCAGCTTGCTGATGCCTGTCAGGGTCAACAGGTACAGGCTGCCGGAGAACAACAGGATACCGATGACGAAGCAAATCCCGGCCCAGGTGACGACGCGACCGGGAATGTGCGTAGCCAGCAGCGCAACGCCCAGCAAGGCCAGGGTGTGGACCAATTGGTAGGTGACGCCGGTGTGGAAAATCGCCAGGTAATCGGCGCTCAGGCGGTTTTTCAGGCCATGGGCGGCGAAGGCCCCCAGCGCCACGCCTGTGAAACCGAAAAAAGCCGCCAGCATCAGAAAGCTACGCAACATGGGAACTCCAGTCAGACTCGATGGACAGGGTCTGTATAATGGCCCGCTCGACGGGTTCGGCCAAGCCATCTCTATGCTGCGTACATTGTTTCGACGATTCCTTAAAGCCCTGCTCTGGTTCGCCGTCGGCAGCGTTGTGCTGGTGCTGCTGTTTCGCGTGGTGCCGCCGCCGTTCACGGCGCTGATGATCGAGCGCAAGGTTGAATCCTGGTTCGGCGGCGAGCCGATTGACCTGCAACGTACCTGGCAGCCTTGGGATCGGATCTCCGACAACCTCAAAGTCGCAGTGATCGCTGGCGAAGACCAGAAATTCCCCGAGCACTGGGGCTTCGACATCGGCGCGATCCAGGCCGCCTTCGCCCACAACGGCCGTGGCGGTTCGATCCGCGGCGCCAGCACCCTCAGCCAGCAGGTGTCCAAGAACCTGTTCCTGTGGTCGGGCCGCAGCTGGCTACGCAAAGGGCTGGAGGCGTGGTTCACCGTACTGATCGAAGTGTTCTGGCCCAAGCAGCGGATCCTCGAGGTGTACCTCAACAGCGTCGAGTGGGATGACGGTGTGTTCGGGGCCGAAGCGGCGGCGCGACATCACTTTCGCACCCGCGCTGACGCCTTGTCCCGGCAACAGGCCAGCTTGCTGGCGGCGGTATTGCCCAACCCGCGGAAATGGAGCGCCAGCCGGCCGAGCCCCTATGTGCTGCGGCGAGCCAGCTGGATTCGCCAGCAGATGGGCCAGTTGGGGGGCGACAGTTATTTGCTGGGACTCAATAATTCGCGGCGAGCGCCTTGGGCCCAGTAGCAGCAACACCGAAGCCCCCCCTGTGGGAGCGAGCTTGCTCGCGATAGCGGTGGGTCAGCCACATTGAAGTTGACTGATCTACCGCTATCGCGAGCAAGCCCGCTCCCACAGGGGATTGCATCGCACAAATGAAAACGCCCCGATCATCGCTGATCGGGGCGCTTTTTATTGGTGCTATCGCAGATCAAGCCGCAATCGACACCTTGAGCTTGTTCATCGCGCTCTTCTCAAGCTGGCGAATCCGCTCGGCCGACACGTTGTACTTCTGCGCCAGGTCATGCAGCGTGGCTTTTTCCTCGGCCAGCCAGCGCTGGTAGAGAATGTCGCGGCTACGTTCGTCCAGCACTTCCAGTGCTTCGTGCAGGTTGGTGTTGGAGTTGTCACTCCAGTCGGCGTCTTCCAGTTGACGCGCCGGGTCGTACCGGTGGTCTTCCAGGTAGTTGGCCGGCGATTGGAAAGCACTGTCGTCGTCCGCTTCGGCGGCCGGGTCGAAGGCCATGTCATGGCCGGTCAGGCGACTTTCCATCTCGCGCACTTCCCGAGGCTCTACGCCCAGGCTTTCGGCGACACGATGGACTTCTTCGTTATTCAGCCAGGCCAGACGCTTCTTCTGGCTGCGCAGGTTGAAGAACAGCTTGCGCTGGGCCTTGGTGGTCGCGACTTTCACGATGCGCCAGTTGCGCAGGATGAACTCGTGGATTTCCGCCTTGATCCAGTGCACCGCAAACGACACCAGGCGTACGCCCATTTCCGGGTTGAAACGCTTGACCGCCTTCATCAGGCCGACGTTGCCTTCCTGGATCAGGTCGGCCTGGGCCAGCCCATAGCCGGAATAGCTACGGGCGATATGTACGACAAACCGCAGGTGGGCGAGCACCATCTGCCGAGCCGCCTCAAGATCCTGCTCATAATAGAGACTCTCGGCCAGTTCACGCTCCTGCTCGGGCGTCAGCAAGGGAATGCTGTTCACCGTGTGCACATAGGCCTCCAGGTTCGCACCCGGGACCAGAGCATAAGCAGGTTGCAAAGAAGTGGTCATACGAAAAAACCTCCGACTCACATAACTCGTGCAGTTCAGCACTGCGAAAATTGACCGGGAACCTAAAGACAAGTTCCCACAAAAACCGAAAGGTCAATACGCGCAAAAAAACACTATTTTGGCGCAAGCTCACGCAAGTGGCGTGCGACCGCAATCCATGCACCGATATAACCCAACAGCACCGCGCCAAGCAAGAGCGACAGACCGTCGCCGACGGGCACGCCGGCCAGTGCGAAGTCGCTGCCGTACAAACCGGCCAGCCCCACCACCGCATCGTTCAGCCAATCCAGGCCGAACGCCAATACACCCCAGGACAGGATCCCGGCACCGAAGCCATACAGCGCCCCCATATAAAGGAAGGGCCTGCGTACATAACTGTCCGTACCGCCAACGAGTTTAATCACTTCTATCTCGGTGCGGCGGTTTTCAATATGAAGACGAATGGTATTGCCTATCACCAAAAGTAATGCAGAAACCAGCAGCACCGTCAGACCGAAGACGAACCGGTCGCCGAGCTTGAGGATCGCCGCAAGACGCTCGACCCAGACTAGATCAAGTTGCGCCTGTTGTACCTTGGGCAACTCGGAAAGTCTTTGTCTTAATGCTTCAAGGGTCGGCTTGTCGACCTCGTTCGGCGTCACCAGTACTACGCCCGGCAGCGGGTTCTCCGGCAGCTCCTTGAGGGCGTCGCCCAGGCCGGACTGTTGCTGGAACTCTTCAAGCGCCTGCTCGCGCCCGATGTACTCGGCTTCGGCCACGCCCGGCATGGCCTTGATCTGCTCACGCAAGGCCTGGCCTTCGCCGGGGCTGGCGTCCATTTGGAGGTACAGGGAAATCTGCGCCGCGCGCTGCCAGGAACCGCCCAGGCGCTCCACATTGCTGAGCAATAATGACAGGCCCATGGGCAGGCTCAACGCCACCGCCATCACCATGCAGGTAAAGAAGCTGCCGATGGGCTGCTTGCCCAGGCGCCGCAGACTGTCCAGCAGGCTGGCACGATGACTTTCGATCCAGGCGCGTAGCAGCGTGGCGAAGTCCGGGCCGTCGTCGTCATCGCGCTTTTTCTTCTGCGGCTGCGGATCGGAGGCCTTCGGGGCCACGCGTTCGGCCACTTTCGGGCTGCGAGTAGCACTCATACCCCGGCCTCCCCGTCACCAATCAGGCGTCCGCGCTGCAACGTGAGCATGCGGTGACGCATGCGCGCGATCAACGCCAGGTCGTGACTGGCGATCAGCACGCTGGTGCCCAGGCGGTTGATGTCTTCGAACACGCCCATGATTTCCGCCGCCAGGCGCGGGTCGAGGTTACCGGTGGGTTCGTCCGCCAGCAGCAAGGCCGGGCGATGGACGATGGCGCGGGCGATGCCGACGCGCTGTTGCTGGCCAGTGGACAGGTCGCCCGGGTACAAGTCGGTCTTGTCCGACAGGGCCACCCGCTCCAGGGCCGAATCCACGCGCTTGACGATCTCGGCCTTGGACAGGCCCAGGATCTGCAACGGCAACGCCACGTTATTGAACACCGTGCGGTCGAACAGCAACTGGTGATTCTGGAACACCACGCCGATCTGCCGCCGCAGGTAGGGGATCTGGGCATTGCTGATGGTGCTCAGATCCTGGCCGGCCAGCAGCAGCTTGCCGGTGGAGGGTCGTTCCATCGCCAGCAGCAAGCGCAGCAAGGTACTTTTACCGGCGCCGGAATGGCCGGTGACAAACAGAAACTCGCCCCGACGGACCCGAAAGCTCAGCTCATGCAAGCCGACGTGACCGTTCGGATAGCGTTTACCGACCTGTTCGAAACGAATCATGAATGCTCCCGTTCGGCAAACAGTGCCTGGACAAAGGGCTCGGCTTCAAAGGTGCGCAAGTCGTCGATGCCTTCGCCCACGCCGATGTAGCGGATGGGCAGACCAAACTGCTTGGCCAGGGCAAAAATCACCCCGCCCTTGGCGGTGCCGTCGAGCTTGGTCAGGGCCAGTCCGGTCAGTTCGACGGTCTGGTTGAATTGCTTGGCCTGGTTGATGGCGTTCTGGCCGGTCCCAGCGTCCAGCACCAGCAGCACTTCGTGGGGTGCGTCGGCGTCGAGCTTGCCGATCACCCGGCGCACCTTCTTCAGTTCTTCCATCAGGTTGTCTTTGGTGTGCAGGCGACCGGCCGTGTCGGCGATCAGCACATCGATGCCACGGGCCTTGGCGGCCTGCACGGCGTCAAAGATCACCGAAGCGGAGTCGGCGCCGGTGTGCTGGGCAATCACCGGGATCTTGTTGCGCTCGCCCCACACTTGCAACTGTTCGACCGCGGCGGCGCGGAAGGTATCGCCCGCGGCCAACATGACCTTCTTGCCTTCGAGCTGCAGCTTCTTGGCCAGCTTGCCGATGGTGGTGGTCTTGCCGGCGCCATTGACGCCCACCACCAGGATCACGAACGGCTTGTTCTGCGAGGCAATCACCAGCGGTTTTTCCACCGGCTTGAGCAGGCTGGTCAGCTCGCCCTGCAGGGATTTATACAGGGCATCGGCGTCGGTCAACTGCTTGCGCGCGACCTTCTGGGTCAGGCTCTGGATGATCACCGAGGTGGCCTCGACACCGACATCTGCGGTCAGCAGACGGGTCTCTATGTCTTCCAGCAATTCGTCGTCGATGACTTTCTTGCCCAGGAACAGGCTGGCCATGCCTTCGCCGATGCTGGCGCTGGTCTTGGACAAGCCCTGCTTGAGGCGAGCGAAGAAGCCGACCTTGTTTTCCTCGGCGCTACGAACGGGCTCGACGGGGGCGATGGTTTCCAACAGCGCAGGCGCCGGCTCGGGTGCGGCTTGCGCAACCACGGGCGCAGCGACGGCGACCGGCGGCTCAATGACAGCGTCGATGACTGGCGCCTCGACAACCTGCGTCGGCGCTGGAATCGGCGGGGTGATATGGGGCGCTGTTTCCTCGACCAGCGCGACCGGCTCTTCCGCCACCGGCAAGGTCAACCAGGGGGTTTGCTCGGCGGGCGGGGTCAACGGCTGCTCGGCCACGGGCTCAGGCGCGCGCTCGGGTTCAGGCTCCACCGGTTGCAGCACCGGCTCGGCGATCGGCAGGACGATGGGCGCGGTCTCTTCGGCCACTGCCTCGACGGCGGGTTCAGGTAGCGCTTGTGGCTGTTCGACGACGGTTTCCTGCGGCTTCTTGCGCAGCCATCCGAACAGGCCTTTTTTCTCGCCAGCCGCAGCTGGGGTCTTCTTGTCGTCGTTGGAACCAAACATGGAGGACGGCTATCTCACGGTAGCGACGCGCCACGACGGCGCCTCGGTGATAAATATTCAATGCTGAACAGACTGCGTTTCATCCAGCTTGTTCACGCGCAACATTTTGTCGAAGCGTCCCCAGGACGCCTCAAAGTCGATATTTTCGAAGGACTGGTCCGGCATCATCGGCGAAAACGCCGGGATCAACGGGAAAACCCAACACTTCTGCGGGGAACCCAGACAACCCCGGACCGATAAAAGGCCCGATAGGCGTGGCCGCCAGTAAAACGGATCAGTATCCTAGCACCTCCTCGCCTGCTGAGGCTAAGACCTGGCAGGCAACCCAACAGGTTTAAACACGAATGAATGCTCTTGCCCGCCGCGCCGCAGGCCTGCTGCTCAGCACAGTTTGTCTGCCTCTTTCAGCCTTGGCTGCCGACCCACAACCCACCCATGAATTCACCCTCGACAACGGCCTGAAGGTCGTCGTGCGCGAAGACCACCGTGCGCCGGTGGTGGTGTCCCAGGTCTGGTACAAGGTTGGCTCCAGCTACGAAACGCCAGGCCAGACCGGTTTGTCCCACGCCCTCGAGCACATGATGTTCAAGGGCAGTGAAAAAGTCGGCCCCGGCGAAGCGTCGCTGATCCTGCGCGACCTCGGGGCCGAAGAGAATGCCTTCACCAGCGATGACTTCACCGCCTACTATCAGGTGCTGGCCCGCGACCGCCTGGGGGTGGCCTTCGAACTGGAAGCCGACCGCATGGCCAGCCTGCGCCTGCCGCCGGAGGAGTTCAGCCGCGAGATCGAGGTGATCAAGGAAGAGCGCCGCATGCGCACCGACGACAAGCCCATGTCCAAGGCCTATGAGCGCTTCAAGGCCATGGCTTACCCGGCCAGCGGCTACCACACGCCGACCATCGGCTGGATGGCCGACCTGGACCGGATGACTGTCGAAGAACTGCGTCACTGGTACCAATCCTGGTACACCCCGAACAACGCGACCCTGGTAGTGGTCGGCGACGTGACGCCGGAGGAAGTAAATTCCCTGGCCCAGCGTTATTTCGGCCCGATCCCACGGCGCGCGGTGCCGGCGGCGAAAATCCCCCTGGAGCTGGCCGAGCCCGGCGAGCGCCAGATCACCCTGCATGTGCAGACCCAACTGCCCAGTGTGATGCTGGCCTTCAACGTGCCGAGCATCGCCACCGCGACGGACAAGGCTTCGGTCAACGCGCTGCGGCTGATCTCGGCCCTGCTGGACGGCGGCTACAGCGGCAGGATCCCGACCCAGTTGGAGCGCGGCGAGGAGTTGGTGTCCGGCGGCTCATCGAGCTACGACGCCTTCACCCGCGGCGACACGCTGTTCACCTTGTCGGCAACGCCCAACACGCAGAAGAACAAAACCCTCGAGCAAGCCGAAGCAGGTCTGTGGCGCTTGCTTGAGCAGTTGAAAACCACCGCCCCGACCGCCGACGAACTGGAACGCGTCCGCGCCCAGGTCATCGCCGGCCTGGTGTATGAGCGCGACTCCATCACCAGCCAGGCCACCGCCATCGGCCAGCTGGAAACCGTCGGGTTGTCCTGGAAGCTGATGGACACCGAACTCGCCGAATTGCAAAGCGTGACCCCGCAAGACATCCAGAAGGCAGCCCAGCTGTATTTCACCCGCTCGCGCCTGAGCGTTGCGCACGTCCTGCCCGAGGAGAAAGCTCATGAATGAGCGCAAGTCATCGCGCCTGGTGCTGTTCGGCCTGGTGTTCATCGCCCTGGTCGGCGCCCTGGCCTTCTACCTGTCGCCCTCCACCAGCACGAATGCCAGCCAGGCACTGGACAAGGCCAAGTCCGGCAACAAGCTGCAATCCCTGGCCGAGCTGGACGACAAGGCGCCCAGTCGGCGCCAGCTCGATGTGCAGACCTGGAAAACCGCTGACGGCGCCAAGGTGCTGTTCGTCGAAGCCCGGGAGTTGCCGATGTTCGACCTGCGCCTGACCTTCGCCGCCGGCAGCAGCCAGGATGGTGACGCCCCCGGCCTCGCGCTGCTGACCAACGCCATGCTCAACGAAGGCGTGGCCGGCAAGGACGTCAGCGCCATCGCCCAGGGCTTCGAAAGTCTCGGTGCAGACTTCGGCAACGGCGCCTACCGAGACATGGCCGTGGCGTCCCTGCGCAGTCTCAGCGCAGCCGACAAGCGTGAGCCGGCATTGAAGCTGTTCGCCGAAGTCGTCGGCGAACCGACCTTCCCTGCCGACTCCTTCGCCCGCATCAAGAACCAGATGCTCGCCGGTTTCGAGTACCAGAAGCAGAACCCCGGCAAACTGGCGGGCCTGGAACTGATGAAGCGCCTCTACGGCGAGCATCCTTATGCCCACTCCAGCGACGGCACCGCCGACAGCATTCCACCGATCACCCTGGCCCAGGCCCGGGCGTTCCATGCCAAGGCCTATGCCGCCGGCAACGCAGTGATTGCGCTGGTGGGAGATTTGTCCCGCGCCGAAGCCGAAGCGATTGCCAGCCAGGTGTCCGCGGCCCTGCCCAAAGGCCCGGCCCTGGCGAAAACCCCGCCGCCGGTGGAGCCGAAGGCGAGCATCGGGCACATCGAGTTCCCCTCCAAGCAGACCAACCTGATGCTCGCGCAACTGGGCATCGACCGCGACGATCCGGACTATGCCGCGGTGTCCCTGGGCAACCAGATCCTCGGCGGCGGTGGCTTCGGCACGCGGCTGATGACTGAAGTGCGCGAAAAACGCGGCCTGGCCTACGGCGTGTACTCCGGCTTCACGGCGATGCAAGCCCGTGGCCCGTTCATGATCAACCTGCAGACCCGGGCCGAGATGAGCGAGGGCACCTTGAAACTGGTGCAGGACGTATTCGCCGACTACCTCAAGAACGGTCCGACCCAGAAAGAACTCGATGACGCCAAGCGTGAGTTGGCCGGCAGCTTCCCGCTGTCCACCGCCAGCAACGCCGACATCGTCGGCCAGCTCGGCGCCATGGGGTTCTATGACTTGCCGCTGAGTTACCTGGAAGACTTCATGCGCCAGTCCCAGGAGCTGACCGTCGAGCAGGTCAAGACCGCGCTGAACAAGCACCTGAGCACCGACAAAATGGTCATCGTCACCGCCGGCCCGAGCGTGCCGCAAAAGCCGTTGCCGCCCCCCACTGACAAACCTGCCGAGCTGCCGCTCGGGGTTCCGGAGCACTAATGGCCCGCCCATCGAATTCCAGCAAGAAACCTGTGCACAACGGTGTGAACCAGTTGCGCATCATCGGCGGCGAATGGCGCAGCCGGCGCCTGAGCTTCCCCGATGCCCCGGGCCTGCGCCCCACCCCGGACCGCGTGCGGGAAACCCTGTTCAACTGGCTCGCGCCTTATGTGGCGGGCGCCCGGGTGCTCGACCCGTTCGCCGGCAGCGGCGCGCTGTTTCTCGAGGCCCTGTCCCGTGGCGCCGCCATGGGCCAGGCGCTGGACGCCAGCAACCTGGCGGTCTCCAGCCTGAAAGAACACCTGGGCACCCTGCGTTGCACTGTCGGCCAAGTGCAAACGGCCGATGCGCTGCGCTACCTGGAGAGCCAACCGGCAACGCCTTTCGACCTGGTGTTCCTGGATCCGCCTTTCAACCAGAACCTGTTGCCGACAGTCTGTGCCTTGCTCGAGGAACGTCAGTGGCTGGCCGAGGATGCCTGGGTCTACACTGAAAGCGAGACCGCCCCGTCCACCCTGGGCTTGCCGGGCAACTGGCGCTTGCACCGCGAGCAGAAATCCGGACGGGTGTACTACGCGTTGTGGCAGCGTCTGACAAAGGACATGGGCTGAACGGCTGACCAGTGCATCGAGAACAATAATGATGTCCGCCGCATCTGAACGCTTCGTCCCCGCTCCGGGCCTTGGCAACCCGCACCTGCAAACCTTGTGGGGCCCATTGTGGCGCCAGACCACCCACATCGAGCGCCACCGCGAGCGCCTGTGGCTGGAAGACGGTGACTTCCTCGACCTCGACTGGCACGGCCCCCACAGCGCCGAGGCGCCACTGGTGCTGGTGCTGCACGGACTGACCGGCTCTTCCAACTCGCCCTACGTGGCCGGATTGCAGCAGGCACTCGGTCGCCAGGGTTGGGCCAGTGCAGCCTTGAACTGGCGTGGCTGCTCGGGCGAGCCGAACCTGTTGCCCCGCAGCTATCACTCGGGTGTCAGCGAAGACCTGGCCGCCGCCATCACCCACTTGCGCACCCGGCGGCCCCTGGCGCCACTGTTTGCGGTGGGCTATTCACTGGGTGGCAATGTGTTGCTCAAGCACTTGGGGGAATCCGGCCGCGACAGCCGGTTGCAAGGGGCGGTAGCGGTCTCGGTACCGTTTCGCCTCGACCAGTGCGCCGATCGCATCGGCCAGGGGTTTTCCAAGTTCTACCAGGCTCATTTCATGCGTCAACTGGTGGCCTATGTACGCAACAAGCAACGCCAGTTCCAGCACGACGGACGCCACGAAAGCCTGGCGACCCTGGCGGCGCTTGGCCCGCTGGAGAACATGCGCACCTTCTGGGACTTTGACGGCCGGGTGACGGCGCCACTGCACGGGTTCTCCGATGCGGCGGATTACTACCGCCGTGCCTCCAGCCGCTACTTCATGGCAGGTATCAGCACGCCGACCCTGGTCATCCAGGCGGCCGACGATCCTTTTGTGTTCCCTCACAGCTTGCCAGAACCGGGCGAATTATCCGCCTCGACCCGGATTGAACTGCACGCCCGGGGCGGGCATGTGGGGTTTGTCGACGGAACCCTGCGGCGCCCGGGATATTATCTGGAGCGACGGATTCCCGATTGGCTGGCCAACCTGAGGCGTGGCTGACGATTGGCAGACAACACAAATCCCTGTGGAAGGTGTTCACCGGTTCAGCGTTCGCCAGCAATCCCTTGTGGGAGCGAGCTTGCTCGCGATAGCGGTGGGGCAGCGACATTGAAGTTGTCTGGCACACCGTCATCGCGAGCAAGCTCGCTCCCACATTGGTTTTTTCTGGAGGGAGTTATTCGCCCTTCGCCACGCCCCGCTGTGGATCATTGATCCACTCACTCCACGAGCCGGCATACAGCTTCCCCAACGGGTAGCCTGCCAGGCTCAGGGCGAACAGGTTATGACACGCCGTCACGCCGGAGCCGCAATAGGCCACCAGGTCGGTGGGCGAGCGCTCGCCCAGTTTTTCGGCGAAACGTTGCTTGAGCTGGGCGGCCGCCAGGAAGCGCCCATCGACGCCCAGGTTGTCGGTGAACGCGGCGCACTGGGCCCCCGGAATATGCCCGGCTATCGGGTCAATGGGCTCGACTTCCCCCTTGAAGCGTGGCAACGCCCGGGCATCCAGCAAGGTCATGGCCGATTCACCGAGGCGTTGTTGCAGCGCGTGCGCATCGATCAACAGGCTCGCGTCCGCCGCGCCACTGAAGGCCCCACGACTGTTCTGCGGCGGATCCAGGCTCAAAGGCAAGCCGGCGGCATGCCAGGCCTTGAGCCCGCCGTCGAGGATGTACACGCCATCGCGCTTGCCCAGCCAGGCCAGCAACCACCAGGCCCGCGCGGCATAGGCGCCGGGACCGTCGTCGTACAGCACGACATCGCTGTCGTTATCGATTCCCCAGGCCTTGAGGCGCTCGATCAAGGCCCCCGGCTCCGGCAGCGGATGACGCCCGGTCACGCCTTTGGTCACCGCCCCGCTCAGGTCGCGTTCAAGGTCTGCGAATGACGCACCGGCGATGTGGCCCTCGGCATAACTGCGCTGACCATAATCCGGGTCTTCCAGGGCAAAACGGCAATCGAGGATGACCAGCCCGGGCTGTGATCGCCGCTCTTCGAGGGCTTGGGGGCTGATGAGTTGCGCGATGGGCATGGTGAGCTCCTGTGGCTAAGTCGGGGATCGGTTCCTACTGCCCCTCCTCCAGGGTCTGGGCCAGGGGAACGTAATATTCGTTGAACAGTGCATCCACCGCCTCACGGGCCTGATCGGTCACGAAGCCGGCTTCCAGCACCAGTACCTGATAGACACCGCGCTTGATGGCCTGCTCACTCAGGTGGCTGAAATTCTCCCGCGTGGTGCACAGGAACCGCACCCAGGACGTGAGGATGATCCAGGCATTGAGGGTCAGGGATTCGATCTGCACGCGATCCATCTTCAGGATGCCGGCGGCCACGAAACCTTCATAGATCGCGGTGCCGTGGATCAGGCAGCGCTGGGAAAACCGACGATAGCGGGCCGCAAGGTCCGGATCGCTGTCGAGCAGATGCTCCAGGTCCCGGTGCAGGAAGCGGTAGCGCCACATGGCCGCCAACAGTTCCTGCAGGTAGAAGCGCTTGTCATCCACCGTGGCCGCCCGGCCTTGGGGCGGACGCAGGAAGCTGTCCACCAGGTTCTCGTACTCACTGAACAGCACGGCGATGATCGCCTGCTTGTTGGGGAAGTGGTAGTAGAGGTTGCCCGGCGACATGTCCATGTGGGCGGCAATGTGATTGGTGCTGACACTGCGCTCACCCTGCTGGTTGAACAGCTCGAGGCTGTTTTGCACGATGCGCTCGCTGGTTTTCATTCGTGGGGCCATGGTTTGGGCTTTAATTCGACGAAGGCATTGAACGGCATCTTACGACCTATCGGTCACAGGAAAAACCCAAAGCCGTTGCGGATGCCGTTGACATTTTAGAGTATAAGCTCTAAAAAACACCCATTCTAATAACATCCGGTGCCTGACGATGCCTGCCGACGTTGCCTACCTGCACGAGTCTCAACAACAACTGGACGAGCTGCGGTCGCTCTTCGACGCCCAGCGCCAGGCCTACTCCGCCCATCCAATGCCACCGGCCGAACAGCGCCGACAATGGCTCAAGGCGCTGCGCGAAATCTTGAGCAACGAGCGGCAGGCCTTGATCGACGCCATCAGCCAGGATTTCAGCCATCGCAGCGCCGACGAGACACTGTTGGCCGAGCTGATGCCGAGCCTGCACGGTATCCATTACGCCAGCCGCCACCTCCAGGGTTGGATGAAACCCTCTCGGCGCAAGGTGGGCATGGCCTTTCAACCGGCATCGGCCAAAGTGATCTATCAGCCGTTGGGCGTGGTCGGCGTCATCGTGCCATGGAACTACCCACTGTTCCTGGCCATCGGGCCGCTGGTAGGGGCATTGGCCGCGGGCAACCGGGTGATGCTCAAGCTCAGCGAATCGACACCGGCGACCGGCTTGCTGCTCAAGCAATTGCTGGCCCGGGTCTTCCCCCAGGACCTGGTGTGCGTGGTGCTCGGCGAGGCAGAGGTCGGCATGGCGTTTTCCAAGCTGCCCTTCGATCACCTGTTGTTCACCGGCGCCACCAGCATCGGCAAGCATGTCATGCGCGCCGCTGCCGAAAACCTGACCCCGGTCACCCTTGAACTGGGTGGGAAATCGCCAGCCATCGTGTCGGTCGATGTACCCCTCAAGGACGCCGCCGAACGCATTGCCTTCGGCAAAACCCTGAATGCCGGGCAAACCTGTGTCGCCCCGGACTACGTGTTGGTACCGCAGAATCGCGTCGGCGAGTTCGTCGAGGTCTATCGCGAGGCGGTTCGCAGGTTCTATCCGACCCTGGCGGACAACCCGGACTACACCGCGGTCATCAACGAACGACAACTGGCCCGGCTCAACGGCTACATCAGCGACGCCACCAGCAAGGGGGCGCTGCTGATCGAGTTGTTCGAACAAGGCCAGGGCCGGCGCATGGCCCACAGCCTGCTGCTCAACGTCAGCGACGAGATGACCGTCATGCAAGACGAGATCTTCGGCCCGCTGCTGCCCATCGTGCCCTATGACAACCTGGACCAGGCGTTTGCCTACATCAATCAGCGACCCCGCCCGCTGGCGCTCTACTACTTCGGCTACAACAAGGCCGAACAACATCGCGTGCTCCACGAAACCCATTCCGGCGGCGTCTGCCTGAACGACACGCTGCTGCATGTCGCCCAGGATGACATGCCATTCGGCGGCATCGGGCCCTCGGGAATGGGGCATTACCACGGGCATGAGGGTTTCCTGACCTTCAGCAAGGCCAAGGGCGTGCTGACCAAACAGCGATTCAACGCCGCGAAGCTGATTTATCCGCCCTACGGCAAGCCTTTGCAGAAACTGATCCAGAAGCTGTTTGTCCGCTGACGCGTCTCTTCCCGGGTAATAACAATAATGAACCCAAGCCTCATCGATACACCCGCGCTATCACGGCGCGGCCTGCTGAAGTTCAGCCTCGGCGCCAGCGCCTTCCTGGCCACCGTCGGCCTGGGCGCCAGCCTGAGCGGTTGCTCGCCAAGCCAACCGGCCGCCGGCCTGGCGGCCCTGCGCGACAGCGACCTGCCGTTTTTACGCAACGTCATCCCCGTAATGCTGGATGGCGCAGTGGCCGTCGGACAGATCTGCGTCGCCACTGACGCAACCCTGGCAAGCCTGGACAGAAGCCTGGCCCACCTGTCCCCGGCCATGCTCAAGCTCACGCACCAACTGTTCGACGTGCTCACGCTGGGCATTACCCGCGGGCCGCTGACCGGGGTCTGGGGCCCGTGGGAAAACGCCAGCGCCGATGACATCCGCCAGTTCCTCGCTCGGTGGGAAAACAGTTCGCTGGATCTGCTGCGGCAAGGTCACTGCTCGCTGCTGCAATTGGTGATGATGGCCTGGTACACCCAATCCGAAGCCTGGGCGCATTGCGGGTATCCGGGGCCGCCAACGGTTTGACCAACCACAACCACCCCCTGTGGGAGCGGGCTTGCTCGCGATAGCGTCACATCAGCCACCTATCGATTGACTGACATACCGCTATCGCGAGCAAGCTCGCTCCCACAAGAGGTCTATCGCAACCTCAAAACAATAAGAGAGCCCTGAACATGCCCGTACCCGATCTCTTTCGCGAAGGCCTGACCCGTGGCTGGACCACCTACAACGGCGCACAGTTGACCGAGGACCTGACCCTGGAGGCGGACGTGGCCATCGTCGGCAGCGGTGCCGGTGGCGGCACCACGGCGGAGATCCTCAGTGCAGCCGGCTACCGCGTGTTGCTGATCGAGGAAGGGCCGCTCAAGACCAGCGATGACTTCAAGCTGCTCGAAGACCAGGCCTATTCCAGTCTGTACCAGGAAGGCCTGGGGCGCATGAGCAAGGACGGCGCCATCACCATTCTCCAAGGCCGGGCCGTGGGCGGTACGACCTTGATCAACTGGACCTCGAGCTTTCGCACGCCCGATCAGACCCTGGACCATTGGGCCGCCGAACATGACGTCAAGGGCCACAGCCCGGCGCAGATGGCGCCCTGGTTCGAAAAAATGGAACAACGCCTGGGCGTGGCCCCCTGGCTGGTTCCACCCAATGCCAACAACGACGTGATCCGCAAGGGTTGCGAACAGTTGGGCTACAGCTGGCACGTCATCCCGCGCAACGTCCGCGGCTGTTGGAACCTTGGTTATTGCGGCATGGGCTGCCCGACCAACGCCAAGCAGTCGATGCTCGTCACCACCATCCCGGCCACGCTGGACCAGGGTGGCGCGCTGCTTTACCTGGCGCGGGCCGAGCGCCTGACCATCAAGAACGATACCGTCACCGCCATCGAGTGCCAGGCCATGGATGAGCGTTGCGTGGCACCGACCGGGCGGCGCATCACCGTCAAGGCGCGGCACTACGTGCTGGCGGGCGGCGGCATCAACAGCCCGGGCCTGCTGTTGCGCTCCGCTGCGCCGGACCCCCACGAACGCTTGGGCAAGCGCACCTTCCTGCACCTGGTGAACATGTCCGCCGGGCAATTCGACGAGGTCATCAATCCGTTCTACGGTGCGCCACAATCGATTTACTCGGACCATTTCCAGTGGCAGGACGGGACCACCGGCAAGATGTCCTACAAGCTCGAAGTCCCGCCCTTGCACCCGGCCCTCGCCGCCACGCTGTTGGGCGGGTCCGGCGCCGAGAATGCCTTGCACATGTCCCGACTGCCCCACACCCACGTCATGCTGGCGCTGTTGCGCGACGGTTTTCACCCGGACAGCCCCGGCGGTAGCGTCGAGTTACGCAGCGACGGCACGCCCGTGCTCGACTACCCCGTTTCTCCATATACCTGGGACGGCCTGCGCCGGGCCTTCCAGAGCATGGCCGAGATACAGTTTGCTGGCGGCGCCAAGGCAGTGATGCCCCTGCACAACGGTGCCCGCTACGTGAAGACCCTGGCCGAAGCCCGCACGCTGATCGACGGACTCGACCTGGCCTTGTACCGCACACGCCTGGGCAGCGCCCACGTGATGGGCGGTTGCGCCATGGGGGAAGACCCGAAAACCGCCGTCACCGACAGCCTGGGCCGCCATCACCAACTGGGCAACCTGTCGATCCATGACGGCTCGCTGTTCCCCACCAGCATCGGCGCCAACCCGCAACTATCGGTGTACGGATTGACCGCACAATTGGCGTCGGCCCTGGCCGAGCGCCTGAAAACCCCATGAATATCCGGACTATTCGCAGCGTCTATAGTGCTTTCTTACCCAACAGCCGACTTGGCCGACCGAGAAGGCTGCGATACCATCCGACTCCCCAACGGACTCCCGCCAGGACGACGCGATGAACCGAGTGTTGTACCCAGGTACCTTCGACCCTATTACCAAGGGCCATGGCGATCTGGTCGAACGCGCCGCGCGCCTGTTCGACCATGTGATCATTGCCGTCGCCGCCAGCCCCAAGAAGAACCCGCTGTTCCCGCTGGAGCAACGTGTGGAACTGGCCCGCGAGGTCACCAAGCACCTGCCCAACGTGGAAGTAGTCGGTTTCTCGACGCTTTTGGCCCACTTTGCCAAGGAAAAGAACGCCAATGTGTTCCTGCGCGGCCTGCGTGCGGTCTCGGACTTCGAGTACGAGTTCCAACTGGCCAACATGAACCGCCAATTGGCACCGGACGTCGAGAGCCTGTTCCTGACGCCGTCGGAGCGCTACTCCTTCATTTCCTCGACCCTGGTGCGGGAGATTGCGGCGTTGGGCGGTGATATCACCAAGTTTGTGCACCCGGCCGTGGCCGATGCGCTGACCCTGCGCTTCAAAAAGTAAGCGGCTGGCGCTGCGAGCCGCCACGCAGCCCATCGCGCCCGCGTGCACTGCGCTCGCCAATGCGGCACAATTGCGCCCATACGTTTTTCATATGCCCGGGCCCAACGCCCCGGCAGGAGCCTGCATGTCCCTGATCATCACCGACGACTGCATCAATTGCGACGTCTGCGAACCCGAATGCCCGAACGAGGCCATTTCCCAAGGCGAGGAGATCTACGTCATCGACCCGAACCTGTGCACCCAGTGCGTCGGCCATTACGACGAACCCCAGTGCCAGCAGGTTTGCCCGGTGGATTGCATCCCGCTGGACGAGGCTCATCCGGAGACTGAAGAACAGTTGATGGCGAAATATCGCAAGATCACTGGCAAGGCCTGAGTCTTTGGGCGGCCCTGCTGACCCCATCGCGAGCAAGCTCGCTCCCACAAGGGATTGGCTTAAGCCGCGAATGGCGTAGACACCGCAGATCCCTGTGGGAGCGAGCTTGCTCGCGATGAGGCCATCAGTCGCACTTAACGCTTCACTCCTGCCGCTCAAACCCCTCTCCAATACACCCCAGGCACCGCACAAACGTGGCCTTCGCCGGGTCCACCACCAGCGCCTTCCCCGCATCGCCAACCCCACCGCCCAGCGCAGTGAAGGGCAACGACACCACGAATGCCCCAGTCCCGATCACGGTGGCGGCGAGCAGCAGCGGGCGGGCGATCAACAGGTCGCCGAGCATGGCAAAGGCCGGCGGATTCTGGATGGTGTAGCGCGGATCGCCGCTGCCGCTGTTTGCCAGGGCAGGCACGGTGACACTCAATAGCAGCGTTAACACGACGGGGCGAAACAGATTCATGGGACGGTCCTTCGGCTAAGCAGTCTGACAACTGACTATAGACCGTAGGACAGATCAGCTCGGGTCAGCTCTGGCAGCGTGGACACCAGACGCTGGCGCGCTGGCCCAGGCGGATTTCCCGCAACCCCGTGCCACAGACCTTGCACAGCTCCCCGCCCCGGCCGTAGACGAACAGCTCTTGCTGGAAATAGCCGGGCTGGCCATCCCCTCCGATGAAATCCCGCAACGTGGTGCCTCCGCGCTCGATGGCATGGGCGAGGATGCGCTTGATCTCGATCGCCAGCTTCAGGTAACGCGCCCGGGAAATGCCGCCGGCGGCCCGGCGCGGGTCGATCCCGGCGGCGAACAGGGCCTCGGTCGCGTAGATATTGCCCACGCCCACCACCACCGCGTTGTCCATGATGAACGGCTTGACCGCCATGGAGCGCCCCCGCGACAGCTGGAACAACCGTTCGCCATCGAACAGGTCGGTCAATGGCTCGGGCCCGAGGCGAATCAACAATTCGTGATTGAGCGGGTCGAGGCTCCAGAGCATCGCGCCGAAGCGCCGGGGGTCGGTGTAGCGCAAGGCCAGGCCGGACTCCAGCTCGATGTCCACGTGCTCGTGCTTGAGGGCGGGCATGCCGACTTCCACCAGGCGCAGGTTGCCGGACATGCCCAGGTGGCTGATCAACGTGCCGACCTCGGCATTGATCAACAGATACTTGGCCCGTCGCTCCACTTGCACGATGCGCTGGCCCGAGAGCCGTACGTCAAGATCCTCCGGAATCGGCCAGCGCAGGCGGCGGTCACGGACCACCACGCGGCTGACCCGCTGGCCTTCAAGATGGGGCGCGATGCCGCGACGGGTGGTTTCGACTTCCGGCAGTTCTGGCATGGGGTTCTCGAGTCAGGCGAGGCCTCGCGCTCAACGAGAGGCGAGGTCGCGGATTTCCTGTTTCTGGGTCTGGAAGTCGTATTCCGACAAACCGATGTAGTCGAGCACGAGGCTCCCGACGCTATCCCACTCGTGGTCTTCGGACTGGTTGCCCAGCACCCGGTGGGACGCACAGATGTTCTCGGACATTTTCAGGATCGCCAGCAGGTTTTTCAGCTGGCTGTTGTTGCGTGAAGACTCGTCGCTGAAGACCGCCAGGGCGTTGTGGTGGTTGGCGATCGCCTGGCTGACGTGATCCGGCAAGCGCCAGGATTTGGACGTGTAGTAACCCACCACCGCATGGTTGGTGTTGAACACGCGGTTCTCGGTGTCCACCACCCGGCATTCGGCACTGGCGCTGGCGTAGGCCTCTTCCAGCACGCTCATGTAGTTGGGAAACTGCTTGAGCATCAACGGTACGCCGCAATCGTGGAACAACCCCAAGGCGTAGGCTTCGTCGCCGTTCTCCAACCCGACGCGCTTGGCCAGGGTCAGGCAGGTCATCGCCACGTCCTGGGCCGTATCCCAGAAGCGGTTCAGGGTCACGATGGCGTCGTCGTGCAGCTCGCCCTTGATCGACTGCGCGTTGATCAGGTTGATGATCGAACGACTGCCCAGCAGGTTCACCGCACGCTGGATCGAAGTGATCTTGTTGCGCAGGCCGTAATACGGGGAATTGACGATCTTGAGCAGGGCTCCCGAGAGCCCCGGGTCCTGGGAGATCAACTTGGCGATGGTATCCAGGTCCGGGTCGGGCATGTACTGCTCCATCTGCAGATCCACCATGATCTGCGGCTGGGGCGGCACGCTGATGCCTTGCAAGGACTGTTGGATCTGTTCGGCGGAAAGCTCTTTGGACATGAGTGCACACTCTGGGTCAGGCGAGGATTCTAACCCTTAAAGATGGATCCGATACACCGTCGGGTAGGATCGGCGGAACTTTCCTTAAGGCATCGACTTCGGACTTTACAGGGCCGACAGCCAAGCCTGCATGCAGGCTTGAGTCGGCAGCCCGACCACTCAGCTTGAGGAGATTTTTTCATGCCCGGTTCCCTGAACAACAAACGTGTCGCCATCCTGGTGACCGACGGTTTTGAACAGGCCGAACTGACCGGCCCCCAACAGGCGTTGGAACAGGCCGGCGTCAAGGTGGACATCGTTTCGGCCGGCGAAGGCCAGGTCAAAGGCTGGAACCATGACCAGCCGGCCGACGACTTCCGGATCGACCTGACCTTCAAGGCCGCCAATGTCGAACAGTACGATGCCGTGGTGCTGCCCGGCGGTGTACAGAACTCCGACACCATCCGCATCGACCCCGATGCCCAGAGACTGGTCAAGGGTTTCGAGGCAGCGGGCAAGCCCATTGCGGTGATTTGCCATGGCGGCTGGTTGCTGGCGTCGAGCGGGCTGGTCAAGGGCAAGACCATGACCAGCTACAAGACCCTCAAGGACGACCTGGTCAACGCCGGCGCGAACTGGGTCGATAAGGAAGTGGTCAAGGACGGCACGTTGATCAGTAGCCGCCAGCCGGATGACATCCCGGCGTTCAATCGCGAGCTGATCGGCGCCCTGTCCGCCTGTTAACGCCGAGAACCCTGGAAGGCTGGACGCAAACTGTGGCGAGGGGATTTATCCCCGCTGGAGCGCGAAGCGCTCCTTTAGCGATCCGTTTACATGTTGACTGGCTTTGAGGCTGCTTCGCAGCCCTGCGGGGATAAATGACCTCGCCACAGGTTCATGCTCGACTTGCCTCCCGATTGTCTTCCTCGTTTCATCGCCCTTCGAACCTGCCAAAGCTTCAACACGCTATACTCCCGCTCTTTTTTCCGGAGCGACGTCATGTCCCTGCCTAGCCTGCGCCTCAAAGCCAACGCCGACCGTCGCCTGCGCGCCGGCCACCTGTGGGTCTACAGCAACGAAATCGACGTGGCCGCCACGCCCCTGCACGGCTTCAAGGCCGGCGACCAGGCCATCCTCGAAGCCGCCGGCGGCAAACCGCTGGGCATCGTTGCGATGAGCCCCAACAACCTGATCTGCGCCCGGCTGCTGTCCCGCGACGTGAAGCTGGCGCTGGACAAATCCCTGCTGGTGCATCGCCTCAACGTGGCGTTGTCCCTGCGCGAGCGGCTGTTCGACAAGCCGTTCTATCGCCTGGTCTACGGTGATTCCGACCTGTTGCCAGGCCTGGTGGTCGACCGTTTCGGCGACATCCTGGTGGTGCAGATCGCCTCGGCCACCATGGAAGCCCACAAGGACGACGTGATCGCCGCCCTGACCCAGGTGCTCAAGCCCAGCGGCATCCTGTTCAAGAACGACTCCGCTGCCCGTGACGCCGAAGGCCTGAACCGCTACGTCGAGACCGTGTTCGGTCTCGTACCGGAATGGGTGGCCCTGGAAGAGAACGGCGTGAAGTTCGAAGCGCCGGTCATGGAAGGCCAGAAAACCGGCTGGTTCTACGACCACCGCATGAACCGCGCACGCCTGGCCCCGTACGCCAAGGGCAAGCGCGTCCTGGACCTGTTCAGCTACATCGGCGGCTGGGGCGTGCAAGCCGCCGCCTTCGGTGCCAGCGAAGTCTTCTGCGTCGATGCTTCGGCCTTCGCCCTCGACGGTGTCGAGCGCAACGCCGCGCTGAACGGCTTCGCCGAGAAGCTGACCTGTATCGAAGGCGACGTGTTCGAAGCCCTGAAGGAACTCAAGGCCAGCGAAGAACGCTTCGACGTGATCGTCGCCGACCCACCTGCCTTCATCAAGCGCAAGAAAGACCTGAAGAACGGCGAAGGCGCCTATCGCCGCCTCAACGAGCAAGCCATGCGCCTGCTCAGCAAGGACGGCATCCTGGTCAGCGCGTCGTGCTCGATGCACCTGCCCGAAGACGACCTGCAAAACATCCTGCTGACCAGCGCCCGTCATCTGGACCGCAACATTCAACTGCTTGAACGCGGCGGCCAAGGGCCGGACCATCCGGTACATCCGGCCATTGCCGAAACCCGGTACATCAAGAGCATTACGTGCCGGTTGTTGCCCAACAGTTGAGTGCTATCGTGGCGCGGGGCTTTCCCGCGCCACCTCCATCCCGCAGGCGTGGATACTACCAATCGTCATCCCGTACACGACATTCACACCCGATCAACACTTTGCGTCATTTCATCCTGGCGTCAGCGGTGTAGAATCGCGTCATTCATCGCCATTCATCCCCGGCGGGTTTATGAGCTCATGCCCAGGCTCGCAGCGATCCTGCACAGTCATCGGCCACTTCCAGACACTGCGCCCATCCCGAGTGCTCCAGAGGTCAACAGAAGCTCACTTCCCCTTGTTACCTGATTAGTACCTGATTAGCCGCCCGGAGTGTTCCATGCCCGATTACCGCTCGAAAACATCCACCCATGGCCGCAACATGGCCGGCGCCCGTGCCTTGTGGCGCGCCACGGGGATGAAGGATGACGACTTCAAGAAGCCGATCATCGCCATTGCAAACTCCTTCACCCAGTTCGTACCGGGGCACGTCCACCTCAAGGACCTCGGCCAACTGGTTGCCCGGGAAATCGAGCGCGTCGGCGGCGTTGCCAAGGAATTCAACACCATCGCCGTGGATGACGGCATCGCCATGGGTCACGACGGCATGCTCTATTCGCTGCCGAGCCGCGAGATCATCGCCGACTCCGTCGAATACATGGTCAATGCCCACTGTGCCGACGCCATCGTGTGCATTTCCAACTGCGACAAGATCACCCCGGGCATGCTCATGGCCGCCCTGCGCCTGAACATCCCGGTGATCTTCGTCTCCGGCGGCCCGATGGAAGCCGGCAAGACCAAGCTCGCCAGCCACGGCCTTGACCTGGTCGACGCCATGGTGATCGCCGCCGACGCCAGCGCCTCCGACGAGAAGGTTGCCGAGTACGAGCGCAGCGCCTGCCCGACCTGCGGTTCGTGCTCCGGCATGTTCACCGCCAACTCGATGAACTGCCTGACCGAAGCCCTGGGCCTGGCCCTGCCGGGCAACGGTTCGACCCTGGCCACCCACAGCGATCGCGAGCAGCTGTTCCTGCAGGCCGGCCGCACCATCGTCGAGCTGTGCAAGCGTTACTACGGTGAAAACGACGCGTCGGTGTTGCCGCGCAACATCGCCAACTTCAAGGCGTTCGAAAACGCCATGACCCTGGACATCGCCATGGGCGGTTCCACCAACACCATCCTGCACTTGCTGGCCGCTGCCCAGGAAGCCGAGATCGATTTCGACCTGCGCGACATCGACCGCCTGTCCCGTCACGTGCCGCAACTGTGCAAGGTCGCGCCGAACATCCAGAAGTACCACATGGAAGACGTGCACCGTGCCGGCGGGATCTTCAGCATCCTCGGCTCCCTGGCCCGTGGCGGCCTGTTGCACACCGACCTGCCGACCGTGCACAGCAAGACCATGGCCGAGGCCATCGCCAAGTGGGACATCACCCAGACCACCGACGAGGCCGTGCATCACTTCTTCAAGGCCGGCCCGGCGGGCATCCCGACGCAGACCGCGTTCAGCCAGTCGACCCGCTGGGAAACCCTGGACGACGACCGTGAAAACGGCTGCATCCGCAGCGTCGAGCACGCGTACTCCCAGGAAGGCGGCCTGGCCGTGCTGTACGGCAACATCGCCCTGGACGGCTGCGTGGTGAAGACCGCCGGCGTCGACGAGTCGATCCATGTGTTCGAAGGCAACGCGAAGATTTTCGAAAGCCAGGACAGCGCCGTGCGCGGCATCCTCGCCGACGAAGTGAAGGCCGGCGACATCGTGATCATTCGCTACGAAGGCCCGAAAGGCGGCCCGGGCATGCAGGAAATGCTCTACCCGACGTCCTACCTGAAGTCCAAGGGCCTGGGCAAAGCCTGCGCCTTGCTGACCGACGGCCGGTTCTCCGGCGGCACCTCGGGCCTGTCCATCGGCCACGCTTCGCCGGAAGCGGCAGCGGGCGGCGCCATTGGCCTGGTGCGGGACGGCGACAAGATCCTGATCGACATTCCGAACCGCTCGATCAACCTGTTGATCAGCGACGAAGAACTGGCCGGGCGTCGCATCGAACAGGACAACAAGGGCTGGAAGCCGGTGGAAGTGCGTCCGCGCAAAGTCACCACGGCCCTCAAGGCCTACGCCCTGCTCGCCACCAGCGCCGACAAGGGCGCGGTGCGTAACAAGGCGATGCTGGACGGGCTGTAAGCGTCGTTAGTCGCAATAAAAAATGCCCCGCCAAGTGCGGGGCATTTTTTTGCGATGAGCGCAAATCCTGAGAACACCGACAATCGAATGTGGGAGCGAGCTTGCTCGCGATGGCGGTATGTCAGTCAGCAAGGGCGCTACTGATCCGGCGCCATCGCGAGCAAGCTCGCTCCCACAGGGGGGTGGGGGTTACTGGATGTCTTCCGGCTTGACGATCACCCAGTTCTTGTCCGCCGTCACCGGCAGCCCTTCCTTGGCCTGGGCCGCAGCGTGCTTGGCCATCATGCCGTTGATCTGGGTCATGTATTTGTCCTTGCGGTTGACCCACAGGTGGATACCGCCCTTGGCCACGTCCACATCGTGGAACAGCATGTAGCCGTCACTGCTCGGCGTGTCGCCGGCCACCAGCACCGGTTTTTTCCATTCATCGATGTACGTCAGGATCGCCGCGTGCTTGCCGGCCATCCAGGTCGCCGGGGTCCACAGGTAAGGCGTGTACTCCAGGCCAAGGTTGGCCTTCTCATCATATTTGCCCGCCGTGATCTGCTTGCGGGCGGTGGTCAGTTCGCCGGTCTTGCGGTCCTTGAGCAACGTGGTCACGCCGATCACGTTCTGCGGCTTGAGGTTGTAGCCGTATTTCGGGTCCGAGGCGACCATGCGCACCAGCTCTTCGGACGCGGCGGTCATCACATAGACCTCGATGCCGTTTTCCATCAACTTGTTGTACAGCTCGGCCTGGCCGGTGAAGATTTTCGGTGGGTTGACGTTGTACTGGACCACCTTGTCGCCATCGTAATAGGTGGTCGGCACCGGTTTGCCGGACGCCATCAGCTCATCGACATAGCCCTTGAGCTCCTTGAGCGTGAAGCCCGAGAACACTTGGGCCACCCAGGGGTAGCACACCATGTCGTCCACTTCACACAGGCGGTAGTAATAGCTGAACAGGCTTTCCTTGTGATCGGCTGTGTCCTTGAATGGCATCAACTTCAAGGACGGGTCCAGGGTTTCCCGGGTGATGAGCCCCTTGTTCTCCATGAACGGCAGCAACGACTCCTCAAGGTCGTAGCGGTAACTGGTGTTGTCCATGTCGAACACCGCGTAGTTACCCTTGTTGGCGTTGGCCGCGATCATCGTCTCCAGGGCCTTGGCTTGTTCCGCCGGCCAGTGTTTGAGATCGGTGGCGAGTGCCTGGCCGGCGAGACCAAGACTCAAGGCGACAGCGAGAAAACGAGGTGCGAGCTTCATCGGCATTTCTCCCGGGTTCAAAAGAACTCGACGCTAACAAATGCTTGTGACAGTCCTCACCCAGCCACGACCGCTCGCGTTCTGATAACGCCAGCGGCATACCCGTAAACGCCAAACCCTTATTCCAGAAACGACAACCAACATGCCTTTTTAGAATTAATTCATTAGATATCAGGCTGTTAGGCTTTCCGGCTCACAGTCGTGACCTCGGAGCCTGCTCGCGAAACTTTTGCTCTAACGCTTTTCCCACACCTCAAAGCTGTAGGCCGGCTTGTCCCCTTCAGCCGGATTCGGCTGGTTCGAGACCAACTCCCACTGGCTCGAATCAAATTCCGGAAACCACGCATCCCCCTCCGGGCTCAGCGCCACGCGGGTCAGGTACAGTCGATCCGCCTGCTCCAGGGCCTGGGCGTACAACTGGGCACCACCGATCAACATCAGCTCGTCGACGCCTTGTTCCAGTGCCCACGCCTCGGCCCGCGCCACCGCAGCCTCCAGGGTGGAGAACACTTCCGCGCCCTCCAGCACCAGGCCCGGCTGGCGGCTGACCACGATGTTCAGGCGTCCCGGCAGCGGTCGACCGAGGGAGTCCCAGGTCTTGCGCCCCATGATGATCGGCTTGCCCAAGGTGGTGGCCTTGAAGTATTTGAAATCCCCCGGCAGGTGCCAGGGCATGCGGTTGTCGACGCCGATCACACGGTTTTCACCGAGGGCTGCGATCAGGCTTAAGGGGAGAGTTTTGTTCATGGCCGCGAGGATACCAGAGGCCCGGCGTACCCCGACAGGCATCACAGCGGTTATGCTCAACCCTCATTCGAGCAACGGAAGCCCCCGTGACAGCACTGCAGAACCTCTGGTTGACCGAGACGATACGCCTGCGAGAAGAATACGCCGGCCCGCTCGAAGACCAGGAAGCCAATCGCCTGGCCCGTGCGGCAGGCGGCGACCTCTCCACCCGCATCCGCCACCGCGCCCGCTGGCTGGCCGAGCGCGATGGCCTCGCAGAAGCCCTGCGCCATTGGCTGCAAGGGGCGCGCCTGGCACTGATCGTCTTGGCGCTGCTCGCCCTCGTCAGCGGCGCCGGCCTGGGGTTTGCCGCCCTCGGCGACGGCCAGGCACCGGTCAATGTGTTCTGGGCCTTGGGCAGTCTGTTGGGGTTGAACCTGGTACTGCTCATCGGCTGGGGCCTGGGCCTGCTGTTCGCGGGTGAGCATGATGCGGCGCTGGGACGCCTGTGGCTGTGGCTCAGCGAAAAACTCGCCCGCGACGCCAAGGCCGTCCAACTGGCGCCGGCCCTGCTGCTGTTGTTGCAACGCCACAAGCTCAGTCGCTGGGCCCTCGGCGCATTGGTCAATGGGCTGTGGCTGCTGGCGATGCTCAGCGCGCTGGTCATCGTCCTGCTGCTGATGGCGACCCGGCGCTATGGCTTTGTCTGGGAAACCACCCTGCTCGGCAGCGAGACCTTCGTCGCCATGACCCAGGCCCTCGGCGCGCTCCCTGCGCTGCTGGGCTTCAGCGTACCAACGGTGGACATGATCCGTGCCAGTGGCGACGCAGCGCTGAACATCGAAAGCGCCCGCCAGGCCTGGGCCGCCTGGCTGGTCGGCGTGCTGCTGGTCTTCGGCCTGTTGCCGCGCCTGGGCCTGGTGCTGCTGTGCCTGTGGCGCTGGCGGCGCGGCCAGGCCACGCTGCGCCTGGACTTGAACCTGCCGGGCTACGCCCAATTGCGTGAACGGCTGATGCCCAGCAGCGAACGCCTGGGGGTCAACGACGCAGCTCCCGCGCAATTGCATTCCATCGACAGTGCCGTCAGTGCGATGGACAGCGACGGCGCTCTGCTGGTGGCAATCGAACTGGATGATCGGCCCTGGCCGCCCAAACTGCCCGACACCGTGAAAAGCGCCGGCATCCTCGACAGCCGCGAGTCGCGTCACAAACTCCTTGAACAACTGTCGCGCTTTGCGCCGGCGCGCCTGGCGATCGCCTGTGACCCGCGCCGTTCACCGGACCGTGGCAGCCTGGCGCTGATCGCCGAGCTCGCCCGCAGCGCCAGCACCACCCGCGTCTGGCTGTTGCAAGCGCCGCCCGGCGAAGCGCTGGACGCCGAGCGACTGGGCGACTGGCACACCGCCCTGCAGCAGTTGCAGTTGCCCTTCGCCGACTGCATGCCCTTGAACTGGCTGGAGACCGGCCATGACTGAGCCCATGAAGCCGCTGAAGCTGGCCGTGGTCGGCCATACCAATGTGGGCAAGACCTCGCTGCTGCGTACCTTGACCCGCGATGTCGGCTTCGGCGAAGTGTCCCATCGCCCGAGCACCACCCGGCATGTCGAGGGGGCACGCCTATCGGTGGACGGCGAAGCATTGCTGGAGCTGTACGACACGCCGGGGTTGGAAGACGCCATCGCCCTGCTCGATTACCTCGAGCGCCTGGAGCGCCCTGGCGAACGCCTCGACGGGCCGGCACGCCTGGCGCGCTTTCTCGAGGGCAGCGAGGCCCGGCAACGCTTCGAACAGGAGGCCAAGGTGCTGCGGCAACTGCTGGCCAGCGACGCAGGGCTGTATGTGATCGACGCCCGGGAGCCGGTGCTGGCCAAGTACCGCGATGAGTTGGCAGTCCTCGCCAGTTGTGGCAAGCCGCTGCTGCCGGTGTTGAATTTCGTCAGCAGCGCCCACCATCGCGAGCCCGACTGGCGCGAAGCTCTGGCACGATTGGGGCTGCACGCCCTGGTGCGCTTTGACAGCGTCGCCCCGCCCGAGGATGGCGAGCGACGCCTGTATGAAAGCCTCGCGTTATTGCTGGAAAGCGCCCGTGGGCAACTGGAGCGGCTGATCGCCGACCAACAGGCCCAACGCCTGGCCCGCCAGCGGAGCGCGGCGCGCTTGATCGCCGAACTGTTGATTGACTGCGCCGCCTGCCGACGCAGCGTCGCCAGCGATACCGAGCAGGAGCGTCAGGCCATCGAACAATTGCACCATGCGGTGCGCCAGCGCGAACAACGTTGCGTCGAGGCCCTGCTCAAGCTCTATGCCTTCCGCCCCCAGGACGCCGCCGCCAATGACCTGCCCTTGCTCGACGGGCGCTGGGGCGATGATTTGTTCAACCCCGAAACCCTCAAGCAACTGGGGGTGCGGGTTGGCGGTGGCATCGCCGCGGGCGCGGCGGCCGGTGCCGGCGTGGACTTGCTGGTGGGTGGCCTGACCCTCGGTGCTGCCGCTCTCGCCGGCGCCATCGCCGGCGGCGCCCTGCAAACCGCCCGCAGCTACGGCAATCGGCTCATGGGCAAACTCAAGGGCCAGCGGGAACTGACGGTGGACGACAATGTGCTGCGCCTGCTGGCCCTGCGCCAACGACAACTGCTGCAAGCCCTCAACCAGCGCGGCCATGCGGCCCTGGACAGCATCCGCATCACCACGCCCCTGGGAGACAAGACCTGGCGCGAAGGCAAGCTGCCCGAAGCCCTGGACAAGGCCCGGGCGCATCCGCAGTGGTCGTCGCTGAACCCTCATGCGCGGTTGAGCCAGGCGGAACGCCAGGAGCGGATCGAGCAGTTGGCCGAGGAGCTCTAGACATCCCCTGCCTGAACCGGGGATAAGATGGACACAGTTTGTGGCGAGGGGATTTATCCCCGCTGGGCTGCGCAGCAGCCCCAAAACCTGACACCTCGGTTTGTCAGGTCAATAGCGTTCAACCATTTTGGGGGCGCTTCGCACCCCAACGGGGATAAATCCCCTCACCACAAAAAAGCAGCGCTGCCCCTTAGTCAGTCGTCGATCAATGCCTTGAGCGCCAAAGCCGCTTCAGCCAACTCCAACTCACTGAACACCCGCACCCCATGACGCTTGAGCAACGCCGCCGTCACGCCTTCGCCGCTGACCTTCACACCGCTGAACGTTCCGTCATAGGTCAGCACATTGCCGCACGACGGGCTGTTGGCCTTGAGCACGGCGATGCGGATGCCGTGTTCACGTACCCGTTCCAGCGCTTGATACGCGCCTGATAAAAACTGCGAACTCACATCTTCGCCGTCGGTGGTGATGACCAGTGCCTGGCCGTCGAGCACTTGCCCGCCCTGCCCGCCAGGAATCTCCGCCGCCGCCCGGGGCGTGGGCAAGCCGCCGGCGACTTCCGGGCACAGCGGCACGACCCGGCCTTCGTCGAGCCATTGCTGGAGTTGATCGAACGGCCCGCTGGCACCACCGTCGTAGCGCACGCGATGCCCGAGCAGGCAGCGACTGACCAGGATCTTTTCCATCTTCAGAACAACTCGTTGCCGCGACGGCGAAACCAACCGGTCAAGGACAGGCGATCGCGCGTGGCGGGCAGGACTTCATGGGGGATGTCCCCCGACAGGAACACCACCAGGCAACCGCCGATGGGCACCACGTCCTGTTCCAGGCTTTCGTCCAGGTACATGCGCAACTGGCCGCCGTGTTCCGGCAACCAGTCGTCATTGAGGTAAAGCACCGCCGACACCATGCGCCGGTCGTCGTCGCGAAAGCGGTCGACATGCTTGAGGTAGAACGCGCCGGGTGGGTAGAGGGCGAAGTGACTTTCGAAGTCTTCCAGGCCCAGGAACAGCCCGCGATTCATCGCTTCGCGCAGGCTGTCCATCAGCGTCAGGTAATGGTCGCAGGCTTGCGCCTGGCCAGGCTCGATCCACTGGATGTGATCACCTCGAATCCCTTCGCGAATCTCCGAAAACGGCCCGCGCCCAACCGCTGCCGGGGCCAGTTCGCCCTCGGCGGCACGCTGGCGGCATTCGGCCGCCAGGGCGCGGGTCAGCGCGTCCGGCAGGAAGAGATTCTGCTGCGACCAGCCGTGCTCGGCCAGGTCGTCGACAATACGTAACAGCAGCGGGTGATCAGAAGGTATTTGCATGGCGCGCATAGTATTCCTGTGCCTGCAAAACCGACAGCGCCACGCAGCGGGTTCGCTGCGTCAGTTCTTTACGTCCGATAGCACCGCCGTACGAACTTGATACGAATTCTCGACAAGACCCCACACCCCACGGAGAATAGTCGGCTGCTGACAGGAGTCCCTATGCGCCGTTTGCTTTTCTCACTGTTGATGTTCTGTGTTTTGCCCGCCTGGGCAGACAGCTACGACCAGTTGTACAAGGTCGCCGGCTGGCCGGAACAGCGGGCGCATTTCAATGATGCCTTGAGCGCCGCCCAGCAGCGCTATCAGAGCAGCCTGCCGCCGGCGGTGTTCCAGGCGCTGGTCAACAACAGCAATCAACGTTTCGCACCCCAGGCCATGGACCAACGGGCCGAGGCGCACATGCGCAAGCATCTTCGCGACCCACAACCGGCCCTGGACTTCTTCCAATCGCCTTTGGGCCGCAAAGTCGTGGCGGCCGAGTTGCTGGCGACCCGCCGCGATCAATTGGCGAAAAACGCCAAGGGCCTGCCGAAGATGCAGGCCAGCGACAACCGCCTGTTGATCATCGGCCACCTGGCCCAGGCCCTGCCCGCTCGCGAAGCTGGTGCCGAGGTCAGCCTGGCGATCGCCGGCGTGGCGGCCGACAGCCTGAGTTCGATGATCCCCGGCCTGCTGGGGGCCGGCCAGGCCCAAGGCATGCTCAACGGCCAGCGCCAGCGACTGATGGAACAGATCGGCGCGGACCTGAACAACACGCTGCTGTACGTCTACCGTGACCTGACGGATACCGAGCTGGAAGAGTTCGCCACCTTCGCCGAATCGACCGAGGGCCAGGCTTACTATCAAGCAGCCCTGATGGCGATTCGGGCGGGGTTGGCGGTGGGGCAGGATCTCGGGCAATAGTTCAGCACCGCTATCGCGAGCGAGCTCGCTCCCACAAGGGGCTTGAGTGAACTCAGGTTTCGCGAGCATCAAAGGTCCTGTGGGAGCGAGCTTGCTCGCGATAGCGATAGCCCGGTCACCGCCGAACCCGACTCATCCGCTTGGTCAGAAACCCGAACATCTCCTGCCGCAACGGCAAGGCCTCATTGGCCAGATGATGCCGCCCCTCAGGCAACATCAACACCTGAGGCCGGTCGAACTTGCTGCGCAACACGTTCAGGTTGTGTTTCCAATCCACCGTCATGTCCGCCTGGCCCTGCACGATCAACGGCTGGCGCGGGCTGCTCGGGGCGGCTTCGATACGCTTGATCCACTGGCCCAATGCGCCGACCCATGCCGTGGGCAGGCGCAGCGGTTGCAGCGGGTCGGCTTGCAGGAAAGGCAGGAACTGCGGGTCGGTGGAGTTCTCGCTGAAACGTCGGGCGATGCCGCTCACGAAGGGCTTGAGCAGGTAATAACTCAAGCGCGACCAACCCCAGGCCCGTGGCCGCACCAAGGGAGACAACAGGATCACCTGGCCCTGGGCCGGACTCTGCGCGCCATGGTTGAGCACGTGATCGACCACAATGGCCCCGCCCGTGCTTTGCCCACATAAATGCCAGGGGTGCGGCAGGTCCAGCGTCGCGGCCTCGGCCAACAGGCCCTGCAAGGTAGCCTGGTACTCAGCGAAATCCTGGATGCTGGCGCGCTCGCCACTGGACAAGCCATGGCCCGGCAGATCGCAGGCGATCACCGCGAACTTCTGCTCCAGGGCCCACTCGATCAAGTGCCGGTACAGCCCCATGTGATCGTAGTAACCGTGGAAAACAAACAACGTCGCCACGGCTTTTTCCGGCCACCAGACCTGGCTCACCAGCTCATACCCGCCCACCTCGAAACGGCCCAATCCCTTTCTCACACTGCGCTGGGGAAAATCCAGCCCATAGAACCGCTGGTAGGCCTGGGCTTGCTCGGACAGGGCTTGCCACTGGGCCAACGGTTGCAGGCTGGCACGCAGGAGATCGGGATCGAAAGTGGCAGGCATCAAGGTTTCCAGGCATGGGCGCGTCGCGCGAAACGGACTTTACAGGCCTGCGATATTCATCTGTCGCGACAAGCATGGCAAGCTACGCGGCTTCAGAGGATCGACTCCATGCGCCCGTCCCACCGCACGACCTTGCTTGCCAGCCTGCTTGCCCTCGGATGCGCCGTCGTGTTGTGGGTGGCCTACGACTGGTTCCAGGGCCGTTTCCTGCGAACGTTCAGTCAACACACGGCGGTGTTTTCCGGCGACCCTCTGCGCCTGCCTGCCAATCTGGCCGGCCCCGGTGCGATCCGGCTGGTGCACTTCTGGGACCCGGCGTGCCCGTGCAACGTCGGCAACCAGCAGCACCTGGCCGAACTGGTCGATAAATACGTACCGCAAGGCGTTGAGTTTTATGCGGTACAAAAGCCCGGCAGCCAGGGCCCATTACCGGTCACCTTGAACAACCTCACGCCGCTCTCGGCGCTCCCCGGCTCAAACCAGATCCCCGCCAGCCCCGCCGTGGCGATCTGGGACCGCAGCGGCCAGTTGGCGTACTTCGGCCCCTACAGCGAAGGCCTGACCTGCAATTCGAGCAACAGCTTCATCGAGCCGATTCTCGAGGCGTTGAACGCTGGCCGAACGGTCAATGCAACCCACACGATGGCGGTGGGTTGCTATTGTCCGTGGACCCAGGACATATCAGGCAAGGAATAAGACGGAAAATCCTCCCGAGGAGCGATGCGAAATCGCGCAGCGGCGTGTTAAACAGGGAACCAACAGCGAGGCCATGGCACTGCTGTCACCAGAATAAGGACTCACCATGAAACGCACCCTCATCGCCTTCCTGTCATTGATTGTCACCGCAATCATCGTCGCGGGCGGCTACCTCTACAGCAAGCAGCCCACCCGCCAGGGCACGCTGCAGTTGCAAGGGCTGCAGGGCTCGGTGACGGTACGCTACGACGAACGCGGTGTGCCGCATATCCGCGCCGAAAACGAAGCCGACCTGTACCGTGCCCTCGGTTACGTCCATGCCCAGGACCGGCTGTTCCAGATGGAGATCATGCGCCGCCTGGCCCGTGGCGAACTGGCCGAGGTGCTGGGGCCGAAACTGCTCGACACCGACAAGCTGATGCGCAGCCTGCGCATCCGCGAGCGCGCCGCGACCTATGTGACCGAGCAGGACCCGCATTCCCCGGCCTGGGTCGCCATGCAGGCCTACCTGGACGGGATCAACGCCTATCAGGACAGCCACACCCGCCCCGTGGAATTCGACGTACTGGGCATCCCCAAGCGTCCCTTCACCGCCGAAGACACCGTAAGCATCACCGGCTACATGGCCTACAGCTTCGCCGCCGCCTTTCGCACCGAACCCCTGCTGACCTACGTGCGCGATCAACTGGGTGCCGATTACCTGAACATCTTTGACCTCGACTGGCAGCCCCAGGGGGTGCTGGCCGATGATCGCAAACGTGGCCTGCCACTGGCCGCCGCCGACTGGAAAGACCTCAATGCCCTGGCCCGCCTGAGCGAGCAGGCCCTGGCCGAGAACGGCATGCCGCAGTTCGAAGGAAGTAACGCCTGGGCGGTATCCGGCAGCCGTACCCGCAGCGGCAAGCCGTTGCTGGCGGGCGACCCGCACATCCGTTTTTCCGCGCCCTCGGTGTGGTACGAGGCGCACCTGTCGGCACCCGGCTTCGAACTCTACGGGCACTACCAGGCGCTGATGCCGTTTGCGACGCTGGGCATGAACAAGGACTTCGGCTGGAGCATCACCATGTTCCAGAACGACGACCTGGACCTGATCGCCGAGAAGGTCAACCCGGACAATCCCGAGCAGGTCTGGTACCGCGACAAGTGGGTGGACATGACCCGCAGCGAACAGCAGATCGCGGTCAAGGGCCAGGCACCGGTGACGCTGGTGTTGCGCCAGTCGCCCCATGGGCCGATCGTCAACGATGCCCTCGGCGCCAATGCTGGCAAGACCCCGGTCGCCATGTGGTGGGGCTTCCTGGAGAGTCGCAACCCGATCCTCGACGCCTTCTACCAGCTCAACCGCGCCGACACCCTCGCCAAGGCCCGCGGCGCTTCGGCCGAGATCCATGCTCCAGGGCTGAACGTGGTGTGGGCCAACGCCAAGGGCGATATCGGTTGGTGGGCTGCTGCGCAATTGCCCAAGCGGCCGGTCGGCGTGAAGCCTGGCTTCATCCTCGACGGCAGCAGCCCGGAGGCGGAAAAGGAAGGTTTCTATCCGTTCAGCAGCAACCCGCAGGAAGAGAACCCGGCGCGGGGCTACATCGTCTCGGCCAACTTCCAGCCGGTGCCGGCCAGCGGCATCGAGATCCCAGGCTATTACAACCTGGCCGACCGTGGCCAGCAGCTCAATCTCCAGCTCAGTGACAAACAGGCGAAGTGGGACCTCGAAGCCACCCAGAAACTGCAACTGGGCACCACCACCGCCTATGGCCCTCGCCTGCTCGCGCCGTTGCTGCCGGTGCTGCGTGAAGTGACCAGCGACCCGCAGGAGCGCAAATGGGTGGAGCAACTGGCCCAATGGCCCGGCGATTACCCGCTGGATTCCATCAGCGCCACGCTGTTCAACCAGTTCCTGTTCAACCTGGCTGACGCCGCCCTGCACGATGAACTGGGCGACGGGTTCTTCGAAACCGCGCTGTCGACCCGGGTGATCGATGCGGCCCTGCCACGCCTGGCGGCCTCCGGAGATTCACCGTGGTGGGATGACCGCACGACCCTCGGCACCGAGACCCGGGCCGACACCGTGAAAACTGCCTGGAACAAGAGCCTCGCCCACCTCAAAGCCACCCTCGGCGAAGACGCCACGCAATGGCAGTGGGGCAAGGCCCACACCTTGACCCACGGTCACCCGCTGGGCATGCAGAAACCACTGGACCGGATCTTCAACGTCGGCCCGTTCGCGGCACCCGGCACCCACGAAGTGCCCAACAACCTCTCCGCCAAGATCGGCCCGGCACCCTGGCCGGTGACCTACGGGCCTTCGACCCGGCGCATCATCGACTTTGCCGACCCGAGCCACAGCGTCACCATCAACCCTGTCGGCCAGAGCGGCGTGTTGTTCGACAAGCATTACGAGGACCAGGCCGAAGCGTACATCGAGGGGGTCTATCACCAGGCGCACCTGGCCGAGGAAGAAGTGGTGGCCAATACCCGCACGACCCTGAAGCTGCTGCCGGCCCGGGCGCCCTGAGCCGGGTGCAGACCTTTTATCACTAAGCCCGGCTTGATCGACATGGATGGTCAAGACTACAGGGGCTCATTTCCCGTCTCTTCCACAGGAGTCAACGCAATGTTCAATAACTGGTCCGAGCTGCTGCCCACCATCAAGAGCGCCTTTGGCGCCCTGGGCAAGAGCAACCCGAAAATGGTCAAGGCCTATATGGCCCTGGATGAAGCCGCCGCCGAGAACAACGTGCTCGATGCCAAGACCCGCGAGCTGATCTCCATTGCCGTGGCAATCACCACCCGCTGCGACGGCTGCATCGGCGTCCACACCGATGCCGCCATCAAGGCCGGCGCCACCCGCGAAGAAATCGCCGCCACTCTGGCAACTGCCGTGTCACTGAACGCCGGCGCGGCCTACATCTACTCCCTGCGGGCACTGGAGGCTCATGACGCGCTGAAGAAATGAGCGGCGATACTGAATCGCTATCGCGAGCAGGCTCGCCCCCACAATGGGGTCTGCGTTCGACTGCAGCGTTGTAGGCGACCCAAAAACTGTGGGAGCGAGCTTGCTCGCGAAGGCGGACTGACATTCAACATCTTCGTCGACTGTCACACCGCTATCGCGAGCAAGCTCGCTCCCACAGGTAGAGCTGCGTCGGGTTAGACCGGTGCGGTCCCGGCCCGGCGCACTTCCGGTTGTTTCCAGGAGTCGGCAGCGCTTTCTTCGATGGCTTGCTGGATCGCTCGCTTGCGATTTTCTTCGGCGCGGCGGCTGAAGTACCAGACCAGGAAGGTCACCAACGACACCGCCAGCAGGATCAGGCTCGCCACGGCGTTGATCTCCGGCTTCACGCCCAGGCGCACTGCCGAGAACACTTCCATCGGCAAGGTCGTCGAACCCGGGCCCGACACGAAGCTGGCCAGCACCAGGTCATCCAGGGACAACGCGAACGACATCATGCCCCCCGCCGCCAGTGACGGCGCGATCATCGGGATGGTGATCAGGATGAACACCTTCCATGGCCGCGCACCGAGGTCCATGGCCGCCTCTTCGATGGACAGGTCCAGCTCACGCAGGCGTGCCGAGACCACCACCGCCACATAGGCCGCGCAGAACGTGGTGTGGGCGATCCAGATCGTGACAATGCCACGCTCCTGGGGCCAGCCGATCATCTGCGCCATGGCCACGAACAGCAGCAACAGCGACAGGCCGGTGATCACCTCCGGCATCACCAGCGGCGCGGTGACCAGGCCACCGAACAGCGTGCGGCCCTTGAAGTGGGTGATGCGGGTCAGCACGAAGGCCGCCAGCGTCCCCAAGGCCACCGCGGCAATCGCCGTGTAGCAGGCGATTTCCAGCGAGCGCAGCACCGACCCCATCAATTGGCTGTTGTCCAGCAGGCCGACGTACCACTTGACCGACCAACCGCCCCACACCGTCACCAGTTTCGAGGCGTTGAACGAGTAGATCACCAGGATCAGCATCGGTGCGTAGATGAACAGCAGACCCAGCACCAGCATCAGGCTTGAAAAACTGAAGCGCTTCATTCCTTGCCCTCCATTTCTTTGGCCTGACTGCGGTTGAACAGGATGATGGGGACGATCAGGATCGCCAGCATCACCACTGCCAGGGCGGATGCCACCGGCCAGTCTCGGTTATTGAAGAATTCCTGCCACAGCACTTTGCCGATCATCAGGGTTTCCGGGCCGCCCAGCAGTTCCGGGATCACGAACTCGCCCACCACCGGGATGAACACCAGCATGCAGCCGGCGATGATGCCGTTCTTGGACAGCGGCACGGTGATTTTCCAGAAGCTGTTGAAGGTGCTCGAACCCAGGTCCGACGCGGCTTCCAACAGGCTGGGGTCATGTTTCACCAGGTTGGCGTACAACGGCAGGATCATGAACGGCAGATAGGAGTAGACGACCCCGATATACACCGCCAGGTTGGTGTTGAGGATTTGCAGCGGCTCGCTGATCCAACCCATGCTCATCAGAAAGCCGTTGAGCAAGCCGTTGTTGCTGAGGATGCCCATCCACGCGTAGACGCGGATCAGAATCGCGGTCCAGGTCGGCATCATGATCAGCAGCACCAACACCGTCTGCATCTCTTTGCGGGCGTTGGCGATGCCGTAGGCCATCGGGTAGCCGATCAGCAAGCACAAGACCGTGCTGATCAGGGCCATTTTCAGCGACCCGAGGTAAGCGGCGATGTATAAGTCGTCCTCGCTCAGCATCACGTAGTTGGCGAGGTTGAGCAGCAACTGCAACTTCTGGTCGACGTAGCTGTAGATCTCGGTGTACGGCGGAATGGCCACGTCGGCTTCGGCAAAGCTGATCTTCAGGACAATGAAGAACGGCAGCATGAAGAACAGGAACAGCCAGATGAAGGGCACCCCGATGACCAATTGGCGGCCACCGGGCGTTATTCGATCGAGTCGGCGTTTGAATTTGCGCATGTTCATGAGCGAAGCACCACGCCGCTGTCGTCTTCCCACCAGACGAACACCTGGTCGCCCCAGGTCGGGCGCTGGCCACGACGTTCGGCGTTGGCGACGAAGGACTGCACCAGCTTGCCGCTCGGCAGCTCGACGTAGAATACCGAGTGGCCGCCCAGGTAGGCGATGTCATGGACCTTGCCGCTGGACCAGTTGTGCTCGCAGGTCGGCTGCTGGGAAGTGACCAACAGTTTTTCCGGGCGAATGGCGTAGGTCACGGACTTGTCCTGCACCGAGGTACTGATGCCGTGGCCGACGTAGATGTTGCGGTCCAGGTCCTTGCAGGTCAGCACCGCGTGGCCTTCGGCGTCGTCCACCACTTCGGTCTCGAAGATATTGACGTTGCCGATGAACTCGCAGACCAGCCGGCTGGTCGGGGTTTCGTAGATGTCGATCGGGCTGCCGATCTGGGCGATCCAGCCCAGGTGCATGATCGCGATGCGCTCGGCCATGGTCATGGCCTCTTCCTGGTCGTGGGTCACCATGACGCAGGTCACGCCGACCCGCTCGATGATCTCGACAAGCTCAAGCTGCATTTGCGAGCGCAGCTTCTTGTCCAGGGCACCCATCGGCTCGTCGAGCAGCAACAGCTTTGGCCGCTTGGCCAGGGAGCGGGCCAGGGCCACGCGTTGGCGCTGGCCGCCGGAGAGCTGGTGCGGCTTGCGCTTGGCGTATTGGCTCATCTGCACCAGTTTGAGCATCTCCGTCACGCGGGCATCGATCTCCGCCTTCGGGATCTTGTCCTGTTGCAGGCCGAAGGCGATGTTCTGGGCCACGGTCATATGCGGGAACAGGGCGTAGGACTGGAACATCATGTTGATCGGCCGCTCATAGGGCGGCATGTCGGTGATGTCCACACCGTCGAGGAAAATCCGTCCCTCGGTGGGCCGTTCGAAACCGGCCAGCATGCGCAGCAAGGTGGACTTGCCCGATCCCGAACCGCCGAGCAAGGCGAATATCTCGCCTTTCTTGATTTCCAGGGACACATCGTCCACGGCAATCGTCTCGTCGAACTTCTTCGTGACCCGGTCGATTTTGACCAGCACCTGCTTGGGTGTCTGGTCGCCCTCGAGGGCTTTCTTATAGGCGCCGGAGGCAACTGCCATTTACGAAACTCCCACAGAATTTGCAGTTCGCCCCACGCGGACGAACAAGAGTGTTGACGTTATTTACCCGACTTGACCTTGGTCCAGCTGCGGGTCATGAGTCGTTGGATCTTGGGCGGCAACTCGGAGTTGACGTAGAGCTTGTCGACGACCGCTTGCGGTGGATAAACCGCTTCATCGGTGCGTACTTTCTGATCCATCAATTCGCCAGCCTTCGGGTTCGGGTTGGCATAACCGACAACGTCGCTGACCTGGGCGATGACCTCAGGCTTGAGCACATAGTTGATGAAGGCGTGCGCTTGCTTGACGTTGGTGGCATCACGCGGGATCGCCAGCATGTCGAACCAGAGGTTGCCGCCTTCCTTGGGAATCACGTAGGCGATGTCGACGCCCTTTCCGGCCTCGCTGGCACGGGCGCGGGCCTGGAAGATGTCGCCAGAGAAACCGGCGGCCACGCAGATCTCGCCATTGGCCAGGTCGGAGATGTATTTGGAGGAATTGAAGTAGGTCACGTAAGGCCGGATCTTGAGGAGTTGGGCCTCGGCCTTCTTGTAGTCTTCAGGGTTTTCGCTGTTGGGGTCCAGGCCCAGGTAATTGAGCATCGCCGGGATCATTTCATCGCCCGAGTCGAGGAACGAAACGCCACAGCTGGACAGCTTCTTGATGTTTTCCGGTTCGAACAACATGGCCCACGAATCGATCTTGTCGACACCCAGGACGGCCTTGATCTTCTCGACGTTATAGCCAATGCCGTTGGTGCCCCACAGGTAAGGCACGGCGTACTGGTTGCCCGGGTCGTTCTTTTCCAGGCGCTTGAGCAGCACGGGGTCAAGGTTGGCGTAGTTGGGCAACTGCGCCTTGTCGAGCTTCTGGAACGCCCCGGCCTTGATCTGCTTGCCGAGGAAGTGGTTGGACGGCACGACCACGTCGTAGCCGGTGCGCCCGGCCAACAACTTGCCTTCCAGGGTTTCGTTGGAATCGAACACGTCATACACCGGCTTGATGCCCGTGGCTTTTTCGAAATCCGCCAGGGTGGTCTCGCCGATGTAGTCCGACCAATTATAAATATGCACGGTGGAAGCGGCCTGGACGCTGACGGCGAGCGTCAGGCCGGCACCGACCAGCATGGCGTTGCGTAACAAAGAAAAGACTGGCACGTGGAGGTCCTCTTATGTAGTTGGGCTCAAGTTGCCCCCGTTACTTGGCCGCGATGTGCCCTGCAACAAAACCGGCGCGCAACTTACCCTCGATAAACCGATCCAGCAAAATTTTTAGTTATTGAGTGCTCCTGTTGTCGCCACCGCGATGACAGCGACAACAGGAGGATGCTTCAGGCCGGCTTATTTACCGGATTTGATCTTGGTCCAGCTGCGGGTCATGATCCGCTGGGTCGCGGGCGGCAGATCGCTGATGGCGTACAGCTTGGCCTTCACTTCGTCCGATGGGTAAATGCTCGGGTCACCGGAGATTTCCTTGTCCACCAACGCGGTGGCGGCCTTGTTGCCGTTAGGGAAACGTACGTTGTCGGTGATCTCCGCCATGATTTCCGGCTGCATGATGAAATTCATGAACTTATAGGCAGCTTCGACATTCTCGGCATCCTTGGGAATGGCGACCATGTCATAGAACGAACCGGCGCCTTCCTTGGGAATGGTGTAGGCCACTTTCACTTTGCCGCCCGCCTCGGCAGCCCGGCTCTTGGATTGCTCGATATCACCCGAATAACCCACGGCTACGCAGATGTTGCCGTTGGCCAGGTCGGAAATGTATTTGGAGGAATGGAAGTAACCGATCGAGGGACGCAACTTGAGAAACAGTGCTTCGGCCTCGGCCAGTTGCTTCTTGTCCTGACTGTCGGTCGGGTAGCCAAGGTAATGCAGGGCCACCGGAATCATTTCGGTTGGCGAATCGAGGAAGCTCACGCCGCAGCTCTTGAGCTTGGCGATGTTCTCGGGCTTGAGCAGGGTGTCCCAGGAATCGATCTTGTCGACGCCCAGTGCAGCCTTGACCTTCTCGGGGTTGTAACCGATGCCGATGGTGCCCCACATGTAGGGGAAGGCGTGTTTGTTGCCTTGGTCGCTGGCATCGCCGACCGCCTTGAGCAGGTCGGTGTCCAGGTTCTTCCAGTTCGGCAGCTTGGACTTGTCCAGTTCCTGGTAGACGCCGGCCTTGATCTGCTTGGCCAGGAAGTTGTTCGACGGCACCACGACGTCATAGCCGGACTTGCCGGCCAGCAACTTGGCCTCCAGGGTTTCGTTGCTGTCGAACACGTCGTAGACCACTTTGATCCCCGTCTCCTTCTCGAACTTGGCGACGGTGTCCGGCGCAATATAGTCGGACCAGTTATAGACGTGCAGCACTTTGTCGTCCGCCTGGACAGCACCCGCCATCACGCCCATCAGGGACATGGCGAGGAGGGTCTTGCCAGCTATCTTCATACCTAATGCCTTCATGAAAAAATGCTCCAGTTATTCTTCTTAGCCAAAGTTCAGTAACCAGTTCGCGGGCAACTTGAACAGCGCGGATAGTCTGGCAAGTTACAGGCCAGGCTTTCAACACAAGCCCAGCCTTTTATTCTCGCTAGGCGAGGCCCTTGCAGGCACCTCGCTCAGAGCCTAGCACTTAGCCTTGCAACGCATTGAGCGTCAGGTCCAGGCACTGCCGTGCCTTGGTCACCAACTCGTCGATCTCGGCCTTGCTGATCACCAGCGGCGGCGCAATGATCATGGTGTCGCCCACCGCGCGCATGATCAGCCCGTTGTCGAAGCAGAACTGCCGGCAGATCATGCCCACGCCCCGACCTTCATAGCGCTTGCGCGTGGCCTTGTCCTGGACCAGCTCGATCGCCCCCAGCAAACCGACACCGCGCACCTCACCCACCAGCGGGTGATCGTTCAGCTCCCGCAGACGTTGCTGCAAATAGGGTGCCGTTTCGCCGTGGACACGCTCGATGATCTTCTCGTCGCGCAGGATGCGGATGTTTTCCAGGGCCACCGCCGCGGCCACCGGGTGACCGGAGTAGGTGAATCCGTGGTTGAAGTCGCCGCCTTCGTTGAGCACCGCGACCACGTCGTCGCGCACGATCAACCCACCCATGGGGATATAGCCGGAGGTCAGGCCCTTGGCGATGGTCATCATGTGCGGTTTCAACCCGTAGTAGTCGGTACCGAACCACTCACCGGTGCGACCGAAACCGCAGATCACTTCGTCGGCCACGAACAGGATGTCGTACTTGGCGAGGATTTCCTTCACCCGCGGCCAGTAGCTGTCTGGCGGAACGATCACGCCGCCCGCGCCCTGGATCGGCTCGGCGATGAAGGCGCCGACGTTGTCCACGCCGATCTCGAGGATCTTGGCTTCCAGTTGGTCGGCCGCCCACACGCCGAACGCTTCGGGGCTCATGTCGCCGCCTTCGCCGAACCAGTAAGGCTGGGCGATGTGGACAATGCCCGGGATCGGCAGGTCGCCCTGCTCGTGCATATACGTCATGCCGCCCAGGCTCGCGCCGGCGACGGTCGAACCGTGGTAGCCATTCTTGCGGCTGATGATGACTTTCTTGTTCGGCTGGCCCTTGATCGCCCAATAGTGGCGGACCATCCGCAACATGGTGTCGTTGCCCTCGGAGCCGGAGCCGGTGAAGAACACATGGTTCATGCCTTCAGGGGCGATGTCGGCGATGGCTTTGGACAATTCCAGCACCGGCGGATGGGCCGTCTGGAAGAACAGGTTGTAGTAGGGCAACTCACGCATCTGGTGGCTGGCGGCGTCGGCCAGTTCCTCGCGGCCATAACCGACGGCCACGCACCAGAGGCCGGCCATGCCGTCGAGGATCTTGTTGCCTTCACTGTCCCAGAGATAGACGCCCTTGGCGTGGGTGATGATGCGCGGGCCTTTCTCTTTGAGTTGCTTGAAGTCGCTGAACGGTGCCAGGTGATGATCGTTGCTCAGGGCCTGCCATTCACGGGTTTGCGGGTTATTGCGGGTCATGCGAATTCTCCTGTTATCGGTGAGGGCGAAGCTGCCTGAAGCAGCCCCGCCCCGGCGCTTCAGACGGCAAAGAGCAGGAATTCCCGCTCCCACGAACTGATGACGCGCTTGAAGTTTTCATGCTCGGCCCGCTTGACCGCGACGTAGCCAGTGATGAATTTCTTGCCCAGGTATTTCTCGATGGTGGTGCTGTTTTCCATCCGTTCCAGGGCGTCTTCGATGGTCAGCGGCAAACGCAGGTTGCGGCGTTCGTAGCCTCGGCCCACCACCGGCGCGCTCGGGTCGATGCCTTCGACCATGCCGATGAAGCCGCACAGCAGGCTGGCGGCAATCGCCAGGTACGGGTTGGCGTCGGCCCCCGGCAAGCGGTTTTCCACTCGACGGTTCTGCGGTCCGGCATCCGGCACGCGCAGGCCCACGGTGCGGTTCTCTTCGCCCCACTCCACGTTCACCGGCGCCGAGGTGTCCGGCAGGAAGCGGCGGAACGAATTGACGTTGGGAGCGAACAGCGGCAACAGCTCGGGGATGAACTTCTGCAGGCCACCGATGTGGTGCAGGAACAGATCGCTCATGGTCCCATCTTCATTGGAGAAGACGTTCTTGCCGGTTTCCTTGTCGATGATGCTCTGGTGCAGGTGCATCGCACTGCCCGGTTCGCCAGTCATGGGCTTGGCCATGAACGTGGCGGCCACGTCGTGCTTGAGTGCCGCCTCGCGCATGGTGCGCTTGAACACCAGGATCTGGTCGGCCAGGGACAGGGCATCGCCGTGACGGAAATTGATTTCCATCTGCGCCGTGCCGTCCTCGTGGATCAGGGTATCGAGGTCCAACTCCTGCAGTTCGCACCAGTCGTAGACGTCCTCGAACAACGGGTCGAATTCGTTGGCCGCTTCGATCGAGAAAGACTGGCGACCGGTTTCCGGGCGGCCGGAGCGGCCCACGGGCGGTTGCAGCGGAAAGTCCGGGTCGTCGCTGCGCTTGGTCAGGTAGAACTCCATTTCCGGCGCGACGATGGGCTGCCAGCCCTTGTCGGCATAGAGCTTGAGCACTTTCTTGAGCACGTTGCGCGGCGACAGCTCGATGGGGTTGCCCTGCTTGTCGTAGGCGTCGTGGATGACCTGGGCCGTGGGCTCGATGGCCCAGGGCACAAGGAACACGGCGTTCTCGTCCGGGCGGCAGATCATGTCGATGTCAGCCGGGTCGAGCAGTTCGTAATAGATGTCGTCTTCGACATAGTCGCCCGTAACGGTCTGGAGCAGTACGCTCTCGGGCAGGCGCATGCCTTTCTCGGCGATGAACTTGTTGGTCGGCGAGATCTTGCCCCGGGTGATACCGGTCAGGTCGCCAATCATGCATTCGACTTCTGTGATCTTGTGGTCTTTCAACCAATCGGTGAGCTGGTCGAGGTTGTTACTCATAAATGCCTCTAGGCGTGAGTTTCCTGACTGCTATTAATCGTCAGGCGTTGTTTGACGCATCCGCGTCGCGTTGTGTTGCCCTTGCTCGGCAGGCATCGCCAAATGCCTGGAAAATCGCAAGGTAGTGCGGGTTAGAGCTTACCTCCCATTCGGGGTGCCATTGCACACCTAAAGCAAAAGCCTTGCCTTCTGATACGCAAATAGCCTCGATCAGGCCATCCGGCGCCACCGCTTCGGCCCGCAACCCAGGAGCCAGGCGCTCGATACCCTGGCTGTGGATCGAGTTGACCTGTATCAGTTGAGGCAACCCCAGGCTCGCCAGCACGCCACCGGGCTGGATATGCACGGCGTGGGCAGGACCGTACTGGACCTCCACCGCTTGAGTGTCGTCTTCACGATGATCGATGAACGTTCCGACTTCATGAACCTTCTGATGCAGGCTGCCGCCAAAGGCGACGTTCATTTCCTGGAAACCACGGCAGATGCCCAGCACCGGGACGCCCGCCTCGACAGCGGCGCGGATCAGCGGCAGGGTGGTGGCGTCCCGTGCAGGATCATGGGCAGTACCCGGCGCACTGGCTGGGCCATGGTAGTGAAAAGGTTCTACATTGGAAGGAGAGCCGGTAAAGAGAATGCCGTCCAGGGCGTCCAGAATATCGGACGGCTGGAACAGATCCGCCAGGGACGGGAGCAGCACTGGCAAGCCCTTGGCGGCTGTCGCGACAGCCCGGGAATATTTATCGCCACTGGTGTGATAAGCATGCAGACCGATCTGCCTGGAGCAGGTGGTGACGCCGATTAACGGCAGGCGAGACATGAAGCACCCCGGTATTATTGCTGTTATGGGTTTGAATCGAGCTTAGCCTTGTTCATTTTTTTACACAACACCCCCGTAAAAAATACAACACGGCCCGCTCAAGCCTGCGGGCGCCAAGGCTCTTAAAGGGAATAAAACGCCCTAAATTGCCTCAAAAAAGCCCTGCAGGTGCTTTTTTAGGGCAAAAAAGGCCCTGCTTGACTTCGGCATGCCGTTCGGGTTGACTGGCTTTCGAAGAGATCAATGATTGATATTTTTAACAACAAAGGTGTTGCATCATGTCGGTACCCCCGCGTGCCGTTCAGCTTAACGAAGCGAACGCGTTCCTTAAGGAACATCCTGAGGTTCTGTACGTTGACCTTCTGATTGCGGATATGAATGGTGTGGTGCGCGGCAAGCGCATAGAACGCACCAGCCTCCACAAGGTTTACGAGAAAGGCATCAACCTGCCGGCCTCTTTATTTGCTCTGGATATCAATGGCTCTACGGTGGAAAGCACCGGCCTGGGCCTGGACATCGGTGATGCCGACCGGATCTGTTATCCAATCCCTGACACCCTGTGCAACGAGCCTTGGCAGAAGCGCCCTACCGCGCAACTGTTGATGACCATGCACGAACTCGAAGGCGAGCCTTTCTTCGCCGACCCGCGTGAAGTCCTGCGCCAGGTCGTGACCAAGTTCGATGAACTGGGCCTGACCATCTGCGCCGCATTCGAGCTGGAGTTCTACCTGATCGACCAGGAGAACGTGAATGGACGCCCACAACCGCCGCGCTCGCCGATTTCCGGCAAACGCCCGCATTCGACACAGGTCTACCTGATCGATGACCTCGACGAATACGTCGATTGCCTCCAGGACATTCTGGAAGGGGCCAAGGAGCAAGGCATTCCCGCCGACGCCATCGTCAAGGAAAGTGCCCCGGCGCAGTTCGAAGTGAACCTGCACCATGTGGCCGATCCGATCAAGGCCTGCGACTACGCGGTCCTGCTCAAGCGCCTGATCAAGAACATCGCCTACGACCATGAAATGGACACCACCTTCATGGCCAAGCCGTATCCGGGCCAGGCGGGTAATGGTCTGCACGTCCACATCTCGATTCTTGATAAAGATGGCAAGAATATCTTTGCCAGCGAGGATCCCGAGCAGAACGCCGCACTGCGTCACGCGATCGGCGGTGTGCTCGAGACCCTGCCCGCGCAGATGGCTTTCCTCTGCCCGAACGTCAACTCCTACCGTCGCTTCGGCGCACAGTTCTACGTGCCGAACTCACCGACCTGGGGCCTGGACAACCGCACCGTGGCCTTGCGCGTGCCCACCGGCTCGGCCGATGCCGTGCGCCTGGAACACCGCGTCGCCGGCGCCGATGCCAACCCCTACCTGCTGATGGCTTCCGTGCTGGCAGGCGTGCACCATGGCCTGGTCAACAAGATCGAGCCCGGTGCGCCGGTGGAAGGCAACAGCTACGAGCAGAACGAGCAAAGCCTGCCGAACAACTTGCGCGATGCCCTGCGCGAGCTGGACGACAGCGAAGTCATGGCCAAGTACATCGATCCGAAATACATCGATATCTTCGTGGCCTGCAAGGAGAGCGAGTTGGAGGAGTTCGAACACTCCATCTCCGACCTTGAGTACAACTGGTACCTGCATACCGTGTAAGCGGTTGCGGTAAAGAAAAACGCCGCGGCCCTAAAGGGCTGCGGCGTTTTTTATGGGCGCTCACTGACCATTGTGGCGAGGGGATTTATCCCCGCTGGGCTGCGTAGCAGCCTCAACCCGACCAAATGGAGTCCTGCCTGACACAACGAGGTGGTTGGTTTCAGGGGCGCTACGCACCCCAGCGGGGATAAATCCCCTCGCCACAGGAAATCCTCACCACAAGACCTAGCTATGGACCATCCGCTCGCTCTGCGTACAATGCCCGGCAGCCCCGCAGGAGAGCTTCATGACACGCATCGCCACACCCCGCAAACCCCGCGCACGCAGCCAGGCCCGGATCGACACCATTCTCGATGCCGCCCGTACGCTGCTTGCCGCCGAAGGCGTGGCCAGCCTGTCGATCTACAGCGTCGCCGAACGCGCCGGGATCCCGCCCTCCTCCGTGTACCACTTCTTCGCCAGCGTCCCGGCCCTGCTCGAAGCCCTGACCGCCGACGTCCACGCCGCCTTCCGCGCCGGCCTGCAAGCACCGATCGATCATGGGGCGCTGAACCACTGGCACGACCTGTCCCGGCTGGTGGAACAGCGCATGCTCGCCATCTACAGCCAGGACGCCGCGGCGCGCCAGTTGATCCTGGCCCAGCACGGCCTGACGGAAGTCACCCAGGCTGACCGCCAGCATGACCTGGAGCTGAGTGACTTGATGCGTAAGGTCTTCGACCAGCATTTCGCCCTGCCGCCCCTGCCCGATGACGTCGATGTGTTCGCCCTGGCCATGGAGCTGGGTGACCGCGTCTACGCCCGCTCGGTACAACAACACGGCCAGATCACCCCGCGCATGGCCGAAGAAGGCATGCGGGTGTTCGATGCGTACCTGGGGTTGTATCTGCCGCCGTATCTACCCAAGCGCTCTGATTGAGGGTTCCCGCGTTCCGCGAGTGCGTGCAACCAGACCCAAAAACAAAAAGCCCCGAAGGGCTCAAGCCGTCCGGGGCTGCGAGTTGGACATCGCTCACAACTTGGCGATAGACACCTCGGTGGATTTGACGAAGGCGATCACTTCGCTGCCGATCGCCAGTTCCAGCTCCTTGACCGAGCGGGTGGTGATGACCGATGTGACGATGCCGGAGGCCGTCTGCACGTCGATTTCCGACAGTACATCGCCTTCGACGATTTCCTTGATGGTGCCTTTGAACTGGTTGCGCACGTTGATGGCTTTGATAGTCATGGTGTCGATTCCTGTCTGGATGAAGTTATTGCGCCCAACGCAATTGCGTGGGCAAAGGTGAAACGGGTTCGGGCTCCGGCGGTTGGCCGGGCAAGGACAGCACACGGTTGAGGACTTCGGTTTCCAGGCTCGCCAGGCGATGAGAGCCGCGAGCCCGTGGACGTGGCAGGTCAATGGGCAGGTCGAGGCCGATCTGGCCGTCCTCGATCAGGATCACCCGGTCGGCAATCGCCACCGCCTCGCTGACGTCGTGGGTCACCAGCAACACGGTGAAACCGTGCTGCTGCCAGAGCTTTTCGATCAGTTGCTGCATCTCGATACGGGTCAGGGCATCCAGCGCGCCCAAGGGTTCATCGAGCAGCAACAGGCGGGGCTGGTGAATCAGCGCGCGAGCCAGGGCCACCCGTTGTTTCTGGCCGCCGGACAATGCCGCTGGCCATTCATGGGCGCGGTCGGCCAACCCTACGGCTTCCAGCGCTTGCAACGCCTGCGGCCGCCAGTTGCCCTTGAGCCCGAGGCCCACGTTGTCGATGATTTTTTTCCAGGGCAGCAAACGCGCCTCCTGGAACATCAACCGCGTGTCCTGTTGCGCTGCACTCAACGCTGCCGAGCCCGCCAGCAGCTGGCCGTCGGTGGGTTGATCGAGCCCGGCCAGCAACCGCAACAAGGTACTTTTGCCACAGCCGCTGCGACCGACCACGGCCACGAACTGACCGGCCGGAATGTGCAGATCGATATCACGCAATACCTGGCGCGTGCCGAAGGTCTTTTGCAGCTTGCGCACTGCCAGCGGGATACCACGCAACAGGCGCGGAGGTGATTGGGCGGTCATGCGGCACCTCCCTTGTTCACCTGGTACGCCGGGTGCCAGCGCAGCCAGATCCGCTCAAGCCCACGGGCGGCCAGGTCGGCCAATTTACCCAGCACGGCGTACAGGAGAATCGCCAGCACCACCACATCGGTCTGCAGGAATTCCCGGGCATTCATCGCCAGGTAACCGATACCGGAGCCGGCCGAGATGGTCTCCGCCACGATCAGCGTCAACCACATGAAACCCAGTGCGAAGCGCACGCCCACCAGGATCGAAGGCAGGGCGCCCGGCAGGATCACCTGGCGAAACAGGCCGAAACCGGACAAGCCGTAGCTGCGGGACATTTCCACCAGCGCCGGGTCGACGTTGCGAATGCCGTGGTAGGTGTTGAGGTAGATGGGAAACAGCGTGCCCAGGGCCACCAGGAAAACCTTCGCCGACTCGTCGATGCCGAACCACAGGATCACCAAAGGAATCAGCGCCAGGTGCGGCACGTTCCGTACCATTTGCACGGAGCTGTCCAACAGGCGTTCGCCCCATTTCGACAGGCCGGTGATGAAGCCCAAGGCCAGGCCGATGCCGCCGCCAATCAGGAAACCGACCGCTGCCCGCCAACCGCTGATTGCCAAGTGCGTCCAGATCTCGCCGCTGCGCACCAGGCTGACCCCGGCTTCGATCACCGCCACCGGTGCCGGCAGGATCCGCGTGGACAACCAACCGGCCGACACCGACAGTTGCCAGACCGCCAGCAACAGCAGCGGCACCGCCCAGGGTGCGAGGTTATGGATGATTTTCTTCATGGCCGCCTCAGCTCTGGGACGCGGCTTTGGGCAAAATGTCGTTGGCGACCATTTCACCGAATGGGCTCACATAACCCTGGCTCTTCGGCAGCTCCGGGCGCTCCACGTCCAGGTGTGGGAACAACAGTTCCGCCACCCGATAGGACTCTTCCAGGTGTGGATAGCCGGAGAAGATAAAGGTGTCGATGCCAAGGTCAGCGTATTCTTTGACCCGCGCCGCCACGGTCGGGCCATCCCCCACCAGCGCTGTACCGGCACCGCCGCGTACCAGGCCGACACCGGCCCAGAGGTTGGGGCTGACTTCCAGCTTGTCACGACGGCCACCGTGCAGGGCGGCCATGCGTTGCTGGCCCACCGAATCGAAGCGCGCCAGGGAAGCCTGGGCGCGGGCGATGGTGTCGTCGTCCAGGTGCGAAATCAGCCGGTCGGCCGCTTGCCAGGCCTCAGCGTTGGTTTCCCGCACGATCACATGCAGGCGGATGCCGAAGCGTACGGTACGGCCGAGTTTTGCGGCCTTGGCTCGCACTTGTTCGATCTTTTGCGCAACGGCTGCGGGCGGCTCACCCCAGGTCAGCACCATTTCCACTTGCTCGGCCGCCAGGTCCTGGGCAGCTTCCGACGAGCCGCCGAAATACAGCGGCGGTCGCGGTTGCTGGATCGGCGGATAGAGCAGCTTGGCGCCTTTCACGCTGATGTGCTCCCCGTCGTAATCCACGGTCTCGCCTTCCAGCACCCGACGCCAGATGCGGGTGAACTCCACCGAGGCCTGATAGCGTTGTTCGTGGTCGAGGAACAGCCCATCGCCGGCCAGTTCGTCCGGGTCGCCGCCCGTCACCAGGTTGAACAGCGCCCGTCCGCCGGACAGGCGGTCGAGGGTGGCGGCCTGGCGCGCAGCCACCGTCGGGGAAATGATCCCGGGGCGCAGGGCCACGAGGAATTTCAGGCGCTGGGTCATGGGAATCAGCGATGCGGCCACCAGCCAGGAATCCTCGCAGGAACGCCCGGTAGGGATCAGCACGCCGCCGAAACCCAGGCGATCCGCCGCCTGGGCAACCTGCTGCAGGTAACCGTGATCGACGGCGCGGGCGCCTTCGGCAGTGCCAAGGTAATGACCGTCGCCGTGGGTAGGCAGGAACCAGAAAATATTGAGGCTCATGGAGTGGTCTCCTAAGGGATCGAATTACTGCGCGTTCGCAACGGCCGCTGGCGGCGTCCAGATCACGTCCTTGATGCTCAAGGGCTTGGGAATCAATTTGAGCTGGTAGAAGCTGTCGGCGATTTTCTGCTGCGCCGCCACCACCTGCGGCGTGAGGAACAGCGCCCCGTAGCCTTGGCGTTTCACCGACGTCAGGGTGATGTCCGCCGGCAGGCCGAGCAGCGGCGAGACCTGCTTGGTCACGTCTTCAGGATTGGCCCTGGACCACTCCCCCACTGCCCGAACCTCTTCCACCAGGGCGGTAATGACTTGGGGATTCTTTTGCGCATAGGGCTTGGTGGCGAGGTAGAACTGGTGGTTATCAACGATGCCTTTGCCGTCACGCAGGGTGCGTGCCTGCAGCTGTTGCTCGGCGGCGGCCTGGTACGGGTCCCAGATCACCCAGGCGTCCACGCTGCCCCGCTCGAACGCGGCGCGGGCGTCAGCCGGCGGCAGGAAAACGGTCTGGATATCAGAATACTTGAGGCCGGCATCTTCCAGCGCCCGCACCAGCAGGTAGTGGACGTTGGAGCCTCTGTTCAGCGCGACTTTCTTGCCCTTGAGGTCTTGCACCGACTGGACGGACGAGCCTTTGGGCACGAGGATCGCTTCGCTGGTGGGCGCCGGCGGCTCGTAGGCGACATAGAGCAGGTCAGCACCCGCGGCCTGGGCGAACACAGGCGGGGTTTCACCGGTCACGCCAAAGTCGATGGAGCCGACGTTCAAGCCTTCAAGCAATTGCGGGCCACCGGGGAACTCGGTCCATTGCACGTCCACGCCTTGGGCGGCGAGGCGTTTTTCCAACGAACCTTTGGCCTTGAGCAGCACCAGAGTGCCGTATTTCTGATAACCGATCCGCAAGGTTTCGGCTTGAACCTGGGTGATGACGCCGAAGGACACAGCCGCAGCAAACAGAGCGACCAGCCCGCGACGCAAAATGACAGTGCGCATGGCACCTCTCCTTTTTGCTGTGGGGTTTTGGCTGCACCTGCTGGGCCGTTGGCGGCGGAGTAAGGTGAGTTGAATCAGGGTTGTTCGGGGTTCAAATGCTCCAGCGAGCACTCAGCAAACGTTCGTTCAATACACGGGGGTCCAGCGGCTTGGGCCGACGAGCCATGGCGCTGAAAAACTGTTCCAGCGCCTCGTCCAGGCGCTGTTGCAGGGCCGGTGCCAATGTCGCTTGGGCGCTGCCTTCGCCATACGCGATCTGGCTGTCTTCGGCAAAGATCCCATGAAGCATCTCCTGGGCCTTGAGCGCCGACAACACCGGCTTGAGGGCGTAATCCACCGCCAGCATATGGGCGATGCTGCCGCCGGTTGCCATGGGCAACACCACTTTGTGGGCCAAGGCCCGTTCAGGTAGCAGGTCCAGCACGGTCTTCAGCGCGCCGGAAAAAGATGCCTTGTACACCGGCGTGGCGATCAACAAGCCATCAGCGTTTTCGATCTGCTGGAGCAGGTCGATCACCTTCGGACTGTGGAAACGGGCATGGAGCAGATCTTCGGCCGGGAAATCGCGCACCTGATAGCTCACCACTTCCACACCCTGCTGTTGCAACCAGCGTTGCGAGCGCTCCAGCAGCACCCCGGAGCGGGAGCGCTGGCTGGGACTGCCACCGAGCGAGACGACCAACATGCCTACCCTTCCTTAACTGTCACGTGCGATTCGCGGCGGGCGATCTCGCTTCATGGGGCAAACCATAACAGGGGACTCATATATCTTTAAATCATATTTATTCATTTAGTTATTCCATATAGAGATATATCTATAGTCTTATCCAAGACATAAAAAAAGCCGTCGAAACGGCCAAAACCCTCGGTGCACAGAAACTTCCTGTGGGAGCGAGCTTGCTCGCGATGGCGTCGGATCTGCCAGCGGCGATGTCGACTGATAGACCGCTATCGCGAGCAAGCTCGCTCCCACAGGTTCAGCTCAGGTTTTGCCTCAGCGATTGGGCTGCGGGGTGAGGCGCAGGTAGGGCTTCACGGCGCGGTAGCCCTTGGGAAAGCGCTGCTTGAGTTCCTCTTCATCCTTGAGCGACGGCACGATCACCACGTCATCCCCGTCCTGCCAGTTGGCCGGGGTGGCGACTTTATAGTTGTCGGTCAACTGCAGGGAATCGATCACCCGCAGGATCTCGTTGAAATTGCGCCCAGTGCTGGCCGGGTAGGTGATGGTCAGGCGAATCTTCTTGTTCGGGTCGATCACGAACAGGGAGCGCACGGTCAAGGTGTCGCTGGCGTTGGGGTGGATCAGGTCGTACAGGTCGGACACCTTGCGGTCGGCATCGGCCAGGATCGGAAAATTGACCACGGCGTTCTGGGTCTCGTTGATGTCCTCGATCCACTTGTGATGGGAATCCACCGGATCGACCGAGAGGGCAATGGCCTTGACCCCGCGTTGGGCGAATTCGTCCTTGAGCTTGGCGGTCAGGCCCAACTCGGTGGTACACACCGGCGTGAAGTCCGCCGGGTGGGAAAACAGCACGCCCCAGCTGTCGCCGAGCCATTCGTGGAAGCGAATCTTGCCGGCGCTGGAATCCTGTTCGAAGTCGGGGGCGATGTCGCCGAGTCTGAGGCTCATGGTGCGGCTCCTGCATGAGGTTGTTGTGAGCCCAAACTTTGCACCGGTTTCGATTACTTTAAAAAGAATAGATATCCATCTATCTAGATCATTAGTGAATATAAAAAACTGTTCACTGGCGTCATTCCGCATACCGGCACAAGATCGCCAGCGAGGTTCGAGAAGGCCTCGAGTTGCTGAAAAGAGGAGAAGGTTCGGGGAAGGCTACAGGGGTGGGCCAGACCCGAAACGCAAAAGCCCCGCCCAGCGTGTTGCCGGGCGGGGCTTTTTTTGTTTTGTATCCACACGATGGAAATTATTGACGCGATTTCAGGACGAGCGGCTAGGATAGGCAGCATGAACACTCAAGCCTTGCTGACTCATCTGCAACACCATCTTCCCGGTCTGCTGGCGGTTTATCTGTTCGGTAGCCATGCACAGGGCACCGCCGGCCTGACAGTGATGTCGATTTGGCTGTGCTTTTGGCCTGCGAAGTCGACCCTGTGTCGTTATGGCAGCTTTCAGGTGATTTGGCGGATATCGCGGGCAGTCCGGTGGACCTGATCGATCTACGTACGACGACAACCGTCATGCAATACCAGATCGTGACCCGAGGTCAGAGGCTCTGGGCCAAAGACGTACAGGCGGGGTTGTTCGAATGTTTTATTCTCAGCGAAAAAACCGCTCTCGATGAGGCTCGGGCGGGGTTGCTCAAGGATATTCAGGAAGAAGGCAGCGTGTATGGCCGATGACGTACTGATCAACAAGGCAGCGAGTATCGAGCGTTGCGTCGCCAGGGTGCGGGAGGAATACGAGAAAGATCCCGCGACCTTCGCCACGGATTTCACCCGTCAGGATTCGGCCATTCTGAACATTCAGCGCGCCTGTGAGGCGGCGCTGGACATGGGGCAGCATTGATTCGCCGTGAGCGACTGGGCGTCCCGCAAAGTGCCCGGGATGTGTTCGAGTTGCTTTTTCAAGGTGGCTGGGTGGAGGAAGGCCTGGTTAAAAACCTGAAGAACATGGTGGGCTTCAGAAACATCGCTGTGCATGACTACCAGGCCCTGCAATTGCCGATCATGGTCGCGATCATTACCGGACATCTGGGTGATTTTCTGGCGTTCAGCACATTCATTCTGCGTAAGGACGCGATGGAGTCCAAGGGATAAGGCGATATCCGGATCGTTGAGCCAAAGACGCAAAAGCCCCGCCCGGCGTGTTGCCGGGCGGGGCTTTTTTACTTCGCTACGTCTTACATGAAGTTGTAAGTGTAGTTGAAGATCAGGCGGGTTTGATCCTGATCGGCAATACCGGTGCTGCTGCCACGGTAGGTACCGTGACGCAGGGTGGTGCCGAAGCCTTTCAGAGGGCCTTGCTGGACGACGTAGTCCAGGCGCATGTCACGTTCCCACTCGGAAGTGTCGCTGCCGCCGGTAGCCGACTTGATGTCATCACCGTGCAAGTAGGCAATCGAAGCCTTCAGGCCTGGAGCACCCAGGGCCGTGAAGTCGTAGGAGTATTGACCGAACGTGGTGTTTTCACCGGCACGAACGAACTGATGGATCATGCTGTCAGTGAACAGGTAGAAGCTCGAACCGCCAGCCCCTTCAAAACCACCGGCGTCGCTGCGCAGGCTGCCCTGGTTCAGGTAGACGAAGCCACCGTCATCACCGACTTGCTGGTGACCCAACAGGAACGCGCTGCCACCCAGGGTGTAGGTGAACATGGCGCTCCAGGTCTTGTTATCGACCTCGCCCGGGTTCTTGGCATAACCACCGTTGTTGTTGAAGCGATAGCCCGCATCGCCGTTACGGCCGTCCGAGCTGCTGTCGAAGTAACGCAGGTCAGTCTTGAACGATTGGCCTTCGCTGATCGGGAACACGTGTACTGCGCCCAGGAAGTGCTGTTTGTAGAAATCCTGCAGGTTGGCGTAGTAGTACTGCAGGGTCAGGTCTTTGGTGACTTTCCAATCAGCACCGCCGTAACGGAACTGGTTGCTTTCCTCGGTAGCGCCGTTCACTGACAAGCCAGTGCTGTTAGTTCCTGCGCGACCAACGGCGTGTTCCAACTGACCAGCATTGAAGGTCACGCCGTCGATTTCCTTGGAGGTGATGGTGCCACCTTCAAAGGTTTGCGGCAGCAGGCGACCATCACTGGCAATCAGGATTGGCAGGTTAGGCGACAGTGCCCCCCCTACGTGAGCCTCGGTCTTCGAGAAAAGCGCCTTTACGTTGCCCGACAGACGACTCCAGTTGTCCACAGCTGAACCGTCGGTCTCGCTTGGAACAAAGGAGTTGTTATCCGGGTGGTGACCCTTGCCGCCATCGAGATGGATGCCGACCAGAGCCTGGGCATCGATACCAAAACCTACGACGCCTTGGGTGAAGCCGGACTTGTAGTCGAACTTCAGGCCGGTAGCCGTTTCACGCTGGTCAGCACCACCTTCACGGTTATCGTTATTGAAGTACAGCGTACGAGAACTCACAGATGCCTTGCTGTCCTCGATAAAACCGGCGGCGCCTGCCTGCTGCGCCAAAACCCCAACGGCCACAGCAATGGCCAAGGTGGACTTCTTCATGCTTAGCTCCTCTCGTTTTCTAATTCTTGTGTGTCTTTGGTTCCGGATCGAACGCCCGGATTCCGCGGATGCGCGATTAGCGCCAGACCGTGACCGACAAGTCAACCGTAACCATTTATGACTACGACTATGGTCTAACCCCTCTACACCGGCCCGCAGGATAATGGATTCTTTATAATTCCAAAAAGAATTGTTTCAACAGTTTTCAGCTCGTTTCGACATATGAGTGCCATCACAGCACCATCAGGCCGTGACTCGACTTATCGGCGACGCAGGGAATTACTGAATGATGATTCGTCGGGGATTTACGAGCCCCGCGAATTTTTGGCGGCGAGATATGTTTGCGCGCCTCCTGCGCCTTCGATTCCTGTTCAAGACAGCGCGCGCATGCCGCGATCTTGACGTGTTCCAGACTAGCCGCTCATTGTCTGAAATCAAGACGATCGCGACAGCGCAAATTTTCCAATGGCCGCTTACAAGGATTTTTCGAAGATTTTCGAATTACGCTGATAGTTGTAGAGCGACGCCCGCGCGGCCGGTAGACGGTCGACGCTGCTGGGCTCGAAACCGCGTTCGCGGAACCAGTGGGCAGTCCGGGTCGTCAGCACGAACAGCGTCTTGAGCCCCTGGGCACGGGCTCGGGCTTCGATGCGTTCCAGCAGCTCATCGCCCCGGCCACCGTGGCGATATTCCGGGTTCACCGCCAGGCAGGCCAGTTCCCCGGCATCCGAATCGGCGATCTGGTACAGCGCCGCGCAGGCGATGATCATGCCTTCGCGCTCGACCACGCTGAACTGTTCGATCTCGCGCTCCAGCACTTCGCGGGAGCGACGTACCAGAATCCCCTGTTCCTCCAGCGGGCTGATCAGGTCCAGCAGGCCGCCGACATCTTCGATGGCCGCTTCGCGCACCACCTCGAATTGCTCCTGGGCCACCAGCGTACCGCTGCCATCGCGAGTGAACAGTTCGGCCAGCAGCGCACCGTCCTCGGCATAGCTGACGATATGGCTGCGCGCGACGCCGCCACGACAGGCCTGGGCCGCCGCATCCAGCAGTTCGGCCTGATAGTCGCCGCCCAAGCGTTGCATGTGGCCCGGAACCTGTTGCGGGCGCAATTCCCGAACCAGTCGTCCGTCTTCGCCGATCAGTCCTTGCTCGGCACCGAACAGCAGCAGCTTGTCGGCTGCCAGGTCGATGGCCGCCCGGGTGGCGACGTCCTCACAGGCCAGGTTGAAGATCTCCCCGGTGGGCGAATAGCCCAACGGCGACAACAGCACGATGGAGCGCTCGTCCAGCAGGCGATTGATGCCCTTGCGATCGACCCGGCGCACTTCACCGGTGTGGTGATAGTCCACGCCTTCGAGCACGCCGATCGGGCGAGCGGTGACCAGGTTGCCGCTGGCGACCCGCAACCGCGAGCCCTGCATGGGCGAAGAGGCCATGTCCATGGACAGGCGCGCCTCGATGGCGATGCGCAACTGCCCGACGGCGTCGATCACGCACTCCAGGGTCGCCGCATCGGTGATGCGCATGCCGTGATGATAGTGCGGCGTCAGGCCCCGCGCAGCGAGGCGGGTCTCGATCTGCGGGCGCGAACCATGGACCAGCACCAGGCGCACGCCGAGGCTGTGCAGCAGCACCAGGTCATGGACGATGTTGCCGAAGTTCGGATGTTCCACCCCGTCGCCGGGCAGCATGACGATGAAGGTGCAATCGCGGTGGGCGTTGATGTAGGGCGAAGCGTGACGAAGCCAATTGACGTATTCGGGCATGAACCTGGACCTGTAATAAGTAACAGCCAAAAAAAGACGAAACAGAACGCACAACGGGCTGGTGGTTATCGTCGGAACAGGCTTGGCGACACGCGCGCTCTCCTCATGTGATGAATACGGGCCCGCAAGGGCGCAATTTAACCGGCCGTGGCCGGTGTCAGGCAGTAATGACCGATCAATTGTTGCAACAACTGTACGGTAGGTTGCAAACGTGACATTTCAAGGTACTCGCCCGGTTGGTGGGCGCAGGCGATATCGCCAGGGCCCAGGACCAGGGTTTCGCAACCAAGGCGCTGAAGATAAGGCGCTTCGGTGCCAAACGCCACTGCTTCGGCACGATGGCCGGTCAGTCGCTCGGCCACGCGGACCAACTCGGCGTCCTCGGCCTGCTCGAACGGCGGCACTTCGGGGAACAGCGGCGCGTAGTCGATCTTGACCTGGTGTCGTTCGGCAATGGGCTCGAGCTTCTGCCGGATCGCCGCCCGCAGCATGTGCGGGTCCATGCCCGGCAACGGGCGCAGGTCGAATTCCATGGAGCACTGGCCGCAGATGCGGTTGGGGTTGTCGCCACCGTGGATGCAGCCGAAATTCAGGGTCGGTTGCGGCACGCTGAATTGCGGGTTACGGAACTCGCGTTGCCATTGCAGGCGCAGCCCGCGCAGTTCGCCCATGGCATCGTGCATGGCTTCCAGCGCGCTGTGGCCCAGGCGCGGATCGGACGAATGACCGCTGCGCCCCAGAATGTCGATGCGCTCCATCATCACGCCTTTGTGCAGGCGAATCGGCCGCAGGCCGGTCGGCTCGCCGATCACCGCCGCGCGCCCCAGCGGTCGGCCGGCATCGGCCAGGGCCCGGGCGCCGGACATCGAGCTTTCTTCGTCGCAGGTGGCGAGGATCAGCAGCGGTTGCTTGAACGGTTGGTCCAGCAGGGGCTTGACCGCTTCGATGGCCAGGGCGAAAAAACCCTTCATGTCACAACTGCCCAGGCCCACCCAACGGCCATCGACCTCGGTGAGCTTCAGCGGATCGGTCTGCCACAACGCGCCGTCGAACGGCACCGTGTCGCTGTGGCCGGCCAACACCAGGCCGCCGGGACCGCTGCCGAAACTGGCCAGCAGGTTGAATTTGCCAGGGCTGACCGGCTGGATATCACAGGAGAACCCCAGCTCGGTGAGCCAGCCTGCCAGCAGCTCGATCACGGCCCTGTTGGACTGGTCGAGCCCTGGCTGGGTACAGCTGACCGAAGGCGTGGCGATCAGGGCAGCGAATTGTTCTTTCATGGACGGCAAAGGCATCGCTGGCTCCGGGCTTGCAGATTGACGTCCATCATAGAACCATCTGGCGCAAGGAATAAACCGTCGCGGCGCGTAGGATGAGCGAGTCCTGTACACTGCACGGCCTTGGCAGCCACACCTTCCCCCGGCTGCGCACCCGATCCCTGGATTTTCCGGCCATGCAGAAAGAAACTGAAATCAAACTCCGCGTCAGCCGCGAGACCCTGGCGGCCTTGCGCGAGCATCCGCTGCTGAAAAAACGCAACAAGAGTGGCTGGGAACGCCACGAATTGATGAACCAGTATTTCGACACGCCCGAGCGTGATCTGGCCCGGGCCAAGGTCGCCCTGCGCCTGCGCCGCGATGGCGAAGAGGTGATCCAGACCCTCAAGGCCCGCGGCCAGAGCGTCGCTGGTCTGTCCGAGCGCAACGAGTACGATTGGCACCTGCCCAAGGCCAAGCTCGACCTGAAGAAGCTCGACGGCGAATGCTGGCCCGAGGCCTTGGCCGAACTGGACAAGAAAACCCTCAAGGCCATCTTCACCACCGATTTCGTCCGCGAACGGGCCGAAATCGCCTGGGGCCGTGGCAAAAGCAAGGTGGTCATCGAGGCTGCCCTGGACCTGGGCCACGTCGTCGTGGGCAAACAGAAGGAAGAAATCTGCGAACTGGAGCTGGAGCTGCGCGAAGGCGAGCCCGCCGCGCTGCTGGAGCTGGCCGCCGAGCTGGCCGCGACCCTGCCCTTGATGCCCTGCGACATCAGCAAGGCCGAACGTGGCTATCGCCTCCATGACGCCGGCAGCTACGCCTTGAGCCTGCCGGCTCCGCAACTGAGCGCCGAAACACCGCTGGACGACGCCTTTGCCGCGCTGAGCTGGCATTTGCTCGGCAGTAGCCAGCGCCTGGCCGAGCAATACCGCTTCAACGGCCACTGGCGCCTGTTGCAGGATTGGGTGGAAAGCCTCGCCGAACTGCGCGCCCTGCTCAGCAGCCTTGGCCAGGCCGCGCCGCGCCAGTCGACCCACGACTTGCGCCTGGCCCTGGACGCGTTGCTGGAAGACTGGCGCCCGCTGGTCCAGGCCGGCCTGGACGACGAAGACGTGCGCAAGGCTGCGCCGGAACAGTTCCTCGAAGAACTGCAAGACCCACGCTGGGGCCTGTTTTCCCTCAACACTTCACGCTGGCTGCTGGCCCGCAGATGGGCCGCCGAGCGCAACACCCGCGGCAATCGCCAGGGTGCGGCGCAACTGGGCAGTTGGCTGCCGCGCCTGCTGGGCGAAGAATCCTCGTCCCTGCAATTGCAACGCTATCAGCAGCAACCGGAAGACCTCGCCGAGCAACTGCCGCGCATCGAACGCATCCAGGCCTGGCTGCACCATGCCCGCCATGTGCTGGAGATCCCGGAAATGGATCGCCTCTATGGCGAGCTGAACAAACTGGCGCAACTGGCCAACCAACCGATTACCGACGAAACCCTGGATGCGCGCAAGCAGCAGGCGATTGCGGTGTACCAGAATCGGGCCTGGAAGACTTTGCTGCGTCTGTAATACCGCCTTCGCGAGCAGGCTCGCTCCCACATTGGATCAGTGTTGTACACACATGTTGTGACCACTGAAGATCAACTGTGGGAGCGAGCTTGCTCGCGATGAGGCCAGCACAAACACCGCAAAAACGAGCTCAGCGCACCACCGGCAAACTCGTCGTCGACTTGATCTCAGAAAGCGCCACGATCGAGTTCACCTCCTGGATCCCCGGCACCATCGACAGCTTTTCGAAAAAGAATCGCTCATACGCCTCGATGTCCGCCGTGACGATGCGCAGCAGAAAATCCACCGCCCCCATCAGCACATAGCACTCCAGCACTTCGGGAAAACCGCGGATCGCCTCGGTGAACTCGGTGAAGTTCGAACGGCCGTGGGCGTTGAGCTTCACTTCGGCGAAGATCTGCGTGTTGAGGCCGATTTTCTTGCGGTCCAGCAGGGTCACCTGGGCGCGGATGATGCCCTCCTCCTTCATCCGCTGGATCCGCCGCCAGCACGGCGATTGAGACAAGCCGACCTGCTCGGCGACCTGCGCGCTGGACAGCGAGGCGTCCTCTTGCAGGAGCGCCAGTATCCGGCGGTCGTAATTATCCAGCTCGCTTTGCATAAACAATCCCAAGATTATCGACTTTAAGAATCAAATGATTCACAACATCGCCAAAAGCACTCATCTTAGATAAGAAATACCCCGCGTCGCATGTAAATATTTCTCCGCCCCCAAGGAGAGCGCACATGCCCCCACTCGAAGCCGTAGCCATCGCCCCGACACGCGCCGACGTCTGGCACGCGACCAATGCCCATTGCCGGGTGCACTACCAGATGCAGGCCGAGGCCGAGCCTGACCTGCTGTGCCGGGCGCTGAACCTGTTTGCCTTGCAGGGCCTGACGCCACGGCACCTGCGCGTCGAGCGCCTCGACGACCTGCTGTCGCTGGACATCGTCATGGACGGGGTGAGCTGGCACCGTGCCCAAGTCATCGCGGAAAAACTACGTAACCTGATCGGCATGTGCTCGGTGGACCTGCAAGGCGCTGATATTGCGCGGGTTGAGCCGGTACAGGGGGCCGGTTGAGCCCCCACGGGCAAGAATTGGTAACGCATTGGTCGGGTAGTGGCCCAACGGTCCATGGGCTCGGGACTATTCTTTTGCAGACCGAGCGAAGACGCCGAAGCGTCTGTATCGCGGCTTTGCTGCAATTGTCCAATAGGAACCCGCATGTCCACCAAACACGCCACTCAGGACCGCTGGCTGGACCTCAATGATCTGCTGCGCCAATTGGTCACCCAGGGCTTCATCAGCCAGGACTCGGCCGAAACCGCGCTGAACGCCCGTCGACGCCACAACGCCAATAGCCAGTTGCATCCATTGGAGTTCATCGCCAACCAGCACCTGGACGACCTCAGCCGCCCCGGCAAGCGCCTGGACCTGGAGAACCTGACCCTGTGGCTGTCCCAGCAGGCCGGCCAACCCTACATGCGCATCGACCCGCTGAAAATCAACGTAGCGGCCGTGACGCCCTTGATGTCCTATGCCTTTGCCCAGCGCCACAAGATCCTCGCCGTGGCGGTCGATCGTGACGCCGTCACCGTTGCCAGCGCCCAACCCTACGTCAGCAGTTGGGAAGCCGACCTGACCCACGTGCTCAAGCTGCCGGTCAAGCGGGTGGTCGCCAACCCGGTGGACATCCAGCGCCTGAGCGTGGAGTTCTATCGCCTGGCCAAATCGGTCAGCGGCGCCACCACGGTGGACCAGCAACCGAGCAACCTGAGCAATTTCGAACAGCTGCTCAACCTGGGGGCCAGTGACCAGGAACCGGACGCCAACGACGCCCACATCGTCAATATCGTCGACTGGCTGTTCCAGTACGCCTTCCAGCAGCGGGCCAGCGATATCCACATCGAGCCGCGCCGCGAGCAAGGCACCGTGCGGTTTCGCATCGACGGGGTGCTGCACACCGTCTACCAGTTCCCGCCGCAGGTCACGATGGCGATCGTCAGCCGGCTCAAGAGCCTGGGGCGGATGAACGTCGCGGAAAAACGCAAACCCCAGGACGGCCGGGTCAAGACCAAGACCCCGGACGGCGGCGAAGTGGAATTGCGCCTGTCGACCTTGCCCACGGCGTTCGGCGAAAAAATGGTCATGCGGATCTTCGACCCGGAAGTGCTGCTCAAGGATTTCGACCAGCTCGGTTTCTCCGCCGACGACCTGCGCCGCTGGCAGGACATGACCCGCCAGCCCAACGGCATCATCCTGGTGACCGGGCCCACCGGTTCCGGCAAGACCACCACCCTCTACACCACTCTCAAGAAGCTGGCGACACCGGAAGTGAACCTCTGCACCATCGAGGACCCGATCGAGATGGTCGAGGCGTCCTTCAACCAGATGCAGGTCCAGCACAACATCGACCTGACCTTCGCCGCCGGGGTACGGGCGCTGATGCGGCAAGACCCGGACATCATCATGATCGGCGAGATCCGTGACCTGGAAACCGCCGAAATGGCGATCCAGGCGGCGCTCACCGGGCACCTGGTCCTGTCGACGCTGCACACCAACGATGCGCCGAGTGCCATCAGCCGCCTGTTGGAGCTGGGCGTGCCCCATTACCTGATCAAGGCCACCGTGCTCGGCGTCATGGCCCAGCGGCTGGTGCGCACCCTGTGCCCGCAATGCAAGGCCCCGCTGACCCTGGACGAAGACGACTGGCAGACCTTGACCCGGCCCTGGCAGGCACCGTTGCCGAGCAATGCCCAACAGGCCGTCGGTTGCCTGGAATGCCGCGACACCGGTTACCGCGGCCGCGCCGGTGTCTACGAAATCATGCAACTGACCGACAGCATCAAGGCCTTGATCCACCCCGACACCGACCTGCTGGCGGTACGCCGCCAGGCCTTCAAGGAAGGCATGCGCAGCCTGCGGCTGTCAGGGGCGCAAAAGGTGGCGGCGGGATTGACCACGGTCGAGGAAGTGCTGCGGGTTACGCCACAGAGCGAGCAGAAGTAGTTGTGGCGAGAGGCTGTGGGAGCAAGGCGCCTGCATCGCGAGCAAGCTTTGCTCCCACAGAGTGAGGATAATGACAGCGTGCCCTACACTCAGGGCTCGCAGATCCATCTCAATTCGCACAGGGAACCGTCATGCAGATCGGTAGCGTACTTTTACTTTTCATCGGCCTCGTGGTCGCCGTCCTCTTCATGGGCTTCAAGGTCGTCCCTCAGGGCTACCAATGGACCGTCGAGCGGTTCGGCCGCTATACCAATACGCTCAAGCCCGGCCTGAACATCATCATCCCGGTGATGGATCGCATCGGGCGCAAGATCAATGTCATGGAAAGCGTACTGGACATCCCGCCCCAGGAAGTCATTACCGCCGACAACGCCACGGTACAGATCGACGCCGTGTGCTTCTTCCAGGTGGTCAATACGGCCCAGGCGGCCTACGAGGTCAACAACCTCGAGCACGCCATCCGTAACCTGCTGCAAACCAACATCCGCACCGTGCTGGGCTCCATGGAGCTGGACGCGATGCTGAGCCAACGCGACGGTATCAACGAAAAACTGCTGCGCACCGTCGATGAAGCCACCGCGCCGTGGGGCATCAAGATCACCCGGATCGAGATCAAGGACATCAGCCCGCCAGCCGACCTGATGGCCGCCATGTCGGGGCAAATGAAAGCCGAACGCATCAAGCGAGCCCAGATCCTCGAAGCCGAGGGCCTGCGCGCATCGGCGATTCTCACCGCCGAAGGCAAGAAACAGGCGCAGATCCTCGAGGCAGAGGGCAGCCGCCAGGCCGCGTTCCTGGAGTCCGAGGCCCGCGAGCGCCAGGCGCAGGCCGAAGCGCTGGCCACCCAGGTGGTGTCCCAGGCCATTGCCGACGGTAACGTCCAGGCCGTGAACTACTTCGTCGCGCAGAAATACATCGATGCGCTGGGCAAACTGGCGTCGGCCAACAACAGCAAGGTGATCCTGATGCCGCTGGAGGCCAGCCAGGTCATCGGTGCGGTCGGCGGCATCGGCGAGATCGTCAAGGCCACCTTCGACAGCAAGAAAGCCTGAGGCGCGTATGTGGGAGTTCCTGCAACACATGTCGTACTGGGACTGGCTGGCGCTGGGCGTCATCCTGCTGATCCTTGAAGTGTTCGGCGCCGGTGGCTACTTGCTGTGGATCGGCATGGCCGCCGCGGCGGTCGGTGTGCTCACGTTCATCCTGCCGCAGATGTCGTGGGAGATGCAGTTCCTGTTGTTCGGCCTGTTCGCCATCGCCACGGCCCTGTACTGGTGGCGACGCCAGCGCAGTGCCGTGCGCCAAAGCGATCAGCCGCACCTGAACCTGCGCGGGCAGGAGCTGATCGGCAAGGTCTTTGCGGTTCATGAAGCGATTGTCGATGGTCGCGGCAAGATCAAGGTGGCCGACAGTGTCTGGCTGGCCAAGGGACCCGAGTCGTCCGTTGGCACGCGGGTCAGGGTGGTGGCACAGGAGGGGGCGGTGCTGAAGGTGGAGCGGGCTGACTGACAAGTCATGGAACTGAATCCGGACGCAGGCAATCCAACGTAATAGTTAACCCAGTGGAGTCACCTATCATGCGTCTCAAACTTGCTGTCGCTACCGTAGCCTTGCTGTCTCTTCCTGTTGGCTCGGCAATGGCCGACACGTTTTGGCGTAACGTCATCTCGTCCGGTGCGACCACCGGTTCGACCTACCTGACCTTCAAGGATCACAAGCTGATCGTCGCCGCCCAGGACGACGCTGGCAGCTTCGTCGCCAGTGACGGCGGTATCCGTGGCCCCTACCTGGAAGCGGCGATGCAGAAAGTCCGTGCCGACAATCCAGGCCTGCAAGCCACCGACATGGAACTGGCCAACGCGATCCTGGCGAAAAACGCCGTCGCCCAGGACTGATGCCTGGCCAATAAAAAATGCCGCTCGATCGAGCGGCATTTTTTTGCCCGGTGAAAATCCCAAGGCTATTCCCACCCCTGTGGGAGCGAGCTTGCTCGCGATAGCGGAGTGTCAGCCTACATCAATGCTGCTGATCTAACGCTATCGCGAGCAAGCTCGCTCCCACAGGTGCAGTCATCCTTATTCGCCGATGGCAGCCTTGTAACCCGCCGCGTCCAGCAACTTGTCCAGTTCAGACTTGTCGCTTGGCTTGAGCTTGAAGATCCAGGCGCCGTAGGGATCGGAATTCAACAGCTCTGGCGAACCGTCCAACTCTTCGTTGACTGCAATCACTTCACCTGCGATCGGGGCATAGATATCGGAAGCGGCCTTGACCGACTCAACCACACCGGCCTGGTCACCTGCGGCAAACGACTTGCCGACTTCAGTCAGCTCGACAAAGACCACATCGCCCAAGGCTTCCTGCGCATGGTCACTGATGCCTACGGTGACGGTACCGTCAGCTTCCAGGCGGGCCCACTCATGGCTTTCGGCAAAACGCAGTTCGGCAGGGATATCACTCATATTCTGTGTCCTCAAGAGAAAGTGTCAGCGGCCAGCGGCCCGCCGCAAAAGGTTAGATCAGGGTTTTGCCATGGCGGACGAAGGTCGGTTTGACCACCCGTACCGGGTACCACTTGCCACGAATTTCCACCTCGGCCCGGTCAGCTGTAGCCATCGGAACACGTGCCAGGGCGATCGACTTGCTAAGCGTAGGAGAAAAACTACCACTGGTGATCTCCCCTTCGCCAACATTGGCGATGCGAACCACCTGATGGGCGCGCAAAACACCCCGTTCCTCCAGCACCAACCCGACCAGTTTGTGTTGCACGCCGCTGGCAAGCTCGGCTTCCAGCGCATCGCGCCCGATGAACTGACGGCTCGCCGGTTCCCAGGCGATACTCCAGGCCATGTTCGAGGCCAGCGGTGAAACGTCCTGGTGAATGTCCTGGCCGTAGAGGTTCATGCCGGCCTCAAGACGCAGGGTATCGCGGGCACCAAGGCCGATGGGAGAAATGCCGGCCCCCACTAGGTCATTGAAGAAACTCGGCGCTTCGTGAGCCGGCAGGACAATTTCCAGGCCATCTTCGCCGGTGTAGCCGGTCCGGGCGATGAACCAATCACCGTCGGCGCGACCTTCGAAAGGCTTGAGTTGCTGGATGATTTGCCCACGGGATTGCGTCACCAACTCGGCAATCTTCTGCCGAGCGTGGGGGCCTTGGATCGCCAGCATCGCCAGTTCGGGGCGCTCATGCAGTTGCACGTCGAAGTCACCGAGCTGTGCCTGCATCCAGGCCATGTCCTGGTCGCGGGTCGAGGCGTTGAAGACCAGCCGGTAGCCGTCCTCGACACGGTAGATGATCATGTCGTCGACGATGCCACCGCACTCGTTGAGCATCGTGCTGTACAAGGCACTACCTGTGGCTTGCAAGCGGTCGACGTCGTTGGCCAGCAAGCGCTGCAGCCAGACCTTGGCCTGGGGGCCGGCGACATCGATCACGGTCATGTGGGATACATCGAACACACCGCAGTCGCGACGCACCTGATGGTGCTCTTCGACCTGTGAACCGTAGTGCAAAGGCATATCCCAACCGCCAAAATCGACCATCTTCGCGCCGAGGGCGAGATGAAGGTCATACAGAGGCGTACGCTGTCCCATGGGTTTCTCCTTCCGGGCTTGGCGAAGGTGCGGGCGGACACTGCATAGCGCGAACGCCTGAAAAAAGGAGTTTTCTGACGCTCTCAGTTGCCCGGTCCGACAGACGGACCGCACCGAATGCCGCGCATTGTAGCCGCATGAAGTAGGACTGGCACCTAGCTGTTTCGATGGGCCGAACGTCGTATCAATCCGATGACCGGTAATAACCCCACCAGCACCAACGTCAGCGCCGGCAACGCGGCCCGGGCCCACTCCCCTTCACTGGTCATCTCGAAGATCCGCACCGCCAGCGTGTCCCAGCCGAACGGACGCATCAACAATGTCGCGGGCATTTCCTTGAGCACGTCGACGAACACCAGCAGCGCCGCGCTCAAAGTGCCGGGCAACAGCAAGGGCAGATACACTTTGAAAAACAGTCGTGGCCCACTGACCCCAAGGCTGCGTGCCGCTTCGGGCAAGGACGGACGAATCCGCGCCAGGCTGCTCTCCAACGGACCGTAGGCCACGGCCAGGAAGCGCACCAGATACGCCAGCAACAACGCCGACAGGCTACCCAGCAACAACGGTTTGCCTGCCCCGCCGAGCCAGCTCGACAGCGGGATGACCAGCTCACGGTCCAAGTAGCTGAATGCAAGCATGATCGACACCGCGAGCACTGACCCGGGCAAGGCATAGCCCAGGTTAGCCAGGCCGACGCCGGCACGAATCGGACGGGTCGGCGCCAGTCGCCGGGCGAACGCCAGCAGCAAGGCCACGCAAACGGTGACCAGCGCGGCCAGGCCGCCCAGATAGAGGGTGTGGACGATCAGCCCGGCATAACGCTCATCCAGGTCAAAACGGCCGCGTTGCCAGAACCACACCACCAATTGCAGCAGCGGGATGACAAACGCGCAGGCAAACACCAGGAAACACCAACTGCTGGCCGCCACGGCCTTGAAGCCCCGCAGCGTGTACAAGGCCTTGACCCTAGGCCGCTCGTTACCGGCTCGGTGGGCACCGCGGGCTCGGCGTTCGCCATAAAGCACCAGCATCACCGCCAGCAACAGCAGGCTGGCCAGTTGGGCAGCGCTGGAGAGGCTGAAGAAGCCGTACCAGGTCTTGTAGATGGCGGTGGTGAAGGTGTCGAAGTTGAACACCGACACCGCGCCGAAATCCGCCAGGGTTTCCATCAGCGCCAGCGCCACGCCCGCACCGATGGCCGGCCGCGCCATCGGCAGTGCCACGCGCCAGAACGCTTGCCACGGCGACTGACCCAGCACCCGGGCGGCTTCCATCAAGCCCTTGCCCTGGGCCAGGAAGGCACTGCGCGCCAGCAGATAGACGTAAGGGTAAAAAACCAGCACCAACACCAGGATCACCCCAGCGGTGGAACGAACCCGGGGCAGGCGCAGGCCGCTGCCGAACCACTCTCGCAACAGCGTTTGCACGGGGCCTGCAAAGTCCAGCAGGCCAACGAAGACAAAGGCCAGCACATAGGCCGGAATCGCGAACGGCAACATCAGCGCCCAGTCGAGCCAGCGGCGCCCCGGGAATTCACACAGACTGGTAAGCCAGGCGAGGCTGACACCCAGTATCGTCACACCGACACCCACGCCAAGGATCAATGTGAGGGTGTTGCCCAACAAGCGTGGCATTTGCGTATCCCACAAGTGGGACCAGATCTGCTGATCAACGCTCTGCCAGGACAACAGCAAGACGCTCAAGGGCAACAGGACCAGCGCGGAAATGGCAAAGACCAGGGGGTACCAACGGCGTTGGGCGGGGTGGGCCAAGGGGTGCTCTCGTTTGAATGATGATGCCCGCGCATTGGCGCGGGCACCTATTTTATAACCCGCCGCATGAAAACCTGTGGCGAGGAATTTATCCCCGCTGGGTTGCGAAGCAACCCTCCAATCAGAGAGCGCGTCGTGCCAGACGGATTGACCGTCTGTAATTGGGCTTGCTCCGCAAGCCAGCGGGGATAAATCCCCTCGCCACAGGGAGTCTGACTTGGATTAATTCCAGCCAGCGCGATCCATCAGGCGAATGGCTTCGGCCTGGCGTTTACCCGCGACTTCCACCGGCAGGGTGTCGGCCTTGAACTTGCCCCAGGCTGCCACTTCCTTGGATGGCTCGACCTTCGGGTTGGCCGGGAATTCCTGGTTCACGTCGGCGAATATATTTTGCGCTTCTGGCGTGGTCATCCACTCCACCAGTTTCTTCGCGGCGTCCGGGTGCGGTGCATGCTTGGTCAGGCCAATGCCCGAGAGGTTGATGTGCACGCCGCGGTCGGCTTGGTTCGGCCAGAACAACTTGACCTTCAGGTCCGGCTTCTGCTGGTGCAGGCGGCCAAAGTAGTAGGTGTTGACGATGCCGACATCGCACTGGCCAGCATTGATCGCTTCAAGCAAGGCGGTGTCGTCGGAAAACACGTCGGTGGACAGGTTGCGGACCCAGCCCTTGAGAATCTCCTCGGTTTTTTCCGCACCGTGGGTTTCGATCAAGGTGGCCGTCAGGGACTGGTTATAGACCTTCTTCGAGGTGCGCAGGCACAGGCGACCTTCCCACTCTTTGCCAGCCAGCGCTTCATAGGTGGTCAATTCGCTGGGTTTAACCCGTTCGGTTGAGTAGACAATGGTCCGCGCCCGCAGGCTCAAGCCGGTCCAGGCGTGGGAAGAAGCACGGTATTGAGACGGGATGTTGGCATCGATCACGGGGGAGGTGAACGGCTGGAGAATACCCATCTGCTCGGCTTGCCAGAGGTTGCCGGCGTCCACGGTGAGCAGCAGGTCGGCGGTGGCGTTCTCGCCTTCGGCCTTGATCCGCTGCATCAGCGGCGCTTCCTTGTCGGTGATGAACTTCACCGACACGCCAGTTTTCTTGGTGTAGGCATCGAAGACCGGCTTGATCAGTTCGTCGATACGCGAGGAGTAGACCACCACCTCATCGGCGGCCTGGGCGGCAGTGGTACCGATCAGGGTCAAGGCGAGGGCGGACAGCAGGCGCTTGGATGCCAACATGGTAGCGGTCTCTGGATTATGAACGAAGCGCAAATGATAAGGACTCACATTTGGCATCACAATCGAACAATGGGCGGACACATTTCCAAATGTTGCACAGATGGGTGCTCAAGGTGACTGTCCCGGCCCTATCGCGAGCAAGCTCCCACATTGACCTGCTTTCACATAACCCTGTGGGAGCGAGCTTGCTCGCGATAGGGCCATAAGCCCCACCCCACCTCTCAGGCCTTGGCCAGATCCGGCAAATCCCCAATGAGCCCCAATGCCTCGCGCACGAACAGCGCCTTGGCTTCGGGCAGGCGGTCCACCAGCTTCAGCCCGGTATTACGCAACCAGCGCACTGGCAGTGGATCGGCCTGGAACAACCGCTCGAACCCTTCCATCGCCGCCATCAGCGCCAGGTTGTGGGGCATGCGTCGACGCTCGTAGCGGCTCAACACCTTCACATCCGCCAACCGCTCGCCACGTCCGGCCGCTTGCAACAGCACTTCGGCCAGCACGGCGGCGTCGAGAAAGCCCAGGTTCACCCCCTGCCCGGCCAACGGGTGAATGGTATGGGCGGCATCGCCGATCAGCGCCAGTCCTTCGGCCACGTAGCGCTTGGCATGCCGCTGGCGCAGCGGCACGCACAGGCGCGGGTCGGCGCTCAGCACCGTGCCTAGCTGGCCTTCGAAGGCGCGTTCCAGTTCGCTGCAGAATTGCGCGTCATCGAGCGCCATCAAGCGCTGCGCTTCTTCGGGGGTGGTGGACCAGACGATCGAACACCAGTCGTGCTGGCCGTCACGCTCGAGGGGCAGGAACGCCAGCGGACCGTTGTCGGTGAAGCGCTGCCAGGCCGTCATTCGATGTGGCCGGGCGCTGCGCACGCTGGTGACGATGGCGTGGTGCAGGTAATCCCATTCACGCGTCGCCACGCCGGTCAGGCGGCGCACAGCGGAATTCGCGCCGTCGGCGGCAATGACCAGCGGCGCGCGCAAGGTGCGGCCATCGGCCAGGGTCAGCAGCCAATCGTCGCCGGAACGACGCATCTGTTCCAGCCGGGCATTGGCCAGCAGGCCCAGGTCGCAGTCATGCAGTCGATCCAGCAGGGCGTCCTGCACCACGCGATTCTCAACGATGTGCCCAAGCGTCTCGGCATGCAGGCTGGCGGCCGAAAAGTGGATCTGCCCGGTGCCGCTGCCGTCCCAGACGTGCATGTCGGTGTAGGGGCTGGCCCGCCGGGCAGTGATGCCCTCCCAGACGCCCAGGCGATCGAGGATGCGCTGGCTGGCCGTCGACAAGGCACTCACCCGGGGCTCGAACGCAGCCTGGGGATCGAAGGGTTTGACACTCATCGGGCTACCGTCGAGCAACAGCACTTGCAAACCACTGCCCTGCAACGCCAGCGCCAGGGCGCTGCCGACCATACCGGCACCGACAATCAGCAGATCCGCACGCAATTCCATGCTCTAAGCCTGTTTTGCGGGCGACATCAGCCGCCCATGAAAAGAAATGACCACGCCAGCCTCAAACATCGGGACGCGTCCCCAGCCCCATGGCCTGGCGGGCGAACCAGCGCTTGGCCGGCGGCAGCAGGTCGAGACCCAGCAAGCCGAGGTTACGACCCAGGGACACCAGCGGCAGGCTGCTGCCAAACAGCCGCGTGACCTGGTCGGAGAAGCCCACGGTCAGGGCCTGGTCCATGCGCTGGCTTTCGCGATAGGCCTGCAGCACGGCAAAATCCCCCGGTGCGCGGTCACTCTCGAGCAAGGCATTGGCCAAGGCCTGGGCATCGCGCAGGGACAGGTTGAACCCCTGCCCCGCAATCGGGTGCAGGCTATGGGCGGCATTGCCCAGGATCGCCAGGTGCGGACGGACCTGTTCTTCGGCCTCCACCAATACCAGCGGGTACAGGTGCCGCACCCCCACCTGCTTCAGCGTTCCCAGGCGATAACCGAACACGCCCTGCAATTCGGCAAGAAAGCTGCGCTCGTCAAGGGCCGCCAACCGTTGTGCGTCCATGCCCTGGCGGGTCCAGACCAACGCGCAACGATTCTCCGGCAGCGGCAATAAGGCCATCGGGCCGTCATCGGTGAAGCGTTCGAAGGCCATGCCATTGTGGGCTTCGCTGGGGGTGATGTTGGCGATCAAGGCGCTCTGGTCATAGGGACGGCTGCGCACGCCGACGCCCAACTGCTCGCGCAGGCTGGAGCGGCCACCATCGGCCAGTACGGCGAGGTCGCACTCCAGGGTGGTTTCGTCGTCGAGGGTCAGGCGATAACCGCCGACCAACGGTTCCATGCGAGTCACCTGCGCCGGGCAGCGCCAACTGACCACCTCCGGGTCCAGGCCTTGCCACAGGCACTGGCCGAGCCAGGCGTTTTCCACCACGTAGCCCAGCGCTGGCACGCCCTCTTCCATAGCCGACAGCCGCGCCGTGGAAAAGCGCCCGCGATCGGATACATGGATCTGCTTGATCGGCTCGGCGCGGCGGGAAACCTCCTGCCATACCCCCAAGCGTTGATAAATCTGCCGGGCGCCGTAGGACAAGGCCGAGGACCGGGCATCGTAGCTTGGCTGCCAGGCGTCGCCGGGGGCGAAGGGCTCGATCAGCAGGATCTTCCAGCCCCGGGCCTTGGCACCGGCCTGCAGGGCCAGCGCCAGGCTCGCGCCGACCAAGCCGCCGCCGACGATTGCCAGGTTGACCCGGCTCATGCCGCTTGCGTCCGGGCAGCGGCCATCAGGGCCTCGATGTCGGCGACCGTCTTCGGCACGCCTCGGCTCAGGATTTCACAACCGGTTTTGGTCACTACCACGTCATCCTCGATGCGCACGCCAATGCCGCGCCATTTTTTCGCGACACTGCGGTTGTTCGGGCTGATGTAGATGCCCGGTTCCACCGTCAGCGTCATGCCGATTTCCAGGACCCGCCACTCGCCGCCGACCCGGTATTCGCCCACATCGTGCACGTCCATGCCCAGCCAATGGCCGGCGCGGTGCATGTAGAACGCCCGGTAGGCCTCGCTGGCGATCAACGCGTCTACCTCACCTTCCAGCAGCCCCAGGCGCACCAACCCTTCGGTAATGACCCGGACCGTCGCTTCGTGGGCCTGGTTCCAGTGTTTTTCTGGCGCGATCTGGGCAAACGCGGCTTCCTGGGCGGCCAGCACCACTTCGTAGATGGCCTTCTGCTCGGGCGAAAACTTGCCACTGACCGGCCAGGTACGGGTGATATCGCTGGCGTAGCAGTCGATCTCACAACCGGCGTCGATCAACACCAGGTCGCCATCCTTGAGCAGCGCGTCGTTCTGCTGATAGTGCAGGATGCAACTGTTGCGCCCCGCCGCGACGATCGAGCCGTAGGCCGGCATCTTCGCCCCGCCCTTGCGGAACTCATAGTCCAGCTCGGCTTCCAGGCTGAACTCGTGCAGCCCCGGACGCGCCGCCTGCATCGCCCGAATGTGCGCCTGGGCGGAAATCCGCGCCGCTTCGCGCATCACTTTCACTTCCGCCGCCGATTTATACAGGCGCATGTCATGCAGCAAGTGATCCAGGGCAACGAATTCGTTCGGCGGCTGGGCGCCGAGGTGGGCCTTGGAGCGAATCACGTTGATCCACTCCATCAGGTGCCGGTCGAATTCCGGGTTGCTGCCCATGGCCGAATACACCCGGTCGCGGCCTTCGATCAGGCCCGGCAGGATGTCGTCGATGTCGGTGATGGGAAATGCGTCATCGGCGCCGTAGTCACGTATCGCCCCTTCCTGACCGGCACGCAGGCCGTCCCACAACTCGCGTTCGGCGTTGCGCTCGCGACAGAAGAGGATGTATTCGCCATGGGTGCGGCCGGGCATCAGCACCAGCACCGCTTGCGGCTCGGGAAAGCCGCTGAGGTACTGGAAGTCGCTGTCCTGGCGGTAGACATGCTCGACGTCGCGGTTGCGGATCGCAACGGCGGCGGCGGGCAGGATTGCGATGCTGTTGGGTTCCATCTGCGCCATCAGGGCCTTGCGGCGACGGCTGTATTCCGATTTCGGGATATGAATCATGGGCAGACGGGGTTCCCTCTAAAAATTAATGCAAGGATGGCTTGGGGGCCGCTGCATCGGTTTTCTTGGTCTCGGTGAACAGCAGCAATGGCGCGACCCGCAGGTACTCCATCACTTCCATGTAGTCGCTTTCGCCGTCCTCAGACTCTTCCAGGGCATCCTGGACCTGGGAGATCGCGGCCAGGTCCTGCAACACTTCCTTCGCCTCTTCACTCAGCGCGTATTCGCGGCGGGTCAGGCCGAAGCCGGCGAGGAAGCCCTGGCACCACTGGCCCAGCGCCGCGGCGCGTTCGGCCAAGGGGGCGTCGTCAGTGGGCAGCAACAGGACGACGGTCATGTCATCGCTGGTCAACTCGCCCTTGACCATTTCCTGCAGGCCGATCAGCGCGTTGCGGACATTGTCCGCCGGCTCGCCTTCCAGCAGCTCGGTGGCGTCGGCCAACCAGCCGTCGGCATCGAAACCGGCGCCGGCGCAACTGCGGCCGAGCAACAGGCCATGCAATTCGGCAGGCGAGACAGGATGACCGCTGGTGCTCAGCAGGGTGGCGAATGCTTGATACGGGGAATTCTGAATGGGCATGGGCAGCTAGGCGCCAGACGGCGCTATGTCTAGAATGGAGGCCTTGTATCCTACATCGACAGACTCGCCAAGACTATCAGAGGCTGTGCGACCCACATCCCTCCATCAGACACATTCTTCAGTGGACACAATGGAAGACACCGACCTGCAAGCGCTGATGGCCAGACTCGAACTGCTAATTGACCGGGTCGAGCAACTTAAGAGCCAAAACGGACTCCTATTAGCTCAGGAAAAAACCTGGCGCGAGGAACGCGCTCACCTCATTGAAAAAAACGAAATCGCCCGGCGTAAGGTCGAATCGATGATTTCGCGCCTCAAGGCCCTGGAGCAAGACTCATGAGTTCAAGCAATAGCGTTACCGTGCAGATCCTCGACAAAGAATATTCAATCATCTGCCCCCAGGAAGAGCGTAGCAACCTGGTGAGCGCCGCCCGTTACCTGGACGGCAAGATGCGCGAGATCCGCAGCAGCGGCAAAGTCATCGGCGCCGACCGCATCGCCGTAATGGCCGCCTTGAACATCACCCACGACCTGTTGCATCGCCAGGATACGCCGGACATGCAGGTCAGCGGCTCGACCCGTGAACAGGTGCGCGACCTGCTCGAACGGGTGGATCTGGTGCTCGCCACCGATCCGGATGTCGCCAAGGGCTGATTCGCGAGGCTGCCTGGGGTATACTCGCCTCACTCCCTGGGGTGCTTGCCAGTTGGTGATGTCCCTGAGCCGATACGCACAACCACGGGGGTTGCACGTTGGGGCCGGTGTGCATGTCCGCTTGACGGAAAGCCTTAACGCCTCCTGCAACTTCCACCTTGAACTTTCGGGTTCAAGGGCTAAGCCGACAGCGGTTCATCCGGGGAGCCTGACTCCAGACAATGCCAGTTCATACGAACTGGCATTGTCGTTTCTGGCGCGGGCATTTCTGAGCGTCCTGTTTTGCGGTTACGCTGTGGCATCGCCACTGCGTGAAGCACTGATATGACCGAACCCGCGCCGCTGCCCCGCCCGCAACTTCGACGCCTGCTGCGCCAGGCCCGTCGCGCCCTGACACCCGCCCAGCAACGGCAAGCCGCCCGCGGGCTGTACAAGCAACTGGCCCAGCATCCGCTGTTTCGCCGCGCCAAGCACATCGCCCTGTACCTGCCCAACGATGGCGAGATCGACCCGCGCCTGCTGCTGCGCGCGGCCCAGCGCCGGGGCAAGGCCACTTACCTGCCGGTACTCAGCCCATGGCCGCAAACCAAGATGGTGTTCCAGCGCATCCACCCCGGTGAAAAGATGCAGCCCAATCGCTTTCGTATTCCCGAACCACGCAAGAACATCGCCCGGCAACGCAAGGTCTGGACGTTGGACCTGGTGTTGTTGCCACTGGTGGGGTTTGACGATGCAGGGGGTCGGCTGGGCATGGGCGGCGGTTTTTACGACCGCAGCCTGGCGTACCTGGCGCGACGCAAGCAGTGGCGCAAGCCAACGTTATTGGGGCTGGCTCACGAATGCCAGAAAGTCGAACGATTGGCGCAGGCAAGCTGGGACGTGCCGCTGCAAGGAACGGTCAGCGACAGGCAGTGGTATATCGCGCAGTGGGCGCCGCGTTAGTCAGCGGCGCCTGGACAGATTCAGCGTTTGAGCGATGGCGCGAGTTGGGTGATATCCACCGGCGCCTCAGTCTTGTTGGCCCATAGGCTCTGGGCGTAACCCGTGGTCACGACACCCAGACCGAACAGAATGACCAAGATCCACAACAAATCCGGTTTGCGTTTCATCGATTGCCCCCCTCAAGGCATATCACACACGATGACAGCAGCGGTTTTCTTATTGGCCGTGCAGCAGCGTCAAGCTTGGAAGGCCGGCATTTTGCGGCAACCGGCCCCGACACGCAAACTCTGGCGTCAACCGACTGTCGGTTTGTCATAAAATCACTGAACTATTTTTCCAATACCGCCAAGGAGTAGCAATCATGGCCCATTGGCTGATGAAATCCGAGCCCGACGAATTGTCCATCCAGGGCTTGGAAAAGCTCGGCCAAGCCCGCTGGGACGGCGTTCGCAACTACCAGGCGCGCAATTTCCTGCGGGCCATGGCGGTGGGCGATACGTTCTTTTTCTACCACTCCAGTTGCCCCGAGCCCGGCATCGCCGGGATCGGCAAAATCATCCAGGCGGCCTACCCCGACCCGACGGCCCTGGACCCGGACAGCCCCTATTTCGACCCCAAGGCCAGCCCGGACAAAAACCCGTGGAGCGCGATCGACGTGGCCCACGTCGAAACGTTCCGCCACGTCCTGAAGCTCGACTACCTCAAGCAGCAGACCGCCCTGGCGGAAATGCCGCTGGTGCAGAAAGGCTCGCGGCTTTCGGTGATGCCGGTGACGGCCGGGCAGTGGGCGGCGGTGGTTGCGCTGAAACCTTGAGCGATTCGCTGTCCGACAGGCCGCTATCGCGAGCAAGCTCGCTCCCACAGGGGATTTGCGTCGATCACAAAATCCCTGTGGGAGCGAGCTTGCTCGCGATAGGGTCGCCCAACAACGCCGAACTTATTGAATGATCAGGTTGTTGAACAACAGATCATCCACCATCGGCTTGCCGGTCTCGTCGTTCATCACCTGCTGGGTCTGCTTCAACGCTTCCTGACGCAGCTTCTCCTTGGCTTCGAGGTTGTTCATTGCCTCGGTGGTCTGCTGGGCGAACAACGCCACCAACTGGTTGCGAATCAGCGGCTCGTTGGCCTTGACCGCCGCCGCGGCGGCGTCACCGGTCACGCGCAGGGCCACATCGGCCTTGTAGACCTTCAGCTTCGCCGTACCGTCCAAGCCATAGTTGCCCACGAATGGCGGGCTGAGGGTGATGTAACTGACTTTCGGTGCCTCGCCCTCTTTCGCTTCCTTGGCCTCTTCGGCCATCGTCGCCACAGGCAGCGACAGGGCCAGCATCAACATGATCCACGCTTTCACAATTGATTCCTCATCCGGTTTGCGGCCCAGCATACCGACCCGCCGTTCAAGCACAAGCTTATGGCCGGCTATCAGGGCGGGGCATGCTCGTTGACCCGTTGTCTCTCACACCTACACTTATCGGCCATCACTCCCAAAGGAATAGCCCTGATGAAAGCCGTGCTGTGCAAAGAATTCGGTCCCGCCGAATCGCTGGTGCTGGAAGACGTCGCCAGCCCCGTCGCCAAGAAGAACGAAGTGCTGCTGGACGTGCATGCCGCCGGGGTGAATTTCCCTGACACGCTGATCATCGAGGGCAAATACCAATTCAAGCCACCATTCCCATTTTCCCCCGGCGGTGAAGCGGCGGGCGTCATCAGAGAAGTGGGAGAGAAAGTCAGCCACTTGAAGGTCGGCGACCGAGTGATGGCGCTGACCGGCTGGGGCAGCTTTGCCGAACAGGTGGCGGTCCCTGGCTACAACGTGTTACCGATTCCCGCGTCCATGGACTTCGACACCGCCGCCGCCTTCAGCATGACGTATGGCACCTCGATGCACGCCCTCAAGCAACGGGCCAACCTGCAGCCCGGCGAGACCCTGCTGGTGCTCGGCGCCTCCGGTGGCGTTGGCCTGGCGGCCGTGGAAATCGGCAAGGCCATGGGTGCCCGGGTCATCGCCGCTGCCAGCAGCGCGGAGAAACTCGCCGTGGCCAAGGCGGCCGGCGCCGATGAACTGATCAACTACAGCGATACCAGCCTCAAGGATGAAATCAAGCGCCTCACCGACGGCCAGGGCGCCGATGTGATCTACGACCCGGTGGGCGGCGACCTGTTCGACCAGGCCATCCGCGCCATCGCCTGGAACGGCCGGCTGCTGGTGGTGGGCTTTGCCAGCGGACGCATCCCCGAACTGCCGGTGAACCTCGCCCTGCTCAAGGGCGCTGCCGTGGTGGGTGTGTTCTGGGGCTCCTTCGCCCAACGCCAGCCCCAGGATAATGCCGCCAACTTCCAGCAACTGTTCGGCTGGTTCGCCGAGGGCAAGCTCAAGCCGCTGGTGTCGCAGGTGTACCCGCTGAGCGATGCGGCGCAGGCGATCAATGACCTGGGGCAGCGCAAGGCGGTAGGGAAGGTGGTTGTGCAGGTGCGTTGAAACCAAGCGGACAAAAAGGCCAGAACCACTGATGAGGTGGTTCTGGCTTTTTCTTTCTCATTACCCTGCACTGGAATTCTCAGCAACCATCAATAAATACCAATTAGGCGGTAGATATATACCGCACTCTCGCCGAAAAAATACGCAAACCTTCTTCGCACACAACGCCCCCCACAGTAGCGGGGAGCCATTCAGTAACGGATAAGCCGACATGGATAAGTCATATGTGCGATGCGAATACATATTTAGGACCTCACAAGCAGTTGGGCCCCGGCTCATACGAAATAGGTCCTTTATCGATCAAGGGTGAGCGGCTTCCAAACTTACGTGGCGAGGCACCAAGGACAGGGGTCTGCACGAAGAGTCTCCTAGAGGGGTGACTAGAAGTTTAAAAAGACACAACGCATCTATTCCATATGCATGGGATGACATGACGAGAGAGCGTACAGCAAATAGCGAAGTCATCGATGCCGAGTACAGCAACATCTTTATAAAAATCATCGAAACCACAACAAAAGAACTTGAGCAAACAAAAAAATCAGCAATAGGCGCCCGTCCACTTTCGCCATTGGAAAAAGCGAAAATAGAGCAGGAAGTAACACTAAAGGTCATTCAATCCAAAGAATCCGAGTATCAAGCACGCACCAAAAGTGCCTACTCGCTGTATGGTCAAAACCCATTTTTCCTAATGAAAGAATTGTCTTTCAAAAGAATAATGGAAAGTCTTCAGACCTCCCCACCCAATATCGCCGTCGCTTACTCAGCGATCGATAATGCGTACCGATCAGCGTTAGAGCTGAAACGGCTATCACTGCAAAAAGACATTCTTGCCGGACAACTGGAACAATCATCAAAAAAAGTCGAGCAGGCTGCCAGCAAAACTCAAGCCGGACAAAACAATTCAGCGTCTGCTGTGAATGAGAAATTCAGGGTTATCAGTCAGGAAAAAAATATCCATCTTCAGCTTCTCCCGAGTTTTCTGCTAAAAAAAATATCTTCAGCACTGGGCGTAACAACCGGTTTAGCCACTTCTCAATCCCTTAGGAACTACAAGGCAACCGCAACCAAGATCATCACGACTGAACGGTCCGCTATCGCCGCTTACGCGAAAGCCAATCCGAACATCAAATCACCATTGAGCAAACCCGAACTCGATGCCCTCAACAATCTTGTGGCGCTACAGGCAAAAACAAACCTAGGAAAACGATGGCAGGACTACCATGTATCGCTTCTTCATTCAGAATCCATTCGACACTTAACAAAAACAGCCAATGCCTTTACCGGACTCATCGACCGAGCTCTGGCAGCCGAACGCTTACAAGAACAGCTACGTGTTGGAGCAGAACAAAAAGTACAAGCTCAACAGAGAGCTGAAGCGCGAGCTGAACAAGAACGAAAACAAAACACCGCGGTGGCATTGGCAGACCAATTTAACGAACTGCTCCATCAGTTCAACCACACCCAGCCCGAAGACATCGACCGTAAATTGCCGTGGATGCAGCACAAACACCGGAAACTGTCTTTCGCGCATCAAGGTGCAACCAAAGCAGAGCATGCAGCGGGAGACCTTTACAGTTCATCGAAGAGTGGTCAACGAGAGGCCTTGCTGCGTAAAGCACAAGCCGATATCGACGCAACTTTTCGGTTGAAACACCACATCGAAAATATACAACTGTCCACTGCCAGCGGCGCGATGGCCTCAGTGCGGCCACTCATGACGACTCCCGACGGCCTGATCGCTGGGTATGAGGGTTCGCCCGTTTCGTTGCAAGGCGCCATCGATCTACTGAAGAAAGCGAGTAGCACCATGGCGGGTGGTCCATTGGCGGTATTTGGCTTGGCGGTGTCTTATTCTCCGACAGTCGGCAATAGCGAACTTCAGCGTCATCCAGTGGTGATTAGCATTCCGCTGTACCAATTGGACGAGGACTTCAAATTAACTCCAAATAATGAAACTAATTATTTACCGTTTCGCGTCGTATCTTCGGTTCGCGGGGAGCATACCCAGTTTTATCTTTCACCGACCGGTGGAAATTTACCCAACGAGGTCCGGATCAGATACGTAACACTCGATCCCGACACCAACTTATATACTTTCACGACCGAAGGAATTCTTCCAAGAACGCTGACTTGGACACCGAATAGCCCGCCAGGGGATATCCTTCTTGGATCGACCGAGTTACCTGTGACGCAGCCGAAAATCAGGATCCTTCCAGGGGCTAGGATTACCCAGATAGAGGGGAGAATAGACGAGCATCCAGCTTGCGACGAGGCAGACATTGACGATTATGTGCTGGTATTTCCAATGGAATCGGGAATCCAGCCAGTCTATGTTATGGCGAGTCGTACCGGGCCGCGATATGAGCCGGGGACGGTGACTGGAGCAGGTCAGGAGGTTGGGGAAAACTGGCTAGGAAGTACCGAGCACGGCGTTGGAGCCCCCGTTCCTCGCGAGATAGCAAACCTACTTCGGGGCCAGGACTTCAGAGACTTTGATGCCTTTCGAGAAAAATTTTGGAAGAGGGTAGCCAATGATGAAAAATTATCAGCACAGTTCAGTAGATCCAATCTGAAACTGATGCGTAACGGCGCTGCCCCGTTCACAATTCCAGACGACCACGTAGGTGAAAGGAACAAGTTTGAAATTCATCATATACAATGGATTTCCAAGGGCGGTGCAGTTTACGACTTGGACAACCTAAGCATCATGACACCTAAAGAACACATTGAGCTTCACAAAAAAGGAACAAAGCCATGATCTTCAAAGGAAAAATCGAGGACTATACCGAAGCAGAGTTTCTATCCTTCCTTAAGGAATTTTTCGAAGAAAATAACGAGCTTACTGGAGATGAGCTCGGTGAATACACCAGTAAACTTGCAAAACATTTTGAGAAGATTACTGAGCACCCAGAGAAATCCGCACTTATTTTCTACCCTAAACAAGGCCGAGAAGACAGTCCGGAGGGAATTCTGAATGAAATTAAAATCTGGCGAGCAGAAAACGGAAAACCCGGCTTCAAGCCAGAATAAACAAATAGGCGCCATCGCCACCGGCGATGGCGCACCCTTGGGCGGCTAAAGCAACTCGCGAATCTCCTGCGGCAGCATCCGCACATACCGTGCCGCAGGAAAGCTCCCGCAACGCTGCACGATCGTAGGCAGGAGCCTGTTGAACCGGGCGATCAAGGCCAAACGCTCCACATCCGGCATCTGCTTCACAAGAAACTCATTGGACAAGTAACTGCGGGTGTAACGGAACGGGAGCAAATCCTCTACCCACAGCTGTCCCCTGGCATGCGAATTGATGACCGAGCATTTCCAGGTCTTGATCCGCTTATTGGCATCCAGCGGCAAGCCATCCAGGCGGAACTCGAAGGGCGCTACGACGTGCGTCTGCGCCGGATGCTCGTGGTCCATCGTCCACGGCCTGAAGCGCCATTGCCTCACGGCCTCCCGCGCGGCCTCGGCGAAATCCGGATGATCACTGTGCAGGATCGCGACTTCATCGACACGACCATCGGCATGCACCGTGAAGCCGACCCGGACCATACCCACGACTCCCTTCCGGTGCAGGGCCGTCGGGTAGTCCGGCTTGGGATTGTGCTCGGGCACCAACAACACACCCGTCGCCCCGCTCGTACCGGACAAGCACAACAACAGCATCACGACACACCACCTCATGCCCTCACCCCTCACCTGAATGCCAGACTTGGCAAAGACATAGAGGGTAGAGACCGCGGCCCTGGGGCTGAATAGCGAGACTTCCCATTTGGGTGAAAGACCTTTCCCACTATCCTGCCCCTTAGCCACCGATGCACCGCATGAAAAAGCCTTTGACGACATTTCCTACGACAGCTTTCGCCAATATCTGAGCGACATGTTCGTTTAAGAACATTCGATCAGAAAAATTTCGCTGTTTAAACGATAAGAACCAATGCTATTTTCGGTAACGAAACTGTAACATTCGCATCCGCAGTCATAACAAGAACCTGGAGCCCTTGAATGTTTGCTTTCTTTCGTCCTGCCGCCCATCAGGCGTCCCTGCCTGAAGAAAAAATAGACAGCACCTACCGACGCCTGCGCTGGCAGATCTTCGCCGGGATCTTCATTGGCTACGCCGGCTATTACCTGTTGCGCAAGAACTTCTCCCTGGCCATGCCGTACCTGATCGACGAGGGTTACACCCGTGGTCAGCTGGGCCTGGCCATGTCGGCCATCGCCATCGCCTATGGGCTGTCGAAGTTCCTGATGGGCCTGGTGTCCGACCGCTCCAACCCACGTTACTTCCTGCCTTTCGGCTTGCTGGTCTCGGCGGGGGTGATGTTCGTGTTCGGTTTCGCGCCCTGGGCAACGTCCAGCGTCACCATCATGTTCATCCTGCTGTTCATTAACGGCTGGGCCCAGGGCATGGGCTGGCCGCCAAGCGGACGGACCATGGTGCACTGGTGGTCACAGAAGGAGCGTGGCGGCGTGGTGTCGGTGTGGAACGTGGCGCACAACGTCGGCGGGGGCCTGATCGGTCCGCTGTTCCTGCTGGGGATGGCCTGGTTCAATGATTGGCACGCGGCATTCTATGTGCCCGCTACGGTAGCGCTCGTCGTTGCGGTGTTTGCCTTCGCGACCATGCGCGACACCCCGCAGTCGGTGGGCTTGCCGCCGATCGAGAAATACAAGAACGACTACCCGGAAGGCTACGACGCCAGCCACGAGAACGAATTCAGCGCCAAGGAAATCTTCGTCAAGTACGTGCTGCGCAACAAAATGCTCTGGTACATCGCCATGGCCAACGTCTTCGTCTACCTGTTGCGCTACGGCGTGCTGGACTGGGCGCCGACCTACCTCAAGGAAGCCAAGGGCTTCACGGTGGACAAGAGTTCCTGGGCCTATTTCTTCTACGAGTGGGCGGGCATTCCCGGCACGCTGCTGTGCGGCTGGATGTCGGACAAGATCTTCCGCGGCAACCGTGGCCTGACCGGCATGGTGTTCATGGCCCTGGTGACCGTGGCAACGCTGGTGTACTGGTTGAATCCGGCCGGCAACCCGACCGTCGACATGATCGCCCTGGTTTCCATCGGCTTCCTGATCTACGGCCCGGTGATGCTGATCGGTTTGCAGGCACTGGAGCTGGCGCCGAAGAAAGCCGCCGGTACCGCCGCGGGCTTCACCGGCCTGTTTGGTTACCTGGGCGGCTCGGTCGCGGCCAGTGCCGCCATGGGCTACACCGTGGACCATTTTGGCTGGGATGGTGGGTTTGTGCTGTTGATTGGTGCGTGCCTGCTGGCGATGGCATTCCTCGCGCCCACCCTGTGGCACAAGCAGATCGCCAGTCAGAGCCGCGAAGCCGTCGCCTGATCCAGCGCTGATCTGCAGCGCTTGAGCCGCGCCTCCAGATTCCGGTCTGGCATGGCGTGGCTGCGCAGGGCGTGGACGGTCTGCTCGACGTAATCGCGGGTGGTGCCGTAACGCCCACAGGCGCTCTCAAACACCTGGCTCAGCACATGGTCCGGCAAGTTGCCGGCATAGCTGGGCAGGTGGCGCTCCAGCACAAACCCCAAGGCTTGCACCCGGCTGCCATCCTCGAGACGGCAACTGAGCCAGTGCGGGCGGTAGGACGGGACCGGCATCTCGCGCTGCCACAGGGCAAACAGCGAGTCCTCGAGATGCTCCTCCGGCAACCGGTAGGCGAAGCCGCTGCACGAACCGCCGCGATCCAATCCGAACACCAGCCCTGGCAATTCCGGGGTGCCGCGGTGTTCGTGGGACCACAGGTACAACCCGCGATGGTAACCATGGACCCGGCCGCGCACCCGCTCCACCGCCGTGCATTCTGGCCGCCAGATCAGTGAACCGTACGCGAACAACCAGACCGGACCACCCTGGTGGAGGCTCATGGTCAATTGCATCGAGGCGAGCAATTGCTCACGGGTCAGCTGCGGGCCCAGCTCGAGTCGTGGTGGGTACAAGGCACAGGTAAGGGCGGATTCGATAGCGGTCATGGCCGGTAGCGGTGGGCTCCTCGCAATTCATGAAGCTGGATGGTGCGCCGTCATGACACTGACGCTTGGCAGAACCAAGGCAAATTGGATGCCATGAATGCTGGGGGCGCTGGCATATACCTTAACGGCATCTGGCTCATGAGCTAAATATCGAATAGGCATATGTGCAGATCTATACATTTGTGGCGAGGGGATTTATCCCCGCTGGGGCGCGAAGCGGCCCAAGAATCCGAGCGCTCGGTGTGTCAGATCAATTGATTTCTGATTTCGAGGGCCGCTTCGCAGCCCAACCGGGATAAATCCCCTCGCCACAAAAGCCCCTTAGCCTGGGCTAAATGAGCTCTACTCAAGCCCGAGGCGCATAGGCAAACACATCGGCGCGCATTTGATGGGCGTCCATCCCGGCTTCCACCAACGCATCGAGCGTGGCATAGATCATTGCGGGCGAGCCGCTGGCGTAGACGTGCACGCCGGAAAGATCGCTGATGTCCTCGCATACGGCTTCATGGAGCATTCCGCAACGTCCTTCCCAACCGCACAAGTCGCTGACGACTTTGTGCAGGTACAGGTTCGGCAGTTTTTTCCATTCGTCCCAATGCTCGATTTCATAGAAATCTTCTGGCCGCCGCACGCCCCAATACAGGTGCACCGGGTGCTTGAAACCCGCTGCACGGCAATGCTCGATCAAGCTGTGCATCTGCGCCATGCCGGTCCCGGCGGCGATCAGCACCAACGGCCCGTCCGGCAACTCGGACAGATGCGTGTCGCCAAAAGGCATTTCGACGCGCACGCTGGGGTTGCGTCGCAGTTGTTCCAGCAGCGTCTGCGCACTGCTTTCGCGCACCAGCACATGCAGCTGCAACTCGCGCCCGCAATGCGGCGCCGAGGCCAGGGAGAACGCCGACTTCTCGCCATTTTCCCGCTGGATCATCAGGTACTGCCCGGCGTGATAGCGCGGGGGCTTGCCCGCTGGGGCCCGCAGACGCACTCGCCAGACATCGCCACCCACGTCGGCGCACTCGATCACCTGGCACGCCAGGTTGCGTACCGGTAGCTCACCCGGCGACAGCACGCCATCCCACAACACCACGCAGTCCTCCAGCGGTTCGGCGATGCACGTGAAGATCTCACCGTGATCGCGCACCTCGCCCGCCTGTTGCACGCGGCCTTCCACCAACAACGCACCACAGACGTGGCAGTTGCCGTTGCGGCAGCTTTGCGGGCATTCATAGCCCAGGCGCCGCGCGCCATCGAGAATCCGCTCGGCGGGCCGTATCTCCAGCACCGCCCCGGAAGGCTGCAAGGTTACACGCATCAATCTATTCCTAACTGATTCCAGATGGCATCGATCCGTTGGGTAACGGCTTCATCCTTGACGATAACCCGGCCCCACTCACGGGTGGTTTCACCGGGCCATTTATGCGTGGCATCGAGCCCCATCTTCGACCCCAGGCCGGACACCGGCGAGGCAAAGTCGAGGTAGTCGATCGGCGTATTCTCGATCATCACCGTGTCACGCTTGGGGTCCATGCGCGTGGTGATGGCCCAGATCACGTCGTTCCAGTCCCGTGCGTTGATATCGTCGTCGGTGACGATAACGAACTTGGTGTACATGAACTGTCGCAAAAACGACCAGACCCCGAGCATCACCCGCTTGGCGTGTCCCGGATACGACTTCTTCATGGTCACCACGGCCATCCGATACGAACAGCCTTCCGGCGGCAGATAGAAATCGGTGATTTCCGGAAACTGCTTCTGCAGGATCGGCACGAACACTTCGTTCAGCGCCACGCCGAGAATGGCCGGCTCATCAGGCGGACGGCCGGTGTAGGTGCTGTGGTAAATCGGCTTGGTCCGATGGGTGATGCGCTCGACGGTGAACACTGGGAAGCTGTCGACTTCGTTGTAATACCCGGTGTGGTCGCCGTAGGGCCCCTCATCGGCCATTTCACCAGGATGGATCACCCCTTCAAGGATGATTTCGGCGGTGGCCGGTACTTGCAGGTCGTTACCACGGCATTTCACCAGTTCGGTACGGTTGCCGCGCAACAGGCCGGCGAACGCGTATTCGGAGAGGCTGTCGGGCACGGGCGTGACGGCGCCGAGGATGGTGGCCGGGTCCGCCCCCAGGGCCACCGACACCGGGAATGGCTGGCCAGGGTGTTTTTCACACCACTCACGGTAGTCCAGCGCGCCACCGCGGTGGCTCAACCAACGCATGATGACCTTGTTGCGGCCAATCACCTGCTGACGGTAGATGCCGAGGTTCTGACGGTCCTTGTTCGGACCTTTGGTGACGGTCAGGCCCCAGGTGATCAGCGGCGCCACGTCGCCCGGCCAGCAGGTCTGCACCGGGAGCATGCCCAGGTCGACGTCGTCGCCCTCGATCACCACTTCCTGGCAGATCGCATCCTTGACGACTTTCGGCGCCATGGAAATGATCTTGCGGAAAATCGGCAGCTTGGACCAAGCGTCCTTCAGGCCTTTCGGCGGCTCGGGCTCCTTGAGGAACGCCAGCAGCTTGCCGATCTCGCGCAGTTCGCTGACGGCTTCGGCGCCCATGCCCAACGCCACGCGCTCCGGCGTGCCAAACAGGTTGCCCAGCACCGGGATGTCGTAGCCCGTCGGGTTCTCGAACAACAGCGCCGGGCCTTTCGCGCGAAGCGTGCGGTCACAGACTTCCGTCATCTCCAACACGGGAGAGACAGGAACCTGGATGCGTTTCAACTCACCGCGCTGCTCAAGTTGCTGCACGAAATCCCGAAGATCCTTGAATTGCATTGAGATGCCACCCCGAAAATAGGCGTATATCCTACCTGCTCCAGCGCCCAAACAGCAGCCCGTGCGTGCGCGGCGACGATCAATTGTCGGTTGTACCCAAGAGTACGGGGGCAAACAGCGGACTTAGTCGGGTACTGCCGAGATCAGAGAGATGATCCTCGTCCTTGTACTGTGAGTGACCATTGACTTCGATGCTGCAAATCTGGCCCGCACACATCAGCGGGGTCGGATCGATGACATGTACGCCTGGATCGGCGGCGCTCATCGAGTCGAACAAGGCGCTGAAAAAATGCTGGCGGGACAAGTGTTCCTGCAGCGGACGCCCCAGGCCTTCGGTCGAACGTCCGACCCGGGCCAGGCTCGTCAATCGATCGATCGCGTTCTTGCGCTGCAGCGGCACCTCCTTGAACAGCCACACTTGCACACCCGCCGCCCTCAACAGCGCCACCCGAGCCTTGAGCGCCGCAGCCATGCGCGACTCGGCCTCGGCCGTATTGTCACGGGGGTCGAGCAGTAAATTGTTATCGCCGTCCTCACGACCATAGACGTAAAGACTCCAGTTGGAGGCCAACACCACATCCTTGATCTGCAGGCGGCGAACCTGCTCCATGGTTCTTTCATTGAAGTCCTTGCAACGTTGGCGCAGGTCGTCGCTCAGGAGCGGCGGACAAGCGCTCATGCTGTAAAGCCATACCGGGCGCCTAGCGCGCGTGGCATTGCTTTGGATCGCCGGCAACAACGCCGCGGCATGGCTGTCGCCCCAGAACAGTTGAGTCGCCGGGACCTCTTTGTGCTCGCCAACCAGGCACGCCTTGTCCAGATTCTTGTCCGACTTCACCAGAAAGCACTTCATCTGCCCGGCCTTCCAATCCCGCGCCTGCGCATACTCCAACGCCTTGCCAGTGAGACGCTGGGGAAAGCCATCCGCCGAACGCACCACCGAACCTGTCACCGCCAGGGCGACCATGGCCAGCAAGCCTCCCACCAGCACCGGTTTGCGTCCGGGCAGCAAGCGCTTTTCACGAAACGGAAGCTCAACGAAGCGCCAACTCAGCCAGGCAAGACTCAACGCCAGCAATATCCAACCCACGGCCTCCAAATGCTCGATACCGTCGATGGAAACAGCATTGGCATAGACGTAGATCGGCCAGTGCCACAGATAAAGGGAATAGGAAATCAAGCCAATCCAGACGAGCACCTTGGCACCGAGCAGTTGGGCCACCCAGGTCGAACCCTGTGCCCCGGACCAGATCAACGCGGTGGCACCGAGAACAGGCAGTAGAGCGGCCCACCCCGGGAACGTCGTGGTCCTGTCAAAGGTGAACACCGCCACGAGGACCGCCGCCAACCCGGCCAAGCCCGCCAGTTGATAGAGCCACGGCCTCACGACGTGTCTTGACGCGGGCAATACCGCGAGCATCGCGCCGCACAAGAGCTCCCAGGCACGTGTCGGCAGCGAGAAAAAAGCGACGTCAGGCTTGCGGTCGATGTAAGCGATGTTCAGCCCGAAAGAAATCAGCAATATGGCAAACAACATCCAGCGCCAATGACGAACATGGCGCATCAACAACACCATCAACAACGGAAAGAAAATGTAGTACTGCTCCTCAACCGCCAGCGACCAGGTATGAAGCAACGGCTTCAGGTCCGACGCCGGCTCGAAGTAGCCGTCTTCACGCATGAACAAGATGTTTGAAATGAACAGCGATTGGTAACGAACCGTCCGGCCAAGCTCGGAAAAATCCTTGGCCGTCAGCAGCCACCACCCCATGACCAGCGTGGCCAACAGCACCAGGCTCAAGGCCGGGAGGATGCGTCGCGCACGTCGGGCCCAGAAATCGATGAAACTGAAGCGTTGCGCACCCATCTCACGGAACAGGATGCTGGTGATCAGGAACCCGGAAATGACAAAGAAGACGTCGACTCCGACAAAACCACCGCTGAACGTGCTGAAACCGAAGTGAAACAGCACCACCGGAATAACGGCCAGGGCCCTCAACCCGTCGATGTCACGGCGATTGCCAAATGTGTGCATAACGTTCCTTGTCGTTTAAAAATACAAATGCCAACAGCAAGGACACTGCTGGACTTCGAAAGTTGTCTGCTTTGATACAAATCCAGCCAAAAAAAAGAGCGCCCGGTCAGGGGCGCTCTTTTTTGAAGCGTTGCTTCGTGTTACTTGCGTTTCATCGACAGGAAGAACTCATCGTTGGTCTTGGTCGTTTTCAACTTGTCGACCAGGAACTCGATGGCGGCGACTTCATCCATCGGATGCAGCAGCTTGCGCAGGATCCACATGCGCTGCAATTCGTCGTCGGCGGTCAGCAACTCTTCGCGGCGCGTGCCGGAGCGGTTGATGTTGATGGCCGGGAACACACGCTTCTCGGCGATACGGCGATCCAGAGGCAGCTCCATGTTGCCGGTGCCCTTGAATTCCTCGTAGATCACTTCGTCCATCTTCGAACCGGTTTCAACCAGTGCGGTGGCGATGATGGTCAGCGAACCGCCTTCCTCGATGTTCCGTGCTGCGCCGAAGAAACGCTTCGGTTTTTCCAGGGCGTGGGCATCGACACCACCGGTCAGTACCTTGCCGGAGCTCGGGATCACGGTGTTGTAGGCACGGGCCAGACGGGTGATGGAATCCAGCAGGATCACCACGTCCTTCTTGTGCTCGACCAGGCGCTTGGCCTTCTCGATCACCATTTCGGCAACCTGCACGTGGCGGGTTGGCGGCTCGTCGAACGTCGAGGCGACCACTTCGCCGCGCACGGTGCGCTGCATCTCGGTCACTTCTTCCGGACGCTCATCGATCAGCAGCACGATCAGGTGAACTTCAGGGTTGTTACGGGCGATATTGGCCGCGATGTTCTGCAGCATGATCGTCTTGCCCGCTTTCGGCGGCGCCACGATCAGGCCGCGCTGGCCTTTGCCGATGGGTGCGCACAGGTCGATGACGCGACCGGTGAGGTCTTCGGTGGAACCGTTGCCGGCTTCCATCTTCATGCGCACGGTCGGGAACAGCGGCGTCAGGTTCTCGAAGAGAATCTTGTTTTTCGCGTTTTCCGGGCGATCGAAGTTGATCGTGTCGACCTTGAGCAGGGCGAAATAACGCTCGCCTTCCTTCGGAGGACGGATCTTGCCAACGATGGTGTCACCGGTGCGCAAGTTGAAGCGACGGATCTGGCTCGGCGAGACGTAGATATCGTCTGGGCCGGCGAGATAGGAAGCGTCTGCGGAGCGAAGGAAGCCGAAGCCGTCCTGGAGAATCTCCAGCACGCCATCACCGGAGATTTCCTCGCCGCTTTTCGCGTGCTTCTTGAGCAGGGAGAAAATCACGTCCTGCTTGCGCGAACGGGCCATATTTTCTATGCCCATCTGTTCGGCCAATTCGAGCAGTTCGGTAATCGGCTTTTGCTTGAGTTCAGTCAGATTCATATAGGAATGACGTAATCATTTATGGAGGGGGGAAATTAAGCTTTTGGCTTAATGAGGCCGCGCCGCAGAGAAGGCGACAGGATCGCGTACTTATTCGAAAGGAGAGCGTCGGCGACGGCTTGCAGGGGGCACTGGAGAAACCAGTGCGGGGCCGAATGTACCACCTGGGTTTGCAAGCGTCTAGCCCCGAACAACGAAAAAAGCCCCGCGATTTGCGGGGCTTTTTCAGTGGCATTCGGCGCTTAGATGTTGGCGTCGAGGAAAGCAGCCAGTTGCGACTTCGACAGCGCACCCACTTTGGTGGCTTCGACGTTGCCGTTCTTGAACAGCATCAGGGTCGGGATACCACGCACGCCGTGCTTGGCCGGAGTCTCCTGGTTTTCGTCGATGTTCAGCTTGGCAACGGTCAGCTTGCCTTTGTAGGTCTCGGCAATCTCGTCCAGGACCGGGGCAATCATTTTGCAGGGACCGCACCACTCAGCCCAATAGTCGACCAGTACCGCGCCTTCGGCCTTGAGTACGTCAGCCTCGAAGCTAGCGTCGCTAACGTGTTTGATCAGATCGCTGCTCATGGAAATCTCCGGGGTTGTCAGCAAAAAAACGTGGCCCATCATAACGGCCCTTCCCGGGTTCAGGAAGCCGCAGTTGATTGAGTCTCGCTATGGCGGTCGATGGCTTTGGGTATGGCCGACGTCATGAAGCCGCGGGGGCGACGAAGGAAATGCCGGTACGCAGTGCAGCGTTACGTACATGTTCCTGCATGGCTTTTTGCGCAGCGCCTGAAGCCCGACGGGCCAGGGCGCGAAGGATCTTGCGATGCTCTTGCCAGGTTTCCATCGCCCGCTCCGCCCGGATGAACGGTAGCTTCTGGCTTTCCAGGAAGATGTCGGCACTGGCGGTAAGGATGCTCAGCATCGCCTGGTTGCCGCTGGCCAACAGGATTCGCCGATGGAATTCGAAGTCCAGCCGCGCGGCGGCGTCGAAATCCCCGATCTTCAATTCCCGTCGCATGGCTTCGACATTGTCTTGCAGCATGTCCAGCTCATCGGCGCTGAGCGTCACCGCCGCCAACCCCGCCGCAAAACCCTCCAGGGCGTAGCGCAACTGGAAGATATCCACTGGCGAGGCCTGGGCCGCGAACGGCCAGCCCGGCGCCGATTCGCTGCGTGGAGCCTCTACCGGTGCCTGCACGAAGACCCCTTTGCCCGGCTGCACGCTGATCATGCCCAGGGCACTGAGGGATGACAGCGCTTCGCGCAGCGACGCCCGGCTCACCCCCAATTGCAGCGCCAGGTCCCGTTGCGACGGCAGCGCATCGCCCGGGCCGAAGCCTTCATCGACGATCAGTTTGCGGATGGCTTGCAGGGCCACTTCAGGAACGGCGCGAGCGATGGAATTCATGATTTTTAAGACGAACCGGGCCAGTGAGCGGCTAGTTGTAAAGCTATTCGCCGCGCCCGGCAAGTCGTGCCCCAGCAGGGTTCGGCGACAAATACCGACGCCCGATAACGGTGCGAAAAATGCCACGACTGTTCAGACCAGTAAGACCGCTCTCCACCAGCAAAACCGCGGCTTGGGCTGCGGAAAAGTCGCCTTGGCATGGCCTGTGCTCTGTCCAAACGCAGAAATCACATCACCGATTGCGGAGATTCGCCATGATTCAGCGTTGCAGCGCCCTGCTCACAGCTCTGTTTGCCAGCCTGATGCTCTGTCAGCTACCCGCCCACGCCGATGGCCTGGAAGACGTGGTCAAGCGAGGCACCCTCAAGGTTGCCGTGCCCCAGGACTTCCCGCCATTCGGTTCGGTGGGCCCGGACATGAAACCCCGCGGCCTGGACATCGACACCGCGAAACTGCTGGCCGACCAGCTCAAGGTCAAGCTTGAACTGACGCCGGTCAACAGCACCAACCGCATCCCCTTCCTGACCACCGGCAAGGTCGACCTGGTGATTTCCAGCCTGGGCAAGAACCCTGAGCGGGAAAAAGTCATCGACTTCTCCAGCGCCTATGCGCCGTTCTACCTGGCGGTGTTCGGCCCGCCTGATGCCGCCATCAACACCCTGGACGACCTCAAGGGCAAGACCATCAGCGTCACCCGTGGCGCCATCGAAGACATCGAGCTGACCAAGGTCGCCCCCGAAGGCGCCACCATCAAGCGCTTCGAAGACAACAACTCGACCATCGCCGCCTACCTGGCCGGCCAGGTGGACCTGATCGCCAGCGGCAACGTGGTGATGGTCGCCATCAGCGAACGCAATCCCAAGCGCGTCCCGGCGTTGAAAGTCAAACTCAAGGATTCGCCGGTGTACGTGGGCGTGAACAAGAACGAGCCGGCGCTGCTGGACAAGGTCAACCAGATCCTGGCCACCGCCAAGACCGATGGCAGCCTGGAGAAAAACTCCCAGACCTGGCTCAAGCAGCCGCTGCCGGCCGATCTCTGACCGTCGCTTGAGAGGCTGAGCATGGCTTATCAGTTCGATTTTCTGCCGGTGCTACAAAACACCGAGCTGCTGTTGCGCGGTGCGCTGTTCACCCTGGAACTGACAGCCATCGGCACGTTGCTCGGGGTCAGCCTGGGCATCGTCGGGGCCGTGGTGCGGGCGTGGAACATCCGCCCGTTCGCGGCGATCTTCGGCGTATACGTGGAGCTGATCCGCAACACACCGTTCCTGGTGCAGTTGTTCTTCATCTTCTTCGGCTTGCCGTCCCTGGGCCTGCAGATTTCCGAATGGCAGGCCGCGGTGCTGGCGATGGTGATCAACCTCGGCGCCTATTCCACCGAGATCATCCGCGCCGGCATCCAGGCGATCCCGCGGGGGCAACTGGAAGCCGCCGCGGCCCTGGCGATGAGCCGCTTCGAGGCCTTCCGCCATGTGGTGCTGCTACCAGCACTGGGCAAAGTCTGGCCGGCGTTGAGCAGCCAGATCATCATTGTGATGCTCGGCTCGGCGGTCTGTTCGCAGATCGCCACCGAAGAGTTGAGCTTTGCCGCCAACTTCATCCAGTCCCGCAACTTCCGCGCGTTCGAAACCTACGCGCTGACCACGCTCATCTACTTGTGCATGGCACTGTTGATCCGCCAGTTCCTCAACTGGGTGGGCCGCCGCTGCCTGTACAGGAGCAGCACCGGGAGCGGCCAATGAGCGATTTCACTTTCTGGGACGTGGTGCGCAACCTGCTCACCGGCCTGCAATGGACCCTGGCGCTGTCGCTGGTGGCGTTTATCGGCGGCGGTGTGATCGGCTTGCTGGTGATGGTGCTGCGCATCTCCAAGAGCGCCCTGCCCCGCAACCTCGCTCGCACCTACATCGAACTGTTCCAAGGCACACCGCTGTTGATGCAGCTGTTCCTGGTGTTCTTCGGCGTGGCCCTGGCCGGGGTGGAGATTTCACCGTGGATGGCGGCGGCGATCGCCTTGACGCTGTTTACCAGCGCCTACCTGGCGGAGATCTGGCGCGGTTGTGTCGACTCGATTTCCCACGGCCAATGGGAAGCCTCGGCGAGCCTGGCCCTCAATCCGCTGGAGCAGTTGCGCTATGTGATCCTGCCCCAGGCGCTGCGCATCGCCGTGGCGCCGACCGTGGGCTTTTCCGTGCAGGTGGTCAAAGGCACGGCCGTGACGTCGATCATCGGCTTCACCGAACTGACCAAGACCGGCGGCATGCTCGCCAACGCCACGTTCGAGCCGTTCATGGTCTACGGCCTGGTGGCCCTCGGTTACTTCCTGCTCTGCTACCCCTTGTCCCTCAGTGCGCGCTACCTGGAAAGGAGACTGCATGCCTCTGCTTAGAATTACCGCCCTGCATAAGTACTACGGCGATCATCACGTGCTCAAAGGCATCGACCTGAGTGTCGAGGAAGGCCAGGTGGTGGCGATCATCGGCCGCAGCGGCTCGGGCAAGTCCACCTTGCTGCGCACCCTCAATGGCCTGGAATCGATCAACGACGGCGTGATCGAAGTCGACGGCGAATACCTCGATGCCGCCCGCGCCGACCTGCGCAGCCTGCGGCAGAAAGTCGGGATGGTGTTCCAGCAGTTCAACCTGTTCCCGCACCTGACGGTCGGCGAGAACGTCATGCTCGCGCCGCAAGTTGTCCAGAAGGTGCCCAAGGCCAAGGCGACCGAGCTGGCGCGACAGATGCTGGAGCGGGTCGGGCTCGGCGAGAAATTCGATGCCTTCCCCGACCGCTTGTCCGGCGGCCAGCAGCAACGGGTCGCGATTGCCCGCGCGCTGGCAATGTCGCCGAAAGTGCTGCTGTGCGACGAAATCACCTCAGCCCTGGACCCGGAACTGGTCAACGAGGTACTCAGCGTGGTGCGGCAACTGGCCCAGGAAGGCATGACCCTGATCATGGTCACCCATGAAATGCGCTTCGCCCGGGAAGTGGGCGACAAACTGGTGTTCATGCACCAGGGCAAGGTGCATGAGGTGGGCGATCCCAAGGTGTTGTTCGCCGCTCCGCAGACGGCCGAGCTGGCGAACTTCATCGGAATGGTCGAGCCTGCCTGATTTTCTCAGCCAAGGAACACTCTGTGGCGAGGGGATTTATCCCCGCTGGGCTGCGAAGCGGCCCCCAAACCAGGCAACTCGGCGTGCCAGGATGATTGAGCTCACAGCTTTAGGGCTGCTGCGCAGCCCAGCGGGGATAAATCCCCTCGCCACAAGGACACCCTGCAAGCTGCTCTGGCTCAAGGGTTTGGTTCAGGCGCGTTGGCGTAAGCGGTCGATCGTGGCAGGATGGCAAGGTTATCGACCGAGACTTTTTGACCATGCCGCCATCCCAAGCCAAGAATCTGTCCCTGATCGCTGCCATAGACCTGGGCTCCAACAGCTTCCACATGGTTGTCGCCAAAGCCCAGAACGGGGAAATCCGCATTCTTGAGCGGCTCGGCGAAAAGGTCCAGCTGGCCGCCGGCATCGACGAAGAGCGCAAGCTGAGCGAAGAATCCATCCAGCGCGGGCTCGATTGCCTCAAGCGGTTTGCCCAACTGATCAACGGCATGCCCCTGGGTGCGGTACGGATCGTCGGCACCAACGCCCTGCGCGAAGCGCGCAACCGTGGCGAGTTCATCCGTCGCGCCGAAGAGATCCTCGGCCATCCGGTGGAAGTCATCTCCGGCCGTGAAGAAGCCCGCCTGATCTACCTTGGCGTCTCCCACACCCTGGCCGACACCCCGGGCAAGCGCCTGGTGGCGGACATCGGCGGGGGCAGTACCGAATTCATCATCGGCCAGCGCTTCGAACCGCTGCTGCGCGAAAGCCTGCAGATGGGCTGCGTCAGCTACACCCAGCGTTATTTCCGCGACGGCAAGATCACCCCGGCCCGCTACGCCCAGGCCTACACGGCAGCGCGTCTGGAAATCATGAGCATCGAACACGCCCTGCATCGCCTGACCTGGGACGAAGCCATCGGCTCCTCGGGGACCATTCGCGCCATCGGCCTGGCGCTCAAGGCTGGCGGCCACGGCACTGGCGAAGTCAACGCCGAGGGCCTGGCCTGGCTCAAGCGCCGGGTGTTCAAGCTCGGTGAAGCGGACAAGATCGATTTCGAAGGCATCAAGCCCGATCGCCGGGCGATTTTCCCCGCAGGCCTGGCGATCCTCGAGGCGATTTTCGACGCCCTCGAACTGCAACGCATGGACCACTGTGAAGGCGCCCTGCGCGAAGGCGTGCTGTATGACCTACTGGGGCGTCATCATCACGAAGACGTGCGCGAGCGCACCCTGGGCTCGCTCATGGAGCGCTATCACGTCGATCAGGAGCAGGCCGTACGGGTCGAACGCAAGGCCTTGCACGCCTTCGACCAGGTCGCCGATGACTGGGACCTGAACGACGGGGTCTGGCGCGAGTTGCTGGGTTGGGCCGCCAAGGTCCACGAAGTGGGCCTGGACATCGCCCACTATCACTACCACAAGCACGGTGCCTACCTGATCGAGCACTCGGACCTGGCCGGTTTCTCCCGGGAAGACCAGCAGATGCTCGCGCTATTGGTCCGCGGCCACCGCCGCAATATTCCCAAGGATAAATTCGCCGAGTTCGGCAATGACGGCACCAAGCTGATTCGCCTGTGCGTGCTGCTGCGTTTTGCGATCCTGTTCCACCACATCCGAGGCACCCAGGAAATGCCCCAGGTCGCCCTGCATGCCGACGGCGATCAACTGGACGTGATGTTCCCCGACGGATGGCTGGAAGAGAACCAGCTGACCCAAGCCGACTTCGCCCAGGAAGCCGAGTGGCTGACTCGGGTGGGGATCGTGCTGAACATCCACTGAGCACCAAGGTTCAATGTGGCGAGGGGATTTATCCCCGATGGGCTGCGCAGCAGCCCCCTGTGCGAATAACTCAGTGGATCTGACGTACCACAGGCTCAGGCTTGAGGGCTGCTGCGCAGCCCAACGGGGATAAATCCCCTCCCCACAGATAAACCCCGTCGCCACAGATAAATCCCCTCGCCACAAACAAGCGCCCTCGCCACGGAAAGCTGAGCTCGCCCCTTCCACCGTCCCTAGCTAACCGTCAACACCGGGCTGCTCAAGCGCTCGAGCAACGTCGCCTGGGCGCTGCGCGGGTTCTGGTTGCCGGTCGGCGTGTTGCGGATGTAGCGACCATCCGACTGCAGGCTCCAGCTGTGGGTGTTGTCGGTGAGGTAGCTTTCCAACTCCTTCTTGACCCGCAGGATCAGCTTCTTGCCTTCCACCGGGAAGCAGGTCTCGACCCGCTTGTCGAGGTTGCGCTCCATCCAGTCGGCGCTGGACAGGAACATCTGTTCCTCACCGCCGTTGAGGAAGTAGAACACCCGCGTATGCTCCAGGAAACGCCCGATGATCGAGCGGACATGGATGTTATGGGACACCCCCGGGATGCCCGGCCGCAGGCAGCACATGCCACGCACCACCAGGTCGATACGCACGCCCGACTGGCTGGCCTTGTACAGCGCACGGATGATCTTCGGATCGGTCAGCGAGTTGAACTTGGCAATGATGTGGGCCGGCTTGCCGTCCAGGGCGAACTGCGTCTCCCGGGCGATCATGTCGAGCATGCCCTTTTTCAGGGTGAACGGCGCGTGCAGCAGTTTCTTCATGCGCAGGGTCTTGCCCATGCCGATCAACTGGCTGAACAGCTTGCCGACGTCTTCGCACAAGGCATCGTCGGAGGTCAGCAGGCTGTAGTCGGTGTACAGGCGGGCGTTGGCAGCGTGATAGTTGCCGGTGCCCAAGTGGGCGTAACGCACGATCTCACCGGCCTCGCGGCGCAGGATGAGCATCATCTTGGCGTGGGTCTTGAAGCCGACCACGCCATAGATCACCACCGCACCGGCCGCTTGCAGGCGGCTGGCCAGTTGCAGGTTGGACTCTTCGTCGAAGCGCGCGCGCAATTCGATCACAGCAGTGACTTCCTTGCCGTTTCGCGCCGCGTCCACCAGGGCGTCGACGATTTCCGAGTTGGCGCCGCTGCGATACAGGGTCTGGCGCACCGCCAGGACGTGGGGATCCTTGGCGGCCTGGCGCAGCAGGTCGACCACCGGCGTGAACGACTCGAACGGGTGCAACAGCAGGATGTCCTGCTTGCTGATCACGCTGAAAATGTTCTCGCTGTTTTGCAGCAGTTTCGGGATCTGCGGCGTGAACGGCAGGTATTGCAGTTCCGGGTGGCTGTCCAGGCCGGTGATGCTGAACAGCCGGGTCAGGTTGACCGGGCCGTTGACCTGATACAGCTCGGTCTCGTGCAGGTTGAACTGCTTTAGCAAGTAATCGGACAGGTGTTTCGGGCAGGTGTCGGCCACCTCCAGGCGCACCGCATCGCCATAGCGCCGGGAGAACAACTCCCCGCGCAAGGCGCGGGCCAGGTCTTCGACGTCCTCGGTGTCCACCGAGAGGTCGGCGTTACGGGTCAGGCGGAACTGGTAGCAACCCTTGACCTTCATGCCCTGGAACAGGTCGTCGGCATGGGCGTGGATCATCGACGACAGGAACACATAATTGTCGCCAGGGCCACCAACGTCTTCCGGCACGCGGATGATGCGCGGCAACAGGCGCGGTGCCGGGATGATCGCCAGGCCGGAATCGCGACCGAAGGCGTCGATGCCCTCCAGTTCCACGATGAAGTTCAGGCTCTTGTTGACCAGCAGCGGGAACGGGTGCGTCGGATCGAGGCCGATCGGGGTGATGATCGGCGCGATCTCGTCGCGGAAATAGCGGCGCACCCACGTCTTGATCTTGGTGTTCCAGTTACGTCGACGGATGAAGCGCACATGGTGCTTTTCCAGCTCCGGCAACAGGATGTCGTTGAGGATCGCGTACTGGCGGTCAACATGGCCGTGGACCAGCTCGCTGATGCGGGCCAGGGCCTGGTGCGGTTGCAGGCCGTCGGCGCCGGCCTGCTCACGGGCGAAGGTAATCTGCTTCTTCAGGCCCGCGACGCGGATTTCGAAAAACTCATCCAGGTTGCTGGAAAAGATCAACAGGAACTTGAGCCGTTCCAGCAGCGGATAGGACTCGTCCAGCGCCTGCTCCAGCACGCGGATGTTGAACTGCAGTTGCGACAGCTCGCGATGGATGTAGAGGCTGCTGTCATCCAGGCTCGGAATGACAATCGCCGGTGCCGGGGCAGGTTCGACGACAGCCGGGGGAGCGGGCTCCAGCTCCGGCGGTGTCTCGGCGACTTGCTCGACCACGGGTTGAGCGTCTTTTACGGCAATTTCGGAGAGTCCTTCGGTATTCATCGCAAGTTCCTGGGAGGCTATTTCTGCTCTCGTAACAATTGGGCGGCGCGTACGGCAAAGTAAGTCAGGATGCCATCAGCGCCTGCGCGTTTGAAAGCGGTCAAGGACTCCAGGATCACCCCTTCACCCAACCACCCGTTCTGGATCGCGGCCATGTGCATGGCGTACTCGCCGCTGACCTGATACACAAAGGTCGGCACTTTGAATTCGTCTTTGACCCGGCAAAGAATGTCGAGGTAAGGCATGCCAGGCTTGACCATGACCATGTCTGCCCCTTCTGACAAGTCCGCCGCCACTTCGTGCAAGGCTTCCTGACTGTTGGCCGGGTCCATCTGATAGGAGGCCTTGTTGGCCTTGCCCAGGTTCAGGGCCGAGCCGACCGCGTCGCGGAACGGGCCGTAATAGGCGCTGGCGTACTTGGCCGAATAGGCCATGATCCGCACGTTGACGTGACCGGCCACCTCGAGGGCTTCGCGGATCGCCTGGATGCGCCCGTCCATCATGTCCGACGGCGCCACTACCTGGGCACCGGCCTCGGCGTGGGACAGGGCCTGCCTGACCAGGGCATCGACGGTAATGTCGTTCTGCACGTAGCCTTCTTCATCGAGGATACCGTCCTGCCCGTGGGTGGTGAACGGGTCCAGCGCCACGTCGGTGATCACCCCCAGCTCCGGGAAGCGTGCACGCAAGGCACGAGTCGCACGTTGGGCAATGCCCTGCGGGTTCCAGGCTTCGGCGGCGTCCAGGGACTTGAGTGTCGGCGGCGTGACCGGGAACAGCGCCAGCGCCGGGATGCCCAGCTCGACCCAGTGGGCGGCCTCTTCGAGCAGCAGGTCGATGGTCAGGCGCTCCACCCCGGGCATCGACGCCACCGCTTCGCGACGGTTCTCACCGTCCAGCACGAATACCGGCAGGATCAGGTCATCGGTGGTCAGCACGTTTTCACGCACCAGCCGACGAGAGAACTCATCACGGCGGTTGCGACGCAGACGGGTAGCAGGGAACAGACGATTGGCAGGGGTAAAGCTCACGGCAGACTCCTGAGCCCGCAGACGGGCGAGCGTGACAGTTATAAGCGGCCATTATGACGAACGTGTGACACTTGTGCTAAGGCGCGACCGGTAGTCGCAGTCATTGTCTTCTGTAGGAATTGTTCACGTCGAGACACATTTCGATACTTTCCTGAATGTGCCTGAAGGGTTAGGCTGCGCGTTCATTTCGCCAGCACCCAGACAATGCTCCAACAATTTCTGCACGACTTCGGCTATTTGGCCCTGTTTATCGGCACGTTCTTCGAAGGCGAAACCATCCTCGTGCTCGCAGGCTTCCTGGCGTTCCGTGGTTACATGGACATCAACCTGGTGGTGGTCGTGGCGTTCTGCGGCAGCTACGCGGGCGACCAGTTGTGGTATTTCCTGGGGCGCAAGCACGGGCGCAAGCTCTTGGCGCGCAAACCGCGCTGGCAGTTGATGGGCGACCGCGCGCTGGAACACATCCGCCGGCATCCGGACATCTGGGTCCTGAGCTTCCGCTTCGTCTACGGCCTGCGCACGGTGATGCCGGTGGCAATCGGCCTGTCAGGCTACCCGCCAGGCCGCTACCTGTTGCTCAACGGCATCGGTGCGGCGGTGTGGGCTACGGCCCTGGCCGCTGCCGCGTACCATTTCGGCGCGGTGCTCGAAGGCATGCTGGGCAGCATCAAGAAATACGAATTGTGGGTGCTCGGCGCGCTGCTGGTGCTGGGCCTGGTGCTGTGGCTGCGCCGACGCATCAAGAATGCGCGGCTGGCCAGGAAAGTCCTCGAAGCCGAGCGCCTGGCGCAAGCCAGGCCAGGCGAACCTACGACGCCAACCGAGTAAACCGGGTCCGGCAGCAATACAGTCCGATGCCACTGAGCAAGCTGTAGCTGAGCAACCCGACCCAGGCCACGGAGCTGGCCGGCCACAACCCGGCCAAGGGCGCCATCCACACCAGCGGCAGATTCGAAGCCAGCCGCAACAGCTCCAGTTTCAGCGCCCATGGGCGATTCTCCAAGGCTACGCCCAACACGAACAGGCCGAACGCCACCGCGCCCCAACCCAGCACCAGGGCGGTGACCGGCAGGCTGCCTTCAAGGTTCATCAGATAACTGCCCAGGGCAATGTAGACACAGAACTGCAGCCCCACGTACCACTGCTGGCGCGGATCCAGCGGCACGGCGAATTTGCGGAACTGGCTCAGGTCCGGCTTGTTCAGCGGGTATTGGTCCGCGACGTCCGCCGGACGCCAACCGGTGGGCATGAACCAGATTCGCAACTTGTCCCACCCGCGCTCGGTCCGCCGCGCATCGGCCCACAGCTGTGCATAGAACTGCAGGTTGGCCCACAACGGATTCCAACTCGCCAGCGGCGAGGTCACGCCAAAAATCACCGGCTCGTTATCGTCTTCTTCTTGGAAGGTGCCAAACAGACGGTCCCAAATAATGAACACCCCGCCGTAGTTGCGATCCATGTAGAGAGGGTTCTGTGCATGGTGGGCACGATGATTGGACGGCGTCACGAAGCACCACTCCAGCCAGCCGAGCTTGGGAATGTGCTGGGTGTGGACCCAGAACTGGTACAGCAGATTCAACGCCGCGACGCTGACGAAGACCACCAGTGGCACGCCCAGTACGGCAAGCGGGATGTAGAAGACCCAGCTCAACAGGAACCCGGTGCTGGTCTGGCGCAACGCGGTGGAAAGGTTGTACTCCTCGCTCTGGTGGTGCACCGAATGGGCGGCCCAGAGAATGTTGCGCTCATGGCCCATGCGGTGCAGCCAGTAGTAACAGAAGTCGTAGAGCACGAAGGCAAACACCCAGGTCCAGGCTCGGTCGGCAGGCAGTTCGATGACAGCCAGGTGTTCGAGCGCAAAGGCGTAGGTCACCAGCCCCACGCCTTTGGTCAACAGGCCCGTGGTGGTGGACAGCACACCGGTGCTCAAGCTGTTGATCGCGTCCGCCACCCGATAGTGGCTCACGCCCCGCCAGCGATCGGCCAGCAACTCGACGGCGATCAGCACGAAGAAGAACGGCACGGCATACAGGATGAAGTTCATGACACAACCCGGGCATGCAAGGCAGGAGATAGTCGGCAGATTAGGTGTAGCTGCCCGATCCCCCTATGGCAACGAGTGACAAATTAGTAGACATTTAACGCCATGAATCTGGAGAAAAGCCCATGAGCAAAAAAATTGCAGTGATCCTTTCCGGCTGTGGCGTGTATGACGGCGCCGAGATCCACGAAAGCGTGATCACCTTGCTGCGCCTCGATCAGCGCGGGGCGCAGGTCCAGTGCTTCGCCCCCGACATTGCCCAGTTGCATGTGATCAATCACCTGACCGGCGAGGAAATGCCCGAGAGCCGCAACGTGTTGGTGGAGTCGGCACGGATCGCCCGGGGCAACGTGAAGGATTTGCGTGAGGCCAGGGTCGAGGATTTCGATGCCCTGATCGTACCCGGTGGTTTTGGCTCGGCGAAAAACCTCTCCAACTTTGCCGTCGAAGGCGCCGGTTGCACCGTTCAGCCGGAGGTCCTGGCATTGACCGAGGCCTTTGCCGAGGCGGGCAAACCGGTGGGGCTGATCTGTATTTCCCCGGCCCTGGCGGCAAAAATCTATGGCCCGGGGGTCACGTGCACCATCGGCAACGATCCGGACACGGCGGCGGCCGTAAGCAAGATGGGCGGCACTCATGAAGACTGCGCGGTCACCGACATCGTCGAAGACCGCGCGCGCAAACTGGTCAGCACCCCGGCCTACATGCTGGCGCAGAACATCAGCGAAGCGGCTTCAGGCATCAACAAGCTGGTGGACCGGGTGTTGGAGCTGACGCACGAGAACGACGCCTGACCCCGCCGACTTCCTTCCTGTGGGAGCGGGCTTGCTCGCGAAAGCGGTGTGTCAGCCACTCGATGGGCCAACTGAACCGACGCCTTCGCGAGCAAGCCCGCTCCCACAAGGGGACTGAGGCAAGGCTCAGGAAACTCGGGTCAGACGCGTCAGGATCCGATCCAGGGCATTGGCAAACTCCTGCTTGTCCCGCTCGCTGTACGCCGCCGGACCGCCGCCCACGTGGCCCTGTTCACGCAAATCAGTGAACAGGTTACGCACCGCCAGCCGCTCCCCCATGTTCTGTGCATCGAATGCCTTGCCTCGTGGATCCAGGGCCGCGACGCCCTTCTTCACCAACCGGTCCGCCAGGGGCACGTCGCTGCAGATCACCAGTTCACCCGGCTCGGCGTGCTCCACCAGGTAATCGTCCGCCGCATCAGGGCCACTGGGTACCACGATCAGCTTCACACAAGCCAGGGCCGGCTTGATCTGCGGCTGGCCGGCCACCAGTATCACCTCGAACCGACGCTTCAGGGCGAACTTGACCACCAATTCCTTCGCCGCCCTGGGACAGGCATCGGCGTCGATCCATACGCGCATTGTGTTGTTTCCTCCAAATCAAGAGCATCGCGGGCAAGTCTTGCCCCACAGCCAGCAATCACCTGTGGGAGCAAGGCTTGCCCGCGACTTTGAGCGCAGCGAATGCTTTTCAGGAAACCTGGACCCGACGCTTGTCCGCCACCCAACTGCGCCCATACAGCACCACGATCGCCAGGATCGCCACCACTTGAGCGGCCAGCGAATAGGCATCGGCATGAATGCCCAGCCAGTCGAAGTCGAAGAACGCCACCGGACGGGTGCCGAAGATCCCGGCTTCCTGCAACGCCTTCACGCCGTGGCCGGCGAATACCACTGACAGTGCACACAGCAACGCAGCGTTGATGCTGAAGAACAGCGCCAGCGGCAGTTTCGCCGAGCCGCGCAGGATCACCCAGGCCAGCCCCACCAGCAATACCAGCGCCGTCGCGCCGCCAGCCAATACCGCGTTGTGCCCGGCGGGGCCCGCCTGGAGCCACAGGGTTTCGTAGAACAGGATCACTTCGAACAGTTCGCGATAGACCGAGAAGAACGCCAGGATCGCAAAACCAAAACGACCACCGCCGCCCACCAGGCTGCTCTTGATGTAATCCTGCCAGGCCGCCGCGTGGCGCCGATCGTGCATCCAGACGCCCAGCCACAGCACCATCACACTGGCGAACAGCGCTGTCGCGCCTTCGAGCAGTTCACGCTGGGAACCGCTGACGTCGATCACATACGCCGCCAGGCCCCAGGTCGCCAGGCCGGCCAGCAATGCCAGGCCCCAACCGACGTTGACACTGCGCACCGCCGACTGCTGGCCGGTGTTGCGCAGGAACGCCAGGATCGCCGCCAGCACCAGGATCGCTTCCAACCCTTCACGCAGCAGAATCAGCAACCCGGAGATGTAGCTCAGCGACCAGCTCAAGCCATCGCTACCCAGCAGCTCGGCAGATGCCTTCAACTTGGCCTTGGCCGCGTCCAGGCGCTGCTCGGCCTGCTCCACCGGCAACCCATCCTGCAACGACTGACGGTAGGCCATCAGGGCCTTTTCGGTGTCCTTGCGCACGTTGGCATCGACGTTGTCCAGCGAGCTCTCCACCAGTTCGAACCCTTCCAGGTAAGCCGCTACCGACAGGTCGTAGGCCTGGTCATGGTCACCGGCGCGATACGCCGCGATGCTTTTATCCAGGGTCGCGGCCGTGTAGTCGAGTAACTGCGCCGGGCCACGTTGGACCTGCGGCGGCTGCGCGCGCTGGGCACGGAAAGTCGCCGCCGCCGCGGGGCCTTGCGCAGCGAGAACTTCGGCGGGGGTCTGGCGCGCCAGGTCTGCGAGGTTGAAGACCTGTTCACTGTTGGCGGCGGCCGGGTCGGCGCTGAAACTGGCGATGTAGGTCGCCAGGTCCCAGCGTTGGCGGTCGTCGAGCTGATCGGCAAAGGCCGGCATGTCGGTGCCTTCGATGCCCATGCCGAGGGTGTTGTAGATCGCATAGAGACTCAGGCGATCCAGGCGCTGGGCGTCACGCAAGTTGGCGGGCGGCGGCTCCAGGCCGACACCGGCAGGACCATCGCCGGCACCGTTGGCACCGTGGCACACCGAGCAATTCTGCGCATACAGCGGCGCGCCACGGACGGGGTCGGGCGTGATGACCGGCGCCTGGCTGACTTCATAGGCCACCGCCAGCCTGGCCCCCAGTTGCCGCGCCAGGCGGGCGACATCGCCACCGTCCTGACGCTGGGTGATTGCCGCGCGCAAGGCGCCGATGCCTTGGACCAGTTCAGTCTTTTCCGGCTTGTCCGGCAACCCGGCGATCAGCCCCTCCAGTGCCTGGGTGAATTCCAGCTGCTCGCGGTATTCCGCCTCGTCGATGACCTTGCCCGCCTCGACCGTGGCCGGGTAATCCGCCCCGATGTAATCCAACAAATGCAGCGCCTGGGGAGCACTCTCGAGGGTATCGGCCAGCAGCGAAGTGCTGCACAGCGCAAGCAATGGCAGTACAAGCCAGGCCAGGAAACGGAACGGCGCAGTCATGAATGACTCTCGGTTGGTAATAAGAAGTAACACATTGTTCACTTCCAATGGCTTTGGCTCAAGGGCGGATGTGTTTAAGAAGCCGATTTTCATCGGATTTTCATGCTTTGGAGGTGATGTCACAAAAACAGCATTTCGGAATTGAAAAGCCATTACATAGCCAAGCGCCATGTTTATAATCCCGCCGCCTTCTTATTATTGAACGGCATAAAAGCTCCTCTTTTTATGAGGAACCGACAGCGCCCAGGCGCCTGTCCGTGGGATCGCTCCAGCCCGACCCGCACACCTCCGGCTGCTATCAGGGAAGAAAATGTTCATGGCATCCCGTGCCGTTCTTTCGGTCGCCCTCGGCGCGATCACCTTGTTGTCCGGCTGCTCGGCCTTTCGCAACTACGACAGCGAATTGGCCCAGACCAACCAGCAACTGGCATCCGGCAACGTCGACGGCGCGCTGACCCTGCTGGAAAAGAACAACTCCAGCCAGGAAAAAGACCTGCTGTACTACTTCGAGAAAGGTGAGCTGCTGCGTGCCAAGGGCGACTTGTCCGGCAGCCAGACAGCCTGGAACAGTGCCGACCAGCAGGTGGGCCAGTGGGAAGATGCGGTCAAACTCGACTCGGCCAAGTACCTGGCGCAGTTCGGCAGCTTCCTGGTCAACGATAAAGTGCGCCGCTACGAAGGCTACGATTACGAAAAGGTCATGCTGACCACGCAGATGGCCCTGAATCTGCTGGCGGTAAATGACTTCGACGGCGCCCGGACCCAGATCAAGAAGACCCACGAACGCGAAGCGGTGATTGCCGACCTGCGGGACAAGGAATACCTCAAGCGCGAGGAAGAAGCCGAGAAACAAGGGGTCAAGACCGAATACAAGGACCTCCAGGGTTATCCGGTGGCCAGCCTCGACGCCCCGGACGTGGTCAATCTCAAGAACAGCTACCAGAGCGCGTTCAGCCATTACCTGGCTGGTTTCGTCTATGAAGCCCTGGGCGAAAAGGACTTGGCCGCACCGGGTTATCGCAAGGCCGCCGAACTGCGCCCCAACACACCGTTGCTGGAACAGGCCCTGCGAGACCTCGACAAGCCCGCCGCCAAGAGCGATGACAGCGACATCCTGATCGTGGTGCAGAGCGGCCTGGCACCGTCCCGGGACTCGATCCGCATTCCCCTGCCCTTGCCGATCAGCGGCAACCTGGTCATCACACCGTTGTCGTTCCCGCTGATCAAGCCCGACACCTCCACGGCCACCTTCGGCCAGATCGGTGTCGACGGTCGTCAGTTGGACCTGACGCAGCTCAACAGCACCACCGCCATGTCTCGCCGGGCCCTGCGCGACGACATGCCGGGCATTATCCTGCGCACCACCGTGCGCGCCATCACCCGTGGCGTGGCGCAAAAGCAGATCAACGAAACCAATCCCCTGGCCGGCCTGGCCGTCGGCCTGACCTCGGCGGTACTCGAAGGGGCCGACACCCGCACCTGGCGCACCCTGCCCGACTACACCCAGGTGGTGCGCCTGCGCCTGAAGAAAGGCGAGCACCACGTCACCCTGCCAAGCGCGGTGGGCGGCTCGGTGGTCAAGGTCACCGTCGACCAGCGCTACCAGGTCATCAGCCTGCGGGCGGTGGGTAACCAAGTGTTCGCCGGTGGCCTCGCGGCCCAGGTGATGCCAAGCGCCAACCCGACCGCCATTGCCCTCAAGCAACCTTAAGAACGGAGTCTTGTTCACATGCGTTTAAAACTGATCGCCGTCGGCGCCCTGGCCTTGCTGGCCGGTTGCGCCACCCCGCCGCCACCGGAGCCGGGCACCGCCGCCAGCAAGGTCGTGGCGATGGGCAAGACCAAGAACATCGTGGTTGGCGCCATGCGTGTGGCCCGGGAAAACGGCTACATGACCGTCAACGTCCAGTTGAGCAACACCAGCTACAACAACAAGACGATGTATTACCGCTTTGCCTGGCTGGGGCCGGAAGGCTTTCCGATCGCCGAGGAAGAAACCTGGAAAAGCCTGACGCTGTACGGCGAACAGACCAGCTTCCTGCCGGCCATCGCACCGACACCCAAGGCGGTGGATTTCCGTTTGGAAATCAATACCCCTTGAGGTGGATACCGATCAGCCAGTCAATGCTGAATCTGTGGCGAGGGGATTTATCCCCTCGCCACAGAAACCTTTATGCAGTTATTTGAGAGCACCCACATGTTCGTACGCATCTCCTCCCTCGCCCTCGCCGCCCTGCTGGTCAGCGGCTGTGCCAACAACTCGCCGGTACTGGGCAACAAGAACATCAGCTACGGCGATACCAAGGCCGTGGAAACCGTGACCAACGAGTTCGGCTCCACCGACCTGCAAATGATCGCCGAGTCCATGACCCGCTCCCTGGCCCAGTCCGGCATCCTCCAGGGTCGCCCGGTGGTCCAGGTCTATGACGTGAAGAACAAGACCAGCGAATACATCGACACCCGCGAAATCACCACCAGCATCAAGACCCAGCTGATGAAGACCGGGGCTGCCCGTTTCGCCAGCGACAACACCGCCATGGACAGCCAGGTCGACCAGCTCAAACTGCAGAACCAAAGTGGGCTTTACAAGAAAAGCACCGTGGCCAAGACCGGCAACATGATCGCTGCCAAGTACCGTCTCGAGGGCTCCATCAGCTCGATCGTCAAGCGCAGCAGCGACTACAAGGACGTCTTCTACAAGTTCAGCCTGCAATTGATCGACGTCGAGAGCGGTCTGGCCGAATGGATGGACGAAAAAGAAATCCGCAAGACCACGGAGCGCTAAGCCATGCGCACATGGATAGGCATCATGGCCCTGGCCTGCGCATTCAGCGCGCAGGCGGCCCCCAAAGTCGCGGTGACAGACCTTGCGTACCAGGAGCGGGTGGAGGAATACATCCACACCGTTTCAGCACAGAGCAACTTCCAGGCGAACCCTTACAGCGCCAGCGCTTCCTCGAGCTACGACGAGATGGAAGCTACCAGCAGCTACATCGAGCAGGGTGAACTGCGTAAGTTCACCGGCGACATCAAGGGCGAGATCCTGCGCAGCGGGATGTTCCAGCTGACCCAGGGCACGCCCCACACGGCGGCGTCCAACGGCGACGTCTATGACGTGATCAAGCGCATCAAGGCCGGGAACTTCAAGGGCGCCGACTATGTGCTGTTTGGCACGGTGTCGGACATCGACTTCACCCGCGATATCAACGAACTGGCCAATACCGACAGCTACTCGGCCGTGCTGGCATTGACCCTGGTGGCGGACTTCAGCCTGATCAACACCAAGACCTACGAAATCACCTCGGCCTTTACGGCCATGGGCGAAGGCCAGGACACCAAGTTGCTGAACCACCGGGACGCACGCATCAGCCTCAACCGTCCACGGGTGGTGCGTGAAGTGTCCAAGGCCCTGGGTGAAGATGTGGCGCGGCAACTGAGCGAACAACTCGGCGGCCCGAGCTATCAGCAACCTGGCGAACCGGTGCCGCGCAACAACCTGCCCCGGGACACCGCCCCGGTGATCCTGCGCTGAGCCACACTGCTCGGTAAATGCTTAGATACTTCTGTGGCGAGGGGATTTATCCCCGCTGGGCGGCAAAGCCGCCCCAAGATTTTTGCGAGTGCTGCGCACTCGAACGGGGATAAATTCCCTCGCCACAGGTTTGGCATTTGCCTGACACACCCTGTCTACACCGCCGCTCTGCGAATCGTCGCCAGCAAGCCCGCCGCCCCGATGAACAGGCCAGCAAACGTGCGGTTCATCCGCCGTTGCTGTTTTGGCGTGCGCAACAGGCGCAGGACTTTGGACGCCAGCCCGGTGTACCCGGCCATGACGATGAGGTCGACGCAGATCATGGTCACGCCCAGGATCAGGTACTGCTTGAGCAACGGTGCATGGGGATCGATGAACTGTGGCAGCACCGCCAGCATGAACACCAGCGCCTTGGGGTTGCTGACGTTGACCAGAAAACCGCGAAACACCAGTGCCAAAGGGTTGCCGATCGGCCGCACGACGGTCTCATCACTGATATCGCCAGGGATGGCCCGCCACTGCTTGATACCCAGATAAACCAGATAGGCCACGCCGAACCATTTGATCGCGTAGAACGCGGTGGCGGATGCGGTGAGGATCGCGCCAACACCGGCGGCGACAATCACGATTTGCAACGCCAGGCCCAGTTGCAGGCCCAGGGCATTCCAGTAACCGCGCCAAAAGCCGTAGCGCAAGCCACTGGACATCGATGCGATGGCACCGGCACCCGGGGAAAGACTGATCACCCAACAGGCGGCTAAAAACGCCAGCCATGTTTCCAGCACCATTGCACACCTCGGCTCGGATTCGTCGAAAACGACTAAGCTAATGCGCCTCCAGCCCATTGACCAACGTTTTTTTGCACAAGGATTCAAGCCGGTATGAATACCGTCGCGAGGGCGCTTGCTCCCACGGGGCTGGGCAGCAGCCCCTTATTCGACGAAACCACCCACTGGAAATGCCTCGCTGCCACGCCAGCGCCGCACCGATCGCTGGAAGAACAGGCTGTTGGGCACTTGCACCATCGCACTGCCGGTGCCGAGCTCCTCGGGTTCGATCAGCGTGGTGTACAGCAGATTGATCGCCACCACGCGCCCCTTGATGCCGGGCTTGTCGGTGGTGTCCACGAGTTCGACCACATCTCCCAGGCGAAACGGTCCGACGGTGTAGATCAAAACGGCACAGAACAGGTTGGACAGCACGCTCCAGATGGCAAAGAACGCCACCGCTGCCACCGCGACGAAGCCCGACAGTGCAGTCCACAGCACCGTGGCCGAGACGCCCAGGCGTTCGAGCACCACCAGCACCGCAGTGCCCATGATCAGCCAGCGCAGCACGCCCCGCAGGATAATCACCAGTTGGGATGGGAGCGGGTAACGTTCGCCCAGGCCCGTCAGCGCCCGTGCGACGAAACGCTGCGAGACATAACCGGCCACCAGGATGAGCAAGATTTGCACACCGAGCCAGATCGGCTCGATCCACATGACAGGGACAGGCAATGTCAACGCTTCCATCAGGATAGAGCCTCCAGCTCCGCTTGCAGGTTTTCCAGCAACTCCAGCGCTTGCATCCACGCCTCCTCGAGCTCCGCTTCCCGAACCTTCAGCCTGGCCTGTTCGGCCAGCAGGTCACGCAACTCATCCTTGCGCGCCGCCTCGTAAAGACCACTGTCGCCCAGGCTGGTTTCGATTTTCTGCAACGTTTCATGCAGCTTGCCCAGCTCGGCTTCGAGCTTGTCGGCCTCACGCTTGTGGGGCGCCAGTTGCTGGCGCAATGCGGCGGCGGCCTGGCGCTGGGCCTTCTTGTCGGTCTTGTCCGGGTTGACCGGCGTGTTGCTGACCGGCGCGTTGCGCTGACGGTATTCCACCAGCCAACGGGCGTAGTCTTCCAGGTCGCCGTCGAACTCCTCGACCTTGCCGTCGGCAACCAGGAAGAAATTATCCGTGGTGCTCTTGAGCAGATGCCGATCGTGGGACACCACCAACACCGCACCACTGAATTCCTGCAAGGCCATGGTCAGGGCCAGGCGCATCTCCAGGTCCAGGTGGTTGGTGGGTTCGTCGAGCAGCAACAGGTTCGGCCGGCCCCAGGCGATCAACGCCAGCGCCAGGCGCGCCTTTTCGCCGCCGGAGAAATTCAACACCGGCTCGTCGATGCGCGCCCCGCGGAAATCGAAACCGCCGAGGAAATCGCGCAGGGTCTGCTCGCGCTCGGTCGGTGCCAGGCGTTGCAGGTGCAACAGCGGGCTGGCCTTGGAGTCCAGGGAATCGAGCTGATGCTGGGCGAAGTAACCGACCACCGTGTTCTCGCCCCGGGTCAGGCGCCCGGCCAGAGGCTCGAGTTCGCCGGAAAGGTTCTTGATCAGGGTCGACTTGCCGGCACCGTTGGGGCCCAGCAGACCGATCCGCGCACCCGGCGTCAGTTGCAGCTTGACCTTCTCCAGCACGGTCTTGTCGCCATAACCCAGACGCGCGTCGGACAGGTCGATCAGCGGGCTGGAAATCTTGGTCGACTCGCGGAAGACAAAGTCGAACGGCGAATCGACATGGGCCGCCGACAGCTCTTCCATCCGCTCCAGCGCCTTGATCCGGCTCTGGGCCTGGCGGGCCTTGGTGGCCTGGGCCTTGAAGCGGGCAATGTAGCTTTCCATGTGCGCGCGCTGCGCCTGTTGTTTCTCGTAGGCCTGCTGTTGCTGGGCCAGGCGTTCGGCACGGGCGCGCTCGAAAGCGCTGTAGCCACCGCGGTACAAGGTGAGCTTGCGCTGGTCGACATGGGCGACGTGATCCACCACCGCGTCGAGGAAATCGCGGTCGTGGGAAATCAGCAGCAACGTGCCCGGGTAACTCTTGAGCCAGTCTTCGAGCCAGATGATGGCGTCGAGGTCCAAGTGGTTGGTCGGTTCATCGAGCAACAGCAGATCCGACGGGCACATCAGGGCCTGCGCCAGGTTCAGGCGCATCCGCCAGCCGCCGGAGAAGTCCCCGACCTGGCGGTCCATCTGTTCATTGGTAAAGCCCAGGCCGGCGAGCAATTTGCGCGCGCGGGCATCGGCGGTGTAGCCGTCGGCACTGTCGAGTTCCGCGTGCAGGCGGGCCTGAGCGGCACCGTCGTGGGCCGCTTCGGCCGCCGCCAGGTCGTGTTGCACCTGGCGCAGGCGCAGGTCGCCATCGAGCACGTAGTCCACCGCCAGGCGCTCGAGGGTGTCGACCTCCTGGCGCATGTGGGCGATACGCCAGTCGGCCGGCAGCAGGCAATCGCCCGAGTCCGGGTGCAGCTCACCCCGCAGCAAGGCGAACAGGCTCGATTTGCCGGCGCCGTTGGCACCGATGAGGCCAGCTTTGTGGCCGGCGTGCAGGGTCAGCTCGGCGTCTTCTAGCAGACGTTGCGGGCCACGCTGTAAAGTCAGGTTCTGAAGTCGGATCATAATGGCGGCGGAGTCTACCAGCTTCGCTCACAACTGGCGCGAGTAGCACGATGTCCCCTGACCTGTGGAGTTTTTCCCTCGACCTCTATGCCAAGCCTGGCGTAGAGCCTGCCTGCCTGGCGTCGCAAGACGCCGGCGCCAACGTCTGCCTGTTGCTGTGTGGCCTGTGGCTGGCGCAGCGTGGCGTGGCCTGCAATGAGCACAGGCTGCGGCAGCTTCGACTATTGGCCGAGCCGTGGGATGCCGAGGTGGTGCGGCCACTGCGCACGCTTCGCAGCCAATGGAAAACCAGTGCCCTCCAGGACACGGCACTCAATGGCCTGCGCGAGCAGGTCAAGCAACTGGAGTTGGCGGCCGAACGGCGATTGCTGGAGCGATTGCAAGCGTTGGCCAAGGATTGGCCTGGGACACAACAGAACGATTCAGCGCAATGGCTGCAAGGGCTGGCGGCGAATGCCGGGCCAGCGAGCCGCGACGCGCTGCATCAGCTGCGCGTCGCGGTGTCCGGCACTTAGGAAGCGCTGGTTGGGGTGCTGCTGGTGCTCGGCGCAACGGCGGCGGATGGGCTGGTCGCCGTGGCCGGAGTGCTGGCGGTTGGAGCCGGTGCAGTGGTCGGAGCTGGTGTCGCTGGCTTGGCGGCTGGCGCAGTCGCAGGTTTTGCAGCGGCGGGCTTTTTCACAGCCGGTTTCGCTGCGGGCTTGGCGGCTGGCTTGGCAGCAGTTGGTTTCGCGGCAGCGGGTTTGGCTGCAGGCTTCGCCACGGCTGGTTTGGCAGCAGGTTTAGCCGCCACTTTGGCGGGCGCCTTGGCAGCGACTGGCTTGGCAGCCGTTTTCGCAGCGGGTTTGGCGGCAGCCGTCTTGGTTACCGCAGGCTTCGCTGCTGGCTTGGCGGCAGCAGGTTTGGCAGGGGTTTTTACCGCCGCCTTGGCAGCAGGTTTGGCGGCAGCGGTTTTCGTCGCGGCTGGTTTGGCGGCAGCAGTTTTAGCGGCCGGTTTGGCGGCTGGTTTTGCAGCAGCTTTTACAGCGGGCTTGGCAGCTACAGGTTTAGCGGCCGCCGTTTTTGCGGCGGGTTTGGCAGCGGCCTTGACGACCGGTTTTTTTGCCGCAGGTTTTGCAGCGCTGGCAGCAACAGGTTTGGCAGCCGGTTTGCTGGCCGCTTTTGCCGGTGCTTTCGCGGCAGGCTTGGCGGCAACTTTGGCCGGTGCTTTTGTCGCGGCGGGTTTAGCCGCCGGCTTCTTGGCCGATACAACGGCAGGCTTGGCAGCGCGAAGCGTCAGTGCCTTGCCTGCGGCTTCTTGCACGCGGCCAACACCCTGGGCCAATTTCAGGCTTTCCTGGGCATCACGCTTGAGTTGCAGAATGTAGGTGCGGGTTTCGGACTGACGAGCCTTCAAGGCATCGAGCAGGTCTTCGAGTTCTTTCACGACATCTTTAGCCTTGGCTTGTGCCTTGGCCTTGCCAGCGGTGGCTGCGTCTTGCAATTTGGTGCGCGACTTGTGCAGTTTTTCCTGCGCTTTGCCGCGTTGCTTTTCCAGTTTGGCGAGCAGTTTTTCAGCATCAGCCAGGGCTTGGGAGCAGGCATTTTCCAGATGTTCGAGCAGGCTGCCCGAGAGTTGTTGGAGCAAGTGCAACGGAGTGTTTACAGGCTTCTTGGTGGCCGACATGGTTTACCTCCTGACTGACGTGAGTGCGGCTCATACTAGACCTCTGCTTCAACCGCCGCTAGGGCATGTTGACAGTACACAAGACGTTGCGTTGCAAGGGACGAAAAATCTTCTGCGCCAGTGCCTTGGCAATCCACCTCTACAGATATCGACACTGGCATAATTCCTCGATTCGAGGCCGGAGAGCACACATGTCGCGTCACCTGTTTTTATTCCTGTGCATGGTTTGCTCAACGGTCCAGGCCGTTGAAAAAAACAGCGCAAACGATGCCCACGATCTGGCTTACAGCCTGGGCGCCAGCCTCGGCGAACGCCTGCGCCAGGACGTACCGGACTTGCAGATCAAAGCCTTGGTCGAAGGTTTGCAACAGGCTTACCTGGGCAAGCCGCTGGCCCTCGAGGATGGACGCATCGAACAGATCCTGGCCGAGCACCAGGCGCAACTGAACGCGCCATCGACAACGCCGCAGATCGACGCTGCGTTGAAAAACGAGCAGGCATTTCTCACCGAAGAAAAGAGCCGGCCTGGGGTCCAGCAACTCGCAGATGGCGTCCTGCTGACCGAAATCAAGCCAGGCCACGGTGCGAAGGCTGGCCCTCACGGCAAGGTCCAGGTGCTGTACATCGGTCGATTGCCGGACGGCACCGTGTTCGATTCAAACCGCCAGGCGCAATGGTTCAATCTCGACAGTGTGATTGACGGTTGGCGCAGTGCGTTGCCGCAAATGCCGGTCGGCGCGAAGTGGCGATTGGTGATTCCCTCGTCCCTGGCCTATGGCGCGGAGGGGGCCGGGGATGTGATCCCGCCGTATACGCCATTGGTGTTTGAGATCGAGTTGCTGGGCGCGACGACCTGACGTTGGCCCAATAAAAAACGGTGCGCAATGCGCACCGTTTTTTCATGACCGCGAATTCTCACGCCTGGACGATATCTTCTTCCTTGTGAGCGTTGTGCAGCACTTCGATCAGGCAGTCCTCCAATTCGAAACGCTCGTGCAGCAAGCCACCCAGCTCCTTGAATTTTTCCGCCACGCACTTGCCTTCATCGCACAGGTCGTTGAACGCCAGCAGCTTCTCGGTGATGACATCGATGCGCGGGTAGATCGTCTCGGCCAGTTCAAGGCCACGCTTGTCGTTGAAGGCCTTGGCCTCGCCCGTCAGTTGTTCATAGATCTCGAAATGACCGGCAGACACATAGTCGACCAGCACACCGCAGAACTCCTGCAAGGGTTTGCGGCTTTCGCTCAGCGCTTCAGGCTTGGCGCCGAGCGCGTCGTAGGCTCGAACCAGTTCGTGACGCTCCTGCAGCCAGCGATCGATCAGCAGATGCACCCCACCCCAGCGTTCCTGAGCATTCTGACAACTTTCGAGCATGGTGATTTCTTCCCTTGTGAGTCATGCCCCTCGTAGCCTGTGCACGCCTGATTGACCAGGGACAAGCCAGACACAACATGATCGAGCGGCACAATTCCAATAACACGTGCGGGCCAGATTATGCCCGCACGACAATGGCTTCAAGGTACGCAGGAGATAAAGTTCATACAAGTGTTTAATCCAGCGCCCGGACCAACTGCGACGTCTCGCCGCTGAGCGGTTGCACCAGAGCAGTCCAGGCAAGGCGCAGCAGCAGATAGGTCATGGCGCTGCACACCGCAAGAAAAAACAACAGGCTCCACTCAGGGATACTCAGGTCGAACAACGTCCAGGTGATATTCGCGCAATCGACGGCGCCATCAAGGACGCGATGCAACGCACACCACCACGAATCCATCAATTCTGGCTGGGCAATACAATCAGGAAACGGCTCGAACGAATGGCTTTGCATCAAGACCTGGCGCCAGGCCAGGACCATCCCCACCGTTGCACAAACCAACCCTGCCGCACCATAGAAGAGGCTGCCTCTCTGGCCTGGACCATGCACGCACGCCACGAGGCTGTTCGCCAGGAACAACATCAGGCATAACCGCTGCAAGACACACAGGCTGCAAGGCGTCAGGCCAGCGGAATACTCCAGATAGGTGCTGATGCCCAGAGCCAGGGCGGCGGCGATGAAAGCCATGAAAAACAAGAAGCGTGAGCTGGCCAAAGACATGGCGATTCCGTAACAGAAGAGACAAGCAGTTACGGTAGAGGAAAGCCCTCGGGCCTTTCAAGGCAGCCCCGCGCAGACACTTCACCAGGGGTGTAGGGAATTCCCGACAGGCCAAAGAGGATTCAGCGCGATGGGCTGTAGGACTTTACTGATGGCACGATCAAAGCCCCCAAAAAAACAGGTATCTCCAGTGGGAGCAAGGCTTGCCCGCGATGAAGACAACGCGGTCCTTCAGAAACCGAGGCGCCTGTTTCGCGAGCAAGCTTTGCTCCCACCCATGCAGGAGCGCCACAAGGACTCATTTCAAGTGGACAACACCTGAGCCGGAGCCGGCAACGGCGCGGCCAGCAGACGCTCGTCCAGCAACCCCAAGCCCTCTTGGAACAACTGGTTGCTGCGCTCGGCATCCCCCAGTTGCGCCAGCAGGCGCGCCAGTTCGGCGCAGGCTTCGGGGTTGCGCTGGACCCGCAAACTGCTTTCCAGATAATCCCGCGCCTTGCCCCACAAGCTGTTCTGCAGGCATAGGCGCCCCAGGGTCAGCAGCAGGCTCGGATCGGCCGGGTGGTCCTTGAGCCAGCCTTCGGCCGCTTGCAACTGGCGGATCGGATCATGGCCGCGAACCAACCCGTACAGGCGCGCCAGATGGCTGTCATAGTGACGCTTGAGCGCGCCGCGCAGCACCTCTTCGGCCTCGACCTGAGCGCCCAATTGACGCAGTTGCTCGGCATAGGCCAGCACCAGCGCGGGCTCCTGGCGCTGTGCGGAGGTCAGCTGTTGCCAGGCGCGGTTGAGCGACTGCAGACCGACGCTGCCGTCCTCCTCACGGTGGGCCGCCAGGGACAGGTTCTCGCCCCAGGCACGCCGCTCCAGTTCAGCCAACTCGGCCGTCGGCAGGACTTTATCCTTGCGCAACTCCGGCAACAGCCGGATCACCGCCGACCAGTCGCCGCGCTGCTGATGCAGTCGTTGCAATTGGCGCAGGACCTGGACGTTATGGGGATGACGCTCATGCATGGCCTGCAACGTGTTCAATGCGCCGTCCGTGTCACCTCGATCCGTCTGCAATTGCGCGTGCGCCAGGGCAATGGCCAGTTCCGCCTGGGGCTGACGCTCCAGGGCGCGCTCGAGCAAACTGTCGCTCTGATCGTAAAGACCCTGCTCGTTGGCCGCACGGGCGGCGCCCAGGTAATACAACAACGGCTGGCGCTCGGCTTCGGCGGCACGGTGCAGGTGTCGCTGGGCACTGGCCCAGCGACCTTCGGCCAGGTCCAACTGGCCGTGTTCAATCGCCACTTGCACCCGACGACTGCGGTTGCGCCGCGACCATGGGTTGACCACGCCACCGGACGTGGTAACCAACCCGATCAGGGCCCGCAGGCCTCGCCACACCAGCCAGAGCACCGCCACCAAGGCCAGGGTGACCCACAGGCCGGCTTCATAACGGAAGTTCTTGTACGCCACCAGCACGTAACCCGAATGCTCGGCAATCGCCACGCCCAGCAAACCGGCGGCGGCGATGACCACGAACAGAATCACGTAGAGACGCTTCATGGCGTGGCCTCCTGCGCGCCTGGCGCGGGCAGCGGCTTGACCGATTCCTGGGCGTTGAGGTTGCGGCGCTCAAGGTAGGCCTGGACGCTGCTCAGTGTGCCCGTCAGGTCCGGGGTGACCACCGTCACCGGTTGCTTGGACAACTCACCCACGCGCTCGAGCATGATTTGGCTTTGCGGATTGTCCTGGTTGAAGTTGTTCTTCAACACGTCCCGCGACTCGGTCAGCGCCTGGGTGTATACCGGCCCCTGACCGTTGAGGGCGGCCCATTGCGCCTGCTCCAGCGCCAGGCTCAAGGCCAGGCGCACTTGCACGAGACTTTGCCCGGCCAGCAGCGGACGGACGTTCTCGTCTGCGTTGAAGTCGATGCGGATATAGCGCGAGATCTGGTCCCACCACTGTGCCCACCGGCTGGCACCATCGCCATCGGCGGTCAGGCCCAGCAGCGACTCTCCGCGGTCCTTGTACTCAGGTGCCAGTTCGGTCAGTTGCAGCACCTGGTCACGCAAGGCGCCCAGTTGCAGGAACAGCCCGGTGCGATCCGGTTGTTCGGTGCTGCGCAGCGCCGCAAGGGTCTTGGCCAGTTGCTCGCGAGCGGCGAACGAACCGGGGTCGTTCTGCTCGCGCAGGATCTCGTCAGCGCCCTGGACCAGTGCCTGGGCACTGTTGATGTCTTGCAGGGCGGAAAGACGCAGGCTGGCCAGGCGCAACAGGTGCTCGGCCTCCGCCAGGCGCCAGTCCTTGCGGCTGGCACCGAGCACGGTCTCCAGGCGCTGGTTCAGGTGCTGCTGGTCACCTTGCAACTGGGCCACCAGGCGCCGCCGCTCCTCCAGCTCTTCGGCCGGGGGCAATTGCGCGAGGCGCTCACTCAGGCGTTGCTCGTTGAGCTTGAGGGTCTGGGCCTGGTCGTTCAGCGCCTGGACCTGGACGGATTGCTGCTGGTTATTGGTCTGCAGGTGGCGCACCTGCCACACGCTCCAACCGCCCACGGCCACACCGGCGGCACCGAGCAGCAAGGCCACAATGGCCAGCCCGTTGCCGCGACGCGGGGCCATCGGGGGCGGGGTTTCAACCGGCGCATCGATCGCTGGCTGGTCTAGATCTTCTTTTGGCAAGGCTGTTTCGCTCACGTATCCATCCTTTGCATTAGAAAACGGCACGGAGTGTTCCCGTAACGCCGCCAGCAAAGCCGCGGCGCTGGCGCCACGGCAATCCACAACTGTTCGGGCCCCGGCGGCACGCGCCATTTCGGCAACCCTTGGGCTTGGCACAAACAACGGTAACCGCGCCAGGACCGGCCACGCATCGCCGGCCAGCCGCTGCAGATGCTCGAAGCCCTGCCCACTGCTGACCACCAGTGCGTTCAAGCGTTCCGCTTCGACTTTCGCCGGCAACGCCCCTTCGCCATAACTGGGCAGGTGGCGTCGGTACAACTCCAGGTAGTCGACACTAGCACCTTGCTCGCGCAAACGCTCCGCCAGCAAGCCACGTCCGCCTTCGCCCCGCACGATCAAGACCTTGGGGTCGGGCCGCGAGATAGCCTGGCGCAAGACCAGGTGCTCCAGCAAGGCTTCGCTGTCATCGCCGTTATCGGGATAAAACACCGTGAGGCCGGCATCGACGAGGATCTGTCCGGTGGCCGCACCCACGCTGAACCAGGGCTGGTCTGGAGGCTGGGGCCAGTGTTGGCGCAGCAACTCGACGCACAGGCGTGCGGCAGGTTTGCTGACCACGATCACGGCACTGTATTGATCCAGCGCCTGGAAGGTCGCCCGCCCGGAGTCCGACAGCGGGATCGGTTCGATCTCCAGCAACGGCAAGCTGCTGCTGTGGACCCCCGCTTCGGCCAGGACAGCCGCCAGGGCCGACGACTCGTCCGCAGGCCGGGTGAGCAACAGCCGCCAACCCGTCACGCGTGGCCGGCCTCGCCGTAGACCGCCTTGAGGATGTCGGCGGCGCCCTGGCTCAACAGGTCTTCCGCCACCCGCACCCCCAGCGCTTCGGCATCGTGGCGCGGAGCCCGGGCCTCGGCGCTGAGCAGCCGACCACCGTTGGGATCCCCTACCAGGCCGCGCAACCAGACCTGTTCACCTTCCAGCACGGCGTAACAGGCGATCGGCACCTGGCAACCGCCATTGAGATGTTTGTTCAGCGCGCGTTCGGCGAATACCCGCGTGGCGGTGTCGGCATGGTGCAGCGGCGCCAGCAGGGCGTGGATGTCGCTGTCGGCGCTGCGGCACTCGATGCCCACCGCCCCTTGCCCACCGGCCGGCAGGCTGTCGTCGACGCTGATGGCCGAGGTGATGCGGTCTTCGAAGCCCAGGCGGATCAACCCGGCGGCGGCGAGGATGATGGCGTCGTACTCACCGGCATCGAGCTTGGCCAGGCGCGTGTTGACATTGCCGCGCAGGAAACGGATTTGCAGGTCCGGACGCCGCGTCAGCAATTGCGCCTGGCGACGCAGGCTGGACGTGCCGACCACACTCCCGGCAGGCAACGCCTCAAGACTGGAAAACGTGTTGGAGACGAACGCGTCGCGCGGGTCCTCCCGTTCGCAGATACAAAACAGGCCCAGGCCTTCGGGGAAGTCCATGGGCACGTCTTTCATCGAATGCACGGCGATGTCGGCTTCGTTGTCCAGCAGCGCGGTTTCCAGCTCCTTTACGAACAGGCCCTTGCCGCCGATTTTCGACAGCGGCGAGTCCAGCAGCTTGTCACCGCGACTGACCATGGGCACCAGGGTCACGGCCAGGCCGGGATGGGCCGCTTCCAGGCGGGCTTTGACGTATTCGGCCTGCCAGAGGGCCAAGGCACTTTTACGGGTGGCGATGCGGATCTCGCGAGGGGACATGGATCAATCCGTACTTAAAAGATACGGCAGATAATAACAGCTCAGTCAAAACCGCTTTGATTTGAATCACGACCCCAAGGCCTCCCTGGCCGCCAGATCCTGGAATTGAAACGCGTGGAACGCGTGGAACGCCTGGCTTAAAGCTGCTGCATCATCTTGCGCACGCCGGCCACATGCCGTCGGCTGACGATCAGCGCGTCGCCATTGAGACCTTTGAGGAACAGCTGGAAATGCCCAAGGGGGGTGCGCTGCAAACGCTCGATGCGCTCGCGGGCCACGAGGGCGTTGCGGTGGATGCGTACGAAGCGTTCGCCGAACTCGTCTTCGAGGGCCTTGAGGGGTTCGTCCAGCAACACCTCGCCACTCTCGTGACGCAAGGTCACGTACTTATGGTCGGCAATAAAGTAGACCACCTGGTTCAAGGGGATCAGCTCGATGCCTTTGCGGGTGCGCGCACTGATGTGGCTGCGCGGGCCGCTGCCGCTTTCGGCGGCCGGACGGGTCAGCGCCGCCAGTTGCACGCGGTTCGGCCGCTCGGCCTTGCGCAAGGCTTCGAGCAGCGCCTCGGACGCCACGGGCTTGACCAGGTAACCCACGGCACCGGCCTGCAACACCTCGGGTGGGAAGTCGTCGCGCGTGGTGCAGAACACCACGGCGGGCGGCGACTCTCGTTCGCACAACTTCGCCGCCACCTGCAGGCCGTCCAGGCCCGGCATGCGAATGTCGAGCAGCACGATATCCGGCTTGTGGCTGTCGATAAGGGCCAATGCCTCGTCGCCATTGGTGGCGCTCGGCTCCAGGACACTGTAACCCTCGAGCTCGCCAACCATTCGGCTCAGGCGCTCGCGGGCCAGTGGTTCGTCATCAACGATCAGGACATTCATATTGCGCTGGATTCCTGCGTGAGTCTCGCACAAGGATAGCGTAGACAGGGGAAGTGACATCCGTCACAGCGATCCACGCTAAGACTCGTTCGAGGGCCAAAAAGTGCCGCGAGGCGGTTGCCTATCTTTACCAGCGCTTGCCGATCGATGCCCGAGGCCCGTTGTCGCACGGCGTCGCCGTAGGGATTGTTAACTGTCGATCTGACCAATATGAGCTCCCCCTTCTATTTTTCCGGTGCGCCATGGATGGAAAAAGCAAAAGTCCTACCGTCCACTGTAGACGGTTGCCACGACGATATTGCTCAATCGAAAAATATCGTTGTGCGAAAACCCTCTTGGATCCCAGGTTCGATTGAAAAAACCTGCCGACCAGTGCCAGCGCCAGTCCCGGCAACCCTGCTATCATCCGCCGCAGCCTTTAACCGCTACTTTCTCCACAGCCGATCACGAGCGAATTCATGAGCACTGACAAGACCAATCAGTCCTGGGGCGGCCGCTTCAGTGAACCCGTCGACGCCTTCGTCGCCCGCTTCACCGCCTCCGTCAATTTTGACCAGCGCCTGTATCGCCACGACATCATGGGTTCGATCGCCCACGCCACCATGCTGGCCAAGGTCGGCGTGCTGACCGATGCCGAGCGCGACAGCATCATTGACGGCCTGAAGACCATCGAGACTGAAATCGAGGCTGGCCAGTTCGACTGGCGCGTCGACCTCGAAGACGTGCACATGAACATCGAAGCACGCCTGACCGACCGCATCGGCGTGACCGGCAAGAAGCTGCACACCGGCCGCAGTCGCAACGACCAGGTCGCCACCGACATCCGCCTCTGGCTGCGCGATGAAATCGACCTGATCCTGGCCGAAATCACTCGCCTGCAAAAAGGCCTGCTGGAACAAGCCGAACGCGAGGCCGAGAGCATCATGCCGGGCTTCACGCACCTGCAGACCGCCCAACCTGTAACGTTTGGGCATCACATGCTGGCCTGGTTCGAAATGCTCAGCCGCGACTACGAGCGCCTGGTGGACTGCCGCAAGCGCACCAACCGCATGCCCCTGGGCAGCGCCGCGCTGGCCGGCACCACGTACCCGATCGACCGTGAATACACCGCGCAGTTGCTGGGCTTCGACGCCGTGGGCGGCAATTCGCTGGATAACGTTTCGGACCGCGATTTCGCCATCGAATTCTGCGCCGCCGCGAGCATCGCGATGATGCACCTGTCGCGCTTCTCCGAAGAGTTGGTGCTGTGGACCAGCGCGCAATTCCAATTCATCGACTTGCCCGACCGCTTCTGCACCGGCAGCTCGATCATGCCGCAAAAGAAAAACCCCGACGTGCCGGAACTGGTGCGCGGCAAGAGTGGCCGGGTGTTCGGTGCACTGATGGGCCTGCTGACCCTGATGAAAGGCCAGCCGCTGGCCTACAACAAGGACAACCAGGAAGACAAGGAACCGCTGTTCGACGCCGCCGATACCTTGCGCGACTCGCTGCGGGCCTTCGCCGACATGATTCCGGCCATCAAGCCCAAGCACGCGGTGATGCGCGAAGCGGCCCTGCGCGGCTTCTCCACCGCCACCGACCTGGCCGATTACCTGGTGCGCCGTGGCCTGCCGTTCCGCGATTGCCATGAGATTGTCGGCCATGCCGTGAAATACGGCGTGGACACCGGCAAGGACCTGGCGGAAATGAGCCTGGACGAACTGCGCCAGTTCAGCGACCAGATCGAGCAGGACGTGTTTGCCGTGCTGACCCTCGAAGGCTCGGTCAATGCCCGTAACCACATCGGCGGCACCGCGCCGGCGCAGGTCAAGGCGGCGGTTGTGCGTGGCCAGGCGTTGCTCGCCAGCCGCTAAAAGCTTCGCGAACAAGCCCGCCCCCACAATAGATCTTCAGTGGACACAATCTTGTGAACCTATAGAGATCCAATGTGGGAGCGAGCCTGCTCGCGAAAGCAATCCTCAGGACAGCAAAAAACTCACTTCTTGGCAGCAATCATCGCCAAAAACGCTGGCATCTCTGCCTCCTTGTCCGCAGCGATCCGCCGCACGTTCGGGTTCTGCTCCAAGCGTTCCATCAGCGCCCTGGCCGCCGGCAGCTCCGCCAGCAAATCGATATCGAAGACCTTCTTGCCCACCTGCAAGGCCAGCGAAAGGCTGTAGTAGAAATACAGGTCGGCAAGGCTCAGGCTGTCGCCCGCCACGTAGGGCGAGAACTTGCCGTGCCGGCCGAGCGAGGCGACCCCCAACAACAATTCGGCCTTGGACTTTTCCTTGATGGCCTCGGCCACCGACATACCGAAAAACGCCTCGCTGTAGCAGGCCCGTCCCGGCAGCTCGATGTACAGCTCGATTTCCCGGCACAAGGCCAGCACCTGGGCGCGCTCGAACGGATCGGCCGGCAGCAGAGCCTTACCCGGCTGGGTTTGCTCGATGTATTCGAGAATGACACTGGTCTCGTTGATAAAACCCTGCTCGATCTTCAGCACCGGCACCTTGCCGCGAGGGCTGATGGCCAGAGCTTCCGGGGTCTGTGCGCCGAAGAACCGGACCTCTTCAAAGGGCAGGCCCTTCTCCAACAGTGCCAGCTTGACCATGTTGTAATAATTGCTGACAGAGAAACCATAAAGCTTGAGCATTACAAGGCCTCCAGGCCGTGTGGGGTTGGCAGCCTTGGGTTATAGACCGCAGGGGCGTTTCCCGCCAGGCCCATCACGCCGCCGAATGCAGGTAAACTGGCGACCTTTCTTACAGGAGCCGGCCATGAGCGAGCCAACCGACATCGACAACGACGAAGAAGAATTCGTTGAATCGACGCTGATCGAAGCCATTGAAAACCAGATCGAAAGCGAAAATCCGCCAGCGGCCAAGGCCACGCTCAACAAGCTGACCCTGGTGGGCTACGAGCGCGAAGACATTCTCAACCTCATGGCTCATGTGCTGGCCTATGAGATCGACGCCATGCTCGATGAGGATCGCCCGTTCGACACCCAATGGTACGAAGCGGCGCTGCGGGCCCTTCCCGAGCTACCGCCGGAAAAGAAATAAACCGTGAGGCAAAGTTGCTCCTGTGGCGAGGGGATTTATCCCCGCTGGGCTGCGAAGCAGACCCTAGAAATCGGGCGCGCTCATGTTTTTTGGGGCCGCTTCGCGACCCAGCGGGGATAAATCCCCTCGCCACAGGGGGCTCCGCCCGGTAGTACAGCGGTGCTCCGTCCCCTAAAACGAAAAAACCACTACTCTGACACTGGACAGCTCGACCGAGTGCGCTCACCTTAGTGACGCTGTCGACCCAATTCCTAGAAAGTCTGGAGTCCTTATGTCGCTTACCCCTGAGTTGGTTGCCGAACTGGAAATCCTTGCACTCTTCAACCTGGACAGTTCCCAGGAAGGCCTGAAAATTCATCAGACCGCTGCCCCCAAGGCAATTGCCGCCGCCCAACGCCTGTATGAAAAAGAGCTGATCACCCAACCCGACGGTGGCTACCTGACCAGCCTGGGTCGGGACGCTGCGCAGAATGTCCAAACCGTCCTGACGATCCTCAGCGTTCAAGAAGCCGCCTGATTCTCCCCTGTCGCCCACGGAAATCTGCTTTGCCGGATTTCCACAGGCGCGGGCGCCTTGCGTGAAAAATCTGACATCCAAATCGACTTTCGGCTTAAGAATTCCCGAGCCCGGACGCTAAACTGCCATCACCCCTGATTTCCCACGTTCGACGCCGCGAGCCGGTTTGAGCCGACATGACCCGCAACCATGAAATACGCCCTGATCTGGACGAGGGAATCGACCGCAAGGTCCTGAGCCAGTTGCGCGCGCGTTTTCTCAAGCTCAACAACGTCCGGATGGAACGCGCCCTGGAAGGCCTGTCGCCCCGCCAGCAAGGCGTGCTGACGCTGCTGCCGCTGTTCTTCCACGTCAACCATCCGCTGCTGCCCGGCTACGTTTCCGGCAGTACCCCTGCCGGGCTGTCGAACTACGAGCCTGACGCCAATGTCCTTGTCGAAGCCCAGCGCCTGACCCGTTCGTTTTCCTACAAGCCCCGGCACGGCAGCAACCCGCCGCGACCGATCCTAGGCCTGTTCCTGATGGGCAGTCTCGGCACTCTGGCCCAGGCCGACCAGAGCGACATGGACGTGTGGGTGTGCCACGGGCCGGACCTGAGCGACGACGAACTGGCCGAGCTGCGCAAGAAATGCCAATTGCTGGAAACCTGGGCCGCGACCCAGGGCGCCGAAGCCCACTTCTTCCTGATCGACCCGGCGCGTTTCGTGCGGGGCGAACGAGACAACCAGCTCAGTTCCGACGATTGCGGCACCACCCAGCATTACCTGCTGCTGGATGAGTTCTACCGCACCGCGATCTGGCTGGCCGGGCGCACACCGATCTGGTGGCTGGTGCCGGTCTATGAAGAAGAGAACTACGAGCAGTACACCCATACGCTGATGTCCAAGCGTTTCATTCGCGCGGATGAAACCCTGGACTTGGGGCACCTGGCCTACATTCCGCCGGGCGAATTCGTCGGTGCCGGGCTCTGGCAACTGTTCAAGGGCATCGAATCCCCCTACAAATCCGTGCTCAAGCTGCTGCTGACCGAGGTCTATGCCAGCGAACACCCGAACGTGCGCTGCCTGAGCCTGCGCTTCAAACAGGCCGTGTTCGCCAATCGCCTGGACCTGGAAGAGCTGGACCCGTACATGCTGGTTTACCGTCGCATCGAGGAATACCTCAATGCCCGTGGCGAACCCGAACGCCTGGAGTTGATCCGCCGCGCGCTGTACCTGAAGGTCAATCGCAAACTTACCGGCCAGGCGCGCAGCAGTGGCTGGCAACGGGTACTGCTTGAACGACTGTCCCGGGAATGGGGCTGGGACCAGCGTCAACTGGCGTTGCTGGACAGCCGCAGCCAGTGGAAAGTCCGTCAGGTCAGCCACGAGCGGCGCGCGCTGGTCAACGAACTGACCCACAGCTACCGCTTCCTGACCCAGTTCGCCCGTACCGAAAAAACCGTCAGCCTGATCAACAAGCGCGATCTCAACGTGCTTGGCCGGCGGTTGTACGCCGCTTTCGAACGCAAGGCCGACAAGGTCGAATTCATCAACCCCGGCATTGCCCCGGACCTGGCCGAAGACACCCTGACCTTGGTCCAATCGCCCAACAAGAGGGAACCTGGGCAGAACCAGTGGGGCCTGTACAACGGCAGCCTCAACGCCCTGGAGTGGGAGAACTTCGCGCCGATCAAGCGCTGCCGCGAGTTGCTGGAGTTGTTGACCTGGTGCCACCGCAACGGCGTGATCGACAGCAGCACGCGCCTGGCGCTGCACCCGGGTACCAGCGACCTGAGCGAGTTTGAACTTTTCAACCTGCTGGGCAGCCTGCAACAGTCCATCGCCCTGCCCCTGGTCACGGTGGATGAATCGCAGTTGCTGCGTGCCAGCGTGCCCAGCGAAGTGCTGATCCTGGTGAACGTCGGCGTCGACCCGCTCAAGCACCACCGCGACTTGAACATCCTGATGACCACCGAGCGTACCGACTCCCTGAGCTATGCCGGGGTCAGGGAGAACCTGGTGCTGACCCTCGACCAGGTCACGCTCAACAGTTGGAATGAGGTACTGGTCAACCGTTTCGACGGCGAACACGCCCTGCTCGATTGCCTGCGCGACTACCTCAACGACCTGCCCGTCACCCAGCGCCAACCGCGCTTGCAGGTACGCTGCTTCTGCCACAACCGCGCCCAATTCATTGCCCGACGTGTCGAAGACGTCATCGAAACGGCGCAGACCCTGCTGTTGAGCAGGCTCAACCACCGCTACCTGCTTCAGGTCCAGCAGCATTATCACGTGCTGGAACTGGTGCCCGGCCAGGTCAATCACGTGGCCCTGGGCAGCTTGTCGGCGCTGATGGATTACCTGGGCGAAGAACTGACGGCCTACAGCCCCTTGCACTTGGACCCGATGGCTCTGGAAGACCATGACCTGGCGCTGATCCTGCCCATGGGCCAGCCCGAATGCATCCAGGTGTTCTACCGCACCAACGAGGACGAAGCCGATCTGTACGTGCTCGATGAATTCAATGCGCTGTGGCAACAACACCTGCCGTATCACGACGAACAAAGCCTGCTGGTGCCGCTGCAGCGTTTCCTGCAATCGGTGCTGTACCGTCGCGACGCCCTGCTACCCCTGGACGCCGCCCAGCCATTGACCCTGGAAACGCTGTACTACCAGTTGTTGCCTTCAGGTGGCCGGGCACGGCGGATCGAAGCGCGACAAGCCCCTCAGACGCCGGTCAACAAGCCGTTCTATGACGTGCAGGCGATCATCGGCAAAGCTGCGCACGGGCAGGTGCACGTCACCCTGTACTGCGATCAGCAGGAGTTTTCCGAACTGGAACATGGCGACCAATTGTTCCGCGTGGTCGCCAGGGAGATTGTCGAACAGCGCCGCGAAGCCCAGCGCTATCGCTGCTACATCACCGACCTGGACCTCTCGGGGCTGGTGGGCGACGGGGCCTGCTCAAGCAATTTGTACCTGCGCTACAAGGCCGACCTGGAACGCGCCCTGAACGAGGCACTGGCCCTGGTCTGACGCGGCCAGGCACTCAGAGGTGGAAATCGCCGCCTGCTTCAGGCTGGTATTCGACGTCCAGCAAGGTCAGCTTCAACGTCTTGCCGCCCGGGGCCGGCCAGTCGATGTGCTGGCCGACCTTCAGGCCCAGCAAGGCACTGCCCACCGGTGCCAGGATCGAGATCCGGCCTTCGTCGGCATTGGCGTCCTGTGGATAAACCAACGTCAGGTGATAGTCCTTGCCGCTGCTTTCTTCGCGGCAGTGCACACGCGAGTTCATGGTCACGACATCGGCAGGCACTTCTTCGTGGCCTACCACGTTCTCGGCGCGATCCAGTTCGGTTTGCAACGCAATCACGCCTGGCAGCGTTTCATCAAGACTGTCGATCAGGCGTTCCAGACGCTGTACGTCCAGGCGGGTAAGGGTGATGGAAGGTGCGGTCATGATCCAGGCAGACTCCTTTCTTCTGCACAAAAAAAGCAAAACCCCGCCACAAAAAGGCGGGGTTTTCACGGGCCTCGGCGAATTGAGGCGTAGCCGGACACTACCACAGCTCAATAAATAAACAAGACGGGCGGGGTCTACTCATCGTCATGGGAGGCAGAATGACTGTGGCGAGAGGATTTATCCCCTCACCACAAATTACCTCAGAGATTTGCGCTTAGCCGCCTCGCCACAGATGACCCGCCGACGCTCGTCATCAGCCGAGCGCCATTCACGGATGTCTTCCACGTGACGGAAACAGCCGAGGCAGACCTTCTGCTCATCCAGCTTGCACACGCGGGTGCACGGCGACGGCACGGCGGGGCTGACGTTGCTGTAGAGCGGCTTGGGGGGCCGTGGCGGTGCGGTCTGGCTCACGCCGTCACAGGCCTTCGAAATCGAGCTCCACGCCCGCCTGCTGCTTCACGATGCGCTCGAGCATCTCGCCCAGTTGCTCTTCGCTCTTGTCGCACATCCAGCGCTCGCTTTCCTCGTCGTAGTCGAAATGAAAGCCACCGGAGACCGCCGCCAGCCACAACTGCCGCAACGGCTCCTGGCGACTGAAGATCAATTGGCTGCCGTTTTCGAACTTGGCGGTGAGTACACCCGCGGAGATTTCCAGATCAATGTCCAGGCCACTGTCATCGAACACATCCTCCAGCGTTTGCTGGGTCGCATCGACCAGATCGTGGAAACGGGCTTCAGTCAAACTCATTGCGGCAACCTCGAAAATGTCTGCTCATGCTCAAGCGCCGCAAGATACGGACGCCGCCCGGCGATTGCAAAGGATATACCGATCAACGACAACAGTGCCGCCGGACGGGCGGCCCGTTGCATAGGCAAGCTGACGGGTGGCCGGTATACTCCGGCGCAATTAACGCATTTTCAAGGATTTCGCCATGAAGCGCCTGATCTCTTCCCTTGCTGCGCTCGTCGCGGTTGCCTGCCTCGTGACAGCCTGTGGTCAAAAAGGTCCGCTGTACCTGCCTGATGACAGCAAGTCCCCTGAAGAACAGGCCAAGTCGTCGCAATCCAAGTCACACGCGCACGACACCCACACCACTTACTAAGGGAACGCCATGGACGCTTTTAACTACCGTGGCGGGGAGCTGTTCGCGGAAGGGGTTGCCCTGTCCGCGATCGCCGAACGTTTCGGCACGCCGACCTACGTCTATTCCCGTGCCCACATCGAAGCCCAGTACCGGACGTTCGCCGATGCCCTCGACGGCATGCCGCACCTGGTGTGTTTCGCTGTAAAAGCCAACTCCAACCTGGGCGTGCTCAATGTCCTGGCGCGCCTGGGCGCCGGTTTCGACATCGTCTCCGGTGGCGAGCTCGAGCGTGTGCTGGCCGCTGGCGGCAGCGCCGACAAGATCGTGTTCTCCGGCGTCGGCAAGACCCGTGAAGACATGCGCCGCGCCCTGGAAGTTGGCGTGCACTGCTTCAACATCGAGTCCACCGACGAGCTGGAGCGCCTGCAAATCGTCGCCGCCGAGCTGGGCGTCCGCGCGCCGGTTTCCCTGCGCGTGAACCCGGACGTCGACGCCGGCACCCACCCGTACATTTCCACCGGTCTGAAGGAAAACAAGTTCGGCATCGCCATTGCCGACGCCGAAGACGTGTACGTGCGCGCTGCCCAACTGCCGAACCTGGAAGTGCTGGGCGTCGATTGCCACATCGGCTCGCAACTGACCACCCTCGAACCGTTCATCGATGCCCTCGACCGCCTGCTGGCGCTGGTCGACCGCCTCGGCGACTGCGGCATCTACCTGCGCCACATCGACCTGGGTGGCGGTGTCGGCGTGCGCTATCGCGATGAAGAGCCGCCGCTGGTGGCCGACTACATCAAGGCCGTGCGTGAGCGCCTCGACGGGCGTGACCTGGCGCTGATGTTCGAACCGGGCCGCTACATCGTCGCCAACGCCGGCGTGCTGCTGACCCAGGTCGAGTACCTCAAGCACACCGAGCACAAGGATTTCGCCATCGTCGACGCGGCGATGAACGACCTGATCCGCCCGGCGCTGTACCAGGCCTGGATGGACGTCACCGCCGTGCGCCCTCGCGACACCGCGGCCCGCAGCTACGACATCGTCGGGCCGATCTGCGAAACCGGCGACTTCCTGGCCAAGGGTCGGGAGCTGGCGCTGGAAGAAAGCGATCTGCTGGCCGTGCATTCGGCTGGCGCCTACGGGTTTGTCATGAGTTCCAACTACAACACCCGCGGCCGCTGCGCCGAGGTGCTGGTGGACGGTGATCAGGCATTCGAAGTGCGTCGCCGCGAGACGGTAGCCGAGTTGTTTGCCGGCGAAAGCCTGCTGCCGGAGTAAAACCATGCTGCTGCGTTTTACCAAGATGCACGGCCTGGGCAATGACTTCATGGTCCTCGACCTGGTCAGCCAGCACGCGCACATCCTGCCCAAACACGCCAAGCAATGGGGGGACCGACACACCGGTATCGGTTTCGACCAGTTGCTGATCGTCGAGGCACCCAACAACCCGGACGTGGATTTCCGCTATCGGATCTTCAACGCCGACGGCTCGGAAGTGGAGCAATGCGGCAACGGTGCGCGCTGCTTCGCCCGTTTCGTGCTGGACAAGCGCCTGACGGCCAAACGGCAGATCCGCGTCGAGACCAAGAGCGGCATCATCGAACTGGATGTGCGCAGCGACGGCCAGATCGGCGTCAACATGGGCGCTCCGCGCCTGGTACCGGCCGACATTCCCTTCCAGGCACCGAGCCAGGCCCTGAGCTATCAGGTGGACGTCGACGGCGCCTCGGTGGAACTGGCGGCGGTGTCCATGGGCAATCCCCATGCCGTGCTGCGAGTGGCCGATATCAACAGTGCCCCGGTGCATGAACTGGGGCCGAAAATCGAACACCATCCACGCTTTCCGGCGCGGGTGAATGTCGGTTTCCTGCAAGTCATCGACCGCCACCGCGCACAATTGCGCGTCTGGGAACGCGGCGCCGGGGAAACCCAGGCCTGCGGTACCGGCGCCTGTGCCGCTGCCGTCGCTGCGATCAGCCAGGGGTGGATGGATTCGCCATTGTTGATCGACCTGCCCGGCGGGCGCCTGTCCATCGAATGGGCGGGCCCTGGCCAACCGGTGATGATGACCGGTCCGGCAGTGCGCGTATACGAAGGACAAGTTCGTCTTTGAGTGAGCCAAACCCATGACCGATCAGCCACAGGTTCCAGCCCCACAGCCCGACGAATCCCCCAGCCTTCCAGAAGTCGCGGCCGTGGCCGCCTACCTGGAAGCTCATCCGGACTTCTTCGTCGAGCATGAAGAATTGCTTGCGACGATGCGCATTCCCCACCGGCGCGGCGACACCGTGTCGCTGGTGGAGCACCAGATGAAAATCCTGCGCGAGCGCAACATCGAGATGCGCCATCGGCTTTCGCACCTGATGGACGTGGCCCGGGACAACGACCGGCTCTTCGACAAGACCCGCCGGCTGATCCTGGCCCTGATGGACGCCAGCACCCTCGAAGACCTGGTCATGAGCGTCGAAGACAGCCTGCGCCAGGATTTCCAGGTGCCTTTCGTCAGCCTGATCCTGTTCGGCGACAACGCCATGCCGGTGGGTCGCTGGGTGACCCACGCCGAAGCGCAAACGGCCATCGGCGGCCTGCTCACGGAAAACAAAAGCGTCAGCGGCAGCCTGCGCGAGCATGAGCTGGACTTCCTGTTCGGCGAAGAACAACGCAAGCAGATCGGCTCCACCGCCGTTGTCGCCATTGCCCATCAGGGCGTGCACGGCGTGCTGGCCATCGCCAGTCGCGATCCGCAGCACTACAAGAGCTCGGTGGGTACGCTGTTTTTGAGCTACATCGCCGAAGTCACCGCCCGGGTACTGCCACGGGTCGCCGGTTCGCTGCGCTCGGTACGCTGATCATGGAACGGCAACTGGACGCCTACTGCGAACACCTGCGCAGTGAGCGCCAGGTGTCGCCCCACACGTTGTCGGCCTATCGCCGCGACCTTGATAAAGTGCTGGGTTGGTGCCAGAAGCAGGGCATCGGCAGCTGGTCGGCCCTGGATATCCAGCGCTTGCGCAGCCTGATCGCCCGCCTGCATCAACAGGGGCAATCCTCCCGCAGCCTGGCTCGGCTGTTGTCGGCAGTACGTGGCCTGTATCACTACCTCAATCGCGAAGGCCTGTGCGATCACGACCCGGCCACCGGCCTGGCTCCGCCCAAGGGCGAACGCCGGCTGCCAAAGACCCTCGACACCGACCGCGCCCTGCAATTGCTCGAAGGTGCCGTCGAGGATGACTTCCTGGCCCGGCGCGACCAGGCGATTCTCGAGTTGTTCTATTCTTCCGGCCTGCGGCTTTCAGAGCTGACGGGGCTCAACCTGGATCAACTGGACCTGGCCGACGGCATGGTCCAAGTGCTCGGCAAGGGCAGCAAGACCCGCTTGTTGCCCATCGGCCGCAAGGCCCGGGAAGCCCTGGAACTGTGGCTGCCCCTGCGTGCATTGGCCAACCCCGCCGACGACGCGGTGTTCGTCAGCCAACGCGGGCGGCGCCTCGGCCCGCGAGCGATTCAGTTGCGGGTCAAGGCCGCCGGCGAACGCGAGCTGGGGCAGAACCTGCACCCGCACATGCTCAGGCACTCCTTCGCCAGCCACCTGCTGGAGTCCTCCCAGGACCTGCGCGCCGTTCAAGAGCTGCTGGGACACTCGGACATCAAGACCACCCAGATCTACACCCACCTGGATTTCCAGCACCTGGCGACGGTCTATGACAGTGCCCATCCCAGGGCCAAACGCATCAAAGGCGACGAATCATGACCATCGAGCTCATCACTTTCGACCTGGACGACACCCTGTGGGACACCGCCCCGGTTATCGCCAGCGCCGAAGCCACACTCCGCCAATGGCTGACCGACAACGCGTCGAACCTGGGCGGCGTGCCGGTGGAGCATCTTTTTGCGATTCGCGAACAAGTGCTGCGCGAGGAGCCTGGGCTGAAGCACCGCATCAGTGCCCTGCGCCGACGGGTGCTGTTTCGCGCCCTGCAGGAAGCCGGCTACGACCAGTGGCAAGCCTCTGAGCTGGCAGACCAGGCTTTCGAGACGTTCTTGCACGCCCGTCATCAGTTGGAGATTTTCCCCGAGGTGCAGCCCACCCTGGAAATCCTGGCCAATCATTTCGCCCTCGGTGTGGTCACCAATGGCAACGCCGACGTGCGACGCCTGGGGCTGGCGGACTACTTCAAGTTCGCCTTGTGCGCCGAGGACATCGGCATCGCCAAGCCTGATGCCCGGCTGTTCCACGAAGCCCTGCAACGCGGCGGCGCCACGGCACAAACCGCCGTGCACATCGGAGACCACCCCGGCGACGACATCGCCGGCGCCCAACAGGCCGGCCTGCGCGCGGTATGGTTCAACCCGGCCGGCAAGGCTTGGGATGCCGAGCATGCGCCAGATGCGGAGATTCGCAGCCTGACCGAACTGCCGGGACTATTGGCGGCGTGGCATAGCCAACACTGAGCCATCCGCCGCTCCCACCCTGGTTCTGCTGTGCCCTGAGGCTCTGCGCCAGGCACAAAACCCTGTGGGAGCGGGCTTGTTCGCGAAGACGGCGGCACATCCAGCATTGATGTGACAGATAAACCACTTTCGCGAGCAAGCCCGCTCCCACAGGGACTGCGCCTGGCCTGGAGATGGAATCGCACCCATGAAAAAGCCCGCAGCGACGGCGGGCTTTTTTCAGCAAGCAAGAAGCAAGTACTCAGATAGGACGGCTGCCGTACTTGTTGTCAGGCTTCTTGGGCGGATCCGCGACCACGTTGGCCTCCACTTCCTGCACCTTGCCGCCCCTGGCCAGGAATTCCTCCATGGCCTTGGCGAGCGCATCACGCTCCTTGTTCTTGGCCTCTACGCTCGGCAACTCGTCGACCGATACCGCAGCCTTGGCCTTGCCCTTGGCGGTGGGTGCCGGAACATCGGCGCCATCGTCTTCGGCAACGTCTTCAGCCGCCACCTCAAGGCCTTCTTCGGCCTCGTCTTCGTCGCCTACTTCGAGGTCGTCGTTTTCCAGATCATCGTCGCTCATGTTCTACCTCATGACTTGCGAAAAGCAGATTAGTTATAGCCCAGCTTCGCCATCTGTTCGAAGGCTGCCAGAAAAAATTCAACATCCGCCGGCAACCAGCGGTTATGCCCCTTCACCGTACAAGGTGGCGAGGACTTTACGAGCACCGCCGTGATCGCGGTGCTCGCCCAGATAAACACCTTGCCAGGTTCCCAATGCCAGCCGTCCTGCCGTCACCGGCAGGCTGAGCTGGCAACCGAGCACACTGGCCTTGAAGTGCGCCGGGAGGTCGTCCAGGCCTTCGTCGTTGTGCTCATAGTCGGCGGTTCCTTGTGGGATCAGCCGATTGAAAAATCGTTCGAAGTCTCGACGTACCGCCGGATCGGCGTTCTCGTTGATGGTCAACGAGGCCGAGGTATGCTGCAGCCACAGATGCAACAGGCCGACCCGACACGCCTTGAGTTCAGGCAGGCCGGCAAGCAACTCGTCGGTCACCAGATGAAAGCCCCGGGGCCTTGCCCGCAGGGTTATCAGCGTCTGTTGCCACATACAGATCTCCGCACGTTCGGCGCGCATTCTAGCGCGCTCTGGGAAAAAACAAAGGCCCTAATATTCTTGCTTCGATGTAAGCCTTTGGCGGTATAAAAACCCATGTCGCATCCACAACAAATGGCGTCGGAAAAACCGCTGCACCTTGTGAGCAATGACAAATTCCAGACAAAAAAATGCCCGGCGAACCGGGCATTTTTTTTCGTGCGTGCTTACAGGTTGTAGCCACGTTCGTTGTGCTGGGCCAGGTCCAGGCCCACGGCTTCTTCTTCCTCGGTAACACGCAGGCCCATGACGGCGTCCAGGACCTTGAGGATGATGAAGGTGACGATCGCGGTGTAGACCACCGTGAAACCCACGCCCTTGAATTGAATCCACACTTGCGCGCCGATGTCGGTCACGGTGCCGAAGCCACCCAGTGCCGGTGCGGCGAACACACCGGTCAGGATCGCGCCGAGGATACCGCCAATACCGTGCACGCCGAAGGCGTCCAGGGAATCGTCATAACCGAGCTTGCGCTTGAGGCTGGTAGCGCAGAAGAAGCACACCACGCCCGCCGCGAGGCCGATGACCAGGGCGCCCATCGGGCCCACGGTGCCGGCAGCCGGGGTGATTGCAACCAGGCCGGCCACCACGCCCGAGGCAATGCCCAGCGCGCTTGGCTTGCCGTGGGTGATCCACTCGGCAAACATCCAGCCCAGCGCGGCCGCAGCGGTCGCGATCTGGGTCACCAACATCGCCATGCCGGCAGTGCCGTTGGCAGCGACAGCGGAACCGGCGTTGAAGCCGAACCAGCCGACCCACAGCATGGCCGCGCCCATCAGGGTGTAACCCAGGTTATGCGGCGCCATTGGCGTGGTCGGGAAGCCTTTGCGCTTGCCCAATACCAGGCATGCCACCAGGCCGGCGATACCCGCGTTGATGTGCACCACGGTGCCGCCAGCGAAGTCCAGCACGCCCCAGTCCCACATCAGGCCGCCGTTGCCGGACCAGACCATGTGTGCAATCGGTGCATACACCAGGGTGAACCACACGCCCATGAAGATCAGCATGGCCGAGAACTTCATCCGCTCGGCAAATGCGCCGACGATCAGGGCCGGGGTAATGATGGCGAACGTCATCTGGAAGGTGATGAACACCGCTTCAGGGAACAGCGCCGTCGGGCCGGTCAGGCTGGCTGGCGTGACGCCCGCAAGGAACGCCTTGCCCAGGCCACCGACGAAGGAGTTGAAGTTGACGACGCCTTGCTCCATGCCAGTGGTGTCGAACGCAATGCTGTAGCCATAGATGACCCACAACACGCTGATCAGACCGGTAATGGCAAAGCACTGCATCATCACGGAAAGCAAGTTTTTCGACCGGACCATACCACCGTAGAACAGTGCCAGGCCGGGAATGGTCATGAACAGTACAAGAATCGTGGCGGTGAGCATCCAGGCGGTGTCGCCGGAGTTCAGGACGGGGGCTGCCGCTTCTTCTGCCATGGCCAGGCCAGGCATTGCGAAGGACAACAGGGCTCCTAGCCCTGCGAATTTACGCAGAGTCATATTGTTTTCTCCTGGGGCGTTGGGTTGGGCGGCTTAGATAGCGTCGGTATCGGTTTCGCCGGTACGGATGCGGATTGCCTGTTCCAGATTGACCACAAAGATCTTCCCGTCACCGATCTTGCCGGTGTTGGCGGCCTTGGTGATTGCCTCGATCACCCGGTCCAGATCCTTGTCGTCAATGGCGACATCGATCTTCACCTTGGGCAGGAAATCGACCACGTATTCCGCGCCGCGATACAGCTCGGTGTGACCCTTCTGCCGACCGAAGCCTTTGACCTCAGTGACGGTAATGCCCTGCACGCCGATCTCGGACAACGACTCGCGCACGTCGTCCAACTTGAACGGCTTGATGATGGCAGTGACTAGCTTCATGAAACTTTCTCCCGAATTGGTGGACTTGCCCCAGGAAAACAAACCCGACTCAAGTCTAAGCGCAGTGCCTGGCTTTGTAACGCGTCGTCGGCCCAAGTTGCCCGACAAGTGCCAGTTAACCGATCCTGGCGGAACTCCCCGTTCCGCCTGCTGCACTGCATTCGTCACAGCGACTGCATCAGTGCATGGGTCATCAGCCTCTAAGCAGAAACCTTGCCATCTGCACCCAAACCCCCTGATTTCAACCCTTTAGCCACTTGCTCGACCTGCACCGCAACACCAACCGCAACGATACGCACAACAACAGTGCAGTAACGCCCGACCCAATGCGCGAAAAGCGTGCATCCCTGGCTCGCGAATTGACTATAGACACTGCGTGATACACTGCCCGCCATTGTTTTCAGGACACCTGCCATGCTTGCGCCCAAAGATCTCCTCGACGCCCTGAGCGGCCACGCCTCCCGCCTCTTGAGTGGTGACACGCCACTGCCCAAGAGTGAAATCGAAAGCCAGTTCAAGGCCTTGCTGCAAAGCGGCTTCAGCAAACTGGACCTGGTCAGCCGGGAAGAATTCGACAGCCAGATGGTTGTGCTGGCCCGGACCCGGGCGCGGCTGGAAAGCCTGGAGGCCAAGGTCGCTGAGCTGGAAGCGCGACTGGCTCCAGCACAGGAATAAGCCACCCACCGGGTGACTTAACCACTCGCGGCCCACTGCGATGCATCTTGAGCAAGCGCGAGCGGCAGCTCCAGGATAAAGAGCGCGCCCTTGCCCGGCCCCGCGCTCTGCGCCGTCAGCTCGCCGCCCATTTCGTGCGCCGCCAGAATGCCGCTGTGCAGACCAAAGCCGTGACCGTCGACACGCGTAGTGAAGCCGTGCTCGAACACCCGCGCAAGATTGTCCTGTGCTATCCCCTCGCCATTGTCCTCGACCTCGACCCGCACGCGCCCCTCGTCAACGACCTCCAGACGCAGGATGATCTGCGGCGGCCGGTTCACACCCGCGTCCAGCGCCTGCTTGGCGTTGTTGATCAGATTAACCAGGATCTGCAGCACGCGGTGCTTGTCCAGTGGCATTTGCGGGATATCGCTGAACTCCTTGACCAGCGTGATGTGGTGGCGGGCCAGGGACACATCGCAAATGCGCACGACATCCTCGACCAACTCCCGCAACGAGCCCGGCTCCAGGACGCTGGCATTGCCGGCATAGGATTGCTGGGTGGCGACGATTTCCTTGATGTGGTCGATTCGGCGGGTCAACTGCGCCAACTCGGCGATCATGCCCTGCTGCTCGGCGGCCAGCGCGTCGGCCAGCTTGTCGAGATAGTCCGGTAGGGCGCGCCCTTTCGGATCGCTGCTGATGAAGTCGCCGAGGTCGTCAGGATGCTCCTTCATCAACTGGACGACCTTGGCCACCCCGGGCCCCTTGGAGGTGTGCACCTTCTCGTACAGAACCTGGGCTGAGACATTGACGCTATTGAGCACATTGCCCACGTTATGCAGCACATTGGTGGCGATCTCCGCCATGCCGGCCCGGCGCGCAGTGGTCACCAGTTCGGCCTGCGCCTCGCGCAACTCTTCGTTGACCTTGGCCAATTGTTGCGGGCTGGGGATCTTCAGAGCCGCCGGCACCAGCCGGACCAGCAGGATGGCGGTAATCACCGAAGCTATCGCGGTGATCACCTTGACCAGCGCCGACAACCAGTAATAAGGCTGCCAAATGGTCAGGATTTCCATCACGTGGCTGGTCCCGCAGGCCAGGATAAATACGCCAAAGGCCGCCAGCATCCAGTCGAACGGCACGTCCTTGCGTTTGTGGATAAAGTACAGGAGCGTGAAGGGAATGGTGACGTAGGACAGGGTGATCAAACCATCGGCGATGACATTGGTCCACAGCAAATCTGGCCGCCACATGTAGCAGTGCCCATGGGGCATGAAGCGCTTGTCGGTTAACAGAGCCAGCAGATCGTTCATGGCCACTTCCTCCCTGTGCCGTTGATACCGCCAAGTGCCGACTGGGCAAATCGAAGTCTAGGCCGGTCCCAGGCATTTCGCTTGGACGGGTGAAGGATGGCAGCCGCTGAACCGTATCGCCCTTGCCGCCCCTCGGCCGTCACTGGCTGTCGAAACATCCTGCCAAATTTTCTCCCCTCTATTGCTGCGCCCAAGTTCATCCCCACGACTACCCTTCAAAAGTCGCAGGACGCGACCCCCATTCACTCAAGGAACGATTCATGTCGCTCGCCATTGTCCACAGCCGCGCCCAAGTGGGGGTCGAGGCTCCTGCCGTTACCGTTGAAGTCCACCTCGCCAATGGCTTGCCGTCGCTGACGATGGTTGGCCTGCCGGAGGCGGCGGTGAAGGAAAGCAAGGATCGGGTGCGCAGCGCGATCATCAACTCGGGGCTGAATTTCCCGGCGCGGCGCATCACCCTGAACCTGGCCCCGGCGGATCTGCCGAAGGACGGCGGGCGCTTCGACCTGGCCATCGCCCTGGGGATCCTGTCGGCCAGCGTGCAGGTGCCGACCCTGACGCTGGACGACGTGGAATGCCTCGGTGAACTGGCATTGTCCGGCGCGGTGCGTCCAGTACGTGGGGTATTGCCCGCAGCGCTGGCGGCGCGCAAGGCCGGGCGCATGCTGGTGGTACCAAGGGCCAATGCCGAGGAAGCCTGCCTGGCCTCGGGGCTGAAGGTGATTGCCGTGGATCATCTGCTCGAAGCGGTGGCGCACTTCAATGGTCACACACCGGTCGAGCCGTTCGTTTCCAATGGCCTGCTCTCGGCCAGCAAGCCCTACCCCGACCTGAATGAGGTACAGGGCCAGGCCGGGGCCAAGCGGGCCTTGCTGATTGCTGCCGCGGGCGCTCACAACCTGTTGTTCAGCGGGCCACCGGGCACCGGCAAGACCCTGCTGGCGAGCCGCTTGCCCGGGCTGTTGCCGCCGCTGGCCGAAAGCGAAGCCCTGGAGGTCGCGGCCATCCAGTCGGTGGCCAGTTGCGTGCCGTTGAGCCATTGGCCGCAGCGTCCGTTTCGCCAGCCACACCACTCGGCTTCCGGCCCGGCGCTGGTAGGGGGCGGGTCAAAACCGCAGCCAGGGGAGATCACCCTCGCCCACCATGGCGTGCTGTTCCTGGATGAGCTACCGGAATTCGACCGCAAGGTGCTGGAGGTCTTGAGAGAACCGCTGGAGTCCGGGCACATCGTGGTATCTCGCGCCCGGGACCGAGTGCGCTTTCCTGCGCGTTTCCAGTTGGTGGCGGCGATGAATCCCTGCCCCTGTGGATATCTTGGCGAACCCAGTGGCCGCTGCGCCTGTACCCCGGACATGGTACAGCGCTATCGCAACAAACTCTCCGGCCCGCTGCTGGACCGCATCGACCTGCACCTGACCGTCGCCCGGGAGGCCACAGCGTTGAACCCCAAGCGCGAATCCGGGGACGATACGGCCACGGTTGCCGAACGCGTAGCCGAAGCCCGGGAACGCCAGCACGGCCGCCAAGGCTGCGCCAACGCCTTCCTCGACCTGCCGGGGTTGCGCCAGCATTGCAAGTTATCCACAACCGACGAAACCTGGCTGGAGACCGCCTGCGAACGGCTGACCTTGTCGTTGCGCGCTGCCCACCGCTTGCTCAAGGTCGCCCGGACGCTGGCGGACCTGGAGCAAGCAGGGTGCATTCGCCGCGAGCACCTGGCCGAAGCGTTGCAGTACCGGCCGGCTACGGCTTGAACCACTTCATGGTTTGCTCAGGTCTACCAACGGTGTTTGCCGAACCTCGGTCTTTTGACCGTTCTGGATCGCATCGATGCGCTTGAGCGCCTTATCCACAGCGCCCTTGTCCGCCAACAGGCTGTAGTGAATCTGGAATTGCTTGTGCTCCTTCGGCCCGATCGTGGGAACCAGGCCCAGGGGACGCTGATACCGGCGGTTATAGGAAAAACTGGTGCCCGGCTCCAGGCCGGTCACGTAGCCCTGGCCCTGGGTATCGGTGTTTTTCCAAAGGGAAAACACGGGCAGCGTGCGGGTGTTGAAGCCTACCGATACCCCGAGGCTGCCAGCCTTGTTGTGCAGCACGGTGAGGGTGTCGCCCTTGGCGTCGGCGTAGGGCACGACGTTATAGACGGTTTCGTCGTAATCCTTGGTCGGGCCCCGGTAGGTTTGCCAATCGGCCAAATCGCCCTTGGCCTTGTCGTTGAACGGCGAGACCTGCTTGACCGGTGCCGCGAAACGGGCGCCCTGTTCCAGGAACGGCGTGCTGAAGTTGCTGTGGTAGAGCGCTTGGTATTCCTTCGGATAATCGCCGTTGTTGGTCAGCGTGTCGCTGAGCGCGAACGTTACGCTGCCGGGCTCGGTGACCAGTTCGGTCTGCACCGAGAAGTCGACCTTCTTGAACGCCTGCTCCTTCAACTCACCCCGCAGGGTGATGGCGTAGGGAGGTTTTTCATCGATATGCAACGTGACTTTGTTGGCAGGAATATTAGCGGCGCGACCATGCAGGGTCAGCAGCTCACCGTTGTCCATGCCGGGATGGCCGACCCACTCGTAGCCGCAACGGGTGACCAGCTCGTTGAAACCTTCGAGCCAGCCCAGCCCGCCTCGGCCGTTGAGTTCGATGAACGCCGGATTGACCACTTCCTTGACGGGCGAATCCCACCCCATGCGCACATTCCCGACCGAAGCCTGCAGCACGTTCATGCCGCGGGTCGGGACCACGGAAAGCTTGAGGGTGCCGTTGTCGATGTCGACGATGCTGACGCCTTCCTGCCGGCCGCCGTGCAGGGTGCGCATCGTCACGGAAAACGGCTTGTCGGTTTTCACGCCCAGCTGCTGGCTGGTTACTTGCCAGGGTTGAGCGGCTTTGTCTGTGTCGAGCAGGACGTAATCCCAGGCCATCGCATGGGAGGCAGCGCCCAGGGCGCCGAGGGTCACGAGGAATTTGAACGGGGTCATGGTCATGGCCTTTTCTTGGAGTTGTGCGGTTTTTATAGACTTGAAGAAACGTTTCAGCAAGCTTAAAAACAGCAATTGTCCTAAAAAAGGAGCGACACCAGGGTGGTAGCTTTTGTGGGAGCGAGCTTGCTCACGATAGCGGTGAGTCAGATTGAGATGACGTTGGCCGGGCAGCCGTTATCGCGAGCAAGCTCGCTCCCACCCTAATTCCCGGCGAGCGTCAGAAGTGCGCTCACTACAATTCCCTTGCTCGCGATAGCTGTGGGTCAGATTGAGATGATGTTGGCCGGGCGGCCGTCATCGCGAGCAAGCTCGCTCCCACAGGGGTATGGGTGAGCTTGCTCATGACGGTACGTTTCAGCGGAACCGATCAACCTCTTGGCGCAGGTCCTGGGCCAGCTTTTCCAGTTCCTTGGCGGTGAGGGCCAGGTTCGAGACCACCTGGCGCTGTTCGCTGTTGGCCATGGCGATGCTCTGCAGGTTGCTGCTGAGCAGGGTCGCGGTACTGCTTTGTTCCTGGGTGGCGGTGGTGATCGCCGCGAATTGCTGGCCAGCCGAGCGGCTCTGCTCGTCGATGCGCGCCAGGGCCGAGGCCACGTTGGCGTTGCGCGACAGGCCTTCCTGCATCAGCAGGTTACCCTGCTCCATCGTACTGATGGCATTGCCGGTTTCCTGCTGGATGCTGTTGATCATGCTGGAGATTTCATCCGTGGCCTGGCGGGTGCGGGACGCCAGGCTGCGGACTTCATCGGCCACCACGGCGAAACCACGGCCCTGCTCGCCGGCGCGGGCGGCTTCGATGGCAGCGTTCAAGGCCAGCAGGTTGGTCTGCTCGGCAATCGAGGTGATGACCCCCACAATGCCGCCAATCTCCTGGGAACGCTGGCCCAAGGTATTGATGACCGAAGCCGTGCTGTTCAGGGCGCCAGCAATTTGCTCCAGGGACGAAGACGCTTCATCCATCGAGGTCCGGCCAATGCGGGTTTGCTGGGCGTTTTCCTGGGCCAGGCGCTCGGTGTTCCCCATGTTGTCGGCAATGTTCAATGAGGTCGCACTGAACTCTTCCACCGCGCCGGCCATGCTGGTGATTTCGCCGGACTGCTGCTCCATGCCTTCGTACGCCCCGCTGGACAAACCGGACAGGGCCTGGGCGCGGCTGTTGACCTCCTGGGAGGCCTTGCGGATGTGCTCGACCATGGTCGACAGGGCCTGGCTCATCTGGTTGAAAGCACGAGCCAGCTGACCGATTTCATCATGGCTCGACACGTTCAGGCGCACGCTCAGGTCGCCAGCACCCAACGCTTCGGCCTGGCGCACCAGGTCCCCAAGCGGCGCCAGTTTGCTGCGCAGCAACCACATCGCCGAGCCGACCGCCAACAACATCGCCAGCAGGCTGCCAATGGCCAGTTGCGTACCGACGCTCCAGGTCACGGCGCGGATCTCGGCTTTCGGCATGCTCGCCACCACTGCCCACGGCCCGTCCTCGAACGGCACGGCAACGCTGTAGAAATCTTCGGCGGTATCGGTCCAGAACGCGCCCTTGCCCGGCTTTTTGATCAGAGCCGTGATGGCTGCGGTAGCGTTGTCCAGCGCCTGCACACCGGCTGGCGGCACCAGCCATTTGTTTTGTTCATCCAGCAGCGCCAGGGAACCGGTCTGGCCGATGCGGAAGCGCTTGAGGTTTTCGAACTGCGCGTTCTGCGCATCGGTGTAGTCGAAGCCTACGTACAACACAGCAATGATCTTGCCGCTGCTGTCGCGTACCGGCGTGTATTGCGACATGTAGAAGCGCCCGAAAAGCAGGGCCCGACCGATGTAGCTCTGCCCGCTGATCACCGGACCGTAGGCGGGCCCGGCGCGGTCGAGCACGGTGCCGATGGCCCGCGTACCGTCCTGTTTACTGACCGAGGTACTGACGCGGATGAAATCGTCGCCGCTGCGCACGAATACCGTGGCAACCCCGGCGGTCATCGCTTTGAAGTCGTCCACTTCCTTGAAGTTGTTGTTCAACACTTCGCTGCCCAGACTCAAGCCCGGGGTCTGTACGCCCGCCACCGTCACCGGCTGGTCGGGATGCACGTTCAGGCCCGCGCTAAAGCGCTTTTCGAACAGACCGGCCAAGCGCTGAGTGCTCTCGCGCAGGGTGCTGTGGAAGGTATTGAGCTGATCGGCCATGAGGCGCGCTTCGCTGGCCAAGTGCTCTTCACGGGTGGCAAGGTTGGCAGTGTCCAGCGAGCGCAAGGCGAAGACGGTACTGCCGGAGATCACGACCGCCAGTATCACGGCGAGGGCAAGGCCTAGCTGTGAGGCGATCCGGGCGCGGGGTTGAGACATGACGGCTCCTGACCGAGAGACCGGATCATCCTGATCACGTTGCACGCTCGGCATTTTATTCGGGTTAGGTGTAATTAAGCCCTTTCTGAACGAGGGTTCCATCTTCACGGATTCGGCGGCAAAGCCAAATACTTGAGCGGTTTGGACGGATTAATCCCAAGTGGCTAGCACGCCAACTGCATCGTTTCAGCCCAGACGCTCTACATCGGGCAGTTGCATGGCCTTGACCTCGCCTTGGAGGAAGTCGCTGAGGCGGCGCAAACGTTCACCTCCCGGCCGGGTTTTCGGCCAGACCAGGTAATAATGCTCACCGCTGGCGACAGCCGTCGGCCATGGCAGGCTCAGGCGCCCTTGGGCAACGTCCTCGGCCACCATCAGCAGGTCGCCCATGGAAACCCCATAGCCACGCGCCGCCGCAATCATGCCCAGCTCCAGGGTATCGAACACCTGTCCCCCCTTGAGCGAGACCTTGTCGGACAGCCCCATGCGTTGCAGCCAGTTGCGCCAGTCCCGGCGGTCCGGCGTCGGATGCAGCAGCTCAGCACTGGCCAGCCGCGCCACATCCCAGGGCTGGTCGTTCAACAGGTTCGGCGCGCCCACCGGGATCAATTCCTCGGGAAACAACAGGCTGGCCTCCCAGTCGGCGGGAAAATGCCCGTTGCCCAGCAATACGGCGCAATCGAAGGGCTCGACGTTGAAGTCCACCGAGTCGATGTCCATCCAGGCACTGGTCAGTTGCACCTCGTTGCCGGGCTGCAAATGCCGGAAGCGACTCAAGCGCGCCAACAACCAGCGCATGGTCAGCGTGGAAGGCGCCTTCATGCGCAGGATGCCATCCTCGCCATGCAAGGTATGGCAAGCCCGCTCCAGCGCCATGAACCCTTCACGCACGCCCGGCAACAGCAACCGCGCCGCCTCGGTCAATTGCAGGTGACGGCCGCTGCGCAGGAACAGCCGACAAGCAAAGTGATCTTCCAGCGTGCGAATGTGCCGGCTGACAGCGCTCTGGGTGATCGACAGTTCTTCAGCGGCGCGGGTGAACGAGCTGTAGCGTGCCGCCGCTTCGAATGCCCGCAGCGCATAAAGAGGAGGAAGACGACGAGACATCGCAAAAGCTCCATGACGTGGTTTGCAAACCCTACCAGAAACCCGTTCAGCATGAGTTTTAATCATGCCAGCGATCTTTTTTATCCCTTTGTGCAATCCGCCGAGAGCGCCGAGAATCGTTGCTTTACTGCCTTGTTTGAACATGGAGCGTGATGATCATGCGGCATCCGGTGCGTATCGAACTCTGGGCCATCCTGCGGCTGGCGGGGCCGTTGATTGCCTCGCAGTTGGCGCACATGCTGATGGTGCTCACCGACACCGTGATGATGGCGCGCCTGAGCCCCGAAGCCCTGGCCGGCGGTGGGCTGGGGGCGGCCACCTATTCGTTCGTGTCGATCTTCTGCATCGGCGTGATCGCCGCGGTGGGCACCCTGGTCGCGATCCGCCAGGGCGCAGGCGATGTCGAAGGCGCCACCCGACTGACCCAGGCCGGGCTTTGGCTGGCCTGGTTGATGGCGCTGATGGCCGGGTTGCTGCTGTGGAACCTCAAGCCCGTGCTGTTGATGTTCGGCCAGACCGAAACCAACGTGCTGTCCGCCGGACAGTTCCTGCTGGCGCTGCCGTTCGCCCTGCCCGGTTACTTGAGTTTCATGGCCCTGCGCGGTTTCACCAGCGCCATCGGCCGAGCCACACCGGTCATGGTGATCAGCCTCGGCGGCACCGTGGCCAACTTCCTGCTCAACTACGCGCTCATCACCGGTATGTTCGGCCTGCCGAAACTCGGCTTGATGGGCATCGGCCTGGTCACGGCGATTGTCGCCAACTGCATGGCCCTGGCGCTGGCCTGGCACATCCATCGGCACCCGGCCTACCGCGCCTATCCATTGCTCGAAGGCCTGTCGCGGCCCAATCGCCAGTACCTCAAGGAACTGTGGCGCCTGGGCCTGCCCATTGGCGGCACGTACGCGGTGGAGGTCGGGTTGTTCGCATTCGCCGCCCTGTGCATGGGCACCATGGGCAGCACGCCGTTGGCGGCCCACCAGATCGCCCTGCAAATCGTCTCGGTGGCGTTCATGGTGCCGGCCGGGATGTCCTACGCCATCACCATGCGCATCGGCCAGCATTACGGCGCCGGGCAATTGCTGATGGCGCGCCTGGCCGGTCGGGTCGGGATAGGCTTCGGCGCGGCGGCGATGCTGGCGTTCGCCATGGTGTTCTGGTTGCTGCCGAATCAGTTGATCGGCTTGTTCCTGGACCACGACGACCCGGCCTTTGGCGAGGTGATCAAGCTGGCGGTGAGCCTGCTGGCGGTGGCAGCGTGGTTCGAGTTGTTCGACGGCACGCAAACCATCGCCATGGGCTGCATCCGTGGGCTCAAGGACGCCAAGACCACCTTTCTGGTGGGGCTGGGCTGCTATTGGCTGATCGGCGCGCCGGCGGCATGGTGGATGGCATTCCACCTGAACTGGGGACCGACCGGTGTCTGGTGGGGCCTGGCCCTGGGGCTGGCCTGCGCAGCGGTGAGCCTGACAGCGGCGTTTGAATGGAAGATGAAGCGGATGATTCGCAGCGAGCCTGGGCAACCCGGTTTCGAAGCCATTCAGGCCAAGTGAAATCCATCCCTTTGTGGGAGCGAGCTTGCTCGCGATGGCGATAGGTCTGTCACATCGATTTTGACTGATACACCGCTATCGCGAGCAAGCTCGCTCCCACAAGGGTTCGTGTCAGAGCACGACGTCGTGTGCGGACTTCTGATCACCCTCGAACGTCAAGTACTCAACCAACTCCGGCAACGGCAACGGCTTGCTGATCAAGAAGCCCTGCACCTGGTCGCAACCGAACGCGCGTAGCAGGTCCAGTTGCTCCTGGGTTTCCACACCTTCGGCCACCACCTCCAGGTTGAGGTTGTGGGCCAGGTTGATCATGGCGTGTACCAGTTTGCGGTTTTCTTCGCGCTGCTCCATCCCACCGACGAAGCTCTTGTCGATCTTGAGCAAGGCGATCGGCAGGCTGTTGAGGTGCACGAACGAGGAGAATCCGGTGCCGAAGTCGTCCAGGGAGAAGCGCACCCCCAGACGGCCCAGGGCGTCCATGGTCTGCTTGACCAGTTCGCTGCGGCGCATGACGGCGGTTTCGGTGAGTTCGAACTCCAGCCATTGCGCCTCCACACCCCGTTCGGCAATCAGCCGACTCAATGTCGGCAGCAACTGGCTGTCCTGGAACTGCCGGAACGACAGGTTGACCGCCATGTGCAACGGCGCCAGCCCCCGCTCGCGCAGGGCCTGCATGTCCCGCAGCGCCCGGGAAATCACCCAGTAGCCCAGTGGCACGATCAAGCCGCTCTGTTCGGCCAGCGGCACGAACTCGCTCGGTGGCAGCAAGCCGCGTTCGCCGTGACGCCAGCGCACCAAGGCCTCGAGACCGACGATGTGGCCGCCATCGAGGTTCAGCCGTGGCTGGTAATGCAGTTCCAATTCGTCGCGGCGCAGTGCCCGGCGCAGTTCGCTTTCCAGGTCGGCGAGGCTGCGGGCATTGCGATTGATGCGCTCGTTGAAGATATGAAAGGTGCAGCCCTGTGTGCTCTTGGCCTGCTGCATGGCGATGTGGGCGTGCCACATCAGCGGATCGGCGCCGGCCTGGGCGCGAGCATGGGCAACACCCAGGCTGCAACCGATCAACAGGCTTTCACCGTCCACCCAATAGGGCTCGGCCAAGGCTTCGGTAATACGCTCGGCCATCCACTCGGCCCGCTGCGGTGCGCGGCGGGTGTCGATCAGCAAGGCGAACTCATCACTGCCCAGCCGCGCCAATTGATCGCCGGCCTCGAGCGAACCCTTGAGCCGCGACACCACTTGCAGGATCAAGCGATCACCGGCCTGGTGACCAAGGGCGTCGTTGGCGTGGCGAAAGTTGTCCAGGTCCAGGTGACCGAGCGCCAGGCCACGGCCGTCGTTTTCCGCCAGGCGCGCCGCCAGCAAGGTCTGGAACCCCTGGCGATTGGCGATGCCTGTCAATGGGTCCTGTTCGGCGAGGCGCTGCAAAGTGGTTTCCAGCACGCCGCGCTCACGCACGTGGCGCAGGCAACGCCGCAGGGTCGCGCTGTCGAGCACCTCGAACACCAGCCAGTCACTGACGCCGTCGGGGGCAGCCGCTGGCTCGTGCTCGAGCAACAGGATGGTCGGCAGGCTGCAACGACCCGGCGCCGGCTGCAACGCCGCCACGGTCAGCAACACCGCGTTGCGATTATCTTCGAACAGGCTGCTGACTGACTCCCAGGTCGGGGCGCTGATCAACACAACCGAGGGCCCCAAGGGCACCAGGCACTCGCGCAATCTTGCTGACCACTCTGGCTCTTGGGCCAATAACAGCAAACGCAAGGGTTCGACAGGCGTTGACAAGCTGACTCCCTAGACTCTGCAAGGTGGTAGGCGCCAGGCATTATGACCTGCCGATGGGCAATGACCAATGCCAATGGTTCTCAAACACGCGCCTTGGGTGGGTTTTTTCCGTTCGAAATACTACGCGCGACCCAATTGGCCCCACATCCTGCGTGAAAGTGACAGAAGCGGCAAATGACAATCCTGTGTGCGTCACAAGTCGGACAGGGCAGCACAATTCTCTGAGCCTGTTAAAATGCCGGCCCATTTCGCAAACGACTCCCAGACTCTGTC